>JANOCD010000023.1:0-220900 GCA_031411995.1 Cytophagales bacterium
TCACCCCTCGCCTTTTTTTCGTATGTTGGGGCTTCATTCAGCCCTACAAATCTATGCGTCAATTTTTCCATTGTTTCTTCCTGATTTTACTCCCGACTTTGGGCGTTCAGGCTCAATCGACCTTCTCGGTTTCGTTTCCCGCTTCAGCGACCTCGGCTACTATTGACGGACGGGTATTGTTGCTGTTATCAAATAACGACAAAGCTGAACCCCGTTTCCAGATCAACGACGATGCCAACAGCCAACTGGTATTTGGCCTGGATGTGAACGGCCTGAAACCCGGCCAGCCTGCCACAATTGGTGCGGGTGTGTTTGGCTATCCCCGCCAAAGCCTTGCCGACGTTCCCGAAGGTGATTATTATGTGCAGGCTGTTCTGCATCGCTATGAAACCTTCAAACTCAAAACGGGCCAAACCGTTAAACTCCCGATGGATCGGGGCGAGGGTCAACACTGGAACGAAGCACCGGGAAACCTCTTCAGCAAACCCGTTAAAATTCATTACAATCCCCGCGCCAAACAGGCAGTTTCGGTGGTGATGGATCAGGTGATTCCGCCTATTGCCGAGCCGAAAGACACGAAGTACATTAAGCACATTAAAGTCCTGAGCAAACGCCTGACCGAGTTTTGGGGTCGCCCCATGTATCTGGGTGCGCATGTATTGCTCCCGCACGGTTTTGCCGAACACCCGGAGGCTAAATACCCACTCTGCGTATTCCACGGCCACTATCCGGCTGATTTCGACGGTTTCAGCGAAACGCCCCCACCCGCCAACATGGATACAACGGACTACATTGCCCGCTTTAATATCTATGGCTATAAAAAGCGCGTGGCACAGGAGGCTTATGATTTCTACAAGCAATGGACGAGCAAAGATTTCCCCCGGATGCTGATTGTTGAGATTCAGCATTCAACCCCCTATTACGACGATTCGTATGCGGTGAACTCGGCCAGCATGGGGCCGTGGGGCGATGCCATTATGTATGAATTGATCCCGGAAATCGAACGGCAGTTTCGGGGTATTGGGCAGGGCTGGGCGCGGTTCACCTACGGCGGCAGTACGGGAGGCTGGGAGGCTTTGGCCGTCCAGGTGAAATACCCCGACGAATTCAACGGTTGTTTTGCCGCCTGCCCCGACCCCATTTCATTTTCGGCCTATACGGTGGTGGATATTTATAAAGATCAAAACGCCTATTATCTGGAGAGTCCGTACAAAAAAACGCCCCGACCCGGCAAACGCGACTACCTCGGCCACGTGAAATGCACCCTTCAGGACTGCAACTACCGCGAATTGGCCCTCGGCACCAACTCGCGCTCCGGTGACCAATGGGACATTTGGCAGGCGGTTTATTCCCCGCAAGGTGCCGACGGATACCCCAAACCGATCTGGGATAAACGCACGGGCGTGATCGACAAAGAGGTGGCCAACTACTGGCGCGAGAACTACGATCTACTCCACATTATGAAGCGAGACTGGAAAACCCTCGGCCCCAAACTGGCGGGTAAAGTCCGCATTTATTGTGGCGATATGGACAACTATTACCTCAACAACGCGGTGTATTTGATGGATGATTTTCTGAAGCAAACCCGCAACCCGAACTACGCCGGTGAAGTGGCCTATGGCGACCGCGCCGAACACTGCTGGAATGGCGATCCCACGCAGCCAAACTACATCAGCCGACTACGCTATAACTCGATGTATGTTCCCAAAATCATGAAACGCATCGAAGAATCGGCCCCCAAAGGCGCGGATTTGACGAGTTGGCGGTACTAAAGAGGTTTTTTTAATAATCTGACGATTTTTTTGTATTTAACCGTACATTGGGACGACTTCTTTAGCAGGCAGCTACAGAAGCAGACTGTTAATTTCTAAACCTTATCGCATTATGGGCTTACTGTATTCAATTATCATTGGCGGCATTGCCGGTTTTCTGGCCAGCCGATTCATGGGGAGCAGCCACTCCATGCTCATTAATATTATCCTGGGAATTGTCGGCGGCTTCGTCGGCAATTTTATCGCCGACAAATTGGGTAACGACCGCAGCAACGATAACCTGATTGTGAAATTACTGATTGCTGTTGCCGGAGCAGCCCTACTCATTTTTGTGGGGAGATTCTTTTAAGTAATGAATTGCGAAAAGCGAGGGGTGAAGGGTGACCCAAGGAGTAAAACTCTTTCTTCACCCTTCACTTCCCTTTCGGGTGCGCCTGCTCATAGGTTTTTCGGAGCTGCTCCAAACTGGTGTGGGTGTAGATTTGGGTGGCGGCTAAACTGCTGTGGCCGAGCAGATCTTTAATGGCGTTTAGGTCGGCACCCCGGTTCAGGAGGTGGGTGGCA
Organism: Cytophagales bacterium; assembly: GCA_031411995.1. GTDB lineage: Bacteria > Bacteroidota > Bacteroidia > Cytophagales > Spirosomataceae > Rudanella. The sequence continues at coordinate 2,337 of JANOCD010000023.1, forward strand.
AACGAGTGACGCAAGACGTGCGGACTCCTTTTTTCGAGGGTCGTAACAAGATCCAGATAGCGTTTCACAATGCGTTGAATCAGCATGGGATACGCCTGAATTCCCTGGTCGCTCACAATTAGATGTATGGCATCGGCCTGCCCCGAAAAGGCTGATTCTTTTAGGTTTACATAGGCTTCAATCAGTTCGGTCAGTGAGGGTGGCATCGGAATGATCCGGTGTTTGTTGCGCTTGCCCAACACCGTAATGGTACGCTCGTAGCGGTTCACGTCGGCGGTTTTCAAGCCGATCAATTCACTCAGTCGGATACCGGTTCCATAGAGCAATTCCAATACTAATTTGTCGCGTAGTCCGGCAAAATCGGTGGCGAATTCGACCTCATCCAGCAGGGTTTCCATCGGTTTTTCTTCTACAAAAACCGGCAGTTTTTTACTCATTTTCAGGGCCTGAATTTTGAGCATTGGGTCGGTCTGAATCACTTTTCGGCGCATTAGATACCCAAAAAAACTCCGCAGCGTGGCAATCTTTCGGTTCACCGAGGAGCGATCCATGTCCGCTTCCACCAGTTTCACAATCCAGCCGCGTACCTGCCTGAACTCCGCTTTGTCGGGGCTTTCCTGATTGAATTCTTCGATCAAAAACGCAGCAAACTGTACTAAATCGGCACTATACGCCGTAATGGTATGGTGGCTTAACCGTTTTTCGTACCGAATATGGTGCAGAAAATCGTCGATTGGAGTCATAGGCGAGTGAGAAACTGGAGTTACTGTATACCAAAAGTACTGCCATTGGTTCAATAATTGGCCCGTAAACTAACAGCTTTACCGTTCAATCGTTAACCTATTGGTCATATAGAATAAAATGCATACATTGGTTAACCTAAAGGCGATGCCAACTGCCCTATGAGAACACAACTTACGCTACCTGTTCATTGGTTTACCGTTGCCTCATTGGCAATAGGTTTGTTGCCCTCATTAACCAGTTGTGGCAGCAAAAACTCAGCCGATGATCCAACAATTGAGCCGGGACAACCCAGCACAAGCCTAACCGCTACACCATCGGTAACCGTTACGGGTTCGCTCTTCGACATTGTTTCCAAAACTAGTCACCTGAGTTTATTGAACACGGCAATGACTCGGGCTGGCCTGTCCGAAAGCTTTAAATCGGGGTCATTAACGCTATTTGCCCCAACCGATGAGGCTTTTAAAGCCGCTGGTTACACGAACAAAACAGCTTTGGATACATTGCCCGTTGCCGACCTGAAACAACTGCTTCAGTATCATGTCTTGAACACCCGCCTGTCGGCTTCTTCCTTACCCGCCGGAACATCCACCAGTGTACCAACGGCCCTGGTAACGGCCACTGTCTCACTATTTAAAGCGGCTGATGGTCAACTATATGCCAACGCAGGTCGGGTTGTGCAACCCGATATTGGTGCCAACAATTCGGTGATGTATGTGCTGGATAAGCTATTGCCCATTCCCTCGCAAACCACCGTCGAACTGTTGCGGACCAATGCCGATCTGTCGTTTTTTCGCCTGGCGGTGGAGCGGGTGGGCAACCCTGTTTCGTCCGTTTTATTGTCGCCCACCGAGCGTGGAATCACGGTGTTCGCCCCTTCTAATGCGGCATTTCGGGCGGCTGGTTTTACGACTGAAGATGCCGTTCGGAGTGCCGATGTGGCCCGCCTGACCGAGATCATGCGGTATCACATCATCAACAGTCGGGCCTTCTCCCCCACCCTGCGCACGGGTGACTTAACCACTGTTCAGGGAACGTCACTTATGATCGCCATCAACGCCAAAGGAACCACCGTCACGGGAAAAGGCAACCCCGCCGTAGCGGGTAATTTGCTCCAAACCGACCTCACCAGCACCAACGGCGTGATTCACCTCATCGACCGGGTGCTTTTGCCAACGGGAGTAAGCCAGTGAAAGAGTTCTGCCCGGCTTTAACCGGCAGCATCTGTTAAACGTTGAATTTCGCCAACTCCCAGTCTATTACATTTCAGCAAAATCTCCTGTAAATCAGCCCCTTCTGACCGCAGGGGGTCAATTGCCCTCACAAGTTTAACCCGCAAATCGAATAACTCGTCGCGATCAAATTTCGATGAACCACGCACCAGATCCAGGCGCATCAGGGCTTCCTGCCGGTTTTGCCGGGGGTTGAATAAGCCGTTCAGTTCCGAACATTGATTGCATACGCCGTTTTTGTTTACTAAAGCACACCGAGAGTCAAAAATTCCGGTCATCGTTTTGCGGGCAGCCAACAGCAAATGTTTCACAACCCCCTCGGTTTTATCCAGAATATGAGCAATCTCGGTTACTGAAAAATCATAGACCTCTTTCAGGAGCAGCGCGATCTGATGTTCGATTGGCAACGTTTTCGAGATACACGTAAAACACGTATCAATGTGTTCTTTCATATCGTAAACCACATCGGTAGCTGCCTGACTGGTTTTCATGATCGTCACGAAAACAGCACTATCTGCAAGGGCCACCTGTTTCCCCTGTTGCATCACGTTCTGAGGCCATCGGTTTCGTTTCTTCAGGTAGTTATAGGCCAAATTGGTAGCGATCTGAAACACCCATGTTTTCAGCGAAGCATTTCCCTCGAAACCAGCTACGTTGTGGTAGGCTTTGATGAACGTGTCGTGCGTGAGGTCGTCGGCATCATTGCGGTCGGCCAGAAGCCGGTAGAGATACGACTTCAGGGGTTGTTGAAATCCGGCGAAGAGTTGCTGAAAAGCATTTATATCTCCCGTCAACGCTTGTTTCAATATGTCCTCCTCCGTATTCATGGGATCAGAACGACTTTGCCTGTTGTTTGCCGATTTTCAATCCTCGTGTGTGCCTGTGCAACGGCCTGTAATGGAAATGATTCCTGGACGTGAATCCTCAGTTTCCGATCGGCCATCAGACTAATCACCGCTCCGAGTGCTTCTTGCCAGCGGGCCATTTTGTTCTGGATGAACCAGGCCAGGTTAAAACCGGTAACGGTCTGGTTCTCATCCACAAAATGCTCAGAGTGCATAATACCTTTTTGCCCGCTGGCCGCTCCATAAATCACCATTGTACCTCCCGAAGCCAGGCAGGCAAAACTCTGCGAATAAATAGAACCTCCAACCATCTCCAGAATCAAATCTACTTTCTCACCCCCATTAGCGGCTACAACCTGCTCTGGCCAACCTGCCTGCGTGTAATTTACAGCTTTGTCAGCCCCAAAACTACGAGCCGTATCACATTTCTGATCAGAGCTGGCAGTGCCGATAACGGTGGCTGCACCCGCCATTTTAGCCAACTGTACCAAAATAGACCCCACCCCACCAGCAGCCGCATGAATAAGAATGGACTTGTTGGCAAGGTCTTTTACAACCTCATGGAGCATTAGGTAGGCTGTTGATCCCTGTACGAAAATGGCCGTAGCCTCGGCGGCATCGAGCGAGGGAGGCAGGGGGACACAAAACTGAACGGCCGCCAGCACATACTCAGAATAACCACCCCCCTGCGGCAAAATCGCTAAAACCCGGTTGCCAACCTGAAATGGTGGCGCATCAACGCCTTCACCCACCGCTATAATCTCTCCCACCGCTTCGGCCCCCAATACATAGGGCAGTGAAGTTGGCATGAAATAGGTGTTTTTTCGGCGCAGAATATCCGAATAATTCACGCCGGCCGCTTCTATGCGAATCAGCACCTGACCTGCCTGGGGTTGGGGCATAGCCACTGTAACGATCTGGAGAACTCCAGGCGCACCATACTCGTTGAATTGAACTTGTTTCATGACCTATTTAGTCTAAAGTTTAACGAATTGATCACTTAGACAATTCAGCAAACCGAAACGGTCGAGTTTTTCAGGAATAGCCAACCATGGGCAGTGAGCAGACCAACTCTTTTCCCCCAGCCCGTGTTATCTTTATGGATAATTCCGTTCTTTGGCGGGCCAAATTCTGGCCTACGAATGCTCCTTTTACCCGATGACAAAACCACAAAATAAACTGTTCCTGCTCGACGCACTGGCGTTGATCTATCGCGCCCACTTTGCGTTCAACAAAAATCCACGTATCTCGTCAAAAGGTGTCAACACCAGTGCCGTTTTTGGCTTTATGAACGCCATGCTGGAGGTGTTGCAAAAGGAGAAACCAACCCACATTGGCGTTGCTTTCGACCACCACAAAAAAACGTTTCGGCACGAACAGTTTCCGATGTATAAGGCCACCCGGCAGTCGCAACCCGAAGACATCAGCGTGGCCATGCCCTACATCAAGCAAATTGTGGAGGCCATGAACATTCCCATCCTGATTATGGAGGGTTTCGAGGCCGACGATATCATCGGAACCATTGCCAAACAGGCCTGCGCCACGGGTGAGTTCGAGGTCTATATGATGACCCCCGACAAAGATTATGGGCAGTTGGTGGAGGAGTGTATCCACATTTATAAGCCCGCGTTTATGGGCAAGCCCGCCGAAAAACTGGGCGTTGCCGAAATTTGTGAACGCTGGGGCATCGAACGCATTGAGCAGGTGACGGACATGCTGGGGCTGGTGGGCGATGCCGTCGATAATATTCCGGGCATTCCGGGTATTGGCGAGAAGACGGCTCAGAAACTCATTCAGGAGTTTGGCTCCATCGAAAACCTGATTGCCAATGCCGACCAGCTCAAGGGAAAACTCAAAGAAAATGTTATCCAGTATGCCCAACAGGGCTTGCTGTCCAAGCACTTAGCCACCATTCACCTCGATGTGCCGGTGCCGTTCGATGCGGATGCGCTCCGCCTGACAGCCTATGATAAACCCCGCTTATCGGGCCTGATGGACGAACTGGAATTCCGGCAAATGAAAGGTCGTTTAGGGCTTGATTCCGTGGCTGACCAACCCCTACCCCCGGCCTTCAAAGTCAGTGAATCAGGCGGTCGGAATCGCTCCGGCGAACCGGCCGCATCACCGACGGGTGGTCAAATGGATTTGTTCGCACCGAGTTTCGCTCCAAAGCCAAATGCTCCATCGGGAGCGGAGGATTTGCCGTTTTCATTTGGGGATGATGCGACTGTCGTAGAGAAGCAACAACCAGCAGACGTAGAGACCGCACCGGCGGACCGGCAAAATAGTACCGGTCCGCCGGTGCGGTCTCTACAAGATGGGCCTGCCTTTTTAGATGTGTATCCCGACGTTGAGATTGACCCCGTGCAACCCGAACGCCGGAAAACCATTGACTCGGTGAAGCATGATTACCGACTGGTCGATACCCCCGAACTGCGGGCCAGCCTGATTCATTTTCTGGGTCAGCAGGAATCGCTTTGCTTTGATTCAGAGACCACGGCTATTGACCCCGTGGAGGCCGATTTGGTAGGCCTTTCGTTTGCCTACCGGGCGGGCGAAGCGTTTTATGTACCAATTCCCGAAGACCGCACCGAGGCTCAGGCTGTGGTCGATGAGTTTAAGCCAGTGCTGCAAAACCCGGCCATCACCAAAATCGGGCAGAACCTCAAGTACGACCTGCTGATGCTCAAAAAGTATGGCGTGGCCGTGCAGGGAAGACTGTTCGACACCATGATTGCTCACTATTTGATTGAGCCGGAGCAACGGCACAACATGGATATCATGGCCATGACGTATTTGAATTACCACCCGGTCGAGATCGAGCAACTGATCGGCAAAAAAGGTAAGGGCCAGATTACCATGCGCGAAGTGGATGTGCAGAAGGTGGTGGAATACGCGGGCGAAGATGCCGACGTGACGCTCCAACTGAAACAAACCTTTGCCCCCCTGCTCGAAAAAGACAGCTTGTACAAACTCTTCGATCAGGTCGAAATGCCGCTCGTGCAGGTGCTTGCAGACCTCGAACTCGAAGGGATTCGAGTGGATACCGATGCCCTCGCCGAACTCTCGGCAACGCTTGAGGTGGACGTGAAATTGGTGCAACAGGAGATTTATGAGATAGCAGGCCAATCGTTCAATATTGGGTCCCCCAAGCAGTTGGGTGAGATTTTATTCGACAAACTGAAGGTGGATAAAAACGCCAAAAAGACCCGAACCGGTCAATACGCAACGGGCGAAGAAATCCTGTCGAAACTCGAAGTGGACCATGAAATCGCCCGTAAAATTTTGGATTACAGGGAGTTACTCAAATTAAAAAACACGTACGTAGATGTTTTGCCGCTGCTCATCAGTAAGCATACGGGCCGCATTCATACCTCCTTTAACCAGGCAGTGGCGGCCACCGGGCGGCTCAGTTCCACCAACCCGAACCTGCAAAACATCCCGATCAGAACCCCACGTGGGCAGGAAATTCGCAAAGCGTTTGTGCCCCGCTCCGAGGAGTTTCTGATTATGTCGGCCGATTATTCGCAGATCGAGTTGCGGATTATGGCGGCTTTCAGTGGCGACGAAACCATGACTTCGGCGTTCAACAACGGCATCGACATTCACACCCAAACCGCCAGCAAAGTGTTTCACGTTGGTTTGAGTGAAGTGACGGGCGAGATGCGCCGGAAAGCCAAAACCATCAACTTTGGTATTATTTACGGCATCTCGGCATTTGGTTTGGCGCAACGCCTGAAAATTCCGCGCAAAGAAGCCGCCCAAATCATTGAAGAATATTTTGCGGAGTTCCCGGCGGTGAAATCCTACATGGATCAAACCATCGAAAAGGCTCGTGGCTTCGGTTACGCCGAAACGATTCTGGGTCGCCGGCGGTATCTGCGCGACATCAATTCGCGCAACATGACCGACCGAATGTTTGCCGAACGCAACGCCATCAACGCCCCTATTCAGGGCAGCGCGGCCGACATGCTCAAGATTGCCATGATTCAGATTAACGAGATGATGCGCCGGGAGCAAATGAAGTCCAAAATGATCCTGACTGTCCACGACGAACTCGTTTTCGATGCCCACCGCGATGAGATCGACGTACTGCGCGAGCGTGTCGATCTTATCATGAAAAACGCCATTCCAATGGCCGTGAAAATGGAAACGGGCATCGGTGTCGGCGAAAACTGGTTAGTAGCGCATTGATTATGATTGCGGCCTTATTCGGGGTTTGCGGTGGCATAAGCTAAACGCCTGTTACGGGACATTACGCCCGATCATACAATTTTCCGATGCGGGTTATACTGGATGCTGTACTTTGGTGCAGCATCCATTTTTTTTCACAACATCGGTCAACTACTATGAACCTCGCTACCTTTTTCCAACGCATCATCCTATTACTCATCATCAGTTGCGCTGCCTTTCAACCCCTGCTGGCGCAGAAAAAAGCCGAACAGATCGACGCTCTCATCAACCAGTACGTTGCTAACCGGCAGTTCACCGGAACGGTGCTTGTGGCCGAAAAGGGGCAGGTAATTTTCAAAAAAGGCTACGGCATGGCCAACATCGAGTGGGGCCTGCCCAACACGCCCGACGTGAAATTCAGGCTCGGCTCCATTACCAAGCAGTTTACGTCGATGCTCATCATGCAGTTGGTCGAAGCCAGCAAGCTGAAACTCGATGGCAAAATCGCCGATTACCTGCCTGATTACCCCAAAGCCACCGGCGACCGCGTGACCATTCACCATTTGCTCACTCACACGTCAGGCATTCCAAGCTATACCAACTTTCCGGGCTTCTTTGCGGAGATGAGCCGCGACCCATACACGCCGACCGAGTTCGTCAAGAAATTTTCGGCCTTGCCGCTGGAATTTGAGCCGGGTACGCGCTTCGCCTACAACAACTCCGGCTATTTTCTGCTGGGTACAATTATCGAGAAAGTGACGGGTAAGTCCTACGCCGATATGTTGCAGACAAACATCCTGACACCCCTGAACATGCGCGACACGGGGTATGATCTACCGGGGCCGATCCTGCCCAAACGCGCTTCAGGCTACGAAAAGCGGGGGAGTGGCTACGTGAATGCTCCCTACCTCGATATGTCGCTCCCCTACGCAGCCGGGTCGATGTACTCGACGGTAGAAGACCTCTACCTGTGGGATCAGGCTCTCTACACCGATAAATTGCTGTCGGCGAAATCGAAAACCCTCATGTATACGCCTATGCTGAACAAATACGCTTACGGTTGGAACGTAGTGAACGTTAAGGTGGGCGATCGGCCCGACAGTTTGCTTGTGATTACGCACGGGGGAGGCATAAATGGCTTTAACACCCAGATCAGCCGACTCCCCGCCGACCGGCATTTGATTGTGCTGCTGAACAACACGGGAGGTGCCCCACTGGGTGACATAAGTGGCAACATCCTGCGCATCCTGTACAATCAGCCTATTGATGCCCCTAAAAAGCCTGTAGCCGACCTGCTCCGGCAATCAGTTCTGACCGACTCGCCTGCCCAAACCAAGCAAAAATTTGCAGCCTGGCGTGCCGACAAAGCCTATACCGTAAACGAAAGAGACGTAAACAGCTTAGGGTATGAACTCATGAGCCAAGGGAAGCACAAAGAAGCTTTGATCGTGTTCGATCTGAACGTAGAGGCTTTTCCGGCGTCGTTCAACGTGTATGACAGTCGGGGCGAAATGCACATGAGCCTGGGCAATAAGGCAGCCGCCATCCGCGACTACAGGAAATCGGTTGAACTGAACCCAAAGAACGATGGTGGCTACGCCAAACTAAAGGAACTCGGCGAAACTGTAGAGCCGCCCAAATGAATCAGAAAGGCGACGTAACCCAACTGACTCTCCAATAGAACGGGCGAAATCAGCCAGAACAACGTTTGTAAACATAGTGGTGAGCGATGAGTTATGAGGATAAGCGCACATACCCAACAGTTCACACATAAGGCATCGCTGTCATGAAAACCATCCTTTTCCCTACCGATTTCACCAACACGTCGCACCACGCTCTGGCCTGGGCCAAGTTTTTTGCCCATAAACACCATGCCGCCATCGTGGTATTGCATGTGTACCAGCCTTCTCCACCCGACTCTACTCTGCCCACCATGGGCGACCTTGGCATTGGGGCAGTTGCTTCTGTTGAACTGGAACAGATTGGTCGCGAGAACTTAGCCAACTATGTGACTCAACTTCAGGCGGAGGGCTTTACCGTTGACACCGACTGGCGAATCGGAAACATTGAGGATGAGATTGTTAACGCTGCCAACGACCACAACGCCGACCTCATTGTGACAGGCCGGAGCGAGCTGACCGGGTTTTTTGATCGCTTAGTGGGCAGTGCGGCTACCGACGTGGCCCGCGCTGCTACCTGCCCGGTTTTGGTGGTGCCAAATGCCAACGATGAACAGGCTAATCAACCTGTTCAGGTTAAACAGATTGTGTATGCAACCCAGTTGGAATTCGACGAACGGTCGATGATGGCGCAGGCACTACGCGTGGCTCAAACGTTTAGAGCTGACCTGCACTTAGTGAAAGTTGATGCGGCCAACCAGCCTAACCTCTACGACGACAATCAGTTTTTGGGGCAACTACAGCGTCAGTTCGGCGATTTGCCGCTCAATGTGGATACGGTGAAAGCCAGAACCGTGTCGGCGGGGCTCACCGAATATCTCCATGAACACCCCGCCGACCTGCTCGTTATGACAACTCTGGAACGTGGCTTCCTGGCCAACCTCATCAATCCCAGCCAAACCGAGCGCATGATCGTGCGGTCGGAAGTGCCGGTTTTAGTGTTGCACAAAGGGGAGTAATCAATTCCCTACCATAAACACCGCGTTGCCGAATAACAGTTTGCCACTGTACCAGAATCCCCGGAACAGCGGATTATCGGCTAAATAAATCACGGACCCGCGCCCCATCGACTGAACCCCCATCGACAGGGTATTTTTCAGTTTCTCTTTGGCATTGCGACCCGCGAAACCGGCTACGTAATTGTCGGCTTTCAGATAGCCGACATTCCAGCCATCTTTCAGTACGTCGAAGTTATGCGCATCCTGCACCAGGGCATAGTAGTCTGTGCCAAGGCCGAATGCCAGCGGGTGGGTGGTGTCCAGGCTGATGCGGTAAATACTACCGGGGGTTTCGTCGGAGACAGCTTCACGTTCACGATCGGCAAATACCTTCAGCGAGTCGAGGGCGTTTTTTTTACTATCTTTTTTCGCGTCGCTCTTTTTCCCGTCTTCTTTTTCTTTCAAGTCGAAGCCATCTTTGCCCAATAGCGCGTCGGCGGCCCGTTCCATTGCAATGAGTTTGCCCCCGCCCAGAATCCATGTTTTAATGGCCGTCAGAGTGCGGTCGGTCAAAATGCGGCTATAGCTGAAACCGGTTGGCATCACCAGGATATCTAACTTAGTCCAGTCCACATTGCCAAGATCACTGCCGTTGATCAGCGTAGCAGGATATTGAAGTTCCTGGTCAAAATAGTGCCATACCTCGCCCGAAGCCGTGGGCGACATGCCTTCGCCAATCACAACACCCACGCGGGGAGCTTTCACAGCCATCACAAAATCGGAGCCAAAATCAGAGCCTTTCGTTACAAAACCAGTTTGCACGGGCGTGAGCGTCACGTTCAGTTTCTGGGCTTCGGCCTGCACCAACTGATCGAACCGACTGCCTAAACGCTCGTTGCCTGCCCGCGTAATGAGCAGTGTACCAGCGGTATAGGCTTGTCCGCCCATCTCAAATGGTTTCTCGGCGGCCCGCACTTTTATTTTCTGTTTCAGCAAACCCGCCAGCAACTGTACCGACGGCATCGACTGCCACCGGGCGAGGTAGGCATAAGGGGGATTTTGGATCGGGCCGCGTTCGGCTTCGGCACGGTCCGCCGTCGCGGTTCGGATTTCTGGTACTGCACTTGTTTCAAGGCGACTGGCCATCCCATACGTGGGTAGGCCAAAAGCGTAGGGCAGCGACCAGGCCGTAATGTCATACGTCACCGAATCTTCGAGGGCCGATTTTGGCTCAAATAGAATCTTGAGCAAGGTCGATTTGGGCTGATAGGCACTGATTACCAGATCTTCAGTCGCAATGGCAATGTTCGATTCGGTTTTCTGGGTAAAGTAGTTGAAACCACTTAGGCCACCCGTTGCGGGTGTTTTTTTTCCTTTACTCACTGCCGTAACGACGGACCGCCCTTGCTCCTTGCTCGCTGCCCCCGACCCCGAAGCGACGGGGGTGCGGCCTTCCGACCGCCCAAATCCATAGCGAATCTGGTTTCGGTCGAGCAGTTGGCGCAGGGCGGTCATGCGTCCCGCGTCGCCGTTTGATTTAATGACATAACTTTTATACGGACCAACCGGGCTGTTCCGGGCTTTATCGAAGTACTCGCCGAACGCTTTAACAACGGCCGGGGCGCGGTCGGCAACAGCTTCGAGCGTGGCAATGCTGGCCGCAACATGGTGGTCGATGCGTTGCCGGAGGGTGAGCGTGTCGCCGTCCGCTTTTTCAACGGCCAAACCTGCCCGACCACTGCCACCCTGTTCGTAGGTCATGCCAATGGCCCCGTTGTAAGTTGGCCAAGTGTCGCCGTAGCTGGGATAAAATAAATCGAAGCGTTCGCGGGTGTAATATAACCAGCCATTCCGGTCGAAATAGCGGCTGCAATACTGGCCGATGGTATTCTGAAACTCGCGCTGAAAGGGCGTAATATCTTCGTGGTAAGGCTTGGCCGAGGGGGCAAAATAATAGGGACTTTCCACACCCATCTCGTGGAAATCGGCGTGCAGGTGCGGCATCCATTTGTGGTACAAGGCCATACGCTGCTGCGTAATTTCCTGCGTTTGCCAGGCCCAGTCGCGGTTGGGGTCAAAATAATAGTGGGTGTAACGGCCGCCCGGCCAGGGTTCGTTGTGCTCGCGGGCAAACGGCGTTGGGTTGGCCACCTGGCCCTTCATCTGGTTGTACCAGTTCACATAGCGGTCGTGCCCGTCGGGGTTGAGACCGGGATCGAGAATCACCACCGCGTTATTCAGGATTTTCTGGGAAACTGTATTTTTGGTATCCAACAAACCATACAACACATCCATGAATGTTTCGGAGCTAACAGCCTCATTACCATGCACATTATAGCTAATCCAGGCAATGGCCGGTGCCGTTCCTGCTGCGTTTGCGGTACCTTCGGCCATCCCGATTCGCTTGAGGTTGTCCATTCTGATGTCGTCAAGGCGGGTCATGTTCGCTTCAGAAGCAATGGCAATAGCCATCAGTGGGCGCCCTTCATAGGTGGTGCCGTAGGGAAGCAGCCGCACCCGGTTGGGGGCCTGTCGGGCAATTTGTTCGGCATAGGCCACCACGCGGTGGTGGGGGGTGAACCGCTCGCCAACGCGGTATCCCAGGAATTCCTGGGGCGATGTAAGGGCATTGGTGGGGGCGGGCTGGGCCATTGCCAGAAAATTCAGACAAATAAACCCGACGACGAATAAAGACCGAATCATGCAGATAATGAAGTAGATGGAATTAAGTCAATCGCTCAAAAGTAGCCCCAAAACGGTCAGAACGGAATTTTTCATGACTTTTTTTCGGGGGTTTGTTGCACGAAACGATTTTTACCCTACTTTTGCATCACGATTCGCTGACGCAGTTATTGAGCCATCAAAAACACGTCAGGTCTGGCACTTCAGACGGTCGATTCGTCTAGCGGTTAGGACACTGCCCTTTCACGGCAGTAACACGGGTTCGATTCCCGTATCGATCACCTAACAAGTTGAAAAGCCCCTCATTCGAGGGGCTTTTTTTGACTCCTGAATGTTCCTTAGCGGAACACTCTTATCTTTGTATTGTTTACCCACTATACTATGACCAAGGAGGAGTTAAAAAAACTGATTGCCACGAAAGCCGATTGAACTACGCCAAAGCCCAGTTAGAGCAACACATTCATGATATGTATGCCGAGGATATTGATCGTTGGTTAGATGAGTTAAGCAAAGAGCAAAAAATTATTAGCTGGTTAAAAAGTCTTAAAAATGAGGTGTAATGCATTAAAATCAAACGAATCATGATCTCAGAAAAAAGCCAAACAATGACCCTTGACGAATTCAAAAGGGGAAGAGACGAGACGCTGGGAATTCTCAAAGCACACGGCTATGAGTTAGATCTAGGCGATTGGTTGACCATTGTTAATTACTCCAAAAAATATGGAATTGATTCGCATGTGGTCACAAACTGGATTCGGAGAGGGGTAATTCCTACTGATTGCGTAGTAGAGTTGCCCGTATTTAATAACATTCGCATGATTCGAGACCAGGCCTATCGATAATTTACCAGCATCTTCGATTCCAGTATCTATATCGATCACCTAACAGAAGCCTTCTCAGCAATGGGAAGGCTTTTTTTGTAGTTTGTCTTATCTATCGGTATTAGGTCTATAAACGCCATGCCCTATTTTTGTAGTAGAAATTTAGCCCCTGATATCCATGTTAACTCAACTGAATAACTCGTCTGCCAATGCAAATTCTATGAAGTTAAATGCGGGTATTATCACCGATAAGCTTGCCGAAACGAAACAGTTTTACCAGGACGTACTAAATTTCGGCATAACGTTTGAAAGCGAATTCTATATTTTGCTCCATACGCCCAATCATCAGGCTGAAATCAGCTTCCTAATGCCCGACCATCCGTCTCAACAACCATTATTTCAGCCTGCTTTCGATGGACGGGGGATGTTTCTGACCATAGAAGTACCTGCTGTTGAACTTGAATATGATCGAATTAAAGCCCTGGGAGTATCAGTTGCCATTGACCTCCGAGAAGAACCCTGGGGTGATCGACATTTCGCCATCGTTGATCCAAACGGTATTGGAGTGGACATTGTAACCTATAAAAATCCCGGCGAATCTGGCGAAGAATAGCTTTGTAACAATCAGATAAGCAAGAAGCCCTGGATAGATAGTTATTCAGGGCTTTTTAGTACCCTTTCGATTTAGTTCTGACAATTCGAAAAGCAATTTATCAGGCTGACCTCACACCTATAGTATACATACCGCCACATATCAGGTAGGTTCCACCGCTTTTCGGCAGAAATCCGCCAGTTACGAACTGAGCTGCATCAGCCCGGCTTTCTGGCGCAATTTTATAGCTGGTTTATTAGGCCAACTTAACGATGAGAGCGATGGACCGGGGAGACGGATTTATGAAACGAGATCTGCTAAAAAGTCTTTTAGATTTTTTTGACAGAAAATTTGATTGGATTGTACTGATAATCATTACTTTGGTAGTGCTGCTGATTATGTTTTTATGAGCCACAGACTAACGCTTATATATAGGTTGTCCTTTACCCTGCCGAATGCGCTACCTTCTATCTGTTTTTCTGGTTTTTGCGCTGTATTGGCCTGGACAGGCGCAACGGCCCAGCCTTAAAATCGAGCACCTGACCACCCGCGAGGGCCTTCCCTCCAACGATGTCTGGTGCTTGCATAAAGACCGGCAGGGGTTTCTGTGGATCGGTACGGGCCGCAACATTTGCCGCTACGATGGGTATGCATTCATGCGGTTCGACAGCCTTAAATTAGGCTATTGCTCCGGCATCTCAACCGATTCCAAAGGCGATATTTATACCTCCAACGACACGAAAGGGTTGTGCAAAATTGACACCAAAACCCTAACAATGACCACTGTTGTCACTAATAACTATGATGACAACGACCCCACCAACGACCTCCACGAACAGAGCATGGTCGACAGTCGCGACCAGGTTTGGGTGTGCGACTATTCGTCGGTGAAACGCTTTGACCCGGCAACCCGGAAACTGCATCGTTATACGTTTTCACAGACCGTTTCGGGGGGCGATGTCTATCAATATGCCAGCTTTTTCGAGGATGCCAAACATCGACTCTGGATCGTTTCGGAAATTGGACTTTACCAGTATGATCGACAACATGACAAGCTCGTTTGTGTGTTGGGCAAGGAAGCCATTTTGCCAAAAAATCGGGTGCCGGTGCGCCTGTGCAAAGCCTCTGCCGATGCCGCTGGTAATCTCTGGATTGGCAGTTACGAATACGGATTAATTCAGTTTTCTCCTGATAGCCAGACGTTTCGTATCTGGAAAAAAGGTTTTGAGTATGCCAAAGTATCCTGTGCGCAGGAGTCGCAGGACGAAAATGGCCGCAAAATGCTGTTCGTTGGCACCGACGATGGGTTGAGCGTTTTTTACCCCGACAAAAACGAACTGCACCATCTGCCCGAATTTCATAATTCCGGTATCCAGGTGAAAGATATGCACGACGACCGGGCCAACGGCATTCTCTGGATTGGTACCCGCGAAGGCATCTACAAATACCGCTATCGGAACGCGGGTATCCGCACGGTAGCCATTCCGCCCGGCGTGGTTCGGTTGCCGGTTCAGGTTACTAGTATTTTGCCTGCTCAAAATGGAAACTACCTGCTTGGTTTATCGCATTCGGGGGTGTTGAACTGGAACCCCGCCACCAACCAGTTTCGGCAATTGGCCTATCCGGTGCAGGCTATCACCCAACAACTTCGGTGGATTCAGGGCCGCCTGTTTGCCTTCACCGACAAGGGGGTTTTCGTAGGCAATGGGAAAACCGGGGCTTTTTCGGTTTGGGAACCAGCCACCCGCCTGTTCAAAAACACCGATTTTCGCGATGGCCTACTCGACCGGAAAGGACGGCTCTGGATTGTGAATCTGAACGATGGGCTGCGGGTGATCGACCCAAAAACAGGGCAGGAAATCAAGCTATGGTCGGAGAGAGAAGCCCGCGACTGGCAACATTTCACCTATATGAAGGGCGTTCAGGAGGGTATCGACGGGCGAATCTGGGTAGCCACCTGCTCGCGGGGTCTCTATTTTTTCGATGAAAAACCCGCCAACGATGCCCCGCCCGGCTTCATCAATATTGAGACACTGCCGGGTAACAAAGGCAAGCTCATTGGGGGCGACTGCATCAACGGAATGCAGCGCACCGCCGACGGCTCCATTCTGATTGCGAGTTGGGGGGGCGTATCCAAATTATCGGCTACTGGCCAGGTAATGACCACGTTCGAGTTCAAAACTGATGCTCTTATCGACACCTATTGCGCCAACATTGCCGAAGCCGCCGACAAAAAACTGTGGTTTAGCACCAACGAAGGCATTAACATTGCCAACCCCCAAAACCACGCCATCCGGTTCGTGACCACTATCGAAGGGCTGCACAGCAATGCACCCGTTGGGTTCTACTACAACCAGCCAACCAACGAACTGCTGTTGGGCCACACCAACGTGATCAATATTCTGAATGTTGATCAGATAAACAAGCAGACAGTTGTGCCGCACATTGCCCTGAGTTCGGTGGAGGTGAAGGGAAAACCGCTTCAACAGGATCTGAGCAAAACCATTATCCTGCAGCCCGACGAAAATGCGATCACCCTCAACTTCTCGGCCCTGAACTACGAACCTGTTTCTAAAAATCAGTACAAATACCGGCTGCTTGGTCTAGACACCGCCTGGGTCGATTTGGGCAACCGAAACAATCTCTCGTTTACTAACCTGCCCGCCGAGACCTACAACCTGGCTCTCAAAAGCGGTAATGCCAGCGGGGTCTGGACCGAAAATCCGATGCTTTTCAACTTCACGGTGAAGCCCCATTTCACGGCTACCTGGTGGTTTCGAACATTGATGGGTCTGCTTCTGAGCGGCATTGTGGTGGGCATGATGCGCTGGCGGGTTAGCACGCTTGACGAACGAAATAGGCTTGATCTTCAAATTACAGAACTAAAGCTCAAGGCGTTGCAGTCGCAGATGAACCCGCACTTTTTGTTTAACTCGCTCAACTCGGTGCAGAACTACCTGCTTACGAATCAGGGGTTGGAAGGGGCTAAATACCTCTCGAAGTTTTCTAAATTGGTGCGCCGGATCATGGAAAACTCAAACCATCAGTACCTTCGTTTTGAGCAGATTATCGACACCCTGCGGATGTATGTGGAAATCGAATCGTTCCGCTTCAACCACGAGTTTACATACGAATTTATTATTGATGACAACGACGAAACCCTGCTCGACGCGCTGCTGCCGCCCATGCTGTTGCAACCCTATGTGGAAAACGCGATCTGGCACGGGCTGATGCCCAAAGAGGGCGACAAAAAGCTGACGATTACGGCCCGAACAGAGAATAAGCACATTGTTTGTACGATTGAAGACAATGGAGTAGGTCGCCAGTTTGCGCCCCGAACCGAAGGCCATGTGTCGCGGGGGCAGGAGATGACCAAGGGTATTTTTGAATCGCTTCATCACAAAGACAGTGATGCCACGTTAACCGTAACCGATTTACAAAATATTAACTGTCAGCCAGTTGGCACAAGAGTCACGATGATTATTCCTATTGGAAAAGATAAATAATATGGAACCACTACGCGCTGTTGTCATCGACGACGAAACCAATGCCCGGCAGGCCCTCATCAGCCTGCTCCAACTTCTCTGCACCGACGTTCAGATTTGTGGCGAAGCCAAAAACGTCGATACAGGCATTGAACTCATTAAAACACAGCGACCCAACCTCGTGTTTCTGGATATTCAGATGCCCGGCAAAACGGGTTTCGATTTGCTGGCTAGTTTCGAGAAGGCCAATTTTGGGGTCATTTTCACCACTGCCTACCAGGAATACGCCATTCGTGCGTTCCGGTTTAGTGCGATAGATTACCTGCTCAAGCCCATCGACCCCGACGAATTGCAGGCCGCCGTTGCCAAATACAAGTCTCAGATGATCAATGTCAGTCCGCAGCAACTGAGCATTTTGCAGGAACAAATTGAGCAACCACGCCAGGCGGGCTTGCAGCAGCGCACCAAAAATGCCAACCAGCGCATTGCCCTGCCCACCGCCGAGGGCATCCATTTTGTGTCGATGACCGACGTGATCCAGTGCGAATCGCTGGGGTCCTACACCAAGTTTCATCTGGTGAACAGCAAGCCCATTGTGGTGTCGCGCTTGCTGAAAGAGTACGAAGAAATTCTGGACAACTACTATTTTTTCCGGGTTCACCAGTCGAATATTGTAAATCTCGAACATATTCGGCGGTATGTGAAAGGTGATGGCGGGCAGGTATGGATGAGCGACAACTCCGAAATTGAGGTCTCCCGTCGACGCAAGGAAGAGTTTCTGTTGCTGCTTTCAGACTTCTACGTTAACTCGGGGAAGATTGGCTGACTGCCACTGTCAACAACTTGAGCCAAAATCACCTAATTTTGGGGCGCAATAAAACGGACAACATCCGGGAATCAAAATCAATGCTTTTCCGGTTCCTTTTATAGATAGTGTTCTTTATATAACTCGTTACCCCCTTTTTGTTATGGCTTTTGATGTTGACATGATTCAGCGCGTGTATGCCGGTTTAGGCGAGCGCATTGAAGCGGCCCGTCAGGTCGTGGGTCGCCCGCTGACCTTGTCCGAGAAAATTCTATACGCCCACCTGTCGGCTGGAACACGGTCCGTCGCTACGGCTACTGAGGCTTATGAGCGCGGCAAAGCGTATGTGGACTTTGCCCCCGACCGCGTGGCTATGCAGGACGCGACGGCCCAAATGGCCCTGTTGCAGTTTATGCAGGCCGGTCGCCCGAAAGTGGCCGTACCTTCAACAGTACACTGCGATCACCTGATTCAGGCTGAAGTGGGTGCCGATACCGACCTGAGCGTCGCCAAAAGCAAAAACAAAGAGGTATACGACTTTTTAGCGTCTATCTCCGATAAATATGGCATTGGTTTCTGGAAACCCGGCGCGGGCATCATTCACCAGGTGGTGATCGAAAACTACGCTTTTCCGGGTGGCATGATGATCGGAACCGACTCGCACACACCCAACGCGGGTGGCCTTGGCATGATTGCCATTGGCGTGGGTGGTGCCGATGCCTGCGACGTGATGGCGGGTTTGCCCTGGGAACTGAAAATGCCCAAACTGATTGGCGTGAAACTAACCGGCAAACTGTCGGGATGGGCTTCGGCCAAAGATGTGATCCTGCGTGTGGCTGGTATTCTGACCGTGAAAGGTGGAACGGGCTGCATTGTCGAATATTTTGGCGACGGAGCCGAAAGCCTCTCAGCCACAGGCAAAGGCACCATTTGCAACATGGGTGCCGAAATTGGAGCCACAACCTCCATTTTTGCGTATGACGACAAGATGGGTAACTATCTCCGTGCCACCAGCCGCGCCGACATTGCCGATGCCGCCGAAGCCGTGAAAGCCCACCTCCGCCCCGACGATGAAGTGTATGCCGACCCTGCCACGTACTACGATCAACTGATCGAAATTGATCTGAACACCCTGGAGCCGCACGTAAACGGCCCCTTCACGCCCGACCTCGCGTGGCCCCTGTCGAACTTTGCCAAAGCCGTTCGCGACAACGGATGGCCGGAGAAACTGGAAGTTGGTCTAATTGGCTCGTGTACGAATTCAAGCTACGAAGACATGACCCGTTCCGCTTCGATAGCGGCTCAGGCAGCATCCAAACACTTGAAAACCAAAGCCGAATTCACCATCACGCCCGGCTCTGAACTGGTTCGGTTCACGGCCCAGCGCGACGGAATCCTAACTACGTTTGAAGAAATGGGCGGTGTCGTTTTGGCCAATGCCTGTGGCCCCTGCATTGGGCAGTGGGCACGGCACATGGACGACCCAACTCGCAAAAACTCGATCATCACCTCGTTCAACCGGAACTTCGCCAAGCGCAACGATGGAAACGCCAGCACCCACGCTTTTGTGGCCTCGCCCGAAATCGTGACGGCCCTCGTGATCGCCGGTGATCTGACGTTTAACCCCATGACCGACTCGCTGACCAACGAAAACGGCGAGCAGGTGATGTTCGACGAGCCGATGGGCATTGAGCAGCCCGTGAATGGTTACGCCGTTGACGACGCAGGTTATCAGGCCCCGGCCGAAGACGGTTCAACCGTTCAGATTGCCGTATCGCCAACGTCGGATCGCTTGCAGTTGCTGGCTCCGTTTGCGGCCTGGGAAGGTACCGATTTGACAGGTCTGAAACTGTTGATCAAGGCCAAAGGCAAGTGTACCACCGACCATATTTCGATGGCCGGGCCATGGCTCAAATTCCGGGGTCACCTGGACAACATCTCGAACAACATGCTCATTGGTGCAGTGAACTTCTATACCGAAAAAACCAACTCGGTAAAGAACCAACTGACGGGTGAGTACGGCGAAGTACCGGCGGTTCAGCGGGCTTACAAAGCGGCTGGCGTAGGTTCGATTGTGGTTGGCGACGAAAACTACGGCGAAGGCTCTTCTCGCGAACATGCGGCTATGGAACCTCGTTTTCTGGGTGTGCGGGCCATTTTGGTGCGTTCGTTTGCCCGGATTCACGAAACCAACCTCAAGAAGCAGGGAATGCTCGGCCTGACCTTTGCCAACCCCGCCGACTACGACAAAGTGCAGGAAGACGACAGCATCGACATCAAGGGTCTCACCACCTTCGCGCCCGGTGTGCCGCTAACGGTAGTGTTGCACCACGCCGACGGTTCGGTGGATGAGTTCCCCGTGAACCATACCTACAACCAGGGTCAAATTGAGTGGTTCAAGGCGGGTGCCGCCTTGAATATTATTCGGATGAAGCAGGGAGCATAGAGTACCTGTTGAACTATACTAAAAGAGGCCCGCTACGGAATGTAGCGGGCCTCTTTTTATTATTTCTGTTGAGCGTCTCACAGGGCAAATTTCAACGACACCCCGGTTGAGAAGCCAATAACCCCGCCGTTGACATAGCAACACAATGAGCCAGCATCAACAGCAAAAAAGGAGTAATTTTTCATGGAAGCAGTTGAATGAACGGATTTTACAGCTTTTTCAAATCCAAAAATTGACCGTGAACCGTCAGCGTGTAGTTACCAGCGGCACCCGTAAGCCGGCCGGGGCTGACCACAATCCGGTAAGTACCCCTCGCTACGTCCTGCCTGACTATAAATTCACTTCGGCTAGGGGTAGGACTCGAAACAACGATTCGGCTGCCTGCGCTGGTCTGCAACTCAAACGATGCGTCGGTGTCGGGCGAGGTAAGTTCAATATCTAAGGGCGAGGAGTTGGCCGTGAGTTGCAGCGTGTATGTATCAACGGCGTTCTTATCGGGCCAACGCCCCGTAACCGTCGTTACTTGGGAATCAACCCGTTTCAGGTTAGCGACTTTGCCAAAAATATTCACTTGATAGTTCCCTACAGCACCCCGTTTGTCGGTAGCGGCCATGACGGTATAGGTGCCTTTTGAGAGGACAATGACTTTGAACCGATTCCGGGAATTAAAAAAATCAGAGGTAATTACCTGACCCAACGGGTTGTATATCAGCATCTCCACATCCACATCGGCAGATTCGACAGCAAAATCAACGGGCGTATTGTCTTCCGTCACGTCAACGGTGTAAAAGTGATTTTTAAACGTTCGCACGTTGCTGCCCCCGCCCAGCGGTCCCCAATTCTGGATGCCCGACTTCACCACCTCCGACGGTATCCGTTTCAGATTGGCAACTTTGCCAAAAATGTTCAGTTGATAATTCCCCACTGCAGCCCGAACGTTGGTGGCCGCCATCACCGTGTAGGTTCCTTTGGGCAGGACAATGACTTTGAACCGATACCGGGCATTGAAAAAATCAGAAGCAATTACCTGACCCAGCGGATTATATATCACCATCTCCACATCCACATCGGCAGATTCGACAGCAAAATCAACGGGCGTATTGTCTTCCGTCACGTCAACGGTGTAAAAGTGGTTTTTAAACGTTCGCACGTTGCCACCCCCACCCAGCAGCCCCCAAGTTTGGGTACCAGATTGTACTAATTGCGACTCAACTCGTTTCAGGTTGGCAACTTTGCCAAAAATGTTCAGTTGATAGTTCCCTACCGCAGCTCGAACGTTCGTAGCCGCCATTACCGTGTAGGTTCCCTTTTTTAAGTCAAGGATTTTGAATCGGTAGCGGGCATTGAAAAAATCAGAGGCAATCACCTGACCTAACGGATTGTAGATGACCATCTCCACATCCACATCGGCGGATTCGATGGCAAAATCAACAGGCGTGTTATCTTCCGTGACCTCAACAGTGTAGAAATGATTTTTAAACGTTCGCACATTGCCACCTCCGCCTAACGGCCCCCAGCTTTGCGAACCCGACTGCACTAACTGCGACTCCACTCGTTTCAGGTTAGCGACTTTGCCAAAAATGTTCAGTTGATAATTGCCCACCGCAGCCCGCAGGCTGGTAGCGGCCATCACGGTGTAGGTTCCCTTCTTAACGGCCTGCAACAAAAACCGATACCGCCCGCTACTGATACTGGTCGTAGCAACCTGCTGTCCTAAAGCATCGTAGAGCGTGAGCACGATATCGGTATCGGCAGAGAATAGCTCAATGTCGGTCGTGCTGTTGTCAGCAGTGATGTCGAAGGTGTAAAAATGGTTTTTGAACGTAACCGCCTTACCCCCACCGCCCAGCGCCCCCCAGCTTTGCGAACCCGACTGCAACACCTGCGATTCAATCCGAACCGGGTCGGCATTCAGGCCCAGTGTAGTTAGAGTAAACGTGCCAACTGCCTGCCGGTCGGCCATCACCACAATCCTGTATTTGCCCGCGTTCAGGGTGTATTTTTTGGTTAGGTCTCGGCCCTTTGCCGAGAGGTCGAGCTGTTGCCCAAGCGGGTCGAACAGGGCATACTGCACGTCCATCGTGGCCGAAGTCAGCCCGACGGTTACGGTCTGACTCGCTGCCCCGATCTCAAACGCAAACTGTGAATTCTTGAACGACTCGGTGTTGCCGAAGCCACCGGCCCCAACCTGCGCGGCCGCCCATTCGCCGGGGGTTTTGCGATCAACAAGCACCGGGTCAACGGCTGTATCTGGTTTTTTGCAGCCCAGCAAGAGCAAGACACAACCCGCGAGTAAAGCAATCTTGTTAATAAGCGCAGGTTTTGAGTACGTAATTGATGGAGTCAGGTTCATGGTGTGTTTATGAATTGATTAGTTGTAGCTGTCCTTTCTGGGATATTTTTGCTCTTACAAACTCCGCAAAAAAACACCCGTCGCTACCCCCCCAAAAAAGGCAGCGGCATTACCGTTCCCTGACCGGCTCGAACGGGGCCGATAGGAAGAACCACCTGGTT
Source organism: Cytophagales bacterium (assembly GCA_031411995.1). Taxonomy (GTDB): domain Bacteria; phylum Bacteroidota; class Bacteroidia; order Cytophagales; family Spirosomataceae; genus Rudanella. Next base: position 25,290 of record JANOCD010000023.1, read on the forward strand.
TTACGTTCCAGCTACCTTCCTGCGTGCCAGCAACGAGTCTGGAGTTAGTAGAGTTAACCGTTCCCGGCGACCAGACAACTTTGAGCGAACGACCGGGTTCGGTGAATACATAGCCAGGGAATGGCTGGTAACGGTCTTTTTCGGCCAGTGAAATCACCTTGATATCGTCGTACCGCTTATTGGGGTCCCAAACAGAATCGACAAATGTGTCGCCCTCGTAGATGAATTTATAGCCAGTAACGGGTATCCACTTGCCCTCTACTTCATCCGACCAGGCCATATAGTCAGGATGCACCAGCCCCTTTGTCCAGACGGTTTCCAACCCTTTTGCCTGGTCGACGTAGGCATAGCCGGGCTGTGGGTTCCAATCCCCTTCTTTTTCAGCAGCTTCGGCATTAAACTCAGGATGTGCTGTGCCTGCCTGCCAGCTCACCCTTGCTATCTGCCACAAAAACCGGGAGTCCGAATCCGTCGTATTTTCCCAGACGTACCCCGGTGATGGTTTGATTTGAAAGACCCCTGATACACCGATATGGGCCATTAGTGCCACCACGATGTGCCAAATCACAGCCGGCACTAAAACCAGAAACGCGATTTTTTTCCAGTTTTTGAGGATGTCATTTTGCATAGTAGTTTAAAATTTAGCGGAAAGCCCAATTCGTGCCCTCGAAATACCGGTATAGCCCAGTTCCAGAAAACCACCGAGCTTGTTGTTAAAATAATATTTACCTCCTATGAAGTAGTTAGCAAACACCCCGCTGCCATAGCTGTAGGTAGAGCCATAATAGCTGTCGTTCCAGCGGAAGGTGCGGTAGCCTAAGCCAGCACCTGCATATACATCTACTTTGTTGGTGTTAAGCTGAAGTAGTCGGTTAAAGTGATAAGACCCACGTACACCAAAATAGGTAGCCGTATAGCGGTCGTCGTAATTGTCGGTACCGGCGTTATAATCGAACTGCCCACCTACGCTGATGTCATTGTCAACGCCTATTTCAAAAGAAATCCCCAATGGATTGCCATAGTAATACGACGACAGACCTACGCCTACGTTCAGCAGCTTATCGCCTTTTTCATAGGCTAAATCTCCTGAAGCACTGGAAAAAGTCCTGCTCGACCGTTTACGGCTTGGTTCACTGCTAACGGTTGGCGCAGGCTGAGCACGGGTTGGCGTGGTGGTCTGCACAGGGGCCGGCAGGGCGGTCGAGTTGGTGCGTCCCTCTGCGGGTGCAAGCGTATTGCCTGGTCTGGCCGGGGCCGCCGAAGAAGCAGGTGCAACGGCTGGTTTCGGCGGGGTGGCGGGTTTGGCAGCAGGCGTGGTTTTGCGGGGCGGGGCGTTGGCGGGCCGGGTTCCAGTTTGGGCGTACAGAGTTGCTGAGGCCACTACGGTCAGCAGGAGGGCATGTAGAGTAATTATTTTTTTCATGTGGATTATTGGTTTTGTGATAGTTTGGCGGCTTTAGTTCGCAGAATGGGGAGCCGACTCAGTAAGTTTTCTCGGTACTGTTTGCCAATCAGAATCTCGATGCCCTGCACGAAAAGCTGGTTTCCGTGAAGGGCATTCACATGGTGTAAATTGACTACATGCCGACGCGATACCCGCCCGAAATAATCGGCATCTAACTGCGGCTCCACGCTGCCGAGGTTGGTTGACAATCGATAGGTTCTCTCAACTGTTACGATGTCAACCCAACTCCCCTCGGCCTGTAGGTAGAGAATATCATTTTTGGCAATTTTTTCATAGTGCTGATTTGTCGTGACCACAAATACACAATCTGTCAGCAAAACGGGTGTGGACATAATCGGAAATCGGACAGCGTATGATGGTTAATGAACAGACCAGTCAGACGTAACCACGTTTTCTGAAAAATTTCACCAGCAACTTATTTCATCACTCGCGTAAAACCACACAAAATCAACCAATAGCGGTTTTGTCTTGACAAACCGGGTAGTTTCCCCAACGAGCAGAGCCGATTTAGTCTATTGGCTGATCTGTTAAATCTGGATTAATTGACTTTTTCACGTTAAGGCCGTACTTTTCAGCCCGTTAGATTCGTCCTGTCCTCACCTATGTCTGTATTCCACCCATTCTATAATCAGCGCATATTATACCAGTCGTTGCTGGCCGGGCAGGATGCGGCTTTTGAGTATCTCTACAAACTTCTCTACCACCGAATTTCAGGCTACATTTTTGCCACAGGAGGAAACCCGACGGATACCAAAACAGTGGTTCACGAGAGCATCATTACGCTCGTCTTTAACCTGCATTACCAGAAATATGCGTGGCAGGAAGAGGCTGAATTGATGACCTATGTGACGAGTATTGCCCGAAATAAATGGAGCGAAATGCGTCGACAAGTGGCCCGACAGGTGCCGATTGAGGCCGACGATCAGCTGAATAATGCTGATAATCCGTATCAGACAGCCGCTGATGAACAGGATTTTGAGCAACGCAGATTGGCCGTTGAAAAGAACCTGGCCCTTATGGGCGACAAATGCCGCCGGTGTATCGACCTGTTTTATTTTCAGCAGAAAACCATGCATGAGATTGCGGCTCTGCTTGGTTGGGCCAGCGACGATGTCGCCAAAAAAGAGAAGTATCGCTGCCTGAAAAAACTCCGTCAACTCGTTGGCCTATCCAACTGGAACGACTAAACCCTCCCACAACCATGACCTACGACCGTTTTGAACAATTTGAAGCCTACACCGCCAACACCCTTCCCCCCGATCAACGGGAAGAGTTTGAGCAAGAGATAAACCAAAATCCCGTCACGCGAGCTGAACTATCTGATTACCAGCAGTTCCGCCACAGTATTGAGTCCATACAACTCAAACATACCTTAGAAACTATTCATACCCGGCTCGATCGGCAGGGTGCCCTCACCGAAGCCCCACCTTCGCCTGTGGTTGTCCGGGCACGCCAGCGGTTTCGGCCTTCATGGGCCATTGCCGGGCTGGTTGTGCTGCTTTTGGCGGGCGTGGGCTGGTACTGGTGGTCGTGGCCTTCAGAAACGGAGTCGGCTACGTTGGCTGAGCAAACATTTGTGGCCTATTATCAACCCGAAACACAAGCCCGAACCCAGACAACCTGCGCCCGCGATCTCGCTCCGGGTTTGCAGGCTTACCGGGCCAAAAACTACCAGGCCGCCCTCGATGCGTTCGAGAAATTGCCCATCGAACTGGCCTGTATGCCCTATTACCGGGGTATCACTCATTTGGCTCTCAATCACACCAACGAAGCCATTACCGAACTGGAACGCGCCCTGACTTATTACCCCGACAAAACCGATTTGACCCACCAGAAAGCAGGCTGGTATCTGGCATTGGCCTATCTGAAAGCCAACCGAACCGCTGAAGCCCGGACTCGGCTAAAAGCCATTTTACAACAAAAGGATCATCCCTACGGAACGGTATCAGAAAAAGTGTTAGCCGATTTGGGCAATGAATAGGCAAACGGCACTGTGCTTTTGGCTGATTCTCTGCCTTCTCGTTGGCTGTTCGCTCAAACATGGAATGGGAAACAGGAGCGAGGGCAGCGATGTGGTGAAGCCGATTTGGGCCGAGTATAGCCCCGAAATGCTCCTGCCCGACACACTCCGATGCACTAATATGGTGGCCCTGCTGATTGGCATTGGGCAGTATGACCCTGCCAATGGCTGGGAGAGTCTGAGTACCAAAAACGATGTTGACGTCATGGAGAAAACCCTCCTGAAACGTGGCCTGATATCTGCCAATATCCACAAACTCACCGACCAGCAGGCTACCAAAACAGGCATTGAAAACGCCCTAAAAATGCTGATCGATACGCTGCAACCGGGGAAGCAACTCGTCATTCTCTACGCCGGTCATGCCCGCCAACTGCCCGATAACAATGCCGACGAAACCGATGGCTACGACGAAGCTATTGTTCCGTATGATGCTCCGCCCGCCAGCCAGATTCAACCCAACGGCTACCTGCGCGATGACGAACTGAATCAGTACCTGACCCGAATTCGAGCCGCACTTGGCCCAACGGGTTCCGTGTGGCTGATTTTTGATTCCTGTCATTCGCAAACGCTGAATCGGGGGCAGATGGCGCAACGCATTCGCGGGGGCGTTGCGCCAATGGGTTCACCCAACAAAACTCGTCCGCGACAGGCCCGGAATGTACCACTACACTCGTCCGACTGGTACGAAAACCCAACTGTCTCTACGTCTCTCGCGCCTTACGTCCTGTTTGCGGCTACCACCGACAGTGGCCCTAATTTTGAAACTACCGATGCATCGGGCCGGTCGTATGGCCCGTTGACGCGGGCCATTGGCGAGGTTTGGCGCGTCCGGGTTTCCAGTGAAACCTACCGAAGCCTCTTTGCCCGCGTTGCCGTGGCCATGGCCCGCTATGCTCCTTACCAGCAACCCGGCCTTGATGGTGATGCCGATACCCCCGCGCCCGGTTGCGGAACGGCAAACCCGATTGCCCTCTCAAGCTACCGCACCACTGCCGAACGACTGCGGGTAGCATGGCCGCATCGGGACGAGGTGCTCACGAAATTGATTACTGACTTGCCGTTTGTGCAGGTAGCGGACGCGCATCCCGACCTTCGGGTTGACTGCCAAAATCGGGGCTATCAGCTGGCAACAGCGGCCAACAATCAATCGCTGACAGCGGGTGATTTGTCAGTGGAGGGTTGTGTGGAGCGAATCAGGCAATATTTCGCCCGAAATGTGTTGCTGCAACTCCACCAAACCAACCCCGATTTTCAAATCCGAACCACTATGCAGCGGGTCGCCGTGCAAACCGAAGGCACCCGAACCGTGGTGACTGATACGCTGCCTGACCTGACCACAACGGGTTTACCCACGTTTCGGGCGGTGCCCAACGAGCGCGTGGTGCTAACGCTGACCAACACCGGCCCGAAACCGTTTTACCTCACCGTGGTTGATCTCCAACCCGATGGAGGGTTGCACGTCTTGCTGCCCGGAACGGGTCAAAGTCCCGCCGACTGCCGCCTGTTGCCGGGTCAATCGCTGCGTCAGCGCGTCCGCATGACCGAGCCATTTGGGGCCGAAGTCTATAAACTCCTGCTTACCCCCGACCCTATCGACCTGCGGGCGGTACTGCAAACGCGGGGCCAATCGCCCACCCGGCATCCCTACGAAACCCTGTTCCAACGCACCTACGCCACCCGCGGCATTTCCGAAGTCCCTGTTGGGCTTTCGGATAAAAGTGGGGGGACGGGGGAGGTGGGGTTTTGGGTGAGGAATTGATAAACAGACACTTAACATCCACTACCATGATTAGTAATTTAGATTATCGACTATTTCTGATCTTCTCTCTGCTATGCCTGTCGGCCTCTACAAAGGCACAGGAATGGCAAACATTCATGAACCGAGCCGACTCCCTCGAAAAAGCAGGTGCTTTCCCTGAAGCCATTGAAGTGGCCAACCAAGCTTTAAAACAGGCAGAAACTACGTTCAGCAAAGATCACCCTTCCTATGCCAGGTCGTTGTTGAGATTAGGAAGCCTGCAACTGGAAAAAGGGGACTATTCGGATGCAAAAATCAATTTTATTGCCAGTCGGGACTTATATAAGAAGTTAAACTTGACTCGCGACACGAGTTATGCTGAGGTTTTGGTTGGATTTGGCGTACTGAACAGGATTCAGGGGGTAGCAACAGTAGCCGAGGCTTCTCTTGTAGAAGCCCTCCATATAACCAAACAACTGAAGGGCCGAGAATCTCTCACCTATATAAATACATTAGGCAGTTTAGGTAACTTATATTCAAGCAATCAGCAATTTCGACAAGCGGAAAAAACACTGCTTGAGGTATTGGACTTGCGAACTAAAAAAGGAGACACGGGTAGTAATGATTATGCTAACACACTGAATTCGCTCGGCTTAGTGTATCTTAATTTGGAAGACTATGTGCGTTCGGAAGCCTACTTTCAAGAAGGACTGCAAATCTGGGAAAGGCTACTTGGGGTTAATCACCCTAATGTAGGAGCGATATTAGGAAATATGGGCCTGCTTTTTATTTATCAGGGAGCCTACGAAAAGGCTCTTATCCACCTGTTAAAAGCTAAGGCTATTCAAGAATTAAAAAGCCCCGGCTCTTTTAATCATATAGTCGCGATAATTAATACTGCTCTGGCTTACACCCGACTTAAACAATACAAAACGGCTGACACCCTGTACCGAAATGTATTGCCCATGGTTGCCGAAAAGCTGGGTGCGACTCACCAACAAAATGCCATCATTCAAAACAATTTAGGTTTTATTGCCGAAGCACAGGGTCATTACTTCGTAGCTCTTGACCAGTACCAGAAAGCGTTGGAACTATACAATGGCGCATCGGGTGCCGAAACAATGGGTGGTGCCGAAATGATGAGTAACATCGGCAGTACTTATTATGCCATGAAGCAATTTGGGAGAGCTGACTCCATGTATCGAAAGTCATTGACTATCATGGAGCGTCAAGTTGGCAAAAATGGGTTGCGTTATGCGGGTACACTGAACTATCACGGACATCTTCTCAGTGAGTATAACAAACTCGACAGTGCGGTTGTGAAGATCGCCAACGCTCAAGTTATCATTGACCAGAACCTGAGCAAAAATTTCCTGCTCCAGACCTCCTCTGGAAAAGCCAGTTTACTCAATCGGTGGGTCCCCTTTATTCAGTCATCTTTCGACATCGCTTCCAACCATCCACTACGCCCTGATGCTGCCAAACTCGCTTATTCGGGTAGTCTGTTCCTGAAAAACCTGCTTCTTAGTCAGCATATTAGTCTGTTTGGGGGGGATGCTCAGAATGTGGATAACAAACTTCGGTTGCTCACCGACACCCTGCGGCAAGTCAGCAACTTGGTAGCCACCCAATACACGCTCCCCATCGCCCAGCGCAAAAACCTTGACTCGCTCGAAGCCCGCGCTGAGTCGCTCGAAAAAGACCTCGCCCGGCAATCGGCTCCGTTTCGGGAGGCACAGCGGGCGTTGCAGGTGCGTTGGGAGGATGTTCGTGATGCGTTGAAACCGGGCGAAGCGGCCGTGGAATTCGTTAGTTTTCCGTATCATAACGGGCGGCAGCAAACCGATACTGTGCGCTATTTGGCTCTCGTGTTGCGCCCCGGCGATGTGGCCCCGCAGGTGGTGCCGCTCCTACGCGATGAAGCCCCCCTGCGTCGGTTGTTGGCCCGAAAAACAGGCGCATCGACAGCGTCAACGCTTTATGTCACAAGGGGTTTCGAACTCGATACCGACCAACTCACGCGGGGCGATTCGTTGTATCAACTCGTCTGGCAACCTCTCGACAAACTGCTTACCGATGCCAAAACAGTCTATTTGTCTCCGTCGGGTTTGTTGCATCAGGTGGCTTTTGCGGCCTTGCCCTACGGCAACAAAACCACCCAAAAAGCCCCGCGCTACCTCGCCGATCGTTATCAACTTCGGCAGGTGGGCAGCACCCGGCAGGTGGCTACCCAAACCAAAGGGGGAGACACTTATCAAAGCCTGAACAGCGCAACCTTATACGGTGGCATTCACTACGACAGCGTTGCCACGACTGGAGCACGCACCGGAGCATGGTCGTTTTTGCCCGGCAGCGAGCGTGAAGTTTCGCAAATTACCCAGTTTATCGGCCCCAAGGCGACGCTAATAACGGGTTCAGCCGCCACCGAAACGGCTTTCAAAGCCCAGTCGGGGCAGTCGCCAACGGTGTTGCATATGGCCACGCACGGGTTCGCTTTCCCCGATCCGCTGGTTGCTAAAAACGATAGCAGCGCGGGGGTTCAGAAGGGCGGGAACACATTCCGGCAGATTGCTAATCCCCTGTTCCGAACGGGCCTGTTGATGGCCGGAGCCAACCGGGTTTGGCAGGGCGGACGGCCCCCGCTGGGTCAGGACGATGGTATTCTGACCGCCTACGAGGTCGCCAACCTCAACCTGTCGAACACGAAATTGGTGGTATTGTCGGCCTGCGAAACGGCCCTCGGCGACATTCGGGGAAGCGAGGGCGTGTTTGGTCTGCAACGGGCGTTCAAAATGGCGGGCGCGGACTATCTGCTCATGAGTTTGTGGCCCGTTTCGGATCAGGTCACCAGCGATCTGATGACTCAGTTTTACCGCAACTGGAAGAAACACAAAACCATTCGGGCCGCCTATGAACAAACACAAGCCCAGATGCGGCAGAAATACCCGCCGACTGTCTGGGCCGCGTTTGTCTTGGTCGAATAAGCCCTACCAATCACTTCCCCTTCAAGGACTCGATCACAATCTCTTCAAAACCGGGCAGGGTTTTATAGGCGTAGATCGCCCGCCATTTGGTGTCTTTGTAGTCATACGAGGCTTCCAGAAAAGGTTTTTCCTGGCCGTTTGGCACCGAACCAATGGTCGAGTCGTTGGGCTTGCGGTTGATGCGCACCGGAATGTCTCGGTAGTATTTGAAGTACTCGGGGTGGGTTAGGTAGCCTAATGGAGTCACGTCATACGGGATAAAGCCCTCAATGCCAAACAGTTTCACAGCCCGGCCCTGCCAGGGGCGCAATTGGGCATACACCCATTGGTCGCCCTCGAACGTTGATTTTTCCATGAACTCGATGTCGGTTTTGCCGAGCAGCAGGTAGGCACTGCACTCAAACCCCGACAGCACTATTTTGACCCCCGCATCGAACAGCACCCGGAATGCTTCGGGGTCTCGCTCGAAGTTATAGTCGCCCACGGTCACTTTTTCCAGACCGGGCCGGAACGGGAAACCCGGTGTTCGGCCCGCGCACACAACCACTTCCTCAATTTGCGCAGCCAGTTCGGGGTGGTTTTTCACGACGGTGGCCACGTTCGTAACGGGGCCGAGAGCCAGAATTGGCATTTTTTCGGTGCGGAGTGCCTCGGCCAAAGCGCGGGTAGCGTCATTTTCCACGCCCGTGTCCTGCCCGGTGTTCGAGCCTTTATAGACCGGAATTGCCTTGCGCGGCTTACCTTCTGCATCTCGATTATACCAGCCTAACAACTTCTGAGTTACCTCGTAACCGTAATCTGAATAGGTCACGGTGCTGATGCCCGCCAGTTCGATTTTGTCGGGGTGTCGCAGGGCCATAATGAGCGTTACGCCATCGTCCACTTCGCGGGGAGCGCGTTCGGGCAGGCCGATCATAATGTCGGTGTCGAACCACACCCGCCGGGGTTTTGTGGGCTGGGCGAGGGCGGTGGTGGCCATGAGCCAACAGAATAGAAATCGCATCAATAAAGGTTGGGATACTTGAAAAGCCATCTTCATACGTTGACGGGTGTGTTTTCTGCGTTAGATTTGCCTGCACTAATATGAACCACGCCCCAATGATAGTGAGATTTTATTGACCGCCAACTTGGAACCAACAACACAACCCGATTTTCAGCACGGCTACAGCAGTGGCGTTGAGGGAATCACACCCGATGCCTACGAAAGCTACCTTTCCAGCCAAGTTAATCTGGAGTGGCTCAACGAGCGCGTGGCCGAAAAACGGGCGGCTATCACCCGCCTTGACGAGCAAGTGATCGAAGTCACTGCTGCCCGAAAAACAGCTTTTTCTGCCTTACAGGAGCATTTATTACCCATCAGTGTGGCCGCAAAAGAGGTTGAGCGATTCGATACTGACCAGAAAAACGTATTGGCCGAACAAAGCCAGTTGAAACAACGCCGGGCTACTGCCAAACCCGAATATTCGTTGTTGGCAGGACTGATTTTTGTGATCGCCGGTTTATCATTTCTGCTGGGTGACCTGATCATCTCCCATGAGATTGTGGCGTATGCCCTTAATATCCGCAACAACACCGAGGCCTGGGCTTTTGCGGTAGGTCTGGCCATGGTGTCGATCCTGCTTAAACCCGCCTACGACCGGCTCATCGAACAACCCTATCAGCGTGACCCCGTTAAGAATGGTCGGCGATATGGGCGATTCAAGGTGGGGTTGGCCATTTTTGCCGTGTTGACGCTGGTGGTACTGGGTTGGTTTCGTTATGAAGCCTACCGTACCGATCAACTCAAATCGGCCATTAACAAGTCGATTCGGCAGATGCAGCAAAACGCCACCCTGGTGGATGGCGACCCTGGTGCAGCCCTCGCCAACCCGGCTTTGATTGCCCAAATAGAAAACCAGTTGCGCGACTCAGCAGCACTGAACCTGACCCTGGTGAATAGCCCCTGGGCGTTGCTATCGTTTGTGCTGAGTGGCTTGCTGTTCGCGTTGGCCGGGGCGGTTTGTCTCGGTATTGGCTTGCCGGTGGTGTCGGCCTTTTGGTTTCGCTGGCTTCAGGTCGACCTCCGGCTGGGGAAACTCCGCCGACGGCTCCGGCGAATTCAACAGGCGCAGGCACCCGCCGAAGCCACGCTTACGGAGCACCTTACCCGCAAAGCCATTCTCGAACACGACCTTTCGCTCATTCCCGACCTCGCCGACCTGACTGCCCGACAGCAATCGTTGCAGGCCGAACTGACCGGTTTGCTGGCCGAGGGCCGTCTGGCTCAAATCGACAGCCGCACGGCTAATTTCACCGATGGTTTTCAGAAAGGGGCCGTTGCCCGCCAAACCCTCACCGAACCCGAACAGCAACAGATCCGCACGGGCTATTTGCCCAGTCAGGGCGTAACCAGATCCCCCAAACAGGCCGCACAACCTCGCCCGCACGAAGCCATCCGAAAAGTGATTGCCGAGGGATTAGGTGGTGACTAAGAAGGTGTTTTGAGTGGCATCCCCCGTAGAATGCTATACCGACTGAACAGCGAACAGGCTTGCGCCCATTTGTGTTACCTTTGATAGCAGAACTTAGTTCGTAGACTACACTCCGCAACAATCGACCAATCCTATTGAGGTCTTAATCCTGCAAATCGTCAACGCCATGATTGCCGAGATCGAAACAGCACCTTATCAATTTACCGTCGGTGACTACCACCGCATGGGCGAAACGGGCATCTTCACCGAAGGCACTCGAGTTGAACTACTTAATGGCCAGATATATACGATGAGTCCGGTTGGAAGAAAACACGCTGCCTGTGTAAAACGAATCAACAATCTGTTCTCGAAACGATTAAGAGATCAGGCCGTTATCAGCATTCAGGACCCTATAATTCTGAACGATTTCTCCGAACCGGAACCAGACATTGCTTTGCTGGCTCCCCGCGATGATTTTTATGAAGCCCATCTTCCCGAAGCCCCCGATGTGTTCCTTTTGATTGAAGTTTCGGATGCCACCCTCCGGTTTGACAAGGAAATAAAATTGCCCCTTTACGCCCAAAGTGGCATTGCCGAAGTCTGGATCATTGACCTCAAAAAATCCTGCATCGAGGTTTACACCGATCTCCAAAACGGCCTCTACCAGCAACAACAAACCGCCAAACGCGGCCAATTTTTGACTCCCCGGCAATTGCCTTTTTTGACGGTGGTGGTACAGGAGTTAATTGGGTAAGGTGAAGTGCGTATTTTGTATTGCCAGAAATGGTACACAATACAAAATGCGCGTTGCGTTGCTTGGATTGTTTCAGGGGCTGTGCCTGTTAAACAGCACAATAAAGCATTCATAATCAGACCTTTATTTAATCTCAACACAAAGTACGATTGATACAACCAGCATTTTTACTATATTTACAGAATAGACAAAACATGCGTCTATTTAGGAGTTAGCAGCAACTTCAAAATACACTCGAAAATGACGAAAAAAGAAATTGAAAAAGTATTGCAGGATATTCTAGACCCATTAATAATTTCTGATGAATATAATTTTAGACAAGCCATTCCAGCACCTACATATCAAGACATCATAGATTTTATCAAAATTATTATTGAGGACAAATCAGAAGAAAGTTTGCAAAAATTTATTTCTAAGCACCCTAACTTTATTTTCAAACTAATGCCGTCAACTGATGACACAATCTTAACTCTAATATCTAAAGCACCAATCGGAAATTTTAAAGTTTCTGACTATGTGATGCTAATTGTAAGTCAAGGTGGTTGTGCAGTATACATGATTGAAATAGAAAGACCAAGCGATAGACTATTCACGAATAAACTAACCCCTGCACAAAAATTAGCAGGAGCACTAGGTCAGGTGAACGATTGGAAAGAACATATACTTAAGAACCAACAGTCATTTTTAAATTCATTGTTTACAATTACTCAAGCATTGCCATTAATACCTAATAAAACGGCAAACGGAAGTTTTAATTTTTTTGGAAGTAAACAAATAAGAAAGAATTGGTTGGGATTTGGTGGTGATGAATATTGCCATTTTGAGTACTTGATTGTAATTGGAAGGTGGAGTAACTTAACATCTCGCGAAAAGGAAAAATTGATTTTCTTAAACAATAATCTTTCAAAGGAAGGAATTAGGGTTAGGACATTTGACAACCTAATAAGAAAGGCAATTGATGGGCCAAAGTATTTATGGTAAGCTGATTCTAACATCGGTTTTGCGATAGTGGGGATCTTTTACTAAAATTGAACATCGGAATTCTATTGAGCATTTGTACATTGAACTCCCCGCCATCGCCAAGCCCGAAACAGTTATCAGAAATCAATTTAGCCATAGTCGCTAAACAATTTTCTGACAATCAGTTTCCTATTGCCCATGACCAAAAAACTAATTCGATTCGACTGGGCTGTTAAAAAGCTACTCCGCAACAATCGGAACGCCGACCGGACCAACTTCGCTGTTTTGGAGGGCTTTCTGAGTGAGCTTCTCTTTGATGATATTCGTATCGAACGAATCTTGGAGAGCGAAGGCAATCAGGAAACGGAAGACGATAAGTTTAACCGGGTCGATATTCTTACCCAGAACTCGAAGAATGAACTGATTATCGTTGAGATTCAGAACTCCTACGAAATTGACTTTTTCCACCGAATGGCGTATGGGGCTTCTAAAGCTTTGACGGAAAATCTGGCCCTGGGGCATGAGTATTCGGAAATCAAAAAGGTGATCTCTGTCAATATTGTCTATTTCGACTTGGGTCAGGGGTTGGACTATGTATATAGAGGTTGTACCAATTTTTACGGGCTTCACGAAAAAGATACGTTGGGCCTGTCAGACAAGCAAAAAACGGCCTTCTCGAAAGAAAACGTATCCGATATTTTTCCGGAATTCTACATCATAAAAGTCAATCAGTTCAACGATGTGGCGAAGGACACGTTGGACGAATGGATCTACTTTTTGAAGAATAGCGAAGTCAAGGATGAATTCAAAGCCAAAGGCTTGAAAGAGGCTGGTGAAGTGCTGGACTACATGCGTTTGCCGCAGGACGACCTGTACAGCTACAACCGCTATTTGGATTATCTTCATTATAAGGCGAGTGAGATTCTGTCATTGAAGTCGGAAGCGGAGTATAGATTGATCGAGGAGGTTGCGAAAAAGGCAATCACAAAAGGGCTTGACAATCAGATAATAGCTGATTTGACGAATCTAACCATTCGGCAAGTCGAAGACATTCGCCGGAAACTCGAAGAAGAATGAGAGCCTGATTATAAGGTAATTAACTTATCAACTCAATTCGTAGACCCTTAAAAACCATGCCATCTCCTACGCCAATTATCCGACAAACCGCCTGGATTTCGCTCGTTCCCCAGTTAATTTTTATGGGGCTACTGATTTATGGCTTTCATTTACTGAGATTCAGCATGCCCCGTGCCTTTATTTACGGTGCTTTGGCCTATCTGTCACTATCGTCCAGCTTGAGAAGATGGCTCAAAAAACATCACCGGGAAGGTATGAGATTAGTGAAAGAACAGGACTTTGAAAACGCTATTCTCTCTTTTGAGAAAAGCGTTGCCTTTTTCACCCGACACGCCTGGATTGATACTTACCGTTTTTTGACCATGTTAGACTCCTCCAAAATTTCTTACAAAGAGATGGGGCTAACCAACATTGCGTTCTGCTATTACCGGATGGGCGATACCGAAATGGCTAAATCGTATTACGAGGGGTTGTTGTCTGAATTCCCCGAAAGCAAACTTGCCAGCGCATCGCTGACCATGTTGAATATACCCTAACCCAACCAATTGCCCCTTATTACAACCGAAACAGCGAACACGCTTGCGTCCATTTGTGTTACCTTTGTACCGGATTGACCTCCGTTACAACCGACCAATCGTATGCTCGATTTGCTGCCCACAATCGCCCCTATTGCCCCCCACAAGCCTGTTTTGTACGCGCCCTCGCTAACCGAATACGTCCGGCGTAAAACCATTACCGTCACCATTGGCGATGTACCGATGGGGTCAGACTACCCAATTCGGGTGCAGTCTATGACCACCATCGACACAATGGACACGGCGGGGTCGGTGGAGCAGTCCATCCGAATGATCGAGGCTGGGTGTGAGTATGTCAGGATTACGGCTCCGAGCGTGAAAGAGGCTCAAAACCTGGAAAATATCCGCAAAGAACTCCGCGCACGGGGCTACACCACTCCGCTCGTCGCCGATATTCACTTCACGCCCAACGCGGCTGAACTGGCGGCCCGGATTGTGGAGAAAGTCCGCATCAACCCCGGCAACTACGCCGACCGCAAACGATTCGAGCATATCGACTATACCGACGACTCCTACGCGGCTGAATTAGAACGCATTCGGGAGAAGTTTTTGCCGTTGGTACGCATCTGTAAGCAATATGGCACCGCCATGCGAATTGGCACCAACCACGGTTCGCTGTCCGACCGGATTTTGAGTCGCTACGGGGACACGCCGGTGGGCATGGTGGAGTCGGCCCTGGAGTTTTTGCGGATTTGCGAAGACGAACAATACTACAATATTGTGCTGTCGATGAAGTCGAGCAACCCGCAGGTGATGGTGCAGGCCTACCGTTTGCTGGTGCAACGCCTTGACGAAGAAGGACTGAAACCCTATCCGCTTCACCTCGGTGTGACCGAAGCGGGCGAGGCCGAAGATGGCCGGATCAAGTCAGCCCTCGGCATTGGCACCCTGTTGGAAGATGGTATCGGCGATACCGTCCGGGTGTCGCTCACCGAAGACCCCGAACGCGAGGCCCCCGTTGCCAGCGCATTGATTGATCGCTACACGAACCGGGCGGCTCACTCGTCGTCTATTCCGGCCATTGAGGCCTACCCTATCGACCCGTTTTCGTATAAACGCCGGGCCACACGGGAGGTGTTCAATTTGGGGGGGAGCAACGTGCCGCGTGTCATTGCCGACTACAGCCACACGCCCGTAACGGAGCTTGAGCAACTGAAAGCCATCGGGCATTTTTATTTGCCTGTTCCCGATAAATGGGCCATGAATGATCTGGGGGCCGATTTCATCTATACCGGCTCTACCCCGGCCGCGTTCATGCTGCCCAACGGGCTGAAAGAAATTCTGGATTTTTCGGCCTGGCAAACGGCGGGCGATACCGTCAATAAATTCCCGCTGCTTTCTGTAAACGAGTATCTGCACAGCCGCGATTTGCCGTTTAGCAATCGGCTCAATTTTGTGCGGCTTTCCCTCGCCGATTTAACCGACGACCTGGCCGAAACCTTTCAGGCCGACCCCTCGGTGGTGTTGCTGGTGACCACCGAAAACGCCCACGCCATGCCCGAACTCCGGCGGCTTTTTGTGGAACTGATCAACCGAAACATCACGGCCCCGGTGGTGGTGCAACGAGCCTATCCAGGTGTGTCGCCCGACGATTTGCCGCTTTATGCCGCTACCGATGTGGGCGGTTTGCTGATCGACGGGTTGGGTGATGGCATTCTGCTTTCGGGAGCCACCGACCCGGCTTCGTTGAAGCGACATAACGAACTGGCTTTCGGAATTTTGCAGGCGGCCCGCACGCGCATCACCAAAACGGAATACATTTCTTGTCCGTCGTGTGGCCGCACTCTGTTCGATTTGCAGGAGACAACTGCCACCATTCGCCAGCGCACGGAACACCTCAAAGGCATTAAAATCGGGATCATGGGCTGCATTGTGAATGGCCCCGGAGAGATGGCTGATGCCGACTATGGCTACGTGGGTATTGGTCGCGACAAAATCGCCTTGTATCGCGGTCAGCAGGTGATTAAAAAATCGGTGCCAGCCGCCAAGGCCGTCGATGAACTGATTGAGTTGATCCGCGAAGACGGGCGATGGATTGATACAGTGAACAATTAACAGTCCCGGCGGGGAACTGCAACAGTAAACAGTTTGGTTGTCCGCGAACATTTTTGGTAAACAAAACATTGTAAAAACAGAGTCTTTGCCATTTAAAAAACTGTTGCGGTCCACCGCCGGGGCTGCTGGTTGATAACTGTTAACTGAATGAACCGTTTCATAGATTATCTAAAAATTGGGCCGGTGTTTGCCTACTTCCTTCGGGTGTTTCGCAAACGCGACCCCAATGACCCAACGAGTGTGAATCTCCGTATGATGCACGGCATCAATCGGATTTCGATAGTCATGTTCCTGTTTTGTTTGATCGTAATGATCGTTCGCGCCTGCAACCGATGAATGTTGAAACCCTCCGTGACTATTGCCTGAGCAAACCTCACGCGACCGAGTCACTTCCCTTTGGCCCCGAAAATCTGGTGCTGAAAGTGGGGGGCAAAATGTTCGCTTTGATTTCGCTCGATGCCAACCCGGCCAGCATTAATCTGAAATGCAACCCAGCGTTGGCCGAACAGTTGCGGGACGAATATTCGGCGGTATTGCCGGGCTATCACATGAATAAAATGCACTGGAACACCGTTCTGATGGAGCCGTCGATTCGGTGGGCGCAGGTGCAGGAATGGATCGACCATTCGTATGACCTGGTACGCAACAGTTTACCTAAAGCCGTGAAAGCAACGTTATAATTTCGGATTATCGGGTGTAGTAAATCCAATATCCAAATAAGTTATCTTCGTAAGAAATCAAGTCAGGCTGTGTTATGGAAGTCGCGCTGTTGGGTTTGCTTTTTGCCCTTTATCTGTCCATCCGATATTTCTTTACCGATCACGATACCCCGTCGGATAAAGATCGGGTGCGGTTTGACAATGGCATTAAACTACTGAGAGATAAGGAGATAGAAGAAGCCTTCACGTTTTTCGATGAGGCTGTTCGGCAATACCCGAAATCGGCGGTGGCCTATGCATTTCGGGGACGTTGCCAGTTGTTGCAGGACAACTACTATTCGGCTATTTACGACCTGACCCAGGCCTTGAGCCGCGACAACACCCTCGGCGACTGCTACCTCGACCGGGGGATTGCCTTCTACAAAACCCATCAGTTTCCCGAAGCCTTCCGCGAATTCGACAAAGCGGTCTGGTATCTGCGCGACGAACAACCCGATGCCTATCGGTGGCGGGCGTTGGCCCGGATTCAACTCCGGCAACTTCAACAGGCCGAAAATGACCTGCGCCGGGCTGTGATGCTGGGCGACGAAAACTCGTTTCAACTCCTCCGGCAACCGCCTTTTACCAAAGGAAACTGGGTTGGTAAGGTAATTCGGTAATCACCATTTCATCAAATTTGCTAACGGCTGATACAAGCGCGTCCAGGCAAGGTTGGCTGCGATGCCGATGAACACCACACCCGTAAGCCGGTTGAAATTTAGCATGACTTTTGGCGTGAAAAACCGCTTGAGTTTGTGCGCCGACAACGCGATGGCCGACTGCGTCAGAAAAATGCCCACAACGCTCATGGTTAGAAAAGCAATCTGCTCATTTTCAGTATAATGCAACGAGTTACGCAGATAAGCAACCAACGTAACCCACGTTATGAAGTTGATGGGATTAAGACCGTTAAGCAAAAAACCCGTCCAGAAATAATACAGAAAATTGCCAAACCGGGTGGTCGGGTAGGCCAGCCGGGGGGTGCCTTTCAGGATATTTGCCAACCCGATGGCCACCAGAAAAATTACGCCGACCAGCGTTAGAATCAGGTCAAATCCCTCAAATTTGGGAATGAGCGACGACCCAAACAGGGCTGACAAAATGAAGAGTGAATCGCAAACCACTACCCCAAAGGCAATTTTGACCCCTGCCCGGTAGCCATTGTCCACGCTGTTCTGAAGGAGCGAGAAGAATACCGTTCCGAAGGTTAAACACAGTAATAACCCGGCTACCAGGCCGTAGAAAAGTGCCTCGATCATACGTTACGTAGTCTCGCGACCATCAGCAGGGCCGCCATACTGATCGAGTCAGTGATTTCGCTGTTCATCACCATTTGAACGGCTTCGGTCAGGGGCAGTTTCCGCACTTGCAGGTCTTCGGTTTCTTCGGGTTCGTGGTCGCCCTGCACCAGATCTTCGGCAATATAGATAAACCCCTCTTCGTCGGTGGCGGAGTTAGACGTGTGAATACGAGCGACTTGAGTCCATTGGCGGGCTTCAAGGCCGGTCTCTTCTTTGAGTTCGCGTTTGGCCGAATCGAGTGGGTCGGTACCAAGCGGAGAGCCGCCTTCGGGAATTTCCCACGAATATTCGTTTAGGGGGTAGCGGTATTGACCTACTAAATAAGTATTGCCATCTGCGTCGATGGGGACCACACCAACCGCTTTGTTTTTGAAACTGACAACGCCATAAATGCCTGGTGTGTTGGCAGGAGTTGTCACTTCTTCATGCCTGATAGTCAGCCAGTTGTTCTCGTAGGCAACCGTAGAGGAGTGGGTTTGCCAGGGGTTTTCGGTTGAATTCATAGCGGCTAAAGTACAGCTTTTTCGCGTTGAATTGGCTACCTTTATGATACGATTATCGACTTCATTGACCGAATGCAAACTCATCAATCAACTAAATACCGCTGGATGCGCATCTCGCTCGCGTTGAGCATTGTGCTGCTTCTGTTGAAGTTAGGGGCCTACTACCTGACCAATTCTACGGCCATTCTGACCGACGCGCTGGAGTCGATCGTTAATGTGGTAGCGAGTGCATTCGCGCTGTACAGCATTTATTTATCGGGACAACCCCGCGATCAGAATCACCCTTATGGCCACGGAAAAATCGAGTTTTTGTCCTCGGGTTTCGAGGGTGCTTTAATCCTGTCAGCGGGTCTGTTCATTCTGGTTGAAGCCGTTTTCAGTTTCTTTGAACCCCGTTCGCTTCAGAACCTCGATTGGGGTTTGCTGATTATTGCCCTCACAACGGCCGTAAACGCTTTTACTGGCTGGCGGTTGGTGAAAGTGGGCCGCCAAACCGATTCGCTTGCCCTCATTGCCGACGGGCGGCATCTGCTCACCGACAGCGTCAGCAGTATGTTTGTGGTAGTGGGCGTTGGCTTGGTTTGGATCACAGGAGAGGGCTGGATCGACAGTGTGTTGTCGCTTATTTTGGCAGGTGTCATCATTTACAACGGCTTTGTGATCACCCGCCAGTCCATTGCCCGGCTTATGGACGAAGCCGACCTGCCCACTCTTGACCGGGTTGTGCGCGTTTTAAACGAACGCAAAAGCCGCAACTGGATCGATGTTCACAACCTGCGCGTTCAAAAATACGGGGCCGACCTGCAC
The DNA here is from genome assembly GCA_031411995.1 of Cytophagales bacterium. GTDB lineage: Bacteria > Bacteroidota > Bacteroidia > Cytophagales > Spirosomataceae > Rudanella. The sequence continues at coordinate 44,677 of JANOCD010000023.1, forward strand.
ATCGACTGCCACCTAACACTACCTTATTATTGGGATCTGGAACACGTTCATAACGAAGTTCATGTGTTTGAAGACGCACTCAAAGTAGCCTCTAACAGTGAGGTTGAAATTTTTGTCCATACCGACCCCTGCCTCAAAGAGTGCTGTCACTACTGTCGCGTGGCCGATTGCCCGGTGCGGGCTTTTCCGTTTGTGCGCGATGTGGAATGGAATGCCGAGAACTTGCCCCTAAATCAGAAACATTTTGTACCGGTGGACCCTCAAAATGCCTGAAATCCAATAGATTAGGATGAATTGATCTAATCTACAGGACTCTGTTGAAATAACTTTCTCCTGAATTATTTGGAAATCTGAAAAACAATAATCAGATTTATACAAGTTATTCTCTGGTTATTACTATAATTCAGGTTGTATTCATATTCGGAAAGGCTGACCGCCATACGGTCAGCCTTTTTTTTGCGGCCTATACGTACACCAGAGGCTGGTTATATATCTTTTTCAATAATCGCTCCGCTCGTTTTATCCTTCAGGATTAATTTGTGCCGCCCGTCGTGGGTAATCTCTTCTTTGATCAGATAGAAATCAGCGTCGTACTCCGTCAGTGTTTTCTCCTGGGTTAGCCCCTGTTGCCCACGCCAGACGGGCAGCTTAACCGGCTCCCATTGTTTGGTTTCCGCCGAGCGGTAGGCGGCATCGAGCACCGCATTCACTACATAACCGTCATAGAACGTTTCGGCGGGTTGCCTGCCCGCTTCGCAGGACGCAAACATATCCGTAAACATGTGATTATAGCCCAAATCGTTTACCTCGTCGCCCACCGGAAAGAGCCATCCTGAGTTCGATTCGGCTTTTTCGGCTACGTAATCGGCTCCTTTCCCGGAAGAGTACATCTCGAAGCCGGTGCGCAGGAAATTGTTGATCCAGATGGTGCCTTCAGTACCCATCACCTCGTCGCGCAGGTCCATACCACCCCGAAACACCCAGCTTACCTCAAACTGCCCAATGGCCCCATTTTCATACTTGACCAGTGCAATGGCATGATCCTCAGCATCAATGGGTTTCACCTGCGTGGCGGCCCAGCACATCACCTCCACAGGCCGAACATCTTTACCAATGAAATTACGGGCAATCTCCACGCAGTGGCAACCCAGGTCGAGCATGCAACCACCTCCGGCCTGCTCTTTATCCCAGAACCAGTTGGAGTGCGGGCCGGGGTGAGCCTCCCGCGATTTAGCCCACAGGATCCGGCCCAGCGCGCCATTTTTCACGGTTTCGAGGGCTTTCAGAAACTTGGGTGAGTAGCACAGGTCTTCTAGATAGCCGCCAAAAACACCGGCCTCTTCCACCATCTGCATCATCCGCAGGGCTTCCTCAGCGGTGCGGCCCAGCGGTTTGGTGCAAACCACGTTCTTTTTGTGTTTGGCGCACAGCTCAACGGCAACCGCATGGAGGTTGTTGGGCAAAGCCACGCACACCATCGTCACGTCGGGGTGGGCAATCACGGTTTCCATATCCGTCGACCAGATGGGGCAACCGTAGTCGGTCGCAAATTTTTGGGCCGTTTCTTCCCGGCGGGCGTAGATAGCGACCACTTTGTCGCGGCTGCGTTGGCCATGTAATGATTCAGCGTAGAAGCGGCCAATGAAGCCGCCCCCCAGCATAGCAATGTGTTGCATTGGAGTGAATTAGTTTTGGGCTTTTTGAAACGTAAGCAGGCTCAGGTCCGGGCCAGACCAGATGCTGGCTTTGCCTTTTCCCTCACTGAACACTACAAACAAAGTGTGTTTGCCTTCGGTGGGGGTCAGGGTGGTGGGGTAGTTTTTTACAGTAGTGGCTTTGTCGATCCCGGTTTTACCAATCACGGGGCCACCCGGCGAATCGAGATGAACCGCCAGTTGTCCGGTGAGAGGGGAGGCTAATAGCTGGAATGTCAGCGCGTTGATCCCCGTTAGGTCGATGGTTTTGAAGGCTACAAACGCCCCACCCTCGGTAAACTTGATCCGGTTTTCGCCCGCACTTTTCAGGATACTCACCTTCGACGAACTATCACAACTACTGGCTTCGACCACGGGCGAACGCAGCAGAAAATCGGTTCGGGTGGTGATCGGGCCAATGCCGTTTGCTCCTTTGTCGGTATAGGAAACGGTCATCAGGTATTTGCCCGGTGCGGTATCCGTGCGGTTCATGGCTACCGTTCCCGCCAGGGGCAACGACTGCGGTTTGGCGGGCGCATCGGCCAGCGACAGAATATAACGAACCATGTCGGTGGTTTGCTCAACGGTCAGTTGAGGGTGGGCCGACATGGCGTTTTCGCCCCAGTTGCCGTTGCCGCCTTTGATGATTTTGGCCGCCAGGGTCTCCACCGCCGAGCTGTTGCCCTTGTAGCGTTTGGCCACTTCTAGGTAAGCGGGGCCAATTGATTTTTTGTCCAGACCATGACACGCCTTGCAGTCGCTCTCGTTGATCAGTTTTTCCCCGGCACTCACGCGGGTGCCGCTCACAGCCGATTCATAGTTTTGGGCCGCCAGCGTAATATCCTCACCATAAGGAATATATTCGAAATTCACGACCGCCTTTTTGGGGTCAATACCGCCTTTGACCTTGTCTTCCCGGTCGGCAATAACAACCTGATACGGGGTTTGCTGCTTATCCCAATAGAATGATTTATTGGCTTTCCAGTTCAGGCTGATGGTGGGGGCTTCGTTGCCCACTTTAATGGTGATGGTGGCCGTAGAGGTTTTCTGATGACTGTCTGATACGTTCAGTAACACCGGGTACACACCAGGCTTTTTGAATGTGTAAACGGGTGCTTTTTCTGATGATTGACTCACGCCCTTTTTGGCCTCGAACGTCCACTGATACGACAGCGCGTCATTCACATCGTAATCGAATGAACGGCTGGCCGAAAACTGAACCGTTAGCGGGGCGGCTCCAACGGTTTTACTGGCCCCAACTCTGGCCACCGGGGGCCGGTTTCCCTCGGCATAATCGACTCGCGACAACCGGGCGTTTGAGTTCTGAGAAAACCAGTACGTTCCATATTCCAGGACGTACATAGCCCCGTCGGGTGCGAACTCCAGGTCGATGGGGTGGGCAAATTCGGTATGGGGCATAAACGGCTCAATCCGATCCAGCGAGCCATCTTTTTTGAGCGTAACGACGTTGATCCAGTCGCGCATCCATTCAAAAATGAAGAGTTTTCCGTCGTAATAAGCCGGGAACTTGCGGTCTGATTTCTGGTATAAATCTACGTAATAGACCGGGCCTGCCATCGGGCTTTTTCCACCCGTTCCCAAATGCGGGAATAGGTCCGATTCGACATAGTTATACCAGATCAGGGCCGGTTGGGCGGGGGGTAATTCCGTTAAACCCGTGTTGTAGGCAGATCGGTTGATGGGCTTTTTCGGATCGAAAAACGAACCGGCCTTGTCGGTGGCAAAGTCATACTCGGCATAGGGTCGATTGTCGCCCGCGAAGTAGGGCCAGCCAAAATTGCCGGCTTTGGTGGCCACATTCCACTCGTCCCAGCTCCGGGGGCCGCGTTCGCTGTCTTTTTCGCCATTTTGCCCCACGTCGCCCCAATACACGTAGTTCCGTTTGGCATCCACCGAAATGCGGAACGGGTTCCGGCACCCCATCACATAAATTTCCGGGCGTGTCTTCGGGTCACCCGCCGGAAAAAGATTGCCCGCCGGAATCGTATAAGTTCCGTCAACTTCGGGGTGAATCCGCAGAATTTTACCCCGCAAATCGTTGGTGTTGCTCGCCGACCGCTGGGCATTCCACGATTTCCGACCGGCCCGTTCATCCAAAGGCGCGTAGTAGTTAGACCCAAACGGGCTGGTGTTGTCGCCGGTAGAGACGTACAAATTGCCGTCTTTCCCAACCGCCACCGATCCCCCCGAGTGGCAGCATTCTTCGCGGTCCGTCGGGATTTTCAGGATTACTTTTTCGCTGGCGAGATCGACTTTCGTGCCGTCGAAAACAAACCGCGACACATACTGCTGAGGAGTGTCGCCCACGGGGGAATAGAACAGGTAAATCCAGTGGTTTTGGGCAACGTTCAAATCCACGGCGATGCCCAGCAAACCATCTTCGTGTTTGGTGTGAACGGGCAGGTTGGCCACCTGACGAAGTTTTTCCGTTTTGGGGTCGAGCGCGAAAATCTTCCCTTTTCGTTCCACAACCAGCACGGTGCCATCGGGCAACACGGCAAGTTCCATTGGTTCGTCGAGATTTTCGGCCAGCACCACTTTATTGAACCGACTTTCTTCGGGCGGTTGCCGGTCGTCGCCGGGCAGCTTTTGCCAGGCTGTCAATGAAAATAAGGTGGTGAAGCCGAGCAGCAGCAAAGCAGGTCGGACTAGTTTCTGTATCATGCGTATCGGTGTCTAATCGGTCAATTGTCGAAAACTGTAGAGGGCGGCCGGGTTGTCGATCATCAGGCGGTTCCAGTAGTCGCCCAAGCCCCGTTTGTTGAATTCGTCGCGGAACGTGGTCAGCAAAAATGTCAGGCCGGGCGATCCGCCATAGGCTTTCCAGTAGGTGTTTCGGGCCGCGTCCATCCCAACGGTAATCTGCTCCGGAAAATCGGGCAAAAGGGCCTCCAGCAATCGGTAGGTGCCATTTTCTTGTCCGTTTTTCCAGCGAAAGGCACTGTCATACTCCACCCGAACTCCCGTTTGCAGCAGGTCGCGGTGGTAGGCTATGTCGGGGTTGCGATCTACGTGCGAGATCACCACATGCCGCAAATCGGCACCGAGTTTGGCGAAGCGTTCGGCCTGCGCCAGGGCGTGTAGTCCGGCGTTGGTATGCGTCAGAATAGGTACTCCCGTTGTGCGGTGCGTGTTCACCACAGCCCTGAAAATCAGTTCCTGATGCGGGGTAATGGGGTCGTCGCCAGTGGCCAGTTTTACCATACCCGCCTTATGGGCAGTCCGCTCCACCACGGGGCCGTTGTAATCGTAGCGGTCTATTCCCTCTTCCACATCGGCCACGAACAGGCGCGTTAGCTGATCTTCGGAATACTGATACCGCCAATGACTTTCGGGATAGTATTTTTCCAAATGAATCCCCGTCGGTGCCACAATCTGAATCCCTGTCCGTCGCGACACTTCGGCCAGTTTCAGCACATTCCGGCCACAGTTGGCGGGCATGGTATCCACCATTGTCCTCCCACCCGCTTCATACACCTGCGTTAGTTCTTTCGCTACTTTTTCGACATCGTTGATCAGGTAATCCGGGTTGGCCAATGTCGGAAAACTGGCTTCGATAATGAGGTGCTCATGGGCGTAGGTGATGCCCGCCCGGGTCGGCGGAATATCACCCAAAACGGTTCGAATAAACGACATAACAGCCATCAGGTTAGTGCTCAGGACGGTAACAGCGTTTGTCCAAAACGGGCCGAAACGTTATGTTTCCAGCCATGCCGGGAGGTATCGGCCACCGCATCGGGACTATCCAGGATAGCCCCAAGCTGAAGCAGGTCATTCTGTAATTGACTTACGGTAAGCGTGTTAGCCCCTTCATCATCCCGAATAGACTGCACGGCAGCCAGCCCGGCGGCTTGCCCCATCGACATGGTCTGGGCCATCGACCGGCAGGACGCATGGGCATCGTGCGTGGCCGAAAAACACCGGCCCACCACCCAAACTGTCTGACTGCCTTTGGGAACGATGGTGCCATAGGGAACGCCATAAACACCCGAACCGGGGATATATTCCCAGTAGGTTTCGTCCGCTCCGTTCTGGCCATAACGGTGGTCTTCGATGGGTGCTCCGCACAGAAAAATCCGGTCGTCGGGCAGCAGGCCCGCCAGGCATTCGGGCTTGGTCAGGCGGTGTTCTCCATAAACGCGCCGGGTTTCGCGAACGCCAATCTGATGCGACAAACCAATGATGTTGGCTTGCTCGTAGCCGGGCACCTCGGCCCGGAAAAAGTCTTCGTACACAAACGCCTGCCGTCGTCCTTCGATCTCGGCTTTCGTCAGGTCGTCGGCATTCAGAGCCGACAAACCCGCCACTTTCACGGCCACCGTCGAAATGCACTTTTGGGCGTTCATCTCGTGGGCCGACCCCTCTTTGCGGGGTAGCGGGTGCCGACCGCTATCGACGGCCTGCTCCATTTTATGAGCCAGCATTTTTTTACCTCCCGCCCGTTCGTAGTCGTCCAGTTCCACATTGCTCATCCGAAAGGTGGTGGTCAGGCTTTGAGCAGGTTCGTGTTCACCGGCCACTTCATAGGCAAAGCCCGAGAGGTGACAGAAATCGGCATCACCCGAAGCGTCGATCACCCGTCGGGCCAGCACCTTCTGAAAACCGCCTTTATTCCAGAAAATACAGGCATAGCGTTCGCCCTCCGTGGCCACATCAATGAGGGTGGTGTGCAACAGATACCGGATGCCCTGTTGCCCAATCAACTGATCCCAAACCAGTTTCAGGCGTTCGGGGTTGTAGTTCACGCCAGTGCCAGCCCCGTAGGTGTTGGGCCGCAGAAAAACTGCCCCGTCTTTGTCGAGTTCATCCACGATTCGGTCGGGCCAGCCACCCACAATTTTGCGGGATGTGGTGCCGGGCGTAAAAAAGCCGTAAAACGTATCGAGCATTTGCGTGGACGTTCCCCCCGGAAACCCGTAGCGTTCCACCAGCATCACCGACAAGGCCTGATCGTGGGCAGCGGCCGACAGGGCAGCCACGCAACCCGCCGAACCCGCACCGATCACCAGAATGTCGGTTTCGGCCCGCAGCGGGATAGATAGATGATTGAAAACGGGAGCCATCTTATACACCAAACTGTTTTTTTATGACTTGTCGACTCATCTTCAGACTGTCACGAATGGGGCGAGTTGGCTTGAAGCCGTTTGGAAAAGCGAGTTCCACGGTGATGTCTCCCGCATACCCAATCTGTTTCAACTGGCGGGCAATCGCCCCAAAATCCATAATCCCTTCGCCCACCGCTTCCGACCAGACCCCCGTCCAGAGGTGATCGCGCAGATGCAGGTAAACAAGCTTATCGGCGTAAGTTTTCAGAAAGGTTGGAACGTCGACCCGCGCCTGAAAGAGCCAGTCGAGATCGGGGCCAAGGGCAATTCCGGGTACTCGTTGCAGGGTATTGGTCAGGTCAAACAGTCCATCAGTTACCTCATACGTGTGGTTGTGCAGGTTGGGGACAACATTGTATTGCTTTCCGATGGCCTGAATCTTCTTCAGCGTATCGGCCTGTACATCAAAATCTTCGGGTGTTTTTTTTCGTTTGGCATCGCCTACCGAAATGCCGAAAGTGTGCCCTTTTAATTTAGCGATACGCTCAATAACTTTCCCGGCATCGTCGATAATTTCGGCCTGTTTCTGCTTATTCCACATGGCACCACCATACGAGGCTCCCAACACCGATACGCCAGTTTTCTGGATCAGATCGCCAATTTTCGAGACAGCATCCTCATGCCGCAAACTGACTTCCATCAATTCGATGGCATCGAAACCCGCGTAGTTTGTGTCGGCAAAAACCTGATCGAGAATGGGAAAGCAGTTGTAGTTTGGCTGATCCGACGAAAAGACCCAAACATGAATGCCCAGCGTAGGCTTTGGGGCCACCAAAGACCAGTCTACGGCTACCGACCCGGCTGCCGTTCCTAAAAATGCGCGACGGTTCATCATAGCGGTTGGTTGATCAGGGTGTCGGCTTGTTCACTGACGTAGGACGGAATGCCAACATTCTGGTAAAGTTTAGCCAGCCGGTGAGCATGTTCATCGTAGGCACTTTCAAAGAGCGTAACGGCCCGTTCGGAGCCAACCACGTTGGCCGCCGACAGCACTCTGGGCGGATGCCCGGCTTCGGTGAGCAGGCGGGCTACTTCGGCCTTGATACAGTTCACCAGCACTGCTCCCCCCACCGTGGATCCCGGTGCCACGGGCGTATCCAGCCCCGGAATGGTTACCATTGCATCGCCCACGGGGGCACCCGTGTCCACGATCAGATCGGCGAAATCGCTCAACTTTTTGCCATCCTGCCGCTTGCTCGTACTTTTTTGAGCGTGCTGTTCCGTGATGAGTGCAACCACCTTAACGCCCTGTTGTTGAAACAGTTCGGCCATTTCGATGGGTACCACATTGCAACCGCTCGACGAAATGATCAGGGCCGAATCCAGCGCCGACAGATCGTAGTTACGCAGGATTCGTTGCGCCAGTCCCGGCACGTTTTCCAGGAACATGGCCTGCCGTTGGCCGTTGGCCCCAACCACGAGGTTGTGGAATGAGAGCGACAGTTCGACAATGGGGTTGAAACCGGGAAACGAGCCGTAGCGCGGCCACATTTCTTCCACCATGATCCGGCTGTGCCCGCTCCCGAACAGGTGGACCATCCGCCCGGCCAGAATGGTTTGGCTGAACCAGGTTGCCGCCTGCTGAATGGCTTCGGATTGCTGTTCGATAGTCGTTAGAATGGCCCGGCATTTCTCAATGTAATCGCTTGTTGGCGTCATGTTTTGGATGTTATCAGTGATGTATGAAGGCCGCAGCACCAATGGCTCCGGCCCAGTCTTCAAATTGAGCGCAACAGAGGGTGGTCTTTTTGCCCGCCGGTTGCCATTCAAACAAATCGAAAAAGGTTTGCAGGGGATCAAACAGGGCGTTGCCCGCCTGCGTAATGCCCCCCCCCAGCACCACCCGCTCCGGCGAAAAGGCATTGGTGAGCGAGGCAATAGCCACAGCCAGTTGGCGAATCGAGGTGAGCCAGACCTGCGTGGCCAGCGGTTCACCCTGCCGATACCCTTCAACCAGTTGGTGGGTGTTCGGATAGCGACCAAACGACCGTCGGCCAACCGTTATGTTGCCAATGGCATCTTCGAGACTGCCGGGCATGTTCGTAATATCCGGTTGCCCGCTGTCGGCATGAACGGTGATGTGGCCCAGGTGCCCCGCCATCTGGAAAAAGCCCTGATACAACTCGCCGTTGAGCAAAAGCCCCCCGCCCACCCCCGTCCCGAGGGTGAGCATTAGCCCGTGTTGGATTCCCTTCAGTGTCCCAAACCGGGCTTCGGCCATCAGGGCAGCATGAGCATCGTTCAGCACCCGAACCGGCTCCCCCAACCAATCCGACCAGTTGAACCCTTCCAGCCCCTGCAACCGGCCGGGCATACAGGCAATGGCCGTATTGTTGGCCGTTGGCAAGCCCGGAGCCGCCAGCCCAATGCCCAAAATGGGGGCGGTGGCTTCGCCTTTCAGGTGGGCAACCGTGTCGGCAATCACCCGTTTCCAGTCGCTTGCTTCGCCATCGTTGGTTGGCGAAACGCGCTTGTGCAGCACCGCCCCCGTGCTTAGGTCGAGCAACACCCCTTTGATTCGGGTTCCGCCAAGGTCAATGCCAATGGCCAGATTCACAGTCGATTCGGTCGGGGTCATAGGGTTGAATAGTGGTCAATTCCGGGTAGTTGTCCCTCGCTCACACTCCAGCCGCCATCCACCGACAGCACCTGCCCGGTGGTGAACAACGAAGCGTCGGACAGGAAATAAACAGCGGCTCCGTCGAGGTCGCCGGGTTGGCCAATGCGACCGCCGTCCAGAGGTTGTTTGGTTTGAATGAACGACAGAATCAGGTCGTCCTGAGCCGCCCGCTGCGCCATTGGCGTTTCGACCAGGGCCGGAGCCAGCACGTTGATTCGGATATTGTTGGGGGCATAATAGGCCGCAATCGACCGGGCGAAACCAATAATGGCCGATTTGGTGGCCGCGTAGGCATGAGTCGAGAAATAGACGGGCGAGGGGGAAAAGCCCAGCACCGAACCCATGTTCAGGATCGTACCGCCGGTTCCCTGCGCCAGAAAGGCCTGCACAGCGGCCTGATTCGACAGCATCATCGCGCTGAGGTTGAGTGCGAACGTGTAGTTCCACCCGTCGAGGGTTAGCTGATGAAGTGGCCCGTCGCCGTAGCGTCGCCCGCTCCCCCCTGCCACATGATAGAGTCCGTCGAAGCCCCCAAATTCGGCCTGACAACGGTTAATGGCGGTGATGGCCGTGGCCGGGTCAGTAGCATCGCCACTGAGGGCAATGCCTTTTCCCTGCAACTGCGATTCGGCCAATTGGGCATTCCCGGCATCCCGACCAACCACAATCACTTGGGCGCCCTCCTGCACGAACGCTTTAGCCGCCGACAGGCCCAGGCCCGTTGTGCCACCAATGACGACAATCCGTTTCTTATCCAACCATTCACCCATAGCGTCCGATTTATTAGCTAACTGTTCAATGGGCCGAAGGTATAGGGATTTGATCTAATCCCCAATAGCTTATTATAATAAGTAATTTTTAATTTTATTTAATTGACTGATTTTTAAATATTTAATTAATATTAAATTTATTTATTATTATAAGTTTGACGCGATTATAACAGGATTTCGCCCAATTTCATACCTTTATCCACGATATGACAGACCAGCCAAACCGCATTCCTCACTATCAGTATTTGTATGAGACGCTTCGACAGGATATTATCCGGGGCGTGTTCAAAGCGGGCGATTTGTTACCCTCCGAAAGTGTGCTGCAACAGCAGTTTCGGCTCACCCAGCCCACCATCCGGCAGGCCCTGTCGCTGTTGGTTCAGGAGGGCTATATTCGGAAACACCAGGGAAAAGGGAGCATTGTGCAGGCGATTCCGGTTGGTTTGGGCGTGATGTCGTTGAAAACCCATTCGGTAACGGATAACGAGAAACCGACGGCTTCCGATGAACTCTCGGCGGAACTGACAACGACCACCATTTTGGTCAAACCGTTTCTGCGGGCGTTTCCAACTGAGTTGCTGTTTTATCCAACCGACGAAAACCCGACTACCACATACTATTACATGGAGCGGCTCCGGTCGGTGAACAACACACCGGTATTTTACGAAAAGCTGATTTTGCCCAATCGGTATTTACCCAATCTCCCGCGTCAGCGGCTGGCTAACCGTTCATTTTTCGATCTGTTACGCACCAAATATGGATTGGTTGTATCGGGGGGGGAGCAAAAAATTCAGGCTCTGACCGCCGACGAACACATTGGCAGACAACTTCAGATTGAGCCGGGTGGACCGGTGCTTCGGTTGGAGAAACGGATTGACACGAACAAAAGCGACTTCAGTTTTTTCTCGCTCCTGTTTGCCCGCACCGATCAGTTTTTGCTCCAGGGACGATTCTAAGAATCTTCTCCAAGTTGATCAGGATGTACTGTCGAGAGCCTGTTCAGTGCGTGAAAATATAAAAGGAAAAAATGTTGCTGAATTTAGGCGAATCTTATATTATTGCATTATGAAATTGTAATTCAATAATAATACAGTAAGACACCTCAACTGCTGGAACAAGTGTCAATCGTTTTGTGAGCACCTACCATTATGACCAACCAATTAACTGCTGCTGAACACACCAATTTGTGGGATTCTTTCCGTGAGGGCGACAGTGATGCCTTTGCCAAACTCTACGAATTGTTCGTGACTGACCTCTATCGGTACGGGTATAATCTGGTTCGTAATAAGCTGCTGGTTGAAGATTGTTTGCATGAGTTGTTCCTCTACCTGCACGAGAATCGCAGTCGGTTGGGGCCGACCAACAACATTCGGTTCTATTTATACCGGGCACTCCGCCGACGGTTGTTCGATGCGGTGAGCCGACTGAACAAACTGGATTCGGAAGATTACACCTTTGACCGGGCCGAGTTTCAGATTCTCCCCCACGAACACAACCTGATCGAGAACCAGCTTCAAAGCCAACAGAAAGAGCTATTGATCAACGAATTAGACAAATTACCCAAGCGTCAGAAAGAGATTCTGTATTTAGTGTATATGCAGGGGCTAACTTATCAGCAGGCAGCCGAAGTGATGGATATTACCCTGAAAAGCGTTTATAACACCATCAGTGTGGCCATAACAAGTTTGCGGGTTTGTGTCCGCCAATCATTCAAGAAACAGGGGGTTTTGTGGAGTGTGCTGCTGTTTGGGGCGATGGTTTCATAAAGCCATAAAAAAAGTGGGAAAAAGTCAGGTAAGTCTGTTTAACACAGAGGTAGCCTAGCAACCTCAGACAACCATGAAAAACACCTTTCTTTCCCTGTTCCTCCTACTGACCCACTTCGCCTGGTCGCAGATATGGCATATTTCCGGCACGGGCAACGATGCCAATGACGGTAAATCGCCGGAAACGGCGTTTCGATCCCTTCAAAAAGTCGCTGATCTGGTGCAGCCCGGCGACGTGGTGCTGATTGGCAACGGCACCTATTCCAACGACGACAGATCGAGCGGGAGTGCCGTGTTGAGCGTTCGCCGGTCGGGGAAACCCGATGCCTGGATCACCTGGAGAGCAAGGCCCGGTCATCATCCCGAAGTGCATCCGTCGGGCTGGGCGGGCATTCAGTTTTTGGGTTCATACCACATTCTGGATGGACTGACTGTGTTGGGTAATAACGACGCGATTGTGTTGCGGGCGGCCCTTGAAGAAAGCAAAAACGCCACTCCCGATCCGTATTACAACACCAACGGCATTTTGGTGGATGGCCGCAAATGCACCCCCGACCAAAAACCGCACCACATTATCGTGCGGAACTGTGTGGTGGGCAAGTGCCCCGGTGGGGGCATTGTGGGCCTCGAAACCGACTACCTCACCATTGAAGATTGCCGGGTCTATGAAAATGGCTGGTTTATGCGCTACGGCGGGTCGGGTATTACCACACTCAACAACTGGGCATTCGACAATGCGCCGGGCTATCATGTTGTAATACAGCGCAACTATGTGTGGGACAACAAGACATTGGTCCCGTGGACCAAATCGGGTAAACTGAGCGACGGAAACGGCATTCTGCTCGATGTGACGGATCAGACGCAGGGGCCAACCAACCCCGTTGGCGATGCGGTCATAAACCCCGATAAGCCAGCCGTTACTCCTAAACCCAAACGGCCCGAATGGACAGGCCGCGCCCTGATTGCCAACAACGTCAGTGCGTTCAACGGTGGGTCGGGCATTCACACCTTCCGAACCCGGCACGTCGATATTCTCAATAACACCACCTACTGGAACGGGCAGATTGTGGGATATCAGGAACTGTTTCCGAACGTGTCGGACGATATTGTGATCATGAACAACATCATCGTACCACGCCCCGGCGGAAAGGTTACGTCGAACAACAAAAACACCAATATCCGCTGGGATTATAACCTGTATCCGGTGGAACAAACCGTGTTTACGGGAACAAACAACATTGTGGCCGACCCGCACTTTATTGATGTTCGGGCTGACCTGATGAACGGTAATTTTCGCCTGGCAAAAGACAGCAAAGGGCACAATTCCGGCTCGGCAGAGTTGACTTTATCCACGGATATTACGGGCAAACCCCGACCAAAAGGTGTCGGCCGCGACCGGGGTGCGTTTGAACAGTAGGCTTCTGCGCGACTGTCTGAACATTTTATTGGGATAAAACCGGGAAAAAGACCGAGGTTCGTTGTTTCCTGACTACGACTATGAGCCTGAGCTGATGCCTTATTTCGCCTTCACCGTTGATGATTTTTGCAAAGATCCCTACTTCATTCGCTGGGTGACCACACCCACCGATGAATCGGATGCATTTTGGCAGGCGTTCATGCGCGAGTATCCGCACAAACAGGCTGATATTCAACTCGCTATCGGCTATATCCACACTATTCATTTTCAGGAGATGGACCCGACCCCTGCTGATCTTGACCGGCTTAAACAACGCATATTCAGGGATATTGCCGCGCCCCCGCCCGTTCGTGTCATCCGCTGGTATCAGCGGCCCTATCTGGCCGTTGCCGCTGTGCTGTTTCTGGTGGTTTCGGTGGCCATGGGTTGGTGGTTGTATCAGGCTAAGGCTCCCCTGACGTATGAGACGGCTTACGGAAAAATAGAGACCGTTCGATTAGCCGACGGCTCGGTGGTGACGCTCAACGCCAACTCGCTCCTGACCGTGACCAAACACCTGACCGACGGCCCCGTTCGGGAGGTATGGCTCCGGGGCGAAGCGTATTTTGATGTGGCAAAGCGCAACGGAGCCCGATTCATTGTCCACACCCCCGACGCAACCATTGTGGTGCTTGGCACGGAATTCAACGTGAACACCCGCCGGGAACAAACCCACATTGTGCTGCACGAGGGCAAGGTGCAGTTGACCACTAACCGCCAGCCTGCGGTGGTGATGCACCCCGGCGATATGGCCACCGTAACGCCGACGGAACAGCGCGTCCGGCTCCAACGGGTGCAACCGGCTCAGTATGAAGCCTGGAAAGAGTCGTCGTTGATTCTGGATGGCAAACCCCTCACTGAGATCCTGAACACCCTCGAAGACACGTTTGGCGTGACCATAAAACTGGAGGATACAGAACTGGCTAAAAAAAGTCTGACCGGTAAACTCCGAACCGAGGTTGCCGACGACTGCATCGAAAACCTGGCCCTCATCCTGGATATGCGTGTCGAAAAAGACGGAACTACGTATCGGTTTAAGTGAGGGGACGAGTGAAGCCCCTTCCCTTTCGAATCAAAAGATTCAAAAAAGACCAAAAATAATCATAGTAAAACCGGGAAATGCCGCCATCCTGCCTGTTTGACAGGCAACAAAACGTGGTACATCTCACTCCTGGTCTCCTATGAAAAGACTTTTTCCCCTTTATATAACGCTGTGGTTAGCCTGCTTCGCCGGTTTTCAGGATGTAGCGGCTCAACCGACTCTGGCTTCGGCCCGGCCAACCCCGGCTGGGGGTCAGGCACAGGAAAGCGTTAACAGCCTTATCGGTCTGCTTAAAAAATTAGAACGGACCCATAAAACCAGTTTTGTTTATCAAAAAGAGTTGCTGGATGATAAAACCTTCAGCGGGTCTGTTGATGAGAACGACAAACTGGAGCGGGTGCTGGAACGGGTGCTTACCCCGGCTAACCTGCGGTTCCAGAAACTCAAAGGCGGTGGCTACACGATTCTGCCCCGCAAAACCGGCAAACCGGCAGCGGTTGACCCGGATCTGCTGAAAACATCATCCAACGACCCCTTAACCCAACCGGAAGCGGGCAACCGAATAACCACCACCATAGCGGGGCCGAAGATGGAGGGAAAACCGCTAACGGTTTCTAAAATCGCCGACATCGTTGTGAAGGGCAAGGTGACGGATTCCGAAAAAGGTGACCCCATTCCGGGAGCCAGCATCGTGCTGAAAGGTGATATTAAAGGCACTAATTCCGATGCAAACGGTTTGTTTTCTATCGCTGTGCCCGGCCCGGAAGCAGTACTGGTGTTCAGCTTTGTAGGCTACGACAAACGCGAAATCACCGTGGGTAACCAGACCCAGCTTAATGTGGTGATGAAGGCCGACATGAAAGAACTGAACGAGGTGGTGGTGGTTGGCTTTGGTACACAGAAGAAAGCCACCGTTACGGGAGCCATTGCCTCCATCACGACCAAAGACCTGTTGCAGTCGCCGGTGGCCAACATTAGCAACTCATTGGTGGGCCGGATGCCGGGCCTTTTTGCCGTGCAGAACAGTGGCGAACCCGGCAACGACCAATCGACACTCCGCATTCGGGGAGTCAGTACATTTTCGGGTGCCGCCGACCCGCTGATTCTTGTGAACGGGGTGGAAGTGAGCAATTACAACAACATCGACCCCAACGAAATTGAAAACCTGACCATCCTGAAAGATGCGTCGGCTACCGCCATTTATGGGGTTAGGGGGGCCAATGGCGTGTTGCTCATTACCACGAAACGAGGAAAAGTGGGCAAGCCCCAGTTGAGTTTCACGTCCAACGTGGCCGTCACGAGTTTCACCAATTTGCGCAAAGGCATGGACAGCTACAACTATGCCCGCCTGTTCAACGAATCGGCTAAAAACGATACCTACGTATCGGGGGCAGTGTACAATCCCCGATTTTCGGAAACCGATCTGGAGTTGTACAAATCGGGAGCCGATCCAATTTTTCACCCTAACACCGATTGGTATTCGCTGGTGTTGAAGCCACAAGCCCTACAAACCCAGCATAACCTGAGCATGAACGGCGGAACGGAGAAAGTCAGATATTTTGTGTCGGCTGGCTTTTTCAGCCAGGGAGGGCAGTTTAACAATAGCGAACTGGTAAAGGATTTTGATGCCAACCGCAAATACAAGCGGTATAACTTCCGGTCGAATTTTGATTTCGACGTCACAAAACGGCTGAAAGTATCCCTCGATTTATCGTCGCAAACAGAAAACCGGAGCGGTAGTAACTGGCCAACAACCCGCATTATCGAGGGTATTGCCAAGGCGAACCCCGTTACCTCGCCTGGTATCATTGATGGCAAAATTGTGAACCTCGTCGGTCTGGGAACCGCCACAAATCCCGTTGGCGATATGTTTGCCCAGGGCTATAACCGGCAGTTTCGGAACTTCCTGCAGGGTGCTACCCGCCTGGACTACACCCTCGATTTTCTGACGGAGGGACTCTCGCTGCATGGTCTGGTGAATTATCAGAACAACAACACCGAAACCCTGATCAACAACCGCCCGCTCATTACCTATAATGCGCTACGATTGCCCGACAACACCGTGAATCTGGTGCCGACGGCTGCCGAACAACCGTTTGGATTTAGTCAGTCGATTGGTAAAAACCGCCGGACCTACGCCGAATTTGGTATTGACTACAAGCGGGCTTTCGGCGACCATGCCGTAACGGCACTGGTGAACTATAACCAGACCAAATATTTTGATCCTGACCTGGCCTTTTTAATACCCAATGGCTATCAGGGCGTGGTAGGCCGGACCACCTACGGCTACAAAGGCCGCTATCTGGCCGAATTCACCTTTGGCTATAACGGAACCGAGAACTTTGCAGAAGGCAAACGCTTCGGTTTCTTCCCCGCTTACTCGTTGGGCTGGGTTGCCTCCGACGAGCCGTTCTTCCCCAAAAACGATGTCCTCACCTATTTGAAATTCCGGGGTTCGGCTGGTCAAACCGGCAACGACCGGATCGGCAGCGACCGGTTTCTCTATCGCCCGTCGGCCTATACATCAGCTACCAATGGCTACTTCTTTGGCGAAGTGGGCAGCACCCAAACCGGCTATCTCCGCTCGGTGGAAGGCAAGCTGGGCAATCCCGATGTGACCTGGGAGCGGGTTGTTGAACGCAATCTTGGTGTGGAGTTTGCTCTCTGGAAAGGCAAAATCAGCGTTACGGCGGATTATTTCAGTAAACGGCGCGACAACATTCTGGCCAACCTCGGCACCGTGCCCATAACGGTGGGGGCCACCTTGCCCGCCTATAACCTGGGGAAAATGAACAACCAAGGTATCGACGGAGACATCTCCTACAATGACCAGATCGGCAGCTTTAAGTTCTGGGTGAAAGCCAATTATACTTTTGCCCGCAACAAAATCGAGTTTCAGGACGAAATCAAACGGCCTTTCTCCTACCAGTATCGCACGGGGCAACGATTTGGCCAGTTTTTTGGCCTCGTCGCCGACGGATTGTATAACAGTTGGGAAGAAGTGAACGATGCCAACCGGCCCGTTTCGTCGTTTAATGGCAACAAACTCCAACCCGGCGATATTCGCTACAAAGACGTGAACGGCGACGGGGTAATCAACGACGACGATCAGGTGCCCATCGGATACTCGAATTTCCCGGAGAAAATCTTCGGCGTTTCGCTGGGAGGCAACTTTCGGGGAATCGACTTTTCGGTTTTGTTCCAGGGAGCCGACAACGTATCGATAGCCTATCACCGGCGGCAAATTCGAGGCTTTTTTGAAAACTCAGGCGCTGTTGACTACCTAATCAATAGCTGGTCGCAGGAACGCTACGACAAAGGCCTGCCCATTTTATTTCCCCGCCTGACGCAGGAACTGGAAGCCAATCACAACAACAGAACGTCGACCTACTGGATTCGGGATGCCAGTTATGTACGCCTGAAAAACGTTGAAATCGGCTATAATCTCCCCACCCCTTTTCTAAGCAAAATTGGTCTGAGTGCCACACGGGTCTATGTGAACGCCAACAACCTGCTGACCTGGAGTACGGTGTTTCCGGGTGTCGATCCCGAACTTCCACCGGGTGTCGGCAACGACGAACCCTACCCACTGACCCGTACCATCAACTTCGGCCTTAACCTCCGTTTCTAACCGACCATGAAAGCAAGTATCAGGACCCTATTTTGCGGAATTTTATGTTTGGCCCTGTCGTCGTGCGACAAAAACCTGTCCGAATTTCTGGACAAGGCACCGGGCGTGGATATTACCGAAAACACCGTTTTTTCGTCGAGAGTGCAGTTGGAAACCTTCATTACAGGCACCTATCGGATTGGTATGCATTCGATATTTTCCTATAATGATGCAGCCCTGATCCCAACCTCTCGCACTTTTTGCATCAACGCCCCCATCACCGACGAAGCTGAAGCCGAAGCAGTATTTTTCCACACTGAGCAGTGGAATGCCGGTAACGTTACGTCAACAGGGGGACTCGTCGCCAATGAAGATTACCGCTACTATATCCGCTGGACAGCCATTCGGAATTGCAACATCATTCTGGAACGAATCAACGACGTGCCTGCCTTGGACGAGGCCTACAAAAATCAGGTGATCGGTGAAATGAAATTCATTCGCGCCCTCAACTATTCCGAAATGCTGAAGCGATACGGGGGCGTACCAATCATTGATAAGCGGTTTCAGTTAACCGACGATTTCCAGGTGAAACGCAGCACCGTTGAGGAGGTGGTGAACTTCATTGTGAAAGACTGCGAGGATGCCGTTACCAAATTACCCGCTACCTACACGGCCAATTTCAGGGGCCGGGCCACCAAAACAGTCGCCCAGATGCTAAAGGCCCGCACACTGCTCTATGCCGCCAGCCCGTTGTTTAATACGGCCACGCCCTATATGAACTTAGGGTCCGACAATAAGCTAATTTGCCTTGGTAATCAGGACAATAACCGCTGGCAACTAGCCGCCGATGCCGCCAAAGCAGCCCTTGACCTGGCCCCCGCCGGTGGGTTTGCGCTCATCACCGACAAAGGCGTTGACAAGAACTACAAATTTGCCTGGGAGCAGAACGATAATGCCGAGATCGTTATCGCCGAAAAAGTATATGGCAGTCGGGGACGCACCCAATTTCCGTGGTATGGATTGCAGCCCGTTTCCATTATCAATGCCTGGGGTGGCGTATCGGTTACGCACAATTTCGTGCGAAAATATGAGAAGAAAGATGGCACCCCCCAAACGTGGCCGGGTGGCAGCGATCTGGTCAAAAAATACGCCGAATTAGACCCCCGTTTTGCCCAGACCGTTGGCTACAACGGCTCGTCGTATAACCGGGATGTGCCGCTGCTGGAGACTTTTCAGGGGGGCCGTCATGCTCCCGATTGCGAAGGCGGGGCCTGGCTCAAAAAACTGATGCCCGATGCCCTGTCGAGCAGTGCCGGTGCCGTGCCCAACGGCATTGTGTTTCGCCTGGCCGAGGCCTATCTGAACTATGCCGAAGCGCTCAACGAAGCACAAGGACCCGTTCAGGCGGCTCATGATGCCGTGAACGCCATTCGGCAGCGGTCGGGAATGCCCAAACTACCGGCCAGCCTGACCAAAGATCAGTTCAGAAGCCGGGTTCGCAACGAGCGCGACATCGAACTGGCTTTTGAAGACCACCGGCTCTACGACATCCGTCGCTGGATGGTTGCCGAAGAAGAAGGTGTTATGCGGGGAGCCATGCAGGGGTTGCGGATCACCCGAATCACGGGTAGCACGGAGTTCCGGTATGAGCCGTACACGTTTGAGAACCGGACGTTTCTGCGCCAAATGTACCTGCATCCGTTTCTGAACACCGAAGTATTCAAGGGGTATCTCGTTCAAAATCCGGGTTACTAAACCAGTCACATCGAACCTATGAACGCCAAATTATACTATACTATTCCGTTGCTGGCACTGGGGGTTGCTCTCAGCCAAACCGCTGAGGCACAGCAGGCAGACAAAGACTCAGCCGCCAAAATCCTATCGGCGAACCGGCAGTCGTACCCCATTCCCATTGCCTACGGCAAGCAACCCGCCTGGAAAGTAACGGGAGCCTTATCGACGGTTTTGGGGACTGATCTGCAAAAAAACTTTACCACCAACCTCGGCAATACACTTTTTGGTCGGATACCGGGCCTGAGCGTATTGCAAAGCACCGGCGAACCCGGCAACGATTCGCCCCAGCTTATTGGGCGGGGCATCAACACGTTTGGGCCAGGCCGCGATCCGCTGGTGATGGTCGATGGGTTCGAGGGGCCTTATGAACAACTGAACCCCGCCGAAATCGAGTCGATCTCGCTGTTGAAAGATGCGTCGGCCACGGCGATTTATGGTCTTCGGGGAGCCAACGGCGTGTTGCTGGTTACCACCAAACGAGGCATGAATAGCCCACTCGTGGTTAATTTCAGTACGCAGCAGGGCTTTCATACTGCCACCCGATTGCCGCAGTTTCTGGGTTCCTACGACTATGCCCGCCTGTATAACGAAGGGTTGAAAAACGATGGTAAAGCTCCGCTCTACACCGATGCCGCTTTGGATGCCTACAAAACGGGCAGTGACCCCTATTTTTACCCGAACGTGAACTGGTATGACGAGGTGCTGAAAAAAACGGCCCCGATTTCCAACTACAACCTGAATTTCCGAGGGGGAAATAGCACCGTTCGGTATTTTGTTATGCTCAACGCTGTTCGGAGCAGCGGCCTGTTTCAGAACGTGGGCGATCTGGTGGACGAAAGTGTGAACCCGCGTTATTCCCGGTTCAACTTCCGCTCGAATGTCGATATTAACCTGACCAAACGAATTTCGGCTTCGCTCACGCTGGGCGGAACCGTTGAAGACAAAGCCAATCCGGCGGCTACCACAACGGGTGGGGTATTTGGTGCTTTGAATACATTACCTCCGAATTCGTTTCCAGTCTATAACAAAAACGGCACCTTTGGCGGATCGGGTGCCCTGACAAACCCGCTGGCGAATCTGCTCCAAACGGGTTCCTACGCATCGAATGGCCGAACCCTCCAATCGACCCTGAAACTGACCGAGCAGTTGGACATGATTGCCCAGGGGCTGAGTATTTCGGCGGCTGTGTCGTTCAACAATTTTTTCCGCAGCTACTCCAACAAAACCAAAACCTACGAGCGGTATGCCGTGAGCCGGGGGGCAGCGGGCGACACCGTCTATACCCGCTTTGGACAGAACACCTCGCTGGTGGGCAACGAAGCCAATTCGGACCAATGGCGGAATGCGATCTTTCAGGGTTTCCTGAATTACGACCGCAGCTTCAGCAACGGCAAACACTACGTGTCGGCGGTGCTGCTTTATAATTCGAGTAACTACACCAGCATCAACAACACCACCACGGCCATTGAAAGCCTGCCGTTCAAGAATGTTGGTTTGGGCGGACGGGTGACCTATGCCAATGCCCAAAAATACATCGGCGAGTTTTCGTTTGGGTATATGGGTTCCGAAGCATTTCCGAAGAGTCGCCGATATGGGTTCTTCCCGGCGGCTTCGGTGGGCTGGGTTGCCTCCAACGAAGATTTCCTGAAACAGAACAGCACCATCACCTACCTGAAACTACGCGGTTCATATGGCCTGACGGGGAACGACCAAATTGGCGGCAACCGGTTCATGTTCGAGCAGCGATACCCCTACAGCGCGTCGTATTTCCTCGGAACGGCCAACTCGCAGGTGGCAGGCATGGCCGAGGGAGCAGCCGCCAACACGGAACTGAGCTGGGAAAAAGACAAAAAACTAAACATTGGTGTGGAGCTAACCCTGGCCAAACGACTGGATATTTCGCTGGATGTGTTCCGCAATAATCGGTACGATATTCTGGCCGCGCCCAACCGCACGGTGCCGCAATACATTGGCGTGACGCTGCCGCTGCTCAACCAGGGCAAGGTTACTAACAACGGATTTGAGGCTCTCATACGCTATAGCAGCAAGCCGGGCAACAAGCTACAGTATTCGGTGGAGGCCAGCGGCTGGTACGCGCAAAACAAGATTGGATACAACGCCGAAGCCGTCCGGCTCTATACTTATCAATATACCACGGGTTTGCCTGTTGGTCAGCCGTTTGGCCTCGAAGCCATTGGCCTTTTCAAAGACCAAGCCGACATTGCCGCCAGTCCCCGCCAGATATTCACCCCGGTGCAACCCGGCGATATAAAATATAAAGACCAAAATGGCGACGGCCTGATTGACCAGAACGACAGTCGGGCTATTGGCAAAACGGGTATTCCGACACTGACGATCAGCCTGCACCCCCGGTTTGCCTATAAAGGCTTCGACCTGGAATTCCTGTTTCAGGGCATAACCGGACGCACGGCTTATTTCGGCGGTAGTTTGTTCCATGCGTTCCAGAACAACGGGCAGGCTGCCCCCATCGCCCTGGATCGCTGGACTCCCGAAACAGCCGCAACAGCGACCTACCCCCGCCTGTCGGCATCCAACAACCTGAACAACTACCGGTATTCGACGTTCTGGCAGCGCGACGGCAGTTTTGTGAAGTTGCGTAGTCTGGAATTGGGCTATTCGCTGCCTACCCCCTTCGTTGAAAAAGTGAAACTGATCAACGCCCGTGTGTTTCTCAACGGCACCAATCTGTTCTCGCTGGACCACATGGAAGGGTATGTCGATCCTGAAGTGGGGAGTGGCTATCCGACCCAGCGAACCCTTAGTGCGGGCATCCGGCTCCAGTTTTAATTCAGCCCTTATTCCGATTTTACCATGAGACCTATTCTATCAATACTGTGTTTGGCCATTGCTATCTGTTTTACCGGCTGTGAGGATTTAGAGCGGGAATTGATCACCGACATCACGGAGAAACAGCTTATTCGTTCTTACGATTTCACCCAAAACCGGGTTAATTCGCTGTACACTGACATGCCCGCCGGGTATCTGCAAATTGACGGGGCCATGACCGCTTCGGCAACCGATGAAGCCGAGCATACCCTGGAAACCTCGAACATTCAGAAGTTCAATAACGGCTCCTGGAACTCGGTTGATAACCCCGAAAACCTGTGGGCCAACTTTTACCGGGGCATTCGGAAAGCCAACCAGTTTTTGGTCGCCACCGACAGCGTCAACCTCGATCAATTTAAGCTCGACCCCGCGCCCTCGGCCCAAAGCATTTATCAGACCCGTCTGGCCGAAATTAAACGCTGGAAATACGAAGCCCGCTTTCTGAGAGCCTTCTTCTACTTTGAACTGGTGAAACGCTACGGGGGCGTTCCCATTCTGAACCAGACGTTTTCGGTCAACGACAATTTTGATAATGTAAAACGCAATACCCTGGCCGAGTGTATGCAGTTTATCACGGAGGAATGCGACTCGGCAGCCCGCAACCTGCCCGTAGTGTATGCCCTCCCCGCCACCGATTTGGGCCGGGCAACACGCGGGGCCGCTCTGGCCCTCAAAAGCCGGGTACTGCTCTATGCGGCCAGCGATTTGTTCAACACCCCAACCTGGGCGGGAGCCTTCACCAATCCGGCTCTGATTGCCCTGACCGGCGACCGGCAGGCCCGCTGGAAAGCAGCCGCCGACGCTGCCAAGGCTGTGATCGACCTGGCAGGAACAGGCTACGCGCTGAATGGAAATTACCGCAACCTGTTCATTACCAACAGCTATACCCTGCCCGAAATTATTTTTGCCCGACGCAATGGGGCCGAAAATACGTTTGAGCGCGCCAATTACCCCATCGGCTACGATCTGGGCAGCAGCGGAACAACTCCCTCGCAGAACCTCGTCGATGCCCACGAAATGACTAACGGCACAAAATTCGACTGGAACAACCCGGTTCATGCGGCCAACCCCTACGCGAACCGTGACCCCCGTTTAGGGCTGAATATTATTCTGAACAATACCCCGTTCAAAGGACGCAATGCCGAAAACTGGATTGGGGGGCGTGATGGTCAGGGCGTTGTGAACGCCACCAAAACCGGCTATTACCTTAAAAAATACGTGAACGAGAACCTGAACCTGTTGCTGAACAATACCAGCGTGAAATCGTGGAACCTGATCCGTTTGCCCGAAGTCTATCTGAACTACGCCGAGGCCCTGAACGAGAGCACGCCCGGCCATGCCGACATCAAAACCTACGTAGATCGGGTGCGTACCCGGGCCGGTATCGCCATGCCAGCCTTGCCCGCTGGCTTGTCACAAGCCGACATGCGCGAACGAATTCGCAACGAACGCCGGGTGGAGCTGGCCTTTGAAGACCACCGGGGCTGGGATGTTCGGCGGTGGATGCAGGGGCCTCAGTATCTGGGTGCTCCGCTAATGGGCGTTGAAATTACCCGAAGCACAACCGGCACGTTTACCTACAAGCCGGTGGAGGTGGAGAAGCGGGTTTTTGAACCCAAAATGTACCTTTATCCGATTCCGCAGGGCGAGCTGAATGCCTCGAAAAGCCTTGTTCAAAATCCGGGCTGGTAACGTAGACCACTCTTTAGCCATTCATTTTATCAATCTTATACCTGTATGGTCTCGTTTTTCAATTTTGCCCGATTCGCCTTTGTTGCGCTTGGCCTTTCGCTGTTGCTGACTTCCTGTGAGTATCAGGAACTCGCCAAAGCCGATTACCCGCAACAGGTGCTTTATATGCCTACGGCTAAAAATGGCCTGTTCGCGATCAACAGCATTTCAACAAGCGGGACGTACCGGTTTACCGTTGATGCTGCTAACAAAAAAATAGTTATTCCACTCGGTGTGTTTCGGGGCGGGGTGTCGGCAGATGGCGACGTGACGGTGTCCATTGCCGCCAACGCCGACACGATCAATCGACTCATCAGCACCAGTTTTCTGGTAGGAACGGCGCTGCTGCCCACCGACAAATTTGTGGTGCCAACTTCTGTCAGCATTCCCAGTGGGCAGCAGTCGGCACCATTCAATTTGCTGATCGACCTGGATTATCTACGGGCCAACCCCACTCAGAAGCTGGCGGTGGGCATTGGCATTTCCAGCCCCCAAACGCCCATAAACCCGCTATTGAAAACGACCATTGTCTCCTTCGATGCCTCCATTCTGAAGCCCACGCCCGCGTTTACGTCAAAAGCCGACGCAACTACCCCCCGAAAGTATGCGTTTACCAATACCTCGGCCAATGCAGTGAGTTATAGCTGGGATTTTGGGGATGGCTCGGCACCCCTCACTGACAAAGCACCGACCTATACTTATGCGAAAGCAGGCACTTACACCGTCGCCCTCACCACAACCGGCATCACGGGCAGTGCCGATGCGGTTAAGGTAACGGCAACAATCACAGTTCCTTAACGATCTTTTCTAATGCACGTTGTCGCTACTTTCGTAATGCTGCTGGTTGGGTTGTTATTGCCCAACGCTTATGCAGCACAACCGCCCGGACGTAAATCAGCCGCCAAATTCGATGCGGCACAGGGCGTTGAGGGGGTTGAAGGGGGCGAAGGTCGAGTAGCGCGCATGGCAGATAAAGGCTGGTTCCGGTTTGACAAAGTGAATTTGACGGACGTAACCCACCTAACCGTTCGGGTGGCCCCTTTGACCAGGGGCACTTTCGACATCGAGGTACATCTGGGTGCGCCGGATGGTCCTTTGATGGGTACAAACTTTGTCGCCTGCCTGTCTGAAACTGATATAAAATTCGGTGAATTTACGATTCCCGTTCAGCCGCCTGCTGGCATTCAGACGGTTTATGTAGTGACCCGAATCGCCCCCAAGCCCTTGTACAAACGCGACTTTCCGCCCCCAGCATCGGGTAAACTCCTGGATATTAGCTGGATTGACTTTCGGGATAACCCGCTTCCAGCCAGTGCACGGGCCAAACCAGGCAAGAAGAACCGCAAAAAAGTGCTGTTCATCACTACCCAAACGGATCATCCTTGGAATACCCACATGTATAGTGCCGTGACCGAACTACTGGCTCAGAACCTCAACCAAATCTCCGACGTAGAAGCCATTGTCTCCCCGAATTACGAATGGCCCCGTGATAGTACGCTGTTCAGAGGTGTCGATGCGGTGGTGTATTACTCAGGTCGGGCGGGCGACTTGCTAATGGAAAAACACCGGGCCGCGTTTGATCGGCTCATGAAAGCCGGTGTAGGGTTTACAGCACTCCACTATGCCGCAGCCGCAACTCCCCAAAACGGCGTGTACTACATGGGCTATGCCGGGGGCTGGTGGAATCGCCCGCCCGGAACCCTCAACACTGACCCAACCACGATGCAGTTTGTGCGACCCGACCACCCAATTTTGCAAGGGCAGTCGGAACGCCCCCTTACGGATGAGATTTACTGTAATCCCCAGCTTGGCACTGGGGCCGAACCTCTGATTCAGGTGCCGGTGTCCGGGAAGCCCGAAGTAGTGGCCTGGACACTGGAACGCCCCGGCGGAGGGCGTAGCTATATCAGTACACTGGGCCACTCTAACGACAACTGGCTCAATGAGCCGTTCCGGCGGCTCATGCTAAACGGTATTCTGTGGACCATCCATCACGAACCATTACCAGCTCCAGCCCCAAATATCACAAAATGAACACGCCTATTCTGTGTTAAACGGCTGTATTCCACTGGTTTTAAGAACACTCCAATTTGTTCAGTAGCCTACATCCAAAGACTTAAACAAACCCGACTCTCAAATACCGATGAGTTTTCTGGCGTTACGGTCTTATTGAACCAACAGGACTCGCTAACAAAACCAACATGCTAACGCCAACAAACCGTCGTTCTTTTCTGAAACAAGCCGCCACCGTGGCCGCTACCACTGCTTTACTGCCTGACGTTTGGGCCGATACGATGGCAAAGAAACCTTTTTTCGAGATCTCGCTGGCCGAATGGTCACTCCATAAAGCCCTGTTTGCCAAGAAAATAACGAACCTCGACTTTCCGGCACTGGCCAAAAAAGAGTTTGGCATTGGCGCGGTGGAGTATGTGAACCAGTTTTTCAAAGACAAAGCGCAGGACACCGCCTACCTCAACGACCTGCTGATGCGCTGCAAAGACAACGGCATCAAAAACCACCTGATCATGATCGACGGAGAGGGTGGCCTGGGAGAGATCGACAAAGCCAAGCGCGACAAAGCCATCGACAACCACAAAAAATGGGTGGAGTGCGCCAAATATTTGGGTTGCAAAACTATCCGGGTGAATGCCTATGGCGTGGGCACAGCCGAAGAAGTGGCCAAAGCCGCCGTTGACGGGTTAGGCACGCTGGGGGAATTTGCCAAAAAGACGGGTATCAACGTGATCGTTGAAAACCACGGCGGTTTTTCGTCCAACGGCCAATGGCTATCGGGCGTGATGAAACAGGTGGGCATGAAAAATGTGGGCACCCTCCCCGACTTCGGCAACTTCTGCATCAAGCGCAAACCCGGTCAGCGCGAATGCGAAGAATCTTACGACCGCTACCAGGGCACCCAGGAGCTAATGCCCTATGCCAAAGGTGTTTCGGCCAAAACCTACGATTTCGATGAACAGGGTAACTGCGTGGAAACAGACTACACCCGCATGATGAAAATCGTGAAAGACAGCGGTTTCCGGGGCTACGCCGGCATTGAATACGAAGGCGAAAAACTCGACGAATACGAAGGCATCAAGAAAACGAAGGCCTTGCTGGAGCGGATGGTTTAAGGTTCCAATTTGCTCCCAACGGTTGGAATGTGCAGTTTTGTTTTTGCACAAACCGAATCTGCATGATTACAAACGATGCTGTCGTTCTCGGAATACTCCTCGCCATTCTGGCCCTCGTATTTCAGACCTCCGATAGCCCCAGCCCTTTCTGGCAACGGTTCTATACTTACGTGCCAGCCACGCTGCTATGCTATTTCCTGCCTTCACTGCTCAATACCAGCGGATTAGTGGATGGAGCCAATAGCGGATTATACCCGGTGGTGTCGCGGTATTTGCTCCCGGCGAGTTTGGTTCTCTTCACCCTCAGCGTTGACTTTGGGGCGTTTCGGCGGTTGGGGCGGGCTTCAATTTTGTTGTTTGCGGCTTCGGCGGTGAGCATCATGCTAGGTGGGCCGCTCGCCATTTGGCTGTTGGCGCAGGTCTCGCCGGACCTGGTGGGCGGACAGGGGCCGGAAGCCGTCTGGCGCGGCATGGCCACAATGGCGGGCACCTGGATTGGCGGAGGAGCCAACCAAACGGCCCTCAAAGAAGTGTTCCAACCCAGCGACCAGCTGTTTTCGGCCTTCGTAACGGTCGATATTTTTGTGGCTAACCTCTGGCTGGCTCTGCTGATCTACGGCGCGGGTCGTTCCCAAACCATCGACCAATGGCTGGGGGCCGATGCCTCGGCGGTGGAGGACGTAAAGCAGCGCGTGATCGAGCAGGCCGAAGCCACCCGGCGCATCCCGACCGTTACAGATTTCATTACCATTCTGGCCCTCGGTTTTGGGGCCACCGCGATTGCCCATGCCATCGCCGACTGGATTGCCCCTTTCATTGACGCAAACTACCCTGCCCTGAAGCAGTTCAGCCTGAACGCACCGTTTTTCTGGATCATCGGCGTGGCCACCGCCCTCGGCATCGGCTTGTCGTTCACCCGCGCCCGACAACTGGAAGGGGCCGGTGCTTCTAAAATCGCCACGATTTTCCTGTATGTGATGATTGCCACCATCGGTCTCAAAGCCGATGTGTTGGCCATTGCCGAACAGCCGGGCCTGATTTTGGTCGGGGTGGTTTGGATGGCGTTTCACGTGCTGATCATGATCGTGGTTTGTCGGTTGCTTCGTGCTCCCTACTTTTTTCTGGCGGTGGGCAGCATGTCGTGCATTGGCGGCCCGGCTTCGGCCCCCATTGTGGCGGCTGCTTTTCACCCGGCTTTGGCCCCTGTGGGCGTTTTGATGGCCATTATGGGCTACGCCGTTGGCACCTATATGGGCTATGTGTGTGGTATACTGATGCAGTTAGCCTCCCCATAAATGGTTGGTAGTTGGCTAAAAAAAGGGGGAGTTGTCTGTACATCTTTCAGATGTCTGACAACTCCCCCTTTTTTTAGCCTTTTTTTAACCTAAAAACCCTGTTTAACTGAAGTTGAACAAGATTTCTGTTCTACATTAGCAGCCCCAAAACGACTACAAACGCATCAACCATGCAGCGACATTTATTCATTTCCTTCTTGTTGCTGTCTTTTTCCAATGCCCCCGGTCAGGCCCTACCCGACCGACCGGCCACGGCAACCTATTTCAACGTTGGCTCCGACCAAACCGAGACGGTTTTGCACCGGACTGTTTTTTATTACAATCAAAAAGGCAACCTGATAAAAAGCCGTACCGAGGCTCCCGTTGAACCCAATCTTTACACAAGTTATCTATTAACGACCTATGCTTACGACAGCCGGGATTCGCTTTCGGAGTTCATGCTGATTGGTTCAGACAAGCCCGATGGAGCCGCGTTTCGGTCGCGGTTTGTGTTTACCCGCGATGAACGAGGAAACAAGTTGAGCGACGAAAGTAGCCTGTGGGATTTCACTCAGAAATCGTGGCAAAAAAGTGCGCGAACCACACAAACTTTCGACGGGCAGAACCGGATTACTTCGCAACAATCTGCCAATTTTGATAAGATTCTACAGGCTTGGGGACAGTCCTCCGGCTTTACCTATAGTTACACCGATAAGCAACAGCTATTGCAGGGAGCAAACGAGCGGATTACTACTTTATGTGATGACCGGAACCGGGTGATTAAAACCACTACCGAAACAACCCAACAACAAAAAACAACGTTAACTCACTATACAACAATTGAATACGGATCAACCAACAGTATTCTTAAGCAATATAACGAGCCAAAACTGAGTCAACCCTATGCCGTTATAACCACCCAACTAAACGCGCAGGACAAACCCGAACAGGTTGATTATTGGCTCGATCCATCCATTAGCCGGATCACCGATTTTCCTGCTGAAGCCCCCATCAGCCGGTCTTATAATCGCTATCAATATGACTCTGTGGGGCGTTTGCTGGAACAGGTAAACTGGAACTTTCCAGCCGGGCAGACAGCCCCCCGGCGTACGAGTGGTGTGCGCTACAGTTATGACAATCCCTCCCCCGAACTACCGACTCTATCGGTTTATCCAAACCCGACAACAGGTCCGGTCAATTTGCTGAATGTGGGAATCTATGGGTGTGTAGAGCGGTATGAAGTCCTGAACCAAAGCGGGCAACGGCTGCAACAGGCAACGGCTCAGGTCAACATAAAAGTCGCCGAAACCCCTGAATGCAATCCCAAAATAGACCTCACTGTTTTACCAGAAGGAGAATATTATTTGCGCCTTTTTCTGGGTAATGGCACCAATGTTTCGGAGCAGGTAATTCTCAAAAAAAATAGGTAATTGGGTAGTTCAACTAGTACCCAATTACCCTATCATTTAGTGCCTGATTTATCAATCTAAACCTTCTGCTTCAATTGGCTGCATGCGCTCGCGGGCGATTTCGGCCTGATGCTGCTGACCGGAGTATACAGCTCCCGGCGACACAGGCGCGATAGCAGTTTCTACCTCATAATCAGCCTCTTCAACTGTCCGCTCATAGGGTCGAAAAGTTCCTTTTGGCACCCAGTAAGCCACCAGGCCAGCATAGATTGCAGCCAGTCCAGCGGCTGTATAAGCCACCAAGGCTTTGTCTGGTTTATTCCAATGACGGGTGGCGATGCCCCCAAAGCCTGCAATGAACGGCACCATAAACCAGGGGTCGTTGAGTTGCCTAGCAATGGCAAAACCTGCCGCTCCTGTTACGCCCAAAATACCAGCCGCAAGCGGCAAGTCACGGTCATCGTCGCGATCCCACAAGCCCAATGTCAGCAACGTGTCGGGGGTGCCAACAACAGTAGCTGCAGTAAGCCAGCCGCTATACAGGCTCACCGGAATGCGGAGATACTTTTCGGGAGCGGGCACATCGGTTTTGCCAATTTCCAGGCTATGATGCAGGGCCAGTGCCGAGGGCAAATTCAACTTAGTCGTGATGTCTGACGCAATGATACTTTGCGGGTTCGATTGCGAGAAGAACTTGCCAAAAATGGCGTTGAGCGCAAAACTGCTCCACCACCACGGCAAAGCGTTCTCATAGCGTGGATTGTAGGCCTGTGAGGGCATCGCCTGATGCACCAGCAGGGCTGTCAAACCCGAATAAACCGTGCCCCAGACTGCGCCGAAGGCCCAACCCGCCGGAATAATGAGGTTTTTATCGAAGACCTGCTGGTATTCTATAGGCACCTTGTATTCAGGCTCCTCACCCGTCTCCGACTCATTTTCGCGGCTCGCCCTCCGCGACTTGCTACTCGATGTGGTCGTATAGATGATACTCCCCACCGCAAACACCGCCGTAGCGATGCGCCATAAATTGGAGTTTTTCATACAAAACGAGTTTATGCTACTGCCGTTTTAGCTTTACTTTTCAGCGACTCCCAGCCATTTACCAACGACTCTTTTGCATCATCGAAAGAATCTGTAGCGGGGGCGGCTTTTGCTTTCTGCCAACCATCGGCCACCGCGCTTTTGGCCTCCTCAAACAGACCACCCGCTTTATTTTTCAAGCGATTAGCCTTATACCGATACCGTGCTTTCGTGGCCAGATCGGCGTTGTTATAGGCCGTTACGAGGGCCACACCCGCCACCACAGCGGCTGCAATGCCCAATCCAAGTGCCCAAGCCGACGTATTGCTCTCTTTTTGCGATTCTTCTTTGGGTGTATTCATGTGTCGCATCATACCCGCCAGCGTTTCCTGCGGAGCAGCATAGGCCATCACTTCATAGGCTTTGTTAAGCGCACCACCGGGAACAACCTTGGATTTGCCGGTCATCAGTGCGTCGTAACCATCTTTGGCAACAACCGCCGGATCGTCTAACTGATCTTCCACATTAAGTTGAGGAGCACCCGCTTCGCGAAAGAAATTCGTGTCGGTAGCGTTAGGCAACAGGGCTGTAATGGTCACGTTCGAGTCTTTCAGCTCGTTGTTGAGCGACTGCGTGAAGTTATAGACGTAGGCTTTGGTAGCGGCATACACGGCCATCAGCGGGAACGGGGTAATGGCTACCAACGAGGCCAATTGTAGGATTTTACCTTCGTTGCGGGCAACCATGTCCTTCAAAAACAGCTTGGTCATGTGCGTCAGGGTGAGCACATTGAGGTGAATCAGCGACTTTTCACGCTCCCAATCGGTGTCGGTGGCAAACTTGCCGTAAGTACTTACGGCAGCATCATTCACCAGCACATTAACGGTTATTCCGCGTCCTGTAACCTCATCATAGACTTCCTGAGCTACGTTTTCGCGGGATAGATCCTTGCTGATAACAACGGTTTCAACCCCATAATCCTCGTAAAAATTACCGGCAAGCTGATTTAGTTTCTCGCCGTTGCGGGCAATCAAGACCAGGTTATACCCGTCTTTGGCGAACAATTTGGCCAATTCCTGACCAATGCCGCTGGAAGCCCCCGTAATCAGGGCTGTTTTTCCTGCTTCTGCATTCATAATATTGAGTGATTTAGTATGCTACTCCTTATCTAACCCCGTAAATGCCGAGTTGTTTCTGTAAAAATTCACTGTACGCTGCCAAGAATCTTTGGCAATCTGCTTGTTTTTACTGGCGTATTGGGGCTTGTTTTTGTGTTATTCCAGCAATAGCGAATCTTTTTATACCTTTAATCTGTTATTAATATGACAACAGTATGAATCTCAACGTAAGTCAACATACTGATTATTAACGAACTATTTGTAATTATGCAACCCATTCGCGTAGAAAACCAGGGAGGTATCTTCTCATCAAGCCAACCTAAGATTAGGATTTTTTCCAAAGAGCGGCTCATTCAATTTGTTGAACTGAACACCGATGTGTTCCAGAGTTTAGCCCGCACGTCAGCTCCGTATGGTGGCAATGTGCTGGCCCGCGATTAGTCGCTGGCTCTTACTAAACCGAAATAAACGGGTTCATACCCATCAAAACCATAAAGCTCCAATGGACTCAGGCAGACCATCGGAGCTTTTTTCGTTTCTTTGCAAAAGGGTTCGCTATTCGCACTTCACCCTTCGCACTTCACCCCCAATCCCTAAGCCCCAACCCCCTTGTCCTTAAACTCCGACCATATCCGCCTACTGTTTGGCCTCAAGCTCCGCCAACTTCGCATCGACAGAGGGCTGTCGGTGAGCGAGTTAGCCCAGGCTTCGAGCATGGCTGTTTCGTATATTTCAGAGATTGAAAAAGGTCGGAAATACCCTAAAGCTGATAAGATTTCTGCCCTGGCCAAAGCCATGAACGTGGACTATGACACGCTGGTGTCGCTGAAACTGAGCAAGAAACTCGAACCCATTTCAGACCTGCTCCGCTCCAAATTCCTGACCGAAATCCCCCTTGAACTCTTCGGCATCGACCCCTCCGATTTGCTGGAGCTGCTGGCCGAAGCCCCTGCCAAAGTGAGTGCCATGATCCGCACCTTCATGGATATCGCACTCAGCTATAACATGAGTGTGGAACGGCTTTACATGACTATGCTTCGCTCCTATCAGGAACTGCACGAGAATTATTTTGAGGATATGGAAGCCGATGCCGACCGTTTTCTGACGGAGTTTGCCCCGGCTAATACCACCGTGTCGGAAGGCTTGCTGACCAATTTGCTCAAGACCCGGTATGGCATCACAATTCAGCCTTTTGACCCAGCCAATCAACCCGAACTGGCTTCGTTGCGGTCTATTTATCGGCCCGAAAAAAAGGTGTTGCACCTTAATGGACAGTTGGCTCCCCAACAACGGGTCTATGTGCTGGCTCGCGAGGTGGGTTTTCAGTATCTGAATCTCAAAGTGCGACCCTTTGCCTATGCTTTTGTGGAGGCCGACTCATTTGAGCAGGTTTTGAACAATTATAAAGCATCTTATTTTGCCGGAGCCATCCTGATTCGGCGCGACAAACTACTGGCCCGGATCACCGAACTATTTGCCCACCCAACCTGGAATAACGACGATTTTCTGGCCCTTATCAATGACTGTCAGTCCACACCGGAGCGGTTTTTCTACCGACTGAGCAACGTACTGCCTAAGTATTTCGGGATTGACCAGTTGTTTTTTTATCGGTTTAACAACACGGCTGGGGAAAACATATTTCACCTCACCAAAGAAATGCACCTGTCGCGTTCGCAGGGGCCACGCGGCATTGTCGATGAGCATTCGTGCCGCCGTTGGATTGCCCTGACGATTTTGCAGGAACTGTCGTTTTTGCAACGCAACAAGAATTTTGATGACTCGCTTTGTCGCGCTCAACTCTCCACCTACTCCGACACGGGCCAGCAATACCTGATTGTGTCGGTAGCGCACCCGCACCGGCCATCAGCGCAGGAAAACATGAGTGTGTCGATGTGCTTTCCGGTGAATGACGCGCTCCGCAGTAAAATGAAATTCCTGTCAGATCCGGCCATTCCCCACCGCACTGTCAATGAAGCTTGTGAGCGATGCGGCATTTTCGATTGTAAGGAGCGCGTGGCGGCCCCGGTTGTTCTCCAGAAACGCCGTCAGCAGGAAGCGATGAAAGCGGCTATGGGGCGGCTGTCGTAAAGTTTTTTTCAACAACCCTGTTACATTTTCGTCCTCAGCCACATTAACAGTGGCTTGGGCAGATCAAGAATGCTTACCTGACAACAAACCCAAGGCTATATCTACAACATTTAGAAGCGGCTATATCCACTTCATTAAAAGCCAGAAACCATCTGACTGTCAGATGATTTCTGGCTTTTCTGTCATCTATCTAATGGGCAACAGAAACCAATGGCCGATAGGCATTAACATCACCCCAAAACCGCTCGACAATTCCTTTTAGGGCCTCGTGACCAAGCACCTCCGGGTCGTCGTAAGCCGCAATCAGGAGGGGATAATCTTGGGATAGATCTTTAAAATCCTGTTTCAATTTCTTGAAGTGCGTGTCTTCAATATTGTGCTGGGCCATGTATTGCCGAAGTCGTTCCGGCGATGAGTAGGGCGCACTCAGCTCTTTAATGGAAACACCCGCAAACCGCCCCGTCGCAAATCCGTGTCGGTAAGCTTCTTCCAGATACGCTTCTATCTCGTTATAAAGCGAATCCGATTCATCCTGCACATACTGTTTGGCCCGATAACAGGCCGCAAAAAAGGCCGTTCGCCGGTCGCGGTCCCGGCGGGGTCGAAATGGGTGATTCGGCGTTTTTGGAAGCCGGATCAGGCGGTATGCTTCGCCTTCGAGAGCCGACAGAAGGCCCGCCAACTGACTGTCGTAAGAATCGAAATCGGCCTGGGTTCTGTTTTGCTGCACCACAGACATGCTGCGGTTGAACCGAATGGGCAAATCATCGACCGGCACAATGGGCGTATCGTCGGATTTGCCACTGGGCTTCATCACGGCTACCATCGACGTAATGCGTAATTGATCCACAAACGTTGCCATACCAAAGAGGTGCTGAATCTGCTCGTAGCGGCTCAGATACCCTTTTCGGTCGCAGAGTGAAACCAGCAGCGTTCCCTGCACCTGTTGGTTGGCGGGTGTTCCAAACTGAATACTCAGCAAATGATCCTGACTAACCAGAACTAATCCTTCCCCCTCGCGACCATTTCCCGACAGGAAAGCCATGCCCGTTTCGGTCAGCAGCAGACTGTGCCGGAATACCTCAGGTGGATCATCGCCGTTAACCCGCTCGGTCATATACAAATCGTAGTGGCCCGCTAACGGTACCACCTGATTTGTTTTCTCAAGGCCTTTCAAGCGATCAACTACCTGACTATCAGTGGACATAACTAAACCTTTTTGCCCTGTCAGATACCCCGACACCTCCGCATACTGACTATCTCGGCGAAATTGAGGCATGTCCAGATCCAGCAGAATCGGTTCTGGCTGCACCCGCAACACCACCCGCCCCGATGTTGGGTAGGTCAGGCTATGGTCGAAACCGGCATATACTCCCAACAGGTATTGGTCTTTGGTTAAGGCCCCCTCCAGAAAATAATGCAACCGATACGATCCATTATCGGTGTTGTAGTCCAGATCGACCTCGATCCCGTGGGCAAACGGCATCGCGAATCCCGCCATTCGGGGGTGTTTGTGGTTGTTCGGATAGCGGCACTCAACCCGGCCAGCCGCCGAAATTTTGCACGAAAACAAGGTTACCTGCCCCGTTGACGGGTGAATAAAAAATCCCTGGTAGGTTTGGGCGATATTTTCTAACAATCGAACATTTTTGGCAAATGGCAACGACTCAATGGACTCGATGACCCCATCGTGGACCGGCACATCGACCCGGCGGCCCAGCAAAAAATGAAATAACTCAACCGGAATCGACTCTGAATTGCTTGTGTACTGACTGATCATGGCCTGACACTGTGCTTCAGACTGTTGCCGCCACCACACCATCAATCCGGCAGCCGGATGCCGAAACCGATCTTTACCGCTCAAACTGGCAAACGCGCCCGTGTACACCGGTGCCATGTGATTCGGCCAGTCGAGTGTTATTTGTGTCCAGACATCGCGCCGGTCCTGA
Organism: Cytophagales bacterium; assembly: GCA_031411995.1. GTDB lineage: Bacteria > Bacteroidota > Bacteroidia > Cytophagales > Spirosomataceae > Rudanella. Next base: position 81,119 of record JANOCD010000023.1, read on the forward strand.
TCGGGTGCGTCGATAAGCCGCAGAGCCAGCGTGCGTTTATCCGGCATATTTACCTCCGTAGCCACCGTAGTGTGCTGTCCATCGCTGTACCAGTATGTAATTTCAGTGTTTTTCCAAGCCTCTTCCACCGACCGGTTGTGCAGGGGTGCCTTCACGATGGCGTAGCCCACTTTCTCTTTGCTTTTCTTGCGGTGAGGTCGCCAGTAAAAAGCCAGAAAATAGCGATTGTCAGGGTCTGGCATCCACTCCATTGGCTCCTGTTCGGATTCTTCGGATGGCTCAGTGGCCTCTTTCGGTTTTCGGCCCCGGCCCTGCCGTTTTTGCAGATCCGGTGAGCCGGTATCCATCAACTGTCCATTATTCCAGAACGTCAGTTGATTCTGTTCTTCCTTGATAGAAAACCGTCCCCCTGACCGGTGAATCAGGTATTGGGCCAGACTGATTGTTTTTGCTTTAGGCGATTTGATGGGCCGTGTATCGGCAACCATCTTCGGAGCCGGGTCGAGCAAAAAGGAAATGTTGGTATCCGAGAGGGTGGCGGTTTTCTCGCCGTCGTTCACAAACAAGGCCAGATAGGGGAGATCGGGGTCTTTCAACTCAGTGGAAATCTGTCCGTAACTCTTTTGAATAGCCTGGTGAAAACCGCGCAGTCCATACACAATTTTTTCGCGCTCCGTATGGCTAAAAAAGTCATGTCGGTTGGTGTCGTCGGGGAGATACTGGTTGAGAAGTACGTCGATGCGTTCGTCGCGAATGGATTCGCTCATGGGTTTGGTAGCACTCATGCAATAGGGGTGAGATATAGTTAATCTGTGAAAATAGACTGAAAATAAGTGATTTATCACATTCAAAGCAGAAAATTAAGTGGCAAGTAACTGATAATACAAATATTTATCTCTAACATAAGATTGGGGGACCTTTGTATCAATGAAAACGATACAGAAAACCCTGCTGATTCTGGTCCTTGGTTTGGCCGGATGCAACACTGAGGAGACTCAACCTCAGCCGAAAAACGAGACGGTCATGGTAGTGGCAACGGCGGAGGCTCCGGCAATTGAAACTCCGGTTGCCGATAGTTTGGGAAGCGGTGGCGGAGGTCGGCCTAAATAAGGAGCGAGCTAAACGTTTGTAGGAGTAAGCAAAACCCGCTATCGAAGGGATTTAGATAGCGGGTTTTTTGTACGTTTGCTATAAATTGCCTGACCAGCGGAATGATAAAATGCACACTTCTTCTTATTATTTCAATCGTTTGCCAACTTCCTGTGCTGGCTCAGGTCAATCCTGTGGAGCAACAAATTACCAAATTTCTGGCCCGTTCCGATCAGGCTTTTGCTAAAAATAACCTGGATGCAAGTTGTAAACTACTTGATAAGGCCTTGCTCATCAGCGACTCAGCTCGATTATTCAAGTATTCAATAATGATCTGTGTGGATTATGCCAACATTGAGACCCAACGAAATCGACAAGCAAAAGCACTTCAACTCCTAACAAAAGCCACTACCTACTCTAATCAGTTTAAAGACAAATCGGTGAGACGTAAGTTCATGATCTATCATGCATCGGCAGAGACTTATTATAGTATCACCCGGCTTGATTCCGCCAATTATTATTTTAATCAGTGTGCCAATCTCATTAACGCTTACCCCGACTCGTTAAAATCATTTAACTTTTACATGAATTTATATTACCTGAGCCGTTCTTATCTGGCACAGGAGACGATGGCTTTTCATGAGTCCATTTCGCTCAATCAGGAAGCGATCCGACGCTATAACATAAAGTATAAAACAAGCGACGGCTCAGGTAATACTCTCAACTCGCTAGCCAAGTCATACCTTGCTCTTGGTCAATTTGCAAGAGCCGACTCGGCCTTCCGTCAGTCGGCCCGGATGTTTGCCCCTAATCCTCTTTTCCAGGCTATTATTCTTTGCAACCTGATCGACTCAAAACTCCAGCAAAATCAGGCTAAAGCCGCCCGTACTGTTTTAACCCAGGCCCAACGCGCCTACCAGACCTATTTTCGCCAGACACCACAACCCGACACGGATGTGGAGCGACGGTTGAAACAGGCTCTAGCCGGTGTGCTACTGGCCGAAGGCAACCTGTCAGCCGCTAAAGCTGCCTTCGCCGATCTACTTACATTCAGCCAGAAACACTTCACGATGCCCTCGGCTTTCCGCGTTGATGCGCACTTGAGCCTGAGCCGGTTGCATCAGCACGAAGGTAACACCGCTGCTGGCCGGCAAGCTCTTGATGCGGCTGTGCGCGAAGCCTATGGCCCCCGTGCCCGCTCGTGGCAACAGGCAATTTTACCCCGCTCGCTCATCACAGCCTTAACCCAAAAGGCAGCCTTTTTGTCGACAGCTCCCGCGTCAACAACGGCCATTCGACGGACCAACGCGCAAGAGGCTCTGTTGGCTTATGAACAAGCCATTGACCTCGTAACTTCACTTCGACGGGGGGCCTTACTTCCTGAATCCAAGGCTTTTCTGGCCCAAAAATCGGCGGGGCTTTATGGACCAGCTTTGGGTCTCTGCTACGAACTGGCTCAACAACCCGGCGCGGCCCAACAGTTTCAGCAACGGGCCTTTGCCCTGTTCGACAAGCAGCAAAACAGCCTGTTGGCCGATTCGCAACTGGAGCAACAGCTCGTGCGGCAATTTTTACCCCCGTTTCTGCAAACCGAATTCAGAACCCTAAACCAACGGCTCAGTCAACTAAGGCTGGTGCGCGAAGGCAGCAGCAATGCCACCCTCGAAGCCGAGTTGAACAAGACCGAAAGAAGCCTGATCGAGTGGCAACAACGGGTCGCAAGCGACTATCCGGCCTATGGACAATCGCTTCGAAAAATTATCCAACTATCTATTGTTGAATACCGTCAACACCTGTCGGCCGGTGAAGTTTTGTTGTGTTATGCACCCACACCGTCGGGTTTACTGGTGCTGACGCTCGACCGGGAAACCTGCTCGTTTAGGCGGATTCCGGTGGCACCGGAGTCGCTTAACCGCGCCATTGCGAACTACCGGGCAGAAATTTCGCGCGATCCGGGCATTGTCGGACTGTATGACAACCGACCGGCTCGCCGGCTTCATCAACTTGTGCTGACCCCCATTCAGGATCAGATCCGGGCGGCCACAGCCATCACCGTGGTGGCTCCCCCAAACTGGCAGATCCCGTTTGAGGCCCTTGAAAACCGCGCCGGTCGAATGCTTATTCAGGAGACCGAAGTGGGCTACCAGTTTAACCTGTCGGGTCGTTTGGTGCCCACCGAAAGCCGACCGGCCAAACACCAAAGCCTGACCATGGCCCCATTTGGAGCCGACACGGGCCAGGGACCGTTTCGCATGGCAACCGGCCATCTGTTGCCGCCCCTGCGCGCTTCGGCCCGGGAAGCTTCGTTGTTAGGCGGGCTAAACTGGCTGGGACGGTCGGCCTCCAAACAACGTTTCCTGATCGATGCCCCCAATGCCCAACAGGTGCTGCTGACTACTCATACCTATGCCGGCGAGCGTGAAACGGCCCTGGTTTTCCACCCATCAAAACCCGATGAATCAACCTATCTATTATATCCCTCTGAATTGCAGCACGTTGATCTTCGCGCCCTTGAGTTTGCTGGCCTCTCGGCCTGCGCCACCGAAAAAGGCATACAGGTGGTTGGCGATGGGGTTCACTCGTTAGGACGAGCTATGGCCTGGGCTGGTGCCCGCAGCGTGACCTGCTCGTGGTTTCCGATCAACGACAAAGCCCAGGCCCTGATGGCCAGTTATTTTTACCCCAAACTGACCAATGGAAAATCGGTCCGGGAAAACCTCCGGCAGGCCCGGCTCGATTTTTTAGCCTCAGCCGAAGGAAAACGATATAGTGGACACCCGTTCTATTGGGCTTCAACAGCTCTCTATGGTGGTCATAACATTCTCAGCACCAATATTATATGGCCAAAGTCACAACCCTGGGCCATTGGCCTGGGGCTGTTCACCTGTTTTCTTGGTCTTGTTGGCTGGGTGTTTTTCAGGCAAAAATCTCTTCCCAGAACAAACGGGTTCTGATGCGCGTCCGGTCCAGATAGGTGCTGGGATAATGCCGTTCTTCAAGCGATTCATACTGTTGCCAATACTGCTGGGCTTTGGTGGTATCGCCAGTTTTCAGATAAGCCAACGAAAGATTCCACCAGATCGCTTCCCGCAAATAGGCACTGATGGGGCCATTTTCAGCCTTGGTGTAATAGACAATGGCTTTCTCAAAATCGCCATTGGTGTAGAAGGCATTGGCCGTAAGAAAATCGTTCAGAGCTTGTCGTTCGGCGGGGCGCAACCCGCTGACGGGGGCCTGCATAGCATCGCGGTGTACGCCCGCGTCGAGGTCGGCGTTGGCGAGCTGAACCGGGCTAATAGCCAGATATACACCGCCAATCAGCAACACCATAGCAGCCATAGCAAACGACCACGCGCCTACCGATCGGATGGGAACGCGGGCTGTTTTGTGGGCGGGCCGGGCGAAAGTCGGCTCCTGTGCATCCAACTGATTCATGATGGCCCGGCTCATTTGAATCAGTTTGTTCTGGGTGACCTGGTCGAGCCGAACGGCCCGGTCTAAAAATGTCCGGGACTTTTGCAGAGCCTGTACCGTTTCGCGAAAATCGGGGTCCTGTTCCATACGCTGTTCGATTGCCCGGCGTTGGTCGTCGGGAAGTTGATGAGTGATATAATTCTCGATTTGCTCTAAAACGTCAATCGGGAGTTCCATAATTCTTAATGATAAGCGTCAACTGCTGGCGCGACCGATAATATCGTTGTTTGGCGGCTTCTTCCGAAATACCCAGCAAAAGCCCGATTTCGCGATGGCTTTTCCGTTCAAAATCAAAAAGCCGAATCAGGTCTCCACCGGCCTTATCAATCTGACCAAGTAGCTGATCAACAATAGAGTAGCGTTCTTTTTCAAAGAGAATATCGACCGCCGTTCTGGGTTCATCGGCTTCGGCGGCATACTCATAATCGCGTTCTAATCGCCGAATAGCCTTCTGGCGTTCGTTAAGGTATTTGTTATGACCGATTCGGTAGAGGTAAGTCCGCAAATTGATGCCGGGCATCACCTCATATTCATTATCCCACACCTTCCGAAGAAACGTCTCAATCGTATCCTGAAAGAGATCGTTCATAAAATGCTCATCGAACCGGAGCAGTTCACGCTGCGCATCGGTCCGCACAAAATTGGTTATATAGTGCTTGTACTGGTACAATAACCGCACGGCCCAATCGACCCGCGTGGCATTACCCGAACGAATAGCATCCACTAGTTCACTGTCAGTTGGTTCGCTCGCCATACGTCGAAAAAGCTTTTTCACGGGTTAATGGCAGTTGGGACCTGAAAAGTAACAGAAAGCTGAATAATATCGCGACGAGTGCGCTGTCATTGCACCCGAACACTTGACATTACGAAAACAGTTTGGTAAGTTAGTCCGCTGAAAAACAGCTCCTTGTACCTCAAAAACCTAAATACTTTCGCTATGGCACAACAAGCCGTTCTGGAACCAGAATTGGGTCCTATTTTTACTGACAAAGCCCCCTTTCAACTACCTGAAGAATTTCGGGAGGGCTTTGCCAAGTACATCCCGTATGTTGCCGTTGTGCTCTTGCCACTGTCTCTACTGGCGATTTTGTTTGGTGGAGGAGTAGCCATCTTAAGCGGCTTTCTGCTTAATATCAGGGCGAGCGTTGCCCTGATGCTGATTGTGGCCTCCCTGATCGTGGGGGCTTTGGCCATTCCGGGCCTCTTTAAACGCACCCGCGAAAGCTGGATCAAAATGTACATTGCCGAATTGCTCTATATTCTTTCGGCTCTGATTTCGTTAGATATTGTCAGTTTAATTCTGTCATTTCTGCTTGGCCTGTTCATTCTGTTCCAGGTGCGGAGTAAGTATGTAAATTAAGGAATCCCCCAATTACCAAGACCCGTCCCGGCTGCTCAAATTTTAGAGCAGCCGGGACGGGTCTTTTCGTTATAGAGAAAACAAACTCAACGTATGAAAACGAATTGCCTGTCTGTTCGGCAGCTTCTGCCCCTGTTTTGCCTGAGTCTTCTGCTGATTCTGAATGCCTGTAACAAAAAAGAAGAGGAAACCGTCGACCCCAATAACCCCGGCGCGACCGTGGTGGGTAACTACACGATCAGTTATTACAACGCCAATGGTACGGAGTATGACGCGGCCAAAATAGGGGCCATTGGCACTATCTCGGTGGCCAGTTCTGGCAACGAGTTTGTAACGGTCGATCAGGTATTAGCCATTAAAAACACGACCATTTATAACCCATTTCCAACTTCCATGCGGATTGTAAAAAGCGGAGACCGATCTGTTTTGCTCCAGACGTTCGACAACAAACCCATTGGCACCATCGACAACGGCAACATGGACATTAAGCTCACCGATTCAATATATATGACAACGATTCGGGCAAAACGCTTATGATCCCGTAAATTGCCGTGCATGTCTACCCTACTCTACCACGGCACCACTGACCCCCGGCCTGTTCACCATTTTTTGCAGGCCGGCCCTTTATCGGCAATTTATTCAAACGGCTCCCTCCGCTACATCCGGCTTGGCGATCAGGAGGTGGTACGCATGATTTACTTTGCCCTCCGCGATGAACACTGGAACACCCTGCCAACCCGCATCGTCAACGAACAACTTCAAATTGACGAACACACCTTCCAACTAACGTTCGATTGTGCTCATTATCAAGTCGATACGGAGATAATTGGGTGGCAGTGCGCCATAACCGGCGATGAAACAGGCTGCATCCGGTTCGCCATCGACGGAACGGTGATTAACCCCTTCAGCCGGAACCGGGCCGGGCTTTGCGTGTTGCACCCGATCACTGAAACCGTGGGTCAGGCAGTCAAGCTTACAAATCCCGATGGCACGAAATCTTCGGACGTTTTCCCCGAACTCATTAGCCCACACCAACCCTTTATCGACATTGCCGTTATGCAATGGCACCTGCCCGATGGCACCGCAGCGACACTCACGTTTGACGGTGATATTTTTGAAACTGAAGATCAACGCAACTGGTCCGATACCTCGTTCAAAACCTATTGTACCCCGCTCCACCTACCCCGCCCGGTGCTGCTACAGCCCGGCGACCAGATTCGGCAAGTAGTGACGCTGGACCTCATCCCTTCCCAATCTGTCGGATCGCCCTCTACCCTTCAGTCCTCTCCTTCTTCCCTTTACTCCCTTTTCCCTCCCATTGGCCTTTGCCACGCCATCGACCAGCCTAAACTGAAAACTGATGAAGCCGCGCAACTGCGTAAAATGGGCCTGGATCATTTGCGAATTTCGGTCGATTTTAGCCGCCCCGACTGGTCGGAATGGTTGACAGTGGGACTGAGCGAGGCTAAACGATTGCAAGTACAGGTAGTGCTGGCCATCGTTTTCACCGATAATTACCGGACTGAGCTGAACCACTTTCAGCAAGCCATCGAGTGGCTGAACCCTGCCGTGTCAGCAGTGGACGTATTCCATACCGATCAACCCGTTTTACCTGGTGCCTTGTGGGCTGAGGTGGCGGCTCCTCTGAAAAAACTGTTTGCCGGTGCCAAACTCGGCCTCGGTTCGCTGGACAATTTCACCGAACTCAACCGAAACCGCCCCATACATGAACTCGCCACCACCACCCCGCCCGACTACCTGGTTTACGCCCTAAACCCACAGGCACACACCATTGACGATCAAACAGTTATCGAGAATCTGGCCGCTCAGACCGACACTGTTCTGACAGCCCGAAGTTTCGCGGGTGGTTTGCCCATTCACGTTGGCCCCGTCACGCTCAAATCCAGACATGTTGCCGAAGCGGACCCCCGTTATTCATCGTTGTTGGCGGCAGGCTGGTTAGTGGGGAGTTTGGCCGCGCTCACGCTGGCGGGTGCTTCGAGAATAACTTATTTTGACACCAAAGGCCCAAAGGGTATTATGGAGGGCATCGACCCCGAAACAAACGTGGGGCAGGTATTCCCAACTGGGCTCATGCTGATGGCCCTGGCCGATTGGCCCGGTGCCGAATGTATATCCAGCGAAACCTACAACTCACTGACGATAAGCAGCCTATCCCTAAAAAAAGAAGGACAAACGTTGCTTGTTGTGGCCAACCACACCTGGGACGAGCAAACCGTTTCGCTCCCCGACGATCGGGAACTGCCCGCTCAGGGGTGGTTTTTAGACGAAACAACCACCCCCGCCAGTATGCAAACGGGCAAACTACCCGCGCTTAAACCGCTGGACAACAGAACGCTTCAATTAAAACCATTTGCCGTTGTCGGCATCTTGTTTAATTGCCAATAAAAACGGCTTTCCCACAAGTCCCTCATAATCAGGCAACAATGGTCTACGAAAACACCCTCGCCTTTGCCCAATCACTCGACGCGCAAGACTTGCTCCGGCCCTTCCGCGACCAATTTCATATTCCACAACGAGCTGGCAAAGACCTGATTTACTTGTGTGGTAATTCGCTTGGCTTGCAACCCAAAACGGCCCGCACCGCCCTCGAAAATGAACTGGATGCGTGGCAACACCTCGGTGTGGAAGGCTGGTTCGAGAGCCTGCACGAAACAACGCCATCCTGGTTGAGCTACCACGAACGCTGTCAGCAACCTCTTGCCCACATTGTGGGAGCCTTGCCCGCCGAGGTTTGCCCCATGAACGCCCTGACGGTGAATTTGCACCTGCTGATGGAGTCGTTTTATCAGCCGGAGGGTGCCAAAACCCAAATTCTGACCATTGCGGGTGATTTTCCGTCGGACCAGTATGCCCTCGAAACTCACATCCGTTCGCGGGGACTCGACCCCGCCCACACGCTGATTGAAGTGCAGCCCCGCGCTGATGGACTGATTTATACGGATGATATCAAAAAATCTATTGCTAACCATGCCGATACGCTGGCTTTGGTGTTGATGAGTGGCCTGAATTATTACACGGGGCAGGTGTACGACATGCAGGCCATTGCCCAAACTGCCCACAAACATGGCGTTCCGGTTGGCTTCGATCTGGCCCATGCCATTGGCAACATTCCCCTGAATCTCCACGAATGGGGGGTTGATTTTGCCACCTGGTGTTCCTATAAGTACCTCAATGGGGGGCCGGGGGCCGTGTCGGGGGTCTATGTGCATGAGCGGCACCACACCCCCTCGGTGCCGCGTTTGGCAGGCTGGTGGGGCTACGACGAAACCCGACGGTTTCAGATGACCAAAGGGTTTGTGCCGATGGTCGGGGCTGCGGGCTGGCAACTGAGCACACCCAACATCCTGGCTCTTTCGGTCCATAAAGCGGCCATTGAGATCACGGCCGAAGCAGGCATGGCCAATCTCCGCTGCAAAAGCGAGCAGCTAACCGGCTACCTTGCTTTTGTGCTGGGTCCCTTCGCCGATACCATCCAGATTCTGACACCAGCCGATCCGGCTCAACGGGGAAGCCAGTTGTCGCTTTTGGTGAAGCAAAACGGCAGAGCTTTGTTTACCTACCTCACCGAAGCAGGCATCATTGGCGACTGGCGTGAACCCGACTGTATCCGCCTGGCTCCCACACCTTTATACAACACGTTTACGGATGTTTGGCGGGTTGGCGAGACTTTACGCCTTTTTTTCGGCGGTCGCTAATGCCTGTTCAGCCTCTATTCGTTCTTCAGTGAAGAGATAAGCCCCTCTGAATAGATTGCCTAAGGTAGTTTCGATTTCGGCCCAGCCTTCGTCGGTTTGCAGGTCGATCCCGAATACCACCTTTTGTTGCTGGGCTGACAGCGTAAGAAGGGTTAACCCACTGATGATGAGAGCCGCAAAAGCATGTCCGTGCTTTGTTCCAATAATCTTCGATAACTCGTCGATCATTTTTCGAACCTGTCCTTCTTTCTCTGAAGCAGTAGGATTGCTGTTGCCTACCACATTAAGCAGATCGGCTTTCAGAAACTCCTGCGCGGTTATATCGTTGCGAAGCAGCCGAAATTCGGTGACTAAATAATCGTTACAGGCCTGAAAAACTTCATGCAGTGGGGCCGTTCTAAGGCGTTCAATATCAATTGGCGGTGCGGAAACAACTAGTTTTGTCTGTTTCAAGTAAGCGTCAACCAAACCATCTAATCCCCCAAAATAGCGGTAGATAAGCATTTTATTGACCCCCGCTTTACTGGCAATTTTATTGATTCTTAATTGATCGAATCCTTCTGTAGCAACAATTTCTCCAACCGTTTCAATTAATCGTTGTTCTCGTTGCAACCTATTTCGCTGCATATATGGGTCTAACTATGGGGTACGCTGGCAATGTAACTTTCCGTTGATTAAAAACCTATTCCTGACTCACCTGTTTTTTATCAACGATACTCAATAACAGTACGTATAAGTGGTTTGTTTGCTATTCACTGACAAATCTAATGTTACGGCGCAGCCCGTCCAGTTTGGTTCGTTTCACCGCCGACCGCCTGAATAATTCACTAAAAACGGCTTCAGTAATCTCCTCCCAGTCTGCTTTTTTCATAGTGAGCAACTCAGTATGTAGCTGAAATTCAGGTGTTCGATGAGCCTTTGCAAACTTGTTCCAGGGGCACACATCCTGGCAGATGTCACAGCCAAACACCCAGTTCTCAAACTGCCCCTGCACCTCCTGCGGAATAGCTTCTTTCAGCTCAATAGTGAAGTAGGAAATGCACTTGCTGCCATCCACCACATAGGGTTCCGAAATAGCGTCGGTGGGGCAAGCGTCGATGCAGCGGGTGCAGGTGCCACAATAATCGGCAATGGGGCCGTCGGGCGTGAGGTCGAGGTCGAGGATGAGTTCGCCAATGAAGAAAAAGCTGCCCATATCGCGGCTAATCACGTTGGTGTGTTTACCCATCCAACCCGCCCCCGATTGTTTGGCCCACGCTTTGTCCATCACGGGTGCCGAATCGACAAAAACCCGCCCGCCGACTTCCCCAATTTTGTCCTGAATGAAGGCCATGAGATCCTTCAGTTTGTCTTTTATCACAAAATGATAGTCTTCCCCGTAGGCATATTTAGAGATTTTCAGGTCGTCCTTGCCCTCGGGCAACCGTTTTTCGGGGTAATAATTGAGCAGGACTGTCACCACCGACTTTGCCCCCTCAACCAGCTTTCGGGGGTCGAGCCGCTTATCAAAATGGTTGGCCATATACCCCATTTTTCCGTGGTAGTTGCGGTTCAGCCAGGCTTCTAAACGGGGGGCCTCTTTTTCCAGAAATTCTGCTTTCGACACTCCGCAAAAGTCGAATCCCAGGCGAGCCGCTTCGGCTTTAATCAGGGCAGTATGGTGTTCTATAGGCAACATGAGTAGTCGTAAAGATACGGCTTTGCGCCATCTTGGCAGAGTTTATCCCTTTGGCAACGCTTTTGCTCCTACTTTTGCACCTGAATTATGACAGATTAAGTGCGTTTAAGCATGGAAAATAAAGACATTTTGGACGAAGACGTTCAACACACAAACGGACAACCTGACAGTACTGATACATCAACGGCTGAACTCGATGAAGCCGTGACCATCAATGGGGGTTCAGCCGACGAAATGGCGGCAGAGCCAACCGTTTCGGCCGAAGACAAGACGTATCAGGAGTTGGTTGAACTGAAAGATAAATACCTGCGTCTGTATGCCGATTTCGAGAACTTCCGTCGGCGCACGGCTAAAGAGAAAATGGAGTTGATGGCCAACGCCAACGAAAGCATGCTGGTAGCCCTGCTGCCCGTTGTCGACGATTTTGAGCGGGCCATGCAGTCCATCGAAACAACCGACGATATTGCCGCTGTGAAAGAAGGCGTGAGCCTGATATACAATAAGTTGGGCCGTACTCTCGAAAGCAAAGGGCTGAAACCAATGACTGCCAAAGGCGAAGTATTCAACGCCGATCTCCACGAATCAATCACGCAATTTCCGGCCCCCAGCGACGAGCTGAAAGGCAAGGTAATCGACGAAATTGAACGCGGCTATTACCTGAATGATAAAGTGATTCGATTTGCAAAAGTTATTATTGGCAGCTAATGGCGAAAGAGCGAAAGAGCGAAAGAGTGAGTAAGGATACCTGATTTCTTTACCGTCACTCTTTAGCTCTTTCACTCTTTCACTCTTTGAAAGACATGGCGACGAAACGAGATTATTACGAAATATTGGGTATTGACAAGGGTGCGTCGGCCGACGACATCAAGAAGGCCTACCGTAAGATGGCCATCAAGTACCACCCCGATAAAAACCCCGACGATCCCACCGCTGAGGATAAGTTTAAAGAAGCTGCCGAAGCCTACGACGTATTAAGCGATGTCAATAAAAAGGCTCGTTACGACCAGTATGGCCATGCCGGCCTGGGTGGCGCGGCTGGCGGTGGCTACGGTGCCGGTGGCCCGTCGATGGAAGATATTTTCAGCCAGTTTGGCGATATTTTCGGTGAAGAATCGCCGTTTGGCAGTTTCTTCAACCGGGGTCAGGGCGGTGGTGGCGGAGGTCAGCGACAGCGCGTTCGGCGCGGGTCCGACCTGCGCATCAAGCTGAAACTGAACCTTCAGGAAATAGCCAACGGAGCCGAGAAAAAAATAAAGGTAAAGCGGCACGTAACCTGCACCACTTGTGCAGGCAACGGGTCAAAGAACGGAACCGCCGTTCAAACCTGTACGACCTGTAATGGGTCGGGCCAAACCCGCAAAGTGGTGAACACCATGCTGGGCCAAATGGTCTCCACCAGCACTTGCCAAACCTGCAACGGCGAAGGCAAAATTGTGACCGACCGCTGCGAAACCTGCTTTGGCGAAGGCCGGATTCTGGAAGAGGACGTAATCCCAATCAAAATTCCGGCTGGTGTGGCCGAAGGCATTCAACTGTCGGTGGGCGGCAAAGGCAACGTTCCTCCGCGTGGGGGCGTGGCTGGCGACTTGCTCATTGTGGTGGAAGAAGAAGAAGATGTTGACCTCAAACGCGATGGCCATAACGTGGTTTTCGACCTCCACGTAACCTTCCCTGATGCGGCTCTTGGCACCAGTGTGGAGGTGCCGACCATTGACGGTCGCGCCCGCATCACGCTTGAACCCGGCACGCAAAGTGGTAAAATTCTGCGGCTCAAAGGCAAGGGAATCAAAGAGTTAAACGGATATGGACGTGGTGACCAGCTCATTCACGTGAACGTTTGGACACCCCGAACGCTGTCTGCCGAAGAAAAATCAATGCTTGAGAAGCTAAAGCATTCGCCCAATTTTCAGCCCAAACCCAACAAAGGGGATAAAGGCTTTTTTGAGAAAATGAAAGATTTCTTTCATGGATGACGCTCATTATTTTGACATTCCGATAATAGAGATAATCGTAAGCTAACCCAACACTCCAGTTAGTCTGGTTTTACGATTACTTCTATTATCGAAATGTTCAGCGTTTACGGGCATTCATCAGTTCTACGTTTAAAATGGCAATGAAAACGGCCTGTACTTATCGTCCCAGTTGCTCCCGAATTTCACTCAGCGTTTGTTTCCGCACCAGCTTTCCGTCTAAAAAAACCGTTTGCAGCAGACCCGTTTGCTCTTCGGCCCAGGTGCATTGATCCTGCATAATCAAGTGGCCGTTTTCTTCCCGGACGCTCAACAAACCTTTGGCCGATTTCTTGGTGCCATCGTCGGTTTTGGGGTCTTTGAAAATGTCGCGACCCTGCCCGTTTACCTCGCCGTAGGTGGCTTTTACAGCAAATCCATAGGTATCTCGCGTTACATATTCGTAGGTATAAGATCCGATGCCGAGTACCACGTTGAACGACGCAAACCCCTTCTGTTTTAGTCGCTCCAGAATCTGCAACTGCCGTTCGGGGGTAATGCTGTCGCCATAAATCAGACCGATATGACTGTCTAACAGCTTGTAACCCCGCTCGGTGGTGGTGCCGCCGAAAGTTTCCCACAGACACTCAACCGCCCCCCGAAACGCCGGACTGCCAGGTTCGGCATCGGGGTCGCCACAGATAATCAGCACGGGGTCGCCGGAGTCGGGGCGAATCACAACTTTGCCATCGCGGGCCAGAATATCGGCTTTAAGTTGGGGCAAAAAGTCGGTGATGACCTGCCAGAAATCCCAGGTATCGGACACAATGGAGACGACACCCGCCGGATAAACTTCAGTAATGAGCCGGCGGAAAGTTTCTATCTCACTGTCTCTCAAGCCCATACACATGACTGAATGTTCGGTTGCCGGTACGGAGCCGCCAACCAGTTCATTGTCGGCATTGGCACCGTAGTAGGTTTCTAGGAAGTCGATGGCGGGTACGGAATCGGTGCCGGTGAAACTCAGTAAATGCCCTGCCGCACTCATCACGGCATCCTCCACACCCGACATGCCGCGCATGGAAAAGTCGTGCCCCTGCCAACCCACAAACTCGCGGTTGCCCACCGTTTCATCGGCATATTGGTCGAACACGCGCCTGTAGATTCGGGCGGTGGTGGCGGAGGTGCAGGGTTTCCAGACCACGCACGAAATGAGCGTTTCGAGGTAGTTGGTGAGCCAGAAAAATTCGGGTTTGGTATTTTTCATGGTGAGCATTGCCACCCGCAACGGCACCACTGTTCCTTCGGGTACAGCTTTGATTTCCAGCGGCATGTACCCCAAATCGTGCAAGGCTCCAATGTGGGCCACGTCAATGGAACCCGGCCCCAGGGCGGTGTCCATCCGGCGTTGATACTGCGCCAGCACCTCGGCTTTGGGCCGCTTGAAAAACCCCTCGTTCCACTGGTGAATCAGGTATTCGATGACGAAATATTGCAGACCAAAAAACACGACCTCGTCACTGCCAGCCACGCGGCTTTTACGGGGAGTCAGGTTGCTATACACCAGTTCCGTACCATCGGGATATTGCCGACGGTGATCGGCTTTGTAAAAATCAATCAGCGTAAGTGGGTTCAGTTGCATAATGCGGTGAGGTTAAAGAGTGATCAGGTTTTTCAGGGCCAATTGGGTAAACTCAACCTCATCGGGCCGCGACGAAAAGCTGTCGGTAGTAAAAACGTGGTCGAGTGCGTCGGTGAGGGGCTGGGTTCCCTTACTGAAAATGCCATGCGAAACAGCCAGCGAGACCGAAACCGGGTTCAGTTTTCGGAGTTCGGCGGCTATGCCCACAAACGTGCCACCCCCGTCGCAAATGTCATCGACAATCAGGCAGTGCCGCCCGCTCAAGTCGTCTTCAAACACCTGGAAACCCATCAGTGCGCCTGTTTTCACGTCGCGTATTTTGTCGCATACCACCACTGGCAAACCACCCAAGGCCGTGGCTAACTTGTGAATTTTCTTAAATGCCCCGGCATCCGGCGACACCAAACTAATCGTTTCGCGGTCGAAGCGGGTCAGCACCTGCGCCACAAACGTTTGGTTATCAATTGATTTTCCTTTTTCTAATAAAGCGGGTGTAACGTCGGAATGCGGATCGAACACCCAAACCTGGTCGTAGTGTTGGGCGTTGATGAGGTCGGCATAGACCCGCACACTCAGCGGTTCGCCGGGTATCATGAGCCTATCTTGCCGGGCCGCCGGGAAGTACGGAATCAGCAATGAAAGCCGCTCATATCCCGCCCGACGGAGGGCATCGGTGGCCAGCAACAACAGCATGAAATCGTTGGAGTTAGCCACCCGCTGCGTAATCAGAACGGGTTCCGAGGGGTCGAATCCGGTTGTCGGCAATTGTAGTTTGATGTGGGGTTCGCCCCCTTTGAAAACGAACGTTTCAAAAGGGATGGCCGTCGCGTCGGTCGGCGCAAAGCCGGGTGACAGGTGTAACGCTTTCATATTTGTTTTGCGTAAATTCTACACAAATGTAGGGGTGTATTGTTCACCTACAAATTATTTTGCGTAAAATTTACAATAATTAGATTCAGGGGTATTATTGGATATCAAAAACAAAGCCTTCTTTGCCAACTTTCTCATATCGTGCCCGGTCGAAGGCATAGAGCGTGGCGGGGCGGCCTTTTTCCAAAAGCATCTTTTCGGGTTGTTCGATGAGGATGCCGAAGCTGAGGAATTTCTTGCGAAAATTGCGCCGGTCGAAGGGTTTGTTCAGGATGGTGGCATAGAGCCGTTCAAGGTCGCTGAACGGAAACTTTTCGTCGAGCAGGTTCAGCCCGATGGGTTCGTAGGTGAGTTTACCGCGCAGTCGTTTCAGGCCCAGATCAATAATTTTTTGGTGATCGAAGGCCAGTTCGGGCAGGGCATCGACCGGGAACCAGCCCACATCCTGCGCGTCGGTGCTGGCGTGAATCTGAAAATCGGACGGGCGAACCAAACCGACATAGGCCACGCTGACAATGCGTTGGCGGGGATCGCGCTCAACCGCCCCAAAGGTGTATAGTTGTTCCAGAAAACGTGTTTGAATACCCGTTTCTTCCCGCAATTCGCGTTCAACGGCCATTTCCAAATCTTCGTGAGGCAACACAAAACCGCCCGGCAAAGCCCACTGACCCCGAAACGGCTCATATTTCCGGTTAATGAGCGCAACAAAAAGCTGCCCCTCCCGGTAGCCAAAAATCACCGCATCGACGGTTAATTTTATAAGGTTTTCTGAAGTGTTTGAATTAACCACTGGTAAGCAATAAAGCTGTTTCGATAATTTACCTCACCCCTATTTCACCGGCAACTTAATCACAAACTCTGTATAAACGCCCTGCTCGGTTTGCACGTCGAGTTGGCCACCGTGCCGCTTGGTAATGATGTCGTAACTCAGCGACAGACCCAGGCCAGTACCTTGTCCGGGGGGTTTGGTCGTGAAAAAAGGCTGGTAAATCTTGTTCACCAAATCGGCGGGAATCCCCGTGCCGTTGTCCTTTACCCGCAACACAACCTGCCCATTTTCCAGATGCGTGCTAACCCATAGCTGGGGCTGGTAGGCCGGGATTTGTGTACCCATTTTTTTCTCCCTCTCGTGCGTAGCATACAAGGCGTTATTATACAAATTCAGTAACACGCGCGAGAACTCCTGCGGCATCAGGTCAACGCGACGAATGTCCGGGTCGAAGTTGGTGTGGAATTGGGCATTAATGGTTTTGTCCTTAACACGAAGCCCCTGGTAGGCCAGTTTCAGGCACTCATCAGCCAGCGCGTTGAGGTCGGTGGGTTGGTGGGTTTCAGCAATGCTGCGCGAGTGTTGAAGCATGTCGCGCACAATAGCTTCGGCACGTTTGCCGTGGTGATTGATCTTTTGCAGGTTCGGCACCAGTTCGTCGGCGAGGGCAAGCGCATCGGTTTTGTGGTCGGCCTCGATTTCGTCTTTCAGCTCGTCCATCATCTCCGCGCTTACCTCGGCAAAGTTGTTTACGAAGTTAAGCGGATTCTGAATTTCGTGGGCAATACCAGCCATTAACTCACCCAGCGAGGCCATTTTCTCTTTCTGAATCAGTTGTTCCTGCGTCGTTTGCAGGGTTGTGAGCGTGGTTTGGAGTTCGTTTTTCTGGATATTCAACTCGTCGGTGCGTTGCCGGACTTTGGCTTCCAGTTGAGCGTTCTGTTCGTCAACCAACTGTTTATTGGCCTGCGCCAGCCGCAACTGTTCGCGCACGGCTTCATCCTTACGCTGTTTCAGCATATTGACCTTGTAAACCAGGGCCAGCGTAAACATGATGATCTCGATGCCCGACCCGATGTGAATGCTGTTGTAGGCCCAGAATGAGTGGGCCAGCTTCCCTCCGGCATATTGGATAAACACGAAAATCGACATAAAAAACGCCAGGTTCCCGATAATGTAATACAGAGCCGGTTTGAACCCATGCCGATAGGCGGTTATGGCGGCAGCCAGGCAAAACACGCCCTCGACCAACGCAATCGCAGGTAAAATGTCAATGGTGCGGCCCGTTTCAGCCCCTAAATACGTTGAAGCCACAAACAGAATAATGCCCAGTGCGTAGGCCGCAAAAACGACCCAGGCCATCCGATAATAGAGCGGCTGATGTCGGCGCAAGCGTAATAATGAGACAGTAAACAGCACGTGTAACATCCCCGTAAGGCCAGCCAGCGCACTGCCATACAACTCAAAGGTGTGATTACCCGGCCACAAAAATTCGGTGGTAAAGCCCCGATACAGACCCAGTTGCAGTCCCATACTCATGACCCAAAGGGCATAGCGAAAGGTGTCCTGGTCCCGCAACCGAATAAACAGAAGCAAGCCATAGACCACAATAATGAGGATAAAACCGTAGTACAAGCCGTAGAACAGGTCTTCGTAATGGATTACACCCAACAAATTGGTGGCTGATCGGGCATTAAAATACAGGCAGGTTGTGTAAATACCTTCCATGTAAATATACAAGGTGTGTGGCGGCCCATTTTGCTTCGCCTTTATTGGCCAAAACAGCTTACTGTAGCGGAAATAGTCATCAGGTTCACCCGTCAGCCGCCCCATTGTTCGCTGGCTAACTACTTTATTATCCGTAACTTCATATATTTTGATTTGCTCCGTGCCCGAATACACAAAATGCAGAAAGAATTCTTCGGGTGTTTGATTGCTCACCTCTATCCGAAACCAGTAGGCCCGTTGCCGGTCGTTTGGTTGAATAAGATCATTACGGGTTGGCACAAAGCGGTAATTGGCCGGCGACTCCAATAGCGACTCGATAGTCACTTGTCCCGGTTTAACTTCCAGTAACGAACTGGCTTTGAACAGGTCATACGTTTCCGCCGGGGCGGTTAACCGCACGGGAGCCGCACCAAGCGAGAAAGGCAGGAAGAGGAAAAAAAGCAGTAAAGTTTTTTTCATAGTTTGGGCTTTGCAGGTAGCATATCTTTTTATGCCCCTGGCGGGATGGTATCTTTCTGATGGCTTATGGCACAAATAAAGAGACCATCCCGCATTGGCAGCCCAACTCCGGGACGCTTATTTCTTCAAACTCGTCAGAAACTCAACCATATCCCGAATCTCGCGTTTTGACATGATATATCCCATTGGCGGCATACTCGACGGAACATTTTCGCGCTTGGCAATGCGCGACACGGCAATCTTCAGCGGCTCGGCTTCGGTGGTTTTTAATAACAGTTCCTCATCCGATTCCTTCATCAATACCCCGTTCACACTCTGACCGTCTTTCAGAGTAATCATCACCGAACCATAGCCGGGCGAGAGTCGCGCACTGGGTTCGATAAGCGCTTGCAGAATCTGATCGCGGGAAAGCACGTTACCGATGTTGGTGAGCGACGGGCCAACTTCGCCCCCCTGCCCGCCAATGGCGTGGCAACGCACGCATTGAGCCGCCGAATTGGTCATGAAATAACGGCGACCCACTTGCCGATTTCCCCCAAACAGGGCATCCTGATAGTCGGCAACACCCCCACCCGTTGAGCGGAATGGAGCCAACTTCGCAATCAGGCTGGCCGATTTGGTCGCGTCCACGGCTTCGCCCAATTCCAACGCCAAGCTCGGCGACAGTTTTTTCGCACCCATTTGGTCGATCAAACTGGCCAGAATCGGTTCGGTGTTGGCGGCAGGCATGGAGCCTAACACCTGGAGCAATTGCTGCTGCTCTTTTTCGGTACCTTTCTCAAAAATGGTTTTCGAGATGTCGCTCAGGGTGGCGGTTGACAGGTTTTGACCCTTCATCAGGCCCAGGGCCACCGTCCGCACATCAGCATCGGTATCGGCCATGCCACGTTTCATGGCGGCATCCAATCCGTTGTATTTCAGCGAACTCAGGGCCGTCAGGGCAGCACCCCGTACTTCGGCAGACTGACTATCTTCCTGTATTTTGGCCAGACGGTCTGTTGCATTCGTAAGCCCTAAATTACTCACCATCTGAGCCGTAGCAACTAAAACAGCCGGGTCTGACTCCTGCAAAAACTCATTCACATACGGCTGAATCGTTGTTTTTGTGGCTACCGGATCGCGCTGCACAACACCCCGATACCGCCCATCGACCCGATCAAGCACCGACGGACTGGCCCAGGTACCCAGCGTTGCCAGGGCTTCGGCCCGCAGCGTTTTGTTCACATCTTTGCGTTTCGTGAAAGCAATCAGGCGTTCCAGTTGTTCGTTGCCGCCAACCCTCAAATTGGCGTTGATGGCCCGGCGCACAATCGGTTCCGCCGTAAAGCGGGGGTCGCTCAGGGTGGCAGCAAGGGCAGGTAGGGCCGCCGGAATCGACTCGTCGTCGTTGATGGCGCGGGCGGCTTCGGCCACAATATATTCGTCGCTGTCTTTCAGGAACAAGCTTACTTTATCACTCTTCAACCGGCGCAACACCAGCACGGCGGCCAACCGCAACGACTTGTCGGAGTTGTTGGCGAGGGCGGCCATCGGAGCTTCGTTGCCAATCCGCGACAGGGCCATCACAGCCGCATGGCGCAGATACACGTCTTCGTCGTGGTTGGCTTTGAGCATGGCCAGCAACGGCTCCACAGCGGCATTATGGTGAATCCGGCCCAGGGCCTGCGCACTGTAGAACTTCACCCGTGGGTTGGCACTTGCCAACAGCGGAGCCAATTGAAAACCAGTGTCCGCCAGGTTGGCATCGCCAATCATTTTGGCAGCCTGTGCCACAATTTCGAGGTCGGAGTCGGTTAGCAGGGCCGACAGAGTTTTGCCGTAGGTTTTGTCTTGCCGGGCCAGTTGACCCATCCCCCAAACGCCATGAACACGCGCTAACTGATTGGTTTTCTGACCAATGGCTTTGCTCAGTTGAACAGCACCGGTGGGGCCACGCTTCACCAGTTCAAACTGGGCTTTTAGCCGAATCCGCATGTCGGGGTTCATCAGCAGGTTATACAACACATCCCCCGACAACGATGAATAGTTGAGCGTCATCAGCCGTTTGGTTTCAGTACGGAGGTCTTTCAGGTCGTTTTTGTCCGCCGAAACATCGAGTTTCCAGACACGCCCGTAGTTTTTGGTATCCCAGCCGTTGATCCAGTCGGCCACGTAGAGTGCTCCATCCGGCCCAAACCGAATGCCCGTTGGCAGCAGACCCGTCAGGATATTTTTCTCGCCATCCAATTCAAACGAGGCTCCTTTTGGCTTCAATCCAAACGACCAGATGGGCGAACGGGCGGGATTGCCGACGAATTCAACCAGGAAAAACTTGTTTTTCCAGGCCGAACCAAGAGCCGTTCCGGGGTTATAAACCATTCCGGTTGGCCCGTTGTGAAAATTCTGAATTGGCGGAATAATGTAGGCTGCCTGACCATCCCAGCGAGGTTTGAACAGTTTCTCGTCCATCCAGACCTTATAGCTGTTGTTTTTGGGATCGGTGTATTTGCCATATTGCCAGTTCGACCGCCAGCCCGCATCGGAACCTTCGACCACATGAACCAGCCGCTCGCTTTCACCGGGGTGGTCGCCGTCGTTGTCGGAGCTGATCAGGTTGCCATACTCATCGAACACAAACTCGTGGGTATTACGCAATCCTCCCGCAAACACCTCAAAATCAGTACCATCAGGATTCGAGCGAGCAATGATCCCCTCGTTGGACCGCTTGTGGTTTACGCCCTCGGCCGTGGTGATGTTGGAGCCGATGTCGCCCATGTTCCAGTAAATCTTTCCGTCGGGGCCTTCAACCGGGTTCGACATGTTGTGGCCGCTAAAGCCAATGTGAACGCCGTAGCCGTGGCTGATCGACGTTTTCTGATCCAGAACGCCATCGCCATTCGTGTCTTTAAGCCGCCACATATCGGGAGCCAACGCCAGGAAAACATCGTTGGCCCGCACCAGGATACCCCCGGCAATGTCGGATACTTCGTCGTAAAAATCGCTCAGAACCCGCAGGGCTTTGTCGGCCACGCCATCGTTGTTAGTGTCCTCGATTCGCCAAACCTCCTCTTTTTCAACGGCCAAGTCGCGCCAGTCGTGGCTCCCATCGCCGTTGAGGTCTTTGAGCCATTCGTTTTCCTTACTTTTGGCTGGGTCAAACGTGCTGTGCAGAAACGCCCGCCGATCTTCCACCGATTGGAGCGCAATGGAGGGGGTCATCCATTGCCGGTAGCCCCGAATATCGAATTCCGAGTTTTTTTGCCGTACCGTGCGGGTCAGATACACGCGCCCGGCATCGTCGATCGACATGGCAACCGGATCGGGAGCCAGCGAATCGGAGGCCCAAAGCGTGAGTTGCAGGCCATCGGCCAGCGTAACGGCCGTTTTGCTGCGAATTTCTTTGGCTTTAGCAACGCCCTGCGCCGGGTCTTCGCTCACAATAAGCGACGGTGCTTTGGTTACTTTACTGGCTTTGGTCGACCCACCATTGGGTGCCATTTTCATGCAGGATACCACCACAAAAGCAAGCAATGCCAGCCAAAGGAGCGGTGTTCGAAGGGATTTTATGCGGGTCATTGAGGGACAAGTGGTTAAGTAAACACAACTGTTTTTATAAAGCGTAAATCGGCCAGCCCTTACCGTTTTTAGGCTCTGCCATTAATGGTTGTGGCTAAGTTTTTGAAACCTCCTGTTTGAGGCAGAGGTTTGAGAAACGGGGGGAAACATAGTTTATAATTAATCAACTGAATGAAAAAGCCATCCAGACTCATTGGCAAATTGCTCTTTATCAATAGCTTAATCACTATTTTTCATACCCAAAACCTTGCCCAAAACCGCATACTGGACCACCAAACCATCGGCTGGTACACCTACAACGGCGACCATAAACTGAACGACCGTTGGGCCATCCATACCGAATACCAATGGCGACGTATCGACCTGATTCGAAGTTGGCAACAGTCATTGGCGCGGGTGGGATTAGTTCGAATGGTAAACGAAAACGTGAAGGTGGGCGGGGGCTACACCCATTTCGTAACGTTCCCGTTTGGGCGGTATCCGCAGGCCGAGAACGGCGTTCCCTACCCCGAACACCGCTTGCATCAGGATGTTCAACTATCCGAAAAACAGGGACGGTTGGCGTTGTCGCACCGGTTCCGACTAGAGCAGCGGTGGTTGGCCAATCAAGCTAACGAAACCAGCCCGCGCCGAATTACGGGTTGGGATTTTCAGAACCGGATTCGCTATCAGGTTGCCGGAGAAATACCGCTGAAAGGGGCAACCGTTGATGATGGAGAATGGTATGTAAACTTCTTCGATGAGGTGTTTATTGGGTTTGGCCGGAACGTTGGGCAGAACGTTTTCAACCAGAACCGGCTATCGGGCGGGGTGGGCTACCAGGTTTCCGATGGTTTCAAACTGGAACTGAACTACCTCAATCAGGTTTTGCAACACGCTGACATAGAACCTATTTCGGGGAAGCCCGTGTTCGAGATCAACAACGGTTTCAGGCTGAACGTGGTCTATGATCTGGATTTCAGTAAGGCAAAATAAGAGGCTACGTTCTTTTGGTATAGATTCGTGTGTATTTTCACCAATACCCGTTTAACCAAGTGTCTTGCGTATGAAAGCTGAACAAGCACCAACGTTTGATATTTCGCGTCATCTGCACATCCGTCGGCTGGATCAGGAAGTGGAGAACCGTACGGCATACACCATCGACACGGCAGAACTCAACATCTACGAGACCCATCATGTGGCCGAAAATGTGGAATTAACCTTCAACAGTTTGGTGTTGGCCAGCATGATTCGGGGCAAAAAAGTGATGCACCTGCACAACACGCCCTCCTTCGATTTTCTGCCCGGCGAATCGGTATTGGTGCCTGCCGGCGAAACCATGTGCATCGACTTCCCCGAAGCCCAGGCCAACAACCCGACCCAATGCCTGGCGTTGGCCATTGCCCCCGATAAAGTTCGCCACGTAACCGATCTGCTCAACGAACGGATGCCCGTAATCGACTTGCCGCAGGGATGGCAATTGGGGCAAGCCAATTTTTACCTCACCAACGACGAAGCCATCCATCAGCTCATCACCCGGCTCATTTACATTTTCACGGAGAACAACCCGGCCAAAGAGGTGTTCGCCAACCTCGTGTTGCAGGAACTGATGATGCGCCTGATGCAAACCCAGGCCCGAACGCTGCTGTTGAGGCCCACCCCTGACATGGCCAACGTGAACCGGCTGGCCCACGTGGCGCAGTACATCAACAAGC
Organism: Cytophagales bacterium; assembly: GCA_031411995.1. Classification (GTDB taxonomy): domain Bacteria; phylum Bacteroidota; class Bacteroidia; order Cytophagales; family Spirosomataceae; genus Rudanella. The sequence goes on from JANOCD010000023.1 coordinate 105,105, forward strand.
ACCTCCACCACCCCTTGCAGATCAAAAAACTGGCCGACGAAGCCTGCATGAGCGAACCCAACTTCTACCGCATCTTCAAGCTGGCCTTCAACATGACCCCGGTCGAGTTTATCAATCAGCAGCGGATTGCGTTGGCCACCAAACTTCTCAAAACCACCAACCGCTGCCTCGCCGACATCAGCCTGGAATGTGGCTTCAACAACCTCACCTATTTCATGAAGATGTTTCGCCGGGAAACGGGCGTATCACCAACTATTTATCGGAAACAGGGGAGTTAGGGCCATTCAATAGATTCGCCAACTGGTTAGTTGCAGAGTTCGGGGTTAACAATGTTCTTTGGTATTCTAAATGAGTTTATTTGGAGACTTTTAAACTATCTTTATCTACAAAAAATAGCCCTTACGGGCATAGAACAAAACCAGCTCAACATGAATAGATTATTGCCGACACTATTTTTTGTGCTCATGCTGAGTCCTTGTTACGCACAAGGTAAATCGCAGGCCTTTTTTATGATTGGCGATTATGCCAATCCAAAGTGGGAGAAGATAGAATTTAGTTTTACAAACAAGGCCAGAGAGATCACTTATTCATACCGCCAAAATGAGTCTGGGGTAAAATTGAAGCCGTTTGGAGTTAAATACATAGATGGACAAAGGGGACTAATGGTCAAATTTCCGACGGGCAACAAAATTTATGTCATTTTGCAAGACCGGAAAAAACAAAGAATACTAATGAAGAGCGAAGATGGTCAGTATAACAAAGCATTCGCGCTGGGTTATGAAGGGCCTGTCAATGGCGTAGGTACTTATTGTGCTGTTTGCGCTAATGAGCCAGCAGAAGCGTTCGGAATAATAGATTCGTTTTTAGCAATGGTCTCAAAGCCCAAATCTTAGGGAACGAAAGGCTACGTTAATGACAATAATGGGCTACCAATTTACAGCGAAAAGACATGGGTGCAGATTTTGCGGTCGGGTTCTATTTTAGGGTATCCCTTGGTCTTGATGACTCCGATGCTGACAACGGATTTCAAGAGGTGAGCGGAATTTCTGCAACCTTGCATACAGAAGAAATTCAGGAAGGGGGGCTTAATCGGTATAAGCACAAAGTGCCTGGTGCTTCCAGATACACCAATCTGGTGCTGAAAAGGGGCTACATAGCATCCGGTTCTACATTGGCCACTTGGTTCATAAAAACGCTCAACTCAGGATTGACCGAGCCAATACCCACGCACACGATCAATGTAATGCTGCTGGATGAGAAAGGGTCTCCATTGAAAACCTGGACTTTTCAGGATGCATGGCCGGTTAAATGGAGCATCTCTGAATTCAATGCTCAAGACCATAAACTAGTTGTCGAATCGCTCGAGTTTTCTTATTCTAGGGCTGATGTTTAAGGTGTATGAAAGACACGATAGTACGCTTGCTTGACTATGAACTCTGGGCGAATAAACAGCTCATCCAGGCTTTGCAATCAATACCGTCTCCCCCTGGGCGGGCTGTTCAGGTACTGGGGCATGTCCTTTCAGCCCAGCAGGTCTGGTTCAACCGTATTCAGGGAGACATAAATCAAGTCCCCGTTTGGCAAGATATTCTGATCGAGCAAATGCTCCCCAAAGCAACCGAACACCATCAACTGATGAGCACTTACTTGTCGGGCATCAATGAGGGGGAACTCACGCAAATGGTTTTGTATAAAAACTCAAAAGAGGAAGAATTTCAGAATACGTTATTAGACATATTGCTCCAGTTAAGTCACCACGCTGCTTATCACCGTGGTCAGGTGGTGCAGTTAATCCGCCCTTTTTTAGCCGAAGTACCCGCAACCGATTATATTGTTTGGATAAGAGGTAATCACGAGACGGTGAGATTGGCCTAATCACGGCGAAAGCAGCCCCGATACTTCTACCAGTTCGGAGATTCCCTTTTGCCACCAAACAACGGGTGAACTTATCTTTATTCCCGATATCCGAAAGTTTCCAATGATGGATATGAACGCATTTGAGGGGGGGAAATGAGCGATTAGAATCGAATTGGGATGATTATGTTGAGATCGAATCGATGGGGTCAGGCGATTCATATCGGGTGATGATGGACCTTGCCGAACAACTGACCCATACAACCCTACAAGACAAACTTGTCCTTGCCCTAAACAAAAAAAGGTCCATTCAGGGAATTTAAGTTTGCCATCGACAGCTCGGGGGATTACAGGCAGCAGTGGTTTGATTTCAAGAACCAACGGTATATTGATTGGGTGAAACAACAAATAGCTATACATTCGTAGTCAGCTTCTTTACCCCGAACAATGATTCGTCTTTACGCTCTTCTGCTTACGCTGTTTACGGCCCCCGCTTTCGCGCAGGCACCTACCCAAACCCGGCCAGCATCTGGAACCACCAGCCCCCGCCTGACGGTCGACATGATTATGCAAGACCCCAAACTGTGGGTTGGCACGTCGCCATCGGGTGCGTTTTGGGCTGAGGATGGCAAAACCGTGTATTTCAACTGGAATCCCGAAAAAGCAAAGGGCGACTCGCTCTATAAAGTGGTACTGGCGGGCGACCGAAAGCCCCAGAAAGTGAGTCCCACCGAACGCCGGAGCCTCCCCGACGATCCGGGCGTGTATAACCGCGACCGAAGCCTGAAAATCTACGACAAAAACGGCGACCTATTCCTGGTCGACTGCCGCACGTTTCAGACCCGCCAACTCACCAACACCGTCGACCGGGAGGCTAACCCGGCCTTTTCAGGGGACGAAAAATCGGTGGTTTTTCAGCGGGGAGGCAACCTGTTTTCGATGGTGCTGGCTAACGGCGATCTCACCCAGCACACCAACTTCGATGCGGGCAGCAAACGACCCGACACCAAGCCAAACGCCCAGGAAACAAGCCTCAAAAAAGAGCAACTGAACCTGTTCGATGTGTTGCGCGACCGCAAAGCCAAACGCGACGAAGCCGCCCGCATCACCAAAGCCGATCAACCAAAACGGGCCAAACAATTCTATACCGAAGGGCGCACGCTCATGAATCCGCAACTCAGCCCCGACGGAAAATTTGTGACGTTTGCCCTGATGAAAGCTGCAACCGGGGCCAAAACAACCCTGGTTCCCAGCTTCGTGACGGAGTCGGGCTTTACGGAAGACCTGCCCGCCCGCACCAAAGTGGGTGCCCCGTTGGCCTCGTTCGAGCTGTTTGTGTATGACATTACCCGCGATACCATTCAAACAGTGTCGCTCAGAACTGTGCCGGGCATCCTGGACAAGATCAACCTGACGGGGGCAACTTCTGCCTCGGCAGGGGCAACGGCCAAGCCCGACACGAGTCGGAAAAACGCCCAACGGGTTGTCTATATCAGCAACGTGGTCTGGTCGCCCGAAGCCACGAATCGCTATGCCGTGATCGTGTTGCGGGCGCAGGACAACAAAGACCGCTGGATTATGCAGTTGGACCCGGCTACGCGCACCCTCAAACTCATTGACCGCCAACACGATGATGCCTGGATTGGCGGTCCCAACATCGGCTTTGCCAACTCGCCGGGTACAATGGGTTTTCTGGGTGATGGCCAAACAATCTATTTCCAGTCGGAAGCCGACGGCTACTCACACCTGTACACAATTAACCTGGTAACAGGCGAACGCAAGCAACTTACCTCGGGCAAGTTTGAGGTGCAACAGGTGACGCTTTCCAGAAACAAGCAACACTTTTTCCTGACTACCAACGAGTTGCACCCCGGCGAGCAACACCTCTATCGCATGGCCGTAACGGGCGGGTCCCGTGAAAAGCTCACTACCATGACCGGGGCCAACGATGTGGCTCTCTCCCCCGACGAAAGCACGATGGTGATTCGCCATTCAACGAGCAACAAGCCGTGGGAGCTGTATCTAGCAGAAGGAAAAAAGGAGCGGTTCGACGGGTCGAAGGAAAAAGGGAAGAAAGGGAAAAAAGAGGCAACCGCTCCAACCGAACCAATTCGGCTGACCGAGTCACAAACGGCTGATTTTAAGACTTATCCGTGGCGGGAAGCACAGATTGTGACGATTCCGGCGCGGGACGGGCAAATGATCTATGCCCGGCTTTATAAACCTGATGGAGCCGTGAAGGCCAATCCAAGCCGCGCCGTTGTGTTTGTGCATGGCGCGGGCTATTTGCAAAATGCTCACAAGTGGTGGAGCCAGTATTTTCGGGAGTATATGTTCCATAACCTGCTGGTCGACAAGGGATATACGGTGCTCGACATCGACTATCGGGCTTCCGCAGGATACGGGCGCGACTGGCGCACGGGCATTTACCGTTTCATGGGCGGCAAAGACCTGACCGATCATGTGGATGCGGCTGAGTGGCTGGTGAAAAATCAGGGGGTCGATGCCAAACGAATCGGAATTTATGGCGGCTCCTACGGTGGTTTCATCACGCTGATGGCCATGTTCACCACACCCGACAAGTTTGCGGCTGGTGCGGCTCTCCGACCCGTCACCGACTGGGCGGCCTACAACCACGGCTACACGGCCAACATTCTCAACGAACCCCAAACCGATTCGTTGGCCTATCACCGCTCGTCGCCGATTTATTTTGCCGACGGACTTAAAGGCCACCTGCTCATTTGCCACGGCATGGTGGATGTGAATGTGCATTATCAGGACGCGGTCCGGCTGGCACAACGCCTGATCGAGTTGAAAAAAGAGAACTGGGAACTGGCTTCGTACCCAATGGAAGACCACGGCTTTGTGGAGCCAACAAGCTGGATGGACGAGTACAAACGGATTCTGAAACTGTTTGACGAGCGATTATAAGTCCGCTACCTTTGCGCCCATAACCACCAGATTCTCATGACACTCAGTTTTAAAGAAATTATTTCCGTCACGCTGATTCTGTTCTCCGTGATCGATATAATCGGCTCATTACCAGTCATTATTGATTTGCGTCGGAAAGTTGGCACTATTGAGTCGGAGAAGGCCACGTTCGTATCGGGCGTTTTGATGGTAAGTTTTCTGTTCCTGGGCGAGCGGCTGCTCAACCTGTTTGGGGTAGATGTGTCATCGTTTGCAGTGGCGGGTGCGCTAATCATCTTTCTGATCGGTCTGGAAATGATCCTGGGTCGAACCATTTTCAAGTCAGAGGTCGAGACAGATGGGGCCGCTCATATTGTGCCCATTGCGTTTCCGCTTATTGCCGGGGCCGGAACCCTGACAACACTCATCTCGCTTCGGGCCGAATACCAGACCGCCAACATTATTGTGGGTATTGTGCTGAATCTGATCCTGGTTTACGTTGTCCTGAAATCGTCGGGCTGGCTCGAAACGCGCATTGGGCCGGGCGGGTTGGCCGTGTTGCGGAAAGTGTTCGGCATTATTTTGCTGGCAATCTCAATCAAGCTACTGAAAACCAATTTAATAGCCGACTTTTAGCGGTTCAGGTTTTGCTGCATTCGGTCAGCATGTACGACCAGGCCATCGGTCATGATCACGGCCTGATGAACGGCTCCGGCGGTGAGTTGCACCAGCTCGGCGAGGGGTTCCCATTCGGTGTGCCAGGCTCCGCTGGCCCGTTCGTGATCCTGCACCAAACTCCCAAACAGCGTGGCCACCAACTGGGGGGTTCGTCCGGCAATGGCCCGAATCGCCACGGCGGAGACCGGGTTGCGCTTGTGAGGCATCGACGAGGACCCACCTTTGCCCTCGCCGGGTGGTTCCTGCACCTCCCCTATTTCGGTTTGCATCATCAGGGCGATGTCCGTGGCCATTTTAGCAACCGCCCCCACCAACATGCCCAAATCAGCGGCAATCTCGGTGACTCGGTCGCGCTGGGTGTGCCAGGCCATTGGTGGGTTAATCAGGCCCAGCTCGTTGGCCATTGTGTTGGCAATGGCCGGGCCAGCTTCTCCCATTGTGTTCAGGTTACCCACCGGACCGCCCAATTGCAGGGCAAACCCATTGGCCAACAACTGTTCCAGGCGAGTGGCCGACCGACCCAATCCATCGAGCCAGGTTCTGATTTTATACCCAAACGTGATGGGATTGGCCTGTTGCAACAGTGTCCGGCCCGCCATCGGCGTGTGGTCGTGTTCGAGGGCCAGCGTGTTCAGTTGGGCACTCAGTTGGTGTAAATCCCTGTCAATCAGTTGAACAGCCTCGCGGGTTTGGATCATCGTGGCCGTGTCGATAATATCCTGGCTGGTGGCCCCGACATGCACGTAGTTGGCCGCATCGGGATACTGCTTTTTCACCACGGACCGCAACTGATTCACCAGTGGAATACAGGCGTTCGCTCCCAACGGGATTGCCACCACCAACTCCTCAATATCAATGTGTTGTGCCGAGCAACAACTGGCTATTTCGTCAGCCGTCGAACCTGGAATCAGGCCGTGTTGCGCCTGCCCCCGTGCCAATGCCGACTCCACCCGAAGCATATACGTAATTGTAGCTTCGTCGGAATAAAGCGCACTGACTTCGGGCTGATAAAATAAGGTTCGGTAGAGGCTCATAGGCGAACTTACGCTTTTTCCAGCACCAGAGCGATGCCCTGCCCCACGCCGATGCACATCGTGCTTATGGATCTGGTCAACGACCGCTCCTGCAACTCAAGGGCGGCCGTCCCAACAATCCGCGCCCCCGACATGCCCAACGGGTGCCCGAGGGCGATGGCTCCCCCGTTTGGATTCACACGGGGATCGTTATCAGCAACCCCCAATTGCCGGAGAACGGCTAACCCCTGAGAGGAAAAGGCTTCGTTGAGTTCAATAATATCCAGGTCAGAAACGGTCAAATTAAGCCGGGAGAGCAGTTTTTGGGTTGCCGGAACGGGGCCAATCCCCATCACGCGGGGGGCTACTCCCGCCGTTGCACCACCCACCACTCGGGCCAGGGGCGTAAGTCCAAACTGCTTCACGGCCCGTTCCGAAGCCAGCAACAGCGCAGCAGCTCCATCGTTCACGCCCGATGCGTTCCCCGCCGTAACGGTGCCGTTCTCGCGGAAAGGCGTGCCAAGTTTGGCCAACTGCTCCAGCGTGGTAGCACGGGGGTGTTCATCCGTCGAAACGATGGCGGTTGTTTTGCCCTGCTTCACGGTAACGGGCGTAATTTCTTTGGCTAACCGACCGTTAGCGATGGCAGCAGCCGCTTTTTCCTGACTCCGCAACGCAAACTGATCCTGATCGTCCCGCGAGATACCGTACTCAGCGGCCACGTTTTCGCCCGTTTCGGGCATCGAATCGGTGCCGTAAAGCTTCTGCATCTGCTTGTTTATGAACCGCCAGCCGATGGTGGTGTCGTAAATTTCAGCCGCCCGCGAAAACCCGGTTTCGGCTTTGGGCATGACAAACGGGGCGCGGGACATGCTCTCCACACCGCCAACCACCACCAGATCGGCCTCGCCTGCCTTAATCAACCGGCTACCCGTCAGCACGGCATCCATACCCGACCCACACAGCCGGTTAATGGTGGTGCCACTGACGTTGACGGGCATACCGGCCAGCAAAACGGCCATTCGGGCCACGTTCCGGTTGTCTTCACCCGCCTGATTGGCGCAACCAAAAATAACATCGTCCACCGCCGACCAGTCCACCGTGGGTGATCGTTCCATGAGGGCGCGGAGAACAATAGCCGCCAGATCGTCGGGACGCACACTAGCCAACGCACCGCCGTAGCGGCCAATGGGTGTACGAATATAATCGCAGATATAAGCATTCATAGGGAAAGAGTGAAAGAACGAAAGAGCGAAAGAGCGAAAGACTTGCCGAGCCTTATTCACTCTTTCACTCTTTCGCTCTTTCACCATTTAAAGTTGGCGGCAGTTTTTCCCCGTACTTCCTCGATGGTAGCACCGGGCATTAGTTCGAGCAGGGTTAGTTGGCCATTTGGATACCCAAAAACGGCTAAGTCGGTGATAACCAGATCAACTACACCTTCAGCCGTGAGGGGCAAGGTGCAGGTTGGGACAATTTTGGAGGTGCCGTCGGGGTCGGCGTGGGTAAGCGTGATGATGAGTTTCTTCGCTCCCGATGCTAAATCCATGGCTCCACCAACGCCCAGCAAGGGTTTCCCCGGCACGGCCCAGTTGGCGAGGTTTCCTGCTTCGTCCACTTCTAAACCACCCATAATGGCCACATCCACATGGCCTCCCCGAATCATGGCAAAAGAATCGGCGGAGTCGAAATAGCTGCTGCCGGGAAGAGCCGTTACCGGGATCTTACCCGCATTAACGGGGTAATCCATCGCGCCACCGCCATCGGTTGGGGGTGGACCAACGCCCAACATTCCGTTTTCGGTGTGCAAAATAATGCCGTGTTCGGGCCGAACGAGGTCGGCAACCAGCGTTGGAATACCGATGCCGAGGTTCACCACATCACCCGATTTCAACTCGGCAAACGCCCGTTTTGCCATGTTCAACCGCGAAGGACTGGCTTTGCGGCCTGTGCCCAGGGAGGCCGAAATACCCAGCATGTCGACGGATACATTGGCTTGCACCAGATAATCGACGTAGCAACCCGGCGTGTGAATATGATTGGGGTCGAGCATGCCAACCGGGACAATCTCTTCTACCTCGGCAATCACCAGATCGGCGGCAGTAGCCATCGCCCGGTTAAAATTCTGCTCGGTCATACGGTAGGTCAGGTTGCCCGCCGTGTCGGCTTGCCACGCCCGGATGAAAGCCACATTGGCGCGAATACCGGGAATAAAAACCTGTTCTACTCCATTCAATACTTTGGTTTCGCGACCGGCAGCAATGAGTGTTCCGGCGGAGGTGGGCGTAAAAAAACCACCAATACCCGCGCCCCCCGCCCGAATGGCCTCGGCCAGCGTCCCCTGCGGCAGCAACTCATACTCGACCGCGCCCGACTGAGCCGCTTTCACCGCATCGGGATTACTCGTAAAAAACGAGCCGATCATCTTCCGAAGTTGTCCGTTTAGCAACAACCGCCCCCCACCAAGGCCCGGTTCACCTGCGTTGTTGCCAATAAACGTCAGGTCTTTGGTTTCGGTGCGGGCCAGGGCGTGGAGCAAATGGACGGGGTTGCCCGTCATGCCAAAGCCGCCCCCCAGCAGCGAATCGCCATTTTTGACCAGCGCGGCCGCTTCGTCAGGCGTTATAATGGGTACGTGTTTCATAAGGAGAAGAATACGGTTTCGCCTTCGCCCTGAACCCGAATGTCGAACTGGTAAACGACTTGCCCGGTTTGGTCGGTTCGCTGGGCCAGCAACGTGTGTCGGCGGTCGGCGGGGAGGCTGTTCAGGAGTGGGTCGGTGGCGTTCGCGTCAGTTTCGTCAGCAAAATAAATCCGGGTACGGAGGTCGCGCAGGGAGCCGCGCATGAACAATAACACCTCGATATGGGGAGCCTCGCCGGGGGTAACAATGCCCGGTTTAAGCGTCGAAAATTGATACCGATGGTCGGGGTTTGTACCGGTGCCAAGCCGCCCAAAGCCGGTAAAACTTTTATACTCGTTTTTTGCCTCAATCGGGTTAGCCAGGTATTGGCCCCGTGGGTCGGCCTGCCACAGTTCGATCATGGCATCGGAAATGGGTTGCCCGTTTCCGTCGATCACGCGGCCCGTTATAAATATCCGCTCGGCTCCGGCATATTCGTCGGGCGTTTGTTCGCCCACCAGAGCATGGTTCATCAGGCTATTGTAGGCGTAGCCGTATTGCTCAGCAGTGAGGCTGTAGGCAAAAAATGGCCCAACGGTTTGCGAGGGGGTTTGTGGCAGGTTGTTCATCACTCAAATACGGTTTTATTACGGCCACTCAACACCATATTGAACTCGTAGGCCAGGGCAAATTCGGCTTCGGTCCAGTCCATGCGGAATTTGGCAATCAGCAGTTCGCGGGCATGAACCGGGGTCGACTGAAAAATGGGGTCGTAGGCAAACAGGGGGTCGCCGGGGAAATACATTTGGGTCACCAGCCGTTGTTCGAGTTGATGGCCCAGCACCGAAAAATGAATGTGATTGGGCCGCCAGGCATTGTAATGATTACCCCAGGGATACGCACCGGGTTTAATCGTGTGGAATGAGTAATTACCCTGACTATCAGTTAATAAGCGACCACCCCCCAGAAAATTTGGGTCCAGCGGGGCATCGTGGATTTCGGCTTTGTGAATGTAGCGACCTGCCGAATTGGCCTGCCATATTTCGACCAGTACATTGGGCAGACCCCGTCCACTCTCGTCCATCACCCGGCCCTGCACCTTGATGCGTTCGCCAATGGGTTCACCATTCACGCGGGCATTTTTGGTCAAATCATTATCGAATTGCCCAATCACCGACTCGCCAAAAACGGGCAAACTACGGTCTTTAAGATAGTCCCCAACGAGCATCAGGGGCTGGGTTGGTGCCCGCAATAGGGTCGACTTATACGCTGGGTACAAGTGCGGGGGATGGGTGTCATTCACCATTATGCATTACCGTTAAAGATTTCTTTTGCGATTTTCATGGCTCCATTCGTGACGGGGACACCCGCGTAGATAGCGGTGTGCAATAGCACTTCTTTCACCTCATCGGGGGTAGCACCGGTGTTGCGGGTGGCCCGAATGTGCATGGCCAACTCGTCTTCGTGGCCCAATGCCGCCAGCAAGGCAATCGTAATCAGGCTGCGTTCGCGGTGCGTCAGGCCCGGTCTCGACCAAATGCTACCCCAGGCATTTTCGGTGATGTATTGCTGAAAATCAGCATCGAAGTCCGTTTTGTTGACTTCGGCCCGATCCACGTGCGCATCGCCCAAAACGGCCCGACGGGTGGCCATCCCCTGTTCATACAAGTCGTCTCTATTCATGCAGCTATTCGGTTGGGGGTAGTATCGCAAAAGTAGAACAAGGGCTAATTCTGTATTTAGGACAAAGCGGTGTTAAATAGAGACAAATCATACATTGCCGTTTGTCGATGCACTGACTGATACGATGAAACGTAAAATACAAAATTACGACGGGCTATATGGCGATCAAAACCCGGTTATTTTACCGGATTTCGTGCAGGTCGAACGCATCGAAACACGAAGTCACCGGCACAAATGGGTCATAAAACCACATATGCACTCGCAACTGTTTCAGGTGTTTTGTGTCGAATCGGGTCAGGGGATGGTATGGTCCGAATCGGGCGAGTTACCCTTTGAAAGCCCCTGCCTGCTGATGATCCCCGAAAATACGCTGCATGGGTTCCGTTACCAGACAGAGGGAGCCGGAACAGTTCTAACCATTTCGGCTTCGTTCATCGACGAACTGACCGCCAACGCGCCAATCCTGACATTGCAAAGCAATCAGGTTCAGGTTGTTAACTTAAAAAATCAACTCAAATGGTTTGGCTTCCTGAAAACCCTGCTGGAGCGGTTGAGTGAGGAAGCGGGCCTGAACGCGCCCGGTGATGGGTCGCCGGGTGACACTTTGCGAGGGCGCGAGTTTGTGTTAAAATCGCTGTTGACGGCTCTGATCACCGACGTTTTCTGGTATGTAGGGCAACAAAGCCGAAGCGATGCATTCCCAAAAAACCGGAGTTTATCGCTTTTTCGAACGTTTCAGAAAAGCATTCGGAAAACCCGAAATCCACAGAAAAACATTACGCACTATGCTCGGGAACAGCACATTACGGCTGTTCACCTGAACCGGGTTTGCCGCGATCTGGTCCAGAAATCGGCCATGCAGGTGGTCTATGACTATTTTCTGACCGAAGCCCGTAACTACCTCACCCACACCGATTATACCATTGCCGAAGTGGCCTACCGGCTGAATTTTGAAGACCCGGCCTACTTCTCCCGGCTCTTCAAAAAACAAACCGGCATCACCCCAACCGCTTTTCGGCAGCAGGAGTCGGCTGTCCCGGCCTAACATAGGCATTAGACAAACTAAACATAATGGCTCCTGTCCAGTACATGTTTATTGTTGTTCTTCTCTCAGAATAGAGTGCCCCATTTTGTCGCGCTTGGTGCGGAGGTAGACTTCGTTGTAGGGATTGGCCGCCATTTCAATGGGCACCGTATCCACAATCTCGATGCCGTAGCCCATCAGGCCCGCGCGTTTCTTGGGGTTATTCGAAATGAGTTTCACTTTTCGGATGTCCAGATCGCGGAGAATTTGCGCCCCCACGCCATAGTCGCGGGCATCCATTGGCAAACCCAGTTCGAGGTTGGCTTCCACCGTGTCGCGGCCCATCTCCTGAAGTTTGTAGGCTTTCAGCTTGTTAATCAGGCCAATACCACGCCCCTCCTGATTCATGTAGACCACCACGCCTTTACCTTCTTTCTCCACCATTTTCATAGCCGCGTGCAGTTGTCCCCCGCAATCGCAGCGGCACGATCCGAAAATGTCGCCCGTTACGCAGGAGGAGTGAACCCGCACTAACACCTCTTCGTCGGATTCCCAATGGCCCTTCACAAGGGCCAAATGCGTATCGCCGGTATTGCTTTGTTTGAAGGCAATGAGGTCGAAATGGCCCCACTCGGTCGGCATGTCAACCCCGATCTCGCGCCGAATCAAGCTCTCGGTCCGAAGCCGATACTCGATCAGATCCTGAATACTCACCAGCACCATGCCGAATCGGTCGGCCATCACGCGGAGTTCAGGCAAACGAGCCATGCTGCCATCTTCGTTCAATATCTCGATCAACACGCCAGCCGGCTGCAAACCCGCCAGCCGGGCAAAATCAACGGCGGCTTCGGTGTGGCCCGACCGGCGGATAACGCCCCCTTCAACCGCCCTAAGCGGGAAAATATGGCCGGGTCGACCCAAGTCTTCGGGTTTGGTGTCGGGGTGAACGAGTGCCTGAATCGTTTTAGAGCGGTCGGAAGCCGAAATGCCCGTGGTGCAACCCTGCCCCAGCAAATCGACCGATACGGTAAACGGTGTTGTATGCACCGATGTATTGTCGCCCACCATCATGGTCAGGCCAAGTTCGGCGCAGCGTTCAATGGTCAGGGGGGCGCACATGAGACCCCGGCCTTCTTTGGTCATGAAATTGACCATTTCGGGGGTTGTTTTTTCGGCGGCACAAATCATGTCCCCTTCGTTCTCGCGATCCTCATCGTCAACGACAATGATAATTTTTCCGTCGCGAATAGCAGCAATGGCATCCTCAATCCGGTCGAGCCGAATAGGCTTGTCGTTGTTGCTGGTATTATTATTGCTCATAGTTTGTGTACTGCCAGCAGGTGGAATAACTTTGATAAACTAACCAATCGTTACAAAGATACGTTCGAGTGTGCGCTAAAACGCCCCCGCAAGCCGTTGATACATCAACAGCAAACCATCTTTGTATCACGATCAAACAGTTACCTTTTTTCCGTGAATAGTTCTCCGAATTGCCCGGCCCGTTGGCTCGTGATGGTGGTATTGTGTGCCTGGATAACGCTGGGTAGTGGTCCTGTTTTGGCACAGAACCTCTGCAATGATATGACCGTTGTAAAAGGTGGATTTGCATTAAATCGAGCTAGGGCGTGTGTGAATGGCCCCATTTCAGTTTCCAACACAGTAGCTGGGGCACAAGCTATCAATTACATTTTTGGGTATGATGGGATAAACCTGACAGGCTCAATTCCGACCATATTGTCGCCAATTGTTAGCCGCTCATTTTCTGCCCCAGGCTCCTATACAATTCTGCAATATGGAACTTCGATGGCCAGTCCGTTAGCCAAATGCGAAACGGTAACGATCATGTCGAATACCTCGGTTGATTTTTCGGTTCAGGCGTGTGCCAACCGGCAGGCAACCGTTAGTTTTCAGTTGACTCCGGCCACCGATCAATACGATGAATTTGAAGTGACCTGGGGCGATGGCGTTATCCAAACGTACCCCATGTCGGCCATCCGGGCAGGATCAATTGGCCATCAATACCCTACCACCAACTCCTATCAGATCAGCATTCGGGGTGTTTACAAAGACATTCCTGATTGCAGAGCGCAGGAGGGCGTTCGGCGGGTTGTGCCGCTGGATGGAAACGCTACCGAACCCTTTATTTCGCAACTGGGCATTCTAAACGAAACATCAGGACAAATGCGGATTCAGGGGCCAGCTAACACGACGTTTGAAGTACTGCACAAACAGCCCGACGGCACCTTTAAAACGCTTACTGATACCCAAAGAGATGGGAGCAATTATATTTTTGCCCTCCCCACCACCACGCCCCAATGCTTCAAGGTACAGGCGGTCAGTAGCTGCGTGGCCGCAACCAGCAGTCAGGAATATTGCACCATTGTGCTGGATGCTAAAGCAAATCCCGGCCAGAACAACCTGTCTTGGACTCCCTATACGGGCACATCGCCCACTATTTTCTGGCGGCTTCTGCGCAACTCAGCCCCGGTAGGCATTCCGGGAAACACCAACAAAGCCACCAGAACCTACACCGACCAAAACGGCATCCGGTGCAATACGCCCTATTGTTATCAGATCACCGCCGAAGCCGGGCGTACTACCATTATCTCGAACCCCATTTGTGTGACGGGGATCAGCAATAACCAGCCTAACTCCTTAAGCAACATAACCGTATCGGTGCAGAGTAACGGGCAGGTCGAAATCAGAACCACCGATCCAAACCCAACCGGGGGCGGCACGTATACCCTGATTGTGGGACGAGCCGACAGCCCCGGCGGACCGTTTCGGGAGATCGGGCAGGCAACCAATCAGGCCAGCTTCAACGACCCAACAGCCCGCACTGCCGACCAATCCTACTGCTATCAGCTTACATTACGAAACGAATGCGGTGAATTGTCTCCCCCTTCTTCTCCCGCCTGCACCGTTCATTTGACCTCCAAAACACCCAGTGCCCTCGACTGGTCCGCCGATTCGCCTTTTGGGAACAAACCCGTTGTTGAATACGAAGTTGTTTTCCTCGACCGGGATTCGGGTGTTGAGATCAAACGGCAATCGGTGGGGGGCAACACCCATTTTGAACCCGACCGCAACGACCCCGACATTGCCACCTATCGCTACGAAATTGTGGCGTTGAATGCCAATAGGCAAACCAGTCGGTCGAATCCGTATGAACTTCAGATAGAAGCAGGTATCTTTGCTCCTACTGCGTTCGCGCCCAACGGGGCCAATAGCCGCTTCCAGGTGAAAGGCGATTTCACCGACGATTTCAGGCTCACGATCTTTAACCGGTGGGGAGCCGTGATTTATTCCACAACCAGTTTCAACGATGAAGATGGCTGGGATGGAACCGCCGGTGGGCAACCTGCCCCCGGAGGCACCTATGCCTGGCGGGCCGAAGTGCGCGACAAAGCCGGTAAACAAACCGTCAAGGCCAGTTCGGTGTTATTGATTAGATAACGGAAAAAATATGTTCGGGAACTTAGGGAATATGATGGATATGGTCGGGAAGATGAAGGACATTCAGGCCCGAATGCAGGAAGCGCAACAGAGCCTCTCGACACTTACCCAAACCGGTGAATCAGGTGCGGGTATGGTGCGGGCAACCGTGAATGGACTGAAACAGGTGGTGACTATTGATATTGACCCCGACCTGATTAAAGTTGACGATCGCGAAATGTTGCAGGATTTAGTGGTAGCTGCCATCAACAAAGCGATGGATACGATGGAACCCAGAATTCGTGAACACCTTAAAAAATCAACGGAAGGGCTGTTGCCCAACATCCCTGGTATGGACTTGGGGAACATGATGCCCTAATGGACCGACTTGCTATCGTTATTCTAAATTATAACGGTCAGAAATTTTTACAACAGTTTTTACCGTCGGTCATTCAACATGCCGACGGTTATCCGGTATACGTTGCCGACAATGCCTCTACTGATGGTTCGGTTGCGTTCTTAAAAACTCATTTTACCACTGTACGGGTTATTGAGTTGCCCCAAAACACGGGGTATGCGGGCGGCTATAACGAAGCCCTCCAGGTGATTCACCGGGATTACAGCGGGGCTACTTACTACGCCCTGGTCAACTCCGACATTGAACCAACGCCCAACTGGATCAGCCCGATTCTTCAGCTCATGGACCGGCATCCCCGCATAGCCGCCTGTCAGCCAAAAATCCGCGATTATTCCCGGCGCGACTATTTTGAACACGCGGGGGCCGCCGGGGGCTTCATCGACTATCTGGGCTACGTGTTTTGCCGGGGTCGGGTGTTTGCCACCTTCGAAACCGATCATGGTCAATATGACGATAGCAGGCGGGTTTTTTGGGCAACGGGAGCCTGTCTGGTTGTTCGGGCCGATATTTTCCATCAGTCAGGCGGATTCGATGCTCATTTTTTCGCCCACATGGAAGAAATCGACTGGTGCTGGCGCATTCAGCGACTTGGTCACGAGGCCTGGGTCTGCGGGGAATCGGTGGTGTATCATGTTGGCGGTGGCACCCTTCCCAAAGTGAATCCCCACAAAACCTATCTGAATTACCGCAACAGCCTTTACATGCTCTACAAAAACCTGCCCTCGCGCTGGTTGTGGCCCAAAATCATGTACCGCCTGGTACTGGATGGCCTGTCGTCGGTTTTGTTTCTGAAGCAGGGGCAATTTGCCGATGTTTGGGCCATTATCCGGGCGCACTTTGCTTTCTATGGCCATTTGTCCACCCTCCGTGGGCAACGGAAGCAACTCAAACCCCAGCAACAATTATCCGAATTGCCCGTGCTTCAGCAAAGCATCGTCTGGCAATATTTTGGCAAGGGCAAGAAAATGTTTCAACTATAATTCCCAAACCGTTGGGTGTGCGTGGCGACGGAGATGCTTGTTCATCTCCATCCAGAAAGCCATCACCAGGTAAATGATAACGGGGGAGCCAAGTGTTAAAAATGACGTATAAATAAAGTACAGCCGTATACTACTGGCTGAAATATTCATTTTCTCGCCTAAAAAAGTACAAACGCCAAAGGCTTGTTTCTCGATGAAGTATCTCAATTTGTCCATAAGGTATATAGGCAATAGTTGATTTGTCTGAGGGGTGTGTTCGTATTAAAAACGGCAGGTCTGTTTGGTTTGTTTAATGCGCTGATACATACATAGTCAGGCATTTATTTAACGGCTTCAAATTAATAAGAACTTTTGTGATTGTCTGGAACAAATTTAGTTGTTTTGTGTTTAAGGAGCGTTGGTAATCTTATTTTGTTACCAACTACTGCCTCGCGGGGTGCGTTCAGTTGATTGCCAAGTACTCTTGTTTGCGTCTTTGGTGCCTGTTTTTCGTGCTTTGTAGGAGTCGTTTTTTTACATTTTTTTATTTTTACCCTTTTTCAATTATGCAAACAGGAGTCGTTAAATTCTTCAACGAAAGCAAAGGCTACGGCTTTATCGTTGACGATCAGTCGCAGAAAGAAATTTTCGTACACATTACAGGTCTGAATGGTCTTACCATTCGCGAGCAGGATCAAGTGTCATACGAGATCGTTGATGGCAAGAAAGGCCTCAACGCCGTTAAGGTTCAGAAACTGTAAGGAACGCGGGTATAGCCCGCCCTTCATAAAATAATAAACCCCGCCCGACAGTCGAGCGGGGTTTTTCGTGTTCAAAAGTATTCTATACCGTAGGGGCTAACGCGCCTTGGGTTGTCGATAGGTCGGATGAGAGACTTTTTTCATCAACGATCCCTAAACAACATGCACATTACAAAAAAACTACATCGCAGTCTATTGGCTATGCTCGTTATCAGTTTATTGACCCTTCAGAGCTGTGCCACCATTTTCACCGGCACCCGCGACACCATCCATTTCGACAGTATGCCCGCCGGTGCCAAAGTCAGAATTGACGGGATCGACATGGGCCGCACGCCTGTTGACATCAGTGTGCAACGAAGCCTCAATGATAAGTTGGTTACGATGCAGTTGGATGGGTACGAAACGCGCACATTCAACCTCAACAAGGAGTTTAACTTTGTGAGTGTCCTGAATTTGTTTGGTCTGATTGGCTGGGCCGTAGATGCCGCTACCGGAGCCTTAATGAACTACAGTGTGAAACAATACACCATCGAACTCGACCCGCGTAAGAACTGACACATGCCGGCCTTAGCAAACAACTAATTCCGCTCCATGACAGGGCGGTTTTTTTGTTTGTTTGTGGTTTTATCTTTTCCGGCTATTTTTACGCGAACCATTTTTTTTACCTTTTCATATGAAAAAAACTATCCAGTACTTTACTTTAAGTGCCATTTTGTTGCTATCGAACCTGTCGTGCCATCGGCAGTTAGCCAGAGTTCAACCTACCCCCTCTCCCCATTACCAATCCGTTGTCTCGGTTGATGACGAAGTTCCCCTACCCGTCGAGAACCAGACAGACCCTGCTTTGCCGGTGACCAGCCCGGTAACAAACCAACCCACAACCACCAGCGAACAACCTGTTGTCACCACAGCCATTGTCAAGGCGGGGCCAACAGAACGGCTGACAAAAAAAATGGCAGGGGTGCAAAAACGGATGGCATCACTGTCGGCCTCCGAGAAAAAAGGATTAATTGTCAACCCCGCCACGAAGATCAAGAAGACTGCCGACTCAAAAGGTACCATGGGTATTGTGGGGGCAATTCTTGGCGCAGCGAGTCTCATACTGGTTGCCGTTGGTGCTCCCATCGGAATCTTGCTGGCTATTCCTGGTTTAATTTTCAGCATTATTGGCCTGAGAGGTTCCCGCCGTGGGTTAGCCATTGCCGGAGTCGTTCTGAACGCGCTGGCCCTGGCTCTGCTGCTTATTCTGGTAGTTGCCATTGCCACCTTCGGCTTCAGTTGAGGGGGTCAATCTGGCCAAACATCCCATCAAAAAGGGCTTCCCTGCTTGGGGAAGCCCTTTTTTGAGTTAAACACTGCACTGATCAAAACTTACAGTTCCAGCGTTTTCAACACGTCGTTCATGTTCCGAACGGCATCGGCCGACTTGGCAAAAGCTGCCTGCTCCTCGTCGTTCAGTTTGTAGTCGATGATTTGTTCCCAGCCGTTTTTACCAATCACCACGGGTACACCCAGGCAAATATCCGACTGATCGTACTCTCCATCGAGAGAAACGCAGCAGGTGAACACGTGTTTCTGATCGCGGACGATACTCTCCACCAGTTCGGCCACAGCCGCCCCCGGTGCATACCAGGCCGACGTGCCAATGAGTTTGGTGAGCGTGGCCCCGCCAACCATCGTGTCGGCAGCAACTTTCTGGAGGGTTTCTTCGTCCAGGAACTGGCTCACGGGCACCCCATTGCGGGTAGCCAAACGAGTCAATGGGATCATGGTTGTGTCGCCATGACCACCAATCACCGCCCCGTGAACATCGGTGGGCGGGCAGTCGAGAGCCAGTGAAAGATACGTTTTGAAGCGGGCCGAGTCGAGGATGCCGCCCATGCCGATGAGCTTATTTTTTGCCAGGCCCGATGTTTTCAGCGACAGGTAGGTCATCGTGTCCATTGGGTTCGACACAATAATAATGATAGCATCCGGCGAGTGTTGCAGAATGTTGTCGGTTACGCCCTTCACAATTTTGGCGTTGGTGCCAATGAGGTCTTCGCGGGTCATGCCCGGCTTGCGGGGCAGGCCCGATGTGATCACGACTACATCTGAACCGGCGGTTTTTGCGTAATCATTAGTAGAGCCCGTGATTTTGGTATCGAAGCCACAGAGGGTGGCTGTTTGAAACATATCGAGGGCTTTGCCTTCGCTGAGCCCTTCTTTGATGTCGAGCAATACGACTTCCTGGGCGAGTTGACGGCGGGCGATGTTATCGGCGCAGGTTGCTCCAACGGCACCAGCTCCTACTACGGTTATTTTCATACAGTTATAAAGGACGGACT
Source organism: Cytophagales bacterium (assembly GCA_031411995.1). Classification (GTDB taxonomy): domain Bacteria; phylum Bacteroidota; class Bacteroidia; order Cytophagales; family Spirosomataceae; genus Rudanella. Next base: position 124,790 of record JANOCD010000023.1, read on the forward strand.
GTCCGGGTTATTGATGTTTCGGAAACCAGGGGCAAAACTACAAAGGATAGGAACGCGGAGGTCAAAATTTTGTCCCAATCCCTCGGTTTTGAAATAGTTTGTCCTGTTTTCGTGTTATACCCTCTGACGGCCAACGCAGGCCGGAACGGTTCATTAATTAAACAACCATTCAGCAATAGTATAGATGGAAAATAGTAGTCTTTTGTCGCGTGTATTGAAATCGGTTTTTTTTCGGACGGCGGGCGGACGAGCTTACAAGACGGCAAAAAATAGCCGGAGTATCCTGAAGCTGATTCAGGATGCGATGGCGAAATCGGGCGGGCTTTCCGGAGCCAGTATTGCCGCTGTTCGGGGTCAACTTGGTTTGCTGGCCCGATTGCTTAAAGCGTATGCCTCAGGCGAATACAGGGAGATTCCCTGGAAAACGCTGGTTCGGATGATTGCTGTGCTGATTTATTTCGTGTCGCCAATAGACTTTATTCCTGATCTGTTGCCGATTATTGGTCTGACTGATGACATTGCACTGCTCGTGTGGCTTTTTGGGGCTGTAAAAGGTGATCTCGATAAGTTTGAGCAGTGGGAAAGCCAAAAGGGAATTATTCCGATTGGCTAATTGGAGAGAGTTTTTTAACTTTGCATACATACAAATCCTACAGATTATGACTTTCGCATCCATTTTAGGTTTCCTTGGAGGACTGGGCACAGGAGAAATGATCCTGATTTTTGCGGTGATCGTCCTGATGTTCGGCGCGAAAAAACTGCCCGAACTGGCCCGTGGTTTAGGTAAAGGTATCCGTGAGTTCAAGGATGCTACGAAGGACGTTCGCGAGAATATCGAAGACGGCCTGAAAGAGACGAAGTAAGTTTATTGACTTCATAAACAGACAACCGGATGGTGGCATAGGCGACCATCCGATTGTCTGTTTTTTTTAATACCAGATAGTGAACGTTGGATCATATCCGATATTCAGTACCTAAATCTATTCCTGTGACTGCACTTTACCGTAACTTTTCTGCTGTCCAAACCGACCTCCGGGCGGGAACCCTTACCTGCCGCCAATTGGTGGACGGATATCTGAACCGCATTCAGGACAACGAACACCTCAACGTATTCACGGAGGTGTATGCCGACGAGGCCCGCCAACGCGCCGATGAACTCGACAGTCGCATGGGATCGAATCAGCCGGTTGGCCGACTGGCGGGCATGGTAATTGGTCTCAAAGATGTATTGAATTATGCCGGGCATGGTGTTCGGGCGGGGAGCCGGATTCTGGATGATTTTGTGGCCCAGTTCACGGCAACCGCCGTGCAACGCCTGCTTGATGAGGATGTTATTGTGATTGGCCGGCAAAATTGCGACGAGTTTGCGATGGGGTCGTCCAACGAAAATTCGGCTTTTGGTCCCGTGCGCAATGCCGCCGACACCAACCGGGTGCCGGGCGGGTCGAGTGGTGGGTCGGCGGTGGCAGTGCAGGCTGGCCTTTGTTTGGCCAGCATCGGCTCCGACACGGGCGGGTCTGTTCGTCAGCCAGCCGCGTTTTGTGGCGTAACGGGCCTTAAACCGACCTACGGGCGCATTAGCCGCTGGGGTTTAATCGCCTATGCCTCCTCTTTTGATTGCATTGGTCCCATTGCCAACACCCCCGCCGACTGCGCGCTCCTGCTCGAAATCATGGCCGGCCCCGACGAGTTCGACAGCACCGTTTCCAACCAACCCGTGGAGGCCTACTCAACAGCAACGCTCCCCACTGACCGTCCTTTGCGTATTGCTTACTTGCGCGATGGCGTGGAGAGTGTAGGGGTAGATGCCAGCATTCGCGAAGCCACCCAACAAAAAATTAACGCACTCCGGGCGGCAGGTCATATTGTGGAACCAGTCAGTTTGTCGCTGCTCGAATCGCTGTTGCCAACCTATTATATTCTGACCACTGCCGAAGCCAGCTCTAACCTCTCGCGGTTCGATGGGGTACGCTACGGATACCGCACAGCAGAAGCTTCGGACTTGATTACGCTGTATAAAAAAAGCCGTACCGAGGGGTTTGGCAAAGAGGTTCGTAAGCGAATTCTGTTGGGAACGTTCGCGCTGAGTGCGAGCTACTATGATGCGTATTATACGAAAGCCCAGCAGGTTCGGCGGCTGATTCGTGAGGAAACCGAGCGGCTTTTTGATCAATATGATTTCCTGTTATCGCCCACGACCCCCAGTCCGGCGTTTAAATTGGGCGAAAAGACAGATGATCCTTTACAAATGTACTTGGCAGACATTTTTACCGTTCAGGCTAATGTAGTGGGTTACCCCGCCATATCCATCCCAAACGGCACCGATTCCGACGGATTACCGATTGGCCTGCAACTGATGGCTCCCCCATTTCGGGAAGGAGCGTTGGTGGCTTTGGCAACGTATTTGCAGTGATCAAAAAAATAGCAGCTATGAAGAAGGGGCTAATTGTGTTGTTGAGTCTGCTTGGTTTTAGTTCAATGAGTGTACTGGCCTCGCCCATGAAGGCCGACACGAGCCGCATCGACTCGGTGCAGGTAGAAGCCTATACCAACGTACCGTCTGTGCCGGAAGCGGTATTGCTGGAGCGGTTACCAAAACTGGAAAAAACGATTCCCCTACCCTACCATAAAACGGTCCACGGGTTTGTGAATCATTTTCTGTTTACGAAACCCAGCTACACCCGCACCATGCTGGAACGGATGTCGTTGTTTTTCCCGCTTTATGAGCGAATGCTTGCAAAATACAACCTGCCCGATGAGTTGAAATACCTGTCTATTGTGGAGTCGGGCCTGAACCCCCGGGCCGTGTCGCACGCGGGAGCGGGAGGACTTTGGCAGTTTATGCCCGGCACCGGGCGCGACATGCGGCTCTATCAGGACGACTACGTGGATGAGCGCATGGAGCCGGTGAAAGCCACCGAAGCCGCCTGCAAATACCTCCGCGACTTATTCAACATCTTCCATGACTGGCCTTTAGCCTTAGCCGCCTACAACTCAGGCCCCGGCACCGTGAAACGGGCCATGCGCCGGTCGGGGGGCGATTCGTTCTGGACAATTTATGATTTCCTGCCGAAAGAAACCCGTGCCTACGTGCCGCAGTTTATCGCGTTCACCTACGTGATCAACCACGCCAACGACCACGGCATCTATCCCGAAACCCCCGAATATCCGATTCCGTTTGATACCATTCACGTGAACAGCTATTTCAACGTGATGACATTTGCCAAGCAGAGCGGTATTCCCATTGGCGAAATGCACAAGCTGAACCCGCATGTTACCACCGGAATTTTACCGGTCTATACCCGCGATTTTATGCTCCGGGTGCCCAGCGATCAGTTTACGTATTTTGAAAAGCACCGGCAGGCCATTATCGACTCGGCCAGCCGAATGCCGCTCGTAATGGATCATATTCTGATGGCCGATGCCGAAGGCGTTGACAGGGACGCGCTGGGTCAGGTGGCTGATAATGATCGGTTTTCGCTTGCCCGCCTGAGTGCCGAGCAACCCGCCACCCCTGCCGAGAGTACTCTGATTGCGTCTAATGCCCCCTTACCAGCCGAGCAACCCGAACCCGACGATGTGGAAGAGGTGGTGCAGAAAAAACCGAAAAAGACTACGTACACAGTGAAAAAGGGGGAAGGACTGTTCCGGGTGGCCGAGCGGTTCAACGTGGAAGTATATGACCTGAAAAAATGGAATCGGTTGTCGTCCGACGTGGTTTCGGCGGGGCAGGAACTGGTGATTTTGAACGAGATTGGCGAAACCCAGGCCGAAGAACTGGCTGTACAGAAAACCCCAAAAGCCGAAAAACGGGCCAAAGCTGTTGCAACCCACAAACCTGCCCGCTACCGTTACCACCGGGTTCAGCCGGGCGACACCCTCTGGAACATTGCCCAACGCTATGACGGCCTGTCGATTGAGCAACTAAAAAAAGTGAACCGGATTAGAGGGAATGCGTTGAAGCCGGGTCAAAAGCTGATTGTTGGGTAAGCAAGCAGAACTTACAAGGGTATATTGAGATTCAGAATCCGTATCCCGCCGTTAGTTGCCAGAGCGTGGTTTTTGTGGTGAAGCGAGAGTCCGTACTGGATGTTTTGATGCCTACCTGCGATAAATCAGACAAGTTCCCTTCATAGCGGGCATCCAGTTGCAGGCCAAGCAATGAAATGCCAACGCCCGCCTGATACCCGAATACGGCCTGTTTGAACGTGTCGCTGATGGGTTGGGTAGTGTATTGGTTCAGGGCATCTTTGAGCGACTGATTCGTGCCGATGGTTAACGAGGCCATCGGTCCCGCATTCAAACGAATTGGCCCCAGTTTATAGCCAATCAAAAAGGGAACATCGAGCGTGGTGAGTCGAACGTTGATCTGCTGCGTTGCCAAACCTGACTTCACCACATCGAAAGAGCCGCCCTTGGACGAAATCAACAGTTCAGGCTGGATAAAAACCTTGCTTCCAATGCGAAAAAACGCCCCGCCCACAATGCCGGTGGCCGTTTGGCTATTATCCTGAAAAAAATCATAAACAACCTGCCCACCCGACATGACCGGGCTGCCACCCGGACTGGTGAGCCGGGGCGTTTTGAGTGCCGAGGTATTAAGTTGCGAGAAATTGGCTCCGATTTTTAGCCCGAATGAAAACCCTTTCAACTGAGCAAAACTAATGCCGGGTACTAACGCTAAAATCAGGATGAGCCGATTCATAAGAGTGGTGGTTTTAAGGGTATGAGGTAAGCTACGCCATTCTCCCGATTTTATCAAGATACTTATTGGATACTTACTAAACCGGCCAGCGTCTCCTGCTTTTTGGCTTCCCGCAATTGCCCATTTGTGATGGTAAAATACTGATGCTGCTGCAAAAATCCCTGCTGAATGGGAAGCCAGCGGGTCACGTCTGGCAAGCGACCAAAAGCAACCCACTCGATGAAGAGTGTATGGCTAATCGGTTCATAATCAGACCTACCCAGGTAATCAAGATCAGCATCGCACAGAATTTGGCTGAGATGATTAGCCGGAGACTGCGGCAAACAGGTTGCCCGAATCATCTGGCAAATCCTGTCGATTTGGGCCGGACTATAGCCAAACTCCGGCAAGATCTCGGCGGCTATCAAACACCCTTCGGCTTCGTGGTTGTCATAAACGCGCAGAAACCCGGCATCGTGATAACAGGCCGCCGTTTGTAACAGGGCCAGGTCATTGGGGTTGGTGATACCTTCGGAATGGGCAATGCGGGCTGCCTGCTCCACCACGTCGGTTGTGTGGGCCAGGTTGTGGTAGGTTAGCCGGGGGTCGAGTTCGGTGGCTAATCGGTTCAGGATGTAGGCACAGGCGTTGTGCAGTTGCATGGTATCAGGGCAAAAACGCGGCTAATTAGTTGCTAAAATAACATCGAATTAATCATAATCGACACTATTCTGCCACTCCCCCCGCGCCACATACTGCACCTGCCCACCAACTTGTAACGAGTACTCTCCCGATTCTGTCATACCACCGTCCAATTCCAGCAGCGACGGGCGACCCACTTCGTAACCCTGCTCCACCCGAAGGCGAACGGGGTTGGTATCGAACACCCTGTTTTTGAGCAGATAAGCCAGCAGACAAGAACCCGCACTACCCGTTGCTGGGTCTTCGGCTACTTTGCCCTGCTCAAAGCAAAACATCCGGGCGTTGATCTGATTCCCAGATGAATAGGTCTCCCGACAAAACACATAGAGCGACGTATGCAAGCCAGCAGAACTGTTGGTTTTGTGTTGCAAATGGGTCAGCAACCAATTCTCAAACGCCCGAACATTGAGCCGGATTTTTTGCATAACTGCCAGCGATTTCACCGGCACCAGCACATACAGCAAGCCCGTACTGACTCGTTCAAGGGGCCAATCGGTGTCGATGTCATCCGGCGACAAGTTCAGCAGTTGGGCCAGGTCTGCCGGGTCGAAGATGGGGCCAAACTGGGGTTGAGCTGCCGTGAGCCAGGGGGTGTTACCTTCCCAGCGAACCGGCACCGGCCCTACGCCCATGTTCAGCGTCAGCGGGGCAGACCCGGTTTTGGCAAGATGATTGGCCAGCACCCAGGCCGTGCCGAGCGTGGGGTGGCCCGCAAACGGAATTTCGTATTCGGGTGTAAAAATTCGCACGTCGAAACCAGCTTCCAACGACCCACTCATCACAAACGTGATCTCCTGAAAATTGATCTCACGGGCGATGGCCTGCATTTGCTTCGTTGGAAGGGCATTGGAGGGTAGGTTCCGCGCATCAAAAACAGCGAGTTGATTGCCCTGATACCGTTCGGCGGCAAACACATCGACGAGATAGAATGGTAAGGTAGTCATGAAGTAATCCCATTTAAAAAAACCGGGTCCAGAACACCATCGGCTTGGGTGTCGATTGGGTTTCGTTCAGTTCGGGCCAAGAGAAAGTGGTGTTTAGTTCGGGAGCTTTTTGGTAGCCTCGCCCCTGCCAGAACAGATCGAGCGGGCGGTAGTTAACCGGGCGAAGCGGATGGTTGACCGGACGTTCCACTGCGCAAAAACAGGTCAGTTGGTAGGTTCCGAACGAGAGGGCGTGCCGCTCGCGTTCGTCGAAAAAGCGGTGGCCCCACCCCTGCCCCCGGTAAGCAGGCAACAGCAAACTTTCTCCAAAATAGAAAACAGAATCAAGATCATAGCCAGCCGCCCGAAACGGTGCCTGAACCTCGTCGGTTTCGTCGGTCAGGGGCAAACAGGTGGTTGCACCCACCAATTGCTCTTCGTCGTCATACAACAATACACCCAACGACCGTTCCGAACGGGCATAGGTTTCCAGATACGCCTTCTCATACGCAACCGAGCCTTCGTAGAGGTATGGAAACTCCCGAAACACCACAATCCGCAGGGCGGCCAGTTGGTCGAAAACGGTTGTGAATTGGGAGCCGGCAAGGTGTTCGACTCTGATGGCCATTGTTTATCCCAACACGAGTGATTCCCAGAGGGGCAAATTGTAATAGGTCGTGATTCGGGTAATCAACCCATCCTGCACATCCAGAAACGAGCCAGCAGGCAACACATATCGCTGACCAGTGGCGGCTGGCAAATCGCCGTCTGTTTGCTGGTAGGTGCCATTTACAACGAATTCACAGGCGACCCGCTTGCCGGTTGATTCGGTCATGATCACCATATCGGTCAGTTGCTCGTCGTAGCAGGTGTCCATGTGATGCAGGAACTCCGTGAACAGAGCCTTGCCGTGGCGGGGGCTACCCTGATTGGGGTCGTGCCGAACGTCGTTGTGGAGGAGGGCCAGCATGGCGGGCCAGTCTTTGCGGTTAAAGGCGTTATAATACGTTGAGACGGTTTCGTGTGCAGTCATATGCGTGAAGTTTGAGTGGCAAATATACCCCATTCCATCAAACTGACGCGGCTTTTTGAACGTCCATCAAGTCCATCAAAGGAAATGGCGAGGATGGGCATAGTTTAGTTCGAAGCCTCTCAAAGTCCCTTCATCGCTAAAGCAGAACTGGCTATAGTCTGGTTCAAAACGGGTTTGTATTCCATTACTTTATAGACCGTCGTACTTGGGTCATCGTATAGTTCATCTATCCGCAACACTAGAAACGTCGCTTTGTCAATATATAGGGTTGACTTGAATTTTGTGTATCCTGTCCCCTTAAATCTGTAGCAGTCGCGACCGGCTTCTTTACCATCGCTTATGCGTTGCCAGTCTTTCACGCCCCGAATATCCCAACCTGCCCCAATAGGTTCGGCCAACAATAAACCCGGAATTTTCCGGGATGAAGTCTTTGAAACACCCGTTGCCGTTGCCAGTGCCTCCGTCAGGGATTCACTAACAACACCTTTATCATTTGGCCGTATTGTCCACCAGGTTTTTGTGACCGCACCATTGGAGACGATGGTATAGCGGTCTTCGGGCATCATAAGCTTACCGACCCCTTTGTACTCCGTTTTGGTATCCACATAATTGAATCGAAACTGGCCCGTCCTTCTGATGTAAGCCGTTCCGAACCGAAGTACGGAGGTATGGCCCGTATAGTGCGGGAAACAATCGGTGGCCTTTCGTACCCAACTTTTGATGATCCCCTCATCTGCTTTCTTCTCCGGTTTTTGGGTAACCCGGGTTGTCACAATCCCCGAATCCCGATACGTTTGGGCCGTGCGATAGGTCTGGTAAACCCGATCCAGAATTCGTTGGTCGGCAGGCGTTTGGGCAAAAGTTGCCGTATTGATCAGTAAGCCGAGAAAAATGGTTGAAAAGAGACGATTTGGCATGGCACTATGTCGTTGATAATCAGTGTAAGGTAAATACTCGTGAGAAATCAGGCAAACTTTTTTGGGTTATTCCTTGTGTTATATGCGTTCGCTTTATTTACTTTGCAAAACAAAGTACTTTATTTATGCGACTTCCTTTTCTATCTCCCCCCGCACAAGCCAAAACGTCGTCAATTCGGCTTTCCGACCGTCCCCTTCAGGTTGAGGAAACATCCGGTCGGGGCAACAAGGCATTGGCAACGCTCACTGCCGTTGGTATCGTTATGGCAACAGGCCGGGGTCTTCTCACGGCGAACTGGTGGTTTTTTGTGATGCTCTCCTGGAACGTCTTTCTGGCGTGGTTTCCTCTCGGTGTTCAACTCGTGATCCGCGATTTGATTCAGAACCGGGTCGTTGGTCGGGTTGGCGTGTGGCTTGGCTTAGGGTTGTGGCTGCTGTTTATGCCTAACGCGCCCTACATCATCACCGACCTGTTTCATATTCAAAGCCTGCAAGCCCCACTGCTCTGGTTCGATACCATGATGATTTTCCTGTTTGCCATGACAGGTTTGCTGGCGGGACTGTATTCCAGCTACTTAGCCCACAACCTGTTCGATCAGTTGGTGGGTCGCTGGAACGCCTGGGGACTAATAGCCGCGTGTCAGATTCTGGCTGGTTTCGGCATTTATCTGGGTCGGTGGGGACGGTGGAATAGCTGGAATCTGATGAGCAAGCCCTGGATGCTGGGGCAGGCCGTCTGGCAATCGGCCCACGATCATTTGGCCATTAAACTCACGGGGGTTTATGGCCTGGTGTTGTTGGGTGTGTATGTGGCATTCTGGTTGTTTATTCGTGACGAAAAGAAAGTTTATGGTTCATAGTTTATGCGGGTTCCCACCAGAATTTATGGTTTATGAGTATCCCAAAGCATGATGCGTCAGCTAACCAGAATCCATAAACCAATAGATATGATCGACATAAAAAAAACCATCCGCAGTTTTCGGTTTGCCGGGCGGGGTATTATTGACCTGTTTCACTATGAGAACAACGCCAGAGTGCATCTGCTGGCGGCTGTCTGTACGGTGGTAGTCGGTTTCTGGCTCCGGTTCTCGATCACAGAATGGGCCATTATCCTGACGCAAATCGGGTTGGTTTGGGCGGCAGAGGCCGTGAACACTGCCATTGAAAAACTATGCGATGTGGTTTCTCCGGGCCACAACCCAACCATTGGCAAAGTGAAAGACATGGCCGCCGGAGCGGTGCTGATTCTGACCATTATTGCCGTAATAGTGGGAACATTGATTGTTGGTAATAAACTCCTTTCGTCCTTTTCCTCCCTAACAGAATGAACGAACACCTCCAAACCCTGACCGAGATTCGAAGCCTGATGGAGCGGTCGTCCAAGTTCCTCTCATTGAGTGGCTTATCGGGTATTTCGGCGGGCGTAGTGGCCATGATCGGGTCGGCAGTTGTCTATATGCGGCTCCGAACCGACTGGCTTGCCGTGCTGAGTTATGACCGATTAGGTAAATATGGTATTGGCGGCTACCGCGAAGCCAACCAGTTTTTGTGGCAAACAGCCGTTATCGTACTGATAACGGCCCTCGCCTTTGGCACGTTTTTCACCGTTCGGAAGGCGCGGCAACAGGGGCAGCGCGTCTGGAATCAGGCATCGCGCCGGCTGTTATGGGCAATGGCCGTGCCGCTCGTAACGGGGGGCATCTTCTGCCTGGCTCTGCTGCATTATCGGGTGCTGTTCCTTGAAGTCCCGGCCACGCTTATTTTCTACGGACTGGCCCTGCTCAATGGCAGTAAATACACGGTAAGGGATGTAGAATACCTCGCCTATTCCGAAATTGCGCTCGGTTTGCTGGCCCTGTTCCTGACGGGCTACAACCTGCTGTTCTGGACCATTGGGTTTGGGGTGTTGCACATCCTCTACGGAACAGCGATGTACTGGAAATATGACCGAAACACCGCCCCCAAAACAGGCGTTAACCCCACCTCATGAAAGACCTGCTGGCCCACTTCAACAAGGCGTTCGAAAGCAAAGCGCGGCTGAGTATCATGTCGGTGCTGGTGGTGAATGAGTCCATGAATTTCAACGGACTCAAAGACCTGCTGGCCCTCACCGACGGGAACCTCTCCACGCACCTCCGCGCCCTCGAAGATGCTGGTTATGTGCTGGTACAGAAGCAGTTCATCGGGCGCAAACCCAACACCACCTACCAGGCCACCGACGCAGGCCGGGTTGCCTTCACCGACCACTTGAACGCGCTGGAGGAATTTATTAAGACGTTGTAATGTGCTGGCGGGTTCCCAAACCTGCCAGCACCGGGGTCCCCACACCCCATCCATTGCTAATCACTCACATGATTCCCTCCCCTTTTTTTTACCCTTTCACTTTGAAAAACAAAGTACTTTTATGAATCCCAACCCTGAATTCATCGACCGGCCCGATGAGGCCCCCGCGCCCGCACAAAGCCAGCCATCGTCCATTCTGCCACCCCTTGTCTGGCACGAAACACCCGATGCTCTGGAGCGGAAACCCTGGCTCATGCCCTTCCGCGATTCCATCCTGACCACGGGCCTGATGCTGCTGGCGATCTCGGCGGGCCTGTTTGGCCTCTATGCATTTGTGTTGCGAACACAACCTGCCGCGCCCGACATGATGCTGTTTTTCCTGCACTATGCCATTGCCATTGGCTATGCTATTCTGGTCAAAGCCAATGGGATATGGGAATTCAGAGAGGCCTCATCGGTTAGCAAACGGGCTGCTCGTTGGGTTAGCTTGCTCCTGTTTCTGATCAGCGCGTTTGCCCTGAACCGCGATGTAGCCGTGTTTCAACAATCCACCGATTGGCTGTGCGGGGCGTTGGTGGCAGCGGGTGCCGCCATGACTGCCTATGCCTGGACACCCTATCTCGGCGTTCGGGTTCAACAGGGAATTTACGTTGTGCTGGCCGGGTCAGTGTGGTTGTTTGCCTATGCGTCGGTGTTTGTGGCCGAGTTGTATTTGGTGAGTTTCCCAGCCCTGATTTTACTGGGCCTATCGGTGCATACGTTTATTCCCTTACTCATTACTACCACCCTCGGTCGGCGGTTGTGGGCCGATTACCGCGCAAACGAACATTTACGGCCCGCCATTTGGGTTGGTTTTTCGCTGCCCGTCATCGTGACCAGCCTGTTTTTTGTAGCCTGGAGTCAGAACCTCGAACGCATCGAAACCGTGCGCAACGAGGCCGTGTTGCGCCGAACCGAAGACCTCCCCGATTGGGTGCTGATGGCCCAGCAAATTGAATCGAAAAACCCTGTGACCCACTGGATCATGAACCGGATGCTGGGCGTGGGGTTGCATTACGATGAAGGGCCGTTTTCGGGTAATTGGGGTGGTGGACTGAGTGGCCTGACCGCTATGGACGACGTGAAAGAACACGACCCGCTGGTGGTGATGGCTAACCGGCTGTTTCCTCCCTCAACCTTGTCGGACCCGGACAAAATAAGCCTGCTAAAAACTGTAAACAGCGACCGGCATCTGACCGAAGAAAAATTCTGGTCGGGACGGCACCTGAGCACGCAGGGGGTGGTGACACAGGCGCGAATCTGGCCCCAATTCCGACTGGCTTACACCGAAAAAACGATTCGGGTGCGCAATGCAGCCGAAATGCAAACGGGCGAAGCTCTCTACACATTTTACCTGCCCACGGGTTCAGTGGTAACGAGTATGTCGTTGTGGATCAACGGAAAAGAAGAGAAAGCAAGGCTCACCACCGTGGCCAAAGCAGACTCAGCTTACCGGCAGGTGGTGAACGTAGAATCGAGGCTATCCGAGCGCGACCCCGCCGTGGTCTATTGGCAAGAGGGCGGGCGTGTCACGGTGCGGGTGTTCCCGTGTCCGGCCGGTCAGGAGCGACAGGTGAAACTCGGCGTAACCTCGCCCCTCCGTTTAGAGGGCAACGAACTGGTGTATGAAAATCCCTGGTTCGACGGGCCAACGGCGAGTGGGGCGCGGGAAACCGGGCAAATTGACTTCGATCAGCAGCCGGTGGGGTTGTCAGCTCCGTTTGCGTTCGAGAAAGGAGCGGGTGGGCAACTGGCCTACCGGGGCGATTACAAACCCGAGTGGTCCCTCCGAGTGAAGGCTCCGGCTTTGTCGGCAGAGCCGTTTGTGCTGGATGGAATGGCCTACCAACTGACTCCGTACCAACCCAAAACAGCCCCGTTTAGTCCAGAAACGGTATATTTAGACATCAACGCGGCCTGGTCGCTGGCCGAGTTCGAGACGGTTTGGCGAGCCGTGAAACACAAACCTGTTTTTGTGTATGACGATGGTTTGGCCCAACTCACCGACGCGAACCGGGCGGGTTTTTTTGAGCGATTAAGCCAACAGCAGTTCTCGCTGTTCCCCATTTACCGCATCGAAAACCCGGATCAGTCGTTGCTGATCACCCAATCGACCGACCAATCGCTGTTTCTCAACGATCTCAAAGGCACCCGTTTCGCCGAACGCCTGACCCAAAGTGCGGCCAAAAATGCACCCCTTCGCGCCGTTAACATCAGCCCTGAAACGGCGGGCTACCTCAAAACGCTGGCCGAACTCCGCGCCCTCAATCTCGCCCCGGCTTCAGCACAAGAAATTGAAGCGGGTTTGGGTCTGAAAACCTTCCCCATACTTAATAATCAGCCTAATACGGTTGCCATTCCGGGATCGGGGGTTGTTTGTAGTACAACGCCATACCCGGAACGTAATGCCACGAAAGCCCCCGATCACCTGGCGCGGCTCTACGGCTACAATCATTTGGTGGCAGGCATTGGTCGGCAGTATTTCGATGCTTCGTACCGGAAAAACGACGCACTGCTGGCCGAGGCTCAACATGCCCACGTCCTCTCGCCCCTGTCGAGCCTGATTGTATTGGAAAGTGAATTCGACTACGACCGTTTCGGCATCAAAAAAGACACCAAGGGCCTCGAAAACGCCACACTCAACGAGGAGGGAGCCGTTCCCGAACCTCACGAATGGGCTATGATTGTGTTGTTGGGATTGGTGGTTTTATGGCTTCGCCGACATAAATGGACTCAACCCTTCTCCTGACCCTTGCTCTGCTGCTGTTTGCGGGCGTTCGCAGCCACTGGACAGGCCGGTTGCTGGTACTGCTGTTGCTGTCGCCAGTGTTGCGGTACGGGCTGGCTATTTTCGGGTTCACTATCCGGCTTTGCCTGAGCGATTGGGCCGGTAGTCTGCTGCGATTAGGGGGGCTTGATGTGCAAACCGAGGGTAACGTGCTGGTGCGGCAGGTGCCGGGTGTTGGCCCCGTCGAGATGGCGGTTGACCCGGCTTGCATGGGCCTGCACCTGACGGGTTTGTCGGTGTTGGTGGCGGTTTTCTGGCTGATGTGGCACGAGCCTCAAGCCCGTTGCCGGGTGCCGGTTAGCTGGGTGCTGGCCTATGGAACTGTGGCGTTCGGGCTAACGATTCTATGTAATCTGGTCAGGATTGTACTGTTAGTGGCCTTCGGGTTGGGGCCGGATTCGCCCTTGCACGAGAGCGTGGGGCTGGTGTGCGTGGTGGTTTATGCGTGGTTCCCCGCGTGGTGGCTGGCCCGGCTCACCGTGAACCGGGTTGGGCGGGCACTGCCCGAAGAGCAAGCTGTCTGGGCGGGTTGGGGCGTTGGCTGGGGTCTGGCAACACTGGGGCTGGGAGCCATGCTAATGGCGTTCACAGCCCGACCCAACACCCAACAACCCACTCGATCAGAAATGGTTAACGCATTCACCAAACAGGATTATGTCGTTCGAAAGATCACCAAAGACGGGTTTTACCAACTCACCAAACCGGGCCTGTTGCTCTATGTTAAACCCTTGCCCGACTGGTGGAGTGCCGAACACAGCCCGGCGGTTTGCTGGCGCGGGGGTGGCTACGAACTTCGGCGGGTTCGGGAGCAGCGGGTAAACGGAAAAGTAATTTATACGGCTGATCTGCACCATAAAAACCGACCCACCCTCCACACGGCCTGGTGGTTCGCCAACGGCTCATATCAGACCATTGGGCAGATTGATTTTCGGTGGCTGATGGTGCGCGGAGAGCCGGGTTTCGCACTCGTAAATATCACCGCAGAAAAGCCCCTGACAACACATCAATTGGAAGTACTGCTTCGTTGAATGGGAGTATGTAAACCAATGAACGATGTGGTCAAACACTACAAAATGGCTGTTGGGATTAATAATCGTGTGTAGTACGGGCGTAGGAGCGCAACCCATTCCCGTTCCGCTCGGTCCGGTGGCAAACGACACCCAAACCCGCCCGCCCGTGCGCCGAATCTGGATGCGCGACATCACCACCTATTACCGGATTGGCTGGCAAAATTTATCCCTCGATCCGCTCAACAGCGCGTTGGCCCTCAGTGGCTACTCACCACTGTCGGGGCGATTTCGGACCATTGGGATTGGCACACAGATGAAAATTTCGCAACAGCCGATCTTTCTGCATACCGAAATAAACCTCGGATTGGGCACTGGCGCATCGACAAATGGTCTCAATATCGCCAAGATGTCGGTCTCCACATTTCGGTTGGGTATGGGCTATCGGGTCTTTCAAAAAGGGGGGTTCCAGGTTATTCCACACCTCGGCGTGATGTCGATGCCCATTAAACTGCGCATTTCCAGTGGACAGCCTGCAACCCCTACCCTATCGTCGGCCCTGGGCAATCCGGGGGCCTCGCAGATCACCCAACTCAACACCTCCGCCGGTGCCATCGACCTTGGCCTGACGGCTAATTACCGCTTTAGTGTTCTGCGGAGTTACGACGACTGCACCAACTTCGAACGGTCGTTGGTGCTGGCTTTCGATGGGGGGTATCGCATTGGCTCACGACCCGAATTTCTCACGGAAACCAACCCTGTTCAGCGCGTCGGGTTTGCTTCATCGGGTTGGTACATGGGTATCCGAATCGGGGCAGCTTTGCGCTCGGACCGGGGTAAAACAGGTCAACTATGAAATACACTGTTTTTGTGCTCTATCAGGCACTCCCCGCCTGGCTGGCCCTCTCGCGACCCCAACGCGAAGCTTTTTTCGACCGTAAGGCAACTCCCATTTTTGCGAAGTACGAAAAAGACGTACAGGTGCGCCTGTTCGATGCCGAGGCTTTTCATGCCCAGGTTTCCGATGTCATGGTAATCTCGTGCAACGACCTTAACGCCTACTACTTTTTCATGGAGGCCCTCCGCGATACGGAGTTGTTCAGCAAGCCCTACATTGAACTGAAGGACGTAATTATCTCGCGCGAAAACGGCTTTCGGGACTACGAAGCGAGTCTGAAATAAGTTTGTATAATAACTGTGTCGAGTTATTTTCCCCAGGCCGGGGCGGGTGTGGCCGGGTTAAAAAGTTCATCGTGGTAGTAGGTACGGCGGGGGCGTTTATCGCACACATCATCGCCAATGGGATAGCGGCAGGTGGCATAAATGCCCACATCATCGGCGTTCATCAGACTAACATAGATCCCGTTCGGGAAGCGGTCGGGGCGATGGTCCCGGTTGAGCAGGCAGTGACCCAGTTCATGAAAAATGAGGGCCTCACGCTCCTGCTGACTGGCGTTTTTCCAGCAAAAATTGTCAGCTTTGAGGGTGACGCGGGGTGTTCTCCCGGCTGTCCGGTCACACTGTCCACAGGCATCCTGCCGTTGGGTTTCACCAAACATAATAATCAGGTTATCAGCCACAACAGTCTGCCCATGTTGCTGGGCCACCTCCCGAAACGCCTGTACATAGGGTTCCACATCGGCAGGGACACTGTATTGTTTTGGCTCCGGCTCGACTTTTTGGCGGGGCTGGCAACTCAGCATGGCAAGCAGCAGAAGCAAAATGGAGAAAGAGCGCATGACGTAAAAAGACAGGAGTGCAAGCCGTTTACTTTCCTGCATCAATGGGAGGTCTCTGGCGCGAACGAATAGAGACAATTCTGTATTTTTGCACTTAATTATGATCGACTACGACCCCAAAGACTGGCTCCGATTTATTTTTTCCGTTCACAAATCCGACACCGTTCGCAAACTGGCCCCCGTACTGGTTGGCATGGCGGCCTACTGCTTACTGGTTGCCTACGTGGTGATCGAATACCTGCACCCCGGCCCCGACTCTGACCTGAAAAACGTTTATATCATGCACTCGCTGCTCGGGTTCGTGATTTCGTTATTGCTCGTTTTCAGAACCAACACCGCCTACGACCGCTGGTGGGAAGGCCGCAAAGCTTGGGGAACCCTCACAAACAACTCCCGGAATTTGGCCCTCAAACTGGCCCATATGCTCGAACCCGATGATGTCGAATCGCGACAGTTTTTCCGGGCCATGATCCCCAACTATGCCTTTGCCCTGAAAAACCATTTGCGCGGACGTGCTAAACCTGATGAACTGGAACCTTGCTCCGGCTTCGATCCTGCCGAACTTGATTTATCCAAACACCAGCCAAACCAGATGGCTATGCGGCTATTCGGGAAGATGGACGAACTCTATCAGCGGGGCACCATCCGGCCCGAACATATCCTGGTACTCAACGAAGAATTCACCACGTTCACCGAAGTGTGCGGTATTTGCGAACGCATTCATAGCACACCCATTCCGTTTTCGTACTCATCGTTTCTGAAAAAATTCGTCACGCTTTACTGCCTGACCCTACCCCTTGGCTACGTTCTTTCGCTGCACTATTGGGTCATACCGGTTGTGGTGATTGTTTTTTATGTGCTGGCCAGCCTGGAACTGATCGCCGAAGAAATCGAGGACCCCTTCGGCACCGATGCCAACGACTTACCCACCGACCGCATGTCCAATAACATCCGCAAAGGGGTAGGCGAATTACTATAGGGGCCGAAAGCATCTATTGGACTGCCTATAGCTAAAATTCAGTAATCAACATACGGCGGCAGATTATGCTTTATTTAGCTAACCGTTAAGTTTTCTGGCCGTGTGTGACTATTACATTATCAATACCCAAAAGGGCCAATCTGAGTTTATTCCAGTGATTACGTAGCGGTACTTTTACCGGGTAGCCTAATTCCAGCTACGTACATCCATGTTTCAACGTCTCACTTTTTTTATCAGTCTGAGCGTCTTTTTATCGCTCTTCACTTCATCTATTTTGTTCGGGCAGGCAACCGATGCCAGCATCACCGGCACCATTAAAGGCACCGACGGCGGTGTTTTGCCCGGTGCCACCATCACCGCCCGCAACGAATCGACCGGGTTTAAATTGAACACGATTTCTGCCACTGACGGGCGGTTCATTATCCGGCAGGCACCGCTCGGTGGTCCCTACACCGTCACGGTATCGTACGTCGGTTTCACCAACCAAGTTCGTTCCGGTTATCGGCTTAATCAGGGCGATCAGGTGGTGGTCGATTTTAACCTGGCCGAGAACACCGGGCAATTGCAGGAGGTAACCGTTACCGAAAATGCCCTCAAAAGCCGCGTTGACCGGTTAGGGTCGTCGTTGGCCATCACCAGCAGCAACATTGCCAAACTGCCCATCAGCAACCGGAGTTTCACGAGTTTGCTGGCCCTGTCGCCCCTGAGCAACGGCGGCAGCGTGGGCGGGCAGCTACCCTCGTCGACTAACTACCTGATCGACGGAGCCAGTGCCCGCAACAACCTCACGAGTGGTGCCTTGGGCAACGGGCCATTTTCGTTGTCGCTCGAAGCCATCCGCGAGTTCGAAATCAGCACCAACGATTACGACGTTACCAAAGGACGGCAAGGCGGTGGTTCGGTGAGCGCGGTAACCAAATCGGGCACCAACACCGTCACCGGAACGGCCTTCACGTATTACAACGCCAGCGGACTGGCCAGTGCGCGGGATATTCGCGGCAACAGTCGGAACGTAGATTTCAAGCGGTTTCAGTATGGGTTTAGCCTTGGCGGGCCAATCATCAAAGACAAACTGCACTATTTTGTGGCTCTTGACCGGCAAACTGAGTCGTCGCCGTTTTACATTGCCGACATCCGTACCGATGCCGACGCCAACGCCCTCGGAATCAGCAAGGCCGTGCTGGACAGTGTGATCACCATTGGCCGGCAAAAATATGGCCTGAGCAACACGCAGCAGGTAGGGGAGTTTACCCGCGAAACCGTTGCCAACACCCTGTTCACGCGCTTAGACTGGCAAATTAACCCCCGGAACATCCTGACCGTTCGCAACAATTTCAGCAACTGGAACAACCCCAACAGCAATAACGACAACTCGGCCATCAACCTGTTCGAGGTGTACAGCGATTTCCGATCGCGGGAGAACAGTACCCTGGTTTCGTTGCGGTCAACGCTAAACCCCGCGCTCATCAACGAGTTAAAGGTTCAGTACCAGAATGTTACCCGGAACTACGAAGCCAACACACTGTTGCCCTCGGCCAACATTCCGCGCGCCATTGTTACGGTGCGTTCGGTGCTGCCCAACGGCCGAACCAGCAACACCTCGGTGCAGTTGGGTGGCCAACGATTCACGCCGGAGCGCAACCTCGAAAACCAGCTTCAGTTGTCCAATACGCTCTATTGGAACAAAGGCCGGTATAATTTCACGTTCGGCACCGACAACACGCTGACGTATCTGGACACCTACATCTCGAACGAGCAGAATGGACGTTTTATCTTCAACAACCTCGCCGAGTTTAACAACCTGAACCCCTCACGCTATGCCCGCGAAGTGCCCATTGCCGGGGTGCCATCGGTGCAGCAATACGTGCTGAATGCATCGCTGTTTGGGCAGGTGCAGTTCAACCCCATTCCCGATGTGCAGGTGCAGGCCGGGTTGCGCTGGGATTTGACCAGCTACCTCACCAAAGGCGATTACAACCCAACGGTGGAGCGTGCTTTGGGCCTGCGGACGGATGCCAACCCAACCGACTGGAACAATTTTCAGCCCCGGGTGCAACTGACCTATAACCCCGGTGGTCGCAACCGCGACATTGTGCGTGTGGGTGGCGGGGTGTTTTCGGCCTATGTGATCAATTATGCCCAGGTGAACAACATTCAGAACAGCGGCACCAAAGTGGCGGCTATCGACGTAACCCGCCCAACGAGTGCGACGGCGGTGAATCGGGTGCCGAGGCCCGATTTTGTGAGCTACCGCAACGATCCTTCCACCGCGCCGGGCGTTCCGGCCGGGGCCGCCGTGGTATCGACCATCAACCTGAACGATCCCAATTTCCAGGTGCCGACCATCTACAAAGCCAATGCCTCGTATAGCCACTTCTTCAGCGATAACTTCCGAATGGGAGTCAACGTGCTCTACACCCGGACGGTTAATAACTACGTTTATCTCGACAAAAACATTGTTGACCAACCCTATTTTACCCTGAGCAACGAAGCAAACCGGAGCGTGTTTGTGCCGGCCAACACCATTGCCACAAGCAGCGGGCAAACAAACAACGTGCTGGGTCGCAAAACGCAGGAAGTGGGCCGAACGCTGATGCTCACCAACGGGGCCAAACTGAAAACCCTCACCTTTGTGGTGGACGGCGAACTTCGCTTACCCCGCAACGGCTCGCTGGCATTCAGCTACACCTGGAACGATGCCAAAGACAACACCTCATATAATGGCAACGTGGCCAATACGTCAACGTTCCGGCCTGTCAAAAGCGACCCGCGCAGCTTAGACGAGATCAACTATTCCGACAACCAGTTCCGGCATAAACTCGTGGCCTACGGGTCAACACCCTCGTTTGGTGGCGTGGTGATGAGCGTTCGGTTTACGGGTTTCGGTGGCACGCGCTACTCGCTGACGGTGGACGGCGACATCAACGGCGACTTTGTGGGTGGCCCCGGCAACGATAACGACCTGGCATTTGTGTTCGACCCCAATAACCCCGAAGTAGCGGCAGCCGTCCGTACTTCTATGCAAAAAGTACTTGATAATCCCGAAAACCGGGCGGCTGACGCAATCAGCAACAGTCTCGGCAGAATTTTTGACCGGAACGGGGGCGAAAATCCATTTTCGGGAACATTTGACGTACGGTTTTCGAAGATTTTCAAGACCTACAAGACCCAGCGGTTAGAAGCTTCCATTGACGTGTTCAACTTTGGCAACTTCCTGGGTCAAACGCTCGACGGGGT
Source organism: Cytophagales bacterium (assembly GCA_031411995.1). Classification (GTDB taxonomy): domain Bacteria; phylum Bacteroidota; class Bacteroidia; order Cytophagales; family Spirosomataceae; genus Rudanella. Next base: position 145,121 of record JANOCD010000023.1, read on the forward strand.
CATTACGCGGGGTGCCGAAGCACAGTCGGGGCGCAACTGGGGCGGAAATTATAACCTTGGTCAGCAAACGTTGCTCACCCCCTCGGGCTTCAACGCCACCACCCGCCAGTACACTTACCGGGTAAACGAGAACGTGGGTGTCACCCAGAAAAACGGCACACCCTACTCCGTTCAGTTGGGCGCACGGTATTCGTTTTAAACACTATATCCACACACTGAAAAGGCCACTGATCGAGAAATCGGTGGCCTTTTTGCATCGGTAAAATACGTAGCCTGGTCAGAACCGCATTACGTAGTATTGACACAGAAACGTCTGCCCAAACTCGCTGATGGTTTTCTGGTACGTCGGCTCAAAACCCTGTCGCTCATAGAATTGCATCAGAGCCGGGCGGGTAGCATCGGTCTCTAACTGGAGTTCATGGATTCCCCGTTCGATGCATTGCTGTTGGCAGAACGTTAGCATGTGCCGAAATAGATTTTGCCCGGCAAACGCCCTCCGAATGGCCACTTTGTGAATGAAACCCGCTGTATTATCCGGCACGTCGGGGTAGTACAGTGGGTCTTTCCATTGCAGAATCAGGGTAGCGGCTGGAACATCGTTGGCATACATCACATAGCAATTGCCCCGTGTGTAGTCGTCCGTGAGGTTTTCGGCGGTCAGCGTATCAATCTCCCACATCTCCTGCCCGCTGTCCACGAGCCATTGGCCCACTTCGCGGAGGATATTCAGAAACTCGTCGGCGGTCCCGCATCCGGGTTGGTCGTTGCGGAAGGTGTAGGTTGTCATTGTCAGGTATCTATTTCACCCCCACCACCTCGCTCAAGCCAGAAACACCGTTTTCGTTAAACGCTTCAATGGCGAAATAATACGGCACGCCTACATTCAGGGCGCGAAGTTCAAAGGTGTTCGGAGCGTCATGCCAGAACTGGTAGGTCTGGTAGAGTTTGTCGGGGGCGATGCCCCAGCGGATGTTGTACCCGGTGACCGAAGCGTCGGACCGTCCCGGCACTTTGGTCCAGCTTAGGTCGGCGTTGCGTTGGTCTTTCTGGCGTTTGGCGGTCATGGCTGGAATGGCGGGTGCTTTGCCGATGCCGTTGCCAAATACCCGAAACCCGTTAATGCTCAGATGCTTTCCGGCCGTGTACACGTGTTCGTAGCGCACAAAACGGGCGCGAACGGGTTTGCCATCCGCTTGAACGGGTATCTCCACGTAGGCGCAGGCATGGTCTTTTTTGGGTTCTTTGGTTAAATCGGCCGCCACCTCAAATTTCTTTCCGTCCAGCGAAGTCAGGATTTTAAACTGGGTATAAACCGTTGAATCCGAGTCGAAAACGGCGAGTTTATAATCGAAATAATTCACCTGCACCGCCCGGATGTCGTGTTCCGCGCCGAGGTCGGTGGTGAGCGTTTCGCCCGCCCGATTTTGCCCGGCCACCCAGAACGTGCGGGGGTTTTCATCGGCCACGCGGTCGGCGGTGACAGTGTCGGTGGGGGCCGTGGCGAGGGTTGAGGAGGCTACCACGGGCTTTTTGTAATTGAGCAGCATCCAGCCCGTGAACAGTTCGTCGCGGGTGGTCACTTTTTTGGTGGCTAACCGGTGCGGAAAATCCCCGAAACGGGTGTTCACATTCATCTGATCGTCTTTGTCGAAACCAGCCGGGTTCATCACAATCCGGCGTTCCATGGCCCAGTTCACGCCAATCCAGGTGGTGCCGGTGTTCCAGTAGTTGCCGTAGTTATCCTGAAAGGTGTTGCCGTGGCCGCAACCCGTGGCATAGCCGCCCGGTTTGTAGGCAATGGGGTTATAGGGCGCGTATTCCCATGGCCCCAGCGGAGTTTTGCCCACGTAGGTGCCGTTGCCATACACGTTGTATTCGGTGCCGGGTGCGCCATATTGCAGGTAATATTTCCCGTTGTATTTAGTCATCCAGGCCCCTTCCGTGAAGGGTTTGAACGGGTCGGAGTGGTTCGGGCCGAAGCGTTCCCAACCGTGGTTGTAGGGGTCGAGCCAGAACATAGCCTTGTAGGCCTCGGCGGGGTTGTTGCCTGCGTAGGTCAGGTTGCGGCTCTTGTCGAGTTCGGCCCCAAAAATCGGATACACGTTCGACGAACCCCAGTACATATACCATTTGTCGGTATCATCGTCGTGGAACAGGGCCGGATCCCAGGGGCCAATGTCTTTGGGAAGGCGGGGGAGCCAGCGATTGTAAAATTTCAGCTTGCCTTTTTCCGGCTCCGTCGAGATGAAGATGGGCCGCTGCTCAAACGTACTCTGGAACAGATACATCGTGTCGCGCACCGACAGAGCCGCCGGGGCACACATGTCTTCCATCGGCCACTTGTCCGGCACAATATATTTCCAGTTGCTCAGGTCTTTGGAGTGCCACCACCCGCCCTGAATGGTCACGAACAGGTAATATTCGTTCTTGTGGTTGATAATGACGGGGTCGGCCCCGGAACGGTAGGAAACCCGCTCGTTCAACTGCTCGAAATTATACCGATAGCTGATGTCCATCGGGTTGCAGTAGGTTGTGGCTCCGGCAGATTGGTTAACGGCCGGTTTTGGCTGGGCGTCGGCAGTCAGGCCGAGGAGAAAAAACAGGGCAAGGAAAATCAGGCGTGTCATACAATCAATCAAGTTCTACGGTGATGCCTTCGTCGGCCAGATACTGTCCGATGTTAAAAAACTGCCCGTCGGTCAGTTCCAGATTACGGTGCCAATCCATAGTGAGCCAGGCATCGGCATTGCGTTCGGCCACCATCACCTGCTGCGTACTGGTGAATACCCAGATGACTTTATCAGTACCGAAATCGAGCAGCTTGCGGGTTTTTCGATTCACATAATTAAAATCTGCCACTTTGGAAATGTCCGCTTTCACGTCGATCTCAACGGCAATTTTTGCTGGCACGTCGGTGTATTGCGTATTGATTTTATCGGGAGTCAACACAGCCCGGTCGTAGATGGCCACATCGTGTGAGAGGTTGTCCCGGTGGTTGATATGAACTCCGGCTTCGTTGGAAGCAAACCAGTATTTTTTCTCATCCAACTCTCGATACATGATCTTCATAAAAAAAGAACACAACACCCATTGCAATGTGCTTGATCCCCTAATTTCTTCGGCTGTTTTTTTGCCTGCCAACACGTCTTTATAGCCCCGGTAATACAGTGGTTGGCCGTCCATTATCTCATAGACGAGCGATTCCAGCGAGACAACAGGCGGTTTCGGGCGGGCTTGAGTGGCTTTCCGGTGTTTGGGTTTTTCTATCGTCTCCATAGCTGAGTTCATTTACGGCAAGATACAAAAAAGGCGATTCTCTTTACCGTCATCCACGTTCCCATTTCATAAATGCTCCTTCACAATTTCATAGCCAAACCGAATCATCAGCCCGAAAACGACCACCAGAAACAAAGCCCGGATAAACGCCGAACCCCGCCCAATGGCCATGCGGCTCCCGATAAACGACCCCACCATGTTACACACCATCATCGGAATGGCCAGTTCATAAACCACGTAGCCGTTGAAAATAAAGAACACCAGCGACGATACATCGGCCACCACGTTAATGATTTTGGCCTGCGCCGAAGCCCGCAAAAAGTCGAATCCAAGCAGGCTTACAAACCCAAACACGAGCAAACTACCCGTTCCCGGCCCCACAAAGCCGTTATAAAACCCAATGGCTCCCCCCAAGACCCCTGCCAGCCACGGCAACTGCTCCGGCGACAAGCGCAGGTTCTCTTCATGACCCAGCGTTTTGTTGCGGTACGTGTAGATCGCAATACCCGTCATCAGCACCAGCATCACGGGTTTCAGCACGGCGGCAGGCATCAGGCTCGATGCCCGCGCCCCCAGATACGACATCAGGCTGGCCGCTATTCCTGCATAAATCACGATTTTCCAGGGGACTTCCACTCGTTTTATATATTGCCAGGCGGCCACACCCGTACCCATGAACGATGCAAAGCGGTTGGTGCCAATGATGCGTGGCACCGGAAATTGGGGGAACAGAATGAACAAAACCGGAATCTGAATGAGACCACCTCCACCTACTACAGCGTCAATAAATCCGGCAGTGAGAGCGGCAAAACAAAGGATTAACAGGGCCGTATAGTCGGGCATAGACGTAAGGGAAAAAGCGAAATTATACTTTACAAGGAATCTTTCATTTTTGCATGTTCCACAGATTGAGTCAAACCCCGCCCCTCAAACACTTACCTTCTTTTTTGGACTATCCACCGTGAAACATATTTGGACATTTCTCCTTATTTTACTGTTTAGCTTGACTCATATACCGAAATCGACAAACTTAGATAGTCCATTGTGTTATGTTTCACTCTTTAAACAAACTCTGCGACACTATGAGAATCCAAATTAATGCTGTGCATTTCTCAGCCGACCGCAGTTTGCTTGATTTCATTCAGGCCAAACTCAACAAACTTGACACCTTCCACGACCACATCATTAGTGGCGAGGTGTTTCTCCGACTCGATGGGTCGGACACCAACAAGGTAAAGGAAAAGATCATGGAGGTGCGCCTGATGATCCCCGGTAAAGAAATCTTCGTGAAAGAACACGACAAAACATTCGAAAGCGCCACCGACCGCATTATGGAGGTGCTCAAAGATAAATTGGTTCGCTTTAAAGAAAAGCGAAATGACTTTTCCAGTCCGGCCATCGCAGAGGCCCGAGAGCGAATGAAAGTGGAAGAAGTGGTTGACGATTTTGACGATTAATACCCCCTAACTCATCAAAAAGCCGCCCCTCGTTTGAGGGAGCGGCTTTTTTGATTTAATGTGTAATGTTATTCGCAGAGCCTGTTACGCATTCATCATTACGCCGGTTCGCCGGTGCGATTAAATGCCAAACGCTTCCTTCACCGTGTCCACGAAGTCCAGTTTCTCCCAGGTGAAGAGTTCAACTTCGACCGTCTTGGTGGTTCCGTTTGAGCCAAACGTTTTGGTAACGATCTCGTTCTTACGGCCCATATGACCGTAAGCGGCTGTTTCTGAATAGATTGGATTGCGCAATTTCAGGCGTTGCTCAATAGCATAGGGGCGCATATCGAAGATCGTTTCGATTTTGCGGGCAATTTCGCCGTCGTTCATGCTCACCTTGGCCGAGCCATATGTGTTCACATACAGACCGCAGGGCTTGGCCACGCCAATGGCGTAGGACACCTGCACCAGCACCTGATCGCACAAACCAGCCGCTACTAAGTTCTTGGCAATGTGGCGCGTGGCATAAGCCGCCGAACGGTCCACTTTCGAGGGGTCTTTGCCGGAGAAAGCACCACCGCCGTGCGCACCTTTGCCGCCGTAGGTATCCACAATGATCTTACGACCTGTCAGGCCGGTGTCGCCGTGTGGCCCACCAATGACAAACTTGCCTGTGGGGTTAATGTAATAGGTGATATCGTCGGTAAACAGGGCCTGAAGTTCGGGTTTCAAGTTCGCTTTCACGCGGGGAATGACGATGTTGATAATGTCTTCCCGAATTTTGGCCAGCATAACCTCATCTTTATCGAAATCGTCGTGCTGCGTCGAAACCACAATCGTGTCAATCCGAACGGGCCGGTCATCATCCGAATACTCAATCGTCACCTGCGATTTGGCATCGGGACGGAGATAAGGAATCAGATCGGAATGGTTGTTGCGGATGCCCGACATCTCCTGCAAAATCTTGTGCGAGAGGTCGAGGGGCAACGGCATGAAGTTGTCAGTTTCGTTGGTAGCGTACCCAAACATCATACCCTGATCACCGGCTCCCTGGGCGTTGGCTTTGGTCTCGAAATCGTCGTTAGCCACCTGCCGGTCAACCCCTTGATTGATGTCGGCCGATTGGTCGTGGAGGGCTGAGAAAATGCCGCAGGAGTTAGCCTCGAACATATACTCGCTCTTGGTGTAGCCAATCCGGCGAATTACTTCGCGGGTGATTTTCTGAACGTCGAGGTAGGTTTCGGTTTTGATTTCACCAGCCAAAACGACCTGTCCGGTTGTCACGAGCGTTTCGCAGGCTACCTTACTCGACGGATCGTAGGCTAAAAAATTGTCGATGAGAGCGTCCGAGATTTGGTCGGCCACTTTATCAGGATGTCCTTCCGAAACGGATTCGGAGGTAAACAGATAAGGCATAGTATCGGTTTGAACTTGGTTTCAATCCACAAAAGTACGGTTTTATAGTTTGAAACCCGCAAAGACAATTCTCCTATGACCAGACAAATTCATTGAGGAGGGCGTTATTAGGCCCACCCCTCATTAGATTGATTAAACGGTAGGTGAACAACTCCCCTGCTTTTTTCCTTATCATTCTACATAGTTCATGAACTGTCATAGATGCAGGATGTAGTTGTTATTGGCGGAGGATTGGCGGGCTTGGTCAGCAGTCTGGAACTGTCGCGGGCAGGTTTCAGCGTGACGCTCGTTGAGCGTAAGACGTATCCCTTTCACAAAGTTTGCGGGGAATATGTCTCCAACGAAGTCAGGCCCTACATCGAATCGCTGGGGGTTGATCTGGATGCCCTCGGTGCGGCCAACATCACCCAGTTTCAGTTGTCGTCGCCGTCGGGACGAACGCTCTCGTCCACGCTCGATCTGGGTGGTTTTGGCATTAGCCGCTATACACTGGACTATGAATTGTATCAACTCGGCCTTGCCGCCGGGGTGCAGTTTGTGTTGGGTCAACAGGTTGAGAAGGTTGATTTCAATAACCAAAATGACTTCACTATCACCCTTTCCAACGGCCAGATTTTAAACTCCCGGCTGGTGATTGGTGCCTTCGGCAAACGCTCGAAACTCGACAAAACCCTCGACCGGGCGTTCATGCAGCAGGCTTCGCCCTATGTGGGCGTGAAATACCATGTAGCTCCCGGCCCGCTCTCGCGACCATTTCCTAACGATCTGATTGCCCTGCACAATTTCAAAGATGGCTACTGCGGCATGTCGGCGGTGGAGGCTGGCCGGTATTGTTTGTGTTACCTCACCACCCGCAACAACCTCCGTCAGTTTGGCAACATTCCCGACATGGAGCGAGCTGTTTTGTGGAAAAATCCGCACCTGCGCCATGTCTTTGAAACGTATAACTTCCTGTATGACAAGCCCGAAGTAATCAACGAAATCTCGTTTGCTCCAAAACGCGCCGTGGAAAATCATATCCTGCTGGCTGGCGATTCGGCGGGACTTATTACACCCCTCTGTGGCAACGGCATGGCAATGGCTATTCACGGGGCCAAAATTGTGAGCGAACTCGCCACCGATTTTCTGCATAACAAACAGAGCCGCCCCGACCTGGAACGGCTCTATGAAAGTCGCTGGAAAACGTTGTTTGCCCGTCGGTTATGGGTCGGCCGCACCGTTCAGCAGCTCTTTGGCGATAAGTGGCTATCGGAACTGGCAGTGTCGGCCTTTGGCCTGTATAAACCAGCTCTGCGGGGGGTGATGCGGCAAACCCACGGGGAGGTTATAGCGGTTGAGTAACGACCAAAAAAAGACATTTTCCTCAAAATTGTGTTTATAAAGTAAGCCTCCAGAGGGGTATCAATCTCAACGTTAACGAAAGGCGGTTTCAGGCCGTGCATATTTTTATGAAAAACTGGCTCATTCTCAGCGCATTGCTGCTACCGGGACTGGTGGCAACAGCACAGACCAAAACACCCGTTTCGACACCGCCCGCCGTGGTATCCCTAATTAGCGGCATTACCGATAAACAGTTTTTGCCCGACACCGCTTTTGTGGCCCTCACCGATCAGGACGAAGCCCTGCTAAAAAAAGAGCCTGTGGCTAACTGGAGTCTGCCACAGGCATCGGGCACTATGACCTATTATAACCTGGTTTCCGGGACGCTTTCCTATCAGCTAATCGTCAACAGACCCCCAAAGTCGGCTTATCCACTTGTTATGCTGGTGCGTTATACCACCCCAAAATCGAAACCCGAACCCATTGCCCGTGGTACACTTCGCACAGAGGCTGAGGTAAAAGCGAAGTAAGGCCTTACAACGAAGCCATATCAATTACGAACCGGTAACGAACATCGCCTTTCAGCATTCGCTCATAGGCCGCACTGATGTCGTTTATCTGGATCAGTTCGATGTCGGACACAATGTTATGTTCGGCGCAAAAATCGAGCATCTCCTGAGTTTCTGGCAGGCCACCGATGGATGAACCGGCAATGCTTTTGCGACCCCCAATCAGGCTGAAACCCTGAATTTCGAGGGGCGTTGGCGGCACACCGACGCAGATGTGAACGCCACTCGTTTTCAGCATCCGCAGATACATGTTGTAGTTATGCGGGGCCGATACCGTGTCGATAATGTAGTCGAAATAGCCCTTCACCGATTTCACCTGCTCTTTGTCGCTGGTGAGCACAAACTTGTGGGCACCCAGGCGTTTGGCATCGTCGGCTTTGGATGGTGACGTACTGAGCATGGTTACTTCGGCCCCGAAGGCCACGGCAAACTTAACGGCCATGTGTCCTAAACCGCCCAGCCCCAGCACGGCTACTTTATGGGCCGCGCCAATTTTCCAGTGTCGCAGGGGCGAATAGGTGGTGATGCCCGCACATAAAAGGGGGGCAACAGCCGCCAGATCGAGTTTTTCGGAAATATGCAGCACGAAATCTTCATGCACCACAATTACGTTGGAATACCCGCCGTAGGTGGGTGTTTTGTGGTCCTGCTCGTAGCCGTTGTAGGTTTGTGAGGCTCCGTTCAGGCAGTATTGCTCAAGCCCTTCTCCACAGTTTTCGCAGTGGCGACACGAGTCCACAAGGCAGCCAACACCTGCCAGATCTCCCGCTTTGAATTTGGTTACGTGATCACCAACGGCTGTCACCCGACCCACGATTTCGTGGCCCGGCACCATCGGAAAAATAGACCCACCCCATTCGTCGCGAATCTGGTGAAGGTCGGAGTGGCAAACGCCACAGAAAAGAATGTCGAACTGAACATCGTGCGGGCCTACTTCCCGACGCTCAAACTGAAAGGGGGCCAAGTCCGATTTTGGGTCCTGAGCCGCGTATCCTTTGGCTTCAATCATTGTAAAGAGTTGGTACTTTTGTTGGTGAAAAATGGAATTGAAAGCACGACAACCGAACTCGTGCCTGCGAAAAGGTAAGTATCAAGGCTGGCTTAACTACTTCTCTGTTAACTCCCGCTTTTTTAGCTCATCAACCCAGTTGGCTCCCCGCCGAACGTCGTCAGCAGATGGTGGAAAACCGAGCTGCATCAGCTCGCGAATGGCAATAATATCTTTGTCACATTTCAGAGCGACTACGGCCATAACAAGTTCATTTTTAATATAATAAGCCAGAAAAAATTCGTCGGTTTCGGGGGTTCCTTCATAAATAATGGCATCGAACGGGCCGCCATACCCAATATAATTGATCCGCTTGCTTTGCTGATTACTCCAGAAAAAAGGCACTTCCTGATAAGGTTGCATCACTCCTCCTTCATCTTTTAACGATTCAACCACATTTAGCCCCGCAATATGCCCCTGTTGACCGGCGATTTTCCAATGCTCGGTGCGGTGGAAACCATCGGGCGTGGGATAGTGAGCAATGTCTCCGGCGGCAAAAAGGCCGTCGGCAATCTGAAGATACTCGTCAGTTTTAACACCCCCGTCCGGTTCAAGGTCAATGCCTTTTAGGAAGCCGATCTGGGGTTTCACGCCAATGCCCAACAGCACGAAATCGGCGGGAATCTGCTCACCGTTGTCCAACACCACTGTGCTAACGGTGCCAGTTCCTTCAAATGAGGCCACCTGTCGGCTAAGGTGAAACGTGATGCCTTCTTTCTCGTGCCAGCTCTGCATAACACGGCCAACCCGGTCGCCCAGAATTTTCTCGAACGGCACGTTTTCCTGCCCCACCACAGCCACCTCGCAGCCCAGTTTGCGCAGGCTCATGGCTCCTTCTAACCCATTGAACGAACTGCCAACGATGACTACCCGCTTGCCCTTCTGACCCAACTTGCGCAGTTTCTGACTGTCATGCAAGGTTCTCAACGTCAATATATTGCCAAGATCGACACCGGGAGTCGAAAGTCGGTTGGGTTTACTCCCAGAACAGATCAGGGCACGGTCGTAGGTCAGGGTTACGCCCGATTCTAGTTCAATTATTTTCGTGATAGGGTCGAGGGAGGTGACCCGCTGATTGGTGCGAATTTCGATCCCATAATTTTTGTAGAAGGTATCGTCGCGGAGGGGCATCCAGGAATCGGGGGCCTTGCCCTGCAAATAATTTTTCGAGCAGTTAGGGCGGTCGTAGGGGGCCTCCTGACTTTGGGTAAGCATAATGATTTTGCCGGTGAACCCGCCTTCGCGCATAGCCTCGGCAGCAAAAGCCCCAGCCCCGCCACTGCCCACAATCACGCAGGTTTCCGTATTGTTTTCGTCGTGCGAAACCAGCGGATTGGTCATGCTTTGCTTGTCGGTGGTTAACCGCACAAACACCTGATCGTTTTCAACGCGAACCTCGTGCGTCGAAAGCCCATTGAGAGCCGGGGCTTCGAGCCGGTGACCATTCCGAACATCAAAGCAGGCATTGTGCCAGGGGCAAATAAGCCGGTGTCCGTGTAGAATACCCTTTTCCAAGGGGGCCTGATAATGAGCGCATTTGGGATAAAGGGCGTAGTACTGTCCATCGACTCGCGCCAGCAACACATCCGTATCGCCCACACGAACGTCTTTCATCTGACCGTCGGTCAGGTCATCGACCCGGCAAACGGCTTCTTCAGTATAGTCGGTATTCATACTCGTTGAGGTTTACAACTAAACGCCAACTTTGTCAAGATTGATTAAAAAAAGCTTAAAAAGCTCTTATTAGATCCGTGTAGCCGTCCCTTAGATCATTACTGATCGCATGGTAAGCACTTGTTTACCTAACCCTTCATCACCGTCAATGAAAATCCATGAAGCGGCCACCTCTGCCGACAAATTCCGGGCGAACAACTGCCAGGCATGCTTCCGATCAATCCTGACAAGCGTACTGGGGTTTTCTTGTTCGTTGTTTTCTACCAACTCCCATTCATCATTGCGTCGGTATAGAAACCAGTTACCTCCTGATACCTCTTCCACCGAAAACTGAAGCAGCGTTTCGTTTGGGGCCGGGGTATCGCAATAGGCATAGGGCAAGGCCCGCATAAAGGTGTCGAGCAGGGGTTGGTATAATTCGTCTGACAAAAGGGTCTCTGTTTCCCCAACGGCCAGCCGAATCTGTTGCTGATGGTGCCATCGTTCGGTGTATTCGCGGGCCACATGAAACCAGTTGGGCGAGGTGGTTTGCCCGGCCCAGGCCACCGAAAAAATAGCCTGTTCATGTGGGGGCAGGGCCATCAGCAGCGCATCGGCCTCGCGGCCAGCCACGTCCAGCCAGTCCACCAACACAGCGGGACTTAGTCGGCGGGTGGCCCGAACCCAGTCGTTGTTGAGTTTATTGAGGTAATCGACAAGGTCGCGGTACGACCGAATATCAGGTTTTTCCGGTGACGAATAATGATCCCGATACAGCGTTATGACCCGCAACGAACCATCGAGCAAATGCGAGGCTACGTCTTTCACCGACCAGCCCGCGCAAATTGTCTCGCGGTGCCAGTCGTCGGGCGCAATCCCCTGCAACAGGTCGATGAGTTCCTGGTGAAGGGCCGGGAACAGCGGGGCCGTTTTTATGGGGCGGAGTTGGTTCATTCGTACGCGGATTTTTTACGTAAAGCTATGCTGATTTTCGTTGAGAAACAGTCCCAGTAACACCTTTTCCGGGGTCATCGGCGCGTCGAAGGGCAGGTCGATGCGATTTGGCCGGTCGGAATGCCGTATCACCACCGTTGCGGTTCCGGTGGGGTTAAAGGCCCGCACGGCATTGCGAAGGGCAAAATAGGCCCCGATGCCGTACATCAGGGGCGGTTCGCCCACGGCTTTGGAACGGAAAATGGCCCACTCACTGCCCGCTGTTTCCAGAAAATGAATGTCCAGAACCGATGGCACCGAGTAAATATCCGGGATTTTGTATGTCGAGAGAGCATTGGACAACAGGCGACCGTCGGCGTTATAACGCAGGTCTTCCATCGTCATCCAGCCGATGCCCTGCGCAATGGCTCCTTCGGCCTGTCCCCGATCAACAATCGTGTTCATGCTCTGCCCGAAATCGTGAGTAGTCTTCACATAATCAATTACATACGTCCCCCGCAAACAATCGACCGTTACGCCAACAAAGGCCGTTCCATACACATGGTAGGCAAACGGATGGCCTTTCTCGATGGTCGGGTCGTAGTGAATGCCGGGGGTGGCATAATGGGCGTGTTCGGAGAGGTTCACCCGCTGCTGAAAGGCATCCATAATCAACTCGTTCCAGAACAAGCCGGAAGGGGTTTCGCCCACCCAAATTTGCTCGTCGCGGATGAAAACGGTGTCGGAGTTGAGTTTCACTCGGGCGACTGCCAACAGCCTTTCTACTAGGGTTTTGCATGCCATTTCCAGGGCTTTTCCGTTGAGGTCGGAGGTGGCACTGGCTGCCGAGGGCGAGGTGTTGGCGATGCGGGTGGTGTTGGTCGTTTCGATTTTGATCCGGTCGGGATGCACCGACAAACAGCGGGCCGCCACCTGCACCATTTTGGTGTTCACGCCCTGCCCCATCTCCACTGCGCCCGTACTCACGCCCACGCTGCCATCCGTATAGAGGTGTACCAACGCCCGCGATTGGTTCATCCATTTCTTGGTAAAAGAAATTCCGAAGCAAATCGGCATGGCGGCCAAGCCCTTCTTTTTCAGGCGGTTGTTTTGGTTAAACTCATCCACTTCGCGTTGCAGTTGTGGCAGATCATAGCGTTGTTCGGCATCAGTCCAGCAGTTTTGGGCTTCGCAGCCTTCGGCAATCTGCCCGTAATGAAATGCATCGCCCTCCTGTAATAAATTAGCCCGTTGAATGTCAATCGCCGATACGCCCAACTCTTCGGCGGCTTTGGCAATGGCCGCTTCAATCACAAACATCCCCTGCGGCCCGCCAAATCCCCGGAAAGCGGTGTTCGAGGGTAAATTTGTCCGGCACGAATAGGCCGTAACGCGCAGGTTCGGAATAAAATAGGTGTTGTTGGCATGGAACAAACTCCGTTCCAACACAGCAGGCGAGAGGTCAGCAGAAGCCCCCGCATTTTGATAGAGCGTGGCCGTGTAGGCTTTGATTTTCAGATCTTTATCAAGACCAATCCTGAAATCTGAGGAGTAGGGATGCCGCTTGCCCGTCATGCGAAGATCCTCCATCCGGTGCAAAACATACTTCACGGGTCGGTGCAGGCAATGTGTGGCGAGGGCTACCAACGCGGCCCACAAATTGGCTCCGTCTTCTTTCCCGCCAAAGCCACCGCCAAGCCGGGTCACGTCGATCTCGATTTTGTGCATACCCACGCCCAACACCCGCGCCACCGCCCGTTGCACCGCCGTTGGCCCCTGCGTGCTCGAAAATAGTTTGATATGCCCGTTTTCGAGCGGAATGGCATACGCGCCCTGGGTTTCAAGATACAGGTGTTCCTGTCCGCCTGAGTCGGCGCGGCCCTCGACAACATGGTCACAATCGGCAAAAGCGGCTTCAGCATCGCCCGTTTGAAAGGTGCGGGGAGGCACAATCAGGTGGCCCAACGCCTGGGCTTCGCGTGGGTCTGTGACCACCGGCAACGGGTCAATGTCAACCTTGATTTTGGTGGCGGCTTTCTGCGCGATTTCTTCCGTTTCGGCAATCACCAGCGCGATTGGCATACCCCAAAAATCAACGGTTCCGTCGGCCAGCAAGACCTCGTCGGGGATGATGCCGCCAATCTGATTTTCGCCGGGAATATCGCGGGCGGTCAGGATACGTACCACGCCGGGCGTGTTCAGGGCATCGGTCAAATCGAGCGAGCGGATATGGCCATGCGCTACCGGCGACCCAAACGCACAGGCGTAGAGTGTGCCGTTCACCACGGGCAAGTCGTCCAGATAGAGCGACTCGCCCCGGACGTGAGTATAAGAATCAATGTTTTTCATCGCGCCGTTCTACATGAATACACCCTTCATTAACTGCCTTACTAATAAGCGTTTGTAGTCGGCTGAGCCACGTACATCGCTGATGGGTGCGATTTCGGTTTGGGCAATGGCGTTGGCCTGTTCCAGCGTTTCGTCGGTGAGGGGTTGCCCAGCCAGAAACGCCGAGGTTTGAGCCAGATACAACGGCACCGGAGCAACACCCCCCGCTGACAGGTCGGCCCGAACAATGCGGTTACCGACCATTTCGATCAGGGCGGCCATGTTCACACTCGCAATGTCCAAATACGTTCGTTTGCACACCTTCTCGAACCGGAACGCCTGAGCGGGAGTCGGCAACCGAAAAAACAGCGATTCCAGCACCTCATCGGAGTTTTTATTAAGTGTTTTGTAGCCCCGGTACAACTCCCGAAGCGGCACAATTCGCCGGACGTTATTTCGCAAAAACACCACCTGCGCGTTCAGAGCCAGGAACCAGATTGTTAAATCACCGATGGGAGAGGCATTGATAAGGTTCCCCGCCACCGTGCCCATGTTGCGAATGGGTGTGGACGACACCAGTTTCAGGTGCGCCTGCAAGCCCGGAAAGTGATCCTGCATGAGTGCCGACTCATTCAATTCATCCGCCGTGCAGGCCCCGTCGATGCAGCCCATGTCGTCTTCGCGCCAGATCGCGTGTGGCCCATCCTGTCCAAAAACGTGTTGCACGTGGGCATGGCGCATGGCTTCGGGCCGTTGAACGTAGAGATCGGTGCCGCCCCCCAAAAACACGGGATCAACCGGAGCAGGCGTGTCGTCGTTCGCCGAATAAACGTGCTTAACAATCCCATTCACAGGCTGTTCCAGCAGGACAAGCATCCGTTGGGGAATAGTCGCGAAATAGTCGGGCAGGAACTCATTTTCGATGAGCCAAGCCAGCCCATCGGCGGTGGAACCAGCCGTTGAGGGGCGATCTGTTAAGGCCGTGTTGATGCGTTCCACAGCGCGTTCGATGGATTTGTAGCCGGTGCAACGGCAGATATTCCCGTCGATGCTGGCAATGCCATTTTGGGTGGTGGGGGCCTTATCGCTCAGGCAATAACCCGCCAGCGAGACCACAAACCCGACCGTACAAAATCCGCATTGGGTGCCGCCTTCGTCCACCATTGCCTGTTGCACCACGTTGAGGGCGTTGGGTCGGTTCAGGCCTTCCACCGTCACAATATGTTTGCCGTTGGCATTGCCCAGCGGCATCAGGCACGAAGTCATGGAGCGATACCGCAGTTGCCCGTTCTGGCCGGACTCGCCCACCAATACGGTGCAGGCCCCGCAATCTCCCTCGCGACAACCCGTTTTTGTGCCGGTGAGGTGCTGTTGCTGACGCACAAAATCGAGCATAACCGTGCTTGATGGTGCGTTGGTTTCAATAAGTCGGTCGTTGAGAAGGAAGCGGATCACGGATACATTCGTATTATTTCCTGTAAATATATACGGAAATAATATAGTTTTTCAGTTGGATAACCTGAGCAAGAGGGGACACGATAGCAGGCTACCTACTTCGCGTTAGTTGGATAACCACCCGTCGGCTGCGGCTGCGGGCTTCTTCGGGGTCGTTGGCCGCTACCGACGAATCGGGGCCTTTACCTGTCGTAATCAGTTGATTAGACGGCACTCCTTTCTGGCGCAGATACCCCTCTACCATCCGCGCCCTATACTCGGACAGGGTCACGTTCAACTCGCGCTTGCCAACGTTTTCGGTATAGCCGGTTAAGTGAGCCACCATATCGGGTTGGCTTTTTAGCAGGGTCGCAATCGAATCCAGGGCGGTTCTTGTTTCCTGTTTCAGCTCATAACTGCTTTGTTCGAAGTATAACGCCTTGGAATCGAGCGATTTTACAACGGCATCGCTGGCAACTGGTTTGGCCCCACTGTCGGTGGCAGGTAGTATTGGTCCATTATCAGTGGCGGGTTTGGCTGGCGTATCTGCCCTCCCCCCTTTTCCGCCTTCAATATAAACAGCTTTGAAGTTCAGGCCCGAACCCGTGGTAATCTCTTCGGAAAGCAGCGACTGACCGTCGGGTGTTGCCGCTGCAAATAAATATTTTCCTGGCCTGAAATCTCTAATCAGGAAGTTGTGTGGGTGTTTCCGGCGTTTAAACTCAAAAAAGGTGAAGTGGGCGGAGATGTTAGGCTGCGTAATTTCGTAGTCGATATCGAGGCTATCGGGGACGGAGAAACTCAAAACAAGCTCATTGACCGGCTGCACCGGTGATTCCTCTTTCAGGCTCATCGGCACCCCAATTCGGAACTCCGAACTGCTCGATGTTGGCCCAAGAAATCGAACGGGGATGGTGGTTGTCCGGTAGCCATCGCGTTCAAATGAGAGGTATTTTGTTGAGTCAGCAATCCGAAAATCGAACGTTCCTTCGTTGCTGCTTTCGCCCAACATCACCCGGCTCTTTTTGAAACCGGCAAACGCCCTTACTTTAATATCTTCCCGCGTGCCAACAGTGTAGCAACTGCCATAAATTCGGACAGAATTGGTAGGGGGCAAAACGGTTTGAGGGCGGGGTTCATTGCCCAAAAGACAGAAAACCCAGGCGAGAATGTAGGCAACCATGAACTCGATAGCTTTTAACTTATAAATATACGCAAAAAAAGTGCAAATATCAGACCAGTTTGTGGACTTGAGTAGCAAACCGGTCTGACATTTGCACTTTTTTAATTATTGTGCTTTATTGCACCAGAACCGTTTAAACACAATCAACATGAAAAAAGTAATCATGGGCCTTGCCCTGCTCACTACCCTGTCAACCGTATCAATGGCAGGGCCGTTTTTTAAGGGTAAAAAAGCCCGCGCCAAGGCCAAAGCCGAACGGATTGAAGCCAAAAAAGAGAATTGCGAGAAAATGGGCACGTCAAGCTGCTGCATGAAAAAAGCGCAGGCCTAAACCACTTGCTGCTGTTCGCCAACAACGCGCCCGACGGTTTTATCGTCGGGCGCGTTGTGTTTGTAGGGAAAAGGCCCGATTTTTGGGGTTCTGTTCTGACTCCCTCATGCAACAATACCACGACCTGCTTCGGCATATTCTGACCAACGGCACCCGCAAAACCGACCGCACCGGCACCGGTACCATCAGCGTATTTGGTTACCAGATGCGTTTCGACCTCCGCGCCCGTGTCCACGGCGGAGGTTTCCCGCTGCTGACCACCAAAAAAGTCCATACCAAGTCGATTATTCACGAACTGTTGTGGTTTATCCGGGGCGAAACCAACATCAAATACCTGACCGACAACGGGGTAACAATTTGGAATGAATGGGCAGACGAAAACGGCGACCTCGGCGATGTCTATGGCAAACAGTGGCGAAGCTGGGCCACCCCGGATGGCCGCGTGATCGATCAGTTGCAGGATGTGCTGAACCAGCTAAAAACCAAACCCGATTCGCGCCGGATGATCGTGTCGGCCTGGAACCCCGCCGATGTACCGAAAATGGCGTTGCCACCCTGCCATTTACTGTTTCAATTCTACGTGGCCCCCCCCGACCCCGATAAGGGAGAATCCCGCCCCAAACTCTCCTGCCAGCTTTACCAACGCAGTGCCGATGTGTTTTTGGGTGTGCCTTTCAACATTGCGTCCTATGCCCTGCTCACGATGATGATTGCCCAGGAATGCGGATTCGAGGCCCACGAATTTATCTGGACGGGTGGAGATACCCACCTCTACCTCAACCACTTAGAGCAGGTTGAGACCCAGTTGTCCCGCGATTTTCGGCCCCTGCCCACCATGCGCCTGAACCCTGAAGTGACCTCTCTTTTCGATTTCCAATACAGCGATTTCACCCTCGAAAACTACAACCCGCACCCCGCCATCAAGGCTCCGGTGGCTGTTTAAATTCCCATGTTCGATTTCCATAAAGACCGGGTGCTTTATTTCCAGCACCAGACGCTCAATACTGCCCGGTATGTGATTCCATTTATTGAGGCTCAAAAACCCCTCACGCCCGGTATGCGGGTGCTGGAGGTTGGGTCGGGTGAGGGGGGCGTGCTAAAAGCATTTATCAATCACGGCTGCCTGGGCGTGGGCGTTGAACTGGAGGCCCCCAAAGTGGCCGTGGCCGAGGCAATGATGGCCGACGATATTGCCGCCGGACGCGCTCAATTTTTCGTGAAAAACATCTACGATACTGACATCTTAGCGGACCTCGGCGGGGCTTTCGACCTGATTGTGTTGAAAGATGTGATCGAACACATCTACGATCAGGAGAAATGTTTGGCCTTGCTAAAAACCTTTCTGAAGCCCAGTGGAGCCATTTATTTCGGGTTTCCGCCTTGGCAAATGCCGTTTGGCGGTCACCAGCAAATTCTCCACAGCAAGTTCTTATCAAAGCTCCCCTAT
Organism: Cytophagales bacterium; assembly: GCA_031411995.1. Lineage (GTDB taxonomy): Bacteria > Bacteroidota > Bacteroidia > Cytophagales > Spirosomataceae > Rudanella. Next base: position 163,498 of record JANOCD010000023.1, read on the forward strand.
TTTCACCTCCTGCCGATGCCGCTGTACGTGGGCATTCTGAAAGCCTTTGGCGAACGACCAAAAGGGCTGATCGAGATTAAGGAAACGGGCATTTCCATTGAGCGTTTTGAGCGGATTGTGGCCCGGACGGGATACCGAATTGCCAACGTCCGACATTACCTCATCAACCCGATTTACGAGTTCAAATTCAAGCTGAAACCCCGCGAGCAGAACCCCCTCATTAGCAAAATCCCCTACCTCCGCGACTTCGTCACGACCTGTGTCTATTATTTGATTACGCCGGAGTAGGGTCTGGCACCCTAACGAAGTCACCCAATTAACCAGACGGTAAAATTTATCCGGCGTTTTAGTTGTAAAGCACAACTGCCTTATCTATGATTGCATAATGGATTAAAGGTGGTTTAAATTTTCTGGTGCAAAGGGCTGATTTAATTAGGCATAATTGTCCTTATACATTGATGGTCAGCATATTGTGGTTCCGCAAATTCGCGCCCATATAATTATTGGGTGGGGCCAGCCAGAAAAGAGCTTAGGCGTGTTCCGTGTCTCGTCTGACAAGTTGCTGGCCGCTGGGTCCTTCGGGCGGTGCGTCAGGGCGGTTTCGTGTGACAAATTGCACGTTGGAGTTAGTGAACTTGGGGCTTACAAGGCGGGTTGCGACTTACAACACGAACGCCACAGTGAGGCAGATTTTGGATTCCGTTTTAACGTTTCACTCAACAAGGCAACCGCCTTTGAATGATATGAAAGGCATCAAAGAACAGCATAGTTTAGCAAAATCCTCATGCTGGGGTTTTGCACTGTTTCTAAGTTGGCTACTGATCGGTTGTGTATGCCCACCCGATCAGAAATTAGGCGAAATGAGACTGGCAAAGCCTCAATTTTTAAGCTTATCCGGTACAGAGTCAATGACCTATACAAACTCATCAACAACTCAGACGCTTGTACTCCGGGGGGAACCTGTGGAATACAACGTTGAGAAACTTCTTGTCGCTACTCTTTGCCAAAAAACCCCAGTTGATATACAGTTTAGCTACTATGAGTCTGTCCCTTTTGCTACCAGACGGTATAAAAGTAGCGGAATCCGATTGGAGGAGTTACGATACACCTACAAGGTGTTCGATCCTGCACAAGGCGATACGACATCATATGTGGACATGCTGCAAATATGGGGGATGCAACTTGATATGTCCGTGCTGGTGTCTGACCGGGGAAAGCCTACTGCGCGTTCCCTGCCACTCCTCCGCGATAAAGCCGCCATTCGTGTGGTAGCTGATACGACGATCAATAATCGATCTTTTCAACAAGTATATCGTCAAGCGGTTAATCCAACGGTATGTTTTACTTCTACCAGAGGGGTAATTGCTTTTTATCGGGATGGGGCCTGGTGGCTTCAAACCGGCTTTCAATAAAAGAGTGGCTTTTAGTTTTGTATTAGCAAAGAGCGATTTCAGTGCGTTGTGTTTCGCTCCGCGTGAGGTGTTCTTTGGCGACAAGCAGCCCGTCTCGAAGTCAAGCGACAACCCAACTCAAGCAAGGATGTAAGGGCGCAAGTTACTCATATACAGTAAGTTTACCCCGCTCGCTATCAACCCCTGCGGGTGTTATGTATTGAAATTTAGCTAAGTAATTCTTTGTCACAACACCCTTTTGTAGTCATCATCTCCTATTGAAAAATAAACTCGTAAAACAATGAAAGAATACAAAGTCGAAACCCTGATCTACTACTCAAAACTAACGCTTGACTCAAAACACATAGCGAAAGACTCGAAAATAGAAATTCAGGCAAAGCTTGATGAATACGCTTCCCAAGGTTACAGTTTAACGTCCACAACGTCCACTAATTTTGGACTTGCTATTTATGTCTATCTGTTTTTTGAAAAAGATATTTAACCAAAAAACGCCCCACTAGCAAACCAGCAAATGGCGTATGACCAACAAGCACGAGGAGGTGTTTTTTCGACGGTTTTGCTGATGGGTCAGGAGTAATTTTTAAACGCTAATGAAACGCAATTAAACTTGACAGCTCAGGAACGATACCCAAAAACGGCTATTCCTCCCCTATTTCTTCACTGAAAACTGATAGATCGTCGTGGTTTTATAGGTCTGTCCGGGGCGCAGCACGGTTGTTGGGAAGGCGGACTGATTGGGAGAGTCGGGGTAATGTTGGGTTTCGAGGCACAGGGCGTAGCGTCGCTTGTAAGGGAAACCCTCCCGGCCCGTCACCGATCCGTCGAGGAAATTACCGGTGTAGAACTGCACGGCGGGTTCGGTGGTTTGCACGGTCATCACGCGCCCGGAGGTTGGCTCAAACACGGTGGCAATGGGTTTCAGCGTGCGGCTGCTGTCGCTCAGAACCCAGCAATGGTCGTAGCCCATACCATACTTAATCTGCACCGCGTCGGCGGACCGATCGGTTGAGTCGTCGATGCGGTCGCCGATGCGGGTTGCTTTCGTGAAATCGAAGGGGGTTCCGCTTACGGGCTTCAGTTCGCCGGTCGGGATCAGCGTTTCGTTTACCGGCAAAAAGCGGTCGGCGTTGAGGGTCAACACGTGGTCGAGAATGTCGCGTTTGGCCCCACCCGTCAGGTTAAAATAGGTGTGGTTAGTCAGGTTCACCACGGTTGGTTTGTCGGTGGTGGCTTCGTAGTCAATTTTGAGCGCATTATCTTTCTGAAGCGTATAAACCACCGTTACCGACAGATTGCCGGGATAGCCCTCTTCGCCATCTTTCGATGTATAGGTCAGTTTGAGGGCGGGTTCGTCGCCTTCCACGGGCGCGGCTGTCCACAAAACCTTATCGAAACCAGCGGTGCCTCCATGCAGGTGATTCACCATGTTGTTCACGACCAGCGTATAGGGCTTACCGTCGAGCGTGAATTTGCCCTTGGCGATCCGGTTGCCATACCGCCCGATCAATGCCCCGAAATACGGGTTATTTTTTACGTAGGTGCCTAGCGAATCGAAGCCGAGGGTAACATCTTCAAACTGTCCGTCTTTGTCAGGGGCTGTCAATCCAACCAAAATACCACCATAATTGGTGATTTGAGCGGTCATGCCCGCGCTGTTTCGGAGAGTATAAAGATCCGCCGACCGACCGTCGGGGAGTTGGCCGTAAGCTGCTTTTTCGATGCCCGATTTCTGATCGTCGGCGGTTTTGTTGGAGGTGCAGGAAGTCATAGTGATGCCGCCAATCAGCAGGGCGAGGCTCAGGAGTTTATTCCGTTGATTCATGAAGGGTACAGGTTTAGTGTACAAAGGCAAGAAGGGCTTCAATATATCCGTTCTGCGCAACGGGCGCGCCCCCGTCCGTATCGAGCGTTCAGGAAACGCCCGGGGCGCGTAGCCTATTCTGAATCTAAGTGGTGGCTCCGCCGGGAATCGAACCCGGATCTAGCGTTTAGGAAACGCCTATTCTATCCGTTGAACTACAGTGCCATATAGTTGAAAACCTGCAAGGTCTGTTAGACCTCACAGGTTTGGGAACTTGGGTGCAAAATTGCGCAAAAACTGTTAGCGGAACAACTAACTCGCCGATACCGGGTTCTCGGCGGGCATATCGAGGCCGAAACCGTCGCCTTCTTCCACATAATCGGTGAGCGGAATGTCGAGCCAGTTTGGGTAAATTTTGAAGTGCAGCTCCCGAACCAGCTTATAGACCAACGCACGGAGTTCCGTGAAATTCTCGCGGGTTTGGGCCGAAATAAAGACGACATTATCTGCTTTTTTGGTCAGATACGTCTTTTTCAGGTATTGCAGCGCAGTTTTCCGGCGCACGGCCACGGCAATTGGTTCGTCACCTTCCTCGTCATATTCGGGTGCCCATTCTTCTTTCGGCACAAACTGATCCATCTTGTTGAAGACCAACACCACGGGTTTATCCGTCACTTTGAGGTCGGCCAAAGTCGCATTTACCACGTCGATCTGTTCTTCAAACGAGGGGTGCGACACGTCCACCACATGCAGCAGAATGTCGGCTTCCCGCACTTCGTCGAGCGTCGATTTAAACGACTCGATTAGCATGGTGGGCAGTTTGCGGATGAACCCAACCGTGTCGGTAAGCAAAAACGGAATGTTACCCAACACCACCTTCCGCACGGTTGAATCGACTGTGGCAAACAGTTTGTCTTCGGCGAAAACCTCTGTTTTAGCCATTGTCCGCATCAGCGTTGACTTGCCCACGTTGGTATAGCCCACCAGGGCAATCCGCACGAGCCGGTCGCGTTCTTTGCGCCGGGTATGGCTTTGCTTGTCGATCTTTTCAAGTTTTTCCTTCAGAAATGTGATCCGATCCTGCACAATCCGGCGGTCGGTTTCGAGTTCTTTCTCACCCGGACCACGCATACCGACACCCCCTTTCTGGCGGCTCAAGTGCGTCCACATACGAGTCAGACGGGGGTACATATACTGATACTGAGCCAGTTCAACTTGAACACGGGATTGGGCGGTTTGCGCCCGCATCGAGAAAATGTTCAGGATCAGCAAACTCCGATCCAGCACTTTTATATCAACAAAGGTTTCTTCGAGGTTACGAACCTGTGCCGGAGTCAGGTCATCATCAAAAATGATAATGTCGACCGGATTCTCGATCACGTAGGTCTTGATCTCCTCCAGTTTGCCCTTGCCTACAAACGTTTTCGGGTCGGCACGTTCGAGTTTTTGGGTGAAGGCTTTCTTGGTAATAATGCCCGACGTTTCGGCCAGAAACGCCAGTTCGTGCAGGTATTCATTGGCCTGTTCTACCGTTTGTTTTTGGGTAATAAGGGCCGCCAGAACTGCGGTTTCGGGTTTTTCGTGGGTTTCGTTCATAAGTAAATAACGGGTCTGTTTTGGTAAAAGTTTCTTGTGGATTGGCACGCGAAAGCTAAACGGCGACGGTTTTCCAGCGGCCCCGGCGGAACACAATAATAGACAGGATGGCCAGCAACGTCTCGCTGAAAGCGACGGCCCAGAACACGCCTTCCGGCCCCCAGTTGAGGCTCTGCGCCAGAAAGTAAGCCAATGGGATCTCTATCATCCAGAAACACACAATATTGATTAATGTTGGCGTTCGGGTGTCACCCGCCCCGTTCAGGGCTTGGGTTAGCACCATGCCATACGCAAAAGCGACGTAGCCGAGACAGAAAATCTTGAGACACTGAACCGCCACGGCTACCACGGCAGGTTCTTTATCGAAGATGCCAACGATCTCGGCGGCAAAGGCATAGAAGCCAATTCCCACCAGCACCAAGAATACCATGTTGCCCACCGCTGCCCGCCAAGCCGAGGTTTCGGCCCGGTCGGGTTGGCCCGCGCCGAGGTTCTGGCCCACCAGCGTGGCGGCTGCATTGGCTAATCCCCACGAGGGTAAGATGGTGAAAATCAGGATGCGGATGGCAATGGTATAACCCGCCACGGCATCGCTGCCGTAAGTAGAAACCAATCGTGTGAGAAATACCCAGCTCGCCGAACCAATCAGGAATTGGGCTGTGCCGCCAGCCGACAAACCAAGCAAATTGCGAATGACACCCGGATCGGGAACCATGTCGGTGGTGCGAACCTGCACAATGCCGGTTCGGCGGGCCAGCGAAATCAGTTGATAGAGTACTCCCAGCGAACGGCCTGTGGTGGTGGCCACTGCTGACCCCAGCACACCCATTTCGGGAAATGGTCCCCAACCGAAAATGAGCACCGGACACAGAATGATATTGACCCCGTTGGCCAGCCACAACGACCGCATGGCCGTGGAGGCCATGCCCGCGCCCCGCAAACAACCGCTGAGCGTGTGGAGCAGCATGATAGCGGGCGCGCTGAGAAAAATCATCCGGGTGAAGTTTACCCCGTTGGTAATCAGGCGTTCGCTACCGCCCATAAGCCGCAAAATATCCTCGGCAAAGAAAAAGCCGGGCAACCCCAGCAACACGGCAGCCACCACCGAAACCAGGATCACCTGCCCGATGGCATGACCTGCTTCGCGGGGGTTGTTCTCGCCAACGCGCCGGGCAACAAGGGCAGTGGCCGCCGTACTCATGCCAATGGCCAGCGAATAAACCACAGTCAACACCGACTCGGTCAGGCCAACGGTGGCCACGGCCTCGGTGCCGATTCGGGCCACAAAAAAAACGTCTACCACTGCAAACAGCGACTCCATAACCATCTCTAAAATCATAGGTACAGATAGCAGGAAAATGGCCCGGTTGATGCTGCCAGACGTAAAATTGGATTCTGTACCGCGCAATGCGGCCAGCAATAACCTGAAAAACTTAGTCATTGGAAAAGACAAGATGGGCCAGAGCGTATTGGCTACCGGCAACCCATGAAATAGGAAAAATGAAGTAGGCCGACCAGCTTGTGGTGGCGGAAGAAAGGAAAAAACCGAAGTAGGTTTTTTAAGCGAGGAACTTCATTGGGCGTTTGTGGCCGGCGAGAGCGGGCGCGTTTACGGGGGCAAACTTAGGGAAATTATTTTTGAAACACCAAATCTGTTCGTTGGGTTTAAGAACAATGGCACCTATTGCGCTAACTGACATTGCCCGTTTTCTGGCCGAAAAGCTAACCACAAACCGTTACTCAGCCAATGAACAGGGCGGCATTTTCAAGCCATCCAACCGGCCCGTTCAGCGACTTGGTCTGGCATTAGAGCCTTTTCCAGATATCGGCAACTGGGTGAAAACGAGCCAATTCGACGCGCTTTGGCTCCACCGCCCGTGGCAACTTCCGCCCGATGCGCTGCCCAATAACATCGGGATTTTGTATCATCACCTGCCCTTCGATGAACACCTGACAATGGGCTATAGTCCGGCGATGGCCGAGGCATTGGATTTGCAGAACCTACAGGAAATCGGCTATAAACAAAGCCTGAACCCCGACGGAACGGTTCTGGCGAAACGACCGATTGGTATGTTGGCAGAGGCTCCGACTCAGTCGTTTGAACAGTGGCAAACCCGCATCGTCAACACGTTTGGCGGCTACGAAGATGCAGTGCCAAATTGTTCGCAACTAATTGATAATGTGGCTGTTATTGGTGCCATGAATGAGTCGCTTGTGCGTGAAGCGGCCGAACGCGGGGCAACGCTTTGCTTAACGGGCCAATACCGACCCTCCACCAAAAAAGCAGTTCAGGAAACGGGCATGGCGATCATCGCCGTGGGCCACCGCCGAAGCGAAGAATGGGGTTTGCGTGCGTTGAAACACCTTTTGGAGCAGGTTGCTGAAACCTCACTTCAGCCGGGCCAATTCTCCCTGTAACATAGCTTTATGGCTTTCATTGCCTTGCGTAGTAGCGATGGCTTTGCTCAACTGTTGTTTAGCCTCTACTTTGCGACCCAGTCGGGTGAGCATGCGGGCATGAGTAATCACGTTCGTGGGGGTGTTGTCGAGTTGCACTGCCCGCGCCGACCAGCGCAGGGCCAGCGCCATATCTTTTTTGTCGGAGCTATGAACGAGTCGTTAGTGCGTGAAGCCGCCGAGCGCGGGGCTACACTTTACCTAACGGGTCAATATCGCCTATCGACCCAAAAAACAGTTCAGGAAACGAGCATCGGTGTTATTGCTCATAACTTTAAACAGCTTTATTTAATCAATTTTTGTAAGGAACACTTGATTTTTGTAATTTTTAAAGATTTTTGTATATAATATATACTTTGAAAGTGTCCTTTCTTAATATCACATCTACTTCATATTCAAAAGGTTGTAAACAACTTATGGCAAAAAATGCTTAGTCATTTTAACTTGTTTTGCTTGTGTTATAAAAATATAAATTTTCTCATGTAAAATAACATTTTCTTATGCATATGGTTTTTCTTTTAAATCTTTAAATTGCAACTAATTAAACTTTCGCCATGAAAAAATCTACGTCGTATCTCAGCTTAGTCATTTTAATTTTAGTACTGACCAGTAGTAACTGTCTGGCTAATTACTACTCCATAACGATCAATGGAGTTCAATACTACAATGGCCAAACCGTGTACATAGACTGTACTTTATCAGGAGAAATAGCTTTTAGAACTGACCGTACACCAATAGATAATTCAAACATACCAGGCGCACGGTATTGGAGTACTACTGGAAATTATTCTGTAAGGTCGGCACTTGGGACCCCAAGTGGCGGTGGCTCTGAAGCTTTCTTTTATTTGCAACTCAGCACGGATGGCTCAGATGGAAGCATAAATATTCAATTTTGGGAAGGTAACACTGCCATTACGGTGTATGTTACGAGGAAGCCAACGCTAACCTTAAACTCGACTCCTACGTTGTGTTCTTCAGGGCAATCCGGTGATCACTCAGCAACGCTTAACTTTTCCGGGCCAACGCAATCTAATATAAAGTGGCAGACCACTGGCGGCCTAACCGTTAATGGATCTTCGTCGTACACGGAATATAATAATACTAACAGCCAAGTGTCCATTCAGCACAATTCATTTGGTACATACAGTGTATGGGCTGAGATCCCGGGCTGTAACAATTTGCAAACCAGTCCAATAACGAGGTATGTAGGCGTTCCTTCCGGGAATGATATTACGTTTACACGGACGGGAGGCTCAGACCCCGGTTTTGCCCTTTGCAGTGGTCAGACGTTTAACTTCCAATCCAGTATTGCCCTGCCTGCATCACAGTACAGCTACAACTGGTCAATCCCTCAGGGTAGTAACAGTGTAAGTTATTTTCAGTCCTACGGTCCTAACGCTACCGTAGGAACCGGTTCAGCCGGTGGCGGATTCGTTCTACAAATGAACATAACAAACTTGGCCTGCAATACAGTAGGTAGTACTTCCCGTACCTTCGGCATCCAGAACTGTGGCGGATATTTTCGAGTTGCTGAGAACCCAACATCCAACACGTTATTGGCCCTGTTCGAATCAACGGATGACACCAAGTACCTGCCACATACCTTACGGCTAATGCACGAAAAAGCAGGCGTAGTTAAGGAAGTAAAAATACGCGGGAAGTATTCGAACGAAGATGCCAAAACTGGTTTACAAGTGGGTATGGATGTATACACGCTGCCGAAAGACATTTATTATCTACAGGGGTTGTACGACGACGGACAGATTCAAAGCGTGAGAGTGATAGTTCAATGATCAATAAAAGAATGAAAAAACTGATCTTTCTTACTCTATTTAGTGCACTTACCTTGTCCTCCTGGAAGGTAAGTGCACAATCCAAAATTACCTATGGATTGGGAGTCAAAGGTGGTATGAATTTATCTCGTTTGATTGAGAAGAATGCCAATAATAAGTACTTGCTTTCTTACTTGACGGGCGTATCGCTGGAACAACTATTTTCTTCCAGGGTCTCTCTATCGTATGCGTTGCTGTACTCCCGGCAAGGAGACATAACAGTATTTAGTAATCCTGGTTTGTTCAATCGCTCAAGAACGCGCTATAACTATCTGGTACTACCCATTGAGTTGAGATACCGATTAAAATATTACCCATTTTACATAACTCCTGGTTTTCAAGCGGGTTACCTGTTATACAAACGAGGAGATTTCCTACCTAAGAATGGGAGCACTACGTATAGCCTTGATCAGGAAGAGAAGATAGATGTCGGTTTATCGTTAGGTTTGGGTTGCCGTTTTAGCAAGCATTTCTTCGGTGAAGCGAAATATTATCAAAGTATTAAAACTATCCTAAAGCCTTTTTCCGCCATCGATCCCGTGTCAGGAGCAATCGTTCACCGGACACCACCAGATGTGCGTAATCAAACCCTTTCGCTTAGCCTTTCCTATTATTTCTTGGTTAGATAAGCTATTGCCCAGAGAAGGTATGGGAATGAATCTGGCTTCGGTAACTCGTCTATTTTTCCGTCCGTTGTTAGACTATTTTTGGCGCAAAAGCAAGCTTCCTCCTGCTTTGTTCAGGCATTAGCCAAGTAGCAACAATAGATTGGACAAGCCATGAAACGTCAACTTCTTACACTGTGTCTTAACCTGAAATTGAAATAGTACGATCCGTGTCATCCGCGTTCCATTTTTACAGCACTTTACTTCAGCCGTGCCAATTCTCCCTGTAACATGGCTTTATGGCTTTCATTGCCTTGCGTAGTCATGATGGCTTTGCTCAACTGTTGTTTAGCCTCTACTTTGCGGCCCAGTCGGGTGAGCATGCGGGCATGAGTAATCACGTTCGTGGGGGTGTTGTCGAGTTGCACTGCCCGCGCCGACCAGCGCAGGGCCAGCGCCATATCTTTTTTGTCGGATGAATTGTCGGTGAGGCTCTTGGCCAGATCGCACAATTGGCGGGCGGTGAGGCTCGACACAGGTTTCTTTGGCGATACGTTCGTGGCCACTGAATCGGCAGTTGCCAACTGATTGGTTGTATCGGGCAGGAAAGCCGAGACATTGCCTGATGGAACCGTTAACTGGTTGAAAGTGAGTGAATCGGCGCGTGCTAACTCGACATCGGTTTTGGCCATCAGGCGGGTTTCGGCAATCTTTTTAACCAACGAAACATAGTGAGCCTTAAGCCGGGATGCCTGATAGAACCGCAGGCGCGTGTCGTCGGCTTCGCGTTCGAGAATGGCTTTTTGTTCGGGCGAAAGGGGGGATTTACCAACACCCATTTCAAGCCGTTGTTTGGCCGCTTTGTTCTTAATAAGGTTTTCTACTAAAATTTCGTCCTGAGCCGCCACGGCATCGTTAAGGTCGTTTTTTTCGGCCCGCACAAAGGCTTTTGCCAGACTCGCTGTCAAGGGCATTTTGGTGGAGTCGCGAGCCATCTGAATCGCTTTTTCGGCCAGTAACAAATAGGCTTTGGTGTAGGTAGTAGAGAGCATTTCACCCAGAAATTTGACTTCCTCTGTCGACAGCGAATCGGTTTTGGGCAGGATTTTCACATAGTCATCCAGCACGTCGCCGGTGGGTCGGTCATATTCGGCCTGCTTGCGGAGCATTCCCCGCATGAAAGCCGGGGAGCGGTCGCCCGCATCGTATTTCTTGTTCCAGAGGGCCATGGTGTGGCTTTCGTTGGCATCGGAAAGGGCGCGTTGGGCCTCGGCCAGAAACCAGTCGACACCGTTATAACCGAGCGTCCGGCGAATGAGTTTGCCTTCTATCGAAATGAACAGCGAGGTCGGAAAGGCCTGAACACCATAGCGTTGGGCCACAGTTTGACCTTCGCCTTTTTCGGCATCTATCTTATAATTGATGAAGTTATCGTTCATTCGCGATCCCACGCGGGCGTTCGGAAATGCCTGCGCCGACATAAGTTTGCAGGGGCCGCACCAGGTGGTATAGACATCGACGAAAATGGGCTTGTTTTGCCGACGGGCCTCAGCCATTACCTGCGACCACGAGCCGTGGAAAAACCGAACGCCATCGGCATAGGACGAGGCAACAATGAATAGCAGTAGTACAGAAAGAATAGAGCGGAAACGTGTCATAGATTGAGCAGGGTTAGCTTGAGATGTCCGCAAGGGCGGCCCCGATCTTGTTTGGAAAGATGACATCTCAAAACACTGAACCAAACAGTGGTTGTTTTTGTGATAAAATTACGGCAGATTTCTGAATTGCCGATTAGTTCTATATGGCAAAAAGTAAACCCGGTCCTCCACCTACTACCGCATCCAACGAGAAACCCCTAAACTGGAAAGACCGATTTAGTGCGCTCAAAAACCTGCCCGCTTTTTTTAAATTAGTCTGGCAAACGTCGCCCGGTTTGTTTTTGGGCAATGCGTTCGGGCGGTTGTTGCGGGCGGCAATCCCGGCCGCTACGTTGTATGTGGGCAAACTCATTATCGACGAGGTGGTGCGGCTCATTGGTGAGCGTGGCGCGGGAAATCCCGACCACCTTTGGGAATTGGTCGCCATTGAGTTCGGGCTAGCTATTCTCAGCACGGCCCTCGGTAGGCTTGTCTCGTTGTTGGACAGCTTGTTGGGCGATTTATTTGCCAACCAAACGTCGATCCGGCTGATGGAGCACGCGGCCTCGCTCGACCTGGAACAGTTTGAAGATGCCACGTTTTACGACAAACTCGAACGGGCCCGCCGACAAACAACGGGCCGCACGGTATTATTGTCGCAGGTGTTTGGGCAGGTGCAGGAGATCATTTCGGTGGGGTTTCTGGCAGCAGGGTTAGTGGTTTATAATCCCTGGCTCATTGGTTTACTGATTCTGGCCGTTTTGCCCGCTTTCATTGCCGATAATTACTTCAATCAGCGCAGTTATTCGCTCTCCCGCAACTGGACTCCCGAACGGCGCGAACTCGATTACCTACGCTATGTGGGTGCCGCCGATGATACGGCTAAAGAGGTGAAAATCTTTGGCTTATCCGATTTTCTGATCGAGCGTTTCAAGACGATGTCGTGGTCGTATTACGTCAAAAATCGGGCGTTGGCCATCAGCCGGACGGGTTGGGGAACCTTGCTCACGGCCCTTGGCACGGCGGGCTATTATGGGGCTTATGTCTGGATTATCAGCCGGGCTGTGGCCGGGCAAATCTCCCTCGGCGACCTCACTTTTTTGGCAGGTTCCTTCCGACAGGTGCGTGGTTCACTCGAAAGTATCCTGTTGCAGTTCAGTGGCTTAACGCAGGAAGCCCTGTATTTGCAGGACTTGTTCGATTACTTCGCGATCAAACCCAACATCAATTCTCCCCAAAACCCGCTGCTGTTTCCGCAACCCGTCAAGCAAGGTTTTGTCTTCGAGAATGTTGGTTTTCAATATGCCAATGCCTCGGCGAGCGGCTCCGAACGCTGGGCCATCCGCAACCTGTCGTTCACACTCGTGCCGGGTGAAAAGCTGGCGTTGGTGGGGGAAAACGGGGCGGGAAAAACCACCCTCGTCAAACTGCTATCCCGGCTTTACGAACCCACCGAAGGCCGAATTTTGCTGGATGGCCGCGACCTCCGCGACTACGATCTGGCCGATTTGCGACGCAACGTGGGCGTGATTTTCCAGGATTATGTCCGGTTCAAAATGTCGGCGGGCGTGAACATTGCCGTGGGCGACATCGACGAACGCACCAATCAGCCCCGCATCGAAACCTCTGCCCAACGCAGTTTGGCTGATTCAGTAATTGCCAAATTGCCCGGCGGTTATGATCAACAGTTGGGCCGGTCGTTCAACAAGGGGGCCGAACTGTCGGGGGGCGAATGGCAAAAGGTGGCACTTGCCCGCGCCTACATGCGTGATGCTCAACTAATTATACTGGACGAACCCACGGCGGCTTTAGATGCCCGCGCCGAATACGAAGTCTTTCAACGGTTTGCCGCCCTCACCGAAGGTAAAAGCTCGGTGATTATCTCGCACCGGTTCAGCACCGTCCGCATGGCCGACCGGATTCTGGTTCTCGACAATGGCCGCCTGATCGAGTTGGGTTCGCACGAGGAATTGCTGGCGCAGAATGGTCGTTATGCTGAACTGTTTCAGTTGCAGGCGCGGGGATATCAGTGAGCAGACAGCAGTGATTAACAAAATCATGACTGGTTCTCGTTAATCAGTTTATTCATTTCTTCACTGATGGCTTTTGTTCCGAACCGAGCACTGAACGTTTTGCGGTAAATGTCTTTGGCCGGGTAGACCAACTGAATCATGGGGCCGTAGTTTGATTCGAGAATCATGGTTTGAATTAAAAAACCAAACGATTGAATGATAAACCCGGCTTTCAATTTCGGAACAATTACGGCGTTGTTGTCGGCGTGGTGGATGCTCGTGATGAACTGAAAACCGTCATTCACTGCTCGTTCGATGATGTATTTCAGGAAAGCCGAATAAATCTTTCGATTTTGGTAGTCGGGCAAAATTCCGGTGTTTGCCATGAAGTACTCCAGCTCACTTTTCTGAAAACCGAAATGCCAGCCAATGGGTGTTTCACCATCCAGAATCAGGCAATAGACCTGTAAGCTCCGGTCTAAATTCTCTTTTAACACCCCCATCTTTTTCTTTTCGGCATCGCTGAAAATCGGATCAAATGGAATAGACGCTTCATCTGGGAAAACAGCGGCTACATACTGACTGAAAAACGCTTCCCACGCTTCGGCGGCAACTTCTTCAACGTAATAATTTTGGAATAAATGGGTCTTGCTCATGGAATATTTTAGACATTAGTTGTTTGATAGACAGAATCTTGCCTGTGCATCGGGCAATCGGAACGGGAGCAAATATCAATGGTGCAATAGCGGCAAATTCGCCCGTCGTTTTTTTTGCCGTCGGGGAAAGCCATAAGCAGTTTATTGATCAATCCTGCCAGTGTTTGCTGCTCGTCGGCAGTGAGAGTAGCCACTACGGTTTGCATCTGAGCATCGCGCTGTTGGTAAAAATCGGTCAGGATCGTTTCGCCCGCCGGGGTGATAAACAGAGCCGTTGACCGCCCGTCGCGACCAGGTTTTTTGTCTAACAAACTCATTTGCCGCAACTGCTCCACCACCCGCACGAGGTTAGAATGAGACAAATCGAGAGCCTGGCTGATGTTTTCAATAGATGCGCCGGGAAACGAATGCAGAATCACCAGCACCGATAGTTGCGAGTTGCCAACTGGCTGCGTCGGAATCAAATCGCGCTGGAGTTGGTCAGAAATGGCATTGGCCAAGGCCCCCAGCCGGTTTCCGAGCAGGTTTTGAGAATCGTTCATATATGTATAACGCATACATATTTTTTTGGTTTCAATCTATATGAAATTGGCAAGCTCCAAACTGGAAGAGCTTTGGTCATATTCAATTGATTCAGTTTATGATCAAAACTCCTCAACCTGACTCTGCAATCGCTGGCTGATCAAGTTGGCAGTCCGGCGGGTAAGTTCGGATTCTTCACGTACAAAGGTCGCGAACTCGTCGGGGGTGAACTGCCCGATAACCATGCCAATTAGGGTCAGGCGCAGGCGCGTATCCTCCCGGATCGACCGTTCGATGTGGGCCAGTTTGTCGGCAGCGGTCAGTCGGGCAAACGGCACTTTGCGTTTGGGCAGGTGATGCCGGTAGTAGGCTAAAATCAACTCATTGAGGGCTTTCAGAATGGGCCGGAGCGTCTGGTTCTGGAATTGTTCGGCAACGGTAACGGCCGTTGGGTCGGTGGGTATTTCGGGGCGGGGGAGCATACGATAAGAGGTAAAGTAAATAGGTAACTGCTGCCGCCTTTTTGTGTTCGATGAAAACAAACCCGCTCTCCCTCCTTTTTGCGTTGCTCAGTGTAGCTGCATTGGCTCAAAACGCCCCTACTGGTCATCCTGATACCCGCAAACCGGGCTGGAAACCGCTGTTTGCAGCCAATTTGTCGGATGCCAACTACCCCAAAGGCATCTGGAGCGTGACCGATGGAGTACTGACGGCCACCGAAGATAAAACGATTTGGACGGCTGTTCCTTACGAAAGTTTTGAGCTGGACATGGAGTTTAAAACGGCTCCCGGCACCAACAGCGGGGTGATTGCCTATTGCAGCGATACCGCCAACTGGATTCCGAACTCCATTGAAATTCAGATTGCCGACGACTATGCAAAACAATGGGCAGACTCGCCCAAAAACTGGCAGTGCGGGGCTTTTTTTGGTCATAAAGGAGCCACAAAATCGCTGGTGAAGAAACCCGGCGAGTGGAATCGCTACACCGTTACGGCGCAGGGTCGAAAGCTCTACGTGGTGCTGAACGGTGCCCTGGTCAACGAGATGAACATGGACGATTATACATCGGTGGAGCGCAATCCCGACGGGTCCGATGTACCAAAATGGCTCAACAAACCCGTAGCGAGTTTGCCGTCAAAGGGCTTCATTGGCCTACAGGGTAAACACGCGGGCGCACCAATTTATTTCAGAAATATTCGGGTAAGGAAGTTATAGCATGACTTCTAACTGGCAAATCTGGATTGACACCGGTGGCACTTTCACCGACGGCATCGCCCGCGACCCAAAGGGCAATCTTCACCGAACCAAAGTGCTGAGCAGCAGCCGACTTCGCGGGCAAATCGACGAGAACGGGCGGCTCGTCGCTCCCTGGCTGGTGGCCCCCATTTTCGCTGGCTACACGCTTCGGGTGGTCGAAACGGGGGAGGAATGGATCGTGCAATCGCTGAACATGGACGGGACAATTACCCTGCGCTCTTTGTCCGTTGCCCTTCGCTCTTGTACTGTCGAACTCTTCACCCACGAAGAAGCCCCCGTTATGGCGGCCCGGCTGCTTACACAAACGCCTTTAGGTCAACCCTTTCCACCCTTGGAAATGCGGCTTGGCACCACACGAGGCACCAACGCCCTGCTTGAACGCAGGGGCGGGCGGGTGGCCTTGATTGTGACGCAGGGCTTCCGCGATTTGCTCGTGATTGGCACCCAGCAACGGCCAAACCTGTTTCAGTTGGCCATTCCCCCCGCCGAAATTCTGTATGATTCGGTACTGGAAGCCGACGAACGACTCACGGCAGCGGGCGAGGTTCTGAAACCCCTGACGGATGAGGTTGTCGCGGAACTGATCACCCAAATCCAGCAGCAAAACCCTGACTCGGTGGCTGTTTCGTTGCTAAACGCCTATCGAAATCCCATCCACGAAAACCAGATTCGTAAAGCCCTGCAACAGGCTGGCTTTAAACACATTACTTGCTCCACTGATGTGTCGACAGCCCCCGGCTATGTAGCCCGTACCCAAACAACGGTGGTCGATGCATACCTGAATCCGGTGTTGCGGTCGTATCTCGACAATGTGCAACAGCAGTTGGGCAACACGTCCACGCTCCGCATCATGAGCAGTTCGGGGGGGCTTGTTCGAGCCGATTTGTTTCGACCAAAAGACAGCCTGTTGAGTGGCCCGGCGGGTGGAGTGATCGGCTCCGCAGCCGTCAGTCGCGACGATAGTCAGGTAGGATTGCTGACCCTCGATATGGGCGGTACCAGCACCGACGTGGCTCGGATTCTTGGAATGCCCGACTATCGGTTTACGACCAAAATTGGTCCATTTGAATTGCAATTACCCTCATTGGCCATTGAAACTGTGGCGGCTGGGGGCGGTTCGGTCTGCTGGTTCGATGCCACGCTTGGACGGTTGCGAGTGGGGCCACACAGCGCGGGAGCCACCCCCGGCCCGGCCTGCTACGGCGCGGGTGCGGTGGGTCAGCCGTTGCTGCTCACCATCACCGATGTGAACCTGTTGCTGGGTCGCTTACACCAGGCTCAGTTTGGCATTCCAGTTTTCCCCGAACG
Organism: Cytophagales bacterium; assembly: GCA_031411995.1. Lineage (GTDB taxonomy): Bacteria > Bacteroidota > Bacteroidia > Cytophagales > Spirosomataceae > Rudanella. Next base: position 180,594 of record JANOCD010000023.1, read on the forward strand.
TGCTCAGGCCGCTTTAGATGCGGTGGTCGAGAAAGTTGGTGGCTCTCCCGATGCCATCCTGAACGGTTTCGTCCGCATCGCCGACGAAGCTATGGCCGGAGCCATTCGCACCATTTCCATTGCCCGTGGCTTCGACCCAAGCGACTACAGTCTGCTGGTTTTTGGCGGGGCCGGTGGCTTGCACGGTTGTTCGGTGGCCCGATTGCTGGGTATGAGCCGGGTGGTGCTGCCCTTCGATGGCGGTTTGCTGAGTGCGTATGGTATTGGTCAGGCCAGCATTGAGCGGATGGCTTCGCGGGCGGTGTTGCAGTCGTTGGAAGCGGTTCATAATCAGTTACCTGCCCTAATCGCCCAACTCGAAACCGAAGCCACCCACGCACTTCGGCAGGATATAGGGACAGAAACCCCGTTGAGCGCACCATCCATTCGAGTTTTCATGCGCTTGCAGGGGCAGGAATCGAGCGTTGAAATTGCGTATAGCGATTCATTGTCCGCCGATTTTCGGGCGGCCTATCAACAACGATATGGTCATTATCCTGAAGGCCGAACCATCGAAATTGAAAGTGTTCGGGTGCTGATGGGAACAGCCGTTTTCGAGGAAACGTCCAAGTCCGAATTGATAACCAGCAAGATCGCTACTCCGGATTTCCACACCGACCGTTACCCCGCCTACGACTGGACAAAACTCCAACCCGGCGACACCTTCAGCGGCCCGGCTTTGCTCCTCAACACCACTTCATCGGCGTTCATTGAAGACGGTTGGGAAGTGACTGTTGAAAGTGATAAAAACGCGGTGGTGATGTTTGCACCCCAGCCCCCTAAAGGTGGAGCAAGCTGGGACTGGATATCTCCCCCTTTAGGGGACTGGGGGGCAGATTCACCTGAACTTAACAGCCCTGTCTCAACGGGGGAAAACACCGATTCAACCCAATTATCGTCCCTCCAACTCGAACTGTTCACACGGCGGTTCATGTCGATTGCCGAGGAAATGGGTACGCAGTTGCAGCGAACGGCCTTTTCGACTAACGTGAAGGAGCGGCTAGACTTTTCATGCGCTATGCTCGATGCCAACGCCGAACTGGTGGCCAACGCGCCCCACATTCCAGTGCATTTGGGCAGTTTGGGAGTTTGTGGGCGGCTTTGTTTAGAAAAACTGTCCCTGAATCCGGGCGATGTACTCATTACCAATCACCCCCAATTTGGCGGCTCGCACCTGCCCGACGTGACCTTGTTGCAGGGCGTTTTTACGGACGAAGGTGCCCTCGTAGGCTACGTAATCAACCGGGCGCACCACGCCGAAATTGGTGGTAAAGTGCCGGGTTCGATGCCCCCCGATGCCACCACGTTGGTTGAGGAAGGTATTGTGCTGGAACCGCAATATGTGGTGAAGGGCGGGCGGTTTTTATGGGAAACCGGGGCTGATAATGAAGGTAATGGCTTGGAAAGTCGCTTTACCCAGGCTCCCTACCCAACCCGCGCGTTGGCAGAAAATCGCGCCGACATCGAAGCTGCGTTGGCCTCACTCCGGGCGGGCGAAACGGCCCTGCTCGACCTGGTTCGGGCGCACGGTCTGGCAACGGTGCATCTGTATATGAATCGGCTGAAACAATCGGCTTCTAAAAGCATTGAAACCGTTTTGCAACAAAATGAGGGACAGGTGTTTACTGCCGAAGAATCATTGGATGATGGGTACACAATCAAAGTTCAAATCCGGGTGCAGAATGGGCAAATCGAGTTCGATTTTTCGGGAACATCGGGCGTTCACCCGCACAACCTGAACGCTAACATATCCATTCTGCACAGCGCGGTTTTGTATGTCCTGCGGCTTTGGGTAGCGTCGTCCGGGACCGATTCGTCGGACCGCCCGGAGGATATTCCGCTGAACGAGGGGCTAATGGCTCCCGTTCGGTTCGTGTTGCCCGAATCGTCTTTCTTGAACCCTATTTTCCCCGACAACCAACCCGAAGCCTGCCCGGCAGTGGTGGGCGGCAACACCGAAGTAAGCCAACGATTAGTCGATACCTTACTAAAAGCATTGGGGCTGGCGGCTTGCAGCTACGGCACCATGAACAATTTTTTGTTTGGGAACAACGATTTTGGGTATTACGAAACCATCGGCGGAGGCACCGGCGCGACAGTGGGGGCCGATGGTCGTTCTGCCGTGCATCAGCACATGACCAACACCAAACTCACCGACCCCGAAGAGTTGGAACGTCGTTACCCCGTTCGGCTGCATAAGTTCAGTATTCGGGCTGGTTCGGGTGGGGAGGGAAACGGTCGGTATGCCGCATCACCATCGCACGGGTGGCGCGGGGGCGATGGTATTGTCCGGGAAATCGAATTTCTGGCTCCTGTACAGGCCACATTGCTCAGTCAGCACCGGGTGGTGGCACCCTACGGACTGAACGGGGGCGAACCGGGGCAGGTTGGTCGGCAAACGCTGATCGGGCATGACGGTCATTCTGAGGCACTTCCGGGCATTTTCACTCGGGCCATGCAGCCGGGCGAGCGTATCCGAATCGAAACGCCAGGGGGCGGAGGAGTGGGTAAATCGGTGTGAGGAAATCTGCCCACACAACAATTTCGATTCCATTGGGTTATTCCCATAGAACTTACAGACTCAAAGTTATGACTACTGAAATGAATAAATCGGAAACTAAAGAACAGGGCGTGAGGAATATTCAGCCCAATATTGGCCTTGATAAGGATGTTCTCAAGCAGGACAACGAAATGTTGAACGCCTATCTGGCCGACCTGCACGTTTTATACATCAAAACCCGTAAGTACCACTGGAATGTGGCCGGCCCAAGTTTCAAAGAATACCATGAGTTTTTCGAAGAGCAATATAAAGCCCTCGAAGAAATGATCGACGAGGTAGCCGAACGCATTCGGATGCTGGGTGGCAAGCCACTCTCCACAATGGCCGATTTCATTGGCGGCACAAGCCTGAAAGAAGACACAAGTGGCGAGGTGAAAACGCTCCACATGTTCGAGCGGTTGCTGGCTGACCATGAGCAGATTACCCGCGAACTGCGCGACGATGTGAAAAAGGCCGATGAAGAACTGGACGATGCCGGCACTGCCGACTTCCTGACGGGTCTGATGGAGGCCCACGAAAAAATGGCCTGGATGCTGCGGAAATATCTGTCGTAGGATAATTCCGTCCACCATACAAACACCCGGTTAGAAGCCGGGTGTTTTTTGTTTATAGGGGTAGTCAACCTAACTTACCGCCATGACCCCCAACCGTCGTCAATTTCTGGCCGCCCTATCTGGTGCCGTCGGAACCTCGCTTCTGGCAAACACAACGCCCTTGCTGGCCGAGTCGGCTCCCGCTCCATTGCCCATTGCCTGTAATTCCTATACCTGGAACACCTTTTATGGGCGTGAGAAAAAAGTTTGGATGGCCAATCCTGATGAGTCGCTCACCGATTTTGTTGCATCAGGCTTGACAGCCTATGAACCCAGCATGACCAGTGCCGACGATGCTATTAAGCTGGCTCCGTATCTGAAAAAATACAAACTGGACATGCGCTCGATCTATGTCAACAGTGAATTGCACGACCCTGTAGCTGCCCAGAAATCCATTAACACGGCAATTTCCATAGCTGAAGCTGCCAAACCCCTCGGCACCCGCATTGTGGTCACCAATCCGAACCCACTGAAATGGGGTACTCCTGACAACAAATCCGATGCCCAACTGGCCGAGCAGGCCAAAAACCTCGACCGTTTGGGGGCCGAACTTCGCCAACGGGGGTTAACCTTAGCCTACCACACGCACGACCCGGAGTTTCGGGCGGGGGCGCGGGAGTTTTACCACATGATGCTCAACACCGACCCCAAAAACGTGGCGTTCTGCCTCGATTCGCACTGGATTTTTCGGGGTGCGGGCGACTCGCAACTGGCTCTTTTCGATGTGGTTAAGCTATTTGGGAAACGCATTGTTGAACTCCACGTTCGCCAGTCGAAAGGGGGCATCTGGCAGGAAACCTTTTCCGACGGCGATATCGACTACCGGCGGCTAGCCCGCGAATTGAAAGCCATAAACGTGCGGCCTCATATCGTGCTGGAGCAGTGTATCGAAGCCAAATCGCCCAACACAATGGGGGGCGTTGCGGCCCACAAACAGGATTTGGTTTATGCACGGGAGGTATTTGGATAGGGGTTTCAAGATTGGGTTTCATGCTTCGCTGTTACATGGCTGCGCCGTTTCACGTTTCAAGGCCCCCTATGTAGAACAAGAAACCGCGTAGCGATTGAAACCAGAAACGGCGCAGCCATTGAAACCTGAAACCTTATAATATGCCTAAATCTTTATCTCTTCGTTCCGGCCTCGGCAGTGTGCTGTTCTGGTCGGTTATTTCGGCGGCTTTCATCGGTCCTGGTTCCGTAACCACCTGTGCCATAGCAGGTTCTCAGTATGGTTTGGAACTGCTTTGGGTACTGACCTTTGCTACTCTTGGCACCGTTTGGGTGCAGGAAGCAGCCGCCCGAATCACCATTGCCACGGGCCACGACCTCGGCCAAATCATCACCCAAACCTATGCCGGGCAACGGGGCCGGGTCATTGCCTGGGTCTTGTTCATCGCTGTTTTTCTGGGATGCGCGGCCTATCAGGCGGGCAACATCCTCGGTGCCGTAACGGGTTTGGCCCTGCTCACGGGTTTGCCCGTCCCCATGCTGACCGTGTTGCTGGGCCTTGTTTGTGTGGCCCTATTGTGGATTGGCTCTACGCAAAGCCTGGCCAATTTCCTCGGCATTGTTGTTTTTGCAATGGGGGGCGCGTTTGTCTATGTTGCCTTTGGCGCACCGGTCAACGCAGTCAGCCTGACCAAAGCATTGATAGTTCCGTCTTTTCCGTCAGGCTCAATTCTGTTGATCAATGGACTGATTGGCACGACCATCGTTCCCTACAATTTATTTTTCGGGTCGAGCATTGTTCCACAAGGATCGGATGAAACCACGAAGGTTCAAAGCCTGAGCGATATGCGGCTGGGCGTTTGGGTAGCGGTGGTGTTGGGCGGCATTATCTCGGTTGCCCTGCTACTGGCGGGTTTGCTTATTACGGGTGAGTTTTCGTATCCGCACATGGCGCAGGTACTGAGCGACCGACTTGGCCCCTGGGCGGGAAATCTGTTCGCACTTGGCTTGTTTGCGGCTGGGTTTGCCTCGTCACTCACAGCACCGCTGGCGGCTGCGATCACGGCAAAAAGTCTGTTGGGCATTCGTTCAAACTCCACGAGTTACCGGGCCATCTGGATGCTGGTGATGGCTACGGGCCTGACCTTCGGGCTGCTGAATGCCACGCCGATTCCCATCATTGTGGGAGTACAGGCCATCAATGGGGTTTTGTTACCCTTCGTGACGGTGTTCCTGTTATTGGCCGTGAACAACCGAAGGCTGCTTCCCGATGGATTCCGCAACACAATCTGGCAAAACCTGGCTATGGGGTTGGTGGTGGTCGTAACGGCGTTTTTTGGGTTACGGAATCTGTGGCTGATGTTTCAGTAGCGATGGGCTTTTCAAGTGAAAAGTCAGGTCGGAGCCAATCTCATTGATATAACGAATAGGTATTGCTGCAGGTGTGGAATTCATTGCTCGTCCTGCCCGGAACTGAACAGGGCCGCCTGTGCGGCTAAATTAATCACTATAAGCCGAAGTTAACCAACAAAAGCCCGGCAGCATTCCGTCCGCCGAAACCAAAGCCTGGATATGTGGATATGCACTGCCGATGATTGCTTCAAATCCCTGCCCCAATTGCACAAAATCTGATGTTAGTGGTTTGGCTTTTCGTTTTTTCGTTTTTTGTCAACCGATTGGTGTGCAAATTTCAATTAGAAAACCGTCAAGGTCTCTCAAATAAGCAACAATTTGTCCCCACGGTTTTGTTGTCGGATTTTCAACAATTGTCGCACCTGCGTTTATAGCTGTCGAAACTGTTTCTTCTACATTTTCTGTTGTAAAACCGATTTCAATTCCAAATGGCTTACTTGTCAAACTGCTTTCTGTAAAACCGTCAGTCAAGTTTGACTTGGCTAATTTTGTCGAAGCAAACGAAAGTATCGTTTCGCCTACTAAAAGTTCTCCATAGTCATTTTCTGGTGTTACAAATTTTCTCGTAAAACCAAAAGCGTTTTCGTAAAACTCAACAGCTTTTGTCACGTCTTGAACGTATAGTATTGTGTAAGCAAACTTTACCATTGTGTCAATTGTCTTTTATTAATTGCTAATTTATTTCTAAGCTTTTGTAAGCCGTGTCGTCGGTCAAGCCGACCGCTAACGTACAGGGCTTTGCGTTGTAGGGGATTTTCAGCACTACTGTTCATACGAAGCATAAATGTTGAACTTTGCACGAATGTTTCTACGAAGCACGTCAGCCCCAATAATGCCAAACCTAATGTGTGTGCCCAGTATGGTTAGTAGACTTGTTGCAACGATGACTAACAGCTAATTGGCTAAATAAAAATTCCAAAGTCCAGCACATACTAATACCGTCGATTCGTACAGCTTTACCTTGTGGGTTCGTAAACGATCACTCAAATAACGATACCGTTTTAGGCCCCCAATGGCGTGCTCAACCCAAATTCGGCCTGAACTGATTCGTTTGTTTTCAGCCTTCGATTCTGAACTTAACTCGGCCTGTTTTGGCTTTTTCTGTGGCTGACTAACCACTTGACAGTCATAGTCTTTAGCGAAACCCTGATAGCCCAAATCCAGACTCACAGCCAAGTCGCTAAACCAGGACTGGTCCGGCGAAAATTCGTGTTTTAGTTGGGTGTAATCATGGGTTGTACCCACCCAGCCTTTACTGACAAAATGGATATAGCGGTTAGCCGTTGAAATGATTAAGGTTTTGACGGAATGGGCTTTTTTTTACCGCTGTACAACTGTTGCTGATACTCTTTGTTAGTGGGTCGCTGGGTTCGTTGTTCGGTGGCATCAATGAGTAGCATACCTTTATCCTTGAAGTACTCTTTAAAGCTTTCAGGGTTATCGAAATGGGTTTTAGGCAAGTAATCTGATTGACTCAAAGCGGTTTGGATAACTAGTAACCCAATGTCTTGATTGCGTTTAGCGGTCGACCCATCCATGCCCGTGGTAAAGCCGAGCAAATCAAAGGAAAGGCCTGATTTCAAAGAGAATAGGGTGAACAGGAGCAGGTCTTCATAGGTGCTCAACGAGGGTTCGTCGGGACATTGCTCGTGTCGTTTTTGGATGGATTGAGCGTAAAGCTGCTCATAGGCAGCAGGCATCAACGTCAATAATTGGGCGAACCGTTTTTGATCAAGACCAGTGGCCGATCTCCAGTGTCGGTCGGTTCGTAGATCGGCAGTAGAAATCTTCATAAGGCAAAATTAACCCGTTGCAACAACTCTAGTATACGAAAGTACAATTAATTTCTAAGAGGTGCAATTCCTCTATCGGCAAGCTGTCCTGTTTATATTGAGCCGATTAGCAAGTGACAAGCTGGTTTTTCGTGAGGAAAGCAGTGAAGAAAGTCAACCGGCAAAAGCCTGTACCAAGGAACACGAAGGGCATAAGAGGCTAAATAGACTGGGTAAGCATACACATCAACCCGCGATTATTATGAGAAGGTAAGTCCCCTGTTTAACGAACCGCTGTTACGAGACCCGTACGTACAGTGGTGTGAGAGCCTCTCCCTGAGCAACCTTGCTCAGGGCAGGCTACTCGATTAGCTGATGCCTTTGTTGTATTTGTCGAACAGGTCAACCATATTTTCATGATGTTTTGTGTTCCCATAATTTAAAACAATCAAATTAGTTTTGCTTCGAGTAATTGCTGTGTAAATTAATTCTTCAAATGAAGTTAAAAAGTCTGAACCTTCATTGAATTGTTCCTCTAAAATTAGAAATAATGTGTTTGCTTCCCATCCTTTGAAACTATGGATTGTTGATAATTTCAAAGTTCCTCTGTCATACCAAAAATGATGTTTTTTATTGTCTCTAACAAGTTTTAACGATTTTGTCAATTGTCTATATTGTGGATATACTTGTTCTAATTGTCTTAATGAGCGTCTTTTATCGCTGTTAAGCAAATCCGACAGGTCATTACTTGAATACCATTTTTCGAATTTTGAAATTGAGATTTTATACTTATCCAAATAATAAGATAGACGTTCTTGAAATGAAGGGTCGTTTGTTTCTCTAACTAAATCCCTTAGAGCCATTATTACAGAGATTTTGTTCTTTTTTTCATCATCATTATCATTTGTTTCTATTATGGAAAGTCCTGTCTTAATAATTTCTAAACTTTTGAATGTTTGCAAAAAAAGTTTATACCAAACTTCTTGTGTTTCAAACATTGTATTTGTTTTTTCTTTACTCTTATATCTGTAATAACATTCAAATTCTCTTAAAACACTAATTCTAAACCCTAATACTGTTATGTCATTAGGATGTTCATTCAGTTTAACTGAATAATCTTTTATTAGTTCGTGAAGTTTGGCAATGTCAATAGAGTTTTCATCTTCAAAGTAAATGTAATTTATCGTTGATGGATTGTCATAATCCAATAATAATTGTGGCAGTCCATTAAAGTTGTCTATTTCATATTTCGATGTAAAATTTTGTTTTTGAAATTTTATAGCCAAATCTTTGATTTTTTTAACCGACCTGAAACTGTCTTTTAATGTACTCGGTTTACCTTTTACATTTGTTTTTAAATCTTTTTCTTCTAATTCGTTGTCGTAAATATTTTGCTTTTCATCACCCCATAATACATATTCTCCATCAACAGATAGGAAATTTTCTTTAATTAAATCCATCCAAGGTTTATGATAATCTTGAATTTCATCAATTAAAATAGTTTTATACTTCGAAATATTGGTCTCGTGTTCTTTGAATAAATCAACATTTGAAAAATAATTACTCTCAAAGAATTCTGATTTTTGTTGTTGATTGAAGTCCTCAAAATTTGGTGGAAGTTTAAATTCAATACCGCAATTATTCATTTCTGCCGAAAGAAAATTGTGATAATTGTTTATATAAAAGTTGTCCCAAGTAAAGTCTTCTCTAACTCTGCTAATTTTATCGTGAATGTAGTTTTTGAGTGTCATATTAAAGCACAAGATAAGAATTCGTTCTTGATGTCTTTTATGTGCATTTACTGCTCTTGTCGCCATTACTGTTGTTTTGCCTGAGCCAACTACACCTTTAACCCTTTGTTCTAAATTTATATTGCTTTGTATTAATCTTCGTTGTTGTTCAGTAAACCTAATTTCAAAACCTTCTTCTTTACTATGAAATGTAGGTTTGAAATATCTTTTAAAACTATCGTAAAGTGTATCATCAAAAAGCTTTGATTGATAATTTGAAATAATGTATCTTTTACTAAAAATTGACGAGATATATTCTGTATTAATATTATCTCTACCTAATAAATCAGTATTCCATTTTAAGAAATCGCAATACTTTTTATTATCTAAATATGGGTCTATTAGCAAATTGTCAATTTCGGTTGAATTCGCATTATGGAAATAAACAGCACAAGTAACAAGTGACCAATATTTAAAGTTTTTTTTTCTTTTCAAGTAAATTTTCTATGTGTAAATTGTATAAATTGTCTTTATATTGAAGTACTTGGTCAATTGGTGATTTAATAAAAGCATTGTTTAGGTTTAGTCGCCACTTTCGTTTTTCATCTAAATGGTAGTGTTTCAAATTCCAGTCTTTAACCTCAATTATCATAACTCCGTGTCCTTTTCTCATCAAAATTATGTCAGGTCTGTCACCATTTAAGAAAGGTTGAAAAAAAACTTCATAGCTTTCATCGAAATTATCGCTAAAAAATTGAAGTAAGTACATTTCACCTGGCTCAGGTTTTAGCCGTCCCGATTTTATAATTTCAATGTCTGGATATATTATTGCCATTAGGTTGTAGTGAGGTTCTTTAAGGTTTCAGCTAACGAATAAGTATTTATGAAGAAGGGGGAATTTGGAACTCGTCCGCCCGTAACTGGTGCTGGGTTTTGTTCCAAAGTAGAGATACTTCCAACTGCTTCATAGTATTCTGTCCGCTGGTGCAAATGTTGATTAGTGTACAGATGCTCAATTACTTCCGTCCACCCCCTTTTTCATAAATACTCTGTTGGGTGCAGGCATTTTTCGGTGTCAAATTTCTGTCCTTAGTTGTTCTATTTTGTCAGATAGCAACTTAATTCTTGATTTGTCAAATTCTATGTCTTTGTAATTTCGTTCAATAAACCTTAATGCACCAAGTCTGCCTGATAATACTAATAATTCCTTTTTCTTGGGTGTTAGATTAAAGTCAGTCGTCTTTATTGGTCTTGGGTCAATAACCACAACTTTGTCAAGATTATTTTCAACAATTGGCACTTCTTCACCGTCCATTGCAATATTTGATAGTTCACCTATTACAAGTCCGCCTTTTTTCGTTCCATTTATTAAGTATAACCCTATAACAGGCTTTGTTGGGTAGGTTTCCATAAATAGTTTAAGTGGGAAGTTATTCCTTGCCCCACCATCATAAACTCTAATTCCATCAACAAGTTTAGGACTGAAAAAATAAGGTATTGACATTGAGCATCTTGTCGCAAAGGCAACATGAGTTTCTTTTCGCTGTTTTTTTGAATCAAAAATTAAAGTTCCATCGTTTATTCTTGATGAATATACAATTGTATGCGTCGGCAATTCTTCAAGTGAAATTTCGTTGAGTTTTTCTGGTAATTTCTTTTTCAAAAGTTGATTAATCCAGTTCTCAATTTCATCTCCTGGGTAAAAACCTTTGGTTCGGATAAAATTTATGATTCCTTTTATTATTGAGGCATCTTTAAATTCGTTAAAATCTTTTTTGTCAAGAATTTCAAGTAACTCACTTGGTTTATAACCTACACCCATTAACACGGCTGTTATTGCACCTGCTGATGTTCCTGCAAAAGTCTCAAATGAAAAATGATTTTCAAGTTCAAGCAAAGCCCCTGCAAATGCTAAACCTTTGACACCACCTCCTTTTATTACTATTGAAAATGGGTGTTGGTTACTTACTAACAAAAGCATTTCTCTTATTGAATTGCTGATTTCAATGTTCAATTTGGGTCTTAATTGGTCATAGCAAGATTGGCAAATGTGTCCAGAGTTTAAGGAATCCCTTAACTCAATTTTATTTATTTTTTTGTGGAATAAACACTCTTTTCGAGCAATGTCATTATGTGATTTTATAGAAGGCTCTAAAAAGCTAACAGCATAACGAACAAAATAATACCTGCAAAATCGTACAATATCGTGTAAAAATTGGCTAAAATCTGCTACTGTAAATACTGCTAAACCGTTTTCGGCTGAAACAGTGCCAAATAAATTACTTAACCTACTTGAAGATAAAAAACCATCAACAACTAAAATTAAAAATCTTCTATCTCCACCAGCATTTTGTCTATAATTTTTTAACCAATTAAACACTGTGTCCGAATCATATTTTGCTCTTTTTTCTAAGAATAAACTATTTTTTAATCTTTCGGGGGGTATTTTAAAAGTAAAAACTTTATCTTTTTGAACACGATTAAGTGAATTACAAGCGTTCTCAATGCTTGGATAAAGTTCTGGTTTAATTGCTAATATTTCTATTTCCATGACTGAATTAAAAAACTCTTAATAAAGGGTCTTCATCGTAAACTGGTTCGTTTATTTCAGCGTCAAAAACGCTAACTCCATATTTAAAATCACCTTTTTTAGTTGCAACTTCTTCTGCTAATCTGATTGTCCTTGAATAATAAGGTCCAAAATGAGGGTCAAAAAGCTGAATGAATGTCCTTTTCCAATTAAAAGGTGATTTGTTTTCAAAGTAAAGAGTAAAAATTAAACTCCTAAATGGTCTGTCCATTTTGCGTCTATACTCTTCAAAATCTTTGATATTCCATTGGACAATTGAATTTTTTGGAACTTCAATGAGTTCGGGAATTTTTAAGAGTTTCTCTCTATTAGAGGTTAGCTCAATGTCGATGGTAAATAGTTCAGCCATATTCTAATTGATTTTAATTGTGTCCGTTGGTAGTTTTTTATGCTTGCACCCAACATCTGTATTTACGAAAGTCGCTCTGTTTTGGAGCAAACTTTCGTTTATTTCCGATGTATCAGTAAGTCTTCTGTCACCGGAATCAGCTTGCACTTGACAATTGATCTTACAAACAAACTGTTTTTTGTCAACTATCCAACTTGTCTAATGGGTTTTTAATCTGAGAAGCTCCTTTGGTGGTTAGCTGCGTGTAGGAATGAGTTCCTGAGTGAAAGATAACTAATCGTTTTATGTATTTTGGTTGATAAAATAATTTTTAGGGCTTTACACCCCACCAGTTTCGTAAATACAGCTTATTTGAGGAATAAAGGAAACAAGTTAGGGCCATTAGCGCGTGCGGTTGAGGGTTTTTAGGCCGGAGTCTTCGTTTCAGTCAGGTTATCGACTTCCCTTCGTCGAGGTGACAAAAGTGGCCTTATCTTTGTCGCATGAAAAACAGTACGTTCTGGCTACTCCTGTTGCTTGGTTTCCCCCTACTGGGTCAGGCCCAATCCGATTCAACGTCTCAATCGTCAGCCCTCACTCGCGACACCATCCGGCTCAATGAAGTGGTGGTGCGGGCTTACGAAAGCAACCGCCCGTTGTTGCAAACAGCCGCTTCGGTGGGGGTTCTCACGCAACGCGACCTTACTGATCGCTTCGGCACGCCCACGCTTGTGCCAGCCCTCAATACCTTACCCGGCGTTCGGGCCGATGAGCGGTCGCCGGGGAGTTACCGACTGTCGATTCGGGGGAGCCTGATTCGGTCGCCGTTTGGGGTGCGCAACGTCAAGGTTTATTGGAACGATCTGCCCCTGACCGATGCGGGTGGCAACACACCCCTCAACGCGCTCGATGTGCGGGGTTTGGGCCGGGCCGAGGTCCTAAAAGGGCCTGCCGGCAGTTTATACGGGGCCAATACGGGCGGGGCCGTGCTGTTTTCGGGTCTAAGCGTTCCGGCGGGGCAGTCGAATGTGGAGTTGTCGGGCTTGGCGGGTTCGTATGGCCTGAACGGGGTAGGGCTAACCTATCAATCGGGTGCTGAGAATGGCTCATTGAGCGTGAGTTATCATGGGTTGGGTGCCGGTGGCTACCGCGACCATTCCCGCATTCGGCGCGATAACATACAGCTTACGGGGCAGTTTCGGGTGGGCGAACGCCGGACGGTTTCGGTGCTGGGCCTATACTCCGATCTGGAGTATCAAACGCCCGGCGGCCTCACCGAAGCGCAATACCGGGTTAATCCCCGGCAGTCGCGCCCTGCCACACGCACGGTGCCCAGCAGTACCGAGCAACAAGCTGCTATTTATCAGAAATTGGGGTATTTAGGATTGTCGCACGCCTACCGATTCAGCGAACGGGTGCAAAACACAACGGTGCTGTATGCCACTGTAACAGATTTTCGTAACCCGTTCATTACCAACTACGAACGCCGGGCCGATCAGGGTTTGGGTGGCCGCACCGTAACCCGCTGGCAAGTCATTACAACGGGCGTCCCCACGGTCGTGACAATTGGCGGGGAGTTCCAGAATAGCTTCACCGTTGACCGGAACTACGGCAACCGCAAAGGCCAAATCGACACGCTCCAAACCGACGATGAACTGAAATCGCTGCAATGGGTGGGGTTTGCCCAAGTGGAAAGTACGCTGCCAAACGGCTTTTTCCTGACGGCGGGTCTGAGCCGAAATGAGGTTCGGTATGGGTTCACACGCTTCAACAAACGGCCTGTTCAGGCTCAGGGAAGCAGTTTTGATCCGGTTTGGTTGCCCCGCGTGGCCCTGCTCAAACAGCTTACCGATGCCGTTTCGGTGTTTGGCAGCATCAGCACGGGTTATTCGGCTCCCACGCAACAGGAAATCCGCCCGTCAGATCTGGTGTTCAACCCCAACCTGAACCCCGAACGCGGCACAAGCTACGAACTCGGTTTGCGCGGCTCGGCCCTGAACGGTCGGCTTCAGTTCGATTTGGCGGGCTACCAGTTCGCACTCCGGCAAACCATTGTCCGGCGCACCGCCGACAACGGGGCCGAGACCTTTGCCAACGCGGGCCGCACCGATCAACGGGGCCTCGAAAGTATGCTAAGTTACCAGCTTCTGAAACCGGGCGTTCGGTTCAACCCCGTCTCGCTTCGCGTTTGGAACGCTCTCACGCTGACCAACTACCGCTATCGCGACTATCGGCAGGGCACCGTGGATGTATCGGGAAATCGGGTACCGGGTGTGGCTCCCGTCACCAACGTGTCTGGGCTAGACATGAACACGCGGTTTGGGTTATACGCCTTCCTGACGTACCAGTTTCTGAATCCCTTCGCGCTCAACGATGCCAACACCGCCCAGGCCGACCCCACGCGCATTGCTACGGCCACTCTTGGTTTCCGGCGCACGTTCGGCCACTTCTCGCTAGACCTCTACGCCACCGGCGACAACCTGCTCGACCAACAGTATAGCCTTGGGTATGACCTCAATGCGTTTGGGAATCGGTTTTACAATGCCTCAGCCCGGCGCAATTTCGTGGGCGGATTTCGGTTAGGTGTGAAATGGTGATGGGAACCCTTCTTTCATGCTCCCCGTTGCCCTGTCATGTCTGTCCGTCGTAAACGCTTTATGCTTATTACCGCTGTGATCGTGGCTCTTTTGGGGGCCACTTTTTTTCTGTTCATGCGTCGGGCCGTTTTCGGAGCCGACCCGGCTGCCGCCCGGCTCGAACGCATTCTGAAATCGCCGAACTACAAAAACGGCTCATTTCAGAACCGCGAACCAACCGAGGTAATGGCCAAAGATGCCTCGAACATGGGCCTGTTGCGCGACTATTTTAACCGCTCGCCCGACAACGAACCGAACCAACCACTCCCCTCCGTCAAGACCGATTTGAAGACGTTAGCTGACAGTCTTCCAACGCTGGTTTGGTTCGGACACTCGGCCTATCTAATTAAACATAAAGGGTTTACGGTACTGATGGATCCTGTGTTCAGCGGGAGTGCGTCGCCCGTATCGTTTTTTGGCAGGGCATTCCCCGGTGCCGATGTCTATGGTCCTGCAGACATGCCCGACATCGACTTGCTCGTTTTGTCGCACGATCATTACGACCATCTTGATTACCTGACCATTGTGGAACTCATCCCCAAAGTGAAGCAGGTAGTCACGTCGCTTGGGGTGGGTGCCCACCTCGAACGCTGGGGTATTCCCGCCAGCAAAATCACCGAACTCGACTGGTGGGAAGGCACCACCTTGCCCTCGGACGTTAAAATTACGGCCACACCTGCCCGGCATTTTTCGGGGCGGAGTTTCACGCGGGGCCGTACCTTATGGTCTTCGTTTGTACTCGATTTGCCGGGTTATCGCGTCTTTCTCGGTGGCGATTCGGGCTACGATAAAACCTTTAAAGAATTGGGCGAGAAGTTCGGCCCATTCGATTTGGCCATGCTCGAATGTGGGCAGTATCACCCAAGCTGGCCTAACATCCACATGTTTCCCGAAGAGTTGGTGACGGCGGGGCAGGATCTACGAGCAAAAGTGGTGTTGCCTGTGCATTGGGGCAAGTTCGCGCTGGCCTATCATGCCTGGAATGAACCAGTGGAACGGTTCACCAAACGCGCCAAGGAAGTGGGATTCCCCTACACCACCCCCCGAATTGGCGAGCCGGTCGTGATTGGGGGCGCATTACCCAAAACCGAGTGGTGGAAGTAACTTGCGCACATGCTCCTCACAATCAATAATTTCCGCAAGGCCTACAACGACACGCCGGTTCTCACCATCCCGTTGCTGACACTGGAACCCGGCACCCACTGGTTTCGGGGCATCAACGGGTCGGGGAAGAGTACGCTGATGCGGACGGTGGCCGGGATGTTGCCGTTCGAGGGCGAAATCTGGCTCAATAATCAGTACGAAATCAACCGGCAACCCGTTCCCTACCGGATGCGGGTAAACTATGCCGAAGCCGAGCCGCTTTACCCCGATTTTTTGTCCGCCCGCGACATTATTCAGTTTGTCGGCAAAGCTAAACAATCTCAACCTCAGCAAATTACAAACCTTACCCAACTATTTGGAGTCGATCAATACTGGAAACAGCCCACCGGTACCTACTCAAGCGGCATGCTCAAAAAAGTGGCCCTGCTGATGGCATTCCTCGGCCAACCCGACCTGATTCTCCTCGACGAACCCCTCACCACGATCGACGATCGGGCCACCCAAATCCTGTTTACCTTAATCAAAGAACATCAGGCCAAAGGCGTTTCTTTCGGACTGGCTTCCCACCAGGATGTTGGTCTGACGGAGTTGACTATTGACCGGGTATTTTTGGTGGAAAACGGGGAAATAAAATGAAACTCCTCCTCCGAACCCTCGTTCAACCCTACTACGCCCGCAATGCCGGTTTTTTGGGCGTAATTGTTTACCTCACCTTTGGGTTTATGCGCCCGTCGGATCACCATGCACTGATTGCGGCCATTATGGGTTCGCCCTTTTTGCTGGCTCTCACCGCCGGATTGTGGGCCATCTATACCCTCCGGGCAACGATTTTCGTGCGCCAACTCCTTAACGAACCTCCGCAACGGTTTTTGCTAACGGCCCGTCTGTTGCCACGTCCGCTGCGTTGGGGCGGTTGGCTGCTGGTGGCAACCATGCTCCTGATTCCGGTTGAGGCCTACGCCGGCTGGATGGTGCAGCGGGGCATTTTTCACCAAACCTGGATAGCCAATGGATTAGTTATCAGCATCGTGCTTGGGTTGATAGCGGCCAGTGCGGGGGCTATCGACCATCGGATTCGGCACCCCTATCCCGCCCAAACCATCCGCTTGCCGCGCCCCAACTGGACAATTCCTTACCCCCTATTTTACCCCGGTTTCCTGCTTCGGCACCGCCCGGTGGCATTTCTGCTCACCAAAGCCGTTTCGCTGGGGTTGCTCATTGGGGTGTGTCGCCTATATCCCACCGACGACTACGATCAACGACTGCTGCTCATTGGTCTGATGATGAGCATTATAGCGTACTCCCCCATCTGCCGGACATTTTTTGAGTTCGAGACAACCTGGCTCCGGCTGTTACCCAACCTGCCGTTTTCGCGGTTCCACCGACTAACCCGATACGCGCTGACTTATGCCCTACTCTGGCTTCCCGAACTGCCCGTATTGCTACAAAACAAGCCCCAAACCGTCAGCGCGGGCTACATGGCTCTTCTTTGGCTAACAGGCTGGGGCTGGCTTTTGCTGTTTCATGCCCGTTCTTACCGCCCCGACTGGAACCCCGACCGATGGCAGCAACAACTCCTGTTTGGCTTTCTGGCGAGTCTGGTACTTATTATGTTCGGCTTCCCGGTTTGGGGCTGGCTATTGCTGGGAGGGTTAGGAACGGGCTGGTTGTGGTTTCGCAATAGCCCATCCCCCTATCACAGTTAGAAGGTATAGCGCAAGGTTACGCCATACGTCCTGGGGTCGCCCAGCACGGCTGCATACTGACCGGCATTGCCGGCGGCTGGCAATAGCTGCTCAAAATAATTGTTGTTTAGCAGGTTGCGTGACCACACCAGAATGGAGATGCCGTTGGAAGCCCGAAAGCCAACTCGACCATTTAGCAACGCATATCCATCAATATTCAGATACTTCGACGGCGACGGGCTGGACGAAAACGAGGAGCGGTAATACGTATCGAGAGCCAGGAAATATCGTCCACTTTGGCTCAGGAACTTGCCTGTACCCGTAAACTCACCACCCAACGAACCAGCCCATTTGGAGATGCCCGGCAGTTGCCCCCCCGAAATGTCTTTAAAGGCAGACTCGGCACCCGTTTCTTCGAGTGGAACGGGCGCGTTTTTGAACGAGATATACTTCCCGTCGGTGTAGGCCAATGCGCTATTGATCGAGAGATGCTCGTTTAATCGGATGTTACCATCCAGTTCCACGCCGATCACCCGCACCCGCTCGGCATTGGCCAGATAGCCTCTGTTTACGCCAACCTCAGCGGTTTGAACCTGCGTCTGGAAGTCCTTTATATCGGTGTTATGAACCGCAATGTTCAGTGTAGAGCGGGGAGTTGGGGAGGTTTTTACGCCAATTTCCAGGTGGGTTACGTATTCTGGTTTGATGCGTGCCAGATCAATCAACACCTTACCATTTGCCGTGGGTAAACCGCCCAGATTGACACCAACAGGTTTGTAGCTGTTCGAGTAAGTGGCAAAAGCGTTAATTTGTCGGGTTGGCTTGTAGGCCAGCGTCAGTTGACCGGAAACGTTGTTTTCTTCCACATTAACGGTGAACGCCTGGCTTGTATATACGGAGTTTTTCAGGGCCAGCAAAGCGGCATCGGTTGTTTGCAGACCACCGTAGGTCTGTCGGTCGTAGTCCACATCTTTCTTATCATAATTAAAGCGCAAGCCCGGCAGCAAGTGCCATTTACTGCTAATGGCCCAGTCGAGTTGACCAAACACCGCCCCACCGAAACTCCGAAGACTTGAGGTTGTTTTTATGCCAAATCCGTCCAACAGTCCGGGGGTTCTCCACAAAGGGCTGGTTGAACTCTGCGAAAACCGCCACTGTGCCGCCCCCGACTCTTCGGTGTGAACAGGGTCGGTAACGAGATCCTGACCAATTGCAAAAACCCCGATAACCCCGCTCAGGCGAGAAGAAAAAGTGCCTGCATACCGAATTTCCTGCGTCCACTGTTCATGCCTCGATGTGGCTGCCGATTTGGAAAGCACGGGCAGGCCGGTGAAGTCCCGGTCGTTTGAGGGGTCCCAGTTCCAATACCGCCAGGCAGTGGTTGAGGTCAGCGTACCGTTGCCAATTTTTGCATCTACATTGAGCGATATGCCCCCCAGTTCATTGTTCGACCGCCAGGGTGTATCATGGTCAATCACCCGGTCGAAGGGATTCTTGCTTGGAAGTTTATAATTGAGGTCGGAAATGATCTGATTAAACTGCCGGTAGGCCGCCCGTTTTGTTGTTACCACACCCGCAATTACCTGCGCATATCCGTCTGGCTTTTGGCTCGACACATCGCCCGCCAACGTGATTTTGAGATTATCTGTCGGGGTGAACAATAACTGCCCCCGAAATCCTAAATTGTTCAGATCATTCACGGGCTTCTCGGTGGCCACGTTATAGAGCAGACCATTCCGCTGCGTGCCGGAAAAGGAAATACGCCCGGCCAGCTTTTTGCTCAACGGTCCGGTGAGCGAGCTTTTCGCCTGAACGTAACCATAATTACCATAGCTTACCTCAAAACTAGCTCCCGGCTCAAAACTGGCTGCACGGGTGGTTATGTTGAACGCACCAGCGGTCGTGTTTTTGCCAAACAGGGTTCCCTGGGGGCCGCGCAAGACCTCAATTTGCTCAATATCAATAAAATCGAGGGTTGTGGCTGCCGGGCGGGCATAATACACGCCGTCCACATAGAAGCCCACTCCGGGGTCAATTCCATCGTTGGTCAGCCCGAAAGTGGACCCCAGCCCCCTGATGTTGAGCGTGGTGTTGCGCGGATTCGACGAATAAAGCTGAACCGTTGGCACCAGTTCTTTCAATCGGTTCACGTTGAACGCTCCGGCATCTTCGGCAACGGCACCCCGCACCACCGAGATCGGAATAGGAACATTCTGGGCTGATTCCTGCCGCCGTCGCGAGGTGATCACCACGTCGGACAATTGAGTTGACCCCTCCCCCAGTTTAATGTCGATGTTGTCGCTGCTGATCAGCACTTCGTTTGTTTCATAACCAACAAAAGAAACAATCACCGTGAACGGAAGTTTTTGACCTGTGATCAATGTAAACTGCCCGTTTTCATTCGTGGCAGAACCATTGGTGGTGCCTTTGATGGACACGGTGGCACCAACCAGTTTTTTATTGGTACGTGCGTCGATCACTCGTCCCGATACGGTAGCATTGATAACGGGGGCATTTTGTGCAGACAAAAGCAGGGGAATAAGCAATGCTCCCAGTAAAAAAATTGATATTAAAACCTGTTTCATGATTATGCGTGATTTTTGTAACATGCGGTTGATTGTGAATAATCCCTATACTCCCGGTTATAGATAGACTATTAGTACTTAAAATCTATTGATTTAATAGGATTTGCAAAGAAAAAGCTATCTTGCCGACTGTTCCAACTTTAGTTGATAGGATTAGTCTGAATCACCTAATATTCTTGACACACTGTCAACTTTTCACGGAATCATTCTATTCACTTCTTTTTTTAATTATGAAGCAATTTGTATTCATCTCGCTTATCGTTTGTTTTTCATTGCCTGTACTGGCTCAAACGCCCAAAATTGTGGTTCAGGAGCAACAGGCATGGCTCGGTTATCTTAACCAAACCCGGTTCAGCAACAAGTGGGGATTTTGGGGCGAAGTCCATCTTCGCCGGGTTGATTTTCTTGACCGCTGGAACCAACAGTTATATCGGGCTGGATTAACGTATTATGTTGCTGACAATATTCGGCTCACGGCGGGCTATGCGTTCATCTCCTCCCACCTTTATCCCAGCAACACAACCCGCCCGGAACACCGTCCCTGGCAACAAATCTGGTGGTCAGGTCGGAGCGGGCGGCTCAATCTGACGCAGTGGGTACGGACCGAACAGCGGTTTAATCACCGCGTGAAGGGCGATCAGTTGGCCGATGGATACGGTTTCAACTGGCGGTTTCGGTATAATTTCCTGGTGCAGGTGCCACTAAAAGGGGAGACAATTCAGCCGGGGGTGCTGAACGCGGTGCTTCAAAACGAAGCATTTATTAATGCGGGGAAGCAGATTACTTACAACTACTTCGACCAAAACCGATTCTTTGTCGGGCTGTCCTATCCTGTCCGAAAAAACCTGCTACTCCAGGCTGGCTACATGAATTTATTTCAGCAAACAGCCGCCGGAAACACGTTCGTCAGCAACCATACGGCCCGCCTGTTTTTGTTCCACACCCTCGATTTAAGAGCAAAGTGAATTCGGGTTTAATCTAAAAACTTCCGAATAATTCGCACCGATTCTTTGGGTAATTCTTCCATCGGTACGTGACCTGCGTTGGGCATAATCACGAGGGTGTCGTTGGGTAAATCGTGGTGAAAATGGTAGGCATTGTCAACCGGAATCAGGAAATCTTTCGCTCCCCAGAGAACGAGTGTTCGCTGGCGGAGTGTGGGAATTTTGAGGTACGTTGAATCGCTCATGGACGTTGGGGTTCGGCTAATAAATGCCTTGCGATTACCTTCGCGCAAAGCCATATCCATATACTGGTCAATAAGTGCGTCGGTCACGCGGCTACTGTCGGCATAGACGTTGCGGATGCTTTTTTCGATCAGCGAACGGGGTGTTATATTCACCAGCAGATCTTTCAGAATCGGCACCCGCGCCAACCGGAAAGCAATCGGTACGCTTTTCGATTGAAGGGGATAGCCGCCCGCATCAATCAGAATCAGATTTCTAACCGCATTTGGATGGGCCAGCGCATATCGCCAGGCAATGCCCCCACCCAACGAATTACCACCCAAATCGCAGTACGATACACCGAGTTTTGTCAGAAAGTCGTGCAAAAAACGGGCGTAATACGCTATCGAATAATCGTTGTTTTTGTTGGGGCCGGTAAGGCCATAAGCAGGCAGGTCGAGCCGGATCACACGGTGGTCTTTGGTGAGATCAGTAGCCCATCCATTCCACGTTAGCAGCGAGGCTCCGGTGCCGTGGAGCAACACCAGCGGGACAGAATCGTGCATAGTAGAGGTAGCTGGTCCTTCGTCGCGGTAATGCACCGACAGGCCATCGACATCCACAAAACGTGAGGCTGCATTGGCATATTTGGCTTTGAGAGTTTCTACCGGCACATCAGCCCGGTAGTTCGTGACGACAATAGCCACCACAAAACCAAGGATAAACAGGGCTACCCAACCTAAAATTCGTTTCATCAAGTTACGGTTTTCAGCTATACTGCAAAATGGATACTATGTAATAGGCTAATGCATCATTACACGTTATCCATTTGGCAGTATGCATTATGCATCACACGTTCAGCCCCCACTCCTGCATTACTTCCCAAGTTTTGCCATTGTATTTGAGCAACGAGAGCGCGTTGGCGTTGAAAGTGCGTTCGTAGGTTTGGTCGGAGAAGTAGGCCCAGGCCTGGGGAAAAACAGGGCGTTTTAAATCCTTAAAAGCCACGGTCATATGCGGGTGATAGGGTTGATAATCAGGCACAACACCTAAATAATAATGCACATATAGTTCAAGTTCTTTCTGCAAGGCAATAAGGTGGCTGTTGGCCGCCACCTCCACAAAAAGCACTTTCTGATCGAACCGGTTAAAGCCGCTTAACTGAAGATCAAACGGTGAGTGCTCACCGGCAAACTCACTCAAAGCCGAAAAATCAGTTCGGTTACTCCGAAAGGGGGGAATCAGGGTCACATGCGGGGGCGAAGTGAGTGCGTGTCCCGCTCCGAAGCGTTCCAACGCCTGCTGTTTAAAAGCCGTTACTTCCTGCTGAATAGGCTCTGGCGGAAGAAGCCCTATAAAATAAAGCTGTTCGGCATTAGCCTGTTTTCGTGGTTGTTTTTTCATGACTCACTAATCTATCTCCTCAAAAAAACGGAACTAAACTGTTTGCGCAACCTTCCATTGAATCGTTACGTCCTGAACTAAGTCGGGGTGCAGGCTAATGGCAACCGGGCATGTATGAGCAATTTTCTCAAGACGGGTCCGGGTTGCTTCATCGGGCATAAATGAGATCCCATCCTGTTCGGCACAGAGCGTAAGGTCAATTATGATTTTGGCAATCTTGCGGGGCGGCTCGGTACTCATCACTTTAGTAATGTCCATCGTGCTGCCAGTCAGCTCGATACCATCGCGCCGGGCAAAAATAGCCATAGTTGTCAGGATGCAGGTTCCCAGGGCATTGGCGACCAGATCGGTGGGGGAGAAAGCCTCGCCACGACCCTGATTATCGGTGGGGGCATCGGTGTTAATGTGCGTACCCGACTGAATGTGGGCACAGTCGGAGCGAAGTCCGCCCAGATACTCAACGTGAATTGTAGCCATAGTCTATCCAGTAAATGCCCAAACATAAACCACGCAATACCGTTAACCTAAAAACGGGCAAACATTTTATTGTAGATTACCCTTTTTTGCTTATTTTTAGTTCCTGAAATACAAGGTCATGCGAAGTATATATAAAATAGCAAGTATTGGGGTACTCTCATCGCTGCTTTTGAGCAGTACGAGTCATGCCCAATTGAAGTCAACGGCTGACTCTGAAGAAGATAATTACCAGTCGGTGACTACGTTTGGTGTCACAACAAACACGAATTCTGGCCTGTTGGGTGGGTTTGTGTTTCGTCAAAGCAAGCGATTACCCAGCACATTTTTAGGGCGACCACAATATCGCTATCTGGCGGTTGAGGTTGTTAATGTGAAGCACCCCAAGGAAGTCCAGCAGTCGGTCAATTTCAGCGGCTCACGGTTTACCTATGGGAAAGAAAACTATCTGTTCGTTGTCAGGCCGCAATACGGGCGCGAAATTTCGCTGTTTCAGCGGAGTGCCGATGAAGGTATATCAATAAACGCCGTACTAGCGGCCGGTCCGTCGCTGGGCATCGTTAAACCCTATTACGTAGAAGTGAACGAAGGTAACAACCGGACTCGCATCGTACCGGCGGCAAGCCTCAATGGCAGTCCGGGTCAACCGGGAACGGGTGCGCAGCCAACGGGTTCGGGGGGCTTTTTCCGGGGCTTTGGCGAATCAAAACTTGCCGTTGGGGCCAATATCAAAGCAGCTCTGAATTTTGAGCTGAGTGCCTTCCGCAATAACACAACTGGCCTGGAGGTCGGTTTTCTGGCCGAGTTATTTCCCCAGCAAATCACCATTATGACAGGTGCTGACAAACGGGCATTCTATTCATCGGGCTACGTGACCCTGTTTTTCGGGTCCAAAAAATAAGATTCAGCAGTTGTTGAGCTAGGAAAACCGGGGCCTGGAAGTTCCGCTTTTTTGTTGACTAAAGTCAGCCTTAGAAGCTGAAATAAGTCTGTAGTTGGCATCTATTACAGTCCACAGTAGAAGCAAAGCAGCCAAACGGCAAGGCCGGTAGCGCGGATGTGGGCGAGTTCGTTGAGATAGGTATCGAGAAGGAGCGTCATTCAGTGAGGGAATCAGGGACGGGAAACAAAAACAATTCCTTTGTAAAGCCTTTTAAGTGAGAGTGTTACATCAAGTGAACGGAGGTAAATAGTATCCTCAATCCCCTCTGCATCAGTATCCTGCCAAGTGCGCTCGGCAATTTTGTAGGAGGCTGTCACGAACGGCATATTCTGCCTAATCAACACGTATTCCTGAAACGAAGGCAGTGTTTTGTAGTGGCCAAATTTTGTATGCCGGTCATATTTTTCCGTGCCGGGCGACAGTACTTCGACCACCAATAGCGGGTTCATAATGGTATCTTCACGGCCTTCGTAAAACTCCGGTACTTCACAAACCACTACCGCATCAGGATAAACAAACGACCGAAGCCCGGGAATGTGAATTTTGGTGTCGCTGTTAAGTACCAGCAGGTTCTGCTCTTTTTCCTCTAAAGCAATACTGAGAGCTGTGGTAGTATTGGTGGCAATCAGGTTGTGGTTAAGTTTGGCCCCGGGCATAGGGGTAATTTCTCCGTCGTAATATTCCAGTTTCTCTTTACTGCGCTCTTCCATTTCGAAGTACTCTTCAACGGAATACAGCTTTTCGGCTACTAAAGTCATAATGGTCTGCGTTTTTTGATTAGGCAAGATACATAAAAAGACAGAGATTAAGCCCGAACTTTAGCCCGTAGATTTGCATTTTGTAAGAAACAGACTGAACGAGGTCGCGCCATGATTGAACTCCCCGTTATCCCCTCCACCGAACAACGTAACCAGCTTGCTGCCCGAAAACGCCCCGACTGGTTGCGGGTGAAATTGCCTATTGGCCCCGAATACGCTAAAGTTCGTAAATTAGTCGATACCCATAAGCTGCATACGATCTGCGAATCAGGCAATTGCCCCAATATGGGCGAATGCTGGGGAGCTGGCACGGCCACTTTCATGATTCTGGGAAACGTTTGCACCCGGAGCTGTTCGTTTTGCGCCGTGGCAACAGGCCGACCCAACGAATATGACACCGACGAACCCCGGCGCGTAGCCGATGCCATTTTGCTGATGAAAGTTAAGCACGCCGTGATCACCTCGGTAAACCGCGACGAACTGAAAGATCGCGGGGCCGAAATCTGGTATCAGACTGTGCGGGCCGTAAAAGAAGCTTCGCCTGCCACCACCATTGAAACACTGATTCCCGACGTAAAAAATAACTGGGACGCGCTCATTCACATGATCGAAGCCGGGCAGGAGGTTGTCTCGCACAACATGGAAACCGTGGAGCGATTGTACCGGCGCGTGCGGCCACAAGCCCGCTATGAACGCAGCCTGGAACAGATTCGGCGGACAAAAGACTTCGGTCAACGCACTAAATCGGGCATTATGCTTGGCCTGGGCGAAACCACCGATGAAGTTCATAAAGCGATGGACGATCTGGTAGCACACGGGCTGGATATTTTGACCCTGGGACAATACCTGCAACCCACCAAAATGCACCACGAAGTAATCGACTGGATCACCCCCGATCAGTTTGCCGAATACCGCGAGGAGGGCCTTCGCCGGGGCCTGAAATACGTGGAATCGGGGCCGCTGGTGCGTTCAAGCTACCACGCTGAACGGCACGTGCTGGTGTAATGAAAAAATACGACTTTATTATTGCAGGCGGAGGTATGGCCGGGTTAAGTCTGGCGTATTATCTGACGCAGTCATCCCTGCGCGACCGATCTATTCTGATTCTCGACCGAGATCAGAAAAACCGCAACGACCGCACCTGGTCTTTCTGGGAACCGGCTGGTGGCCCCTACGAGTCGATTTTGTTTAAAAACTGGAATCGGGTCGAGTTTCATGGCACCACCCTGTCGGGATTGCTCGACATGGGGGCTTACCGCTATAAGATGCTTCGGGGCATTGATTTCTACGAATTTATGCAAGGGCATCTGGCCCGGTTTCCAAACATCGAAATCAGACAGGCCACCGTCAACCGCATCAAAGAAACGGTGCAGGGTGGCTTTGTCATTGCCGACGATGAGCCGCTGATCGCTGATTATGTGTTCGACAGTACGTTTGCCCTGAACCTCAGCGAGCCTGAAAATCATAACCTCCTGCAGCATTTTAAAGGTTGGGTGATTCATACCGAAAAACCCTGTTTCGATGTGACCCGACCCCGGATGATGGACTTTCGGGTGGCGCAACACAACGACTGCCGGTTTGTGTATGTGTTGCCGTTCGATACCCAGACAGCCCTCGTTGAATTCACCCTGTTCAACAAAAAACTCCTGACCGATGCCGAATACGAAGCCGACCTCCGGCACTACATCGACCAGCATTTAGATACGGGACCATACACGGTCAGCGAAACCGAATTTGGCATCATTCCCATGTCCGACGTACCCACCAAAGAGAACCCTTCGGAGCACATTATCCGCATCGGTACATCGGGTGGATATACCAAAGCCTCAACAGGATACACCTTCCGACGTACGCAAACCTACCTGCGCAATTTGGTTCAGAATCTGGCTCAAACCGGTAAACCACACCGCCCCAAGTCGTGGTTTGCGGGTCGATTCAAATTCTACGACAGCATAATGCTGAATGTGCTCGAGAACAATCGCTATCCCGCCGATGATATGTTTACGCTCCTTTATGAACACAACACGCCGAGTCAGGTATTTAAATTTCTGGACGAAGACACGAGTTTTGGGGAGGAACTACGGGTAATGTGGTCAATGCCTAAAGTGCCTTTTACGATGGCCCTTTTCAGCGTTATGCGCCGGAAGATATTTGGTTGATTTTATAACCGCCGTTAATTTTCAGATAGTTTCGCAGGACTGTCAGTTCAGCAGCCCTTCAGCCTGTTTATCCTGATCTTCGCGTTCGCGCCGTTTGCGGTCACGTCGTTCCTGCCGGAGTTGTTTGCGGGTTTTCACCGTGTCGCCGGGGGCGGTGTTGGCCGGGCTGTTGCCGTTTCGGTCTTGCTGGGGCTGAACGGTTTCGGTGTCTTTGTCATCGTCATCCTCCTTGTCCCGATTGCCACGGAACAGCCGTTTAAAGAAATCGTCGATGCCGCCCCGGTCATCGTCTTCCATCATCAGGCTGTCGGTTTGCATACTGTCAACGGGGGCCACCTGTTGGCGGAGACCCTCGCGCAGCCGAACATTGTAGAATCCATAGGCCCCACTGTCGGCTTGGGTAAGGCCACGGCGAGCCATAATCCGGCCAATAATTCGGAAGTAGCCGCGCACATTTCGGGATTGGAGCGTGCCATCAGGGTTGAACCAGTCGATGGCGCGTTTGGGGCTGGGAATCACAAACGCCAGGAAAATACTTTCGCCCAAATTGAGTTCGGCGGGCGTTTTGGCGAAGTAATACCGGGCTGCCTCGCTAATGCCGTAGATGTTGCGGCCCCATTCAATCAGGTTTAGGTAGACCTCATACATGCGGTCTTTCGCGACAAGTCGCCCGTTTTCGATCAGCCACACAATCAGAATCTCTTCGACTTTACGCGAGAGGGTTTTATTGCGGTTCAGATAGACATTTTTGACCAACTGCATCGAAATGGTGCTGGCTCCCCGCTTGAATTTTTTCTCCTTAAAATTGGTCGCTATCGACACCCGGAATGCTTTCTCGTTGAACCCCTTGTGGGTCATAAACGTGTAGTCTTCGGAGGTCAGCACAGCATTACGGAGATCGGGAGAAATGGCCGACAGTGGCGTGAAATCACGATTTGAGGGACCAATCACGATGTCGCGAACGGGTTTTCCTTTTTCGTAGGGCGTATAAACGAACGAGTTGTTGATCTTGCCAAAATCCACCCGGCCCATACGCAGAATCTTGAAGTTCTCCGGGGTCAGTCCCGAATTGAATTTCACTGAATCGGGTAGGCTTTCATCCAACTGAAACGCCAGATCATACTTCAGTTTACCCGTTACCTGCATTCCTTCGAGCGACTCGAACAGGCCCTGCGGAAACGAGTTGAACAGAGCCTGGGCATTCATCATGTCGCTGTGTACCTGCACTTCGTACATTTTTGTTGGCGAGAGGGTATACTTCACAAAGGGTCGCGCACTAACCTCGCCCATATACACCACCGACGAACTGTCGATACCTATGTAGTTTTCGCCTACAAACACGTTGGCATCCATCGCGGCCCTGTCAAGCAGCACATCGGTGCGGGCAATGGCGGGGTGATTAATGCGCAGATTCCGCACCGACCCGGCCCCTTCGAGCCGAAACTCACTACCTGACCGATCCACGTCTTTCAGCTCGGCGCGGAGCGTATCAGCTTGCAGTTTAAGTTTATATCGTTTCTCTAAGTACTTCAATTCCAGCGGCTTACCATCCGCATATAGCGACAGGTCATACTCACGGTCGGCGGGGTCGGCTGTCCCGGTAACGTGCCAGGTAGCCTCGTTGCCATTGAGCCGGAGCGTTGACGATACATCCTGATTGTCGATAATGGCCTGTTCGGTCAGCAGCGAAAACCGCAGGGTCGTATCTTTGGCCGTGTCGATCACCCGAAGGTCTAAATTCCTGACATTGAGGTTGGCCGGGATTTTTGAGAGCAGTTCGTCAATCAGATTTTCGGCCACATCGGCCAGGTCAACCCGCCGGGGGGTGGTGGCGGTGGAGTCGCTTTTTTTGCGTCGGATGGCAAAGTCGATATTGGTCAGCGAATCGCGCCGGACCACCTGCAACATGCCATTTTCGAGCGTCAAGTCCGACAGGGCAATCTGTCCCATGAGCATGGGCCACAACCGAACACCCACCTCCACGCGGTTTAGGCGGGCCAAGCTGTCGCGCTCTTCTGGTACAATAGAAATGTCGGTGAAGGCCACTGAGCTAAGGCCCGTGAACCTGGCGGACCCAATTTTCAGGTCGAGTTTATAATCCCGTTTGGCTTTTTTGGTGGCCCGATCCAGGGCGGTGCGGAGGAGTTCTTCGCGTTTGGTATAGGCATAGCCCGCGCCGATGGCTCCGAGCAGAAACAATCCTAATAAGGCCCAGCCGGTGATGCGGAGTGCTTTTCGTTGACCAGCAGTCATTCTGTATGTGTGTGTCGAAGGCCCAAAGATAGGGCCTTTTGACATGCGGGGAAAACAAAAAACCTATCCGTACTTAACCGGTATTGTTTAATCGGCTTTTATCGTCCTCACTCGTCACTTCGATCAACACCAGGACAGCATCGTTCGACAAGGCTTCCAATTCAACTTCTGTCAGATTCCGCAACGCCAGCCCATCGTTGGCCTGAAGCAGGCGGTTGGCTACTTCAAAAGCCCCCTGAAGAACAACTACAAACACGCCATTGGCCGAATTGCGAAGAAGGTAGGTATCCTCGGCACGGCCATCAAATCGACCAATAAATCCCTGATGTTCAGCCGTATTGAAAAGTGGCAGCAACTTGTTTTTGGTGGCAAGATCGAACGACAGTTGCGCTATACCGGGTGTAAATGCAGGCGTTGAACTCGTTAGCCAGAGTTGCAACACATTGATGGTTTCCTGTTCGTAAGGGTTCACCACCGCATAACTCTTACCGGCTGTCAGCGAAAAACGCCCGGCCTGTCCCGCTTCCAGAAAATCTGTTTGTCCGTCGATCTGGTACTCCAGCCCACCAACCACCGGAATCAGAACAACTTCGGTGTTGGTCTCAACCTGCATACTCAGGCTGGCTCCGGGCCGTAATGTATCGTTGTTGAGCAGGCCCAACGAGCCAAATGGCTCCCGACCTTCAGCTACATAGGAACCAAAATTGAAGGTATGATAGCTCTGAAAAAAGTCGGTTCGGGACAGTCCCCGGCTGTCAGCCAAAAAAATCTGAGCGTCGGTTTGAGTCTTCATCCGTAAGCTGTTGAACCAGATGCCCGGCACTGCCAGCCACACTGATTACCCTGATTACTAGGCTTTAACAACAATTGCGTGCGTTAGGACATATCCTCCCGACAGGCTCCCCGACAAGGTTGCCAATTCGTTGGTAACCCCATCCGAAAACACGTTATCGCGCTCGTTCAGCGTGTCCTGCGCCCCTTTTGTATAGCCATAGGACTGACCTGCTGTATAAACAGCATTCGACACGGCATAAAGAAAGGCAATTTGGGTAACGAGCAACGATTTACCGGCGGCATTATACACGTGAACGTGGATGTGCGGGGCGCGGCCACCATACCAGCCGGGGAAAATCGACGTGAAGCCAGCTAATCCGTTTGCATCGGTTGTTTGCCGACCCCTCAAAAAATCGACCGTAGTGAAGTTGGCACTCTGCATCCCGCTGCCGCCATATTCCGAATAATAGCCGTCTTTGTCGCAATGCCACACATCGACAAGGGCACCAGCCAGGGCAGCACAACTGGCATTTGCATTTTTAATCGTGATATTCATCGTCATAGCCACGCCCGTCCGGCCATCCGTAATGTCTTTTCGTACAAAATTAGCGGGTACTTTGGTCGGGAAAGGCCCTGCTGTTTCCGATGGCGTAACCGTGCAATCAGTAGCCGAGCTTCCATTGGTCGACCCGGTGGTGCTGCCGCCTGTTGTGCCGGTTGGATCTACGGTGGTGCTGCCGCAGGCACTCACCAGAGGAATAACGGCGGCCATACCCAGCAAACTACCAAAACCTCGCTTTAAAAATTCGTTACGTTTCATAATTTTACTGATTGATTGATACGTGTTGTGACCAGAAACAGGCTGTTGCCCTTACACTCAGTATAGCGTAAAAACAGGCTTTTCGTTGCATAACAAGTCCGTTTTGTGGTAAACAGGGTGAATGTGCTGGCCAATCAGAGAAATCTCCTGTATCTCTAGTAGCTAAGAAGAACAGGAGTTTTCGCGAGTCTATGCCTTTTATCGGTAAAAACACTTAGTGCATCTATGAAATGGCCCGAAGTATCGGTGCATTGATTATCAGCTAATCGACTTAATTATATAACCGTTAGCTTTACCCTGATTTTTCACTAATCACATCCAAACACGCATGAAAATACTATTGCTTTCTGTTGCTACCCTGCTGACGATTTCAGCTACGTATGCCCAAACCTGGACCGTTGACAAAGCACACTCTAAGGTTGGTTTTGCCATTACCCACATGATGCTCACCGAAGTGGACGGCGGTTTCAAAAATTTTGATGCCAAACTTACCGGTAAGCCCGACATGACGGATGCTCAGTTTGAGATGACCGCCGACGTGAACAGCATCAACACCGACAATGAGATGCGCGATGGCCACCTGAAAGGCGACAAGTGGTTCGATGCGGCCAAGTTTGACAAAGTGTCGTTCAAAAGCACAGGGTTTCAGAAAGTGTCTGGCAACAAATATAAGCTCATGGGCAACCTGACCATGCACGGCGTGACCAAGCCCGTTATGCTCGATGCCACCGTTCTTGGCCCTGTAGTCAATAAAAATCGGGAAGGTAAAGAGATCACGAAAGTGGGTATCAAGACAAGTGGCCAAATCAAACGGTCGGATTTTGGTGTGGGTGGCGTAGGTGCGATGTCGCCTGTGAGCGACGAGGTCGATCTGCGCATCAATGGCGAATTTGCGATGCAGTAGTTTGCGCTGCCGCCGAGAAGAAGTAATAAATGTCTGATCGCTGAAAAAGCCAAGAGGGAGCTAACCACATGTACGGTTAGCTCCCTCTTGGCTTTTTCAGAATTAAAAGAAGACTCAACCCCTGAAACTGCCCTTTCTACCGGCAAAAGCCGTCACTCAGTCTATTTGTTTTTTGGCTCGGCCTATCGTGCGGCACCTTTGTATCACGCTACGAACAAAAGCGCAAGATCATGAAAACGTTTTCTAATACGCCATTCCAATCACCAGCCCGCCTGCTACTAGTCGTTCTGTTTCTGTTCAGTCAAGTATGTGCTTCGATGGCCCAGTTTGGCCCTCCCGGTGGTGGGCCTGGTAGCTCCGGTGGTTTTGGTGGGGGTCAGGAAAAGCAGAAAAAAGACATTATGTCCATGACCGCCGACATGCCCAAAGGCAACGGCAAAATCGCGGGCCTGCTGGTGGATTCGACATCGGGAAAGCCCGTTGAGTTTGCCACCATCGCCCTCATGGACACCAAGACCAACAAACCCATCGACGGCACAACCTCCGACCTCAACGGTAAATTTACCCTAAGCAAACTGGCTCCCGGTCAGTATCGCCTACAATACTCGTTCATCGGCTACAAGACTATTGATGGAGAACCCTTCACCATCGCCAAAGGAACCGACCTCAACATAGGCTCGGTGAAATTGCCCGCCGATGTGCGGTTGCTGGGCGAAGTGACTGTGACGGGGCAGGCCGCGCTGATCGAGGAAAAAGTGGATCGGCTGGTGTTCAACGCCGACAAAGACATGACCACCAAAGGGGGCGATGCCTCTGATGTGCTGAAGCGGGTGCCGATGCTGTCGGTGGATCTCGACGGGAACGTATCGCTGCGGGGCAGCAGCAACATTCGGGTGCTGATCAACAACAAGCCCTCGACCATTGTGGCGGCCAACGTTGCCGATGCCCTCAAGCAATTGCCCGCCGACATGATTAAGTCGGTGGAGGTGATCACCAGCCCCTCGGCCAAATACGATGCCGAAGGTGCCGCCGGGATTATCAACATCATCACCAAAAAGAACACCCTGCACGGCCTGACACTGAACATGGATGCCGGGGTCGGTATTCGCGGTTCGAACCTCGGCCTGAACGGCTCGTTTCGGCAGGGAAAATTAGGCATCACGCTGGGTGGTTTTGGCCGGGCCATGTATAACAGGGCCTCTTCGACACTCGACCAAACAACCCTGGTGGGTGGGCAGGCGGTGCGAACCAGCCAACAGGGAACAGCTTTTGACACCCCCGTTTTCGGGCAATATACGTTCGGGTTTGATTATGATCTGGCTAAAAACCAGACACTTACGGCGGGGGTTCGGATTGGGACGCGCAACTTTGTGCAAACGCAAGACCAGTTGACCAGTACGTTTGCCAATGAGTTGTTGCTCAGTACAACAAACCGTTCCGTTGACCGGAAAGACCTCTCCAACTCGGTTGATGTGAACCTTGATTACAGCCGTATTTTCAAACGCGATGATAGTCCGCTGGTGTCAGAGTGGACCATTTCGAGCCAGTATAGCCGCACGGGTCTGGTCAATAATTTTTACGCCGACCTGCTGTCGGGGACGGGCGATCTAACGGGCCGGCAACGTAACCTCAACAACAATACCAACGGCGAGTTTACCCTGCAAACGGATTACCAAACAGCCCTGACCAAGAATCAGATGCTCGAATTCGGAGTCAAAACCATTCGGCGGCAGGTCGATAGTAAGTATCAGTATGAACTGGGTGGCCCAACGGGTTTGCTCTTTTTTGATCCACGCAATCCGGCTGGTTCGCTCAACTACAACCAGAATATCGGAGCCGGGTATATTTCCTATACCTACGTTACGCCGAGCAAATACACCTTCAAAATTGGCACCCGCTACGAATACACCGGCATAGATGCACAGTCGGGAACGGCCGAATCGACAGTCCT
Source organism: Cytophagales bacterium (assembly GCA_031411995.1). GTDB lineage: Bacteria > Bacteroidota > Bacteroidia > Cytophagales > Spirosomataceae > Rudanella. The sequence goes on from JANOCD010000023.1 coordinate 214,183, forward strand.
GCAAGACCTGGCCATTCCCTCCTACAGCAACCTCGTACCAAGCCTGAACGTCTCAAAATCAATAACCAGTAAGACGACATTGAAAGCGGGCTATAACCGTCGGCTTCAACGGCCCGGTCTGCAACAACTTAACCCCAACGTGAATACGGCCAACCCCCAGATGATTTCGGTGGGCAACCCAACCCTCCGCCCCGAACTGACCGATAACCTGGAACTGAGCCTCAGCACGACGATCAAAAAAACCTACCTGAATGCGTCAATCTTTGGCCGGCTGACCGAAAACGCCATCTCGCAGGTGCGCATCCCGTCGGATATGCTCGTGGGAGCCATCATCACCACCTTTCAGAACATCGGCGTGCAGCGGACGGTGGGAGCCAACGTGTTCTTCAACACCAACATCACCCCCAAATGGAGCGTGAACGGGGGCATCGATGCCTACCATATGTACCTGGAGGGCACTACGCCGGGCACCGATGGCAAATCAGTAGCGATCAGCAACAGTGGCCTGAGCATTGGCGGACGGATTATGAGCCAATTGCAGATGGGAAAGGGCTGGAACGCGCAGGTGTTCAGTTTCTTCCGGGGGCCGCAACCGCAGTTGCAGGGCACGCAGGGCGGCATGTATATGTACTCGCTGGGTGTTCGGAAAGACTTTGCCAACAAGCGGGGCAGCATTGGTCTGGCGGGCGAGAACTTCCTCGGCAATCAGGGCGTGAAAATGACCACTACGCTCAACTCGCCTACGCTGGCACAAACCAGCGTTATGAACCTCTATAACCAGAACGTAAAACTGACGTTCAGCTACCGCATCGGTAAAATGACCTTTGAAGCACCTCGCAAAAAAGCCAAATCAGTGAGTAACGACGACGTGAAAGGGGGCGACTCGAATTAGAACAACACTGCCTTTCGTATCCGCCTTTTTACGCTTATTTTTGTCTGTAGTAAATAAGCTGACACGTCTCAAAACAGCAAGCAGATGAAGCTAAACAAGGATCAACAATATCCGTATATGACCTGGTGACAACTCAAAACCCACTATCCAGATAGTTGGGTTTTGTTGCTTGACCCTAAACGGCAGCCTGATAGCCAAAATTTTGTATATTTAATTGTATATTTATCATTATTTTATCGTACAATGAATCTGGATTTTACTTCTAACTCCTCATTTCCAACTTGACTCTGCGATTTATTACTGACACTCTCCCAGTCTAATGCACTTAGTAGAAAATGGGTTTATGTTTACCGTTTCTTCAGTGTCCACCTGTATGCTTAAAATCCGTTTGAAGGTTGTCTTAATCCTGTATGGAGCAGGAGTGCTGATACTAACGCTTCTGAACATTTTTTTTTCGTCCTCTTCCATAGCCCCAGCTGGATTTGGCTACCGCCTGACCGATTCATTTGAGCGCGTTTCACTCAACAACCGCGTGCTGTGTGCGTCGGTGTTTCGGCGGATACCCGGTGAGCTAATCAACGCTGTACAAACACGAATTGGGCAGACCTTCACCCCCAATCATTATGTCCACGGGGTTATGCATGGGCACTCGTCCGTAGTGCCTGAAGGCTGGGTCTATTTCAGGTTGACCAACCCAACCGCAACGCCAAAAGAAGTGGTGCTGTCGATGCCGCCATTTCGCTGCTCGCAGGCTACACTGTTTCTGGAAGGGGCGGGGCCACCCGTGGCCGTGCCGCGTTCGGCGGGGCCAAGGGTGGCCCGGCTCGATTCGGTCGCTACCCTGCTCCGCGACACGCCATTGGGAAATCGCTTTTTTATCAGTTATCGGTTTGCCTTTCCAATCACGCTCGCACCGGGCCAAACAAGTGGCGTACTGCTTCGGACCAGTATAGATATGGGCTACCACGAGATTGATCTGAAACTATCCAGCCGGTCTGTTTTTCAGGAAGATGTCTTCTACAGCATCGTTCAGGAGGGGATGGTCATGCTGTGTTGCCTGTTCATCGGGCTTGTCTCGCTGGGTATCGGCTTTGCCACGCCCAGTCGGCTCATGCTCACGTATGGCCTGTGGATGCTCCTGATTATGGTGGGGTTGGCGTATATCTATGGCTATCTGAGTCCAATACCCTATCCGCAATGGGCGTCATTTAACAGCACCACCATTGGCATCAGTGTCAGACTGTTGATGGACATCGCCGTTCAGTTGTTTTTGTATGAATCCATTAAACCTGTTGCTCAAACGTTTCGTTGGTATATACCGGCGATGTGGACGTTTAACGCGGTGGCTATTGGCTGCATTCTGCTGCATTTTCTGCCGCCCCATCTCTACCCGTATGTCAATTTGCCCATCAATCGGGTCATGACCAGTATGAGCATAATTAACCTAAGCTGGATTGGCTATTTCAGCCTCGTGGCCTACCGCCGGGCGGGGATCGTGTCTATCGGGCTGGCTCTTTTACTGTTCGTTGGCGAGATAGTGGTGAAGCAACTGACCGAACTGCTCCTCGGAAACGAACTGTCTATACTCAAGTTTCCGGTACCAAACCCGTTGCTGTTAATTGGGATGCTGACTTATCTGGCCGCTGCCCAGTTTCGGCGCGAACTGGTGACCAAGCAACGTATGCAAAAACAGGTGTCTACCACCCGGCGGCAGATGGATACCCTGCGACGTGAAGAAATTGAACGCATTGGCCGCGACCTGCACGATCAGGTCGGCAACACGCTGGCTTCGGCCTTGGGCTACATCACCAGCCCGCAGGCCAATTCGGATAAACCTCACCAGCTTATCCGCGATGCCATTACGGAACTGCGTTTCCTGAGCCATAATCTGGTGAAAGATGATGACCGGCCCCTGACCGAAAAGGTGGAAACGCTGGTGAGCCGGTTCAACGACTTCTCGCTCGTCCGGTTCGTTTTTCAGGATTATACCGACAAAAAGGCCGACTCACTGCCCCGGATTCAGCAGCAGAGTATTTACGGCATTCTTCAGGAACTACTGACCAATACAGTCCGGCACTCGGGCGCGAGCGTGGCCTATGTGCAGTTTTTCTGCGATGAACAGAGCATTGACGTTGCCGTGGAAGACGATGGGGTTGGCTTCGACCTGAACAATGCCCAAAGCACCGGCATTGGCCTGCAAAATATGTTTAAGCGGGCCAGTTTGGCCCGAATTACCCTCCGCTTCGACCCGGTGCCCACGGGTACGAGCGTTTTCCTGAGTATTCCCCGCGATGAACAACCTATACCGAACAGTACTGATTGACGACCATCAGCTTTTTAACGACGGGCTACGCCTGATCCTGAGCAATTCGCCCCAGTTTGAGGTAGTTGGACAGGTGTTCGACAGCCGCCGGGCCTACGACACCTGCGCCGGGCTTCAGCCTGACCTGGTGCTGGTAGATTATAACATGCCCCACTACAACGGGGAGGCTATTGTGACCCAACTCCGACAACTGCCCAAGACCTGCCGGATTGTGATTATCAGCATGTACGCCGAAAAAAAGGAGATTACCCGCTTCAGAGCACTCAACGTAGATGGCTTCATGGCCAAAACGGTGCCGGCCGAGCGTTTGGTAGCCCTGCTAAATCGGGTGATGCAGGGCGAACAGATCATTGAAACGGACGTGCCCCAGGCAGAGCCGTTGACCTTGCCCGATCATTTTCGGCTGAAGCAACTGCTGACCAAACGCGAAATCGAGATTCTAAAAGGGGTAAAACAGGGGCTAACCACCGAGCAGATTGCCAGTGAGCATAGCCTTAGCTATTTTACGGTGCAAACCCACCGGAAGAATATCAGCCGCAAACTGCCCTTTCTGACCCAAAAGGAGTTGTACGAATTCTTAGAAACCCTGGCTGATTAGGGCTGACATAGGGACGGTGATCCTCTTCTGCCAACAGACAGGCGAGGCAAGAATCAGCCAGACGCGGCTAGCCATAGCAACAAATCCATAAAATACCACTAGAAATACGAAAAAAAGTGGGCGTTTTTCCCAAATATACCTCGACCGAGGTATATTTTCTGAGTAAAATTACTAAGTTCTTTGGGGCTTGATTGATCACACTGATTTATGCAAACTCCTTTACTCCATTCCCGGCTTAGAGCCACTCGTTTTTTCTCCCTTGCTGGACTGCCTCGTGTGCGCGGCTTGTTTGGTCTTTTGCTTGGGCTGATAAGCTCACCGATGCGTTGGTTCCCTATTTTCCTGCTGTGGAGCGGTCTGGCCTCGGCTCAGTCCATTGATCCTACATTTAACCCGACTGATGTTGGCTTTGGTTTCGGAGATGGGGACAATGGTACTGTTCGGAGTGTGGCGGTACAAGCCGATGGCAAGGTGACAGTTCCAGGTGCTGGGGGCAACAGTTATGAGCAGGTGATGGTGATAGCCCGCATCAACAGCTACGAGATCCGGTAAGCCGACTCAAATACAACGGGTATTTTCCCAATTACCCGGTCAGGGCTTTTCGCCGTCACCATTACCGATGCCCAAAGATGCAAGCGCACCGTGCAGGGCATTCTGGCCACCCCCTGATTCCATTCATCTAAAACATAGTTACGTTTCTTTCAACTTAACCTCAATTAACATTCCTGTTTTATGGATCAGTTTTCTACAAGTACTTTTTCAATAAGGGCATGGCTATTTTTACTGGTAACGCTGCTAACTGTGGGAATTGCCACTGCTCAAAACTACCAACCTATTCCCGTAACGGGCTTTAACGAGGATGTTATTGCGAATGGCAATAGTGATGCGGTTGCAACGACAACCAGACCGATGGATGTTGCAGCAGGGACTGGAAATAATGTATTTTACGAAAAGGGCTATTCCTTTTGCCCTTCACTCCTCTACGGATTGCCCAGCAACCAGCAACTTATTAGCGTGTCCACTGGAATTCGCTACGATTTAGCCAGTTATTCCAGCAACAACACCCTATTTTTACTAAATGGGGGTGGTACTGGTAGCCTTACGCTTAGTTCTCCCCTAAAATTTGATCGGCTTTCGTTTCTGGCCACTAGTGCCGAAGCGGCTTCGACCATACAGGTAGTGATCAACTTTGCCGATGCTACTACATCTACGTACACCATTTATATCCCCGATTGGTTCGATACGGGTGCCAGTAACGTGGCTCTTGCCGGGGCGGGTCGCACAAAGAGAGACAACACTTGTAACAATTCATTGTCCACCTCGACTGCGCCACGCATCTACGAGTATGATCTGGCATTGGCTCTGGCCGACCGGGCCAAAACCATTCAGAGCCTCTCCTTCACAAACAATGGTGGTACTGTAGGCCGGGCTTTAATATTTGCACTGTCGGGGGGCTTAGACTCAAACCCCATTATCACGGCAGGCACTGCCATCGGCTCGGCAACAGCCTGCGTCGGAACAGCCTCCACGAATCAGTCTTTTATCGCGTCGGCTAGCGATCTAGGTGCCAACCTAGTGGTTCAGGCACCTACTGACTTTGAAGTATCTACGAGTTCAGGCACAGGCTTTGCTGCTTCGCTCAACCTCACCCCAACGGGTGGAACTGTTTCCTCAACAACCATTTATGTCCGCGTTACGTCAGCCGCTACCGTCGGCTCAAAAGGCGGTAATGTTACGTTGTCTTCTACAGGTGCCAACACGCCTACCGTGGCTGTAGCGGGTACGGTAGCACCGTTGGCTACCGTCAATATCTCGGCCAGTAGCAGTGTCGTTTGCGAAGCAACTACCATATCGGTAACGGGTACGGCCTCTGCTCAGCCTGTCACCTACCAATGGTACAAAGACGGTGTATCGCTGGGCAGCAACTTCCAGAATGCAGTGCTAACGCTGACTATGGTTCAACCCTCGCAGAGCGGACAGTACACGCTGATGGTGACGGGCATCTGTAACACGGCCACGTCGTCGCCCTTTAACCTGACAGTCAATCCCCTGACCACCGTTGGCATAACCCCTACCAGCCGTGTGGTTTGTGAGGGAGAGGCCGTGTCGGTAACGGGTACGGCTTCCACCGCATCTACCCAGTCTGTTACCTACCAGTGGTACAAAGACGGCAGCTCGCTGGGTAGCTCGCAACAGAATCGCATTCTGACCTTAGCTGCGGTGCTGCCTACCCAAAGTGGGAACTATTCCTTGGTGGCTACGGGCCTGTGTAATTCGGCCACATCCTCGGCTTTCAGTCTGTCGGTGAATCCACTGCCAACCGTCACGTTGATCTTTGGTGGAGCCACCCAAAGCCTGGTTGGGCCTAATCTGCCCCTGATTACCTTAGTCCGCCCCCTTGACCCACAGAATTTGCCCGTGTTCCAGGTGCTGGGTGGGATGTTTTATGAGCGGTTACAAGTAATAGACCGGATCAATGGCTATGAGATTCGCCGAAATGATTTCAACGCCATGGGTATTTTTACGATTGATCGGTTAACGCCTTACACGATAACAGTGACAGCCGCCACGGGGTGTAAGCGAACAGTTTATGGGTTAATACAGAGTGCGGGGAACTGAGCTTAGCGGCTCGGTTACTGGTTCCGCCACAAAGCGTTCAACACCACGGGCCTGTTCACCATTGAGCGGCTGGGGCCGTTTAGTGTAATCGTCACGGGCCGCAACGGTTGTAGCCGCATCGTGCAGGGTATACTCGCCAATCCCTAACCCAGAGTGTAGGGCAAGGCGAACAACGGGGCGTGTTTCCCGTAGGTCGCCGTGCCCGACGATTTATGGAAGGTTACCCATGTTGGTTAATCCGGCGGCCTACCCCCCGGGTGGCCGAGGGTGGCCCCCGATGGGGCGG
>JANOCD010000024.1:0-2567 GCA_031411995.1 Cytophagales bacterium
GCCTGATAACCCGTTGGAAAAACGTCGGTCAGCAAAACGGCGTCGTCATGATCCATCCAGTCCGGAATAATGGTAGGCCCCACATCTGCGTACGGAACCCGGACGTACTCGGCCTGTCCGCCGTCGTAGCCACCCGCCGTGTGTGAATAGCCATAGATGCCTCCCACGGCCGTTGCTTCGGGATTCGATTCGTGGCAGTTGCCAAATAATCCCTGCTTACAAAAGGCGCATTTTCCGCAGGCAATGTTGAAAGGAACCAACACGTTATCGCCTACTTTTATATTTTCGACCGATGGGCCTATTTCCTCAACCACACCAATGAATTCGTGGCCAAAGGTCATACCAACGCGGGTGTCGGGTACGAGTCCGTGGTAGAGGTGAAGGTCGGACCCGCAAATGCAGGCGCGGGTAACCCGAACAATGGCATCGTTGGGATGCAGGATTTCGGGCATTGGTTTTTGATCGGCGCGGACCCGGTACGGCCCCCGATAATTCATGGCTAACATAAAGATATCTCTTGTTTAACGTTGAATAACGTACTGTTATCCACTGACTTTTCGCTTTTCCTGTCGAGGCTGTTCCGCCTTTTTTGCTCAGTTTTCCACCCTGTTTCCGGCCCACACCGCCCGGTGCTCCAGTCGTTTTTGGAAAGATTGGCTATCAGCAGCCACCGCTTTTCTGAGCTTGTATAACCTCTATACGGATAAATCGCCGACGAATACAGTCGCTAAGTGAGGAAATGGCCCTTACTCAGGGGGAAATTCAGACTATAAAGGAATCCCGTTCCCTCATTCCCGTACATATTTAACAAACGATTCAGTTTAGTAGGGTTTACGTATTGATAGTGACAATTATAGACTCAACTGTTTATGGACTTATGAATTCGACAACCGAAAACAGATCGCCTACTCAGCAAAACCCGCTGACAAAATACCCCCAGCCACCTTATTCAAACAAGCAGCAGGACACCCCCGGTATTGAGGCCGATATGCAGCCCATAGCCGACCACGGCGAAACGTCGTATCGGGGTTCGGGCAAGCTGCAGGGTCGCAAAGCCCTGATTACCGGGGGCGACTCCGGCATTGGCCGGGCAGTGGCCATTGCCTTTGCCCGCGAAGGAGCCGACGTACTGATTTCGTACCTGAATGAAGAGGAAGATGCCCGCGAAACGGCTCGTTACGTAGAACAGGCAGGCCGCAAAGCCGTGCTCGTGCCGGGCGACATTTGTGACGAGGCCCACTGTCAGCAACTGATTCGGCGGGCGGTCGATGAACTCGGCGGCCTGGATATTCTGGTCAATAATGCCGCGTATCAGATGGCGCACGAATCGTTGCAGGAGATTAGCAGCGAGGAGTTGGACCGTACCTTTCGCACCAACATCTACGCCATGTTTTACCTGTGCAAAGCTGCTGAGGAACACCTCAAACCCGGTAGCACGATTGTGAATACGACATCGGTAAACGCTTACAAACCCAGTCCCCTGTTGCTGGCGTATGCGGCCACGAAAGCGGCCATTCAAAACTTTACATCCAACTTAGGTCAGGTGTGGGCCGAAAAGGGAATCCGGGTCAACTGCGTAGCACCGGGACCCATCTGGACTCCCCTCATCCCATCGACTATGCCGCTCGAGAAGGTAAAAACGCTACGGTCTGCCAATTGCCGTTACGGAAGCGCATCTGGGCTGTAGTGTCGATGAGCAGATGCGGTGGCTGGGCGAAGTATGGCAGCAGGCCGAACGGGCAAGGCGGGCGGGTGCCGATGTGCGGGCCGTTACGGTCTGGGCATTGCTGGGCCTTTATGACTGGCATTGTCTGCTTGCCAGACGGGAGGACCTCTACGAACCCGGCGTTTTCGACGTGCAGAACGGGCGACCCCAGGCAACCGGACTGGCCGACATGATCCGGCAGCTCATAGGCGGTCGGCCGCTGGCAACGCTGGTGCCGCCAGGACGAGGCTGGTGGCAGGGCTAATATTATCCAATACGTTGTAAAACTCTTTATGATTCGATTGTGCATAATATGCTCATATTCAATGACTTAGATATTGGTAATCTATCAGAACCATAATACCAGATAACGTTATGAAGCCAATTCCAACTAAAGTCCACGGTTTGCTGGACTATACAACCGGCGCATTGTTTATCGCATCGCCCTGGTTGCTTGACTTTGCCGACGATGACGCGGCCCGCTCGGTGGCGGTCGGCACGGGTGTTGCCGTGCTGGGCCTATCGGCATTTACAGATTATGAAGCCGGAGTCACCAGGCGAATCCCGATGGCAACTCACCTCACCGTCGATACGCTGAGTGGTGTGCTGGTAGCAGCATCGCCGTGGCTGCTGGGGTTCGCCAAACGCATTATCTGGCCGCACGTAGCGTTCGGTGTGCTCGAATTGGGAGCCGGTCTGCTAACTCAACGCAAACCCGCCAATAAACTATAAACAGTAGTGAATCGACAGGCGTAGGCCGTTTCCTCACTCATTGACAATTGATGGCCCTTTCATAATGCCATTTAGTTAAAGATGTGAGTATCAACCAACATAGACACATAATTTAATCAACGTATGAAAA
>JANOCD010000025.1:0-74913 GCA_031411995.1 Cytophagales bacterium
GAACAGAGCCGTTAAGCCCCGGGCTGCCGATGGTACTGGAGTCGAATCCGGGAGAGTAGGAAGCTGCCACCTCTACTACTGAGTGAATAGAAGAAGGGTCTGTCATCGAAAGAGGACAGACCCTATTTTTGTTTATCTAGAGTCTATAGAAATCGACTTGCCTAGGTTTCGTCATGAGATTTCATCAGTCGTTTTACCGACAACCATCGCCGACGCGAAATGCTTACTTTGTCCCCCGTTGACAGGTTCAGTTGCGGGCCTTTGTGCGTGAGTTGAACTTTCTGAATAAACTCCCTATTTACCATGCAGTTCTGATGAACCCGAATATACTGGCTCATTGGTAAGCGCAACTCGTAATGTTTAAGGGTATAGGCAGCAATTTGTCTGCTTCCGTCGTGCCAGTAGAGCCAACTGTAACCTTTGGCTCCCCGAATCATGATCAGTTCGTGAATGGGTCTGGTACGCCAGCCGGTCATTGGATCTTTGTAGCGTAGTACGACAACCTGATTGTGATGGGAAACTGAGGTTAATGGACCAGTGAATAATGTGTTCATGGTTGAAAGAGGAATTAATGGTAATAAAGAGAAAGACAAATTATCCGCCGTCTTTACTGATCAATTGATTAAGTTATTATACGGATACTTATCAGTGTGTAATTAAGTATTTATTTTTGAAAAGTTATTAAAATTTTATAAAACTGTTTGTAATAATGGGAGCTTCAGAACAGGATTTGCCTAATGAAAAAAGCCGCTGATCTTCATCAGCGGCTTAAAATATTACTTAATATCAGAGTAAAACTAGAGGCCTGCAACGCGCATCACCAACGAGGGGCTAGAATGCACAATCATGGGATCCTGTGGCATTGTCTGAATGGGTTGAACCGTAGCCTGATTCGCATTTACGTAGGCAGTTTGACGGCGTGAAACCCGGTAGCATAAAATAAACAATAGGCCACCAATTAGTAACAAAACAATATTCTTCATGAGTTGAGTATCAATATGAGTGATTATCAATGGGCGAGTAGACTGATGTGCTTCCATGTCTTGTATTCAACGGCTCATGTTATGTTCTGGTTCACAATATTGAGCCAACGGTCATTGTTGAAAAGAATTTGAATTATTCCATTAATTTATTCGCTTAGATACTGATTCCCAGTCTAATAGAAAGTCGATTATAGAGCCGATTTTCTGAACGGGTAACCTCATTCCAGCGCAAGGGTTTCTCTGCCTGAACTTGTTGATGCTTATACCCCAAGGTCAATAATAAGCCCCCTTTGTCAGGCTTGCCAAACCGAAGGCCAATTCCCGGATTCAGCATCAGCCCACCCGTAACAGAATAACCTGTTGAGGATTTATGAAGCCAGGTGAGGGCGTAACCGGCATCGGCACTAGCAAAAAGACTCACATTTCGGTCGGAAGGTTGAGTGAGTTGAAAACGAATCCCTCCTCCAACAGGCATGAGCAAAGCCGATTTGTACCAATCAATTCCTACGAGTGCACCAACCGCCAATCGTTTTGTGACTTGTACCCCGCAAAGGGTTTGCACACTTAAACTGGTCTTATTGGTAACCTCCTCGTTGATCTCTGTTCCAGAAACAACTCGCCCAAACAGTCCACCGACCTCCGTGTAATTCACAAATGGCATTGATCGGTGTCGAATCTGAGCTTCTGACGTGAGAGCTATTAATTGGACACACAACAGTAGTAAAAGTTTAACAGGCTTCATGAAAGATTTAGCTAATGGCACCGGGCCGTTGAACGGGAATCTTACTCATTAAGCGCAATTTTCGTGGATTGCTGTAGTCGTACTGGTAAAAACCATCGCGGCCTATCAGCAATAACGATTTACCAAGCGGTATAACATCGTAGGCATCAATCTTGTCAATATACTCCAGCAGGTTCCGGTCGATGTTCTGAACATCGCTGGCATTGAATGTTTTCAGGCCGTAAGCTCCTTCACAGATAAACAGGTTTGGAAAGTCAATGCCAAGCCCGTGCGGATTTCTCATGGGGTAACTTTTAATGAGTCTTGGACTTAGCAGGTTTGAGATGTCAACAACGTCCAACTGGTTGGTGAAACCTTGGCAGGTGTTTCCCGACCGAAGTGTAACATAGGCAGTGTTGCCGTGAACAACAACCGGGTCGCAAACGCGGGCGTGTTGGAACACCGAAAGCCGTTCGGGTTTTTGTGGGTTTCGGTTATCATAAATATGCATACCTGACTGTGAGCCGATGAACAATTTATCTCCGTAGGGGAAAATCGTTTCGATGCCCCAGCCCAACTGGACTTTGTTGCCAATTTGAGGGTCGGCGGGGTTTTGAATATCAAACAGCTGTAAAGTCGAGGCATTGACTGTGTAGAGATAATTGTCGTATAGGGCAAAACGGGCCATCGAACCAGCTGTTCCGTTGGTGGCTTGTTGTTGCCCACCAGCCGTTGACGAAGCTGCCCCCAGAGCGCGGGAATCGAACGCAAAGGTTGTTGCCCACCAACCGTTTGGTGCAACAGATTCTTCGCAATTGGTCTGGATCTCTTCTTTCACATAGTCAACGCGCTGATCGTGAACATCACCCGTGCTTGAGTTTACAAACCAGGAGCCACCATTGAACTGGCCGTTGGGAAAAACGTTGTTGACGCGCTTGAGTTGGCGGATGTTAGTTACGTCGCTAATGTCGAGAGCCACTAAATCCATGTAGCTGTCGGCGTACAAAATGTTGTTGCGAACGGCCATATCGCCATTGCCCTGAATGCGGATGAACGCCACCATTTTGGGCGATTCCGGGTTCCGGTTGTCGATGATGTGGATGCCCTGTTTGACTTCATTGATAAAAAGGAAACCATCTTTCGTATAAATTTTGCCTGGTTCCTGCAAGGTGCGAGCCGACTCGGTGCCAATGGGTTGGCGAATCTGATTAGCGGTGAAGACTACGGGTGTGAACCGCTTGAACACGCGCGTTTCAGTGCATTTGTCGGTACAGGCTGTTTGAGAAAGCCCCAAAAGCAATACAGTAAGTAAGTAGAGAGTCTGTTTCATGGCGTTGGTTGTTGTTTTATAGACACTAGACCCATCTCAACAAACAAAGGTTGGAATCGCCCAAAAAAAATCGTCCGGCAGCCTTAATGCCCCCGGACGATCTGCCTTACACAAAAAGTCAGATACTATTTATTGCTTGTCAAATACCAAGACACTCCATTGAGTATCGCGGGACCGAAGCTGAAGTTTACCACCCACTAATTCGGCTTTCTCCACCTGCTGCAGACTGTTGAAATAGGTTGTTTCAGCCGTCATGGCTTCTGGGGAACCGCCACGCTTGGTGGCGATAATGGCACTCACATTGACAATACCATTGGCCTGAATGGTTGCATCAGCCCCGTACTGATTCACTGGCGACAAACCCGACACGCGGTAGGTTGGCGTATTTCCTTCTGTTGTTTTCTGGGTAATTTCAAGAGTGATCGTGAAATCTGTTTTCGGATTTGAGAGATTCCATTTACCAATCAGATTACTCAAGTCAGCAGGTTGCACGATGGTGTTGGTTGACTGGCGATTACAGCCAGAAAAGGAGCTTAAACTCAGCAGAAGCAGACTCCAAAAGATGGTTTTCATATAGATCAATGTTTATTGACAGTCACTGAACAAGTCGCGCTGCGTTCTTAATTCTTTCACTAATGTCTCGAAACCGGGTATCGTTTTGCCGTTCTCAAAGGTAACCCGGTGTTTCTGTTGCCCCAGTTGTAATTCTAGGTATTCGGCCCCGCCGTCGGCGCAGTCGGGACAACCAATGGATTCAGGAAGCTTTAAAAATTCAGTAAACTTTGTCAACGAACTCAAATTGGCAGCTTTACTTTCGGTCATCGTTTGGGTGCAGGTGCGGGTGGGATACTTGGCCGGATCGCGTAGACTACTTTTTGTATACGTGGCGGTATTCCCAACTAATTCCATGTCTTTGTTGCAATAGCCCATACACATTCCGAACGATGTGCCGGAGCGAATCACAACAGATTCGGCAGCCGCATTCTCGGCCGTCACAAGGGGTTGATCCGAACAACGAACCAAACCCATCAGCAATAGAGAAACAAGTGCGATTTTCATGACAGTAGGGTGATTAACTAAAAGTGATAATCAAGTCCAACACTTACACCCATTGTTTGGGGACGGGTGGTAAGATCGGCTCCCACACGGGTGCCTCGTTGCAGGGCTTGCTGGAAAATACCGGCCATCGAAGCCGACCAACGCCGGGTGGGCCGATACCGGAACCGAAGCCCGGTGGAAGCCGAGAGCGTAATGGGCCGATAAACCATGTCGGTATTGGTGATACTCAGTTGATTATTAACGGTATTACGAACGAACAGGTTCGTGAGCAAGCCGCCCAACACAGTGAAGCCAAGCCGTTTGCGGGGCCGAATCTGGTAGCCAAGCTGAACGGGCACCTGCACAAACGTGTAATCGTTCGATAATTGCTGGGGTCGGGCTACGTCATAAACATTGACGTTGAGCAGCGACTTGGTAGCGTCGTAGCTACCGGTTGGGCCACCCGAACCAGTCATTGGACCACCGCCTACTGGAGGAGTGGCTGTATTGCTACCCAAATCAGCCGAAACCCGACTGTTGTTGAGCGCATCGGCATACAGATTTGACAAACGACCATTGGGCGCGAGGGCCGACACAATGGTCTGCACCGGACTGTTCACCGTTGAACGACCCTCCAGATAACCCAAACCCGTTTCTATTGACCACCGGTTGCTCAACTGAATACCGCTCGAAAGCTGGTAGGCTACTGACAAATCGGCCCGGCTTTTCAGGCTTGGATTCTTGCTGTAGGCGGCACTGCTGTTCTGGGCAAAAGCGTTGCCATAAGTAGCTGAAGCCTGTTGCAAACCAACGCCCGGATTGAACGACGAAGGCATCACGCTAACCGAAGCCCAATGTTCTGATTTAGCTTTTTGAACTTCTGTATCGGTAGGGACACTACTTGTTTCTGTCGGTCGGAACCACACAATGCGCTGGGTTCCGTACAGGGTCGGTAGCTGAACAGGCCGGGAGTCCATCATGGCCAGTTCTGGGGCTGTTGCAATGGCCTGCTCAAGGGCTTTTCCGGGTAAGAGGTTATCCGATTTTAGCTCCTGATTGGTGCGGCCAAAAACCGCATTCTGACCTGGTTGATTGGAGGCAACTGTTGGAGGTTGTGTGGGTGAATTAGAAAACTGTTTCGACAGGTTAGCGGACTGTTCTGATGGCGTTGTTTGGCCTACTACTAATGTTTCCTTCGTTTGCCGGGCTGCCATTGTTGTCCGCTTATTTTGTTGATCATGAATCGCTGACCGAGATGCCAAGACTTGCGTTGAAGGAGCTAAATCTGACGCGGGATTTGTCTTTCCGTCATCAGTTGTTTTAGTATTAACTTTAACCAACTCTGGCCGCGTTGCCTCCTGTTGTGTAAATGGTTCAAGGGGTCGCGTTGGGCTTGCCTTTGGCAGCTTTGTGGCCATCGAAGCCGCCTGATTTCCCGGATTTACTACGGGTGTTTGCCCGCTCCACCAGCCCAGCAACAAGAGAGCCACGGCGGCTGCCGCACCCCACGCCCAGGTGGACGAGCGTCCCCAAAACGGCACAATAATCACTCGGTCGTCTTTCTCGCGCTCTAAATCCCGTTCGATGGCATCCCAAACACGGGGCGGGGGCGTTTCAGCGGCTTCGTCGAAAAGACGCTGCCAATTGGGGTTGCCCTCTCCGCGTGGTACTGGATTGATATGTTCGTTTAACTCACTCATTTCATAGTTGTTGTTCTGTTGAATGGTGTTCGGGTGATTGACCATCCAGTTGTAATTTATGTTGTAACAGAGCGCGTGCTCTAGAATATTGCGACTTTGAGGTGCCTTCCGATATACTCAGCATCTCGCCAATTTCGGGATGACTATACCCCTCGATGGCGAACAGGTTAAACACAGCCCGGCATCCTGGTGGCAATTCCTGAATCAGGGCCAACAGATACTGGTAGTTAAGGGTCGGAAGGCTTAGGTCGTCCTGCGACAAAAGCGGTGCCATCTCGTCGATGTCAGCCGCCTGATCCCAGGGTTGTTGGGTGCGGATATATTTAAGTGCCGTGTTGATCACGATTCGCTTTAGCCATGCTTCGAGCGGGCAGTCGAACCGAAACTGATCGATGTACCGGTAGATTTTTACGAACGCATCCTGCAACACATCTTCGGCCCCGTTTGGATCTTTGGTATACCGTTTACTAACCACAAAGAGCTTCCCGGCAAACCGCTCGTAGAGCTGTCGCTGCATGGCGCGGTCCTGTTTTCGGCACCCTTCTACTAGTTCATAATCACTCAGCATATCAACGTTGACGAAGTATAGACCCAACTAAAGGTCGAAGGGTTGGAATGGATTGAAAAAAAAACTGAAAAAGGGTCGGGATAATGCTCCACCAAACAGCTTTCGTAGTATATGGACCGGAAAGCATTTCTTGAAAAAGCCCTATTAATCACTGGTGTAGCCACGCTATCACCCCAATTAGGCAAATCGTTTGGCCTAGACAAGTCACAAAGAAAGCAAAACTTTCCTATTGGAGCTTGCGATTGGTCTATAAATGGGCAAGCTTCACTCAAGGCATTTGATACGGCCAAACAAATTGGACTTGACGGAATTCAGGTCAGTTTAAACTCGTTAAAAGATGAGATTCACCTGCGCGATCCGGGTGTGCAGCAACAGTATAACGATGCAGCCAAACGCACTGGTGTAGCCATTAGCGGGCTGGCTATCGGCACCCTGAATGAGATTCCGTATAAGTCGGAAGCTCGCACCGAGCAATGGGTTCAGGACAGCGTGGACGTGGCAAAAGCATTGGGCGTGAAGACAATTCTGCTTGCCTTCTTCAGCAAGAACGACCTAAAAAATGACCCCAAAGGCACTCAGATTGTTATTGAACGGTTAAAAGCGGTGGCCCCGAAAGCTGAAAAAGCCGGGGTTACATTGGGTCTTGAAACATGGTTGTCGGCACCCGAACACATGGCCATTGTCGACGCGGTGGGATCGAAAGCTGTCAAGGTTTATTACGATGTCTGTAATTCGAGCGTGATGGGGTACGATATTTTCCAGGAAATGCGCGACCTTGGCACTGAGCAGATTTGTGAGGTTCACATCAAAGAAAATGGCTTTCTGATTGGGCAGGGAAAGGTCGATATGAAGCGCGTTCGGCAAACGCTGGACGAAATCGGCTACCGGGGCTGGCTGCAATTAGAAGGAGCCGTTCCGCAAGGCAAACCAATGATGGACAGTTATTTGGAAAATATAAAAGCAGCCCGACAGTTATTTAACTGATATGAAATCTATCCTCTTGTCTTTGTTGACGTGGCTGATTGCCAGCCCGTTGCACCTGAATCTGACCGAAGACCCTGGCAAACTCTACCTGCCCGACGACCTCGAAGCCACGCTTTGGGCCGAATCGCCGATGCTCTATAACCCAACCAACCTCGATGTGGATGCACGAGGGCGCATTTGGGTGACAGAAGCCGTGGACTACCGCGACTTCAACAATAAACCCGATACGCATCTCCACCACCCTGAAGGTGAGCGGGTTATGATTCTGGAGGATACCGATCACGACGGAAAAGCCGATAAGCAGACCGTTTTTGTGCAGGATAAAGAACTTGTTTCACCCCTCGGCATTGCTGTGATTGGCAACAAAGTGTATGTGTCGGCGGCTCCGAACCTGTTTGTTTATACTGATGAAAATGGCGACGATAAAGCAGACAAACGCGAGATTTTCCTGACGGGTTTTGGTGGAAAAGATCATGACCACTCGCTGCACGCCCTGATTGCCGGCCCGGATGGCAAGTACTATTTTAATACGGGCAATGCCGGGCCGCACCACGTAACCGACAAAAGCGGCTGGGCACTCCGGTCGGGGAGTTTATATGTGGGCGGCACGCCGTATAACAAACTGAACAAAGGCAATCAGGTGAGCGACGATGGCCGGGTGTGGGTGGGCGGCCTGGCCCTCCGCATCAATCCCGACGGTACGGGCCTGAAAGTGATGGGGCATAACTTCCGCAACAACTACGAAACCTGTTTAGATTCTTACGGGAATATGTGGCAGAACGACAACGACGATCAAGTGGTGGCTTGTCGCACAAGCTGGCTCATGGAAGGGGCCGACGCGGGGTATTTCAGCAAAGATGGCACCCGCTACTGGCAGGGTGACCAACGCCCCGGCCAAACCATTCCAACGGCGCACTGGCATCAGGACGATCCCGGCGTGATGCCCGTTGGCGACATCACCGGGGCGGGTTCGCCAACGGGAACCGTGTTTTATGAAGGCGACGAACTTGGCCCGAATTACCGGGGAATGCTGCTGAGTGCCGAGGCTGGCCGCAACGTGATTTTTAGCTACAAACCCCAGCCAAAGGGGGCCGGTTTTCAACTCGACCGAACAGATTTTATCAGCACGTTCCCCAAAGTAGATGAAAATTACAAATGGAACGATATTGGCGATGATACACGCAAATGGTTCAGACCCAGCGATGTGGCCGTGGGGACAGACGGTTCGCTGTACATTGCCGATTGGTATGACCCGATTGTGGGTGGCCACGCCATGCACGACAAAAAAGGCTTCGGACGTATTTACCGGATTACGCCCAAAGGCAAAAAACTACTGACTCCGAGATTGGATTTAAGCACCACAAAAGGGCAGATTGAGGCACTGAGTAACCCCGCAACCAACGTCAGGATGCAGGGCTTTGCCGCGTTGCAGGCGCAGGGCGAAAAAGCGGTGAAGCCGGTGAAGAAACTATTGGAATCGGCCAATCCGTTTGTGCGGGCGCGGGCCGTGTATTTGCTGGCCAATTTAGGGCCGAAAGGCATTGCAGAGGTGGAGAATGTGCTGGCCTTTGGCGAGGATCAGTTGCGGGTTGCGGCTTTCCGGGCGTTGAAAGGAACGTCGGATTTTCAGCCGAAATACTTAGCCGCTAACCCTTCGGTGGCCATTCGGCGGGAGGTGGCGATCTCGTTGCGCGATGTGCCGTTTGATCAATGCAAAGACGCGCTCCGAACGTTGGTTCGGGGTTATGATGGTATCGATCGGTATTACCTGACTGCCCTCGGCATTGCCGCCGACAAGAAACAGGAAGACCTATTCGCGCTCCTGAAACCCACGCTTCCTGCTGACCCATTGACGTGGGATCAGAAAACGGCCAACCTGATTTGGGAACTTCATCCGTCGAGTGCCGTGGACTTGCTCGAACGTCGCGCACAGGCCCCCACGCTCACCGCCGATTCGCGGAAACAGGCCATCACGGCTTTGGGGTTTATCAAGAGTCCCGTGGCGGCCAAAGCAATGGTAAACCTCTCTAAATTTGCCGACACGACCGTAGCGAAACAGGCAACCTACTGGGTCAATTTCCGGCGCGGCAACGACTGGGCAACGCTACTAAATTGGGATGAGTTGATGCCGCCGAAACTATCCGAAAATGAGCAGAAAATGTTGTCGCTTCGCCAAAAGCTGATGGATGAATATGTGTCGGAGGCTGACAAAACCAAAGTGGCTCTGGAAATGGCCCGCAACCCCGAAGGCGGGCGGGTTTTGGTGGGTCTGGCGGCTGATAAAAAACTGCCCGACACGCTCCGAAAGGCGGTGGGAGAGGTGATTTTCCAGAACCCCGATCAAAGCGTTCGGACAATGGCTGGTGATTATTTTGTCCGGCCCGGCGTGGAGAAAACTGTCTCGCTGAAGCAGATTGCGGGTCTAACGGGTAACGGTACGGCGGGTTTGGCCGTGTTCAAAACCAACTGCGCCACCTGCCACAAGCATGGCAGTCAAGGGGCCGAGATTGGCCCGGAGTTGACCAAGATTCACGAGAAATTTGATAAGAATGGTTTGTTAGATGCCATCATCAACCCCAGTGCGGGGCTGGCCTTTGGCTATGAACCGTGGTTGCTGACCACCAAAAAAGGACAAACGTACTACGGTTTCCTGATTTCGGACGGGGCTGAGGCTGTGGTGATGAAAGATGCCGCCGGACAAAAGCACACGATTCCAACCACCAGCATCACCTCCCGAAAACAATATACCACCAGCCTCATGCCCGACCCGGTGGCAATGGGGTTGTCGGAACAACAATTGGCCGATTTAATAGCGTATTTGATGAAGTAACCTCACTTCATCCCCTCATTGAAAAACACGGTCAAGCCATCTTTTCCGGCTACAACAATGTCTAAACGGCCTGTTCCGCGCAGGTCGTGGAGGGCGAAATAGAGACCTGTTCCCTTGCCTACACCGGCCGGGCCGTAGGAAATGGTATGCTTGGCGAACGACTTTCCGTCCCACGTAAAGTAGTATAAACCAACCTCATCGTAGCAGCCGGGGTCGCCATCGTTGTGGGCACGGAACCGCTTGCCCGTGATGAGGTCGGACTACCTAAACAATTGCGGGTATTTTTTTCGTAAGTAGTTGCGTAATTCACTTTAAGTATTTATACTTGAAATCAATTATTGATATTCTTATTTTATCTTTAAAAAACACTATTATGAAAGCGGTGATTAGTATTTTGGTGGTATGTCTGTTATTTTTGAGCAGAAGCAACGGTTTTGCACAAGAGAAATTCAAAGGTACTAAGTACTCGTTATCAGAGGAAGAGTCAAAGCTGGTAAGTAAAAAGTTAAAGAAGTATAAGCCCTTCGAAATAGATTTGAAGAGTTTAGAAACCCATATAAAGAAAGAAAAAGAAAGCAAAAAACAGCTTATTCAATTTGACCTGGAGGTGGAGGGCGAAACCTTCAACTTCACCCTCGTTGAAAATGATGTCCTCACCAAGGATTTTGTGTTGTTTGAAAACGACAGAGCCGTTTCCTTACCAAAAGAAGCCGTTCATACCTATGCCGGATATGTAGCAAATCACCCTAAGTATGCTTTACGTCTTTATATTTCAGAAAAACGATTCTCGGGTATTTTCAGAACGGCCGATGGAGAATATACCCTACAGCCTATTTCTGACTATGGCGTGAAAGAACCTGCCCAGTCGTCTACCATCATTCGGCATATTTTGGCCCGGGTAGAGGATGAAATACCTTCAAATGAAAATATGGTCTGCGGTAATAAGGCTGTTTTTGGCACAGTTAAACCACCCAGATCAGCCAATGCACGGGTCGCTTTTTCTTCCTGTAAGTTTGTACGGTTAGCCATTGCCACTGACGACGAATATTACTCTGTTCAGAACTATAGTAGTGCTTCTGATGTAGCAGCAAAAATGCAGGAAATGGTTAACAATATGGAGTTTGTTCTCCTGAACAATAACCAAAACACATATGGTATTGCCCCTGTTGGCCTTAGATTGCAGCTTGCTGCGCTTAAAGTTTATAACCAGAATGATCCCTTTAATGCACAAGGAACAGGTAATGCCGTTTTAGAAGAGTTTACAAATTTAGTAAATAATGGCACCGTTTTCCCGACCTGGATTACCAAAAATGTCTCACATTTACTCACTGGACGACCAATGGGTAATACTGGTGGTGTTCAATTTGGGCAAGCAAATCCTGGCAGAGTTTGTAGCGATCCTGCTTATGCTACAAGCTGTAATACAATCAAAAACTTTGCGACTAGTGATATTATCTCCTATCAGAATGCATGGACGGTAATGTTACATGAAATAAGTCACGTACTGGGAGCTACCTCTGATTTAGGACTTACAGGATTCCCGGATTATTGTACTGACGATTTAAGGTCTATCATGTGTCAAGGGTTGTCAAAAAAACTCTATTTCAATCAACTATCAATTGACGAACTGGATACCTACCTGAATGCCAACGGCTCTTGCTTGTACGATAATAATGCACTACCTGCCTATTCAAATAACTTTACCTTATTCCTAAACAACAACAAAATCAATAGTACCCCCGTATTTATCAATCAATACACAAAAACGCTATCCATCCCGAATGATCCAAACACCCCTCTAAACGCATCGTCATTTGTTCCAAGTGATGGGCGGGTGAACCGATTTAATACAAGCCTCTATAGCACTCAATTTATGATTGGTGCCGCCCCTAATTTTACAATGACAGTTTCAGCCTACAATCAATGTGGCTATTCTATTTGGGGCGTTCCGTTCGTTTACTCGTCGGCAGGGGCACGGGTTGCCGTCAATACTTATCCAATTCCGGCGGCTGATGCTGTAACGATAGAACAACTACCTGATGAAAAAAGCGGTGATGGTCAAAGTCCACAGGAAATTTTGCTGTACGACGAAAAAGGGAATTTACTCAAACGTGTTTTACCTTTTAACAAGCGTTATGAGACAATACTGCTCAATGAGTTAAAAACGGGTACATATTATTTTCATATTGTTTACCCTGATGGCGTAATTGAAAAGAAGCGCATCCTCAAACGGTAACGATATGAAAACGCACATTGCCATTATATGGTTTATAGCTATCGTTTATCTGTCTGGTTGTCAGAAACCGACAGAGGAGCTACAGGAAGCGCCGAGCATTTGGCCAAAGCAACTGATTTTTGAAAATGTTCAACGCTGTTGCCCCCAGGATACCTGTAAAGACTTGATTCGGTCTGCCTATTCTCTTAAGAATATAACAGCTAAACTTATAAATTACGGAAGTACTAAAGTGATATATGCCGACGTAAAAACAGATACTTTATGGACATTTCAATTCCCGGAAAAGGACCTGCCTTTGTGGAAATACCATGCCGGAGATCTTCAAATCTGTAATATGCCCGATGAGTTGAAATACGCTAAAAAAGATTTTAACGTGAAATTTGACTGTATCATACTATACGTGCCACCACCAAGGCTAGGTTTAAGCATACCGTCATGGCCGGGCTATCCCGTTGAATTGACCAGAATTGAGATTTTGAAAGATAAAGAGTAGCAATACCCTATTCTCTACTTATTCCCCTCATTGAAAAACACGGTCAACCCGTCTTTTCCAGCTACAACAATGTCTAAACGGCCTGTTCCGCGCAAGTCGTGGAGGGCAAAATAGAGACCTGTTCCCTTGCCTACACCGGCCGGGCCGTAGGAAATGGTATGCTTGGCGAACGACTTTCCGTCCCACGTAAAGTAGTATAAACCAACCTCATCGTAGCAGCCGGGGTCGCCATCGTTGTGGGCGCGGAACCGCTTGCCTGTGATGAGGTCGGGGCGTTTATCGCCGTCAATATCAGCCCATTCCATGCTGTGGTATTGGGAGTTTTTCTCGTCGATGATGTGCTTGACCCAGGTACGTTTCCCGTCACTGCCTTTTTTCTGTTCGTACCAGTGCAGACCGTAGCCGTGGCCTTGTCCCACAATCAGGTCAGCAAGTTTGTCGGCGTTCAGGTCGGTTACAATAATGGGAATACTGGCTGTGCCGAGGTCAAATTCTTCATGAAGTTCCCATTTTTCGTTACCCATATTCTCTACCCAGCCTTTAGGGATAATGAAATCACCTTTTCCGTCGCCATTAATGTCACCGAAACCGATGCCATGACCCTGAGTTGGAGCAACGGGAATCTGCCGGAATGTATTGGGCTTGTCGAGTTTGAAATACTTCAGGGGCTTGTTTGGATTGTTGGGTACAATCTCGACTTTACCATCGCCGTCAATGTCCCAGGCGCGGGTGGTTTCCACGTTGCCAACTTCCGCAATGTCGTGAATAGGCCACGTTTTTCCCGTGGGGCCGGTATTTTCCAACCAGCGAAGCATCCCGCCAAACCAGCCGCCCGTCACCACATCTTCGTCGCCATCGCCATCCACGTCCAACGGGATAGTCGAAAAGTCATCGTAATATTCATCGAAGCGTTTTTGGTCGCCAATGAGTTTGCGTTTGCGGAACGAGTTTTTTCGGTCTTCGGCATTGTCGTACCAGAAATCGCCGGACACCAGATCGGGTTTCCCGTCCTTGTTCACATCCACAATCCCGACCGACTCGAAGCTCTCGGCAGCCACAAAATGCTGGGCAAACTTCACATCGCGGGGCGCGAATGAGGGGTTTATTTTGGTGGTGGAAGCGGTCAGGAGCGACAGGCTAACCACACAGAGGGCAGAGATTGGACGGGCGGTTTTCATAAGGAGGGGTTGTTAAATCACGCTACGTCCAACGCAAAAATAGGCTTCCTTGTTTTCCATTTTCCCCGCGTGAAATCAGGAATCTGAACCGCAGCCGACCCCTTTTTGATCGACTCTTCGGACAACGGGCTGATGGCCGACCAGGCAGCCGCGTCATACACGTCGATAGACGGGGCCGAGCGGGTTCGGATGGCATCCAGAAAGTCTTTCATCACAAAATGATCCATCCCCCCGTGTCCGGCACCCTCGGCGATTTTGCCCTCTTTTTTCCAGTAGGCGTGGTCGTATTGCTGCATATACGGCTCGTCGGATTCCCAACTGTGGGCTTTCTTGCTGGTTCCTTCAATATAAATCTGGTTGCCATCGTCCATCCACAGACCCTGCGTGCCCTGCACCCGGAAACCGAGCGAGTAGGGGCGGGGAGAGTTGGTGTCGTGCGTAATCAGGATGGTTTCGCCGTTGGCGCATTTAATCATTGTCTGCACCACATCGCCGAGTTTGAATTTCACTTTGGCGTTTGGATGGTCGGCACCGCCCTTGTCCACAATATATTTGTGAAGGCTGCGCGAAGGCGATGCCATTGAAGTTAGGTATAGAAACTGATTGCCCCGGTTTATGTTAATCATCTCAGCAACAGGGCCAAGGCCGTGCGTGGGGTATAAATCGCCGTTGCGATCTACCGAGTGCTGGGTGCGCCAACGGGCTTCGGAGTAGCCTTTGTCGCCAAACTCAACGCCCCCACCATACACATCTTTACCGCTGTTGAATTTTACTTCCCGCAAATCGTGCTGGTAGCCGCATTGGAGGTGGTTTATCTCGCCAAAAACGTTCTGCCGAACCATATTCAGAATGGCCATCACATCGCGCCGGTAGCAAACGTTTTCGAGAATCATACAGTGCGAACCCGTTTTCTCAAACGTATTCACCAAATCCCACGACTCCTGTAAGGTCACAGTGGCAGATACTTCCAGCCCGGCATATTTGCCGCCCTTCATGGTGGCCACTGCCATCGGCACGTGCCACTCCCAGGGCGAGGCAATAATGACTCCGTCGATGTCGTCGCGCTTCACCATGTTCTCATAGTCGCGTTCGGTTTTGCCGTAAGTGGCGGCTTCTTTTTGGCCATTTTTGGTCAGAATCTGCTGACTTTTAGCGAGCGCATCGGGGTCAGTGTCGCAGATAGCCGTGATAACCACATTGGGGAAATTGAGCGCGTTGCGGAGGTGATTTCGGCCTCGCTGCCCCACGCCAATGAAGCCTAAGCGCACGGGTTTATCGTCGGTGCGGGCGAGAATAGACTGAGGCAACATAGCTCCCAAGGTGGCTACGGCAGTGGTTTTCAAAAAAGTACGTCGGGGCGTAGGTTGGTGAATCATGGTAACAAGTCGAAGGTCAAAAATCTATTATCCAAAGTCCAATAACCAGCGTCCTTACCCTTGCTTGCGCTTGGTGGTGGCAATTTGGGTGATGGAGGCCACTAGCCGATCCAGATCAGCCAGCGAGGTATAGACGTGGGGCGTAACCCGAACGCAACTAATGTTTTCCCAAACGGTGGGCGAGGTGTTGATTTTGGCCTTCGCAAACAACTGACCCTCCAACTCCTGGATGGTCATGCCGTCGATGCTGACCCCGCAAATGCCGCACGAATACGCAGCTTTGAGCGAGGTATGCAGTTTCACGCCCGGCAATTTCTGCACCTGTTCGGCCCAATAGTTTTTGAGGTAGCGAATCCGTTCTTCCTTACGTTTAGTGCCAATGGCGTTGTGGAAATTAATGGCCTCGCCAATGCCCTGTTCAATCGGAAAACTCCGCGTTCCGATGGTTTCAAACTTACGAATGTCGTCGCTCAGGGGTTTGCTGTTGCACATAAGCGGCCAGATTTTAGCGATTTTCTCCCGCTTAATCCACAGCATACCCGTGCCAACCGGGGCCGACAGAAACTTGTGCAAACTGGTTCCGAAATAATCACACCCCAGATCAGACACCTTGAAATCGAGCAGACCGAATGAATGCGCCCCGTCCACCAACACTTCGATGCCCCGTTTCTGAGCCATCTGGCAAATTTTCCGAACGGGCATAATCTGCCCCATCCAGTTGATCACGTGCGTTACGTGAATAACTTTTGTTTTGGGCGTAATCGCCTTTTCATACTCCCGAACAATGACTTCATCGTCCTCAATCGGGAAGGTGAAATTCAGTTGTTTATACACAACGCCCTCACGTTGTGCCCGTTGTCGCCAGGCCTGCACCACATTTGGATAGTCCTGCAAGGTGCCAATCACTTCATCACCGCGCTGTAGGTCAAGGCCATAGATCACGGTCAGCAGGGCTTCGGTGGCATTGCGGTTAATGGCAATTTCGTCGGGCGAAGTTCCTGCGAGCAGGGCGAGTTTTTCGCGGACTGCCTCGCGACCTTGATCCAGCAACCGCCACATATAATAGGACGGTCCCTGGTTAATCATCGCGTTGTAGCGCTCGAGAGCCTGCTGCACTACGAGGGGCGCGGGCGAAACACCACCATTGTTCAGAATCAGGATGTTCGACGACGAAGCCGGATATGCCTGCTGAATCAGGTGCCAATAGTCTTCGTCGGTGGCGGCCTGTTCCGGGGACAAGGGGGTAACACGGGCAGTGGCATCGGCCCAATCGGCGGCATGGGCCTGGGCAAACAAGCTATTAGCGGAGAAGGCTCCCCCGGCCAAAGCCACTTTCTGAATAAATGATCGTCGGTTGTGGGTGGTAGCGTGTTCCGTCATGATATGTAGGGATAGAATCAGCCCTCAATATCGGAATTTTACCGGCTTGCCCGCCACTTTTTCGAGTATAGGCCGCAAAATTCGGTCGGCGTTCTGGCGGGTTTGTTCCAGAATGCCGCTGTTGAGAGCCGATTGTCGGATCTGTTCCTCGGCCTGTGTATAGGCTCCACTCACCAACTCTGACTCGTCCATGAAGCCGAACTGGGTGTCATAAACCCTTGATTGCTTGTGGTTTATTTTCCAGCCGCAGAGTTCGGGTTGGGGGAGTTTTACCACAATGGTATCGCCTGTTTGCACATCTTTGGCTGTCAGGTGCGTGAGGTCGATGCAGCCGGTAGCTTCGCCCTGCACAATCAGCACGGCGCGGGCATTGGGTAAAATAGCGCGGGGCTGGTTGTATTCTACAATGTCTTTGAACGTGTAACGCACCAGTTCCAGTTTGCCCAGAGCCGTCACTTCTCTTAAAACCAGTTGTTGCGTTGCCTGACTCCCCTGCGTAAATCGTGAAAACAAGGGCCATTGACGCAGGTATTCCCAGAGCGTGAGAAGGCCGATGATGAGTAATGCCAAAAAGAGAAAGCGAGTTATTGAGCGCATACAGAAAAACAAAAACCCCAAACTATCTAAAGTTCGGGGTTATCTATGAATATCTACCCAAAAATCAATGGCTTTGGGGGTTCTCAGCGGATTGTTGCTCTAAATTGAAAAGATCATTTAACACGTCGATTAGCGTTTCAGCTTCACCGCGTTTGCAGGCGGCTTTAAGCTGTAAGACGGGCAACTTGATGATTTTCTGCATGATGCCCCGCGTGATCTTGTCAATCTTCTCTGATTCTTCGGGCGACATACTCTTCATGTATCGGCCAATTTCCTCACGCCGAATCTGCTCCAGGGCGTTCTTCAACTTATTGATGGTGGGTGAAACCATCATTTCCTTCGACCAGTCACCAAATTCCAGAACCGATTGGTTCACGATGGCTTCTACCTGCGGAATAGAGGCAACCCGGCGGGTCAGGGCTTCGTCGGCACGATTGCGGATGTGGTCGATGTTGTAGAGCAAAACCCCCGGAATCTGCTCGACAGCAGCATCCACTGAGCGCGGCACCGACAAATCGATGAAGTACTTATACGTCAGCACCGAAATGCCGTTCAGCAACTCAGGCGTGAACAGCGGTTGGTCGCGCTGCACCGACGAAATAATCACATCGGCCCGTTGAAGTTCGGTAGTTAGTTGATCGAAGTCGGCCAACTGAAACCCGTATTGCGTGGCTAATGAATCGGCTTTGGCGCGGGTACGGTTGCAGAGGGTAATATTTTTGAAATCGCGGTCAGCCAGGTTTTTGCACACATCGGTGCCAATTTCGCCGAGGCCAACCACCAGAATTCGGGGTTGGGTTTGGTGACCCACCAGTTCGTCGATCAGGTCAACGGCGGCATAGGAAACCGAAGCGGCCCCATCGCGGAATGCCGTTTCCTGGGCAACACGCTTGTTAGTAAAGAAAATGGTGTGCATCAGCCGGTGCAAAAATGGCCCGGCCATATCCAAATCCGCCGACCATTGGTAGGCATGTTTCACCTGATTCGGAATCTGCATATCGCCAATCACCTGCGAGTGCAGGCCCACGCACACCTCGAACAGGTGATGCACGGCGGCTGAGTGATCGGCAAAGAACTGAAAATAAGGCAGATAGTCTTCTGTAGTGGTCAGTCCTTTTTCAATCAGGAGCAATTGCGCAATCTCACGGTTCAGGTCTTGCCCAAACGTGTAATAGACCTCAGTGCGGTTGCAGGTCGAGACAACAAGTAGTTCCGTTAAACCAAAAAAGTCGCGCAGGCGAAGCATAAGCCGCTTGGCTTCTTCTTCGTTGAGTGCAATTAGTTCACGAACCGCTAACGGGGCGGTTTTATGAGACAGGCTAATTGATTTGAAATTATCTAACATACCTCTGGGTCACTTCACTCTACAAAATTACACTACGATTGCTACCCGATGAACAAGTTGTTCCATCTGACTTGTTATTTAGAATTTATATAAACAAGTCGTCGTTTTCCCGCCTTTATCCTATTCTAACAGAACAATAGCAGACTGCTCGACGTTCGTTTTGAATAGGAAGCGGATAATAATCTGCTTTCCAGATAGTAGTCGTGAAAACCGTGTAAAAGTAAACGGCTCTGGTTCGATAATTGACCATCTTTCCCCTGAACGTGCTAAACTTGGGGGCTGAATCGTTGATAATAGCCGATGAAGCGCAAATCGCATCCATGCTCAAGTCATTCGATATCTACAGTCAGAATAATGTATTGAAAATTATTGTCGCCCTAAACCTACTGTTAGTGGGGTCGGGTGCACTGATTTTCATGAACCGAATTATTGCGAAACTGGAAACCCGCGAGGAGCAATACGTTCAACTTTATGCTAAAGCCCTCGGCTATGTTCAGACAGCCGATATCAATACCGATGTTAATTTCATTGTGCAGGAAGTGCTGGAAGCGAACAAAAACATTCCGGCCATTTACATCAATCAAAACAACCAACCCGCCGGTCGACTGAACATCGAATTTCCGGAAGGGCTAACATCTCAGGAACAACAACAATATCTGCGGCAACAAGTGGTGGAGATGCGCAAAAACCATCAGCCCATTCGTGTTGATCTGCGAAACGGAGATTTTGGGCTGGTGTATTACAACAACTCCACGCTTCTGCGGCAACTCAGTTATTTTCCGTTCGCCCTGTTTCTGATTTTGACGGCCCTAGGTTTTCTCGCTTACCTCTCGTTTAGTTCGTCGCGCAGGGCCGAGCAAAACCGGGTTTGGGTGGGTTTGGCCAAAGAAACGGCGCACCAGTTGGGAACCCCCCTGTCGTCGCTCATGGCCTGGGTGGAGTATATGAGGTCGATGCCCGAACAATACGACGAAAGCATAACCGAGGAAATCGAGAAAGATGTGGAGCGGCTGAACACCATCACGGGGCGTTTCTCCAGCATCGGCTCCATCCCGACCCTGAAAGAAGAAAATCTGGGCGAGGTTGTCAAGCAGTTTACCGATTATCTCGCCCGGCGAATCTCTACTAAAGTCAAAATGACCGTAGAGAGCAACTTGCCGCCCACCCAAATGGTGCGCATCAACCGATTGCTGTTTGAGTGGGTAATCGAAAACGTCTGCAAAAACGCGGTAGATGCCATGGCCGGAGTAGGCGAACTCCGGCTCCGAATGATGCCCCTCAACAACGACGAAGTAGCCATCGACATCACTGACACCGGCAAGGGCATTTCCAAAGCCAATATGCAAAAAGTGTTCGCACCGGGTTTCAGCACCAAAAAGCGCGGCTGGGGCCTCGGTCTCACGCTAGCCAAACGCATTGTGGAAGAATACCACAATGGGCGGCTCTTTGTGAAAAGCTCCGAAGTGGGCAAGGGAACTACATTCAGGATTGTACTGAATAAGGAAACGTAAGAAGCCTACTGGCCAAAAAGAGGCACATGTACCGTGTCAGTCTCGATCATATTGCTTTCAAGTAGATTACGGTCCCTAATTTTGATCTGAAATTTCACGGGAGTAATCTTGGCGGTGCGGCTGTAATAGAAAATCTGCCGAAACTCGAGCTTTCCTTCAATAGCCCCTTTGGTGCCTTCTTTGGTTAAGCGGGGAAAAACCAGTTGCCTGTTTTCAGGTAGATTCAATTCTTCGTACTTGTTGTTGACCAGTTTAAACACTTTAATCTGGTAGTTTCCCCATTCCTTAAACATGGCATTATAGGCTGCCGAGTCGGCCTTGTTACGGGGCGAGTTCACGCCGAGGTCGCCATTGCCATCGGTGAAATCAAGGGCGATTATAACAGAATCACGCTCCCCACCACCCACCCCCACTCTTGCAGGCAGTTTGCGGAAGATATTGAGACCCGAGAATGAAATTTTGGGGGTATCGTCAAAATCGGGTTCGTTCCAGCAGGAGGAGAGGAGCAGCGTGAGGCCGAACAGAAGAATTACCGGGTGAATTAGTTGCCGTTGCATGGTGTTGTAATCGTGACGTACTATACCTGTTTTTTTCGTTTGCAAAGTTTTCTGACCCATTTTTCGCCCGAAGCAGCCAATCAGCGCAACGCCCTTAGGCAACAAATTTTGTCTGTCGATGCCGAGAAATTCGAGGCTCTGGCATTGGCCGTTTTTCGGTATCAGGCAATCTACAATTCCACTTATCGGGCTTATTTAAATGCACTTCGGGTGGAACCGGAGTCAATTGGGCAATTGAATAAAGTGCCGTTTATGCCCATTGGGTTTTTCAAGCAGCACCAGATCATATCGGCCAGTAAAATAACAACAGAAGCCATTGACCGGGCTGTTTGTTTTTCCAGTAGTGGTACAACCGGCGAAACTACCAGCCACCATTACCTGTTCGATACTGACCTCTACAAGGCTGTCAGTCAGCAAATTTTTGAGGAGACCTACGGCCCCCTGACCGACTTCCACATTCTGGCCCTGCTGCCATCGTATCTTGAACGAAATAACTCGTCACTCGTGTATATGGTTCAGGAGTTTGTGGCGCAAACCAAATCCCACAGTTCTGGTTTTTACCTGCACAACACCACCGAGCTAACCCAACAGATCAAATACCTGCTGGCTACCTCTTCGCGAAAAATTCTGTTGATTGGGGTAACTTTCGCCCTTCTCGACTGGGCAGAGTCTACGTCCGGCCTCTCGTTTATTGGCGAAAGCAAGCGGGTAATCGTGATGGAAACGGGTGGCATGAAAGGCCGTCGGCGTGAACTACTCCGCGAAGAAGTTCACGAAACATTGGTTAACCGATTGGGTGTTACCGGTATCCATTCTGAATATGGCATGACCGAACTGCTCTCTCAGGGCTACTCAACGGGCGAAGGGCTTTTCCGTCCCGGAGCCACCATGCGGGTCCTGGTCCGCGACATCAACGACCCGTTCTACGTTTTTCCGTTAGATTATGCCCGTACCGGCGGCATCAACGTGGTTGATTTGGGGAATCTGGACTCCTGCAGTTTTATCGAAACGGGTGATCTGGGGCAGTATGGCCCTGAACCCGGCACCTTTCGGGTTATGGGCCGGTTCGATAATTCGGATGTGCGGGGATGTAATTTGATGATAATGTAGAGACGCAAAATTTTGCGTCTCTACATTATCATCAGGCATAAACAGCCACATCATCACCCGTGATGGTGTCACCACACATAATCACAAGGCGTTCGATCACGTTGCGAAGTTCGCGTACGTTACCCGTCCAGGGCAGCGATTGCAGGTGTTGAAGCGCGTCCCCGCTGAGTTCTTTAACGGGAGCACCGTATTCGGCGGCAATGTCCTGAAGAAACTTATCAGCAAGCAGACCAATATCTTCTTTACGCTCTGAGAGGGGCGGCACGTGAATCACAATCACACTCAGGCGGTGAAACAAGTCTTCGCGGAAGTTTCCTTCGGCAATTTCCCGGCGCAGGTCTTTGTTGGTGGCGGCAATCACGCGCACATTCACACGAATTTCCTTATCGCCCCCCACGCGGGTAATTTTGCTCTCCTGCAAGGCCCGCAGCACTTTGGCTTGTGCCGAAAGGCTCATGTCGCCAATTTCGTCGAGGAACAGCGTACCTCCGTCGGCCTGTTCAAACTTGCCCACACGCTTGGCCATTGCCCCGGTGAATGAGCCTTTTTCGTGGCCAAACAACTCGCTTTCAATCAGTTCACCAGGAATAGCCGCACAGTTCACTTCCACCAGCGGCATGTTGGCTCGGTTGCCTTTTTCATGAATCTGCTTGGCCACCATCTCCTTACCCGAACCATTGGCTCCCGTCACCAGAACGCGGGCTTCCGTAGCCGACACACGATTAATGGTTTCCTTTACTTTCTGAATAGCCATTGACTCGCCAACAATCTCGTTGAGTTTGTAGATGCGCTTGCGGAGGGTTTTGGTCTCCTGCGCCATCTTCGACCGTTCGAGGGCGTTGCGCACCGTCACGAGCAGTCGGTTCAAATCGGGTGGCTTGGTAATAAAGTCAAAGGCCCCTCGCTTGGTGGCTTCAACTGCGTTCTCCACATTGCCAAAAGCCGATACCATCACAAACTGAGTGCCCCGACCAGCCTCACCCGCTTTCAGCAGCAATTCGAGGCCATCCATTTTGGGCATTTTAATATCGCACAGAGCCACGTCGTAGTTCGACTTGATGATCATATCAAGCCCTTCTTCGCCGTCTTTTGCTTCATCTACTTCGTACCCTTCATATTCGAGAATGTCGCGTAGCGCGTCACGGATGCTCTTTTCGTCATCAACAATGATGAGTTTGGCCATAATAAGAGTATAAAAAAGGCTGCTGTTGTGTCAGAGTCAATAGGAAAACGGACGAATGTAAGCCAAAACCGCATCAGTTTGCAAATAGAGCCGGTTTTTTCAGCCAAATTCATGTAAAAAAAGCTAGTTCATAAGGATAGTATGGATCTCTTAAAAAAGACGGAAAATGGCAAAAAATTCAGTAGATAACACAAAAACAGCAGTTTTCAGTCATAACGGCTTAACTTAGCTGTGGACAGAATTACTTAATCCATTTAACACCCTCGTTCCGATGAAATTACTACTACGAAGATCATCAATCAGTGTATTCAGGTGCTTTCTGCTTGGGCTACTGTTGAGTCTGACCACACTGCTTCAAGCGCAGGATCGGCGCGTAACAGGCCGAGTAATTGGTGCTGACAATCAGGCCGTGCCAGGCGTTAGCGTTCTCATTAAGGGAAGCCAAAACGGCACCACAACCAACGCCACCGGCGACTATTCGCTACAGGTGCCCGCTTCGGGGGCCGTGCTGATTTACTCCGCCATTGGGTTTGCAAGCCAGGAGGTCACGGTGGGGAATCAGACCCAGATCAACCTGACGATGCAAGAGGCTAACCAAAACCTGAACGAGGTGGTAGTGACGGCTCTTGGTATCAAGAAAGAAGCCAAAACGCTGGGGTATGCCACGGCTAACGTAGCCCCGGAGCAGATTACGGTGAACCGGACGGTTAACTTCATGAATGCTCTCCAGGGCAAAATTGCCGGGGTTAACATTTCGACCCTCGGCACGGGAGCTGCCGGGACCAGCAAGATCAGGATTCGGGGGCAGTCTTCGTTTTCGGGACAAAACAACCCACTGATTGTGGTAAACGGGGTGCCTATCGACAACACCAACTTTGGACAGAATACAGGCAACGTCGGGGGCGATGGCGCAGTTGGAAACCGCGACTCCAACTACTCAGACGGGGGCGACGGTTTGTCGTCGATCAACCCCGATGACATTGAGCAGATGACCGTTCTAAAAGGTGGTACGGCGGCTGCTCTGTATGGCTCTCGTGCCAAAGACGGAGTTATCATGATTACGACCAAAACCAAAGGCGCGGGGCAGGGTATTGGCGTGATTTACAACAGCAACTTCACAACCGATCAGCCCCTGGACTTCACCGATTTCCAGTATGAATATGGGCAGGGTGAGTACGGCGTGAGGCCACAGGCGGCTAACCCAACATCGGGCGTGTGGAGTTTTGGTGAGAAATTTGCCGGACAGACGCAAACCCTGTTTGGTGGTCTGACGCTTCCTTACGCGCCTGTTAGTAACCGGATTCGGACGTTCTACCGCACCGGCACCACCTGGACAAACACAGTCACGTTGTCGTCGGGCAGCGACAAAGGCGGCTTCAACCTGTCGGTGGCCAACCTTGACAACAAAGGCATCACGCGGAACAATACGTTCAATCGCAAAACCATTAATCTTGGTTTCAGCTACAACCTGTCGCCCAAACTGAACATAACAGGTACGATCAACTACTCGAACGAGTTCAACAAAAACCCGCCCCAGATTGCTCAACAGGATAACAGTACGCCCACGGTTATTTATACGCTGGCCAACTCGATGCCCTTAGACGTTCTGGAGGCTAACCAGATTAACCCGGCAACCGGCAACGAGTTTGTGTATTCGCGGTTTATGAACCGGACGAATCCGTATTTTGTCCTCAACAACAAGTTTGAGAACATCCGCCGGGATCGTTTGTTTGGCAACCTGACCGCCCGCTATAACTTCACCGACTGGCTGTATGGCCAGGTGCGGGTTGGGCAGGATTTCTGGGCGCGTGACCAGGACTACAACTTCCCAACGGGCCAAGCCTCATTGGCGGCAGCCCCGGCCGGTTTTGTGAATGGCCGGTATGTGCAGGAGGCCCGCCGGTTCCGCGAATTGAACAGCGATTTTCTGATAGGAGCCAACAAAACCTTCGGTGCCATTGGGGTAAACCTCAACGTGGGGGGCAACCAGTTGTATCGCCGGAGCGATTTGAACAGTGTTCAGTCCAACGATTTCATTGTGCGGGGCTTATACACCCCACAAAA
The DNA here is from genome assembly GCA_031411995.1 of Cytophagales bacterium. GTDB lineage: Bacteria > Bacteroidota > Bacteroidia > Cytophagales > Spirosomataceae > Rudanella. The sequence goes on from JANOCD010000025.1 coordinate 25,185, forward strand.
TGGCCGGGTGAAAGACCCCTTCTACAGCTTGAGCGAACGCAAGGTGAACTCGTTGTATAGTGCCCTCGAACTGTCGTATAAAGGGTTCCTGTTTGTGAATGCCACCGCCCGCAACGACTGGTTCTCGACGCTGGCAGCCGCCAACCGCAGCATCCTCTACACATCGGCGACGGGCAGTTTTGTGTTCTCGCAGGCATTCGAGAACATGCCTTCCTGGCTGAACTTTGGTAAACTCCGGGGTGCCTATGCCGAGGTGGGTAGCGACGGCGACGTGGGGCCCTACTCCAACAGCCTGTTCTACGGCGTGAATGCTAACCTGTTTGCCGGGCAACCGTTAGGGTTTATTACCTCGAACACCATTCCGAGTGCCAATCTGAAACCAAGCCGCACGGCAGAAGCAGAGGGTGGCCTTGAACTGAAACTGTTCAACAACCGGGTTGGCATCGACTTCACGTACTACAACAAAATAACGAGCGACCAAATCGTTACGGCTCAGATTTCAGATGGGTCAGGCTTCACCAGTACGCTCATCAATAGTGGCCAAAGCCGCAACCGGGGCGTTGAATTGTTGCTGAACCTGGCACCCATTCGGACTTCTTCGTTCTCGTGGGACATTACGCTGAACGGCTCCTACAACAAAACGAAACTCCTGAAACTGCTGACGGATGATGACGGAACGCCTGAAAAAGATTACAATAAGGACAAGCAGCCAGAGCAGATTGTGGTAGGCAACGGGGTGTTTGTGGGTGATCTTCGTCAGGTGGTCGGGCAGGAGTTGGGACAACTCTATACCTTTGGTTATCAGCGAAATGCACAGGGACAACTTGTTCATGGTGGCAACGGACTACCCTTGCGGACACCAACACCTATCTCGTTTGGATCGGCCCTCCCCAAATACATAGGTGGTATCACCAACTCGTTTACGTATAAAGGCGTAAACCTGTCGTTCCTGATCGACTTTAAAATTGGCGGCAAAATGATTTCAGGAACCAATCTGAACCTGTTCCGGCACGGTCTGCAAAAAGAAACGCTGGTTGGCCGGGGCGATGCCGACAACAAAATGGTGGGCGTAGGCGTAAACGATAAAGGTGAAGCGAATACGGTTCGGGCTTTTGTGCAGGACTATTACTCGGTTGGGCGGTCGCTTAGCCTGGGCGAACAGGTGCTGTATGATGCCAGCTATAGTAAACTCCGGCAGATCAGCCTCGGCTACGACCTGACGAAGTTCCTGCCCAAAACGCTCTTCATCAAAGGCTTCAAGCTGAACGTAGTAGCTAACAACGTGGCCATGCTGAAAAAGTATGTGCCAAACCTTGATCCCGAACAATTCGGCTTTAGTTCCGACAACCTCATCGGTCTGGAATCGACGGGTTTGCCAACTACCCGGAGTGTGGGCTTTAACCTCAATGTTCGCTTCTAACCCACTTAATCATACATCTATGAAAAAGATAGAACTAATTTTCAGCCTTGCCTTTTTGATGCTGGTCGCAAGCAGTTGCGATAAAGGGTTCGATACACTGAACATAAACCCAACGGCTGCCACGGCCCTCAACCCGGTTTTTCTGTTCAACAATTCCATTGTGAGCGCGTCCCATCAGACCTCAATTCTGATATTCGAAAGTGCCATTGTGCAACATATGTTTTCGCCTAACTCCGGGGTGTTGGCTGGTGGCAATTTCAATACCGACAACCGGGGGCCATCGGGGCAGAACGGAGGAACCTGGCGGCAGTATTACCAAAACGTAAACCGCTATCTGGTAGCCGTAATGGATCAAACCAAGGCCGATGCCAACCGCAGTAACCTCTATAACATGGCTCGAATCTGGCGTGCTTATACGTTTATGGTGCTGACCGATACCTATGGCGATGTGCCCTACAGCGAGGCCGGATTGGGTTTTCTGAGTGGTAACACCTCTCCCAAGTACGATACGCAGGAAAGTATTTACGCCGACATCATCAAAGAACTGACCGAGGCATCGGCAGCCTTAGATGCGGCTAAACCGACAGAGGCTGGTGAGGTCTATTTCGGCGGGAACATTCCCCGATGGAAACGGTTTGGCTACTCGCTGATGTTGCGGGCCGGAATGCGACTCTCAAAAGTGAATCCGACACTGGCTCAATCGACGGTGCAGAAAGCAGTTGCCGGGGGTGTGCTTCAGTCGAACGCCGATAATGCCGTCATAAAAAACGATGCCAATTATCAGAACCCCGTTGGTGGACTTCTTAATTCGACCGAAGCAGCTAACTTTTACCTGACAGGCACCTTTGTCGATTTGCTTAAAGCAACCGCCGACCCCCGTTTAGCTTCTATTGCCGTGCGGTATGTGGGTGCTAAAAGCGGTCCCGAACAAACAGCCGCCCGTGCCAACCGTGATGTGGCAGTTCAGATTGGGATGCCCATGGGCTTTGACAATGGCACTATTCTGGCCCGCGCTACAGCGGATAAATTAGCCAGTTTCTACGATTATTCGCAGTTAGACCGGACGCGGATGGGCAAACTGGCGGCCCCTTCGTATCAGGTTACCTATGCCCAAACCCAATTGCTGCTGGCCGAAGCCGCCCAACGTGGCTGGACAACGGGCAATGCTGCCGATTTTTATAATGCCGGGATCACGGCCCATATGCAGCAATTAGGTGATTACGATGCTACGTCGCTGGTCCAACCGGCTGCCATAACCGCCTATCTGGCGGCAAATCCCTATACGGCTGCAAAGGGTTTGGAGCAGATCAACACGCAATACTGGATTGCCTCGTTTTTGAACGGGCCGGAGTCCTTTGCCAATTTCCGGCGGAGCGGTTTCCCCAAACTAACCCCCAACCCCTATCCGGGCAAAGAGATCAAAGGCACTTTTATTAACCGCCTGACGTATCCCGACAACGAATTGGCGGTGAACAGAGCCAAAATCGACGAAGCCGTCGCCCGTCAAGGTGCTGATAATCTGGATACTAAAGTTTGGTGGGACAAGTGACCGTGAACAGCCTTTTCAGTGAACAGTCCCGGTTCCCCGCCGGGATTGTTCACTGAAAAGGTTATTTCCCGCACCGTTCCTTCCATTTCGCTTTCATTTGTTCGCGTTGTTCGGGGGTGAGGTGTTGCCAGCGTTCGGCCATTTTTTCTTTCCAGCGTTGTTGGCGAGGATCACCACGGCTCCAGCCGCCCCCTCGTCCGAACGAGGCCCGCCCCAACCCTCCAAACAGAATTCGGCTGAGTGTCAGCAAGCCAAGTGCCTGCCAGAAGGTGATGGTTGCAACGCCCAGAATAGCGGGCAGCAGGGTGTTCCAGAGCGTCATAACGAGCCAGCCGACCAGCCCAATAAACAGGATGGCAAAAACGAGGAACTTAGCCCCCTTGCGAAACCAGTATCGTTTCATTTTGTGTATTGACTTTCTTATTGATTGTTTAGTTCATCGTACAAATCCCGAAGCCGTCGACGCAGGTGCAAAACCGCATACCGTTTTCGGGAAAGTAGCGTGTTGAGCGGCACCCCCAACTCAGCCACCATATCGTTGAACGATTGCCCGTCGATTTCGTGCCGGACAAACACATCGCGTTGGTCAGTAGGTAGTTCGGCCAGAGCTTCGTCGATGGCATCGAGAATGGTTTCCCTGAAAAGCTCACTGTCGGGTGTACCATCGGCTATCACCAGCCACTCGCCCAAAACCGGGGTTTCATCGTCCGAATCTACGGCATTAATCGGTGCATCGAGCGAAATGGGGCGGGGTTTTCGATACCAGTCGTTGATTTTGTTGCGGGCTACGGCAAAGAGCCACGAAGCCACCCGCTCAATGGGTTTGGTCAATCGGTAGGCCTCGGTAAGTTCGTAGAAAACATCCTGCAAAATATCCTCAGCCGCATCAGCATCGGGCAGGCGGCTCTGAATAAACCGACTCAGCCGCGAGCGTTCGCGCCGAACCGTGTCGCGAATGATCTCATTTTGGGCCTGTTCGTCGGTTGTGGTTGTCATTTAAACAATATCCTTTTCCTTCATAGTCGGAATGAGAAGGAAAATATTGTTGGCCCAGTGCCTGAAAAGACCCGAAAAGGGAGGAATGGGAAGAAAGCGGGGAGAACGGTAGAATCGACGGAATACTGGTCAATAACCAACCATTTGTTCATCGACAAAGCACCAGAGCCATCGTTCACCCGGTTCGGCTGAAACCACAACCGGATGCCCCGACTGGTGAAAATGCTTGGTAGCGTGTTTATTGGGCGAACTGTCGCAGCAAAGTGTGGTGCCGCAGGTTTGGCAGGTGCGTAAATGCACCCACGAAGATCCTGTTTTCACGCATTCATCGCATTGGTATTCCTGAGCAGGCGTAATGGACGTAAGCGCGTTGAGGTGAGCGCAGATTTTTTGGGTTAACTGAGCCATAATGTGAGGAACGTTTCTGCAACAAGAACGAATAGACCTGCTGCTGAGTTTAAACTTTTTGAGTAGTGAATCTGTCTAATTAAAAACAGATTGCCATTTTTACGGACAATCTTGGTTAACCTGAACACCCACGAATGAGAAAAGCACTGATAGCAATGGTAGCTGTTATTTTAGCAGGGCCAGCCGTTGCTCAAAAGGACAAACGCGCCGGGGATATTCTGGATGCGATGAGCAAAAAGTACAAAACCTACAAAACTTATCAGGCCGCGTTCTCTTTTACTGCCGACGGAGCCGCCCCTTTCAAAGGTGACCTGACGGTGAAAGACCAGAAGTTTCGGCTCAAGCTGGGTGGTCAGGAGGTTTTCAACGACGGTAAAACCATGTCCACCTATATTAAGGAGTCTAATGAAGTGAATTTGCAGGACTACGATGGTAGCGAAAACAGTGATTTCAACCCCAGCCGAATTTACTCCATCTACAAAAAAGGGTTTAACTACCGGTTTATTGGTGAGCAAAAACTGGCTGGTCGCCCGGTTGAAGTAATTGAACTGACACCGGAGAAGAAAAATGCTCAGGTTGCTAAAATACAAATTAGCGTTGATAAGGCCGATAAGTCGGTGAGGAACTGGCAGATAACGGATAAGACTGGCAAAAAAACGGCTTATACCATCAGTAAATTTACGCCCAATGTGGCCGTGACCGATAGTTATTTCAATTTCGATAAGGCTAAATACCCTGGTGTTGAAGTGGTTGATTTGCGGTAAGGTACACGAATTGAAATTGGTGGGGGAGCGGAGGCATAAAAAGCCTTCGCTTTTTTTATGCCTGATAATCAGCTCTTAACTACTAAAGTACTTAGATAACTGTAGTAAGTACTAGACAAGATAAACAACTGATAATGGATAAAAGTACTCAGTAACAAAACAATATTCGTAATTTAGCAGCAGTATTCATAAAACATTCTGTAAAAACCATTATGAGGAAACGTTTATTAGGTTTTTTGCTCTTGTCGGGATTGACAATAGCAACAGCCTGGGCGCAAACGCGCACATTAAGCGGTGTCATTAAAGATGCCAGTGGCAAACCCATTCCGGGGGCCAATGTAGTGATCCGGGGAACCACCCGGGGAACCACAACCGATTCGCAGGGGCGTTATACTCTGAGCGATGTGCCAGCAAACGGACGAATCCAAATCTCCAACATTGGCTTCTTAGCAACCGAGAAAACGGTTAGCAGCGGCCAAACAATGCTAGACATAAGCCTGACCGAAGATGTCTCAAATCTGGAAGAAGTCGTTGTAACGGGACTTGCATCGAGTATTAAGCGATCGAATGCCGCTAATGCTGTATCAAGTGTGAATGCGGATAAGTTAGTAGGAACAACCCGACCCGCTACATTAGACAATGCGTTGGCGGGTAAAGTAGTAGGGGCCAATATCGTCTCTAACTCGGGTGCGCCAGGCGGTGGGGTCTCAGTCCGATTGCGGGGTATTTCCTCTATCAACCTAACCACCGAGCCTTTGTATGTGGTAGACGGAATTATCATCAACAACTCGCAGTTCAACACAGGTTCAGGGTCGCGGGCGTTCAGCGGGGCAACCACCACGTCAAACGTAAGTTCGCAGGATCAGTCGGCTAACCGTTTGGCCGATTTGAACCCCGCCGATGTAGAAAATGTAGAGGTTCTCAAAGGTCCCTCGGCATCGGCTATTTACGGAACCCGCGCCAACGCCGGTGTTATCGTGATTACGACCAAACGCGGCAAATCAGGCAAGACAAAAGTGAATTTTGGTCAGGATGTAGGTTGGGCGCAGGCATTGCGGTTTCTGGGATCATCGAACTGGGACAACGCCAAAATTGATAAGTTCTTCGAGGTGTATGGCATCAGCGGTTACACACCTGAAGACTACAAGCGGTTGCTAGCCGAATCGAATGGTCGCACCTGGGACTACGAAAAACTGGCCTTTGGCGAGAAGGGCATGTTGCGCAACACGCGCCTGAGCATTTCGGGCGGTAACGAGCGGACCAAGTTTTTCATTTCGGGTGGCCTCACCGACGAGAATGGTATTATGAAGCGGACAGGCTTCAACCGGAACTCTCTGCGTGCCAACATCGACCATAAACTCAGCGACCGTATCGATGTAAGTATGAGTTCTAGCTACATCAATTCAAGCAGTTCGAGAGGATTTTTGGGCAATGATAACAATGGGGTTTCAATTGGCTACAACATCGCCTATATTCCTAATTTCATCGACATCACTCGCCGGGCCGACGGTAGCTACCCGACTTGGGAATACACTGGCCAAAACCCGTTCGAGATTATTGATCGGGGCGACAACCTGGACCGGACCAACCGCTTTTTGCAATCGGGTTCTGCGACTCTCTATTTGATGAAAAAAGAGAAGAGTACATTGAAACTGCTGGCATCGGGCGGGGTCGATTTCCTATTGACGGAGAACGAAACGTACTTCCCCGATGACGTAGAGTTTCAAAAGCAACGGGCCAATCCAGGTGCATCGCGTTTTACTAAAAACCGCAGTTTGTACACCTATGTACAGTCGTTCTTAACGTACAATACCTCGGTGAATGGTCTAGACCTGCAATCGCAGGTAGGAGCGTTGCGTAACGTGCAGAGCCTGGACCTAAGCTGGATTCAGGGTGAGGGTCTGCTGGCCGGACAACGCAACCCATTGACAGCCGCCGTACGAACGCCCGATCAGTTCTTCCAGCGTTCGCAGGATGTAGCCGTCGACGTGAGTCAGGAGGTTAACTGGAAAGACCGCATTATCGCCCGTGCTGGTGTTCGTTTCGACCGGTCGAGCCTAAATGGCGACAACACGAAGTGGTATGCCTTCCCGAGAGCTAACGTTGCCATCAACTTGACTCGTTTCGACTTTTTCCAGTCGAATATTATCAGCCAACTGAAGCCACGGGTTGCCTTTGGGCGCACGGGTGGTGTACCAGCCTTTGGTAACTACTTCAACTCGTTGGGCAGCGTAGTGTACGATGGTCGCTTAGGGGCCGTAGCACCAACAAGCGTTGGTCTGACGAGCGTTGGACCTGAAACAGCGCAGGAAATTGAGGGTGGTATTGACATTGGTTTCTTCAACAACCGGCTATCGCTCGAAGCCACTTATTACGACAAGACTGTTTTCAATCTGCTCAATCCCTTCACGCTGTCGCCAGGAACTGGTGTGACAAGTTACCGGGCTTTCCCGGTTGGAAATCTTCAGAATAGAGGTATTGAACTGGCCTTGACAGCCAATCCGGTGAACAAGTCAAACTTCAACTGGACCACTACGCTTCAGTTCTGGAATAACCGCAGTAAGATCACGAAACTAGACATTCCCGAGGCCTATGTAGGTAACGGCTTTGGCGCGTTTGGTCGCAACCGCTTACGTGTAGGTGCGTCGCCAACTGCGTGGTACGGCACACCGATTGTGAACGGTCAACCAACGATGTACGGCGATGCGCAACCCAAGTTTCAGATGTCGTGGTATAACTCGGTTCGGTTCCTAAACAACTTCGACTTCTCGATGCTGTGGCACACCTCGCAGGGGAATTACAACTCAAGCCTGAATCTTGAATTGAAAGATGAGGGCGGTACTTCGCCCGACTGGGGTAAGGACGACGATGGCGACGGCATCCCGAACGGGGCCGATGAGCGTCTGTTCGGTACACCAAATAACAACACAAGTTATTTCATCCAGAACGCCAGTGCGATTCGTCTGCGCGAGGTGGCTTTGTACTACAATATTCCAAAGACCGCGTTTGGTAAGCTATTTGGAAACACGGTTCAGGGCATTCGTTTGGGTGTATCAGCTCAGAACGTGTTGCTCTTCTCCAAGTACTTTGGCTACGATACTGAAGCATCGAACTTTGGTAATTCAGCAACGGGCTTCGGGGTCGACCTGACGCCATTCCCGTCGTCGCGCCGGACGTTCTTCCACCTAAGTGTTGACTTTTAATTAGTTGAATCTCCATGAGACATACATATAAATCCCTTTTTGTTGGCTCGGCCCTGCTTCTTTCGGTCTCGTCATGCAATTTTTTTGAGGTTGAGAAGGTCGATGACCCCAACAACCCCACCGTCGAATCGGTGTTGAATAATGCGTCAGCGGCTCAGATAGCCCAGCTAGGCGTTGGTATTCAAAACGTTATGCGTAATGGCTTTACTACGCAGTACCAGATATCGGGAGCTATTGGCCGTGAGGTAATTCAATCGGCCTCTACGGACAATCGTTATTTTACGGAGATCCTCGGTACGCAACCACTCGACCCGGCTGGCATCTTTTTCCCCTGGTATAACTCATACAGCCAAACCCGTCGGCAGGCCGAAATATTTCTGCTCTCTGCCGAAGCCACCAGCAACCTGACGGTAGAGCAAAAGGCCGGAGTGCGGGGTTTTGCCCGGACGGTTCAAGCCTTTGCTTCGCTAAACCTGCTGAATATGATGGGGAACACAGGTATCAGAACCACCTTTACGGACCTGAACAACCCCGGTGACTTGTTACGTCCCGGCCCATTCTCAAATTACGAGACGGGGTTAGCCTACGTAAAATCCTTAGTCGACGATGGTGCGTCTTCGCTTGACAAATCGGGCGCAGCGTTTGCTTTCCCGATGACGGCGGGTTGGACGGGCTTCACTACCCCCACAACGTTCCGGCGATTCAACCGGGCGTTGGCGGCTCGCGTGGCGATGTATCAGAAAGATTGGGCAACTATGAACACGGCCTTGTCGCAGTCGTTTTTGGATCTGAACGGATCTATGACTACTGGCCCTACTTTCCGGTATTCGACTACGGCAGGTGATGCTACAAACCCGCTGTTTCAAAACCGTAACACGTCAGGTGCTCCCATTGTGGTGCAACGCAACTTTATTTCTGAGGCCGAAGCGGGCGATACTCGCCTTACAGCCAAGACGAGTCGCCGGACCAACCCACGGGCGTCGGGTAACATTCCGGCTTCGGAGTTTGAGGTGTTCATGTATGCTAACAATACAGCCCCTATTTCGATTATCCGCAATGAGGAGTTAATTCTGATGGCGGCAGAGGTTGCTGTTCAGCAAAATCGCCTGGCTGACGCTGTAACAGCACTGGATAAAGTACGTGTTGCGGCTGGTCTGCAACCGTTAGCTACTGCTAAACCAACGGTTGTAGGCAATCAAGCTCGTCTTATCGATGAAGTGCTAAACCAGCGTCGCTACTCACTGTTTTATGAAGGGCACCGTTGGTTCGATATGCGCCGGTATGATCGTTTAGCGCAGATTCCAAAGGACCTGCCAACGCACAACGTATTTCGGGAGTTTCCCAAGCCCGATGCTGAAGTGCAGTGGGACGCTCGGTATAAGTAAAATTACGTATTAACGAAGAAGCCCCGGCCAATTGGCCGGGGCTTCTTCGTTTTTGGGAGTTTTCAACCCACTATACCAGCACCGCACTCAGCAACTGATCCAGAATAATTCGGCCATCGGTGTTGCCCAGCAGGGGGTCGGCAGCTCGTTCGGGGTGAGGCATCAGGCCAAACACATTTTTGGTAGCGTTCGAGACACCCGCAATGTTGTCGAGGCTGCCGTTGGGGTTGGCGGCATCGGTGAAGGCCCCGGTTTCGTCGCAGTAGCGGAAAATGACCTGATCGTTGTCGTTCAGTTGCTTCAGCGTGTCAGCATCGGTATAGTAGCGACCGTCGCCGTGGGCAATCGGAATTTTGAACGCCCGCTCCTGATCCAATCCTGCCGTAAGTAACACGCTCGAAGATTGGGGTTTGAGGTAAATATTTTTGCAGACATATTTCTGGCTGCTATTCTGCAACAGGACACCCGGTACCAAACGGGCCTCGGCCAGCACCTGGAAACCGTTGCAGATACCCATGAGGTAGCCTCCCCGGTTGGCGTGGGCAATCACCTCGTTCATAATGGGCGAGAAGCGGGCAATAGCTCCCGTGCGGAGGTAGTCGCCGTGGGCAAATCCGCCGGGCAGAATAATAAAGTCGCACCCTTGCAGGTCGTGATCTTTATGCCAGAGTTTTACAACGGGTTGGCCCATCAGGGTCAGGGTGTCCACTGCATCCTGATCGCAGTTGGAGCCGGGAAATACAACAACGCCAAATTTCATAGTTATCGGTTCTTACTGCTTACAAAGGTATAAATCTTCGAGTCAACCCTATCGCAACTTCAGTGTGGCCAGCGTCAGAACGGCCAGAATGATGCCTACGATCCAGAAACGAGTCACAATCTTGGCTTCGTGGTAGCCCTTTTTCTGAAAATGGTGGTGCAACGGCGACATCAGAAATACCCGCCTGCCTTCGCCGTATTTTCGTTTGGTATAGCGGAAGTACGTGACCTGAATCATCACCGATAGCAACTCGACCAAAAAGATGCCACACATTACCGGAATGAGCATTTCTTTGCGAATGGCGAGGGCAATTACGGCAATCACCCCGCCGATCATCAGGCTCCCGGTGTCGCCCATGAACACCTGCGCCGGAAACGAATTATACCACAAAAAGCCCACACACGCCCCCACGAAGGCCGCACAGAAAATAACCAACTCGCCCGCGTTGGGAATATACATGATATTCAGGTATTCCGAAAATCGGGCGTTCCCCGACAAGTAGGCCAATACGCCCAGCGTTAAGGCAATGATTACGGAAGAGCCAGCCGCCAGTCCGTCGATGCCGTCGGTGATGTTGGCCCCGTTGGAAACAGCGGTGATAATGAAAATACAGGCCAGTGTATAAACAATCCAGGTGTAGTTATCGGGCAGTACCCCAAACAGCAGCGAACTGTAATCAAACTCATTGTTTTTCAGGAATGGAACCGTCGTCAGTGTCGATTTTACATCCTCGAAAACCGACACTGAGCCAATGGTCGAACTAACTACCGGCTTGTCATAAACCCTGATTTTTACGTAGTTATTGAACGACAGGGTCAGGCCCACAATCAGACCTAAGCCTACTTGCCCCACAATTTTAAACCGCCCGTGCAGGCCTTCTTTGTTCTTTTTGAAGACCTTAATATAATCGTCCAGGAAACCAATGAGACCCGTCCAGACCGCCGAAACAATCAGCAGAATAATATAGACATTAGAGAGTTTGGCAAACAGCAACACCGGCACCAGAAGGGCCGCCAGAATAATGAAACCGCCCATGGTGGGGGTGCCACGCTTTTGCATCTGCCCTTCCAGCCCCAAATCCCGAATCGACTCCCCGATTTGCAGCTTACGCAGGTAGTCGATAATTCGGCGACCAAACACAGCCCCAATCACCAGCGACGTGACCACGGCCCCCAACGAACGGAACGAGAGATATTGAAATACGCCCGCACCGGGGAAATCGAACTGACGGTCGAGATATTGAAAGAGGTAATAGAACATACCGCGAAATTACGCTTTTCCCCGGTTTGCAAAAGCATCACGCAGGACAAGGCGATCATCAAAGTCATGTTTTACGCCCTTAATTTCCTGGTAGGTCTCGTGGCCTTTGCCTGCAATCAGTATAATATCGTGAGGTTTGGCCATTGAAACAGCCCGTTGGATGGCTTCGCGCCGGTCTTCGATAGTCAGTGTTTTTTTGAAGTCAACGGGGGGGATTCCCGCCTGCATCTGTTGCAGAATCGCCATCGGGTCTTCGTTGCGGGGATTGTCGGAGGTCAAAATCACTCGGGTGCTCAGTTTGCAGGAAATGGCGGCCATCAGCGGGCGTTTGGTAGCATCGCGGTTGCCCCCGCAGCCCACCACCGTGATCACCTGCGGCAGTTGCCCCGATTCGCCATCCTGACTGAACTCGGCAATGGTTTCCAATACGTTTTGCAGGGCATCGGGCGTGTGCGCATAATCCACAATCCCCACCACGCGGTCGTTGGAAATTACCTGCTCGAACCGGCCCGGTGGGGGCATCAAGCCCGACAGTAGGGTCAACACATCTTCGGCATCCTCACCCAGCAATACGGCGGCTCCATAAACGGCCAGCAAATTGTAGGCGTTGAACCGCCCGATGAGTTTGAACCACACGCGCCGTTCGTCGATGTCCATTTCCAAACCAAACAGACCATCGGCCAGAATCTTGCCTTTAAATGTGCCGAGGGTTTGTAGGGAGTAGCTTTCCTTGCGGGCGATGGTGTTTTGCAACATCACCGGCCCGCGCTTATCATCGGCGTTGGTGAGCGCGAAAGCCGCCCGTGGCAACTGATCGAAGAACCCTTTTTTTGCCTTGATATAGTTATCGAACGTGCCGTGAAAATCGAGGTGATCGTGGGTGATGTTGGTGAAGATACCCCCCGCAAAGTGCAACCCGGCAATGCGTTCCTGGACCACCGCGTGCGAACTCACCTCCATAAACACATGCGTACAAGCGTGTTGCCCCATCTGCACCAGCAACTCATTGGCTGTGATCGAATCGGGGGTAGTGTGCGTGGCCGGAATCACCTGATCGTCGATCTGGTTTTGCACCGTCGAGAGCAACCCGCACCGATACCCCAACGACCGAAACAACTGAAACAGCAATGTGGCCACCGAGGTTTTGCCGTTGGTGCCGGTTACGCCCACCAACCGGAGTTTTTTGGATGGATGTTCGTAGAAGTTGCTGGCCACCAGTCCCATCGCCCGCGCCGAGTTATTGACCTGCACAAATGCCACGGATGAAAGAACGGAGTCGGGCATGGTTTCGCACAAAATGGCCGAAGCTCCCAACTCAATGGCTTTGGCAATGTAGTCGTGCCCATCGGAAACGGTGCCGCGCACAGCCACAAACAAACTCCCCGGCGCGACCCGTCGCGAGTCCATAGTGAGGTTAGTTATGTCGGTATCCATGCTGCCCGCCGTGGCTTCGAGCGGGACTTTATAAAGGAGACTGGAAAGTTGCATCCGGCAAAGGTAAGGGTGCAGACCCATTACTCCATTTTCAACACCACGCTCCGGTTGCCTTTCAAATCAGTACCCGGCTCCAGCGATTGGGCCGACACCCGCCCGCGCCCGGCCGGCCCGTCGGAGATGCGCGGTTCCCCGCCGGGACTTTCCGACCGCCCCTGAACCGCCACCCGAAGGCCGCGATTTTCGAGCAGGGGCAAGGCATCGCGCAGGGGCAGACCACGCACATCGGGCACTTTGCCTTCGCGAGTGGACAGGGATTGCCAGCGGCCACTGCCGGTGGAGCGGACCCAGCCTTCCACAGACGGTTCTTGTCCTAACCCCAGTTCCTGGCTAATCAGATGCAGGTCTTCAGCGTAGCCCGCTTTAGGCAGGGAAGGGGTTTGACCTTTCCCCTGCCGAAGGGCCGGGTGCATTCGGATGTCGTAGGCATGAATTCGGTCGGCCACGGCGCGGAACACGGGAGCCGCCACTTTGCCGCCGTAGAGCGAGTCGTTGCTGTTGAAACGCGGATTGTCAATGGCAGCCAAAATCGTGTATTTGGGTTTGTCCGCCGGGAAATACCCAATGAACGACGAATAATAGTTTCCCTCGCGGTGTTTTCCGGCAATCACTTTCTGGGCGGTGCCGGTTTTGCCCGCAATGCGGTAGTGATCCGAATGGATAGACCGTGCCGTGCCGTGTTCCACCACGCCTTCGAGCATCTTTTTGGCAATTCGGATCGTTTCTTTTGAGGCAATCGGTTCGGGGGCTACATAGGGTTCAAATTTCTCAACTAACTCGCCGGCCAGTCGGATTTGCTTCACAATCATGGGCCGTACCCACCGCCCGTCGTTGGCTACTGCATTATAAAACGTGAGCATTTGTAGGGGAGTTAACTGCATCTCGTAGCCATACGACATATAGGTAATCGATGTTTTACTCCACTCTTTTGCATCTGGATTACGGACAACGGGTTTTGCTTCGCCCAGCATTTGGATGCCAGTGCGTTCGGTGAGGTGGAACCGGCGGAGGTATTGACAATAGAGATCCTGACGGGTATAGAAGTAATCTTTCATCAACAAATGCACCCCGATATTTGACGATTTCTCGAAAACCTGCTGGGCCGTGATTGTGCCGTGTCCATTACGTTTTGTATCCTCAATCATCATACTCCGGTAGCGCATTACGGGGCCACCTACATGAACCGTTTTTCCCGGCCAAACGGCCTTTTCTTCCAGTAAAGCCATCATCGTGGCCAGTTTAAACGTTGACCCAGGGGCTGCTGCATCCGCCAGCGCGTAGTTGAGTTCCTCCACATACAGGCCGCTACCATCGGGCCGGAGCTTACGGGTGAGGTTGGCCATCGCCCGGATTTCGCCCGTTTGTACTTCCATAACGATCACTGTGCCGTTGTCGGCCTGAAACTTTTCCATGTATTGCCGGAGTGATGCTTCGGCCATATCCTGAAAGTTTACGTCGATTGTGGTGTAGAGATCCATGCCGGGTTCCGGGCGCATATCAGACCCGCTGTCGACGGGTTTTTTAACGCCATTACTCAACACTTCAATCAGGCCAACCGCGTTTTTTCCAGCCAGATTTTTCTGAAACGTAGCCTCCAGACCCCGCTGCCCTTTGCCCGTTTTTTCGTCAAGGCTGCCAAGGGTTCGTTTCGCCATTTGGCCAAATGGATGGGTGCGTGAGTAGTGTGCCCGGAAAACGCCCCCCTTCGGTAAAACCTTAGCTGACCGCCGAAAAAACGGCCATTTTCGCATGGCTTGCCGTTCATCGTAGTCAACACGCCGGGTATAGAGTGGCAAAAACTTCCGTCCACTTTCGCGGGCATCGCGAGCCATGTCAGCATATTCACTGGCTGTGTGATCCTTGAAAACCTTCGATAGGAGCCTTCCCAGCGAATCCACCTTTTGCTCAAAATAAGCAGAATCGGCAATGGTCGGATCGAGGCCTACTTCATACTCCGGGATCGAGGTTGCCATCAGGCTGTTGTCCACGGCGTAGATGTTGCCCCGCATGGCCCGTAGGGTATCGCGCCGGATTTTGACACCTTCCAATCGCTCGATCCAGTGCAGTGCTTTTTCGTCCGTTTTGCCTTTGTAAGTCTGGAAAAACTGCACATAAATCAACCGGCTCGCAATGAGTAGAGCCACCACCAGCAAGCCGAGGTAGAGGTGGGTGGCGCGTTCCAGAAAATCTTGTTTGATTGTCATGGGGTTAGGGGATATAGCTAATAATCTTTTGGGACAACCAGTTTCTTGGGTGGGGTTTGACTATCAGTGAGGCCCAGCGGTGTCATACGTTTGATCAATTCAGATTGTTTGCCTTTTTTCATGAAATCAGCTTGCAACGTAGTGTATTGTGCCCGCAGTTCATCCACATCGGTTCGGGTGCGTTGTGTTCGGCGCACGAGTCGCTCCGCATTGTGGGTCAGGCCAATATAAATAATGAGCAAGAACGTGACCCATAAAATCCGGTCGATATTGCGAATGGGCCAGGCGTTATTTTCACCAAAAAGCCGGTCAAGGCCAATGGCTTCATTGACCCAGACAATCAGGCGACTTTTGCGCTTCTGTCGGGCCACTGTTTTCTGGGTGCGGAACGTATTTTTGGCCATGATTACTGTTTTTCTGCTATTCTCAATTTCGCGCTGCGTGCTCGTGGGTTGCGGCTCACTTCCTCGTCGGAGGCTTCGATGGGCTTGCGATTTATGGCCTGAAGGGGCTTTAACTCGTTTCCATACAGGTCTTTATCGACTTCGCCATGAAACTTGCCCTTGTTAATGTAGTTCTTCACCAGGCGGTCTTCGAGCGAGTGATAACTCATCACCACTAATCGCCCGCCCGGTTTCAGGAGGTCGGGCGTCTGTTCCAGAAACTCTTCCAATACTTTCAACTCCTCGTTCACTTCAATTCGTATGGCCTGGAAAACCTGCGCGAAAAATTTATTTTCCTTGCCCCGTGGAGCATACCGTTGCAGGGCCGTTTTCAGGTCGTTAATGGTTTGGAGCGGGCGGTTGGCACGGGCCGATACAATGGCGGTGGCCACGGTGCGGGCGTTGGTAATTTCACCATACATCCCCAAAATTCGATGTAGTTCGTGCTCGGTACCGTTGTTCAGCACCTGTTTTGCCGAAATAGCGGCCTGCTGATCCATCCGCATGTCAAGGTCGGCATCGAAACGGGTAGCAAAACCGCGTTCGGGGGTGTCGATCTGGTGCGACGAAATACCGAGATCAGCCAGAATCCCGTCCACCTGTTTCACGCCATAAAGCCGTAAAAACCGTTTCAGGTTGCGAAAATTGGCCGGAATAAACGTCAGGCGGGGGTCGTTGATGGCTTCGGCATTGGCGCGGGCATCGGCATCCTGATCAAAGGCAAGTAGTTTTCCCGGCCCGGCCCCAAGTCGTTCCAAAATGGCGCGACTGTGACCACCCCCCCCAAAAGTCACGTCCACATAGGTGCCACCGGGTTTGATGTCGAGCGCGTCGAGACATTCGGTCAATAAAACAGGATCGTGATAGGTTGTTGTCATCCAAAATAGAGCGGAACCAAAACAAAACGGTCAGCCGTTACAAATTTAGCAAAACGACCCCAAAACTTGCCGGGTTTAGTTTGATTTCCGACCCTCCGATCTTTACATGAAGTGAATTTACAAAGTCAGTGAAGTGTTGACATTGCTGGAGGAAGATGGTTGGTATTTGGCCGGGCATAACGGCACAAGCCATCGTCAGTATAAACATCCTGATAAGAAAGGGACGGTTACAGTGAATGGCAAAAAGTCAGATGATTTGCCTCCGTTCGTTAAAAAGAGTATTTTCAAGCAGGCAGGATGGGAATGATTACTGCACTACTATCAAAAGACATGGAAACATACATCGTTGTTATTCAGCAGACTGAGTCAAATTTCGGAGCCTATTCGCCCGATGTTTTAGGATGTGTGGCAACCGGTGATACCGTTGAAGAGACGGTTGCCAACATGCGCGAGGCTCTGCATTTTCATTTAGAAAGTATGGTTGACGATGGCGAGATAGTCCCTGTTGGAAAGGGTCTTCCCTATTATATAAATGATGACGAACCAATTGCCGAACCGGGTGATTTTATCATGCTGATGGCCGTTTCGTTACCTCAGCAACAACCTGCATAAATAACCCTCTCAGTACGATTATACCTGATGAAAAAATTTCTGTCCCTCCTTTTTACGGCCATCATCATGGCAGCCTGCACGGGCCAAACTGACAAACCGCTCACAACCGGTATTTGGCGGGCCACCGTGCAAACCGCCGGGGGCGAACTGCCGTTTGGTCTTGATATTCAGCAGAGTGCCGACAAAAAATCGTTCTCTGTTCATGCTATCAACGGCAAAGAACGCTTGCCAATGGATGCCGCTACGTTTCAGAATGACACCCTGCGAATTCCTATGTCGTTGTTCGATTCGGAGATTATCGCCCGTGTCAGTGGTAACACCATGAAGGGAGTATGGCAACGCAGGCGGCCCGGCAACCAGCTTCTGAGCATTCCGTTTGAAGCCCAACAGGGTCTGAAATACCGCTTTACGCCCGATGGTCGGCAAGCATCGGTGAACTTGACGGGTAAATGGAATACCCTGTTTCGCACACCCGACGGGAAAGATACGACGCTGGCCGTTGGCGTTTTCGATCAACAGGGCAGTACCATCACCGGCACCTTT
The DNA here is from genome assembly GCA_031411995.1 of Cytophagales bacterium. GTDB lineage: Bacteria > Bacteroidota > Bacteroidia > Cytophagales > Spirosomataceae > Rudanella. The sequence continues at coordinate 43,104 of JANOCD010000025.1, forward strand.
CTGACCCCCACCGGCGACTATCGCTATTTGGCCGGCAACGTGGTGGGCGACAGTCTATTTTTGTCTTGTTTCGATGGCTCACACCTGTTTTTGTTCAAAGCGAAAGCCGATCCCAATCGCACCCTAACCGGCACGTTCAACTCCGGCCCCGATTACGTAGAAAACTGGACGGCCCGTTTTGATCCGAAAGCAACCTTGCCCGATGCAGCCAAACTGACCTATATAAAGCCCGGCCAAAAACTGGCTTTCTCATTCCCTGAACCGGATCGTGGCGACGGTGATGCGGCAACCCGACCGGGCAAAACCGTGTCGCTGGCCGATGCGCGTTTCAAAGGCAAAGTGACCGTGGTGCAGATTCTGGGATCATGGTGTCCCAATTGTATGGACGAAACAATGTTTCTGAGTCCGTGGTATAAAAAGAACCGCAGCCGGGGCGTGGAGGTCGTGGGGTTGGCATTTGAGAGATCGGCAGATATGGCAGAGTCAGGCCCCAAAATTGAGCGCATGAAAACTCGCTTCGCCCTTGACTATCCGGTTGTTTTGGCTGGAGTAAACGACAAAGTCGAAGCGGCCAAAGCCTTGCCCGCCCTGAATCGGGTGGTGGCGTTTCCGACCACCCTGATCGTGGACAAAAAAGGGCAGGTGCGCCACATTCACACCGGGTTCAGCGGCCCCGGCACGGGCGTTTACTACGATCAGTTCGTGGACGAATTCAACCGGATTATTGATAAACTACTGGCTGAGTGACGTGGTGGCAGGTCCCCAGACCTGCCACCATCGCGGTCCCCAGACCCCAGAGGAGCAAATAAGGCAGTGCGAAAAGGGGTCAGCGGACCCCTTTTCGGTCAGGTCGGGGGACCTGACCGCACATGACCTAACTACCTAATGACAAATAACAAACTAACCTTTCCGGCCCTAATCAGCGTTTTGATGACGCTGGCTCCGCTGCTGACCAGTTCGTTTATTACGTATCAGGTGCTTGTGAATGAGCCGGTTCTGGCCCAGTTCACAGCGGCACAGTGGGCCATCATCACCCTCATTTGTGTGTTTACCTCGGCCTTCGCCATCACCCCTCCAACGTTTCTGGCTCTTGTGTTTGGTTATTTTTTGGGTTGGAATGCCTTATTACCCTTGTTCGCCCTAAACATGGCGGCCATTTTGTTCGTAAACATCGGCGTTCGGTGGTTCGATCAGGATCGATTGCGGCATCAGCTCGAACAAAATCCCAAAGTCAGGCAAGTACTGGCGCGAATTAGCGAACAGGAACTTCGGTTCATTTTCTTTACTAAACTCTCGCCCGTTTTGCCTTTCGCGGTCACGAATTTGGTATTTGCTTTGTCGGGGGCGCGATTGCGGAATGTGCTATTGGGCGGTTTTTTAGGGATGGTTCCGCGCACGGCTTTGGCGGTTTGGGCGGGGAGTCAAGCTCGCGAACTGCGTGTGTTACTGGATCAACCCAACTCCGGTGTCTGGACTCAATGGGCCATCATTGCACTCGTGGTGGTGTCGGTTGTCGGGTTGTGGCAAGTTTTGAAACGAGTAAAATGACTTTTAACCTATGAGCTCCTTCTTAGATACAATCCGGGGTATGTCGTTTTTCGATATGCACGTTCACATGATTTCGCGGACTACCGACGACTATCAGGCGATGGCCGACGCGGGCATTGTGGCGGTGCTTGAACCTGCGTTCTGGCTCGGTCAGCCACGCACCGGCGTTGACACCTTCCGCGATTATTACGCCAGTCTGGTTGGGTGGGAACGCTTCCGGGCTTCGCAATTCGGTATCCGGCATTACTGCACGATGGGCCTGAACTCAAAAGAAGCCAATCAGGAAGCTTTGGCCGAGCAGGTGATGGAAATTCTGCCCCTGTTTATCTATAAAGAAGGCGTGTTGGGCATTGGCGAAATTGGTTTCGATGACCAAACTCCCGCCGAGGAAAAATATTACCGCGCCCAACTCGAACTGGCCAAAGAAGCCAACTTGCCCGTACAGATTCACACGCCCCACCGCGACAAAAAACGCGGCACCACCCGCAGCATGGACATTGCCTTGGAACACGGCCTTGACCCCGGCATGGTGATCGTCGATCACAACAACGAAGAGACCGTGCGTGAGGTGCTGGATCGGGGGTTCTGGGCGGGCTTCACCATTTATCCATTCACTAAAATGGGCAACGAACGCATGGTGGAAGTTGTCCGGCAATACGGCCCCGACCGAATCATGATCAACTCGGCTGCTGATTGGGGTATCAGCGATCCACTTGCCGTGCCCAAAACAGCAGCCCTGATGCTTGAACGCGGCATCTCCAGAGAAACAGTCCGACTCGTGACCCTCGAAAACGCGGTGGCCGCCTTTGCACCAAGCGGCCAAATCAGCCTTGCCGACTTCGACCAACCTTTAGACATCGACCAAAGTCAACGCTTCAACGGCTCATCCATCCTGCGTGGTGGTCAGGCACCGAGGGTTGATAAGGATTCCAAAATTATTGAGTGAAAGAGCGAAAGAGTGAAAGAGTGCCTCCAGGTGCTTTTCTCGCTCTTTCGCTCTTTCACTCTTTCGCTCTTTCACTCTTGCGCTCTTTTATACTTCCCCTCCTCCGCCTGACCCGCCCGGCTAATCTTGTTACGGCTGTTGCCGATGTGCTGGCAGGCATGGCCATTGCCGGTTATCTGAACCTGCCCGACGCAGCCCCGGCTCCAGTTGGCTGGCTGTGTTTGTCAACGGTTGGGTTGTATGGCGGGGGCGTGGTGTTCAACGATGTGTTCGACGCTGATTTAGATGCCATCGAACGCCCCGAACGCCCCATTCCAAGCGGGCAGGTAAGCCGGTCGGCGGCTACGACGCTGGGGATTTTGTTGCTGGTCGTTGGGATTCTGGCGGCATTCATGGTGAATCAAACGGCTGGTTTTCTGGCTATTGCCATTGCTGTTGCTTCTTTGGTTTATGACCGCTATGGTAAACACCATAACTGGTTGGGGCCGGTCAACATGGGGTTGTGCCGGGGCTTGAACCTGCTGCTCGGCATTAGTGTTTTACCCGAACAGGTGCAGCCGTGGGCCTGGCTTGGGCTGGTGCCGGTGGCCTATATTGCAGCTATCACGGCCATCAGCCGGGGCGAAGTTCACGGGGGCGACACTCTCACGTTGCGGCTGGCGGGTTTGCTTTATGCAGGGGTGATTGGCGTGATTGCAGCCATTGCACAGTCGCGGCAACAATTGGGAACGGCGTTTCCGTTTCTGTTGATCTTTGGATACTATATTTTTGTTCCGCTTTGGCGGGCTGTGCGCGAGCCGGTCGGTCGGAATATTGGCCTGGCCGTGAAAGCGGGTGTTTTATCACTGATAGTGATGAATGCGGCCTGGGTAGCGGGGTTTGCTTCGTTTCCGTTCGCGTTGCTGGTGATGTGTCTGTTGCCGCTCTCGCGTTTGCTGGCACGGGCTTTTGCGGTAACGTGAGTTTGTTATTTGTATTTTTAGACCCATTATGAATCAACTAAATCAGTCATTCAGTGTCCGGTTTTCGTATAGCGTTAGCTTCACCGACGGCCTGTTTGATTCGCATAATACCCTGTTCGCTGATTTTCTGGCCGGGCAAAGCTCAGAAGGCAACCGAAAAAAACTGCTCTTCGTGATCGACGAGGGCGTTTTGGCTACTTTCCCTGATCTCACCGAACAGATACGGGATTATTTTGCCCAACGGTCAAACGTTGAATTAATCGCCGACCTGCTGACCGTTACCGGGGGGGAACCGGCCAAAAACGACCCCTCGCTGGTCGCAAAAATCGTTGATGCAATAGACAGCTATGGCGTTGATCGTCACTCGTTTGTGGTGGGCATTGGCGGTGGATCGGTGCTGGATCTGGTTGGCTATGCGGCTGCCATTTCGCACCGGGGCATCCGCCATATTCGGATTCCGACAACCGTTTTGTCGCAGAATGACTCCGGGGTTGGCGTGAAAAACAGTGTGAACTATCGGGGCAAAAAGAACTTCCTTGGCACGTTTGCACCCCCGGTGGCCGTGTTCAACGATTTCCGTTTTCTCCGCGCCCTCGACATCCGCGACTGGCGGTCGGGCATGGCCGAAGCCGTGAAAGTGGCCCTCATTAAAGACCCTGCCTTTTTCGAGTGGCTCGAAACCAACGCCGAGGCTCTCGCCAACCGCGACGGGTTTGCCATGCAATACCTCGTTCACCGCTGCGCCGAACTGCATTTGCAGCATATTGCCAGTGGCGATCCATTCGAGCAAGGTTCCTCGCGCCCGCTCGATTTTGGGCATTGGAGTGCCCACAAACTCGAACAACTTACCAACTTTTCGCTGCGTCACGGCGAGGCTGTTGCCATCGGTATGGCCCTCGATTGCCACTATGCCCATTTGATTGGCCTTTTGCCCGAAGCCGAGCTGAACCGTATCCTGAACCTGCTACAAACGCTTGGTTTCGCCCTGTATGACCCCGCTCTCGAACAAAATAATAGTGCAGGTATCTTGCGTGGCCTCATCGAATTCCGCGAACACCTCGGCGGTCAGCTTACCATTCTGCTGTTAACGTGCATTGGCGAAGGACTGGAAGTGCACGAAATGGATGCGGACTTGGTGAGGCAGGCAATTGCCCAGTTATCAGTGAACAGCCAGCAACTAACAGTCAACTGACAGTGAACAGTGAGCAACCAACAGCCAACAGTGTTAGTTGCTCCTTGTAAAAAAAAACTGTTGGCTGTTCACTGCTCCTGCTCACTGTATGAAGACTCCCCTAGGACACCTCGGCTATTGCACCAATATTCATGCGGGTGAGCATTGGCCCGACCATTTTTCGGCTCTGAAACAGGCTGTTCCCGAACTAAAAAAACGACTTTCGTCTGATGCGCCGTTTGGGTTGGGATTGCGCCTGTCGAATGTGGCGAGCGAGGAATTGGAACAGCCCGAAAATCTCATCGAATTTCAGCATTGGCTGGCCGATAATGACTGTTATGTGTTCACCATGAATGGTTTTCCGTATGGCGGTTTTCATAATACCGTTGTCAAAGACCAAGTCCACGCACCCGACTGGACAACTACTGACCGAGTTGACTATACCACGCGCTTGTTCCGTGTTCTGTCGGTTTTGTTGCCCGTCGATGAGTTGGGAAACTCGATCCCGGGCGGTGTTTCTACCTCGCCCCTGTCGTATCGGCACTGGTTCGATTGGAAGGAAGAAACCGCCCGCGATGCCGTTTTCACGCAAACAACGCAGCATATTCTGACCGTTGTAGCCGAACTGATCCGGTTGCATCGGAATACCGACCGGCTCATGCACCTCGACCTCGAACCCGAACCCGATGGGGTCATCGAAACGTCGGACGAGTTCATTGCCTGGTACACCAATTACCTGCTGCCGATGGGCATCGAAACACTCAGCGAGTCGTTTGGAATGACCGACGAGGAAGCCGAAACCGCTATCTGTCAGCATGTTCGGTTGTGTTACGATGTGTGCCATTTTGCAGTGGGCTACGAACGGCCCGCCGATGTTCTGGCGAAAATGAAGGAATACGGCCTGCGGGTGGGCAAAATTCAAATCAGTGCAGCCCTGAAAGCTGAATTTCCACAGCCGGGGTCGCCCTCGACTGCGGCTGGGCGGGAAGCTGTTCGGCAGGCGTTTGAGCGGTTCAATGAGCCGACTTATTTGCATCAGGTGGTGGCCCGGACCTATTCGGGTGAGCTGTTACGTTTCCCCGACCTGCCCGAAGCGTTGGCGGCCTTCGATGACACACATGCCGAGTGGCGTTCTCATTTCCACGTCCCCATTTTCGTGTCGGATTTTGGAGTATTGCAATCCACTCAGGATGACATTGCGACAACCATGAATTTGCTGACCCAACGGCCTTTCACCAATCAGATGGAGGTCGAAACCTACACCTGGGAGGTGCTGCCCGACGAGCTGAAACTGGGATTGGTGGACTCGATTGAACGAGAAATGAAATGGGTTCTAAATGTAGCGAAAGAGTGAAAAAGACTGTAGTAATCGACGTGGTGGGCCTGTCGTATTCGCTGATTGGCGAACACATGCCCTTTCTGAAAAACTGGATGGCCACCAAAGACCGGGCTACCATCGACCCCATGTTGCCCGCCGTGACCACTGCCGTGCAGTCAACTTATGTGACTGGAAAGTGGCCTAATGAACATGGCATTGTGGGTAATGGCTGGTATGACCACGACGATGCCGAAATCAAGTTCTGGAAGCAATCGAACCACTTGGTGCAGGGCGAAAAAATATGGGAACGCGCCAGGAAAATCGACCCGCACTTCACGGTTTCCAAAATGTTCTGGTGGTATAATATGTACAGTTCGGCGGATTTTTCGGTAACGCCCCGCCCGCAATACCTTGCTGACGGGCGCAAAATGCCCGACTGCTACAGCCAACCCGCCGACCTCCGCGACCGACTGCAAGCGGAACTTGGCACGTTCCCGCTGTTCCAGTTCTGGGGACCTGGAGCCAACATCGTCTCGACGCGCTGGATTGCCGATGCGTCGATGCTGGTGGATAAATGGCACAACCCAACGCTGACACTGATTTATTTGCCGCATTTAGACTATTGTCTGCAAAAATTTGGCCTCGATTTTGCAAAAATTTCCACTGATCTTCAGCAAGTTGACAACGTTTGCCGCGACCTGATCCAATACTACGAAAAGCAGGGTGCCGAGGTGCTGGTATTGTCTGAATATGGCATCACCAATGTGAGCAAGCCTGTTCACCTCAACCGGGTTCTCCGCGAAGCCAATCTGATTGCCGTGCGCGTTGAGCGTGGCCTTGAACTGCTCGATCCGGGTGTTTCGCGGGCGTTCGCCGTTGCCGACCATCAAGTGGCCCACGTCTATCTGAACGACAAAACCGTGATGGCGCAAGTGCGAACCCTGCTCGAAAAAACGCCGGGTGTGGAGTTGGTCCTGGACCGCGAACAACAAAAAGCCCACCACATCGATCACAAACGCGCTGGTGATCTGGTGGTTATGGCCTCCGCCGACAGTTGGTTTACGTATTATTACTGGAACGACGACCGCGTGGCCCCCGACTTTGCCCGTTTGGTTGACATCCACCGCAAGCCCGGCTATGATCCCCTAGAGATGTTTATGGACCCAAAAAATCCGCTGATCAAACTCCGGGCGGGCTATAAATTGCTCCGCAAAAAGCTTGGGTTCCGGTATCTGATGGACGTTATTCCGCTGGATGCCACCCTGATCAAAGGTTCACACGGGCGCGTTGGCACCGCCCCCCAACACCACCCGGTGCTGATTGGCACCGGTGTTGGCACCGGAAATGTGTCGGCAGTGGGGGTTTATGAAAAAATCTGGCAAACCCTTTCATAAGCCACTTATTGACGGTAAGTTGCATAATGGTAATTATCCGTGTACTCACCGCAATTCTCTGGCTTCAAACAATAATGGGTTATGGGCAAAGCGTAACGACCGCCCAACTCGTTGGCACGTGGATTGGCGAGTCGGTTGAGGTTGATCTTAACACGGTGATACCGTTGCCCTATCGCCTGACATTTAGGCCCGACAGCAGCGTTCAGATGGCGGTGATGGCCAATGGGTTAGCTACCAGAACGGTGCGGTGGCAAACCAAAGACCGCGCCGTTCAGATTGATACCATTAAGTTCAACCCGGCTCAGTGGACACTGAAAGGTAATCAACTCCTTATTAACGGTTGGACTCCGTTGCGGTTTAGGAAGTTGACCAATGTTTCATTAGACTCGGCGGTGGTAGGGAAAAGTATTGTCGGCCATACGTGGAGTAGCGATAGCCTGAGTTACAGCCTGTTCGAGAATGGCTCCGTATGCCTTAAAAACGAGAAGACAGGAAACACCGCCCTGCACTACTGGCACTTAGTGCCGGTTGAGGCCTCGCTATTTGTCATTATCAAAGGGCCGCAAGAAGGTGAAGATCGAAACACGCATTACCCCTTACAGATTACCAAGATCAACTCAAATAGCCTTACGGTGCAGGGCTGGAATGGTCAACGCTGGGGCGATTTTACGCTCGTGCGAACAGGCGATCTAAAACCCGAGCAACGCTGCGTACCATCGGGTTTTCAATTGTGCAATACATTTCTGGTGCCAACAGAAGCGAAGTACATGTATGCGGAGTTCAAGCGGGGCCGTTTGGGAACCATTCGACGTATTGTAGCCCGCGAGTTTCAACCTGTGGCCGAAGTAAAACAATCGGGTTTGGTGCGGTTTCGGTTTGTGGTAAACTGCCAGGGCAAAGCGGGTATGTTTGAGATGTTGACCGTGGACGAAAACTACGAACGCTGCCAATTCGACCCGCGAATCACTAATCAACTAAGGCGCATTTGCCAGGAAAAAATCACCGATTGGGAGCCGGGCAAAGGTACAGGCACTGATAAAACCCTCTACGACACGTCTTGCCTGCTTACATTTCGGCTGAAAAACGGACAAATTACCGACATTTTTCCTTAGCTAAATCCCGCCCTCGCCATGCAATTCCTCATTCGCCTAACGCTCTTCCTCTGGTTCGCTTTTGTGTCTTCTACAAGTCAGGCTCAAAACCCTACCGACTGGCTTTTTGGGCGGTTCAGTGAGTTGGCTAAATACCAATTTCCTTCGTCAGGCGAGAGTAGCCAACGCGCTTACCGCAACTATGGCTTTCAGGTCGCAATGACCAAAGACAGCAGCAAACGGGGAGATGTACTTACTTACCGCGCCCTTGGCGAACTGAAATATGGCAATTACGACCGGGCCTTCACCGACTATGAAGCAGCCGTGAAACTTAACCCTAGGCTTGCCGGGGAGGTCGGTTGGCGATACCTGTTTTTGTTTCGCGATTATGCACGCGCCCTTGCCCATTTGCAAGCCTTTGACGACCGAACGCCTAACTTCGATGACCCCATCGACGATTACTCGGTTAACTACCTCAAAGGCCGGGCCTACGCGGGTTTGGGCGACCACGAAAATGCGCTGAAAGCCTACAATCTCACCATTTCGCAACGGGCAACCCGGCTGGGAATGGAGTGGGTTGATTATCGGTATTTAGTGGCTCGTGGAGTGAGTTATCTCGCTCAAAAACAAGCGGTTGAAGGCTTGACTGATTTTGATATGGCGATCAAAAATTACCCTAAAAGTGTGATGGCAAATTACCACCGGGGCCGAGCGTTGGAGCAGTTGGGTAGGACAGACGAAGCCAAAACAGCTTACCGCGATTCCCGGTTTTTCCTGCTTAGTAATGGCTCCTTCGAGCGCGACTATTATTACGAACAACCTGATGCGGCCTATGAAGAAGACATCGAGGAAGCCCTTGCCCGGTTGAAGTAAAATGAATCCTAAAACGGCACCTATGAATAGGTTTATACGGCCCATGTGCCTATTCACTCTTTCGCTCTTTTACTCTTTCGCTCTTTATGCCCAGCCCCTCACAGGCCGCTGGATTGGGGTGCATACCGAGTGGGATCTCGACTCATTTTGCCCGCTTCCCGCCTATATGGACTTCAACCCAGACAGCACCTGGCAGTTGGGGCTGGTGGACGAATCGGCGGCACCACGAACGGGACGTTGGGGGATGGAAGGGCGGGTATTGCGTTTAGATACAACCCATTACGCGCCTGAATTGGTCTCGTTGCAGGGGGACATGCTCCGCATTGGGCGGGTGCAACCCATGCTGTTTCGCCGGTTTCGGGCGGTACCGATGGCCCGCGAAACGGTTTGGCAACGGTTGGCGGGGCAAGTTTGGCAATCCGATTCGGTGCAGTATCTGATTGCTGCCGACGGTCGGGTGGGGCTTCGTAACCGCAAAACAGGGGCGCAAACGGTGCATTATGCCCAAGTGCTGGCAATGGATAAATCGGCATTTCTGGTGATTCGGGGGAGCGGCAATGGCCGCGAGGGGAACATTCGGGCGTTTTGGCAAGTAATGAGCAACGAGGTCGGCGTGATTAAACTAATGGGCGGTTTGGGCAGCAACGTCGGCACCGAAACACTGCGTTGGGTGCGCCCATTGGCAGTAAACGAAACCCTGAAACCAACTGGTTTTCAGACGTGCGCAAATTGTTTCGCCCAGCACTTGGCAAACACGTTTGTTGGTATGAATGAGATAAGCAAGCGCAACATGTTCACCTTGTTCCGGCAACGCTACCAGCCCATTAACGTGCCCGGCCAATCGGGGATGATTGCCCTGAAGTTTGTTCGGAATTGCGCGGGTGAACTGGGCGTTGTCGAGTTGCAGGAATTGGATGACAACTACAAAAGGCGGCAGTTTGATACTCGAATCACCGATCAACTTCGGGCCATTGTCCGCAATGAACTGCCCGGTAATCTGTTTGGGGCCAATGAACCGAGACACACAGAGATGGTTGTTTCCTGCATTTTTCGATTAGTCGATGGGCGCGTAACCGACATATTCTGATGAAAATGGGCCTGATTTTGCTGCTTTGGTTTGGTATTGCGCCCGTCAGTTTGGCTCAATCAGGCAACGAAGCGTTGACTGAAATTGCCATGACGCTGTTCTGGAATCACCGTACAAGCCATATTTTCATGGGCGCGAATGCAAAACAGTCAATGGCCATACTCGACACGATGGCCGTTACTGCCGAGGTGCTGCAACAACGGGCCATGTTTGAGCGCGACATCGAAAAAGCGGTTGTTATGCTCGAAAAAAGCACCGAGCTCGACTCCAAAATGCACAACACGGTGGGCTGGAGTTTTCTGTTTGCCTACCGCGACTATCCCCGCGCCCTCCGTCATTTGGAAGCCTACGATGCGTTGACTCCTAACTTCGATGACACGGACGTAACGTCGCCCGTCAGCTACCTCAAAGGCTTGTGCTACCGCAGCATGGGTAACCATGCCGAGGCTGTACGGGAGTTTAGTAAGGGTATTGATTCGCTGGCTAAAAAACAGGGTTCGGAATGGGTTAACTACAAGCATTATGTCACACGATCCATTAGTTATCTGGCTCTGAACCAGTCGGATAAAGCATTGGCTGATTTGGATTCAGCCGTGAAAAACAGTACCTCCGATAGCCCGCTCGCACTCTATTTCAAAGGCAAAGCTTTGTTGCAACAGGGTCGCATTACTGATGCTAGACGAGCGTTTCAGGATGCCCAGTTCTTTTGGCAGGCCAACCGTGCCAAGGGCATTTCCCAACCCGAAGATGATACCAACCTTGTTACCGAAGAAGATATTGCCGAAGCCTTGAAATAGTAAACCCGTTGTCGAACCAGCCCACTCTGATGAAAACCCTCCTGTTATTCTTGTTGCTTTATTTAGGGTTTCCAGCAGTCAGCGTTGCTCAATTCAGTGGCGACGAACTGAACAACATTGCCTGGATGCTGTCGATGAACCGCCATACCACCAATTTTTATGTGGGTTTATGGTCTAAACGTAAGTTGGGGTTGATTCAGTTGCAGCCAATCCGACGGCGCACGGCTACGGGCGGGGTTGAAGAAATCAGGAACAGCGTTCAGATGAAAGCATCGAATCGAAAGCAAAAAACATTGTATTACCTGATGCAACAGGACTATGAACAGGCTGTGGCTTTGCTTGAAGAAAGTGCCGAACTCGACCCAAAAGAACAATTTGCCGCCGGACGAACGTATATGAGAAACCTCCGCGATTATCCCCGCGCCCTGCGCCATTTGGATGCCTACGATGCGCTGACCCCCGATTTTGACGATACCGACGGTCTTTTCCCCGTCAGCTACCTCAAAGGCTTGTGCTACCGGAACATAGGGAACCATGTCGAGGCTGTCCGGCATTTTAGCAAAGGCATTGACTCGCTGGCGGCAAAACATGGTTCTGAGTGGGTTAACTACAAGCAGTATGTCAGTCGGGCTATTAGCTATCTGGCTTTGAATCAACCAGATAAAGCAATGGTAGATTTGGAGATTGCTCAGAGAAATGCGACTCCGGCTAGTCCGCTGGTGTATTATTACAAAGGCAAGACACTACGCCAAATGGGTCTTGAATCAGAAGCTAAACAAGCGTTTCAGGATGCCCAGTTTTTTTGGCAGGCCAACCGCGTAAAGGGTATTTCCCAACCCGAAGACTATAACAATCCCGTAACGGAAGGAGATATCGATGAGGCTTTGAAACGCTAAAGCCCAAGACTCAACCGCTCGCCCAACTGCATGACCCGATATGGCGTTTGGTGTTGTTCGCAGGCCCGCACAAAATCGGCCGGGTCGGCTGTGTTGAAGGCAAAAAGGGCATAATGGTGAGGCACCACAAGTTTGGCACCAATGGCTGTTCCAAGTCGGGCAGCTTCGTCGGGATTGAGGTTGCCGGCCACCCGCCGTTCGGGTTTGTTGCCATTGATGGGTAAAAATGCCACATCGACGGCAAATGGTTTTAGTATATCAACGATACCATCATACCAGAGTGTATCACCGGAATGATACAGTCTATAGTTACCAATCTCTACCACAAAACCCATAAACCTTGGGCGACCTTCCTCGTCGCGTTCCACGGTATTATGAGCTGCCGGAACGCCATGAAACCGAAAGCCTGCCAGTTCCAGAGTTTGTTCGTCGACCGTGCCAACAAGGGTAGGAGAGTGGAGGGGCAGGCCCAGTCTATTGGCAACAAAAGTCCGGTTGGCTTCCGGAAAAAGCAGGCGCACATTTGGGCTGTTGGCCAAAATAGGGATCAACGTTTCGGCATCTAAATGATCGGTGTGGTTGTGACTCGACGTAACAACAGCCAGTTCGGGGAGCAGGGCCGGGTCAATAACGAGTTCTGAAATGCGGGTGTGGGGTTTGTCGGTTTGCGCGTATTTAGTGGTTAGCGAGTCCGACAGATATGGATCAAAAAGCAGGTATTTTCCTTGATAATCAATGAGAAAGCCACTTTGGCCAAGCCACCAGATATGCAGTTGCGATTCAGACGAAGTACTGATTTGATGACGGACTGCCCTAAGATCAGTCAATAGGGCGTGGTTTTGTTGAAGAGGTTTTAAAAGAGCCATAACCAGGTGGAAAGGGATGATAGGCAGAAGCCTAAATGGATTTTGACAAATTTATTACCCAATACCACAAAAATTGTACGATTCTCCGAAACTACCTGTCTCTTCTACCAACTTCCGGGCTTACTTCTGTACCATTAGATAAGGGTTAAGCAGGTATAACTTTTTTCCATTAATTTTGAGGGACCGAAGAACTAAAGAAATTGGATTTTTTCGGCATACACTAATCAAGAGTATCCCTCAGTTGCTATGAATGTTGCATTAGTCACAGGTTCGGCTGGCCTGATTGGAAGCGAATCAGTTGCGTTTTTCTCCGATAAATTTGATTTGGTTGTTGGAATCGACAACAACATGCGGCAGTATTTTTTTGGTACTGACGGCTCCACCGAGTGGAACCGGAACCGCCTTGCCGATGCTTATGCCAACTACACACACCGCTCGGCCGACATTCGGGAGGTGTCGCAACTGGATCCCATTTTTCGGGAATTCGGTACCGACATCAAGATGATTGTTCACGCAGCCGCGCAGCCCTCACATGATTGGGCCGCCCGCGAACCCTTCACCGACTTCACGGTGAATGCCAACGGTACACTGAATTTGCTCGAAATGACCCGGCAGCACTGCCCTGAAGCAGTGTTCATTTTCACCTCGACCAACAAAGTGTATGGCGACAACCCGAACTACCTGCCACTGATCGAAACTGAAACCCGTTGGGAGATCGACGAGAACCACCCGTATTTCAAGGATGGTATCGACGAACACATGAGTATCGACCACACAAAGCACTCCCTATTTGGGGCCTCGAAAGTGGCTGCTGATGTGCTGGTGCAGGAATATGGCCGGTATTTTGGTATGAAAACGGGCGTTTTCCGGGGCGGGTGTCTAACGGGGCCAAACCATTCGGGGGCGCAGTTGCACGGTTTTCTGAGTTACCTCATGAAGTGCGCCATTACCGGAACCCAGTACACCATTTTTGGCTATAAAGGCAAACAGGTACGCGATAACATTCACTCTCATGACCTGGTGAATATGTTCTGGCATTATTATCAGAACCCACGGATGGGCGAAGTGTATAATGCGGGTGGCGGTCGTCATGCCAACTGCTCCATGATCGAGGCCATCGCTTTGTGCGAAGAGATTTCGGGGAACACCATGAATTATCAGTATTCGGAGACCAACCGGATTGGCGACCACATCTGGTATGTATCGAATCTGAACAAGTTTAAGGAGCATTACCCCGGCTGGAACTGGAGTTATGACCTTAAAGAAACAATGGTTGAGATTCACGACAGTATGGTTGCCCGGTTGGCCATAACCAACTAATCATGAAGGGCGGGCTGTTTAGCCCGCCCTTTTCATCGAAAGTGTTTCGTTAATCCAACTGTAACGGAACAAAAGAGCTAAGATTCTGATGCAGACCAGCGTTCCACACTATTTTCCGGTTTGAGGAAGTGGAAATCCTACTAAATTTGAGAAAGAAATAGACCGACTTATAGACCATAAGCCAATGACGAGACGCAAACAGTTTTTATTGGGAAAAGCTGTTTAAACCCAGCCATTCCATCTTCATAAATGCTTCGCTTCGATACGTTTCCTGTCTTTTACTGGCTTCCCTGTTGTTTGCTCTGTTTTGGGCTGATTTGGGTAGCATTGCGTTCTCGTGTAAGCGATAATGTAATATTGGTTCTGGCGTTCGGAACGTTATTGTTATTGCGCTTGCCCACCCTCTCCTATAATCGGGAAATCAACCCCGACGAAAGTCAAATGATCACCCAAGGGCGAACGCTCGCCCTTGACCCTGTCTACTTTCGCTCTGTCGATGGCACGACGATTGGACCTCTGGATAGTTACGCGCTTATTATCCCTTCCTGGATCGGCTTGCCCTACGACTATATATCGGCCCGTATGCTGGCCTTTTTCCTCATTATACTGAGTCTGCTTTTTTTGTTTAAAGCGGCTCGAAAATGGTTTGGTCAGCTCCCCGCCCGACTAGCTCTGCTCCCTCTGATTTTTGCACTGGGGCTTACTCAAAATGGCGACCTCCTTAGCTATTGCAGCGAATTGGTGCCGCTTTTTCTGCTTTCGCTCGGAACCTGGCTTTTCTCGAAAATAGATGCGCAATCCCGCCCATCTACACTGATTCTGTTTGCCATTGGTTTATTACTCGGCATGGTGCCGTTGGCTAAAATTCAGGGTACCCCCGTTGCTGCCGTTTTGGGGCTGTTCATCGCCATAAGCATTGTGAGACAACCGACGGAATGGTTGTCGAAAGCAGGCCGGTTAATTAGTTTAGGGCTTGGTGCATTGATTGCTCCGGTAGCATTCATCGGTATGGCCTGGGCTAACGGCTTATACAACAACTTCTGGCTTTTTTATATAGAAGGCAACTTGCGCTATGGTGGTAACACCGATCATTGGCAGAATATATTGAATTTTCCCCGCCATCTGGCCAGGGCTGATGAATTCGGCTGGCTGTTGCTTTTTACGGTCATTCTGTCAGTAGTGGCTATTAGTCAGTATGCAACCGACCAGAAACGAACATCTTTGCCGAACATCTGGAAAGTTCGGTTGAGTTTCATTGGTCTGTCGTTTCTGGCAGCTTTTTATGCCGTGACCCGAACGGGTACTGAGTTCGTGCATTACTTCTTCTTCATGGTTGGCCCCGCGTTTTTTCTATTGGCATTAGGTTGGAAAATACTGATGAAACCACGGACCGACGTACTTCAGTGGGCACCTATAGTAGGGTCAGTTCTGTTTCTGGGGCTGATAGTAGGCAAAGGCGTACTGAACTATAACCGTCATATACCGCTCAATTTTTTCCCCAATACGGAGCAAATCGGTTTCTCAACCCCTCAGCCGCCTATTGTGCAACAAATTCGAAAATACGCCAACGAAGGTGAATATCTGGTGGTTTGGGGCTGGCGTTGCGATTATTACGTAAGTGCTGAAATGCCACAGGGAACGGCAGAAAACCACTCGGAACGATGCGTTTTTGAAAGCCCTATGACATCCGTGTATCAGGAACGCTATCTAAACAATTTCCTAAGAACCGTCCCGCCCGTTTTTGTTGATGCAGTGGGAAATGAAAGCCATTGGATTGTGGACCGTAAAACACAGGGACACGAAATTATAAAACCGCTTAGTGCCTTTGTAAAGGCTCACTACCAATATATGGGCCTGTATAACGATGCCCGATTGTATGTGCGGAAAGACAGACTAAAAATGAGTGATGAGTGATGAGTGATGAACGATGAGTTATCATTTGCGTCAGCAAACTCATCGTTCATCGTTCATCACTCATCACTCCTATCTCGCCTATGTGGACTAAAAAAGGAGTTGTTTTCAAGCCCGACGGATTACTGCCGTTCAGCCGCACCCATGCTCAGGTGCCTTTTGGTTATCCCTTAGACAACGACCGGCTTCGGGTCTATTTTGCCACCCGCGACGAAAATAGTGCGTCGTCGACCTCATTTGTGGAACTGGATGCCAACGATTTAACAAACGTGCTGTATGTTCACGACAAGCCAAGCCTGAGCAAAGGAGCCGTGGGCATGTTCGATGAAACCGGGACGATGCCTTCCTGGTTTTTGCCCGTGCCGAATGAGCAGGGTGGCACCGATATCTGGCTCTATTACACGGGTTGGAACAAAAGCGAAACCACGTTCTACCGGCTCGGCATTGGTTTGGCCATCAGCCGCGACGGAGGGCTGACGTTTCAGCGGGCGTTCGATGGGCCACTGCTGGATCGGTATATATTCGATCAGGTGTGGGTGGCGCAACCCTGCGTAATGCGCGAAGAACAAGCCGATGGGAGCGGGAATCCACCCCGGGTCCGCTGGCGGATGTGGTATTTGTCCTGTACCAAAATTGAGGTCATCAATGGTCATCCCGAACCATTCTACGATGTGAAATACGCTGAATCAACGGATGGCATCCACTGGAACCGGACGGGGCAGGTATG
Organism: Cytophagales bacterium; assembly: GCA_031411995.1. Taxonomy (GTDB): domain Bacteria; phylum Bacteroidota; class Bacteroidia; order Cytophagales; family Spirosomataceae; genus Rudanella. The sequence continues at coordinate 60,011 of JANOCD010000025.1, forward strand.
CGTTGGATACGATGAGTTTACGGATGCCATTGGTCGACCAACGGTTTATAAAGAAAACGGGATTTACAAAATGTACTTCTCCTATCGCAACTCCGTAAACTACCGAACTGATGTGAGCCAGAGTTACCGAATTGGCTATGCTGAATCGAAAGATGGCCTCACATGGGAGCGGCAGGACGACAAAGCGGGGATTGAACGCTCGGTTGACGGGTGGGACTCGCTGATGATGGACTATTGCCATATTGTACAAAACAAAGATCAGTTGGTTATGTTCTATAATGGAAATGGCTTTGGTGCATCGGGCTTTGGCTACGCTGTTCAACCTGTTTCCGTTGGCTAAGGTCTGAACCGTTTGTTTGGTTTTCCGGTAATCGAGGGTCTATTTTGTCATAAATCGACACAAAACAGTATGCAGGAAGTAGCAAAATACCTGATCAAAGTGAATGCCGAGTTCAAAAACGGGCAGATTGTACCCGAAATTCCGGCAGAAGAGGTGATGAAGCTCGTGAATGAGCCGAACATCGTGATTGTGAAAACGGGCATTCCCGCCGACATGCTTCAGAACATGATCGACGCAACGCGGGCCTGGGCCGAAAAAACGCCCCTCGCTGAAGCCCCCGATCCATTCGATAATAATCAGCACAAGCAACGGTTGCATATTGCCAAAATTCAGAAGGCTCCGCAACTTTTCCACGACCATACATTCGATGCCATTCTGGATTTAGACGAGCAAACCCGCGAGACATTTCTGGCGGTGTTCAACCCGGTTCGGCAGTTTTGGAATGCCCTGACAGGTAACAACGAGGAATTTGGTATCCGCAAAGGACAGCCGTATTTCCACCCCCAAATAACGCATTATCCGCTGGGCGGCAGCTTTTTTGGGCGGCACTGGCACCCGCTTAACCCGCAAAAAGTGGGCACCATTCTGGCCCTGAACCAATTCGGTAAAGACTACCATTCGGGTGGTACGGGTTATGTGATCAACGACCACATTATTGAGACTGAGGGCTTTCAGGATGTGGGCGACATGATTCTGTTCCGCTACGATCTGCCCCACTGGGTGTCGCCTTCGAGTTTTGCCGACCGCTTTAGCTGGGACGATCCTCGTGGCCGTTGGGTGGCTATTTTGCCGTTCTACGATCCTTGGGGAAAACCCGCCGAAGACAAAGAGCCACAAGGGTGGAAAGAACAAATTAAGCAAGCAGTTGTGTGAAAGTCAGCGTCACGATTATAACGTACAACCAGAAAAACTTCATCCGCAAAGCCATCGATAGTGCGTTGGCTCAGGTGACGAATTTCCCATTTGAAATTTTGGTGGGAGATGATTTTTCGTCTGATGGTACGCGCGAAATTATTCAGGAGTATGAACGGCTGCATCCGGGCAAGGTGATTGGGGTGCTGCACCCGAGCAATATGGGCAAAAACGGGGGTATCAACTTCCTCGAAACGCTCAAGTTGGCCAAAGGGGAGTATTATGCCCTGATGGACGGCGACGACTATTGGACAAACCCGGCCAAGTTGCAGAAACAGGTCGATTTTCTGGATGCAAATCCCCAATGTCAGGCAGTTTTTCATAATGCGGAGATTATCTACGAAGATGGCTCTCCGTCTTATTTGCTCAACGGGCCAGACATGAAGACCTACTACACCCTCGATGACCTTGTGGGTGAGCAGGAAATCTGGTTCATGGCCACATCGAGCACCATGTACCGCAACAGCATCAAAGAATATCCGGCCTGGTTCCGGGAGTCGAGTAGTGGCGATATTCCCCGCTTCATTCTGAAAGCGAAAATGGGGCCAATCGGCTATGTTCCCGACGTAATGTCGGTGTATCGGAAGAACCGGGCGGGGGCCAGTTTTCACGATTATGAGTGGGACGAGGGGTTTCTGCGGAACCGGATTCAGATGTACAGCGACATTAACCGCGAACTCGATTTTAAATACGACCGCGTACTGCGTAAAAATATTGCCCGTTATTACCGGATGATGCTCGATGCGAAACAATATAAACAGAGCTATTTTCGCCGGGCTTTCTACGCGCTCAAATACCTGTATATGGCGCAACCTGACAATCGCATAATCAAAGATGTTGTCCGGGATTACATTGTTCCGGCACCACTTCTAAAAGCATATAGTTCGATTCGGCTGTTGCCGTATAAGATTTAGCGTAGTCGGTTCGGCGGTCCGATTCCTAAACCGCGCATAGTACTGAAAAGACCAACACGCGGTTTCGGAAAACCGCGCTACTAACATGAAACTAAGCGTCGTTATTCCGGCCTACAACGAAGAGGAATCTATTTCTCATACCCTCAGGTCATTGTATCAAACACTGGCCAAACACGGGGTGCCGCACGAGATTTGCGTGACAAACGACAACTCGAAAGATAACACGGCGGGTGTGCTCGAAGCGTTGAAAGGGGAAATTCCGACCCTCGTTTACTACACCAATCCCGGCCCAAATGGGTTTGGCTATGCGGTTCGCTATGGCCTGGAACGCTTCACGGGTGACTGTGTGGCCATTTTCATGGCCGACATGTCCGACGATCCCGAAGACCTGGTCAAGTTTTACCACAAAATGCTCGAAACCGATGCCGACGCGGTGTTTGGTTCGCGTTGGGAGAAAGGCGGCAAAGTGATCGACTATCCGCAGGTGAAAAAGATCATTAACCGGGTGGCTAACTTCATCGTCAAACTGGTGATGGGTATTAAGTACAATGACACTACCAATGCTTTCAAACTGTATAAGCGCGAGACCATCGAAGGTGTGAAACCGTTTTTGGCACCTCACTTCAACCTGACCATCGAATTGCCATTGAAAGCAATGGTTCGGGGTTACAGCTACGAAGTGGTGCCCAACAGTTGGACAAACCGGAAATACGGCGAATCGAAACTGAAAATCAAAGAAATGGGTAGCCGCTATTTCTTTATCCTGATGTATTGCTTCATCGAAAAATTCTTCGCCCGTGGCGACTTCAACAAGAAACCGGCGAGTGGCAAACCCGTGGCAACAGTGAGTCGGTAGTTAAGAGTTAAAAAAGTCCGGGCAACTGATACACGAGCATGGTCTGGATAATGGCCCAGAACACGGCACTGATGAGCATATAGCTAATTAGTTTGAACCGCTTGACGTTGAACGACATAGCAACAGCCGTTCCGCCAATGGGTGTCAGCAGTAAGGGAGTTAGAAAAGCGATACCGGCCATGCCCGACCGCTGCCAGATTCGGACAGCCATGCGGGTTCGGCGGGTGAACCGGCGGGGGGGCGTTTTGCGGAACCGCTGACTTACCCGCAGTAACAACTCCCCGGCAAAGGCCACGGCAATAACGCTGATCATCATGCCGACAATGGTGCAAACAACCGTTTCGATCCAGTCAAGCCGGAAGGCAAGACCTGCCAGCGGCCCGCCAATGAATTTTATGGTACTGGCAAGAATTACGGAAATGTATTTGGCAAACTCCATTTTTAGTTAGCTGAATCGGTTCAATATCTACAAATCTAACACCTATTTCGTGCCATTTATCCCTTCCCTATACCCCGGTCCACCCCGCTATCTCTATAATGGCCACCTGCAAACGGTGATTCCAAGCATGATGCGAAAAGTTCCGGGTTTGGTTTACGAACGCGAACGCCTGACATTATCGGATGGCGACTTTGTTGATCTGGACTGGGTTGATGGCGGCAATGACCGGCTCGTTATCCTGACGCACGGACTCGAAGGCGATAGCCAACGGCACTACATTCGGGGGACGGCACGGCTGTTTGGGCAACATGGCTACGATGCCCTGGCCTGGAATTGCCGCTCGTGCAGTGGCGAAATGAATCGGGAGTTCCGGCTTTACAATCATGGCGAAATTGGCGATTTTGGCGAGGTAATCGACCACGCCCTTCGCACAAAACCATACCGGGAAGTAGTGTTGGTGGGCTACAGTATGGGCGGCAATATCACGCTTAAATATCTCGGTGTTCACGGCAAAAATGCCCCTGATGTAATTCGCCGGGCCGTGGCAGTTTCGGCCCCAACCGATTTGCTGGCCTCGGCCAAACTGCTTGATTTACCCGGTAATCGGTTCTACCGCAACCGATTTATGAAAAAGCTGACGCTTAAAATGAGTCAGAAAGCCACCCAATTTCCGGGCCGACTCAACATGGCCCAGCTCAAAGACGTGACGGTTTGGGAAGATTTCGACAACTTTTTCTCTGCCCCGGTCAACGGCTACCGCGATGCCCAGGATTTCTACGAACAGGCATCGGCCATCAATTTCATGCCCGGCATAAAAATCCCGGTACTGTTGCTGAATGCCCAAAATGACCCAATATTGTCTCCCGAATGCTCGGCTATCGGGTTAGCTGAGAAAATGCCCAACCTGTACGTGGAAACGCCCTGGCTGGGTGGTCACGTTGGTTTTGTGGTTCCCCGCGACCCGTTCACCTACTCCGAACGCCGGGCATTGGCGTTTGTTTCTGGCCTTTAACTCCCGATTTTTATGCACCTAGTTTACCTTGACGCGCACACACTCAATCCCGGCGACCTTGATTGGGCACCACTCATGGCCCTCGGCGAGGTGACGTTTTATGACCGAACCAATCCCGATGAGATTGTTGAGCGGGCAAAAGATGCCGAGATCGTTTTAGTCAATAAAGTCAAACTGAGCCGCGAAACATTGGCACAGTTGCCCCATTTGACGTATGTTGGCGTCACGGCAACGGGTTATGACATTGTTGATGTGGCAGCCGCCCGTGAACGAAGCATTGTGGTTACGAACGTGCGCGGTTATGGCTCCGATTCGGTGGCACAACTCACCTTCGCGCTCCTGCTTGAACTGACTCTACAGGTGGGTCGGCACAACCAGAGCGTCCATGTCGGAGATTGGGAACGGTCGCCGGATTTTTGCTACTGGCAATCGCCCCTGATCGAGTTGTCCGGAAAAACGCTGGGCCTTGTTGGTTATGGTGATATTGGCCAGAAGGTGGGCGATATGGGCCGGGCAATGGGAATGACCGTGTTGGCCCACAAACGCCACCCCGACAATTCACCAGGTGTTTGTTTTGTGGACTTGCCGACGCTGTTTGCCGAGGGCGATGTGGTGTCGTTGCATTGTCCCATGACTCCTGAAAACCGGGCGTTTGTGAACCGAGACTTGCTGGCAACCATGAAACCAACGTCGTTTCTGATCAACACCAGCCGGGGCGGGCTTATTCAGGAGGCCGATTTGGCCGACGCACTAAACAAAGGGGTTTTGGCGGGGGCAGGACTCGACGTGTTAAGCGCCGAACCCCCAACCAACGCAAATCCCCTGCTGACCGCACTAAACTGTATTATTACTCCCCACATTGCCTGGGCCAGCTTTGAGGCCCGTGGGCGGTTGTTGACTTCGGTAGTAGAAAATGTAAAGGCGTTCCAGGGTGGAACCCCGATCAATATTGTGGGTTAGATGTAGATACGAAATGCAATTGGGGCAACCGGGTAAAGGCTGGAAAAGCCATCTGCTCAGTTACCCCAACTGCTCTATTAACGTACCCTAACCTGTTCTTATGACCCGGCAAGTCTGATCAAATCCTCAATGTTGTTGATGATCGTAGCGTTATCGTCTGTTTGAATATCTTGCCCAACCACTTGGTAACCCGTCAGAAGAATGTGGCTTTCGGGGAAAGTTTTCATCAGTTTGTTTACGAAAGGTTGAACATCGCTGTTCGATGGAACCGATGTAATAGCCGAGAATACGTAATCGGGTTTATGCAGATTATAGGCAAATACCAGCTCATTGAATGGCAAACTCTGACCCAGGTAAATCACCTTGTTGTAACGCGCCCGGATAATGTAGTTGGCAAACAATAGGCTGATTTCGTGCAACTCACCTTCGGGCAGGAATAGCATGTATTTTTTGCTGTCGGGTCGTTGCTTGCTCACCTGCCCATCTATAGCCACAATAATTTTTTGGCGGATCAGGTTGGTAATAAAATGTTCCTGCGCAGGACCAATAGAACCTGTTACCCAAAGAGTGCCAATGCGGCTCAAAAACGGGTAAATGATGTGAATCATCGTATTCTCGAAGCCAAATTGCAGAATGTTGGTGCTGATAATCTTCTCAAATCGTTCCTCATCCAGATCAATCATCGTGATTGTTAAGGCATGAATCTGATCAGGATAACTAAGTTGCCGATCCGAAATCTTGATAACCTCGCGGTACATTTCCTCCACGGAAAGGCGCGAAATGTCCGAGATTTTGTAACCGTGATCTTTAAGCAACGAGATATTCAAGACCAGTTTAAGGTCCTGATCATCGTAAGTACGGATGTTGGTGTCAGTCCGTTTTGGCGAAATAATATTATAGCGTTGCTCCCAAATACGTAGCGTGTGCGCTTTGATACCCGATAGCTGTTCTAAATCTTTGATTGAGTAATTGCTCATGGGCGTATCAAATTACAGTTTACGATAAGAAAAACCGAAGTTAATTGCTTTTGCAAATAAAAACAGTACAAAGATAGTTTTGTTTAGAGTTCGAGCCAAAAAATTAAACAATGGCTCATGAAAAATAGAGCCTGAAATCCGAGTAGCCAGGGAGCCAGCCGGTTGTCCTTCCTAAAAGGGAGAGAAAACCAAACACTAAACAACACTAGTGAAATAATCCACCAGGCCCAATAGTTCTGGGCAGGAATTGGTTGACCAAACCAAGTCCAGAAATCTAAACGGACGGCTACTGGCTCGATGCAATAATCCAGTAAAACCATCATCGTGGCTGCGGTCAAAACTTTTAACGCCACCGGAATCTGAAGTTTATCGGTCACCGAACCGCAGCAATAAGCCAGCATCAACCAATTAAGACCAATAACGGGTGGCACGCCCCACACATGAGGGCCAAGCCCGGGGCCATATTCATACTGACCAAAAATTAGCCCTGTATGTACGCCTACCACTTCGACACCGTAGCCGACGAGCATTGCTAGAAACGCAAAAACAACGAAAGTGGGCCGCCAGTCCTGATGATAAAAAAGCAGTAAGGCTAGTGAAACAGCCAGATTGAGCGGGGAGATTGGCTCAAAAAAAGGAGCCAGCATAGGTAGTTGCAAACCAATAACACCAGCCGTGTAGGCAAGTGCCATCACCGTAACTATGCGATGATGGGTTTGTTCGGTCACAGAAATAGTTGGGAACATACTCGGATAACTACGTGATCGACAGCAAGGTTGGATAGATACAAAAAAAAGCCCCGACTTTCGAAGGGGCTTTCCAACAAGGGTGAAAGACGGGGTTCGAACCCGCGACCTTCGGAACCACAAACCGACGCTCTAACCAGCTGAGCTACAATCACCGTTTTTGATAGTGCAAAGGTAAGGGATTGGCGGGGGTTTGTCAAGTATAATTTCGGATTGGGGATTCCGGGCCGCCCGCGCGGTCCAAAATCCCCAATCCGAATTCTATTATGGTTTGTCAGCCGCCTTGGCTCCATCGGCCTTACTTAAGGAGTTAATCCAGGCGGCAATTTTGAGTGCGTCAGCTTTGGGAACCTGTGGCATTGGGGGCATTTCGGTAGCGTAGTCAGGCCAGTTTTGGGGCTTGGGGTTATAAATCAAGTCCACAATCTGATCATTGGTATAATTGCGTTTAGCTACTGCCTGATAGGCGGGGCCGACCTGCCGTTTTTCGGTGTTGTGGCAAGCCAGACAAGTGTGCCGCGACAAAAGCCCCTTCACCTCATCGTAGGTGGGGGCGGCACTCGCAAGGAGTTTCCCGCCTGGGGCAGCTTTGGCAGTTGCGCCCACTTTCGCGCCCGGTTTGGCTGCAGGAGTGGTTCCCTTTTTCGCAGGTGCTGCTGTTGCCGAATTGCGGGTACTCGTTTCCGAAAGAGCCATTTTCTGGCCCTCAGGAATGTTATTCAGCGTGTAGTAAGCTATCGGGTGAACCAGCGAATGCGACCCTTCCGTAGCTCGAACGCCATCCAGAGTTATCTGGTGAATGTAGTTCTGGCGGAGGTTGTCGACCACTACCCGCGCTTTTAACCCATCGGCTGACAGTTTCACACCCTTCAGCGCGTGGGTTTGTTTGTTCACCGTGGGACTGCCATAAACGGGGTGGTATTTATACGTGAAACTCTCCACTTTATAGGAGGCCAGGTCTTCAGCCGAAGCCCGGTCAACGGGTTTGGTGAACTCTACCTCGAAGCCGTCGGGCATGGCCCGCACCGCCCGCATTTCAAAGGGCAATCGCCCGTTCCAAACCAGGCGTTGCAAGCCTTCGTTGGCGGTTCCGGCCGATCCCCAACCCCGGTTGGTTTCGCCAGCAAACAGCGATCCATCGGGTGCCCACGCCATCCGCAACACCCCCGACTGAAAGCCATTCCGAAACTCGATGGCCGCTCCCTGGAACTCACCCTTCACTTTCTCCATGAACACCCGCGAAATTTTGCTCATGCCCTGATCACTCACCAAGAGCTGACCGGAAAATGGCCCGAAAACGCCCTTTGGGATCTCCACAATTTCGGCGTTCGAGATGCCCAAAATGCCGTGGGGTAACCACACCGCCGGCAACTTGATGTCAGGAATTTGTTTTTTGGCCTCAAAGAGAAAATCAGGCGTTTCGTTCACCACGTTTTCTGGCTTGATATATTTTCCAGCCGCATTTTTGTCTTGCCGTGGTCCCACGCGGGCGTAGAGTTGCTCAGTGGTTAGTTTCAGCGGAGAACCGGGTAAGTTTGTCCATTTCAGACCAGCGGGGTGTCCCGTAAATGCTCCTTTTTGTACGTGCGTGATGCCGCCCGATCCCTGCCAGTCACCCTGATTATCCGCATAAAAAAAGTCGCCGTTTATCATGCCCAACCCAGCGGGGGAGCGCATTCCGGTAGCCCAGGGTTCCATACGGCCATCTTCGTAAATTTTCATGGTCCAGCCCCGATAAGGCACCCGGCTTTCGCCCCGCCACCATTCTTCGTCGCCAAAAGCTACGTTGCCCGTTACGAAGAAGCCCCCGTCGGGTGCAATTTTTGGCCCGAAACTATACTCGTGATAATGTCCCGACAAGGGCCAGGCATAGACCGTCTCAAACAAATCGGCTTTGCCATCTTTGTTGGTATCGACCATTTTGGTCAGTTCACCGCGCTGGGCACAATAGAGAGCACCATCTTTATAGGCAAGCCCCAGAATCTCGTGCAAACCCGACGCAAACCGACGGAAATAGGGTTTGCGGCTCGTTGGGTTTTCCACAATCCAGACATCGCCCCGGCGCGTGGCCACACCCAAATCGCCATTGGGAAGCATGGTGAGGCCTCCCACTTCGAGCAGGGTGCCTTCGGGAGCGGATACTTTCAGAATTTTAAAAAAATCTTCTTCTTTGGGCGACTCCTGCGCCCGCACGGGTATCAGAGCCGACGCAAGAAGACTTATACCAAGAAGATACGATTGAATGGATTTCATAACGACTTAAAAAAGAATGGAGTAAATCAGTTTTGATTTCACGGGAACAATGAGTTCCTGCTTGCCGCCAACCGTTCGGATAGCGGGTGCTGTGCCGTCGGCCGTGTCGAGCCGGAGGTAGGTGTTCCCGTCGACTACATACAGCCCATTTTCGAGCGGCTTAATGCTGTTGCCACTCATCAGGCGGGCAAACAGAGGCTTTGCGGCATTCTGCACGGTGAGTTCCCGACGGAAACCCTGCCCGTTGTCCAGCACCCGAAGCTGATCTTCTACCATTGCGCCGTAGGTTATGTATCGAAACGTGGGGCGGTCCTGCTCATCGAGGCTGTAGCCTTTGGGGCGAAAATGACTTCCGGTCGTGTCGGTGGGCCAGGTGGTCTGGTCAGAACCCATAGGAGTCAGCAGCAGGGCAGGCCTGCCAAAGCGTTGCACCATGCCGGTTGGGCGCGAAGAGCCGTCGCCCCGGTCATTCCACATAGGGGTGGTGTCCAGAAATGTGCCCCGCCAAACCTGCACCACCGACCCATTGTCGAGGTCATACGTATAGTGAACCTGCTCCGGCGAACCCACCGAAACGGCATGCGTCACCCGGTAGGCTCCCCGACTGTTTTGGCCCATCACGCCTGTTGCCGGTGTACCCGGCAGATCCATAAACGAGCGCAGCAGCGTGTTGGTGCTGGCTTCAACCAGAATTGGGTCGGTGGGGTCTTCGTCGGCAATTGGATTGGTGAGGGTGTACTCGCGCACACCCGGTCCCGACACGGCAAGGCCCAGATTTGGCTTCACCCAATCGACGAACTTGCTGTAGATCAATTCAAAAAGCAGATCGCCAGCAGGAAGGTCAACGGTGCCGTTGCCGCTCCATTCTGCTTTGGCAATCACGGGTTTGTTGTTGATGCGCAACACGCCACCGCCCCCCGGAACGCCGAGATTAAAGCGGTAACTACCCGGTTCCTGTACCTTCAAGGTGCCGGTATAGCGAATCAGAAACTCATTGTTCAGCGTGTTTTGAGCACCTGACAATTCGGTGATGGGGCCTTTGGCTTCGGGGGGAAGTTTGGCGTAGGTCGGTTCCTGTTCGTATTTGCCTTTATAGACTTCATAGGTCAGGCCCGTCAGTTCGGGGCGGGGTTTGCCGTAGGCCGTGATCTTGATGTTGCGGAAGGCTACGGCCCCATGATCACCCTGAAGCATGAGCGGGCCGGTGGGTTTTTCGTCGGTAAAGGCTGCCGAACGGGTGGGGCCGCTCAGTTCCAGATTTTCGTGCAGTAAAACGCCGTTCAGTTCTACACGCACCATTTTGGCATTCTCCGTTTTCTTCCCTGACCCATCGAAACGGGGAGCCTGAAACGAGATTTTCAGATTTTGCCACAAACCCGGTGCGCGGCTGGCATTCTGCCGGGCTGCGTGACCTTCGTACCCTTTCTGGCCTTCGGGGCGGTTTTCGTCCCAGCGTTCATAAATGGAGCCGTTGTCCACCACTTTGGGGTTCCGAACGCCCCAGCTATCGAATAACTGCACTTCGTAGCGTCCCTGCAAATAGACCCCCGAATTGGAGCCTTTAGCGATCATAAAGTCCAGTTCGAGGTCGGCATCGCCGTGTTCTGTTGCCGTTAGCAGGTTGTATTGCTGGCCAAACTCGGCCTTCACCGGAATATTCACTAACACCCCCGCACCGGGTTGGCCCGTGAGTTGGTTTGCCTGGTTCAAACTAGCCGACGCTTCGCCAGCAATGCGCCAGTTGGCCGAGGGTTTTTGAAAAGCACTCAGGTCTGTGAGAGGCAAAGCTGGGGAGGGAGCAGATCGGGGGGCCGGTTGAGCCAGCACTACCCCGCCCCAAACCAGCAACCCGGCACTAAGCAGCAGCCGGGGTGAAGAGAAAGCGTATGTCATGGAGTTGATAGGTGAAAAACAGTCTCAAAATTAGCCTATTTTCATGAAAATCACCGACCGCTCTTATGTAAAAACTCCTGAATAGCCCCTGTGACGGCTTCGGGTTCTTCGATGCTGGAGGTGTGGCCCCCCCGTGGCATCACCACCAACTGCGACCCGGCAATGTGGTCGTGAATTTTGCGGGCTTTGGGCGGCATGGTAGCCACATCTTCCTGACCCACTAGCACGAGCGTTGGCAGGTTGATGTTCCCCAACTCCGGCAAAATGGGCAACCGGTCAATCACTCCGTTCACGGCCCGGACAATGCTCCGTTTGTTTTGCTTCAGTTGGTTTTTCCAGTACAGCCGTTCGTCGGCGCGGGCGGGGTCTTCGAGGAAGGTTTTGCCAAACATGATTTTCATAACCGGCCCCGTCACGGCCCAGGTTCCCAGCCATTTGACCACCGTTGACAGTGTGCGGTATTTCGGGACGTTTTCGGCGGGTTCGCCTTCGGCGGAAGTCTCCATCAGAATCAGCGACCGGAGCAAATCGGGTCGTCGGGCGGCCAGGCGCATTCCCACAAAACCGCCCATCGAGAGGCCCGCAAAATGAACCGGAGCAATATTCAATTGCTCGATCAGGTCAATGGCATCTTCATAAAGCGTGTCCATATCATAGCCAGTAGGTGTCACCTCGCTTTGGCCCTGCCCTCGGTGGTCGTAGGTAATGACCCGATACTCAGCCCGGAGCGCGGCCACCTGTTTGTGAAACATATGGCCACTCCAGAGCAGACCGTGTGAGAAAACAATGGTTTGGGCGTTGGCGGTTGGCGCGCCCGAATCTTCGTAGTAGAGTTTGACTCCGTTGGTGGTTAAGTGGGGCATTGGAAGGGCGTTTAGGAATTGTTCAGCAAGTAAGCCAAAAAAAGGCAATGCACTTACCCTACAATTCCTCCCCCAACAACCCCCTGACCATTTCCGTAGAGCCGATGTACAAAACCGAACGCTGATGAAGGGATTCGGGCGCAATATCGAGCACAGATTGCTGCCCATCAGAAGCCTGCCCGCCCGCTTGCTCGGCAATGAAGGCCATCGGATAGCATTCGTACAGCAATCGGAGTTTGCCGGATGGAGATTTAGCCGTTGGTGGATACAAATAGATGCCTCCTTTGATGAGATTCCGGTGGAAATCGGCTACCAGTGAGCCAATATACCGACCCGTGAGTCGGCGTTTTTTACAGGCCAGCAAATACTGCTGTACGGAGGCCGGGTAGTCGTCAAAATTTCCGTCGTTGCACGAAAAGATCGTTCCTGTTTGGGGCTGGTTGAGGTGGGCGTGCGATAGAATATACTCGCCCAGCGAGTTGTCGTAGGTGAATCCGCTTACTCCCAAACCGGTGGTCAGCACCAGAATCGTGGAGGAGCCATACAGAATATACCCGGCTGCCACCTGCCGCCGACCGCCCTGCAAAAAATCGGCCATTGTAGCTTTGCTGCCAACCGGTGAAACACGCCGGTAGATCGAGAAAATAGTACCAATGGAAACGTTTACGTCAATATTGGAGGAGCCATCGAGCGGGTCGATAGCCACAATATAGTGGCCGTTGTTATTGCCCGTATGGATAATATCGTCGTCTTCTTCGGAGATGATCGCGCACACTTCTCCGCCGTTTTTCAGAGCACGAATGAACCGAATGTTGGCAATGACATCGAGTTTTTGCTGCGTTTCGCCCTGCACGTTATCTGACCCCGCCGAACCGGCAATATCCATGAGGCCCGCCCGGTTAATTTCCCGGTGTATGATCTTGCTGGCCAAGGCGATATCGCGCAGCAACTGCGATAATTCGCCGGTGGCAAAGGGAAACGCATTTTGTCCGCGCTGAATATAGCGATCCAGTGTGGTACCGACGGGCATGGCCAAATCGGGTTGATCGGTATGTTTCCCATTGGGTAAGGGTATATCAGCGAGTGTGATCATGCGTTTTGGCTGGTTTGCGCGTGGCTTTGCCGCTTGTCGGTGAAAAGACTGTTCAGGTGCTGCGCTTTTGCGTCGTAGGAGGCTGAGTCGGCCCAGGTTTGGCGGGGATCGAGTACGGGGGCTGGCACCCCGGGGCAGGCTGTTGGCATGGATAACCCAAAAACAGGATGCTCCACAAACGGAATGTCGGCGAAGGTATTTGTTAAGGCTGCCCGGATCATGGCGCGGGTGTGGGCCAGTTTCATTCGGTGGCCAACGCCACAACCGCCCCCCGTCCAGCCGGTGTTGATCAACCAGACATTCACCCCATATTGGCGGATTTTATCGCCCAGCATCTGCGCGTATGTCTGCGGGGAAAGTGGCATAAAAGCGGCCCCAAAACAGGCCGAAAACGTGACCTGTGGTTCGGTAACGCCCATTTCGGTGCCTGCCACTTTAGCCGTGTAGCCCAGCAAGAAATAATCCATTGCCTGCTCGGTGGTCAGTCGCGAAAGGGGGGGCAACACGCCAAACGCATCGCAGGTCAGAAAGAAAATGTTGCGGGGATGAGTACCCACGGAGGGCACAACCGCATTGTCGATAAAATTGATTGGATACGACGTGCGGGTGTTTTCGGTGAGGGACGTGTCCGAATAATCGACGGTGTGGGTGTTGGGTAAAAAGCGCGTGTTCTCCACAATCGATCCGTAGCGGATGGCATCGAAAATCTGTTGTTCCTGTCCCCGGCTCAGGTTCACGACTTTCGCGTAGCAACCGCCCTCAAAATTAAAGATTCCGTTGTTGCTCCACCCGTGTTCGTCGTCGCCAATAAGTCCTCGTTCGGGGTCGGCAGAGAGGGTTGTTTTGCCCGTGCCGGATAAACCAAAAAACAGGGCCACATCCGGCTCCTGCGACTCGGTTCCAAGGCCAACGTTGGCTGAACAGTGCATGGGCAACACATTTTGCTGGGGCAGCAGGAAGTTTAAGGCTGAAAACACGCCTTTTTTGATCTCACCAGCATAGCCCGTTCCGCCAATCAGAATCACCCGCTTGGATAGGTTCAGAATCGCAAAGTTTGAACTTCGCGTGTCGTCTTCACCCGGAATTGCCTGGAATTCAGGGATGGCCAGAATGGTAAAGTCAGGTGTGAAATCGGCTAATTCTTCCTCCGATGGGCGCAGAAACATGTTATCGCAAAACAGGTTTTGCCAGGCCGAGGTGGTCAGAATACACAATTTAAGCTGATAGTTGGGGTCGGCTCCCGCCAGTGCATAGCGTACATACACTTTGTGGTATTCAACAAAGTGACACATTTTGCGGTGGAGCCGGTCGAATTGGGCTTCGTTGAAAGGCAGGTTCACGGAACCCCAATCCACTTTGGCCGTAGTCAGGTCATCCTCAACAATATACCGATCCTTTGGCGAACGCCCGGTAAACTGGCCCGTGGCACACATCAGGGCACCAGTGTCGGTGAGTTGGCCTTCTTCATTTCGCAAGGCATGTTCGATTAATTCGGCAGGCGACAGTTGAAAATGCAACTCGTTCACATCGCTGATTTTGAGAAAGGCTAAGGCTTTCTCGCCCGGAACTTCGGCAACATTGGGTCTCTGAATCCTAACGTCGGCTACCATATCGTAGTTAATTTTGATGATTATTGTGTTTATGG
>JANOCD010000026.1:0-1567 GCA_031411995.1 Cytophagales bacterium
GGCGACGAAAAACGGCTGGCTCTCATCCTGTTGCATGGCATGGAAGGACCGGTGAACGTAGCCGGAAAACTTTATAACGCGCCGGATATTCTCCCCGTGATGCCTGCCCACTCGACAATGGATGATGCCGCTATTACATCCATTCTGATGTACATCCGCAATGAGTGGGGCAATAATGCAGGTCCCATTGGCAAGCGGGTTGTGGGCATGACACGCATTACTTCGCAGGGCCGCGTGATGCCCTGGACGGCCAAAGAACTGAACGAGTTTGTGCTTGAGAAAAAAGCTGAATCCGGGCAATGATAGCTGACCCTTCCCCAACCCCTCCCCTGAAAACAGGAGAGGGGCTAAAGCCTAACAAATAGACACTTGACCGCAAGCACCGATGATAGACCGACGAGATTTTATACAACGGGCCACGTTGGGAACACTGGCCCTTTCACTGCCTCCTTTTCCTGAATTCGGAAAAAGTGCAGGCATGGGAATCGTTGTGCATTCGTATGGAAATCGCTGGAACTCGAAGGCAGACAGCAAAAAATACCCGGCTTTCGCCACCGCCGTTGACCTGCTCGACCACAGCCACCAACTCGGTGCGGGTGGGGTGCAGGTTGTGGTGAAAGACTGGACAAGCGACTTCGCCCGGCAAGTCCGCGACAAGCGGGAGTCGTTGGGGATGTATCTGGAAGGCTCCATCGGCGTACCCAAAAAAGCTGATGATGTGGCTCGTTTTGAGCAGGAGGTGATACGCGCAAAAGAAGCCGGAGCCACCGTGTTACGTACCGTTTGTTCGAGTGGGCGACGCTATGAAACGTACCATTCAGCCGAAGCCTTCAAGGAATTGAAGAAGAACGCGATAGCCTCGCTGCAGTTAGCGGAGCCGGTTTTGCGGAAGCATAAAGTCAGATTAGCCGTCGAAAATCATAAAGACTGGCGATCAAAAGAATTAGCTGCTATGCTTCAACAGCTTAATAGTGAGTGGATTGGCGCCACCATCGACTTTGGCAACAACATCTCTCTGCTGGAGGACCCGATGGACGTCGTGCAAGCGCTGGCCCCGTATGCATTCACGACGCACATAAAAGACATGGGTGTTGAGGAGTATGCCAATGGCTTTCTACTGTCGGAGGTGCCGCTGGGGAAGGGTATTCTTGACCTCCCCAAAATGATTGCCGTTTGTCGGCAGAAATATCCCGACGTTACGTTCAATCTGGAAATGATCACCCGCGACCCGCTCGAAATTCCGTGCCTGACAACTGACTATTGGGCCACATTCTCCGACCTGCCCGCCACCGAACTGGCCCAAACGCTTCGGATGGTGAAACAACACAAATCTAAAACAGCACTTCCTAAAGTTGCTCACTTAGATGCCGAAAATCGGCTGGAAGCTGAGGAAGAAAATATCGTTTCCTGTCTGGCCTACAGCAAACAAAAATTGGGACTTACCTGAAAATAGTTTTCGTATGGTGTGGTGTCGGGTTTAAGAACCTGACACAAATTGCTGACGCGAACGTGTCGGGTTTGACCGGGCTGGCGTTCCAGAACCCGACACCACACTGCCACAATAAAC
>JANOCD010000027.1:0-17065 GCA_031411995.1 Cytophagales bacterium
GGCTAAAGCGGTATCGTTATTTGACCGATCGTTTACGCACCCATAAGGTCAAATTGTATGAATCATCCCTGCTTATTTGCGCAGGCATCTGGAATTTCTATTTGACTAACTAGCTACCAATCAGCGATGCAACAACTCTAATAGATCAGTGTTGGAGAAATTAGAGCGTGAAATGCGGTTTTTTACATCTGCTTCAAATACCATTTTGAAACGGTAAGTTGCCCACGCTGAAATTGCAACAGATAGAATAACGGCATTTAAGATGGTTCCGAATTTTGCATCTTTCCAAACCATTATGATGAGGATTTGGGACAAAACCACAGCAATGAGTGAAAAATAAATCCAACTATCTTTTTTGAATAAGAATAAGGCTATGCAAATGATAAAGATCAATGCTGTGATAAGCCACAAAATACCCATTGGTTTAGATATTTCTTTAGTCAATTGTGTGATATTACCATAGCCAAAAGCTTTTGAGAAACCCATGAAATGGATTAATGCATGGACGATAATGATGAAAATAAAGATAGCTTTGAGCATTATTTTGTATTTTGAAAATATAGCAATTGATAGATTCTGCCGATTGAGTAGTCAATCCATCACCCGTTTTTTATGGCCTGAATTTGAGGCAAATCTACCACCGTCCCACCCACCTTAACATGACCCGCGTCAGCTCGCCGTATGACCTTCACCGGAGCCTTCCCCAAATGCGGTGGTGCAACGCCCGCCCGACCAACATCAATCGGGTAGTTGACACAGATCATTTCGTAACTGGAGCCATCGGATGACCTTTGACTTGATATGATTGATCTAAATCCGGGTATGTTCCTTACGCCGATTATCGCCCTGACGGTACTTGTGTCTTTGTACGCCTTTTTTCTGAAAAGAACCGCCAAAAAATCATTCAGGCGGTTTGTTGCCTGGGGTGCAGTGCTGGCTTTTCTGCTGAATTTGGCCTGGGAGTTAGGCCATTGTACCTTCTATAAAGGCTTCCTGTATGATGGGCCGCATGTCGCCTTTTTGGGGCTGGCCTCGCTGGCCGATACCATTATGGCCGGACTGCTTTATTTCGGGTTCGCGCTCATCTATAAAAATGGTTTCTGGATACAGCACCTGACGGTTTCCCGAACGGTCTGGCTCGTGCTGGTGGGTGGTTCGGGAGCCGCCTTGTCGGAAATAGCCCACCTGTCAGCCGGGAACTGGATATACACGGATCGAATGCCTCTTATTTTTGGCGTTGGCCTGACACCCCTGCTGCAATTTTCGATGCTACCGTTGTTGATTTATTGGCTAAGTCTCTATCTGTCAAGGAATAAAATAGGCCTTTTATCCGATTATCAACCCATAAACGCAACGGGAGAAGCCTAAAAATAACCGATGAATACCGCGTTGAAGTTGTTTTTGGTCAAGCTGTTTCATACGGCTATATGGGTGTTCTTCGTCACCGTTATTTTCTATATTCTCTATTGCGGTCTGGCAAACCGAATAACGATATATACCCTGATTGCTGTCGGATTGGTTGTCGTAGAAGGCCTGGTTTTGCTCGTGTTTGGCGGTCGTTGTCCACTGACGATAGTGGCCCGACACTATTCTGATTCAGACCGCGACAACTTCGACATATTTCTGCCTATATGGCTGGCCCGTTATAACAAACTGATTTTTACCACCCTGTATGTCGTTGGTTTGGTCGTAGTAGGATACCGGCTGTTACGGCGTGTTTAGGAATCAACACGAATTGGCTGATTATAACTGGTCTCGCGCACAGCAACTGGAATCGGCCTATTATAAAAATCTGGGAGAAGCCATCAGGCAGTATGACAAGGTACTGCTCTTTGGCCCAACCAATGCAAAAGTGGAACTATTCAACCAGTTGAGAACCGATCATCGGTTTGAAAAAATAGACTTCTACTTGGAAACAACCGATATGATGACTGATAACCAGCAACACGCTTTTGTCAAGACATATTTCCTGCGAGACCCCTTTCATGTTGCTTTGGCCCATTATACGGTGTTGGCTCCTTAGTCCGACTGAGCCAAGTCATACCTGCTACTGTGGCAGGTCATGGGGGTGGGGCACGGGCAGCCAGTAGCTTTGCCCAGGTGCTAAACAAACCAAACCAACAATTATGAAAAACAATGAAGAGTTACAAAAAGACGTGCAGGATGCCATCGAATGGGAACCCCTGCTGCACGCAGCCGAGATTGGCGTAACGGCCAAAAACGGGGTGGTAACCCTAACGGGAACAGTCGATAGTTACGCCAAAAAACTCGAAGCCGAAGATGCGGCCAAAAGCGTGGCGGGTGTAAAAGCGGTGGTTGAGAAAATTACCATTGAGTTTGACCGCATAGCCACTCACAACGATGCTCATATCGCCAATGAAGTTGTTGATGCATTCAAATGGAGCTGGAACGTTCCGGGCGATGGATTAACCGTGAAAGTGGAACACGGCTGGGTTACGCTCGGTGGGGTGGTTCAATGGAATTACCAAAAAGAAGCCGCCAAAGCCGCCATCAAAAATCTGGCTGGGGTGAAAGGTGTCACCAATGAGATCCGCATCAAATCGAATGCCCACGATGCCCTGGAGAAAATGGACATTGAACAAGCCTTGGCGCGCCACTGGTCTATTGACGAACGGGAAGTGCAGGTTGAGGTAGCGGGTAGCCGCGTAACGCTGCATGGAAAAGTAGGCTCTATTTATCAGCGCGACGAAGCCGGACGAATTGCCTGGAATGCACCGGGAGTTCAAACCGTCGAGAATGAATTAATTGTCGATTATAGCCATCACCTGGTATTTTGATATAAAGGGGAGGTCTGTGCCTCCCCTTTATATTACTCTTTCTACAGCCAGATTAAGCAGAAAAGCCACACACGCTGGAAACCAGCAAACGCTAAAAACGGCATTACAATGAACAAATCATGGATAATGGGGGCTGTTATATAAAACCAATTCCGATGCAAAAACAAAGCCTCCCCCCCCCCCCTATCAAAAAGACGGAAAAGGTGGAACAAAAGTGGTTCCCCTTGTTGGCTTGGCTAGCCAACGAGTCATCTGCAAAACATTCGTACCCGGCGACAAAATTCCGCACCATCAGGCCCCAACCGATGAGTTTGTACAGGTGCTGGACGGGCAAATGGATATTTCACTGGGCGGCACTCCGCTGGGCGAAGAGACAAGTCAGTTTGTGGCGGGTGACTATATCCTGATTCCAGCCAACACAACGCATACCATGGAGTGTCTGGAAACCGCCCGGTTACTGGTTTATGAGCAGTTAGCCCTTACTAGCTATGACATCTCTGGACAACCGATCAGTCATTAATTCGCTAAAAACTAGTATGTTAATTCTTAACGGTGGCTCATCTAGTATTAAGTTCGCTTTATTCACCATTGGCGAACGCCCCGAACGGGTACTGTACGGCCAGATCAGCCGGATTAGTCAGCCCACTACGTCGCTGACCGTTATCGAGGAGGCATCAACTAACCAGAAGACCAGTCCTGTTCCAGCTACCGACTATCCCGCAGCGTTGGCTTTTCTGGTGGACTGGCTCGGAAAACAACCCTTCTTCGAAACCATACGAGCCGTTGTACATCGAATCGTTCACGGCATGGGGCACACTGAAGCTGAACGCATCACGCCCGATCTGCTGGCCGACCTTCGCCGGATTAGCCCGGTTGACCCTGACCACCTGCCCGGCGAAATTGCTCTCATCGAGGTCATCCAGACGCAGTTTCCTGGCCTGCTCCAGATTGCCTGTTTCGACACGGCCTTTCACCGCACATTACCCCGCGTTGCCCACCTGTTGCCCATTCCCCGCCGGTTCGACGGGCAGGGTATTCGACAGTACGGGTTTCATGGTCTGTCATACACGTATCTACTGGGTGAACTGAGCCGGATTGCCGGAAAAGACGCTGGTAACGGCCGGGTTGTTATGGCACATCTCGGCAGTGGAGCGAGTTTGGCGGCTGTCCGAAATGGTGAGAGTGTCGACACCACAATGGGATTTACGCCAACAGGCGGGATCATGATGGGAACCAGACCGGGCGACCTCGACCCCGGCGCCATGGCATATCTGATGCAATCGGAGGGTTTAACACCTGTGCAGTTCAACCACCTTATTAACCACGAGTCTGGTTTGCTGGGTGTGTCAGAAACGAGTTCGGATGTACTTGATTTATTATCCAGTCAGGCAACTGACATTCGGTCAGCTGAGGCACTCGACTTGTTTTGTTACCAGACCAAAAAAGGAATCGGGGCGTTTGCCGCTGTTCTCGACGGAATCGACACGCTGGTTTTTTCGGGCGGCATCGGTGAAAACGTGGCCGAGATTCGTTCCCGTATTTGCACCGGACTGGGCTTTCTTGGCCTCACTATAGACTACCATCGTAATACAGCTAACGCAGCTGTCATCTCGACTGAAACCAGCCGCGTTACGGTCCGAATTATCCCGACGAATGAGGAGTGGGTGATGGCCAGGTTGGTCTCAACCTTTATCCCCTGACTCAAGTGATTTTGCCGAATCAGAGCGACAGATCCGGCAGCCACTGTCGTATGCCTCAAATTATTACGGTGAGGGATAAGCAGCAAGGTAACAACACCTTGATCCCTACAACTTGATTAGCGTGAGAGCGGTCCGAAGATGCGGTGTAAGTCTCTATCTCAGGGTTCAAAAAGCCATACCTTTCGGAACCCTGCTTCCAACATGCCACAATCATTGAATCTCACGTAATTAAAGGGTTCAAAAAGTAAGTCCTAAAACAAATGGGCTACCTTGTCTGTGACACCGACTTTCTAACCCCTAACAACCTACCGCCTAAGAACAAAAAATTTAGCTACGTGGGGATTTCTTCCATGGACCAGAACCTAAGACTAATGTTCACAGCTGTACCGAAATAACCATTACAAAAAAGACCTTGCTCTGGCGTTTAAGTACCTGATTTCGTACCACTGACTGGTCACAAAAGACAATACAGCCGGTAGTGAATGGCTTAAGAAAGGGTTGACGCTGTTGCCCGAAAATAAAGACCTGGCCAAGATTTCGAGTATCGACACTAACGAACAATAATCGGTTTAGTTTGAGTGTATAGTAAACGAATGTCGACCGCCACCAGACCACCCCAGTGGCGGTTTTTGGGTGGCATTCCCTACCGACGGTCGATACCGGTCAGTTGAGTCAGTAGCCAATCCCGCTTTTGTTTTGTCACCGGCACCTGTGTTCCATCGGCCATGAGCAGGTAGCCCCCCTCCTGCCGCACAATCTTCCGCAAAAAAGCCGGGTTGATGGTGTGCGAGTGATGTACCCGCACAAAACCGTTAGTTTCGAGAGCCTGGCTCACTTCCTTCAGCGTTCGGCAGATAAGTAGAGCCGGGCCGGTTAGCCGGTAAATATGCGTGTAGCCAGCTTCAGCCTCACAGCGGACAATCTCAGCAATCTCAATGATCTCGTGGCCTTCGTGGGTGGGTAGGGCAATCCGGGCGCGGGCAGATGGGGTGGGCGTTTGGTAATAGTCCTGAAACAGCGCGTATTGGGCTAGTTGTAAGGGGTGTTTGGCGCGCTTCTGCCATAAACTAACCACGTCACGCAACTCTGATTCCTGCACGGGTTTAAGCAAATAGTTGAGCGCGCTGACCCGAAATGCCTGCACTGCATACTGGTCATAAGCCGTCGTAAAAACCACATCAAATGATACATCGGACAGTTGCGCCAGCAGGTCGAACCCGTTCAGGCGGGGCATCTGAATGTCCAGAAACAGCACGTCGAACGGCGTTTGGCGGACAAACGCCAGGCCCGCTTCGGGCTGGTTGAACTGGGCCAGCACCTGCACACCCATGTTCAGCTTGTCTAATTTTATGGCCAGCAACTCGGTGGCATATTTTTCGTCGTCAATCAGAATTGCTCTCATGGCTGGGTAAGTTGGGGCTGTTGCGGAACGCACAACCGGCAGGTAATCCTGACGAGTGTGCCGGTTGTACCCTGTTGATTCAGGTCAATCAGTTGCAGGTCGAGTTGGGCGGGGTAGTTGCGGTTAAACAGGTCGATCCGCTGCTGGGTAATGTCCATACCAAGCGATTTTTGGCGGGTCGCGGGCAGGCCTTTTAACTGTTCGGCCTGGGCACGGCCGATGCCGTTATCTTCAATCTCGAACTGAATCGTTTGGTCGTTCACCGGCATCACCCGTACCCACAGCCGTTTGTCGAGCCGGTGGCTGTGCTGAAGGCCGTGCCAGATGGCGTTTTCGACAAAGGGCTGCAACAACAGTGGGGGGATAATCACCTCGTCGGTATCGATGTGGGCATCCACTTCGATGGTGTAGCGAAAATTATCGTCGAACCGGCTGGCTTCCAGTTCCAAATACAGGCTCAGACCCGTCAGTTCGGCCGACAACCGCACGGTTTCTTCGGTGGAGTGGTTAAGGATAAGCCGCAGCAACCGCGAAAAACTCGACAGGTAGCGGGTGGCTTTTTCTTCGTCGCCTTTCAACACAAAATACTCGATGGTATTGAGGCTATTGAATAAAAAATGGGGGTTCATCCGGCTCCGCAGAGCCAGCATCTCCACTTCGGCCAGGCGTTTTTCGTAGGCCGTGCGCTGTTCTATTTCCTCCACGTAAGCCGTTTGACTCGCTTGCCGGGCTTGATCGGCCAGTTGAATGCGGTAGGCCAGCGCGAGGGCAAACACGGTGATTTCGAGCAAAACGGCAAACGACACCGTCATCAGGTTATCGACCCCACCGGGCAGGCTTACCCCCTTCAGAATGAGCTCGCCCGCCCGGAGCCAGGCCAGCAAACCCACGCCACCCAACAGGACATTGCCAAGCAGTACGTAGCGTGTCAGGGGCGATTGCACCCGGCGACCCACCCAAACCAGCAACGCGCCGTAGGCAGGCAACAGCAGGCAGCGCGTCCCCCAGAAAACCGCCTGTTGCAAGCCGCCGTCGTTGGTTAGCAGCAATGCCAGTTCATACAGCCCCCCAAAGCCGATAAAGCCCATTGCCGCCCCCCGAAGCCGCCGGGCCATGACCGGATGATCCCGATGGAGGTTGAGTAACTCACTCAGAAACAGCCCGTAAGCCGCCAGCCCCAGCCACATGATAGCTTCGGGCAAATGCGCCCTGAGCATCGGAAACTGCCCGATCCAATAACCGAGCGGAGTGTATGACCGGGTTTTGAGCAGGGCAAACCCACAACCGGCTAGGCTGTAGAACCAATAATAGCGGTAAATCGGCTGGCGATACCGGGCGTAGATCAGCCCCACAAACAGCACCCAGAACAGCAATGCCCCCTGAATCCAGGAACGGTAGAGCAATTCGGTGCTATTTTTTCGATAGTCGTTCAGCCGGTTTTGGGCGTGATAGGCTTCGGTTTCGAGCCGCACAGCCAGCGACGGGCGAGGGAGGTCGGAACGGGTCAGCAAAGGAAGCAGGCCCGGTGCGTTGGCCAGCCGCATAAACAGGTCTGCCCGTTGGTGGGGTTGCAGCCGCAGCGGTACGTACTGATCGCCATAGGGGTAGGGCCAGTGGCGGGCCGACACCATCGAGCCGGTGCGTAGCGAATCGGTATGGTCAGGCGTCAGCAGATACATCGTAGCCGTCTGGTTGTCGTGCACAAAGGCAAAGAGCGTACGGGCCGAATCGGTATCGTTATGCAGTATCCAATGCAGCCAGTAGGCCCGTTGTGCCGACGCGAACTGCCCGCGCTGAAGCGGCTGCCAGGCTGTACCCGTCCGCATTTCCTTAACCGGGGTGGTCGGGCTGGTCACAGCGAGCATGGCCCGACCGTAGGCATAGGTTTGGTCGGGGAGCCGACTGAGCCGCAGCGTATCAGGCGCGGTTCCGGCGCGGGTGTCGCTGCCCGCGAGCAGCAGTAACAGCCAGAAAATAAACAGTCCGCGAATCATACATTGATCTTGATTTATTCAGTCAATACTACAAAAAAAAGCCCGTCTTCAGAAGGCGAGTCAACCAGTATGGGCTTTGACTGTTTGAGAGGGTCATTTGATTTAATTAGTCAGTTGGCCAGGGGCATGAGTCCCCATTCTTGCCTGTTTACTCAAACGGCTTATCGGCACACCCAAACCCGAATCCGGTTCATTCAGGCGGGTGGGTCGCGGGGCCGAATTATATCTTTCGCCGGTTTGGTAAAGTATCCATTAAAAACATCAGTTATGAACTACTTAGTGATAGGGATTGGAATCAGTTTAGGCATTGCTGGGGCCGTAACCGCTCCGGCGCAGGTGCAGGTCAGCAATCCAAAAGAGACGCTGGAACGTAATACTGAATACCGCGTCAATAGCCGGATTGACCAGGGGGTTAACCGGGGACTCGATAAGGTGGAAGAGGGCATCGGCACTATCTTCAAAAAGAAAGACAAGCAGCCCCAAAAGGGTAAACAGACCCAACAGGGCAAACCCACCGACGACACCTACGCCGACCAGCCGACTGACCAACCCGCCGAGGAATCTGCGGATAACCAGTCGGTCACATCGGGTCGGGCTACGTCAGGCGGAGCCACGGCCAGGGGCGGCAACAGCCCGGCGGCCACCAACCGCGCCGACGATCCCAAACCGCTCCGGGCGTACAGCAAATTTGATTTTGTGCCCGGCGAGAAGGTGATTGCTTTTGACGATTTTGCTGCTGTGAGCGTGGGCGACTTCCCGCTGGGCTGGAACACCAACTCCACGTCCGAAATCGTCACCCTCGAAGGCCGACCCGAAAAGTGGCTGTTCATGTCGAAAGACGGTTTCTTTCAGCCCGAATACGTGAAAGCTATGCCCGAAAATTTCACCCTGGAGTTCGATGTGTTCACGCGTTACAATTCTAATAACCTACTGACGTACAGTTTGTATCTATCGGCGGTCGATAATCCCAAAAAAGAGCTGTCCAATCAATACATACAGGATGGCATTTATGTCGAATGGCACCCTTGTGGTGGAGGTACGTTTATTGTTTATGAAAAGGGTGAAGAGATCAATAAAAACGACGGATTGAACCTCAAGGAATTTGATTGTGGCGATGATTACGCAAAACCTTCCTTGGTAAAGTTTTCTATCTGGCGACAAAAAACCCGCCTGCGCATCTACGCCAACGAAACCAAAGTAGTGGATATTCCGCAAGCCTTCGATGCCAAACTCAACTACAACGCATTCAAGTTTGGCACGGCCTACATGAATTATGCGACCGCCGACAACAAAGACGAGTTCATGGTCGCCACGGTGCGTTATGCCGTGGGTGCGCCAGACACCCGCTCCAAACTCATCACCGAAGGCAAATTCAGCACGACGGGTATTCTGTTCGATGTTAATTCCGCCACCATCAAGCCCGAATCCTACGGCGTACTGAAAGAAATCGGCACGGTATTGAAAGAGAATACCACCGTGCGGGTGCGGGTCATCGGCCATACCGATTCTGACGGCGACGATGCGGCAAACCTCGCCCTCTCCAAACGCCGTTCTGAAGCCGTGCGGGCCGCCCTGACGAAAGAATTTGGCATCGAAGCCGCCCGGATGGATACCGATGGCAAAGGCGAAACCGCCCCCGTTGCGCCCAACACCACACCCGAAGGGAAAGCCAACAACCGGCGCGTTGAATTCATCAAACTGTAAAGCCCGAACCAAAGCAATAGCCCATTCCGCCATGAAAAACTATCGCTATTTAATCCTGTCGATTGGTGCATTATTCCTGTCGCTGACCGCTTTTGCGCCTGGCGACTGCCTGCTTTCGTACCAGACTAAACTCGACCAGTTGCTGCCTAAAGCCACCATCGAAAAGCTCTACGGTAAGAGCCTGTCGGCGGCTGAACTGGAGTACCGCAAATCGGCCAAGTACCCCAAATACGACCGCTACCAGTATAGCTGGCCCAGCAACCGGATGGTGACGATAAAAGTCGGTTTCGGTAGTGGCTCCGTGACCGCGCCCGAACAAAACGTCATCGGCCTGTCGTGGCTCGATCAGTTCGAGGCCAAGTATTATCCCGATCCGCTGAAACGCTTCCGGCAGTTTTACCGGACGCCCACCGAAGCCGAAAAAAAGCAGATGGCCGAGGTGCTTGATAAGGAACTGGCCAAACGAGTGCACGGCACCGGCAACCGCAAAACGGGCGCGGCCGTGGGCGGCACCCTGGCCGACAACACAGTTTATGAAGACGTGGCGGGCATCGGCGACGCAGCCGCCTGGCAGCTAACCGACAAGAAACTGGTTGTGCTCAAAGGGCGAACCACCTTTCACGTTCACGCGAACGTCAGTGCCGATAAAAACGTCAATCTCACTTTGGCCAAAAAATTAGCCGCCGACGTGCTGGCCAAATGCCGATAAACGTGCCAACGCCATGAGGATCAACCCGTTTGTCGGCTGTATGTCGCTGTGGCTTACCGCCCTGACTGCCAGCCAGGCCCAGAACATTGAGATCATCCGGCCTGAACGCACCGGAAAGGACATAACCTTGACCCGGCCAACGTTTTCGGCCCGGCCCGAAGCCATACCCGCCGAAAACGGCCTGTACCGTTTTACACATTCCCTGGTGGTAGCCTGCAACTACGACCAGACGGGCGAGGGGGGCGAAATCTCGCAGTACCTGAACATCAACAACGGGCTGATTGGCTTTTTCCCGGACAACATGCTGACCATGACCAAAGGGCAGTTACCTGCTGGCGAGGGAGCAATGGATTTCTGGGCCATTTTGCCCAGCATGACCCAACGGATGTTTATTAAGTCGCCCGAGCAGGGCAAAATACTGGTACAAATGACCGCAGGCGACGGTATGCAGACGACCACCACCGCCCGGTTCGACGCCTGGAATCAGGGGGACATCTTCTGGCGAACGGCGAAGAAAATTAAGACAACAACCCTGCCCGCCCGGCTTATTGAAGGCAACGCCAAGCCGATTCCGGTCGAGGTTTACGACGCTACCGGCCCCGAAGGACGGGTGAATGTGTGGCTCGTTGACCTGGGCCTGGCCACCGGGCAGTATGCACCCCTCAAAACCAACCACGCCGTGGTGGGCATGGGGGGCATTGGGTTGTTAATGAACCACAACAACAAGCACGTTTATCTGGTGTTTCAGGTCAACGATGTGCCCAACACAAAAGGCTGTCGGCTACTGACGTTTTATCCAAAAACAAGGCAGTTTTCGGGGGCAGGCTACAAACCGTTCGGGGATTTAATGCTGAACAAGATGGCCGAAGCGCAGCGTGAACAACAGCAAACGCAGGCCGAACAGGCCGTGGCCAACGAAGAGGAAGAAGATGCTCAACTCCGCTAGTTGATGCGGCAAGGCCGTGAACTGGGCGCAGCCATGCAGAAAAAAGTGGCCGACGGAGCCACCAATGCGGCTATGCTCAACGTCCTCAACGAAGTGTCCCGCAACACAGCGGCAATGGCGGCAAACGTGGAGGATCAGTATAAGATGGCTGATATTGAGCTGAAGATTTCGCAACGCCGGTTAGAAATCGAACTCGATCAGATGCGGGAGGATAGCGGCCCTGAAGCCGAAAAACGCCGTCGTGCCATCCGCGAAAAGATGCGCTGTGGGGAGCAGCAGCGCGTGCTCTGGCAAGAGCATCGGCAACGTGCGGCCAAACTGAAAAAGCAGTTTCTGGGCCGCGAAACCGATTATGAGTACATGGAAAAGCTGGGTGAGCTTTCTACCGGGTTCTACACCCTGCTGACACAGGTTTGCCGGTAATACAGGGATACTGACCAAACTGGAAAAGAAACAAACGAATGATTAGATATTTGGTGGCACTGCTGCTGATGGCGCACGTAGGTATGGCGCAGGGAAACCTCAAATTCAGCGAGTTATTCACGTTCAGTCACGTTCAAAAAGGGCAATCGCGCGAGACAAGCGTGTACCTCGACCGGAAAACTTCGACCTGGCTGTTTACCAACGACGACTCCTTTGGCGGCACCGCGGAGGGCCTGTCGTTCGTGGTGGCTTACCCCAACGGAACGTACCTACTGTGCAGCACCGACGATAGCGACGCCAACGTTTGCCAGCGGTTCAGGAGCAAAGCGGCTCTCCGAAACACCAAAACCGTTTCAGGAAAACCAACCGGCAAAACCGCACAGTTTGGGGCTAACAAATACGGTTGGCCCGTCTTGACAGGCTCGGCCTTTCAGCTTCAATCGGGGCGTATGAGCCTTAACGCCCATCTGGCCACGGTGCCCTTCAATTGCTACCCGCTTTACGCCTACAACATGCTGCTGGGTCTGGAAATTGGCCTACCTATCTTTCAGTCGGTCGATTATACCTCGGTGTTGCCGCGCAATCGGCTGGTGGTTGCGGAAGAATTGCCGGATGGTGTACGGCTGAAAAGCGTGTCGCCCACGGAGTATTTCATTGATCTGAGCACCTACCGAATCGCAGACGCAAAACTATGATTTACAGATATTTATTCGTTGTTTGGCTCTTGCAGATCGGCATCGGCCCGGCTTTGGCCCAGCAACTCACGCCCGCCCAACAGGCAGAACTCGACAAGGCTGCCCGTGAGGCCAAAGCCGAGTTTGAGAAAGTTACCGACCCAGCCTATATGAGTCGGCTGTTTGACGAGCAGATTCGGGACGCGCGTAAAAACGGCGCGTCGCCCGAACTCATTCGCGAACTCGAACAGGCTAAAAAGGACGCGCTGAAACAACTGCGTGAGCTGAAGACGAACCCCAATCCCCAACCCGCGCCAAAACCCGCCGATAACACGGCATCCGACAAAGCGGAAACCGATTTGATCGCGTCGCTGAAAGGCCGGTTGGCCCGCCCCGACACCATAGTGCCTGTCATATACGACGAGCAGCCGAGCCGCTACAGTGACATTCCGGGCGCATTTCGGGTGTACACCGAAGCCAAATTGACGCCGGAAGGCTTTGTGGCGTTCATGCAAAAAAAATACGGTGTGACGCTGCGCGAGAAAGGCCGTTTTGGTACCAGACAGGCTCCGCTGATTCAGTACGTGCAACTGCACGAGTCCTATGCCCTCCGACTGGCCCGCTACAGCACCTCCCTCGATAGCAACGGCTACGTTACCCGCGCCAGTGGTACGCTATTTACCGTGAGTAGTGCGGCTGTTGGGCTAACCTCGCCACAGGCGTTACTACCCGCGCTGCGTCAGGCTACGAAACAATCTGCCCTGCCGCTGCTCTCGGAGCCGCTCCCCACCGCCCGCCCCCAACGGTACGCCGTAGCTGAACCGCCCCTGTGGATTCCGCCCAACCTCACTCCCGGCCCGCCAATGGTGCTGACCCAGCCGTTTACGGTCCGAACACCTACCGACGTAATTCGTTGGTATCTGGATGCCCGAACCGGGCAGGTAGTTGCGTCTGAAAGTCAACTGATTAACTGTCATCCGCCCTTGCCAAAACGTCCTGTCCGGCGGATTGCCAACACGTTTCACAGCGGGCGCAGGGGCTTAGGGGTGTCTCCCATGCGCTACGGTGATAAGCCCGGTTTCTTCCTGGCCGACAGCTCCGACACGCCCGTGGTGGTAGTGCTATCGCCCACCTTAAAAACCGTCCCGCAACACACCATCGACACTACCTTGAACGATGCTGCCCTACGCGTACGGGGAGATTTTGATGCGCTCTACGGACTTCGGCAGGCCGCCAACTATTTTAAGGCGTTGGGTATGAATAGTTTCGATGGTGCTGGCACTACCGTCCGGGCCTCGGCCTACAACGTGGTGAATGCTTGCTTTGATCCCAGCGAGAAGCAGTTTTTCTTTGGTATGTATCAGGGCAAACCCTTGCTGACGCTGATGACAGCGGGGCACGAGTTTACCCACGGCGTATCGAAGCACTTTATTGATTTTGTGTACCAGGGAGAATCGGGTGCCATTCACGAGAGCATTGGGGATATATTTGGCCGGGCTATTGAGCAGCAGAATCTGGGCGGCAACTGGGTTATTCTGGAGGAGGTAGAAGCGGGGGGGCTACGCAACATGGCCAACCCAAAAGCGTTGAAACATGCCGACACCTATGGCGAACAATACTGGGTTGATCCGGGCAACATCAGCAACGACAAAGGCGGTGTACACGACAATGCGGGTATCGGAAATCGCTGGTTTTACCTGCTCGTAAACGGCGGCAAGGGCCAAAACGACCTCAAACACCCTTACGATGTGTCGCAAACGCTGCCCATGCAGCAGGTGACGCGGCTGTTGCTGGCCACATTACCCAAGCTCAGCCCCATATCGGGCTACGACGATCTCTGCCGCGAAACCATTGCCACTGCCGAGAGTCAATACGGTGAATGTAGCAAGCAAACCGAAGCCGTTAAACAAGCCTGGTATGCGGTGGGCGTACTCGACGACCCGCCGGTTCCCTGCAAACCTGGCTGGAGCATGGATATGGTCATGAAAGGCGATGGGAAACGGCAGGTTATAAAACTTTACTTCAAGGGCGATAGCTCGGTGTCAGTAACCCGCACGCCCGACGCCATCGTGAAAACGTTTACGCGCCGAAGCAGTCCGTTTATCAGCACGGTGTTTCAGGATCAGGACGGACTGCATACGGCCCTCATGCCCAAAAATATTTCGGATTATACGCGCAACATGATCGACAATGTCATGCCTGCCCAGGAGGCCATCTTGAAACAGGGAATTAAGGAGGCACGTGCTGAACTCCGTAACCCCGATACCTCGCCCGAACGCCGGGCCGACATCCAGCGGGGACTATCCATCGCCGAACGCCAGCTTCAACACCTCAAAGAAGGAGCCGCCGAAGCCAAAGCGATGCAACAGGACCTGGAAGCCGGTGGCATCCCTAAAACAGATTTGCAGTTCTGGGAGACACGTAAAGCCCGTCGTCAGTTTGATAAGGACCACATCAAAGCCACTCAACTTTACGAAAACAGGTATCTGGCCAAAAAATATGAGGTGGGAGGTGGCATGTACTGGTGGACAACGGCCCAGATTCCACTGCGTATGTCCGACCTGTTGCAAGCCTCGGTTATGATGCCCGTGGCCCAGATGCAGAACGGCCTCGACCACTGGCTACGCGGCTTCCCGATTCAATACCACGAGATGTTCAGGATTCAGAATATCAGCGAAGCCGCCCCTGCCAATTTCGATACGCTTTTCTCAATGGCTCCCGTGTTCGACTAAATTAGTTGGGTGAGTGGATTCGTCTGGCAGTAATACCGACCTTTGTTGAGTTAATGAGCCAGGCTGTACGCTTAACCGGTAATCATTCGGTTGCCCTACCCGATGAGTTTGTTTAATACTATTGTCCTGTTGCTAACCCTGACGGCGGGATTTGCTTACGTCAATACTCGCTTACTGCGACTGCCCGATACCATCGGTCTGATGATCGTGTCGCTGGTGTTTTCCGTATTCATTCTGATCGGCAATGGCTTGTCGCCAGCAGTTTTCGCGCCCATCCAGCGGCTAATCAGCCAGATTGATTACACGACCGTTGTGCTGGATGTAATGCTCAGTTCGCTGCTGTTTGCCGGTGCCTTTCACACCGACCTGAACGAGCTACGAAAGGTTTGGCCAACCATCACGCTGTTTGCCCTCGTTGGCGTTGTCTTCTCCACGGGTTTAATTGCGGCTGGGCTATATGGCCTGTTGACCTGGCTAAGTTTACCAATCGATTGGTTATCGTGTCTCTTATTTGGCGCGCTCATTTCACCTACCGACCCGATTGCGGTGCTGGGTATCCTGACGCGGGCAAAGGTTTCCAAAGACCTCGAAATTAAGATTGTTGGGGAATCGCTGTTCAATGATGGGGTAGGCGTGGTTATTTTTTTGACCCTGATCCGACTCGTTGGCCAGGGGGCGGCATCCGTCAATGCCGGAGACATTGCACTGCTTTTCGGTCAGGAAGCCCTCGGCGGCATCCTGTTTGGCCTGTTACTGGGCGGGGCGTTGTTTTACCTGCTGCGTTCGATTGACCACTATCAGACCGAAGTCTTGCTCACTATAGCGGCTGTATTGGGTGGATACAGCGTGGCCGCTTACCTGCACGTGTCGGGGCCGCTGGCAATGGTGGTAGTGGGACTTATGACCGGCCATCGGGGAAAAGCGATGGCTATGAGCGCAGTGACGGAGGAGTATGTGAGTAGATTCTGGGAGCTGATTGATGTAATTCTGAATGCGGTACTGTTTGTGTTGGTCGGCTTTCGGCT
Organism: Cytophagales bacterium; assembly: GCA_031411995.1. Classification (GTDB taxonomy): domain Bacteria; phylum Bacteroidota; class Bacteroidia; order Cytophagales; family Spirosomataceae; genus Rudanella. The sequence goes on from JANOCD010000027.1 coordinate 16,108, forward strand.
TATGAGTCTTCAGTACACGGGCCTCCATATACTGATTGGGGCTTGTACTGTAGGCATTTCATTGCTGGCGAGGTATCTATCTATCTGGTTACCAATGCGCCTGACCCTCTCCTGGCTGGCTCCGGGTCAGAACGATGCGGTGATGATGACCTGGGGCGGGCTGCGGGGTGGGCTTTCCATTGCGATGGCTTTGTCGATTCCCGAATCGGTAGCGGCCCGGGATCTGATCATCGTTGCCACGTATGCCATTGTGTTATTCTCGATCATTGTTCAGGGCCTGACGCTGGAACGGGTAGCTCGACGACTGCACGAGAATAACGGGTAAAGCAAGCCCGATTCCTGGGATAAACGGTCAGCTTCGGCAAAGCTTCCGGTACGGCCTTCAGCACTTTGCCGGAGACGCGCTGTTTGACGTTCGTACTTGATAACCCCTTTCGTGTCCAGCACAAACACCGCCGGGACGGGCAGCAGCTTGTCCACGTTTTTGCCGTTGCTGCTCCTGGCCAGCGTCTCGCTTGTACCCGGCCGGGGCTTTGAAGGCCAGACCAAACGCCCGCCCGGCGGGCACGTCCGCGTCGGAGAACAGCGTATAGGTCAGTTCGTTTTTGTCATACGACGCTTTCAGGCCTTCCGGTGCGTCGGTACTGATCGCGATCATCTGGTAGGAGCGGAATGCTTCTTCAACAGCAGCAAAATCCTGACGGATGCCCCGCACAAAACTACTCAAGATGGGTAGCTTTTCGGCATCAGTACACCAACCAGCTAACTCATTGGCTTGTTTAGTCTCCATTAGCTTCTTGAATTGTAAACTCAAGCAATACTCTACCCTGCTAAAATATTTTGTTGATACTGAGCGACTTGCCTATCTAACCACTTGAATAAGCGAGATAACTTACCCCACCAAAGGGGTGCAGCTTTAGCGGAATTGCTCGTCTGCCTGAGCAACTCCCGAAGCTGG
>JANOCD010000028.1:0-64121 GCA_031411995.1 Cytophagales bacterium
GCCAGCGATTATAGGTCTGAGTACGAATGGTATGATAGCCCTGTTGGTGGCACCAGTCGTGTTGTTGTTCCATCAAAGCCGACGCAATTTTGCGGCCCCGATAGTCCGGGAGAACACCCCCAAGCCAGCTATAAAAGTGGCATGGTTGCCGTTCATAACCAATTTTATACCCAATCAGTGCCTGTTCATCGAACGCAAGGCCAATGAGCAAGGGGGTTCGGGTCTGTTGGTAGGCCAGTTCGTTGGCTGACTGCGCGGGAGACTGACCCTCGAAAATAGCAGAAATCAGCTCAACGAGTGTATCGAGGAGCAACGGAGGCAAGGGGGCTATATGCCATTCGTAGCGAAGCATCATGACGCAAAACTACCGCTCCGGGCAACTTTTGCAGCGTTTACCTTTCTTGTATTTCTTGCAGCATTTTTTAAGTACACACTCGCCACCGGCAAACCGATTGTTGGGAATTGGTGGAGCACAGAACGGAATTGAGGCAGACGTTGAGCAAAGATCGTTGAACATGGAAGGCTATATTTACCCGATAAACGAACGATTCATTTTCTTAGTTTAGAATCAATCTAAATATATTTACTTTCTATTCCCCATGAAACACCGTTTCCTTGCTTTAACCGCTTTGCTCACCATCTCGCTGTTGGCCACAGCTCACGAATTCTGGCTCCAACCCGCTTTCTTTTTCGCTACTCCCGGCAACCTGATCCCCATCAATATCCTGGTGGGCGAGGGCTTCACGGGTGAACCCTCGGAAGGAAAAAACAATCGAATCGTAACCTACCGGCACTATTCAGCCACGGACTCCACTGATTTAATGCCCGGCCTGGTGGGTAACAACTATGGCCCGGTGTCCATTAAAGTAACCCAACCGGGAACTCACTTGCTGGTCTTTACGAACACGCCCAAATTTATCAAACTGGCCCCCGACAAGTTTCTGGAATACCTCAAAGAGGATGGCTTAGACAACGTGATTGCGGCCCGCCAACAACAGGGGCAGGCCAATAAACCGAGCCGCGAACTGTATCGCCGATGTGCCAAATCGCTGATTCAGGTGGGCGACCAACCCGACGATACCTATGCCCGGCCAACCAACCTGACGCTGGACATTACACCTACGCAAAACCCCTACTCACTCCGTCAGGGACAAATGGCGGGCTTCAGGGTGTTGTTTCGGGGGAAACCGCTGGCCAACGCTTTGGTGCGGCATTGGGTGAAGCCAACTGCAACCAGCAAGGCTATCGAAGTGCAACAACGCTCCGATGCCGATGGTCGCGTTCAGTTTAAACTGGCGATGGGTCGGAATATGGTTAGCGCAGTGTGGATGATTCCGAACAACGAACCAACTCCTCCAACTGGTCAGCAGGCCGATTGGCAAAGCTATTGGGGCAGTTTAACCTTCGGCGTGAGCCGCGAAGGACGGTGATTTTGACCCGCAGGCTAAGAAAAGGAACTGTTCAGCCCATTTAAACACTCTTCATACAATCTATGTTACTCATAGGCCCGTATGTTTGGAGTAGCCATTCTCATTGTTCCCATTGTCAGTAACTACAGCCATTCTTGTTTTTGCCCGGCCCGTTGCCCACGACGCTGCCCGGAAGCACCTCTCAGCCCACACTGCTACCAACCGCCATGCGCTGCATTTGCTGAATGAGCGGGTTCGGCAAACGGCCCAGCAAACGGGCTTACCCGTTCTGTTTTCCACCAATCTTATTTCGCATTCCGGTAGCTTTGGCTGGCAATTATCAGAAGCAATTCAGGCTGTTTTCGAGCAGGGTTTTGATCAACTACTGGTGGTTGGCAACGATTGTCCCTCTCTCACTGCCGCCGACCTCACCAATGCCGCCACCGAGTTGCAGGCCGGTCGTGTAGTAGTTGGCCCCGACAATAGCGGGGGGGTGTATTTGCTGGGCCTTTCCCGCGAGCAGTTCAACACCGACGGGCTGCGCGAACTGCCCTGGCAAACCAATCGACTCCATCGGGCCATTTGCGCCCAGTTTGCCGCTCATACGGTGTTGCCCCTTCGGGCATTGAGCGACCTTAACCGGAGGGTCGATATTCGTAGATATCAGACTGATTCTGAATCTATTAAATCGTTCGTTTGTCAATTGCTCCGCCTGATCGACGGGTGGGTGGATTTCTTTAGTCGAGTCATACTTCATCAGGCCAAGCAGCCCAACGTATACCGTACCGGCCCGCTACGGGCACCTCCATTTCTCTTGTCTCCTCTCTACTGCCGATAGTTTTTCGGCTCCCACTTGTTCCGGCAATTTGTCCAATAACCTCCCGGTTATTGGCTAATAGCCTTGTTTTCTATTTTTCAACGTAAGTACCCACACGTAATTATTTAAATCAAGGCAACTTGTTCTTTCTGGCTGACTCTGCCCCTAAATCCCCTGAAGGGGACTTTGTCCGATGTTGAAGTAAGTCCCCTTCAGGGGATTTAGGGGCAGAGCAACCTTCGGAAAGAGCCTGATTCTTTTAATTAATTTCCTTCTGTCAATACCTTCATAATGAAACAGTTATCCAAACTATGGCTTTTGGCCATCGGTTTCTTTTTGTCTATTCCAGTCGTTGCACAGCAACGGATTGAGGTGACCGTTACCGATTTATTGCTCCGGCGTTCGTTGCCGGGGGTGCAGGTGTTTCTGCAAAATAGCGGCACAAAATCACTCGACTCGGCGCGGACCAACGCAGCGGGTAAGGCCCAGTTCACCAACATAAGCGGGGCCAGTCGCTACCGGGTTTTTGTGCGGTCCAGTTTGGCCTATGTGGACGACGAAGTGTCGGACGTGACCATTCCGGCATCGGGTTTGGCAACGGTGACGCTGCAACTTCCGCTCCGGCGCGAAAGCACCCTCGATGAGGTTGTGATTAACGACCGGCGGTTGGCCCGGCTCAACACCCAAAATGCCGAAGTGTCGGCTCTGGTATCGAAACGCGAGTTGCAGAGTTTGCCCCTCGAAGGCCGCGACATAACCCGCGCGCTCTACCGGCTACCCAACCTAACGCTGGCCACGCAGGGCTATGCAGAGGCCCCTAATGTGGCCATAAACGGTCTGAACGGCATTTATACCAACTACCTGATCGACGGGATGGACAACAACGAGCGGTTTTTAGGTAACATGAAGTTCAACACGCCGGTTGGGTTTGCGGAGGGGATCACGGTTTATACCAACAACTATTCAGTGGAGTTTGGCAACACCAGCAACGGCGTTATCAATGTGACCACCCGTTCCGGCTCCAACGAACTCACGGGCGAAGCCTATTACCTGACCCGGCCCGGCTCCGTGATCGACTCACCCTCGCGCTTTGCCACCGCCGATCTGTCGGGCAACTCCGTAAAAGATGGGTTTCAGCGGCATCAGGCCGGTTTTGGTCTTGGTGGAGCACTCAAAAAAGACAAAACGTTTTTCTACGTCAACGTGGAGCAGACGTTTGACCGGAAAGACAACCGGCTCGTGGTGCCCTCGCTGGGCGTGAACGAGATTGTGACGGGCCATAATTACTTCTCCTACGTGTCGGGGAAAATTGACCAGGTCTGGAACAGCCGCTTCAAAACCACGCTCCGGGCCAATATCGGCGCGTTCGACATCGACCGGCAGGGCGGTGGTTTGGAAGGGGGAATCCTGTTTCCCTCGGCGGCTGCAGCCCAGAAAAACCGGACGTATCTGATCGGTTTGAAAAACGCCTATGTGCTGGGCAGCGAATTTACGGGCGAAACTAACTACCAACACTCGCGCTTCCGCTGGAACTACCGCGAACCTGTGAACCCAACCAACCCATCGGCCACGGTGCGCGGCCCGGACGGTGTTCCCATTGCCATTATCGGTCAAAGTGGGGCCATTTTCGACGACATCGAGAACACCGATCAGATTCAGCAGAAGTTTACGCTCCGGCGCGGAATGCACACCATGAAGGCGGGCGTTGAGTTCATCACCTCCGACTATGCCCTGTTGGGCGGAGCCAACCCGTTTGGCACCTACGACGTGCAACTAACTCAGGCTCAGTTGACTGCTCTCAAAGCCCTTAACCTTGGTTCCACGCTGAACGTGAACGACATTCCCCGCGATGTGCAGGTGCGGACGTATGATGTTGAACTTCGGCCTACTACGTTTGGCACCCGTCAAAACGTGCTTAGTCTGTATGCCGAAGACCTGTGGGAACTCCGGCCTAACCTGAACCTCACCCTCGGTTTGCGCTATGACTATGACAATTTGACTAAAGGGGGCGGTACAAAAGGTGATTTGAACAACCTCGCTCCCCGTGTGGCTCTGAACTACCAACTAAACGACCGAACGGTGATTCGGGGGGGCTATGGTATGTTCTACGACAAGATCAAGTATTCAGTCTATAGCGACAATCTGCAATTCAGCAGCAGCAGTGCCGATTTCAAGAAAGAAGTGGCCGAACTGAAGCGGCTTGGCCTGTTGCCTGCCTCCACCGACATTGATCGGGTGACGTTCCCCGGCAACCTCAACGCCCGCTCAACAACGCCAGTAACGTACCTCAACGGCCCCAGTTCGGCGCAGTTACAACCCCGACGGGATCAGCAGTTCAGCAACAATTTTCGCATTATGAACCCCGACGGATTCCAGAGTCCGTACTCGCACCAGTTTTCGCTCGGTTTTCAGCGTAAGCAAACAAACAACATGCTGTTCTCAGTCGATCTGGTTCATGTGGCCACCAACGACCTGTTCTACATCTATAACCTGAACGCGCCTGCACCCTACCCGCTCAACAATGCGACGGACGCGAAAGTCCGAACCGTAGCCCAGGCTGATTTGACCCGCCCTATTCCCATCCGCAGCGACCGTCGGGGAGCCTACGCCGTGGTGAACGGCAGCGACACGCTGCGGGGCATTTCGCGGAACGTGTTTATGACCCGTACCGACGGTATTGCCCGGTATTGGGCGGCCAATTTTGTGCTTCAGAAACTCCGGGGGGCCGACAAATATGCCTACAGGCTGGGCTATAATCTGTCGGTGATCAAGAGCAACACAACAGGCATCAACACGCGGGCGCAGGACTCCAACAACTACGAGGCCGAATATGTGTTTGACGACAACGACCGGCGGCACGTGTTCTCCGGCATTTTCTACTACTATCCATTGCCAAATCTCGTTATTGTACCTACAGTGCTGTTACAGAGTGGCTTACCGATCACTCGTGTAGCCGATGCCAAAGTCTATGGCACCACCGACCTCAACGGCGACAGCGAGAGTTATAGCCTGCCCTCGGATATTCAGCCCGGCGAAACCCGCAACAACGACCGGCTGCCCTGGGCCAAAACCGTCGATTTATCCATCAAATACACGGTGCGGTTTTTGGGGAAACCCCGTCTCGAAATTTCGGCGGATGTGTATAATGTGTTGAACACCCAGAACATTTCGGGCTTCAACGTCGTGCGCGGCTCCTCGAATCAGTTCCAGATTGGGCCACGGGGTTCGGGCATCACCACGCGGTCGGCGGCACCACCCCGGCAGTTTCAGTTTGGCCTGCGGTATGTGTTGTAAATGAACCGATCAGGCGGGTAGATGCCCGCCAATGACCCGGCGTTGTGTATCGCTCAGGCGATCTCGGATGGAGCGGGCGAGGTTAAACTCGCTCTCGAACAGGCGAATGAGCATATCGCGCCGGGTATTCAGGCGGTCACGGTCGGCTTCGGCGCGGGACAGTTCGGGCAGAATTTGCCATTTCTGCGTGCGAAACGTGTCTATATCGCGTCGGAGTTCGGCCGCCTGAGTGTCGTATTGAGCTACTAAAAGACGCTGATCCTGAATTAGTTGCCGGTTGTTTGCGTTGGCTCGCAGATCATTGCGGAGCACGGTCAGCAGACCGAGCAACAGTTTACCCCCAAACAAAAACAGACCCAACACAAACAAGCCCAATGCCGAAGCCATCACCACCGATTGGCTTTGCAACGCCATCACCCACACAAACCCGGCAGCAACCACCGGCAACGCCACTTCCTCAATCATCCGGCGAACCGACGGGCGACTTGTGGGGTCGTGAAACAGCGATGTTTGATTGAACAACCCAAACATACCCGCCAGAAAAACGCCCATGGCAATCAGCGCAGTATTAACGGGATAGGCCGGACGAAGAGCGGTTTCGATCAGGAAATAATTGCTGATTCCCATGCCCAGGGCCAGTAGCAAACCCACCACGGTGCGGGGCAATTGATGGTCGGCGGGTTGGCGGGCAAGCAAGGTTGTCCGGCGATGTTCCAACTCGCCCAGTTCGTTTTCACGCTGCCCGATAAAAAGGTTCAACTCCCCGATTTTCTCATTGTGGTGTTCGATCTGCCGTTCGAGGCCCGCCGTTTGATTGGCAAAAAACGTGCGGATAACGGCGATTTTCTCCTCCGCCCGCGCATCCGACAAGCCGAACAACACCCCCTCATCCCGCAAAAGCCGCTCATCGGCAAGCCAGGCAGGAATGGGTTCAGGGGCAGAAGGCAACATGGCAGGTTCGTCGATTGTCATATCGCAAATGTAGTTAAAAGGGAGGAAGGGGGAAGGTTACACAGGCAAGTACACCGTAAATGTGGCACCTGCGCCGAGTTTACTTGTGGCCGTGATCGTGCCGCCGTGATTCTCGGCCACGCGCCGACAGATGGACAACCCAATTCCCGAACCGGCATAGTTACTTCGACCTTGCAACCGCTGGAAAACCTGGAAAATGCGTTCGGCATATTGGTTATCGAACCCAACCCCGTTATCGGTTATGGTGATTTCGGCAAAGGGGCCGCTGCCATTGAGTTTTGATAAGAGAGCAGGCGGAATCTGGTCACCAGACCGGATTTCACTGACCACCCGGACTACTGGAATGGTGTTGGGCCGTCGGAACTTAATGGCGTTGCCGAGCAGGTTCTGAAATAACTGGTTCAATTGTAGCGGATCGCCCATCAGGTTGGGTAGCAAACCAACCGTTATTTCGGCCCCGCTCTCCTGAATAGCCACATAAAGGGCATCAACTACATCGCTCAGAACCCAGTTGAGCACTACCTCCCGGTGCGGCTCCTGTTGCGTACTCAACCGTGAATAGATCAGTAAATCCCGAATCAGTAACGACATTCGTTTGGCCGCCACCTGCATTCGGTTGAGCATGTCTGAACCATCCGAACCAAGGGTTGGGCCAAAACGGTCCATGAGTAAATCGCCAAAGGCCTGGATTTTTCGGAGTGGTTCCTGTAAATCGTGCGAAGCCACGTAGGCAAACTGTTGGAGGTTTTCGTTAGAAATTCGCAAGTCGCGGTTGGCGCGCTGAAGAATCTGGTTCTGATTTTCCTGATCTAATTCAGCCTGTTTTCGTTTGGTAATATCTGAGGAAGCAAACAGAATGCCGTCGTTTTGTTTCACAATCCGAATATCGTACCAGCCATTCAGGTTGTCGAATGTGTAGTGTAGTTCATACTGAATGGGAACACCTGTTTCAACCACTTCAATGCAGGTTTGCAGGAAACCCGATTCTACCGTACCCGGCAGCAGTTCGATCATTCTGGCTCCGAGCATGGTTTCAACGGGTAACTGGGTAATGCTGGCATTACCTTCGTTGGTCATTAGCCATTGAAAGTCGATAATTTGATTCGACTCATCGCGGATGGCTTGCATCAGGCCAATACCCACCTGCACATTGTCAACCACCGACCGTAGCAACTCACTTTGTTGCTGAACCGCAAACTGAGCCTGTTTCAGTTCGTTAATAATCTGGTAGGACGAAATGGCCCGGTTCTCATCAAGTAGTGTTACCTGGCAAAGAAGGTAGTTATAATAGCCTTCGTATGTGTAGGTAGTCTCGAATACCTGCGGTTCTCCCGTTGCCAACAACGCTTCATAGGCCGTCCAGAACTGGGTTTTTCGCACAGATGGGAACAAGGTGAGCATTCGTTGGCCAATCATCTGCTCGCGAGTCAGGCCCGTATCGAAAAGCACCTGATCGCTGACAAACTGGTATTGCAGATCCGCCAGATGGCCAGCCTCATCACGAATAATTTCCATCACGTTCATACCGTTGCGCATGGAGCGCAGAACACCCGTAAATGTTTCCGCCTGCTCGCGTCGTTGAGTTTCGGCCACTTTGAGGGGCGACACATCGTTGTAGGCCGCTAGTACCCGGTCGCGTCCAATATAAGCCAACTGCACATCGAGCCAGTAGGTTTTCTCGCCACGCTGAACCTGGTGTTCAAACCGCTGTGTCTGCTGGGTTCTGACCGTAGTCGTATACACGTCGAAAAGGTTGGCATATTGGCTACCTGCAAAAACAACCGATGCCAGTTGACCAATTACATCAGAGCGTTTCCGTTGGGTGGTGAGCAAAGCGGTGGCATTGGCTTCAGAAACCCGGAAGTCAACAATGGTCCCTTCATCATTGCGCAGGGCTTCCGAAACAAAAATACCGGTTGGGATGGCATCCAAAATGCCCTCTATCGCTTCGGTTTGCTGCTTTAAGGCCAATTCAGCCTGTTTCCGTTCAGTGGTTTGGTTAACCGCTACAATGATGCTCTTATCGAAATGGGCCACCGAAAACTCATACCATTGTTTGTAGACACTGCGCTCGAAACGGGCGGGTTCGCCCGTTTGGGCAACATGGATATAATGATGAAACGCTTCGGAAAGCAGAAAGCCGGGTACAATGGCTGATACCGGCTTGGTGTAGGCAACTTCGGCCTTAACGCCCAACCAGTCGAGAGCTAGTTGATTGGCTTTTATAATCTGAAAATCGGCAATGTCCCCAGCTTCGTCGTAGACTGTTCGGTGGAGAGCCAACGCAATGGGTGCTGTCTGAATGATTCGGTCGAGCAACTCGTTTTGTTGCCGGTTTTGCCCATTGACCCCGATTGGGTCATGAACCACCACCACAGAATCGGCATTCAGACGTGTCACCAGCATCTCATAAGACTGAGTCGGCTGTTCGCTGTTGAAACCAACCGGCATCTCGAAACGAACCGCCCGACCACTGTAAATGACGAGGGCAAACTGATGCGTCAGGTAACGGGCCTCCGTGAACGGGAATAACTCACTCACCAACTGATTTTGGAGTTCTGAAATCGGTTTGGCCAGTTCAGTAGCAGCCTGCTCGTTCAGATTAATGACACGAAAATCGGTGGTCGACCCCGAATCGGCGCGGATAATTTCATACACTACCGTACCATTCAGGGATGTCTGGAAAAGAACATCCAGAAAAGAAATAGGGCCGGAAGCAGCAATCATGCAAAAGGTATTGAGGAATAAACGAATACTTGTTGGATAGAGTAACAAACATACTCGTTAGTTTCCAGATTTCCGTCATACAACCTTCACGGGATGGACTGGTTTTTCGAGGGACGAAAACAGTAAATGGCGGAGAAACTCCAGCAGTTGGGTCTCGTCTTTGGCCGTACCAAAGTCGGTTAAAGAGGGTAAGTTTTGCCTGAAAAATGCCTGATAATGAGCGGTTTCTATCAGTGTACTGGCCAACGAACGGGCAAACGGATAGGTCGGTTGCTGTTCCAAAATTATGTTGGCAATGCGGGCGCACAGGTCTTTGTAGGGCTTAAAAAGTTGCTGCCGATTGTCTTCGGTTACGTGCCGGGTGAGATAAGCTTTGCTGGCTTCCCGAATCACAAGGCTGTGGAGAGTGGTCAAATCAACGCCGTCTGCTCCATTTCCAGCAGTAACGTTTACCCCATCCATGATCAACAGGCGCAAAATACGGTCGAGTTTTTCGTGCGGACTTTGCAGGTTGTTTGTTTGGAATACCACCTGATACTCAAGCCATTGCCAGTACCAGGCCACCAGATATACCAGCAATCGGTGTTTATTTTCAAAATACCGATAAATGCTGGCTTCCTTAGTACCCATCCGGTCGGCCAATTTGCGAAACGTGGTTTCTTCGAGACCAATTTCGCCGAAAAGCGTGATGCCTTCACGCACAATTTTGCGGCCTAATTCCGACCCGTCGGGGTCTCGGAGAAACAGGTGTTCGTTCATGCGGACGTGTACTGTGTATTCCATAAATCAGGGGTATAAACCGTTCAGCCAATAATAGTCAGATAGAATGAACAAACTTAACCAGATAAAAGTTATGTTTGCAAGAATGATAGCTATACTATCAGTAAATTCAGTACTATTTTTTTATTCTTATGGCTTATTCTGATTCGTTGCGTACTGATTTAAACCAGTCTCCTCCCACGCCCTTCAAACGATTGATTCGTTTGCTGGGAACTGAGAAACACGATATAGGCTATATTTATCTGTACGCAATCATGGCAGGTTTCATTAACCTGTCGTTGCCGTTGGGTATACAGGCGGTGTTCAATTTCGTGTCGAGTGGAACCGTTTTTAATTCGGTTTACCTGCTCATTAGCCTCATTATTATTGGGGTCGTGTTGGGTGGTTTATTGCAGATCGGGCAAATTTCGCTCGTGGAGGTGTTGCAACAGCGCATTTTTGCGAAGGCTGCATTCGAGTTCACCTATCGGCTGCCCCGTATCCGGCCCGAAGCCCTCCGTCCGTATTACCCACCCGAATTGATGAACCGTTTTTTCGACATTATCAACGTGCAGAAATCGTTGCCCAAGCTCCTGATCGACATTACGGCGGCTGGCATTCAGGTTGTTTTGGGTATTATTCTGCTGTCGTTCTATCACCCGGTTTTCATAGTTTTTGGATTGCTCACGGTGCTTATGCTCTGGTTTGTGATCCTGATTTATGGCAAGCGGGGCGAAGAAACGAGTTTGCTGGAGTCGAAATACAAGTATAAAGTAGCGGCCTGGCTCGAAGACCTCGCCCGCGATCTGAGCACCTACCGACGCGAAGCCGACTCGCTTGATGCCATCGACAAAATGGACGATTTGGTAGCTAATTACCTGAAACACCGCAACGATCATTATCGGGTGTTAAAACGGTTTTTCTACAATGCCGTTGCCTTCAAGGCTATCATCACGGGTAGTTTGCTCATTGTTGGCACTGCTTTGGTGGTTGACCGGCAAATGACCCTCGGTCAGTTTGTGGCCGCCGAACTGGTGATTGTGTTAATTACCAGCGCGGTCGAAAAATTGATTATGAGCATCGACACGGTTTTCGACCTGTTGACTGCCGTTGAGAAATTGGGCAGCGTTACCGACTTGCCCTTAGAAACTGATACTACCCATGCTTAACCTGTCGAATCAGCGCGTTGACGAGCAGCTCTGGAATCATTACCCCCTCCGAACGCTCCGAACACTGCCCGAACTGAATGCGTCCCGGCGACTGGGCCGGGTGATGATTGGCCTGCTAATTGGCCTGATTGTGCTGCTGTTTATGCCCTGGCAGCAAAACATCACGGGCGATGGCTCCCTAACGGCTCTAAGCCCGCAAGACCGCCCCCAAACGCTGCAAAACGCCATTCCAGGCCGTATCGAACGCTGGAACGTTGCCGAAGGCGACTTTGTAAAAAGGGGCGATACCATTCTGGTAATCAGCGAAATAAAGGACGACTACTTTGATCCCAATCTACCTCAGCGGCTCAACGAACAGTTGGCGGCCAAACGGGGTAGCATGAGCGCGACAAACGCCAAAATTGCCGCGCTCGATGGACAAATGACCGCCCTCCGAACGGGCTTGGACGTGAAACTGGCCTCGGCCCGCAATAAGGTGAAACAGAGCCAGTTCAAAGTCATCAGCGATAGTACGGAGTTGATTGCCGTGCGCAACTTCTACCAAACCGCCCGCACCCGACTAGATCGGTATGAAGAAGCCTTCCGAAATGGCCTGATTTCGCTGACCGATCTGGAAACCCGGCGACTCAAGTTTGCCGAAGATCAGGCCAAAGTCATTGCGCAGGAGAACAAACTGAATGGTGCCCGGCAGGAAATGGCCAATGCCCGGCTCGACCTGAGCGAAATTCAGGCCGACTACGCCGAGAAATTAGCCAAATCGCTTTCCGACCAGAGTTCGGCGGTCTCATATCGGGCCGAAGCAACGGGTGAGGTGGCCAAATTGCAAAACAAAATCAGCAGTGTCGATGTGCGCCGGGGGTTATATGTGATTCGCGCTCCGCAGGATGGCTACGTGGTGCGGGTGCTCAAAGCGGGCCTTGGCGAAACGATCAAAGAGGGTGAATCTATTGCCACCCTCCAACCCGCCAAACCTGCCTTGGCCGTCGAAATGTATGTTCGGGCAATGGATGTACCGCTCATAACGCCGGGCCGAAAAGTTCGAATCCAGTTTGATGGCTGGCCCGCTGTGCAGTTCTCGGGTTGGCCCACCGTGGCCGTTGGCACCTTTGGCGGGCAGGTGGCCGTGGTGGATGCCGTGAGCAGCGACAACGGCAAGTACCGCCTGTTGGTCCGCCCCGACAAAACCGATCAGCCGTGGCCCCCCCAACTCCGGCAGGGGTCGGGTGTGTATGGCTGGGTGATGCTCGACGATGTGCCGATTTGGTATGAACTGTGGCGGCAACTCAATGGCTTCCCGCCCAGTCTGAAACAGGAGCCTAAAGCCGAGAAAGGAGTTAAGAAATGAGAATTTTTGCCCTCCTCCTGCTCACCCTCACTGCCCACGCTCAAACACCGGATCGCCGAATCGCCGGTGATCCGGCATTCCGATCGCTCGATACAGCCGGAACGCCGGACCGCCGTGTGTTTGCGTTTTCGGATATGGCCGACCTCATGGCGGCAAACCACCCGTTGGTTCGGCTGGCCAATTCGCTGCCCGATGCCGCCCGTCAGGAGTTGCTGCAGGCCCGTGGTTTTTTTGATCCAAAACTCACGTCCGGCTTTGATCGCAAACAGTTTGGCGATGCGTCAAAGCCCGGTTCGCTTTATTACAACAACTGGGCCAACGAACTAAAAGTACCCGTGTGGCTCGGTGGGGCCGATTTCAAGCTGACCTACGACCGATTCACGGGCACACGGGTAAACCCCGAATCACAGACACCCAATGCAGGTTTGCTGGGCGTGGGCGTGAGTGTTCCCATTGGGCAAGGCCTGCTCATCGACAGTCGGCGGGCCACCCTCCGGCAGGCGCAACTGTTGCCTTCACTGGCCGATGCCGAACGGGTAAAACAGATCAATAAACTCTGGTTGAGCGCGGCCAAAGACTATTGGAACTGGTATTTGGCCCAACGCCAGGTTGATTTGCTGCGCGAAGGTTTCCAGTTGGCCGACACCCGGTTTCTGGCCGTGAAACAGCGGGTTAGCCTCGGCGATGCAGCCGCTATCGACTCGGTGGAAGCTCAGATTACGGTTCAGGATCGGCAGGTGCAGTTGGAACAGGCGTTGGTGAATGGGCAAAATGCCCGCCTGATTGTATCGACCTATCTCTGGAACGAGGGCGGTCAACCCGTTGAATTGCCTGCATCAGCGGTGCCACAAACGGCCCCGGAAGGATTGATGAATGAAGCCACGTTCCAGACCCTGAGTCAACGGGCGGCAGAGGGCCACCCTGAACTGCTGTCGCTTGACCTCAAAATCAGGCAGCAGGTGATCGAGGAGCAGTTTCGGCGGGCCATGTTGCAGCCGCAGTTGAGCGTGTCGGGGCAGTTGCTCAGTCAGGCAAACACGGCCACCCCAGAAGCGCAGCAACTCTATGGCTTTGGCTGGAATAACTACAAAGTGGGCGTTGACTTTGCCTTACCCTTGTTTTTGCGGAAAGAACGCGGCAAACTCCGGCAGGTTCAGATCAAAACCCAGCAGCTCCGTTTCGACCGCACCCAAACCAACCGCGACGTGCTGAATGGAGTCTCCACGGCCTACAACGAACTCAACGCCATTGACCGGCAAATTGGTCTGCAAGCCAGAGCCGTCAGCAATCAGCAGCAATTGCTCCGCGCCGAGCAGCAGCGGTTCGAGTTGGGCGAGAGTTCATTGTTTCTGGTCAACACCCGTGAAACCAAGCTCATCGACATGCGGCTCAAGCTGGAAGAACTTCGGAGCAAATACCAAAAAGCCGTGGCAGAGTTGTATTATGCAGCAGGAGTTTTTAAGAATTAACCTTATTACCACCAAGTTACCACCAAACAATTTGATCGGGTCCTGCCATGAAACTGACAATCCTGTTTCTGATTTTGAGCTATGCTGCGTTTGCGCAGACCAGGCAGTCGGGCACTCGTCCGCTGTTTGAACGACGGGTTCACGAGACATACACCGAAGAAATCACGTTTACCAACAAACAGCGCGAGATAGCCACCGTCCGAACCTTTACACCTTCGGGTCAGCGGATCACCGAGGAGCACTATGGAAATTATCAACAGGGTATCAAACACGGACTAACGCGCTGCTGGTATCCGAATGGCCAAACCTATTGGTCGAGCGATTTCAAACACGGCGACATGAACGGCCCATTGCTGGTTTATTACCCCGATGGCTCGACCAAACGTCGGGAATATTTCAGGCGGGGTATCAGCCGCGAGAACACCTGTTTTAATCCTCTTGGAGCCACCCATCCCTGTGAGGCCTTTGCAAAGCCAGCCAGTTTTTTAGGTACACAAACAGACTTTTTGGCTGTTTTAATGGCACACCTGAGTGAAGTTGGTTTTGAGAAACAAAACCAGGGGCAGTTACTGTCGGTCAAGGGCATCGTTGAAGAAAATGCCCAATTTACAAATATAGAAGTTTATCCAACTGACAATCCCTTAGCCGACCCACTCAAGAAGGCCTTGTCGCAAATACCGCGCTGGAAACCAGCCTCTGTTGACAATGAACCCATTGCAACCCGCTATTTTTTGACCTTGTTAATTCAAGGAAAAGAAGTATTTATTAACAAATAAGAGTGAGACGTTAAGCGTTTTTCCGCCGTAACTCCTTCACTTCAAAGTCGAACGAGAGGTCGTTCATGCACTTGAAATGATGAAGAGGGCATCGGTCATAGCCGATTTTGGAGCAGGGGCGGCACGATATATTGTTGTTTTCCAGCACCACATACGGGGTTTTGTAGGGATACATGCCGAACAGGGGCGTGGTGTTGCCCCAAATTGAATAGACTTTCTTTTTAAGGGCAGCGGCAATGTGCATCAGGCCTGTGTCGTGGCTGAACACCACCCGCGATTGTTGCAACAGCGATGCCGATTGGTTAAGGTTGTACTTGCCGCAGGCATTATAAATTAGTTTTGAACCCAAAGCCTGTTCAATAGCATCACCGGCAACCGCATCTTCTTTACCGCCCAACAGCACAATCGGGTAGTCGATGCGGAGGCACAACTCGATCATGCGGGGAATGGGCAGTTTTTTGGTTGTGTGCTGCCCGCCAATGGCAAAAGCCACAAAGTTGGGGCGGTGCGAAGCGGGCAACCACTCCATCTCGACCTGATCGCGGTAGGGAATGAAATAGTCAAGACCCCGTTCGTCGTTGATGATCCCAAATGAGCGAAGCGTGTCCATATACCGGTCCACAATATGAATGGGCGGCAGCGTATTGATTTTCCAGCGCGTCAACAGCCATTTGTGGGTGTTCAACTTATCGAACGTATAGGAACGAACCGCCAGCCGGAGTTTGATGATCGACGTGCGGAGGTTATTGTGCAGGTCGATGACGTAATCGTACTTCTCGGCCCGAAGTTGACGGATCAGCTCATTGAGAGAGTCCTCCAGAAAGTAGCTTCTGTCGATATAGGGGTTGTTACTGACCAGGCCCTGAAACGCTTTTTTCGTACAAAAATGTACCTCTGCGTCGGGCATCTGCTGTTTAAGGCAGCGCACAACGGGAGTCGTCAGGACGATATCGCCGATAGATGAAAAGCGAAGAATGAGGAACTTGGGCATAACAAAGCAAATATACAGCTAATACTTCCAGAATTGAGGGGCTTTTTGAGTTCGGTACGCACTTTCTACGCACCGGGCGCAGGCAGCAGGCGGAGGTAATCCAATGGGAAGCTGCAACGCATCGGGCAGGTCTGTTGGAGTACTCCGATTCACAAATAGGGCTTTTATTGACACGCCGGACGCTCCAAAAAACCCAAATACGGGTTCGTTCTCCCGATTTGTACAGGTTATATTGCCTTTTAATTGTACGGGTGTAGCATCAAAAATCCCGCCATTGTTTTGGGTCAGTTGCGCCACCGTGTTCCAATACTGAAACCCTTCGGCAGAGAGCGACTGTTGTTCCACCTCGACATAATACCGCTCGGTGCTGGTGAAAGGTATTCGCATGATAGGTTGGCGGCTGATTTTGTTGCCATTGATGCGACTGTCCGAAGCCACGTTATTACAGGAATAACAGCGGAGGATGTCCCAACAGGTTTCGCAACAATACGAACCAAACGTGGTAGTAATACCCCGCGTTGTCACATCTCTGGTACTACAGAAAATCAACGGGTTGTAGTGTGTCCAACTCCAGCGGTAAAAATTACCGGGCGTGGCCGGGTCGCGGGTATCGGCATAGAGATCAAAGCCTTTGTCAAATGTCAAGACCCCAACATTTGGTTTCTTGGTGTATTCGTAATAAACGGTATCGATGGGGGCAACGGGATTCAGTTTCTGAGCGGTCGATTTGAATTGACGACCGTCGGATGTAGTGACAAACAAGGTATAACTTTCGCCCGGGACACCCTTCCAGCTCACATCGACAGGTTGGTAGATCCCAATCGATGTTTCTTTATAGTCAATGCGTTTGTTGGCATTATCGGTTATATAAACCGTTGCTTTGGTGGCGTAATAATTCAAGGCACCAAGCGTATAATCGGCTGTTAGCGAAAGGGTTATGAGACTACGTCCGGGCTGATCGGTCACCAGGCCATCCACAATCAATTTCTGATCCAGCGTTTGCGTATCAGGGTTATACGGAGTCACGCAGGACAACGTGAACAGCAAACCGAACAGGAGTAGGTAAGTAAAGAATTTCATGTTTAGAACTTAAAATTATAAGTCAGCGAGGGCAGAGCCGAGCCGAAAATAGACAGTTTGTAGGCATCGCTGCGGGAGTTGGACCGGAGTTTGTAAAACACCGAATACGCATTTTTGCGGGCATACAAATTATACACCGAGAACACCCAGCTATACCAGAACTTGCCCGGTTTTTCGCGGTCCGCCGTTGCGGGGTTCTTATCCCACGTCAGCGACACATCGAGCCGGTGATAATCAGGAATGCGTTGCTGATTTCGATCTAAATAAATAGGAATCAGCACGCCATTCACCCGGGCTTTGGCATACGGGGCCGTCACGGGTCGACCCGTGCTGTAGGTAAAATTGAACGACGCGCTAAACGCGAGCGTAGGCCGATAAATGGCTACGATGTTCACCTGATGCGGTTTATCGAAGTTGGCCGGAAACCAGTTGCCGTTGTTCACTTGCTCGCCCGCATACGGTCCGTTAATGAGTAACAGACTTCGAGAGTACGCATAGCTGGCCCAGCCGGTCAGAAAACCTTTGTTTTTCTTCACCATAAACTCGGCTCCGTAGGCTTTTCCATCGCCCTGCAACAGTTCGGTTTCGGGCGTGGGATTCAGTAGAATTTTGGCCCCGTCGCGGTAGTCGATAGCATCCTGGATGGCCCGGTAATAAACCTCACCCGACACTTCGAAGGTGTTGGCGTTGAAATTCTGAAAATACCCAGCCGAGAGTTGGTCGCCGATCTGGGGCCGAATGTTAGCATCGCTCAGTTTCCAGCGCGAGGTGGGCAAGGCGGACTGGTTGTTGGTAATCAGTTGCAGAAATTGCTGCATTCGGGTATAGGCCACCTTCACGGAGCGGTCAGGTTGGGGTGCCCACCGCAGGGCAAGGCGGGGTTCGATGCCACCGTATGACTTGGCCACGGCACCTTTGCCGAAAATAGCTTGCCCAATCGCGTTGTCAGGCAAACGCGGGCCTTCGGGATTGTAGGTGTTGACGGTGGTGGGGCCGAGGTTGAAAAATTGAACGTAGCGAAGCCCTCCGATGACCGAGAATTTATCGGTGACGCTAAACTCATCTTCGGCATACAAGGCGGCTTCCACGGCCTGTTCGGTAGGCAAAGTCAGGGGCAACTGGTTCGAGACGGGGCCGGGCGTGAGTGTGTTGGGCGACAGGCTGTGGTGGGTACCGTTCACCCCAAATCCCAGCCGGTGCCGACCCGTCCGATAATCACTTTCGACCCGACCAATAGTGGTCAGCAACGACGATTGCAGGCGGAACGCATTGCCAGCATCGGGCGTGGAAAGAGCCGCCTGATAGCGGGCCATCACGCCCGTGGAGGTGATGTTGAACTGATCGGAAAAGGCGTGTGTCCACTTCACCGAAGCATTGGTGGTCTGGTAATCAAAGTCGGTGCGGGACGAGCGCACATCAATCGAAATCAGCGAATCCGAGGGGAATTTGATGTTGTCGTTGCTTGCGTAGGCCGATACCCAGACCGTATTTTTTTCGCTGGGCAAGTATTTTACTTTGGCGGTCAGGTCATAGAAATTTGCCTTGGTTTCGCGGATATTGGCTGGTCCCAATTTAAACAGAAAACTATTGGCCGACAGTCGGGCATCGGCGAGGAAACTGAGTTTGGCTGGCCCGGCTTTGGGTTTTCCGATTGGGCCTTCAAACCCTAACCGGCTCGATACCAAACCAATACCACCACTAACTGTGAACTTTTCTGTTTCAGGCTCCTTCGTTCGCACGTCTAAGATGGACGAAATGCGACCCCCATATCGGGCCGGTATGCTCCCTTTTTGCAGGGTCACGTCGCGCACGGCATCGGGGTTAAACACCGAGAAAAAGCCCATCAGGTGCGACGAATTGTAGATGGGCGCATCGTCTAACATCACCAGATTTTGATCTACGCTGCCCCCGCGCACGTTGATGCCGGTGGCCCCCTCCCCCACTGTTGTCACGCCCGGCAGCAACAGCAAACTCCTGACCACATCCACTTCGCCCATGAACGCGGGCATCCGTTTGATGTTCCGAATGGACAACTGATTCACGCCCATTTCTACTTTTTTAACGTTGCGGTCGGCAGACTCGGTTTTCACCGTCACCTCGTCCAACAGCTTCGTGTCAACTTCCAGCGACACCATGTTTCCCAACTGGCTGGGCGGCAGTGTAATGGGCTGCACCTGCTTAAGATAGCCCACCGACGTGAACAACACATTGTATTTACCGGCGGGCAGCGATAGAATATAATACCCATCGCGGTCGGTGGTGACTCCCTTACGCACCTCCTGCACAAACACAGTCACGCCCGACAGTGGAGCATTGGTTTTGGCTTCGCGGACATAGCCGGCAAGTGCGTGGGTCGTTTGGGCGTTTGTGGAAAGCGTGTGGCCCAAAAACAAGAGCAAAAGGCTGGCATAGACAAATAGCCGTCTGTAAAAAGACGTAAAAACAGGCATAGGTTACAGTAGGTTATGAACTCTATGTAGGAAAAGGGATTCGGAAGTATGTTTACTCTATAAATTGCTGAATAAGAGCAGGTCTATGCAGCTTTGGCTTTACGGCGACTTTCCAACCACGCCACCATCTCCGCCAACGTCATCGCATTGAATGTCATGCTTTTTAGCAAGCCACCTTTACGACCAACGGCCACGCCATAGTGCATGTCGAGCAGCCCGGCGGTGCTGTGGGCATCGGGGTTGATACTGAGCATCACGCCCTGTTGCTGGGCATAATCGATCCACCGCCAGTCGATGTCGAGTCGGTAGGGGCTGGCGTTGATTTCGATGATGACCTGATTTTCGGCGCAGGCATCGATAATGGCTTTGTGGTCGATGGGGTAGCCTTCGCGGGAGAGCAGCAAGCGGCCCGTTGGGTGGCCCAAAATGGTGGTGTATGGGTTCTCAATGGCCCGCAACAACCGCGCCGTGGCCTTTTCTTTCGACATGGTCAACGTTTGGTGAACAGAAGCCACCACATAATCGAAGGTATCCAGCACGTCGGGGGTGTAGTCTAATGAGCCATCACCAAGAATATCGGATTCGATGCCTTTCAGAATGCGAAAATCGGAGCCGTAACGAGCATTGAGCGCGTCGATTTCAAGCTGTTGCTCGGCCACCTGTTCGGGTTTGAGGCCCTGGGCGTAGGTGGCGGTTTGCGAGTGGTCGGCAATGCCAAAATAACTCAGGCCAAGCGAGCGGGTGTAATCGGCCATTTGCGCCAGCGAGTTTTTCCCGTCCGACCAGGTGCTGTGGTTGTGGAGCGTTCCCCGGAGGTCATCCCAAGTTACGAGATCGTCGGAATGGTGGCGGGCGGCCCATTGAAACGCGAAACCGTCTTCGCGCATTTCGGGGACAACAAACGGAAGCCCGGCCCGCTCATAAATAGCTTCGTCGGTGGTGTCCGGTCCGTCGTAACGGGGGGCGGTTAGAGCAGCCTGCAATAAACTCATGCCATTTTGACCAAGCTGCTGTAAATGAGCATCAGCGGCAGTTTCCACAAACAATTGGCGGGCCAGTTTGCCCGTCGAAATAAGTTTAATTTCGATGGCCACATCCGTTCCCTCCATCGCGCCCCGCCAAACAAACGGCGAGGATTCCACCTCATTGCGGGTGAGCGTGGGTATCTGCATAATCTGGTTCATGGCCCCAATCACATCGTCGGTTTCCACCAGCAATTGAATCGTATCGACCTCCTGCGCTTGCCTTCGCACCTGTCCGCTGATGGTAACCGATGGAAAATGGACAGACAGAATGTCGCGCAACAGCCCGGCAAATAGGGCCGCTTTGTCCATCCTGACTTTCCCCGCCTGACTCTGCAAAAACTCCAGCGAAGCCAGAATTTTCTCCTGCGTAGCTTCCCCAAATCCTTTAATTTTGGCAACCTTTCCGTTTTCGGCGGCCATTTGCAAATCGCGCAGATTATCGATGGCTAACTCCTGCCACAACACCCGGATTTTCTTGGCCCCCAGGCCCTTGATGCGGAACATAGCCAACACACCTTCGGGCGTTCGGGACAGCAGTTCGTCGAGGTCGGCAAGATGGCCGGTCTCCACGATTTCGCGGATTTTGGCAGCCACCGATTTACCAATTCCCTGAATCGCAGTCAGTTCGGAAACGGGCAGTTGGGTGATGTCGTCTTTGAGTTTGTCGATGTTGAAAGCTGCCGACGAGATGGTTTTTATACGGAACGGGTCTTCGTTGTGAAGCTCCATCAGGCGGGCGGTCTGCTCAAACAGATCGACTATATCGGCATTGGTCAGTTGAAGATCGGAATTCATTCTGCAAGTTAGGCAGTTTGAGGCAAAGGCCCGTTTTTGGCGTTGGCGGACTGGGCAAAATAGGGTGTATTTGCGTATTTTTACAACCCGTAATTCCTTCACCCCAATGACCCAAAAATTATCAAAAATCCAGTTTCTTTTCCTGTATGGCCTGGCTCTGGGCAGTCTTCTAAGCCTGATGGCCTGGTCGAATTACCGGTTTATGGTAGTCGACCACGCCACAGAATTGTACCTGCTCCTGATCGCTGGGGTGTTTGTGTCAGTAGGAATCTGGGTGGGGCTTCGGTGGTCGGCTCCAACGATAATCGAGAAAACGGTTCACGTTCCCGTGCCAATGTCGGCTATTTCACCCGAACCCAATGAACAGGTTATGGCCCGTTTAGGCATCAGCCCCCGGGAATTGGCGGTGTTGGTGGAGCTATCCAAAGGCCAGAGTAACGACGAGATTGCCGGTCAACTGTTCGTTTCAACCAATACCGTGAAAACCCATCTGGCCAATCTCTATGCCAAATTAGACGTAAAACGCCGGACGCAGGCCATCGAAAAAGCGAGGGCATTAGGGCTGGTTTAAGGAAGTGTTTGGCTCATTCTTTTGGGCGATTTTGCAAAAATCACCCAAAAGAATGAAAGCCGATTAGGGGGATGGGGTCAATTTTGGCTTCACAAAACAACGAAAACAATGCAACGGACAATTCTTGTATTTGGAGGTATCGCGGGCCTGATCGTGTCGGCAACAATGGCGATTATGATGCTGATTCACAAGCAGAACCCGGGCAGTTTCGATTCGGGCGAGGTGGTTGGGTATGCGTCGATGCTGCTGTCGGCATCGCTCATTCCGGTGGCAATCAAAAGTTATCGAGATCGGTATCAGGCGGGCTTCATTTCATTTCGGGATGCTTTCGGGATGGGACTGGGTATTGCCCTGATTGCCTCAGCACTTTATGTGGCAACGTGGGTGGTTATCTATAAAACCGTCTATCCCAACTTTGCACAGGACTACACCAAATTTGCCCTCGATAAGCTGGTTGCCAGTGGCAAAACGGCTGCTGAAATTGCTCAATCGAAGCAGGAAATGAAGGCTATGTTTTCGTACTACGACACCTGGCTGGGACTGATCGGCATCACCTTTATAGAGATTTTCCCGATTGGCCTGATCGTGGCCCTCATCAGCGCGTTGGTGCTGAAGCGGAAGGAGAGAAGTTTAGTTTCGGTGGGGTAAAACGCAACGGCCCCGATACCTGTCCAGTACCGGGGCCGTTGGCTATGCAGAAATAGAAAGCCCTACCGCACTTTCATAATTCGCCGGATCACCCGTTCGCTACCTTGCTGAATTTCAACCAGATGCAGGCCGTAGGGTAAGGTTGATACATCGAGGGTGGTTTTGAAAACCGGGCTGGTTTTATCAACTGATTGGGTTCGATGTGTCAGACCGAGGTTGGCATCCAACACCCGAATCAACACCTTGCCGATGTATGCGTTTGTCCAGCCAACCATGATGTTGTCGGTTGCCGGATTTGGAAAAACCTGGAGGGTTTGCTGCCAATCGGTGGTTTCTGCCTGGGTGGCCACGCGGCCCGCTACCATAACTCCTTTCACAAAAATGGGAGTCTCTGTTAGCGTCAAGGCTATTTGTCCACCAACTGTGGTCGAAACCTGTACCGACATCGTGTCGCACCCTACCTGTAGCGTGAAAATTTTTGCCGCTGAAGCCCCGCCAAGATCCAGTGTGTATTGTCCCGTGCGGCCAACCTCATCGGGAATCCAGAGCGCGTAGGCCGATTGGCCGTTGTGTTCGTAGCGGTCCACATTGGGATTGGTGCTGATGGTTTCCTTGAAAACATAGTCGCCGATGAGGTTTTTGGCCTGGTAAAAATAGTCGGCGGTGGGTTTCCGGCTGAAGTCCTGGTTGATGAATCCCATCGAAGCAAACTGAGTGCCTGAGTTGATATCGAGATCGTAGGTCTGGTAAAAATCGACCCGGTCGATTCCTTCGCGGGCATACATCAGGGCGGTTCGCAGGTTCCAGTCGGCCTGGGTTATCAGGGCAGATTTAGAACCAATCGGAATGGCTTTGAGCGGACTGCCCGGATGAAGATCATAGCCCGTCTCCGAAATATAGACGGGCATCCCGTAGCAGGCTTCGTAAGCCATTTTTACCACATTCCGGGCCACCTGCGTGGCCACCGACAACTCGGGCGTGGCTCCCCGCGTGGATGAACCACTCTGCATCGAGTTGGCATTGTCGGAATAGAGGTGGTAGTTGATCACATCCCAGCACAGGTCCACATGTCCATCGGGTTTGTAGCCCCGAAATTCTTTGCACCAGTCAATCATACCCCGCACATAATCGGTGCCGCTGACCAGCGAAGTCAGACCACCCATGACCACCACCATGCTCGGATCGGCATTTTTGATACCCACACCCGGTCCCATCGTGTTTTTGTGTCCATCATAAAAAGCCGACATGTTCGCGGCATATTCGCGGCCTGTCTGATAGGCCCAACGGCCATTCCACCACTTATCCCGCTCGTTTTCGCACTCGATATAGTTAATCAGACCAAGGCCAATTTTCACCGTGTTAATGGGCGACGAGCTATAGCGGGGGGTATTGTCTACCTTCACCAAAGCCGGATCAACGTGCGTGTTTTTTCCGTACCGGGCTGCATACTGAAAAGCAGCCCGGGCCTGCTGCACATACGACTGGGGCAAGGCCGGGTTGCTGCCGTAGCTAACCGGGATATTATCCGTATTACGATGGTCGGCGGGGTAGGTGTCGCGGAGGTAAAAGGCAATGTCTTTGAAACAGGTCATCACTTCAATGCCCTCGGCCTTGCAGCGCTCATACATCTGGTCGTAGTCCCACCCTCCCGAACGCGTCGGATTAAACGTATAATATCCTTCCGTCAACTCAATTTTCTCCCAGTCCATGTAATGCCGAATCACCCCGAATGACTTCAATGCTTTCATTTTCGGTTCGGCAATGGTCGAAACGCCCGGCGGGTAAAAATCCCACTCGAACGCATTGATCCCCAGCAGGTTCTTGAAACGGGGCGACTTTACAGGTACCGTACTAACTCGTGGCGTTCCGGCCTGGTACGTACCGTATAACTCGATCTCACGGGGCCAGAAATCGCTGGTATTGATAACCAGATACCGCGCCCCGGTGATCACGCTGTCGAGCAGGAACCTGTGGTCGCCCGATGGTTGCCGGTTCGGATAGGGGCCTACCCACGATTCGTAGTCCAGCCCCTGAAACTGGGCGATTTCAATGCGTCGCCAGTCGTTGGTGATGATCGACAAGCGCAGCGGCTTGTCGGGTTTGCTGTCGTTACCGTCAAAAAACTTAACCGCTTTAATGGCCATCGACTCATCGGGCAAGAGTGGGTAATAGGCATCGTAGGTATCCAGTACTTTGCCATAGCCGGTATGGATTTCGGCTCCCGTGTTGTTGTCGAACAAGGCATCGAGACCGTTGCTGACGTGGTTGAGTTGATACCAGCGGCTGGCACTGATGGGAATTTTTGCGCCCAGTGAAACGGGGGCTGCGGTTGTCGACGTTGGGGGCGTGGTGGTTATTGGTTCATCAACGGCGTGCCCATATACCCGTACTTTAAGGGGCAGCGCGTTGCAGTATTTGCGAATCATAATGGCATCGGCCACCAGCAACTGGCTGGTTTTCAGCTCCTGCCATTTCATGTAATCGGGGCCGGTAAACGTACCCAGCAGCGTTCGGGTGGTGCCATCGAGGGCGTAGATCTCGGCGGGGGTATCGTTCCACGAATCTTGCCCGTCGAACAATTCCAGCTTCGTGATCTCACTTCGGGTTTCCAGCTTCAGGGTCAATTCGAGCCAACGGCAGTTTTCGGGAGTCCACTCGTCCTGCACGAGACTGTTCATATCGTCGTTGGTGTAGGGCGCGTAGTTTTGCGTGGTGGGCAGGTTGGGGGTTACTGAAACGACCTTGACGCGCTCCTGTTCATACAGAATGGCATCGAGCGGATCCTCGGGGAGTACTTTGCCATAGGCCCTGATTTTTAGCGGAATAGCATTCTGAAATTTGTGAATAACGATACCTTCGGCCACACGAGGTTCCGCTAGATTATAGACTTTGAACTCCTGATAAGCGTCGCCGGTAAACGTGCCGATCAGGGTTTTCTCGGTTCCGTTCAGGGCATAAACTTCGGCAGGAGTCGATTCAAAGGTGCCTTCTGCATCAAACAGTTCCAGTTTTGTTAACAGGCTTTTCTTCTCGAATTTGATGGTCACATCGGTCCATCGATCATTGTCGGGGTGCCAGTGCGAGGCAACCAGATTACCCAGATCGTCGTTCAAATAGGCCGAGTAATCGTGTCCTGTCGCGGGTTTGTCTTTGGCCGACACCAGCTTTAGCAGGTCAAGTGGGCGCGGAATATCGGTGGTTTCGGTGATGGGTTGCCCAAATGCTTTGATCTTCTGCGGAATGTAGTTACCGAATTTATAGACCATGATCGCATCGGCCACCAGGGGTTGAACGGGCGTAAACGTAATCCACTCTCCCCAGGCTTCGCCCGTAAAAGAGCCAATCAGTACCCGTTGGGTGCCATTCATGGCATAAATCAGAGCCGGTTTGTCGGCAAATGAGTCGTTCAGATCATAAAGCGACAGGCTGGAAATGAGGCTCTTTTGCCCTAGTTTGAGCGTTACTTGGGTCCATTTGAGGTTGTCTGACCAGGCACTTTGCACTTCATTGCTCAGGTCGTCGGAGAGCCAGGGCGAGTAATCTTGTCCCGTGTTTTCGCTCGGCGTAACCGAAACGATAGGCAGTTGTTGTGGTGTGGTGGTTTGGCTCCAACCCATAATGAAGCCACAAACCAGGATAATGGTAAGTAATGATGTGCGCATAGCCCCGCATTGAACGGAAAAAAGTGAACGAAAAGAAACCGATGTTCAATGTTGGGTTAGAAGCCGTAATAGCTTGAATTAGACCTTAGAAGGACGCTAACTCGGTTGTTCTGAATGCAAGCTAAAACAACCAAAGCAACAAACAATATTAAAACTATAATCTTTATATATTAATCTTATCAATTATTCAGGTTGCTCTTTGCCTGTTCGCGGCTCAATTACCATACAACCCGAATGGAATAGGCTTCAAAATACCCGCTTTGTTTAGAGCGCAAAGGCTACGTAGCTATCCCCTGATTTCTGTCCTAATTTCCCCCCGCCACAGGCAATCACCACAAACTGTTTCCCCCCTACCGAATAAGTCGATGGGCTGGCAAAACCGGCTGCCGGGAGTTGTGTTTGCCACAGCATTTTGCCCGTTTTTTTGTCGATAGCGCGAAACATCCCGTCTCTGGTGGCGGCCACAAACAACAACCCGCCACCCGTTGTCAGCGGTCCGCCATAGTTGTCGGTGCCGGTGGGCGGAATGCCCTTTGCGGTCAGTTCTTTGTATTCGCCCAGCGGAACCTGCCACAGATAATCGCCCGTGTTCAGGTCGAGGGCCGACAAGGTTCCCCAGGGTGGCGCACTTACCGGATACCCGTTGCGGTCATACCAGCGGTTGTAGCCCGTGTGTTGGTAGGGCATCACCGGACTACTGGCCTGCGATTGTTGAACTGTCGACTGTTTGTTAGCCAGAAAATTGATAATGGCGGTACGTTCATCCTCGGAAATGTGCGAAAACGAAGGCATCATACCCCGTCCTTTCAGCATCACCTGCCGAACCTGCTCGTTGGTAAGCCGGTCAGTAACACCCACCAACGACGGATAGGAGCCATCGTGATTTCCCTGGCGGTTGGCTCCGTGGCAGGCTCCACAATACCGCGAATAAATCTGCGCACCCGTCACAGAAGCACTGGCATCGGTTTTTTTCTGTGGCACGAGCGACGAGTAACAGGGATTTTGCTTGGCAGGAATATACAAAATACCGTCGGGGTCAGTGGCCGACCCACCCCATTGAGCACCCCCATCCGTTCCCGGAAAAAAAACGGTCATAGTCGATGTCAGCGGGATATAGGGACTCCCCGTTCGAGCTTTCTGAAGCATGGCCACCACCGCCGGGCGGTCGGCGGCCCAGGGGTTTATGTCGGCTTCGGTGAAGGTCTGTTTCGTGAACGGAGCTGGTTTCGTGGGAATTGGCTGGGTTGGGCTGGGGGTTTCACCCGCGATGCCCTCGGTCGGAAATGGCTTTTCTTCAATCGGGAAGAGGGGCTTTCCCGTGACGCGGTCAAACACAAAAACATGTCCCTGCTTCGTGGTTTGGGCAACCGCATCAATGCGTTTTCCACCTTGAGATACAGTGATCAGATTGGGTGGGGCGGGTGGGTCGCGGTCCCAAATGTCGTGGTGGACAAACTGAAAATGCCAGAGCCGCTTGCCCGTTTGGGCATCCAGAGCCAGTAAACAGTTGGCAAACAGGTTGTTGCCTTTCCGGTTACCACCATAAAAATCATAGGCTGCCGATCCCGTTGGTGCATACACAATACCCCGCTGCCGGTCGATAGCCATACCTGCCCAAACATTAGCCCCGCCGAGTCGCTGCCGGGGTTGGGCCGGTTCCCAGGTCGCATAACCAACGTCGCCTGGTTGCGGAATAGTGCGAAACGTCCAGACGGTTTGGCCGGTTCGCGCATCGAACGCCCGAATGTCGCCCAGCAACGCATTCTCGTTTTCGGAGACCCGTGCGCCCACAATCAACAGGTTTTTATAGACCACATTAGGTGTGTTGGCCCGCACATAGTCATCGGCACCGGGCCGATCAATGCCCGTTTTCAAATCAATTCGACCATGCTCTCCAAACCGCTCCAGTGGCTTGCCTGTGGCCGGGTCGAGGGCATACAACCAGCGGCCTGCACCCCAGAAAATACAGCTATCGGCCCCCTCCTGCCAATAGGTTACGCCCCGGCTGGTGGTGCCTCCATTATCGCTGATCCGGGTTTTCCAGCGTTGCTGCCCGGTGCTGGCATCAATGGCAAAAGCCTGTGTGTCAGCCGATACGCCATACAATACCCCGTTGACAATGATCGGGTTGCATTGCATCTGTGTCCGATTATTGACCGTGTCGGCTCCCCCCGAATGATAGGTCCAGGCCACGGCAAGGCGTTGCACCGTTGCGGTATTGATTTGAGTCAGGGGAGAATAGTGGCTTTTGGCCCCATCGCCATTATACTCCGCCCAGTTTGTATCAGGCACTGCATCGGGCTGCGGCACGATTCCACCCATCAGGAAGACTAATGAAGTCACGCCCAAAAGTTTCAGCGGGATCGAAGTAGAAAGCATGGTGGATTGATGGTTGCGTGCATAAGCCCCAAACTGAGTTTTACGATAAAGTCATTTTGCCCACTTCTAATACTGTAGGATGAATTGGCTGACCGCAGACTGCCGTGGCAACGACCCGTCATTTTTCGTATCTTTGCACCTTATTTCTGAGGAAGATACAGACAATGACTATACAGCAGGAGATTGCCCGGCGAAGGACGTTTGCCATTATCAGTCACCCCGATGCCGGGAAAACCACGCTTACTGAAAAATTGCTGCTTTTTGGTGGTGCCATCCAAACCGCCGGTGCCGTAAAATCGAACAAGATCAAGAAAACGGCGACCTCCGATTTCATGGAAATCGAGAAACAACGCGGTATCTCGGTGGCAACCTCGGTGATGACATTTGATTATCAAGGACTGAAGATCAATATCTTAGATACACCCGGTCACAAAGACTTTGCCGAAGACACCTACCGGACACTCACCGCCGTAGACTCGGTTATCCTGGTGATCGACTGCGTGAAAGGCGTGGAAGAGCAAACCGAGCGGCTCATGGAAGTATGCCGGATGCGCGACACGCCGGTGATGATTTTCGTGAATAAAATGGACCGAGAGGGTAAAAACCCTTTCGATCTGCTCGACGAACTCGAAGAAAAACTGAACATTCGGGTGCGCCCGCTGGCATGGCCCGTCAACATGGGGCAGAGCTTCAAAGGGGTATATAGTCTATACGACCATAATCTGAATTTCTTCAAGGTCAATAAGACGCGGTTGGAAGATGATGTGCTGAAAATTGATATCACCACGCCCGTTCTGGAGCAAAAAGTGGGACAACGCGATGCCACCCAACTCCGCGACGATGTAGAACTGATTGAGGGCGTGTATGATACCTTCGACCGGGAGGCTTATCTCGCCGGGAAACTGGCTCCCGTTTTCTTTGGCTCGGCGGTGAATAACTTTGGTGTAAAGGAGTTGCTGGATGCCTTTTGCCGACTCTCGCCCGAACCCGTTGGCCGCCCCACCGACAAACGCGAAGTGGAACCCGACGAGAAGAATTTCAGCGGGTTTGTGTTCAAAATTCACGCCAACCTCGACCCGCGCCACCGCGACCGGATCGCGTTTTTGAGGATCTGTTCGGGCAAGTTCGAGCGGGGAAAGTTTTACCACCACACGCGACTCGACAAAGACCTGCGATTCAGTAGTCCATTCAGTTTCATGGCCGATGCCAAGGCCGTGATGGAAGAGGGGTTCCCCGGCGACGTGGTAGGCCTATACGACACGGGCAGCTTCAAAATTGGCGATACCCTGACTGAAGGCGAAGACTTCACCTTTCAGGGCATTCCTAGTTTCTCGCCCGAAATTTTCAAGGAGCTTCTTAATCTCGACCCCATGAAGTCGAAACAGTTGGATAAGGGTGTGCAGCAATTGACCGACGAGGGCGTGGCGCAATTGTTTTTGCTTCAACCCGGCAACCGTAAAATTGTAGGCACCGTGGGCGAGCTTCAGTTCGAGGTTATTCAGTACCGTCTGGAAAACGAATACGGGGCCAAGTGTCGCTGGGTGCCGCTCAACTACACCAAAGCCACCTGGATCACCGCCGAAGATCCGCAAAAACTGACCGAGTTTATCCGGCTCAAAGGCAACCAAATCAGTTATGACAAAGATCAGAACCCGGTGTTCCTGGCCGAATCAGACTGGATTCTTCGCATGAATCAGCAAAACAACCCCGACGTGCAGTTCCACCTGACCTCGGAGTTTAAAACGGAAGTATCGTAAAGCTAATACCGGCACAGGTGACCATGTGGCCCGGCCTACCGATTAATGAACTCGTTGACGTTTTCTTTGGTGATACGGAGCAAACCCGTGTTCACCGAAGTCGGGATGTTGGTGATGCCCGCCTGCCGGTCGCTGGCCGATAGCCGGTTTGTCTGGTGAACGCGGTCATAGAGAAATTGAGCACCATACCAGGTAAAGAGTTCCCGTTTTTGCCCCGCCAGCATCTGAATGACCCCTTCGCGCACCAGTTGCAGGTGTTCCGGCTCCCAGTCAACCGTCGTTATTTTTACTTTGCCGGCTTTGCGGGCTTCTTTCACGGCCAAAGCCATGCCCGGCCCGGAGTTGGAATCGAAACCGCACAGCCCCGCCAGATCGGGGTGGGCCGAGAGCAGATCTGCCGTGATGCGGGCGGCTTCTTCCACGTTGGCCTTATCGTCGAACTTGCCCACCACCTCAATGCCGGGGTACTTTTTCAGAACATCGAGCAGGCCCCGGAAGCCCGTTTCCATGTTGGTCAGGCCCAGAATACCCATGTAAGCTATTTTACCTTTTTTGCCCAGTAGCCGCACCATTTCTTCGCCCTGCATCCGACCAATTTCATACCAGTCGGTGCCAAGGAAAGCGTCGCGCCGGGAGTTGGGAATGTCCGAATCATAAACCACCGTTGGAATACCGGCGGCCACGGCTTTGTTGATAACAGGGCCAATGGCGGGGTCGGTGCCGTTGATGAGCAGGCCCGATGGCCGGGTGCCGATCACCTCTTCGATGGTGTTGATTTGTGCGGGAACGTCCCACTCGGCGGGGCCAAGAATGGACACCTTCACGTTGCGGGCTTTGCCCCAGCGTTTGAACGTGGCCTGGTCATGGTTCACATACATGGGCATGGTCACGGCGGTTGTGATCATTACATACTCCTCTTCAGCCCCCAACGCATTCGTTTGCAAGTCAGCTCGTTGACCAACGTTGGTAGCGGCATTTCGGGGTGGTAACTCACAGGAGGTGAGCATTATAGCCAATAAGGCAAGGGATTTTTTCATACCGAATGGAACCGTTAACGAAGTCGTTTTTGCAGGGCCATGTCTGTCCAGACCGCTGTGATCAGAATCAGGCCGAGAATGATTTCCTGCCAGTAGCCCGACACCCGCGCCAGCACCATGATGTTGCTGACCAAACCCATGAACACGGCTCCGAGCAGAGCACCCATAATTTTTCCATGCCCACCCGACAGACTTGCTCCGCCCAGAATCACTGCCGTAATCACGCGCAACTCAAGCCCCCGGCCTGCTGTGGGTAAGGCCGTTCCGAGCCGCGAGGTCAGCAGTAAACCCGCCACGCCCGCCAGCAAGGAGGTCAGCACAAAGCCATACAACTTCATCCGCCGAACCCGAATCCCCGACAAATCGGCAGCTTTTTCATTACCCCCAATGTAATAATAGCGTCGAAAAAAAATGGTCTTGTGCATCAGAAACGCAAACAACCCCACCGTCAGCAGCATATACCAAACGGGCATCTGCACGCCGAGCAACCGCGACTGACTGATGGCCGTGAACCAGTAGGGCAGATTCTGAATACCCGACCCGCTGATGACCAAGGCTCCCCCGCGCACAATGCCCATCATGGCCAGCGTCTGAATCATGGGATTAACTCCCTGATAAGCAATCAGGTAACCATTGGCGGCTCCAATCAGGCCGCTGGCCAGCAGGGCCACCACAATGGCCACGCCCACCGGCCACCCCAACTGAATCAGGCAATAAGCCGCCAACCCACCCGCAAACGCCACCACCGACCCCACCGACAAATCGAACACGCCCGATACCAGCAGGAGCATCATACCTACGGCCACAATGGTGTCGATGGACAGATTCAGCAGCAACTGACTCCAGTTACCAAACGTGGGAAAGGTTTGCGGAAACGCCACAGCCGCACCAATGCCAATCAGTAAAATGGTGAGCGTCAGGGAGTAGGTTCGTTCCTGAATGAGTTGTCTCATGGTTTATTGCCCGGCCACCACGCTGCCCGGCTTCCGTCGATGGCGCAATGATAACGTAAGGTTTCGATCACGTGGGCATTGTTGCCGTCGGTGCCGATGACCCAAACCGGGCGTTTGTCGGGGCGTTTGTCCTGGTAGGCTTTGTCGCGGGCATCTATGTTGCGCCAGTAAGCATCTTCCGTCACCCGAAATGTAATGAATTTCCCATCGGGAGACCAGGCCGCCGACGAACTGATTTTACCCAGTTTGGTCAGTTGTTGGTTTTGTTTTGAGGCTACGGTATGCACGAACAATTCGAGTGCATCGCCCACCTGATCGCTATACACAATTTGCCTGCCATCGAATGACCAGGCTGGTGCCACCGCTCCAATTTCGTCTTCGTGTTGCGAGAGTTGTCGCACATTTTTCCCGTCGGCATCCATCGCAAACAGGCAATACCCCTTGCCCACCTGCCTGGTGAAGGCAATGGTTTTGCCATCCGGCGAAATGGTCCCGTCGCGCCCATCGGCCACTTCTTTATAGGTCTGTCCGTCGGGCGTGACGTAGCCAATGTTCGCCTTCTTTTGGTCATCGTCGGCAAGGCTAAACCAAATTTGTTTCCCATCTGCCGTCCAGCTTGGGAAGTAATAAACCGCCGGTGGGGCTTGTTTGGTCAGTTGCCGCACGTTGGTGCCATCGGCGTTGGCAATGTACAGATTGAAAGCTCCACTGAATGCTCCACCCGTTGTGGAACCCCGGTTCGAGGAAAAGACCACCTGCTTCCCATCAGGCGACCAAACCGGGTAACGCTCCTCCGAAGCGGGTGCTTTGGTAATATTAAAGGCATCCCCCGTGACGGGATTGATCCAGAAAACGTCAGTGTCGCCTGTCCGGATGCTGGTAGTGAGCAAGCGGGTTACCGGGAGAATTGGAGCGGGTTGCGCCAGAGACAGGGCGGGCAGCAGAAGTGCCATACTTACTAATGTAGACCTCATGGCAGCTTGTAGTTTTTTACTGAATCATCTAGAATCAGAACCCAATCATGGCCGTAACCGGCATCGGGGGGGGTGAAAAGCTGCGGAGACTTATTGGCAAATGCCGGGCCAGGTTTGGTTTTCCCCGTGCGCGGATCAAACCAGTTCGCCGTAATTGACGTACCCGAAATTTTACCCGGATTCACCGTGAACGGGCGGCCCGAGGACGTATAAACAAACGCATAATCGCGACCCCGCGTGGCCTGAATCCGGTCGGCAGGATTCAGATTGTTTTCCACAATGAGCGACTGATCGGGCACCCGGTCGAGCATGGGACGGGCCATGATAAGCCGCTTCACAAACTGCATCTGGTTGGCACCGGGTAACTCCAGGGCTTCGGGCCAATACATATGCGGGCCGTTGACAGCCGGGCGGCTACTGCTATACATTTGCCAGATGTCGTGGCAACCATACGTATGACCAAACGCCCCCGCAAACAGGTCTAAATAGGCAAACTGCCGCACATCGAAGGCGTTGGAGGTGCCGAGATCTTTCACGTTGAAGCAAACCGGGTGGTCTTCATAGATCGGCTCCGCGTCCATCGTGGGCTTAATAGGAGTGCGGTTATACGACACCGAAATCTGGTCATAAACGGGCGTAAAGCGGCAATGCCCGTTCTGGTGCATGTTGAAATCGAACCAGCTATCGGCCCCGAACC
Organism: Cytophagales bacterium; assembly: GCA_031411995.1. Lineage (GTDB taxonomy): Bacteria > Bacteroidota > Bacteroidia > Cytophagales > Spirosomataceae > Rudanella. Next base: position 33,757 of record JANOCD010000028.1, read on the forward strand.
ACTGCGAAGCCCCGCCTTCGCTGCCGTTGGGTTGCGGGTGAAACGACATCAACGCCTTGTCGGGGCCACCCACTGCTGCCTGAATCCCCTCGGCCATAGCCTGCCAAACAGCCACGTCTTGTGAACCATCGCGGGGGTTGCGGTCGCCACCCAGAATCCAGATGATGTTGGGACGGTTTTTATAGCGGTCGCCCACGAAGCGGCCATAGGTGCGGGCGTTGGCAGGGTTGAAAATTTCGGGGCCTTTTCCCCAGCCCGCTTTAAAGAGTTTATCGCCCCAGGTAGGCAAAAACGCGATCATCAGCCCATACTGCGCGGCTTTGTCGATGATGTAATCGACGTGTTTAAAGTAGGCTTCGTTGGGGGTGGTCGGATCGTTATTGAGCAGGGGTGTTTCGCCGTAGGGATTCGGTTCTTTCAGGCCATCGAACTCAGCCAAAGCCACCGCCTGAATAACGGTGAAGCCTTGTTCGGCCCGGCGTTTGAGGTATTTGTCGGCCTCTTCGCGGTTGAGCCGGTGAAACAATTCCCAGGCCGTATCGCCCAGCCAGAAAAACGGTGTACCGTCCTGCCGTACCAGATAGCGTTTATTATCAGAGACTTTCAGCGGACCGGTGACCGCCGACGGTTGCGCCTGAGCGAGCAGGCAACCGGCAACGAAAAGGAGGGAAAGCACTATTTTTTTCATGAATTGGTTGGGTTAGCGGTGATGTCTTTTACCTGTTCGCGAATGTCGTCCATCTCGAAAATGCGTTGCCAGCCCTCCCGGAACAGAATTGGCTTTGCCCGTTTACTGATTTTGTAAGCCGCATCGGAAAACGTGCCGTTGACCTCTTTAAACAGCACCGCCATCTGAATGCGGAGGTGCCCCAACACGAAATCGCGGGCGGCTGCTTCGGGAACGCCGAGGGCCACAATCCGGTCGAACCCCTCTTTCACCACTTCCATGCAAGTTTGAGCCAGTGTTTCGACCATTGCCGGTTCCAGCATGGCCATCTGTTCCAGCGTGATTCGGTAGGTTTTGTCGATGGGACCATACATAGCCTGCGACACCGCTTCACCGAGTGCGTAGTGCTCCTCTGACCCGTGCATCAGGGCCACCACAATGGATTGTTTGGCCGAAATACCCCCGTAAAAGTCACGAAAAGCCGCTTCGGTCGGCTCCCAGTTGAACACCGAGGGGTGGCAGGGGTGCGCAATCATATAGCCCAGCTCATCGCGGTGGGCAATCACGCCGTCGAGTGGGGCAGCCGGGTCGAGAGTCAGCACGAGCGCACCCGGTTTCATAAGCGGGATGATCGTGGCCGACAAGCCCCCGATGGCTACGTCGGGCAGGGCCAGAATGACCACGTCGGCTTCGGCCACGGCTGGCCCCTGTTCGCTTACCGATACGCCCCGTTGCCGGAGATTTTCGAGGCCAGCAGGGGCAATTTCGAGGTACGAAACAGCATAGCCATTGGCTGCCTCCGAATGTTTCAGGAAGTTGTCGGTCAGGCGGCAACCCATTTTGCCCCCGGCACCCACTAACGCTAGTTTAGTCATGGCATTGGTTATTCATTGTTTGTAAATAATCCATACTCTCCTCAGCCCAGGCCGCTTCTTTGGCAATGGTAGCGGTCAATGTCGCTTCGGGAACCACCCACTGCTCCAGGATGGCGGTTTGGCATCGACCGTACCGCGAAACCTGCTCCAGCAGCCAGGGGATATTGAGCATTCCCTGCCCGGCGGGTCGGCCATCAATCTGGAACCCCATCTGGTGGGGCAACCGCCGAATGCCAAAGTCTTTCAGGTGCAGGTTCACCGTGTAGGGAGACAGCGTGTTGACCACCTCGACCAACCCCTCCCCCGCCCCCATCGAGTTAACCGAGTCTAAGCAAATTCCCACATTCGGACTGCCCACGCGCTCTACAATATCGGCAAATTCGCGGGCCAGCAGCCGGTCATGGTTTTCCAGCCCCAGCGTCAGGTTCATTCGTTCGAGTACGGGCAAGGCGTTTCGCAATATGCTCACCACTTCGTCAATGGAGGGCGCATAATCTGGTGCGTCGATCACAAACCGGAGCAGGCGGCTTTTCAGGCTATAACTCAAGCCAATGTATCCCTGCAAGTGCGCTTCGGTCAGTCCCCGCGCCCCTATTTCAAGCCTAATCAACTCACTGTCAAGCCGTTTTTTCAGCTCATTCAGGCGTTCGGCAGGCAATTCGTGCAGGGGCAGGTTATCGCCAATTTGCACAACCCGCAGCCCGAAGGCGTTGGCGCGGTTCAGCAACGCCTGTTCGTCCAGTGGGTTTTCGGGGCGGTTGCCCGGCACCCCAACGGCCCAGCCATAGGTGTAGGTGCTAATGCCCAGTTGCATGTTCATAGCGATTGCCGCAGGATCAGCCCGCCCGGATTAGCCCTTTTTTCGCGCGTTCGTGTGGTCAGTAACTCCCCCGCCGTTTGGCCCATGCGGGCGAAATCGGTCGAAATCACAGTAATGCCGCCCGCCAGAATCTCCTTCACGGGCGTGTCGTCGTAGGCAATTAGCCCCACCTCCTGTCCCAATTGCCAGCCTGCCCGTTGCACCTGTTTGATGAAGGCAATCAGGTCGCGCTCGGCAAAGAGCAAAAACGCTTCACCCGGTTGCACAAGGGCATCGGTGTAATTATCAACCAGCGCACAGGGCATTCCGCTCTCTCGCCCAAAGCGTTCAAAACCCACCAACGTACCCGTCGGGACATATTGAAAATGATCTTTGGAGAGAATCATTGTCAGTTTTTTATAGGGCCGTAACTGGTCTAAGGCCGTCATCAGGGCGTTGTAGATATCCTGCTCAAAGTCCTGATAAACAGACATAAACTCCCCCGCAAGTGAGGGAATCATCTGGTCGATCAACAGTAGTTTATCCGCCGGAATCAGGCTCACAAGTTCCGACACATCCTCGTTGAAGTGAGGCATCACTACATAAGCATTGTAGCGGCCCACGTTATGGCGAATCAGGCTCTCGAAGAGTGTCCGGTCGTAATGGTGAAAATATACATTCAGCGTCGCATCGGGGGGCAAAGCGGCCTTCAGCGCGTCGTAGAGCGTTTCTTTGTAGGCATTCAGGGTGTCGAACAACAACAGCACATTGAGTGGAGTCCGCACATCGGTGGAGGCTACGTAGAACCCCTTGCCGTGTTGCGACAACACAATCCCCCGCTGCCGAAGGGCTTCATAGGCCTTCGTGACGGTCACTTTGGCCACTCCCTGCTGCCCGGCCAACTCGCTGATGGAGGGAAGTTGCTGACCGAGTATTAGCGTTCCCTGTTCAATACCCGTCAGCACGGCATCAATAAGTTGCTGATACTTAGGCTGATTGATGGTTGGGTCGATGGTAACGTCATTCATACGGGTAAAGCTGGACTATTTTTTTATTTCCGGGTAAATGGACTATATTTGCCAGTAGAGTACAGTAGAGTATTGTTGGGTGCGAAGGTACGTTTATTTTAACTTATCAAACAAATTCATGCAGAAATTAAAGTTCGCGGTGATCGGCACGGGCTTTTGGGCCAACTACCAGCTTCCGGCCTGGTACGAACTCGAGCACGTGGAGTTAGTAGCCCTGTATAACCGGACCCGCTCACGGGCCGAGGTTTTTGCCGACCGCTTCGACGTGCCGTTTGTTTATGACGACATCGACGAATTACTCGACCGACACCGCATCGGCGGACCGGCCGACGAACTCGATTTCGTGGACATTATAACCGACGTGGATACGCACCTGCATTTCACCACCAAAGCCGCCCAACGCAAGCTCAACGTGATTTGCCAGAAACCAATGGGGCCGAGTTTAGCCGATGCCCGGCAGATGGTTGAGGTTTGTGAGCGGGAAGGGGTTCGGTTGTATATCCATGAGAATTTTCGTTGGCAGGCTCCCATCCGGCAACTCAAAAAGGTGCTCGATTCGGGGGTGATTGGCCAACCGTTCAAGGCAAGCGTATCGTTTTGTTCGGCCTTCCCGGTATTTGATAATCAGCCGTTTCTGGCCCATTTGGCCCAGTTTATCCTGACCGATATTGGGTCCCACGTACTCGACATTTGCCGGTTTTTATTTGGGGAAGCCCGCTCGCTCTATTGTCAGACCACCCGCGTGAACCCAGCCATCCGGGGCGAAGACGTGGCCAATGTGTTGATGACCATGCAAAGCGGGTTGGTTTGTTTCGTCACGATGTCGTATGCGTCAGTATTGGAACATGAAGTGTTCCCACAAACGCTCGTAACCGTCGAAGGATCAACGGGTTCGGTGGTGCTTGATCGTGATTTTGTTATTCGGACAACGAACCGGAACGAATCGGGGCAACAAAGCACTCAAACGCAGGTGGCCACGCCCCCCGTTTACCCCTGGGCTGACCCGGCCTATGCTGTGGTTCATGCGTCGATTGTGGACTGCAACCGCAACCTACTCACCGATTTGCGGGGTCTGGGCGGTGCAGAAACCACCGGCGCAGATAATTTTGAGACGATCCGACTGGTGTATGCCGCCTACGATTCAGCGCGGGATAATGTGGTTGTTCACTTGTAAAACTCCCCAACCACCATGCTCGAACTCAAACAGATCAGCAAAACCTTCCCCGGCGTGACTGCCCTCGATGGCGTTTCATTTCAGGTGCAAACCGGTGAAATTCACGCGCTTTGCGGGGAGAACGGCGCGGGCAAAAGCACGTTGCTCAACATCCTGACGGGTAATCTCCAACCCAGTGCAGGCCAGCTTCTGATTCGGGATAAGGCCGTGGTAATCAACGGACCAGCGCAGGCCACACAACTCGGATTAGCCATTGTTTATCAACAACTTAGCTTGGTGGACAGCCTGACAGTAGCCGAAAATATCTTTGCTAACCGGCAGGCCCACAACCGGTTCGGCCTGATTCAATACCGTACCTTACTGGCCGATTCGCAAGCCCTGCTGAACCAACTCAATCTGACCGACATACGACCCGATAGCCGCGTGGCCGAGTTGTCGGCGGGGCAGAAACAAATGGTTGAAATTGCCAAAGCCCTGTCGCAGAACCCGGATATTCTGTTGTTGGATGAACCCACGGCCTCGCTCACCGAATGCGAAACCCAAACCCTGTTTGCGTTGCTACGGCAACTACGAGCACAGGGTAAGGCCATCGTCTATGTGTCGCACCGGCTAACCGAGATTTTCGACCTCGCCGACCGTGTCTCAGTCCTGAAAGACGGTCGCTATCAGGGAACGCACTCCATTGACGACATGACTCCCGACAAACTCATCCGGCTGATGGTGGGCCGCGACCTAATCGATAATAAAATAGAATCGACAGCCACCGACGAGGTTTTATTGTCCGTTTCGGGCTTGTCGGGCGAGCGGTTTCGGGAGGTTAGTTTTGCCCTGCATCGGGGCGAAATTTTGGGGTTAGCGGGCTTGATTGGGGCAGGGCGGACGGAGATTACCCGTGCTATTTTCGGGGCCGATTCACGTAAAACCGGCCAAATCAAGCTGAAAGGGACTATCGTTTCTATTCAGCACCCTGACGATGCGGTGAAACTTGGCATTGGTTATTTGCCCGAAGAACGCAAGTCATTGGGCTTGTTTGGCGGGCAATCGGTGGCGCAGAACATCGTGGCTGTGAAACCACCCGGCTCCGGTTGGTGGTTTAGCCCCCGGCGCATGACCACCACTGCCAATCAGTTCCGGCAGACATTGGGCATCAAAACGACCTCGGTGCATGACAGGATTGATACACTAAGCGGGGGCAATCAGCAGAAAGTGATGCTCGCCCGCTGGCTCCTGACCGACCCCGATGTACTGATTGTAGACGAACCTACCCACGGCATCGACGTGGGTGCCAAAGCGGAGATCTACGATTTAGTACGAAAATTGGCGAAACAGGGAAAAGGAATCATTCTCATTTCCAGCGAATTACCGGAATTACTAGCATTATCAGACCGCATTCTTGTTTTGCGGGATGGTCAGCTAACGGGCGAGTTTACCCGCGCCGAAGCCACCGAAGAACGGATCATGAACGTTGCCACTGCTTACTCCCGAACGTGAATGGTGCTTTGCCGAAGCCGTAAATACGACCCATCCCGACCCGAAAACGAGGCCCTGATTTCGGCAGCCAGCGAGAGGGCAATCTCTTCCGGCGACACAGCCCCGATGTCGAGGCCAACCGGCGCGTGAATGCGTGTTAAGTCTTCCTCAGCAATAGGGGTTCCTTCATCGGCGAGTTCAGACCAGATGCGTTCGGAGCGGACACGGGGGCCTAGCATACCGATGTAAGGCACGTTGGTAGCCAGGACTTTGGGCAGGTTTGTTTTATCGGTCTTGTAATCGTGCGACATCAGCACAATGGCCGTATGCGCATCGAAAACAATGTCGTCGAAGTTTTCAGGAAGAACGATACCATCAGCCAGTGTAACAATTTTCCGGTTGACTTTCAGGGGATTAGCCACAATCGTTACCCGCCAGCCGAGTTCTTTCACCAGCCTTGTAAGCGGATACACATCGTACTGATGGCCCCACAATACAAGGTGAATTTCGGGCGAAAGTATCTCGACGAACGCTTCAAGCATTTGACCTTCCGCGCTCTCAAACCGGAACGGAGCCGATACGCCTTTGGCTATTCGCGCCTGAATTTTGGCTTCTAACTGTACCTCAATATCGGTATTTGCCAGTAAGTCAAGACTTTTTGCATTGGTATACCGGATCACATCCCCTTCTTTAATCGAATCCCAGGCCCCTTCCAGCCCGGTAATAGTAATGAGGACGTGGGTTTGGCGACGCTCGTTCATGCAGCTTTTGAGTACTTCGACGGGGTTGTTCGGGTCATTGAAATTGAGGGGGGTAAACAGCACGTCGATGATGCCGTTGCACCCCAATCCAACGCCGATTTGGTGTTCGTCGTCGGTGGTGGTGTCGTAGGTAATTTTGGAGGGCGACGCTTTGGCAATAGCCAGCCGGGCGCGTTTGAGGGCATCTCCTTCGAGGCAACCGCCACTGATGCCGCCAATCCAGACACCATCGCTCATCACCAGCATCCGGGCACCCGTCCGCCGATACGAGGAGCCTTCGACCCGCACCACCGTGGCTAAAGCCGCCTGTGTAGCCTGACGGTCAAGATGGTCGTATCCCTCAATAATTGCTTTAATTTCTTTCATGCGTGAATATACTTTTCTGGTTCGGCATCAAATTTCACTTTGCAGCCGTCGCAACAGAAATAAACGGTTTCTCCCTTGTACTCTACCATGTGTTTAGGAGCAGTTTTGTCCACCGGAATCTGGCAAACCGGATTGATATAAAACTTATCTTCGCCAATTAGGTTTTTCGGGGGGTCAAATTGCGTTGGCTGGCTTCGCACAACCTGAATAATCTCCGCCAAAATACTGATGGCTACTTCGTTGGGTGTCTTGGCTTTAATGTCGATCCCGGCGGGCGTTTTAATCGCTGACAACTCGCTTTCGCCCACCCCAGCCGACCGCAGATACGCGAACACGGCATCGCGCTTTTTGCGGCTGGCCACAAACGCCAAATACGGCAATGGAGCCTTCAAAGCGGCTTTCAGGGCCATTTCGTCTTGTTCGCCCTGCGTGGCCACCACCACAAAGGTGTGCTTATTTACGGGGACTTTCGCGAAATTAAAAGCCATTTTAAGGTCGTCAACCCCCGGAAAAGCACCTTCGGGAACCGCCATTGCCATCACCGTAATGCGGTAATCGAGGAGTTTGGCGAAGGCGGCAAGAGCCTGGGCAATAGCCGATTTACCCATGATAATCAGGTGCGTTTTGGGCATCACCGGCTCAATAAAAATATCGACACTCCCCCCGCTTTGGCAGGTCATCTGGTACTCTTTTATGCCGGTTTGTGGGGTCGAATTGGGGTCGGGGCTTACCCGAACCAGCCGGGGACGACCCTCCTGCATGGCTGCACTGGCTTCTTTCAGCACAATGCCTTTGGTGCATCCCCCCCCCACCCAGCCCGTCACCTCGCCTTTGCTGTCGATGATGGCCCGGTCGCCCGCCTTTCCCGAACTGGGAGCTTCGCGCCAGACCACTGTCGCCGTGGCAAACAGTTCGTTTTTCTGGCGCAAGTGATTGTATTGGGATAAAAATTCGTCAAGCATTAGCTAAGATGGTTTCAAGTTCCAGTAAACTATTCAGGTTGTGGGCGGCCTTAAACTCATCCACCGACGGCAGGGCAGCCGCCATTCCCCGGGCAATGGGTTCATAGCCCGTCATACCTTTCAACGGGTTGAGCCACACCACTTTTTTGGCCCGCCGATGAATCCGCTGCATCTGTTCGCCCAATTTTTCGGGACTACCCGTTTCCAGGCCATCGCTCAGAATAATAATGGTGGGTGAGCCGTTCAGCGTTCGTTTGCCGTAGGTGTCATAAAACGTCTCCAAGCACTCCCCAATTTTTGTCCCCCCCGACCAATTGTTGGCCTGTTGATTCATCAGGTCTAAAACGGTGTCGATCTGGTTGCACTGAATGGCTTTGCTGATGCGAATGAGCGTGGTGCTGAACACAAAGGCTTCGAGTTGGCGGAAATGTTGGCGGAGGGCCACGATAAAACGGAGCAGAAAAAAGCTGTATTTATCCATCGACCCGCTCACGTCGAGCAGCACAATCAACCGTTGTTTTTTTGGCGTTCTGGCACGGCGGAACAACTCCAGCGGTTCTCCGCCGTAGGGCAAACTGCGCCGGATGGTTCGCCGGAGATTGACTTTGCCATCGGTCTTACTTTCTTTCATCCGTCGGCGCAGGCGCATGGCAATTTCACGGAACAGTCGTTGGGCAATTTCTTCCAGTTTCCGGGCTTCCACCTCGCTCACCTTCGTAAAGTCGGTTTTTCGCAATAGTTCCGTCTCGTTAGCTCCCGACACTGTTTTGGCATCCTTATAGGTGTCGGGTGTTTTTCCCTCCCCAAGCAACACCAGCGTCGTATTCGTCTTTTTTAGAACAGCTCCTTGGGTGGTCGTTTTGTTCTTGGTTTCGCGCAGGTCGATTGGGTTAGTATCCCAATACAAACTAAAAAGCCGGTCATAAACCAGTCGCTCTTCAGGCGAGGTACAAAACAATGCTTTCAGGGCGTGTTTTAAGCCCAACCTACTGGCTAACAGCCCTGTATTAGCAGCCAAAAGCGCGTCCTGCGTTTCCTGAATACCCACATTGAGGCCGTGGCTCCGCACAAACTGGGCAAAAGCGACGATGGACTCTGTCAGGCTATTGGTTGCGAACGCTTGGATTTTCATTATGTATCAGCCGTATATCATCCACTGATTTCAGTAAACTTCCCAGCGTTTGCTGAATGGCTTTTTGGTTTACCTCGCGGTAGCCCAAGGCCATGAGCGACTCGGCCCAGTCGATGGTTTCGGAGATGCCGGGTGTTTTTGCCAGTTTTCGTTGCCGTAAATCCTGCACAAATTCCACCACCTGCGTCAGCAATTGCGTCTCGATATGGGGCAGGCGTTTGCGAACAATCGCCATTTCTTTGTCAAGCGAGGGGTAGTCGATCCAGTGGTATAGGCACCGCCGTTTCAGGGCATCGCTCAACTCGCGGGTGCGGTTCGAGGTCAGAATAATGTACGGTTTGTGGGTAGCCTTGATCGTGCCAATTTCGGGGATGCTGATCTGAAAAGCAGACAGCAATTCGAGCAGAAACGCTTCAAACTCTTCGTCGGAGCGGTCGAGTTCGTCAATCAGCAGCACCGGCGATTGCATTTCGTTGGTGATCGACTGCAAGAGCGGGCGTTTTAGCAGATAATCAGGCCCGAAAATGTGTTTCTCTTTTTCGGCTACCGACAAGTTGCTACCTTCCTGTAGCCGAATACCGAGCAGTTGTTTCTGGTAGTTCCATTCATACACAGCCGCATTTACATCTAAGCCTTCATAACATTGTAGGCGAATGAGCGGGGTTTGCAATAAGTCGCTCAAAACCAGCGCAATTTCGGTTTTCCCTACACCCGGCGGCCCTTCGAGCAGCAGCGGTTTGCGCAGCCTGAGCATCAAAAAAAGTACGGTCGCCAACTCCTCGTCGGCGACGTACTGATGATTTTCTAAAGCTGCGAGTATCTCAGAAGAGTTTTTTAAGGAATCCACCAATGCCGGAGTTTGATTCTTCTGTTTCACCTTCTGCCGTTGTTTCGGCGGCTGTGCCATCGGTTGTTTTGGCCAGTTTTTCCTTGAAATTCGAGACAAACTGGTTGAACACCTGGTTCGACACGTCGTTGATCAGCCTTGCACCAAACTGCGCCAACATCCCCGTGATGGTGATGTCCATGGTGGCTACCACGTTGGTTTTGCCATCCACTTCGGTCAGGGTAGCGTTCATGAGCATTTCGGCACTGCCTTTGCCCTTGCTGTCCAGTCCCAGCCCTTTCAGCGTCATTTTTTTGTTCTCGGCATCGCGTTGAACAAACGTTACGAGGCCGTCGTAGCCAGCCTTCACAGGGCCAAATTTCAGGCCCACATAACCTTTATAATTGTCGGCATCAACCTGCTCAGTGAGCGAGGCTCCCGGCACACAATCCACAATTTTAGTCGGATCGGTAAGGGTTGCCCACACAAGATCGATTGGTTGCTCGACCTCAAATGTTTTCGTCAGATTCGTTGTCATTATGATTTGGGATTTGGGATTGCGGATTTGGCCGGTCTGACAATCCGAAAGCGAAACATCGCCACGGCCAAATCCACAATCCGCAATTCATTAAACGACTCCCTTCTCTTTCAATGCCTTCCAGACTTTGAAGGGCGTAATGGGGATGTCTAAGTGCGTGATACCGTATGGCGAAAGTGCATCGACAATGGCGTTGGCAATTGCCGGTGGTGCGCCAACCGTTGGCGACTCACCCACACCTTTGGCCCCGATGGGGTGGTGCGGTGATGGCGTGATGGTGTGGCCCGTTTCCCAATTTGGCGACTCCACCGCCGTAGGAACGAGGTAATCCATCAGGGTGCCGTTCAGGATGTTACCGTCTTCGTCATAGACTAAAGCCTCATACATGGCCGGAGCAATACCCTGCGTGAGTCCGCCGTGAACCTGACCCTGCACAATCATCGGGTTGATGATGTTACCGCAGTCGTCAATGGCCACAAACCGGCGCACTTTGATCTCGCCCGTTTCCTTGTCGATGTCCACCACGCAGATATACGCGCCCGACGGGAAGGTGAGGTTCGGGGGATCGTAGTAATGGGTTGCTTCAAAACCGGCCTCCATGCCCTGTGGATGGTTGGTGTAGGCTGCAAAAACGAGTTCCTGAATGGTTTTTGATTTTTCGGGGGCACCTTTCACAAAGAACTTGCCCGGCTCCCACTCCAAGTCATCCTCGCTCACTTCGAGCAAATAAGCCGCAATTTTGCGGGCTTTGTCGCGGAGTTTGCGGGCGGCTACGGCAGCGGCTGCACCGGCGGTTGGCGTGCTTCGGCTGGCATAGGTACCAAGGCCGTAAGGGGCCGTGTCGGTGTCGCCTTCTTCAATCTGAATGTTCTCGGCGGGAATACCCAACTCTTCCGCAATGATCTGAGCGTAAGTCGTTTCGTGGCCCTGTCCCTGCGATTTAGTACCGAAACGAGCAATCGCTTTACCCGTTGGGTGAACCCGAATCTCGGCACTATCGAACATTTTGATACCCAGAATGTCGAAATCTTTGGATGGCCCCGCTCCTACCACTTCAGTGAACGTCGAGATACCGATACCCATCAATTCGCCTTTGGCCCGCTTCTCAACCTGCTCTTTCCGCAAGCCGTCGTAGTCGATGGCATCCATCGCTTTGCGAAGACCAGCCTCGTAGTCGCCACTGTCATAGATCCAGCCCGTCGGCGAATGCCAGGGGAAATCTTCTTTCTTAATAAAGTTCTCGAAACGCAACTGTGCGGGGTCTTTGCCAATTTCAAAGGCAAAGCGGTCGGTCATCCGCTCGATGGCGTGAACAGCTTCCGTCACCCGGAATGAGCAACGATAAGCCACACCTCCCGGCGGCTTGTTCGTATAAATAGCATCGGCTTCCATGAACGTCGTGCCGTAATCATACGAGCCGGTCGCGATGGAGAACATACCCGTTGGGTACTTCGACGGGTTGGCCGAGGCATCCGTGTAGCCGTGGTCGGCCAGCACTTTGAAGCGGGTTGCCAGGATTTTACCTTCTTTCGTACCGGCCATTTCAGCCGTAATGTGGTAATCGCGGGCGAAGGAGTCGGCCTGTAGGTTTTCGCTGCGGTCTTCGATCCACTTCACGGGCTTACCAATCAGGAACGAAGCAGCAATAGCAATCACGTAGCCCGGATAAACGGGCACTTTACCACCAAAACCCCCGCCAATATCCGGCGCGATAACCCGTACTTTTTCCTCCGTCAAGCCCACGTGACCCGCTACCAGGGCAATCACCGTGCGAATGGCGTGGGGTGCCTGCGTGGTCATGTACATGGTAAGGTGGTTGTTGACCTTGCTGTAATCGGCTACACAACCGCAAGTCTCGATAGAGGCCACGTGGATGCGCGGAATGTGCATTTGCTCTTTCACCACGACCTCGGCGGTCGAAAACACATCGTCGGTTTTGGCCTTATCACCTACTTCCCAATGCCAGATATGGTTATCTGTTTTGCCGGGCTTGTCGGTGCGAAGCACGGGCGCATCCGGCAAAAGTGCTTTGAACGGGTCAATTACAGGCTTCATCGGCTCATAATCAATGCGCACCGCTTCCCGACCATCGCGGGCGGCATAACGGCTTGTGGCAATCACGGCGGCTACCTCCTGCGCCTGATACATAACCGTATCCGTTGGCAACACCATTTGGGTGTCCGACATCAGCGTGGGCATCCAGTGCAGGCCATACGTTTCCAGATCGCGACCCGTGATAACGGCCAGAACACCAGGCACTTTCAGAGCGGCTTCACTGTCTATTTTCAGAATTTTAGCGTAGGCATAGGGACTTCTAACAATGTCCATATAGAGCATTCCGTCGAGTTTTACGTCATCAACGTAATTGCCCTTGCCCTGTAGAAATCGTGCATCTTCTTTGCGCTTCATGGAATGCCCCATTCCACCAATCGCCTTCGATGTTTTACATGGTTGTGTCATTTGAGGGGGTAGTTTTCAGTTTATACAAACTGTGGTTCTGTTGATGCGGGTTCTACACCCCGATTTTTGGCACTGGCATACTGAATGGCTTTCACAATATTGTTGTAGCCCGTGCAACGGCAGAGGTTGCCCGAAATACCCCAGCGAATTTCGTCTTCGGTTGGGTCGGGGTTCATTTCCAGCAGTTCGGTGGCCCGCATCATCATGCCGGGTGTGCAGAAACCACAGTGGAGACCGTGATTTTCTTTGAAGCCTTCCTGAAGGTTGTTCAGCGGAGCACCCGGAGCGCACATCCCCTCGACCGTTGAAATAGATTTGCCATTGGCTTGAACAGCCAGAATGGTACATGATTTAACGGATTTGCCGTTGAGCAAAATGGTACATGCCCCGCAGCTACTGGTATCGCAGCCAATGTGCGTACCCGTCATATTCAGATTTTCGCGGATGAGGTGTACAAGGAGTAAGCGTGGCTCTACTTCTGCCGAGTGAGCCTGTCCGTTTACGGTGACGGTTATTTGTTTCATCTATAATAAAGAGTGAAAGAGTGAAAGAGCGAAAGAGCGTTCTGCCAGATCAATCTTGTCCGGTTTTCTCACGCTGTTTTCTTTGTTTAGGCTACGGCGCGTCCGGCGGCTTTGTGAATCATGCGTTTCACCAGTACGGCTACCATGGCGCGTTTGTATTCTTCGTCGCCCCGGAGGTCGGCTGAAGGGCTGCAATCTTCCGAAGCATACTGAGCGGCCTCGGCAATGACTTCGTCGGTGAGGGTTTTGCCCAACAGAGCGGCTTCGGAGCGTTCGGCACGGAGCGGGAGCGGGTTCACATTGGTGAGGCCAATGCCTGCATACGTACAGACACCATTTCCATCGAGCGTCAGTTGAACAGCGGCACCGGCAGTGGCATAATCACCCACTTTGCGTTCCAGCTTGTGGTAGGCACTGCCCGTTCCGGCGGCTGGCATCGGAATCTGAATTTCGGTCAGAATCTCGTCGGGCTGAAGGGCCGTCATGTAGAAACCAAGGAAAAACTCATCAATCGGGATGCTGCGCGCGCCATCCGGCCCGGTGGCAACCACGGTGGCGTTCAGCGCGATCATCACGGCGGGATGGTCGTTGGCGGCATCGCCGTGGGCCAAATTTCCGCCGATGGTGCCCATATTGCGAACCTGCGGGTCGGCAATGAGCTTGGTCACATCACCAAAAATGGCGAAGTGTTCTTTCAGTACCGCTGAATGTTCGAGATCAGCCTCGCGGGTCAATGCCCCGATTTTGAGTGTTTGCCCGTCGATGCCGATGTCCGATAGACCGGGAATGTTGTTGATGTCGATGATATGTTCCGGCGAGGCAAACCGAAGTTTCATCATTGGAATCAAGCTGTGCCCTCCCGACAGGATTTTGGCCTCGTCGCCATATTTCTGAAGCAGTGCAATGGCTTCGTCGAGTGTGGCAGGGGCTTCATAGTTGAAATCTGCTGCGATCATTGGATGGAGTTAAACGGTTAAAGTGAAATTACGGTACTGAAAAAAGGGTGTTGGTCAGACCATTCGGCTCAGCCATCGGTAGCCCCGGCCATTATAAAAACTTCCCAAAAACAGCAGTACAGCCCCCGTATAGTACCAGGGCATAGCATTGGGCGTAAACAGGCCAAAGAGCAAAAGGGAGAGACCCAGAAGAGAGATGATTATGGCGGTGCGGGTGCCAGTACCCCGGTAATTCCGGGCGATGCTCCCTATGCAAACTGTTGCCAGCCCCAGAGCCACCCATGCCCCCCAATCAGTATGGTGATTCACGACTGAGGGTGCTCCGCAGATGGCTATCGAACTGGTGTAGGCCACCACACAGAAAGGGCATTTAGGAAGAATTAGCACAAGCAAGCCCAAAGCCGTGGAATGCCACTGTTTGGCCAATGGCTTTTTAACTAAAACATCCTCACGACAGGCAGTGCATGAGTTTTCCTGTGAGTATTCCATTCCGTTAAAGCAGTTGGCACTGGAAGCACAATAGACTTGCAATGTAGTGTGAATTGGTAATTTTTAAGTAAATTTTTGAATTTATGGTTGATTTTTAAGGTCCTTTTAATTGATCTTCCTATTTTTCGGTATTCTCCCGATAAAAGCCAACCGTGTCCGTATTCAATCTTTCAACCACCCTCTTATGTACGTAGCCCGTCGTATTGCCTGGCGGCATTTTGCGCCATTTGCTCTTCGTTCCGTCGTTTTTTTTATTACCTATTCCACAGCCATCTGTACGCTCTATTTGTTCACCGGATGGTCGCTCCTGACTATACCTTTTGTACCCATAGCCACCATCGGCACAGCAGTGGCTTTTTATGTCGGCTTCAAAAACAACTCGTCCTACGACCGGCTGTGGGAAGCACGGCGCATTTGGGGCAGCATCGTGAACGGAAGCCGGTCGTGGTCGGTGATGGTGCATGACTTTGTTACGAATCGTATGGTGACTGACCCTATGCCTGACGAGGCACTTCGCGATGCCAAAAAGAAACTAATCTATGGCCATTTGGCCTACCTGACAGCCCTCCGTATTCAACTTCGCAGACAAACAGTTTGGCAACAGCACCGAGACGTTGCACACGACATTATCGACCGGATTGCCGCCTTTAAACAGTGCAGCTTAGATGTGGAATTGCAGCGATTTCTGCCCGACAACGAAATTGAGGAGGTCATGAAATTCACCAACCCCGCCACGCAACTCCTTCGCGCTCAGTCGGCCCGGCTTCGCGACCTCCGCGACCGGGGTTATCTGTCTGACTTCTACCACGTTGAAATGGAACGGTCGCTAGCGGAGTTTTATAACCAGCAGGGTGCCTGTGAGCGCATTAAATCGTTTCCGTTTCCGCGTCAGTATGCCTTTTTTAGCTACTTGTTCACTTGGGTGTTCATCTGGGTTTTACCCTACGGCATCCTCAACGAAATGGCCAAAGTGGGTGGGTGGCATTTGTGGCTTACGGTGCCCTTTTACACGATCATTGCCTGGGTGTTCAACACAATGGAAATAGTGGGCGATACCAGCGAAAACCCCTTCGAGAACAGCCTCAACGACGTGCCGCTCACGGCCATTTGCCGCAACATCGAAATCGACCTCCGCGAAACCCTCGGCGAAACCAACGTACCTAAACGAGTGCAGGCTGTGGAGAATATTTTGATGTGATTAACGGCTGCTGATTACCGTTAACGTCAGTACTAATTTGTGCTCATTCAGATCGCCTTTGGGTCGGCTGAGGATGTGAACGGAATATACCCCATCGCGGAAAACCTGCATAGCAAGGTCGTAGCCCGTTTTTTGACGATAGGTGCTGTAGTAGAACGTCCGTTCGTTTTTCGGTTGGCCATACCGATGAGCCAGCACGACAAACTCCATTTTGGCCGGATTGGCAACGAACAGTTGGAGTGTTCGCTTGATTTGGAACAAGCCCTTGCGCGGGAAATCCGGGCCAAAACCGAGCGTAAAATAGTCATCATACACCCTCGGCAGCGTATCGAACTCGGTTTTTGTCAGCGGTTTCTCCACGTGCTGATCGGCGGGATTCGCCGGCAAATGATTGGCCATAAACTGGTTGGGCGGAGTCAGAAAATAGTACATATTCAGCGGGCGGGTGCCGTTGTTGGTGCTGGCCCAGGTCGCGTCGAGGTGGTGCCAGCGTCCGTCCAGAAAAACCATGTTCCATTGGTGATTGATTGCCCGAATGGGCGTTCCAGCCTGATCGGGATGACCTTTGGCGTAGCCCGAAATGATTCGGGCAGGCAGCCCGGCCGTGCGCAACAACTGATATAATAAGAGCGAAAAATCGGTGCAAACGCCCCATTTCTGCCGCATGATTCGGGTGGCAAGAGCCAGTGTATCCACCGATTTTTCGGCAAACCCATACTGGTACGGCTTCACCTGGCTATCGTTATAGTGAATGTTGGTGGCCGTCCAGACAAACAGAACTCTGGCTTTTTCAAGATCCGTTTGGGCCGGGATTATTAGTTTCTTAACCAGTGCCGACAAGTCGTCGCTGCGCTCGAAGGCTGTCGTTTGGGCATGGTGATCGAGGGCCGTAAAAGGCTGTGCCAGAGCTATGTGTAGCCCCGCCAGCCAACTTCCCACAACCAGATACCAGTTCATAACGATTATGGTTTCTTCTTTTTCTTTCGCACAACCAGTTCTTTATAGCCAAAAGTCGGGTCGGGTTCGCGGGTAAAAACCACGTCGGGCAAGATACCAACCACGATCTCGGCAGTCGTATAGATTTTGCAGCCTGCCAGCAAATGCCCGCCCAGCGTCCGGCCCGTTGAGTCGGATACGGACAGATGAATGTGGCTCCCGCTGGTCGAAAGTGTGCCAACGAGTGACACAATTTCAAAATGGCCCTGCCATCGGCTCGGCCCGTCCTGATTGGCTAACCGGAGCGTCAGGTCAGTCAGGCTACCCACACAGGTAAGTACGGCACCGGCTTCAATGCGCTGTTGTTGCACGAGTTTATCCAGTTCTTCTTTCAAATCCTGCCCCGGCCGCAATCGAAACGAAACGGTTTTCATGGTCGAGTTTTCAGCTAAGGTTGGTTGCGGTTGAGCGGCTGTCATAATCGACAAAGTCAGTAGGCTGATAAACAATAATAGACCCTGCATGAAAGTTATACTTATGCGAAAACGATTGAGGAATGCGAAACTACACTGTTGGTCTTTTATTGACCGCCTTACTACTTATCACTGGCACCGGATTTGTTGCCGCCCCAAGCCGTGGGCTTGCTCTTCATAGCTCACTGGCACCGACCTCAGTAGCCCGGTCAATGAATTGGTCCTCCACCGAAATCCCGCTGAACTCGCGCTTTGTAACGGTGGACTACAGTACCATTGACCAATATGCCAAAAATACACCGGAAAGCAAAGCCGCGAACCTGAATAGCCTGGCGAATTACTTAACGGCCCCTGCTCGCTCCGAACTGGCCAAAGCCCGCTCGGTATATGCCTGGATTACGTCGCATGTGCGGTATGATTTAAACGCTTTTGGTAACGGAACCTACCATTCCGAAGTCGATTATGCTAACCGAACGCTGCGTTCTCGCCGGGCCGTTTGCACGGGCTACTCCCTGTTATTCAAACACTTGTTGAATAAATCGGGTATTGATGTAGCCAATGTGAAAGGGTATTCACGCACGGAAGATGCCACGGCTGGGCAACCCACCGGCCCGATGGATCACGAGTGGAACGCTGTAAAATTGGATGGCGACTGGTATTTGATTGACATTACCTGGGCCATGACAACTGGCAAATTGGGCCACCCCAACGACCATTATTTCCTGACCGATCCAAAAGCGTTTGTCTCGCAGCACCTGCCCGCCGACCCGCGCTGGCAATTGCTCAACCCAGCCATCAGCAAGGCCACCTTCGACCGTTTCCCGAAGTTGTATGATGCCTATTTTCGGATGGGATTCGATGAGCGTTTCCCACAAAATGGCCTCATTCATACCAACGATGTGGCTACCATCACCTTCCGAAATGATGCTGACCTGAAAATTGTGTGTTCGGCAGCCCGACCCGGCCAAAACACGGGCCAAACCATTCCATCATCGCTCCAGCGCAACGGCGACACCTACACGCTGTCGGTGCGGGTTCCTCAACGCGGGCCAACCACGCTTTATGTGTTTGCCAAGCCTAAAACATCCACCAACGCCCCCTATCGGCAATATGAAGCCATTGGATCGTTCACGGTGGTGAAGGGGTAGAAGGCAGGCACAGGTGCATTTTTATGGTATGACCGACTCCTTACGAACCCTCCGGCATGAACTGCATCAGCACCCTGAATTATCAGGGCAGGAAACGGAAACAGCCCGCCGACTTATTGATTTTGTAAAGCCATTCAATCCCACTCGTATTGTTAGCGGTCTCGGTGGGAATGGGGTAGCCATCATCTACGAATTTGGGCAAACTGGGCCCGGCCATAACACCCCTACTCTACTGTTTCGCAGCGAGTTAGATGCGCTGCCCATTGAGGAAGCAAATTCATTTGCTCACCGCTCGGTCCGGGCTGGCGTATCGCACAAGTGTGGGCATGATGGCCATTCGACTATTCTTGCCGGACTAGCCACGTGGCTGCAACAAGCCTCGTTTGCGGCCGGGCGTGTCGTACTATTGTTTCAGCCAGCCGAAGAAATTGGTGAAGGAGCCAAAGCAGTTTTGGAAGACCCTCGTTTTGCCGAGTTCCGCCCCAACTATGTATTTGCGCTCCACAACATACCCGGCTACCCCATGCACGAAGTCGTCTGGGTGCCGGGACAGTTCAGCCCCACCGTACAGAGTATGGCGATTAAACTGTTTGGCAAAGAGTCGCACGCTTCAGAACCTGAAAACGGTATCAACCCCTCGTTGGCCGTTGCCGAGTTGGTGACGGTCTTTAGCCAGTACGTGATTGCCGATCCCACTCGCGCTGATTTCGCACTGATCACCTCCGTTCATTTGCTGGTGGGGCAACCCGACTATGGCATTTCGGCGGGTTATGGAGAAGCTCATTTTACGCTGCGGTGCTGGCAAACAGAAGGTATGAATAGGTTGGTGATGAATTTAGAACGCGAATTGGCCGCCATCTGCACCCAGCACAAACTCCGCGCCGAAACCAACTGGTTCGACTATTTTCCAACGACGGTAAATGATGCATACTGCAACACAATGATAACACTGTCGGCTACCAAAGCGGGCTTATCAGTGCAGCAGCGGCCCACCCCCTTCAAGTTCGGCGAAGATTTCGGCTGGTTCACACAGGCGTTTCGAGGAGCTATGTTTGGCCTCGGCGCGGGCGAACAAACACCTGCCCTTCACAACCCCGACTACGATTTCCCCGACGAATTGATCGAGACAGGAATACGGATTTTTAGAGGAATTATTGAAGGGGTACTGGGAGAGCGGGTAGCGTACTAGCCCCGAAATTACACACCAAGAAGCTTCATAAATTCAGGCAGAGTAATACAAGGCACGGTTGGAAATGCACGAGTTTTTAACTCGTTAAAATGTCGGTCATGCGTAATAATATAATCAGCACCAGCCGATACTGCGCAATCGACAAATTTATTACGGTCCGGCGTTCCGGTCGTCATAGTCAATCGTGATATGTCCCCAACGGTAGTAAATTTCTGTTTTGATTGTATTAGCCTGTTTTTCAGTCAATTCAAGAATATTATCAGCAATGAATGGAGTCATACGTTGCCCAAATATTTCAGCATATTCGGCTAAAATATCTGTACTCACTGCCAGTTCAAACTGCATGGCACGGTACGCATCAAATACCTGACGATAGGGTGATATTTTGGGGATGATTACCAGAAAGCAATTAGTGTCAATGACAACGCGCATTAGTTGTGGTGATAAGGTGTCCGGTCATGATCGTTTAACCAGCCCTCTACTGTAGTGCTGTCCCATCCCTTTTCAGTGAAGAGTGCATCCATTGACTCATCCACTTTGTGGGCAAAATAATCTGCCAGCAACTGCTTTATTTCCAATACCTGTTGCTCAGGGATCGGGCGGGAGAACGTCTTGAGCAATTCGATCTGCAAGGGTGTAAGCATAATTTTCAGACGGCTAATTTATCCATGAAGATACAAAAAAATCATTTACCAGTCTCAGCCTCCGGCCCTCTCAACCCCTAACCGATCAACTCCCGCAAAATCTTCTGGGCGGCAATGGAGATTACTGTTCCCGGCCCGAAAACGCCTTTCACGCCCGCATCATACAGATATTGGTAGTCGCCAGCCGGGATAACGCCCCCGGCAATCACCATAATATCGTCGCGGCCAAGTTGCCGGAGTTCGTCGATCAGTTGGGGCACCAGCGTTTTGTGGCCTGCCGCCAAACTCGACACGCCCACAATGTGAACGTCGTTCTCGGCTGCTTGCCGGGCCACCTCAGCGGGGGTTTGGAACAGCGGCCCCATATCCACATCGAAGCCGAGGTCGGCGAAACTTGTGGCAATCACTTTGGCCCCCCGGTCGTGGCCATCCTGCCCCATTTTGGCCACCAGAATCCGGGGTCGTCGCCCGTCGAGTTCGGCAAACTGATTGGCCATTTGGCGGGCAAGGGCAAAGTTCTCATCGTCGGACACTTCCGCCGAATAAATTCCCGACACGGCCCGAATCGTGGCTTTATGTCGGCCAAAAGCTTTTTCCATAGCATCCGAAATTTCGCCGAGGGTTGCCCGGTGCCGGGCCGCTTCGATGGCAAGGGTGAGCAAATTTACCCCCCCGGCAGCCGCTTCCGTAATAGCCGCCAATGCCTGTTCTACTTTGTCATTATCTCTTTTTCCTTTTATATCATTTAACCGGGCAATCTGACTTTCGCGCACCGCTTGGTTATCGACTTCAAGCAACTCGATTTCGGTTTCTGTCGCTGGTTTATAGCGATTTACGCCCACAATCACGTCCTTGCCTCCGTCGATGCGGGCTTGCTTACGGGCAGCGGCCTCCTCGATGCGGAGCTTGGGCAGACCCGTTTCAATGGCTTTGGTCATACCGCCCAACTCCTCCACTTCTTCAATTAAGGCCCAGGCTTTTTCGGCTAATTCGTTGGTCAGATATTCCACATAATACGAGCCGCCCCAGGGGTCAACGGCGCGAGTGATGTCGGTTTCGTGTTGCAGATAAAGTTGCGTGTTGCGGGCAATCCGGGCCGAAAAATCGGTGGGCAGGGCAATCGCTTCATCTAATGAGTTGGTATGCAAACTCTGGGTGCCACCCAACACAGCCGCCAGCCCCTCGATGGTGGTGCGGGCCACGTTGTTGAACGGGTCTTGCTCGGTCAGGCTGTAGCCAGATGTTTGGCAGTGGGTTCGCAACGCCAGCGACTTGTTGCTTTTGGGCGGTTGGCCGCTGCCAGCGAATTGCTGCACAATTCTGGCCCAGAGCAACCGCCCGGCCCGCATTTTGGCAATTTCCATGAAGTGGTTCATGCCGATGCCCCAGAAGAACGACAGCCGGGGTGCAAACTCATCGATGCCCATGCCAGCCGCCAAACCCGTTCGGAGGTATTCCATCCCATCGGCCAGCGTATAGGCCAGCTCGATGTGAGCGGGGGCACCGGCCTCGTGCATGTGGTAGCCGCTGATACTGATCGAGTTAAACTTAGGCATATGCCGACTGGTGTAGGCAAAAATATCGCCTACCAACCGCATCGACGGTTCGGGCGGGTAGATGTAGGTGTTCCGTACCATAAATTCCTTCAGAATGTCGTTCTGAATGGTTCCCGACAGCTTTTCGGGGGGAACACCCTGCTCTTCGGCGGCCACGATGAAGAATGCCAGAATGGGAATCACGGCCCCGTTCATGGTCATCGACACCGACATTTGATCGAGCGGAATCTGATCAAACAACAGTTTCATGTCCTCCACCGAGTCGATGGCGACACCGGCCTTGCCCACATCGCCCACCACACGCTGATGGTCGGAATCGTAGCCCCGGTGGGTCGCCAAATCGAAGGCAACCGACAAGCCCTTTTGTCCGCCCGCGAGGTTTCGCCGATAAAACGCATTGGACGCTTCGGCAGTCGAGAACCCCGCATATTGCCGGATTGTCCACGGTTGCCGCACATACATGCTGCTGTATGGCCCCCGCAAAAACGGCGGAATGCCAGCCGCAAACCCCAAATTTTCAGCATTGCCCGTGTCGGCAATGGCAAACCTGGGTTTCAGCTTAATACCTTCGGAAGTAGTAAACGGTGTTACGGTAATTGGAGTCTGTGGCTCAACGGGAGCGGATTGATGCTGTATATTAGCGAAGGCAGGGCGCATGATTTGGAATAATGAAGTGTAGTTTAAAACCTGGTGATATAGAATTCTCACTCAAACTCCTGCGCCAACCTTCGATTGGGCAATAACCCCTCCATTACTGTAGGCGAACGTTTCCCCTTTTGCCCCTCCTCATCAACCCGAAACTTCGTTACACCAACCAGCACTTTGCTCCCGCGTACGGCTTCGACTTTGGCCTGATAGGATTGCTCAATTGCTGACTGCACAAAATCAGCCGCTTTCGACAGACCGCCCATTTCTTCAACCTGCAAAAACAACGCCCAGGCCGATTCAACTAACTGGTGTGTCAGGGTTTCGATGTAATAACTCCCCGCCGAGGGGTCAGCAACTTTGTCTAAATGGCTTTCCTCGGCCAGCAACAGCGACACATTACGGGCAATCCGGCGGCTAAACTCCCCCGACGAATCCAAAACCGCATCAAACGGGCGCACCGTCAGCACATCGCACCCACCAATCACGGCTGCCATTGCCTCGGTGGTTGCCCGAAGCAAATTGGTATAGGGAGTCGCCGTTGACTCATAAAAAGCCGAAGTTTGGGAGTGGATGAATGCAGTAGGAACGCCCTGACTAATCCAACCCCCAATCACCCGCCCCCATAACACTCGCAAGGCCCGCAGTTTGGCGATTTCCACAAAATAACTCGTCCCGACTGATACCGAAAACATCGTTTTTGCAGCTAATTGCTCCACAATCAAACCCTGTTCGGTGAGGCCATCAAAAACATCGACTAAGTGTCCCAACATAAAGGCTAATTCCTGCGTGGCCGTAGCCCCGGCCCGATGAAAATCGTGGCCCAAAATACACACCGTTCTGAATTGTGGCGAGTTCAGGCTCAGGCGCGTAGCCTCGGCCGTGGTCTCATCGGGAGGGGTTAATAAACCGCCCTTTAGCTGATAGGGGACTACCGTTTGCAAGGTGTTGACAAAGGTGGCAGCCGGTTGATTTTGCTGAAAGAAAACAGGCGTTTCCGAGAGTTTAATCCCATTCAGTACCCGGCTTAAGGTTGTGGTGTCAAGGGTTGGGAAAGTACTCAAATTAAGCAACAGTGCGTCGGCTCCGCTCGACAGAGCAAGGCGATGAGCATCTCCTTTGGGATCAGAAATAGCGTATTGGGGCGCGTTGAGCCATCCTGGGGCTGCTTTTTGGGCCGCCTGAATATTTGCCAGCGGCAGTTGCTTCATGTCTTCAGGCGTATAGAAAGGCTCCACCGTGAACCCCTCCGGCGATTGCCACCGCAAGCTTTCATAGGCTTGTGGATCTTTCAGGTCTTTACCGATCTGAGCAATCCAGTCGGCTTTGGAAACGGGTGGAAACATATCGTTGATGGGCGCGGTCATGGGCCACGTAGTTTGTTGCGCTGTAAAAGTAATCTATCTATTTGCCGCGACCAAAATCGGTCAATCGGCTTGAAAGACCATTGCCCATTGCACTATTCCAAGGGATTACAAAACTACATTGACAAGACCGTTCGGAAGGGTGTAAATTAGCCGGAAGAAACCGAGAGCAGACCGTCGGGCGAAGCCATTTTTCACTACTTTTGTCTCCCTTTTTCAAACAGACCGCACCGTCCTTTTAAATTTTTGTTGTGAACGTACCCCTACAAACAGGAATGCAGCGCGAAGTAACAACCGTATGGAACCGATGCCTACAGGTGATCCGTGAGATCGTGCCTGACCAAAGTTTCAATACCTGGTTTGAGCCTATCGTTCCGCTTCGCTTGCAAGGCAACGTTCTGACCATTCAAGTACCCAGCCAATTCTTCTATGAGTGGCTGGAAGACAACTTCATTCACGCCCTCCGCAAAGCACTCGATGCCAGCATTGGCCGCGACGGGCAGTTGGAATACAGCATTATTGTGGATCAGGGCAACGAGCGCAACAAGCCGTTGGCCGTGCAGATGCCCACCACCCGGACACCCCAAAACTCGCGCCCCGACAACGTCAACCCCGATATTCTGAAAAGTCCGTTCCAGTTGAAAAACCTCGATTCAATGGACCTGGACTCGTATCTGAACCCGATCTACGGTTTCGACAACTACATTGAAGGCGACTGCAACCGTTTGGCCCGCTCGGCCGGTTTTGCCGTTGCCGACCGGCCCGGCCTCACGGCGTTCAACCCCTTAATGATTCATGGGGGCGTTGGCCTTGGAAAAACCCACCTCGTGCAGGCCATCGGCAACTACATCAAAAATAATTTTGCCGATAAATTTGTCCTTTACGTTACCTCCGAAAAATTCACGAATCAGTTTCTGAACGCCATCAAATCCGATGCTCTCCGCGATTTCACCCAGTTCTATATGCAGGTGGACGTGCTGATTATCGACGATGTTCAGTTTTTGCAGAAAAAAGAAAAAACGCAGGAGATTTTCTTCCACATTTTCAACCACCTGCACCAGTCCGGCAAACAGATTATCCTAACCTCAGATCGCCCCCCCCGTAATCTCGATGGACTGGAAGACCGCCTGTTGTCGCGCTTCAAATGGGGACTTTCGGCCGATCTGCAAACGCCCGATCTCGAAACGCGCATCGCCATTATGCAGAAAAAACTACAGGCCGAGGGCGTTTATATAGACGATAACGTGATCGAATACCTCGCCCACAGCATCAACACGAACGTGCGCGAACTGGAGGGAGTAATTGTGTCGCTCATGGCGCAGGCATCGCTCACCCGCCGTGAAATTGACCTAGATCTGGCCAAGCAAACCCTCCGCAGCATCGTGGTTGACTCCGACAAGGAGGTCACCATCGACACGGTGCAGGACATGGTCGCCGAATATTTTAATGTGACTGTGGCCGACCTGAAAGCCAAAAGCCGCAAACGCGAATTGGTCTATCCGCGTCAGGTGGCCATGTACATCGCCAAAGAGAAAACCGACCTCTCGCTCAAATCCATCGGCTACCACTTTGGCGGGCGCGACCACAGCACCGTCATCCACGCCATTCAGTGTGTAAACGACATGATGTCCGAAAAGCCCGAAACCCGCGAAGCTGTCACAAAATTGAAGGGGTATTTTAAGTAGGTTGAAAATGCCCCCCAGCCCGACCCGTCGGACTGGGGGGCATTTTTAGACGGTTGTTAGATCATGACAATACAGCTTTTGCCCCGTTCTGCTATCAACCTTGACGCGTGGAATCGCTGCATTAATTCCTCTCCAAATCGCATTGTCTATGCCTACACCTGGTATTTAGATGCCGTTACAAACCTACCCAATTGGCGATGGGAAGGGCTTGTTTTACTCACAAAATCCGGCGATTATCGGGCCGTTATGCCCGTTCCGCTTCGGCGCAAGTTTGGGATCTGGGTGGTTCATCAACCGCTGTTCTGCCAGTTTCTGGGGGTGTTTGGGGCTGAAATAACTCCTAATTTAGTGGAAGCTTTCGCTCGTACCTTGCTGAAAAAATACCGCTATGGCTCTGTTTTTCACATAAACAGTAGCCCGGCTTTTGCCGAGATGGGCCTGCAACCGTTCAGTAGTCAACAGGCTCACACGCACCTGCTCGACCTCTCCAACTCCTATCAAACCATTCACGGGAATTATTCTTCTGACACCCGGCGGCATCTCCGGCAAGCAACGGCTTTTGGCTGGGTTGTGCAGGAATCGACTGACCCTGCTCCCCTGCTCGCCCTGTTTTGGCAACATCACGCCCGCCAAATTCCGGGGGGCGTTGGTGAGTGGGCCTATGAGCTGTTTGAAAACCTGTTTGGCGACTTGCAAAAGCGGGGGTTAGCCACGCTCCGGTATGCCATTCGAGCTGAAAGAATTGAAGCCGGAGCAGTTTTTATTGAATCAGATAATCGAGTCATCTACCTGTTCAATGCAGCCTCGGAAGTGGGCCGAACCCATCACGCCCGGACGCTCCTAATCGATCAAGTGATTCAGGAACAGGCCGGGTGTGAAAGAGTTATGTTTGATTTTGAAAGCCCTGAAAACGAATCTATTACCCGATTTTATCAGGGATTCGGGGCCACGGAGTCACCCTATTGGACACTACGCTGGAATCGGTTGCCTTGGCTACTGCGCAACAGTTTACCGAAACTTAGGAGCCTGCTTCAAGCCGTCGAACCGCTTGATGTCCATTTCTAAAGAGCCAATGGCGAGTTCGACTTCTATCTTCATCGGTACTTTATTAATATCGTCGGATACCCAGATTTTGATCGACTCTTCGTCTTTGAAAAAGCCGTTGGCGGGCATCATCGGGTTCAGGCGAATGGCATTGATCTTACCAAATTTTGTCTTGATCGTTTCCTTACCCCGATATTTTACCCTGAAATTATATACCTGATCGTCGTAGAAAGCAGGCACTTCAACAATTTGGCCAATGGGTAATTTACTAAAATCGACAGTCCGCAGGAAATAGTAGCTACTGACGATATCATGCACATTGTCAGGCACTTTAAATACATCGCGCTCAGTGCGTTCCTCCGCTTTTGCGGTATTTGAAAAATGGTTGAACGTTACGTTTTCTTCTTTCCTGTACTTATTTTCCTGGATATTGGCGTAGAACCGCTGCGGCAAAATAGCCGACGTGTCGATATAGGAACGCCAGGTGTCGCGCACCCGCGTCACGAGATCGAACGTGCCGGTGGTGCGGCCAAACACATCGACTTTGTAACAGGGCCGCTCGTTCACTTTATAGAGCGTCGGGGCCACATCGACAACCGCTTCGGCGGCATTGATAAAACCATAATGGACCCGATATTCGATATGCTCGCCCGGTCCGAAACTGGTGTTGACCACGCGCCGGTAGGTATTTGAGGTGCCGTCATACGCATTCACAAAACCGAATGCGACGATAGCTGCCAGACTTATCCCTGCCCATACTTTTTTCATAATCAAATATAGAATGCCTAATAGTAAATGGATAACGACAGAATTCCTGAACTGTCATTTTTCCTTATCCACTGCTCATTATTCATTGTTAAAGTGATGGATATGTCCTTTTTAAATGAGACAAATAAAGCGCGAAATCCCCCTTGAATTTTTGTTCAAATTCCTGCCGAAAACGGTTCTGCTGTTTTCGATACGTCAGATACCCCACAAAGTACGCATTGTTAGGTAAGTTTATTTTATTCCAGCGTCGCTTTCGCTTGAACGGTTGACTTCGGCTGTCGGTCAGTGTGTCGGATGCAACCACAATCCGTTCAATTGTTGACCATTTCAGTTGTTCTTTGACCGCTATTGACGCTGTAGGTTTAAATGACCGGTACAAACTATCCAACGTTTTCGCCCCCCGAAGCACATGCTCGTCATACCGTTCATAGAACCCTTTCGACGCTAAATAGCCGCGGTATTCAGAACTGTTACGTCCATAACGACCCGCCAGAAACCGTAGTGCCCCGTACTCACCGACAAAGTCGGCCAAATTTTCGTTGTATTCCAAACTATTTTTTATGAACAGGGTGCCGTGCGTCAGTTCGTGAATGATTAATTCGGCCAAACTGCCGGGGTCACGCTCGGTCATGCTCGACAGGATCGGGTCATTCAGAAACCCCAACGTCGACCAGGCCGACACCTCCCCCACCCGCGTATCGAAGCCATCCCGTTTCAGTTCGGCCACCGCCGAATCGGCCCGGTCTCTCTCGAAAAATCCTTTGTACGAAAACGTACCGATTACCGGAAAAGACCACTCCCTTGCTTTCAATTCGTAGGGCGGGGCCGCCGTGATGACCCACAAAATGGGCTTACCCTCCTGATCATAATAGCTCGAATAACTCCCCGACGGGTCCAGCCTTAATGAATCAACGGCAAAACGCTTGATTTCGCCAATCAGTTCTATTTTTCGCTTCACTGAATCGGGTACTGCCGGGTTATTCAGTACGGTTTCCACGGGTTCGGTATTCCACAGAATACGCAGTTGCCCCCGCGCCTGCATCCAGCCATAGCCAACCAGTTCGTGCTGCCAGATGCCGAGAACAAGTAACACCACACCAATACTAAGAGCAATTTTTTTGACCATTGGTTGGAATCAATACTATAAAATTACTCCAAAGCCTGATACACTGTCGAGCGGAATTTCCGAACCACTTCGCTGTAGTGGGCGTAGGGATGAACGTTCGTAAAAACGAGCATGATCAGGTTTTCTTTGGGGTCGATGGTGTATTCGGAACAGTACATACCACCCCAGGTGTAGGATCCCGGCGAAGCCTGATCACCGTAGTGTGACCCCTCGCCAATCAGTTGCAGCCCCAACCCGAATTTATCTTTCCGATCCCAAACCTCGGCTTCGCCAATCTGGTTCCGAATCATCATCTCAATGGTTTTGCGGCCCAGAATCCGCTTGCCATTGAACGTGCCGCCGTTCAGCAACATCTGGCACAGTTTGGCATAATCTTCCACCGTACTGACCAATCCCGCGCCCCCCGAAAAGTAGGTTTTCGCACCCGAAACGGCATAATTCCGGTAAGCCGGGTTTTCGTGAACCGTCAGGGGTTTGTCGGCACTCCCCTTGCTGTAGAGTTCGACCAAACGGGCGGCTTTGGCATCGGGCAAATAAAAATAGGTGTCGTTCATACCCAATGGTTCCAGCACCCGTTCGCGCATGGCCACATCGAAGGGTTTACCCGACAACACCTCGATTAACCGACCAATTACGTCGGTGTTCAGACCATAGACAAATCCATCGCCAGGATCTTTGGTGAGTGGGCGTTTGGCCAGTTTATTCACCACATTTTCGAGTTTGTCCGGCTCGGTCGAGTTGAAAAACGGCACCTTAAACTCGGCCATCTGGTCGAGCGGGTGTTCGTAGGGGATGCCCGCATTGTGGGCTAACAACTGTCGAATGGTGATTTCGCCCTTTGCCGGCCGGGTTTCGTAGGTGCCAGCCGCTTTGTCGTTACTCACCAGCACACGCGGGTTTTTGAACGCCGGAATGTACTTGCTGATGGGTTCGTCGAGCATGAATTTTCCCTCCTCAAACAGGGTCATCAGCGAGGCCGTTGTGATGGCTTTCGACTGGGACGCGATTCTGAAAATGTCGTCGCGTTTGACGGGCGTTTTCTTCTCAACATTGCTGTAGCCGTAAGCTTTGTAGTGGATTATCTTGCCGTTCCGCGCCACAAACGTCACAATATTCGGTGCTTTACCAGAGTCGATAAAGCCCTGCATGAGGTCGTCAAGGCGTTTGAGCCGGTCAACCGAAAACCCGGCTTCGGCGGGGGACCTGGCACTTGTGAAACTCTGCGCAACAGGCTGGGACAGACAGAGGTGAACAGTTAGAAGCAGGATAGGAATAGGCAGTAGACGCATAATGCATAAGAATTTGATTTGAAATTCATCGTTAAATAGCACGCGGATGACGCGGATGGAGTGGATTTTAGCAGATCAATTTAATCCGTACAAATCCGCTCCATCCGCATCATCCGCGTGCCAATCCTATCTATCTTAGGACTTACGCAATTGGTGTAACTTGAATGCAAAAAAGATGAAAGTTACCGTTCAGCTTTACGGCCAGTTTCTGCTCAGTAGCCACATCAACTACACAGCTACTTATCTGGCTGATCATATTGAAGGTATCAACCA
>JANOCD010000029.1:0-15076 GCA_031411995.1 Cytophagales bacterium
GGATTTAATCCCAACGTGGAAGCCCGCCGAACCAGTGTTGTGCTCGAATTAACCGAAACCAACTAACGCCATGCTACTGAACGACCTGACCACTTTGTTCCATCGTGACCTGAACAAACTCAAGAGCGAACTAAGCCAATACCGCGACGAACGGAACATCTGGGCGGTCCCGCCAGGCATCACTAACCCGGCGGGCAATCTGGCTCTGCACCTAATTGGCAACTTGAACACCTATATTGGCGTCGAACTGGGCTTCACGAATTATGTACGGCACCGCGAGCAGGAGTTTTCCCTCCGCGACATTCCCCGCGCCGAACTGATAGCCCAAATTGACGCGACTATCCTCGTTATCAACCAAACGCTGCCTAACCTCCCCCCGGCCCTCTTAGAAAAAGAATACCCGCTGTTGGTGTTGAAAGAAAAGACATCAATAGGGTTTTTTCTGGTGCATTTGTCCACTCATTTGGGCTATCACCTGGGGCAGGTCAATTATCATCGGCGGTTGGTGGAGGGCTGAGAGGGCGGGTATGCATTTACACATAACGAATCGTATTTTCCGTATTTTGCCGTTCAATTAGTCGCGCTAACATATCAGTTAGGCTGGCGAATACGGTTTATTATGCTTCAACATCTTATTAGTCAACGGCGAAACGAATGGCTCTCGCAACCCGACTGTCCTGTTCGTGATCTTCTGGCTTATATTCGGCAAACGGGCAAACTGCGTGATGCCCAGATTTGCGCCATTCAAACGTATTTATTTCTGAAAATTGTTGGGCAAAACCGGCCATTGGGTGAGTTGTTTGCCGAAGGTTTTTTTAATGAGAATTACGGACTTCATAACGTTCCCGTCAGCCAACACACCCGCGAGGTGCTGGAAACGAAACCCGCTGCCCGTGCCTTGTTTGAGTTTGCCCGACGGAAGGTAAATAACAAAGCGCAACTGCCCGAACTGGAAACGCTAATTGAGAAAACCCATGCCCAATTTGAACACGAGCGGGTTATCAATGACATTTTTTACAAGACCAACTATACCGATTACCTGTTCAGTCTGCCTATGGGTGCAGGGAAGACGTTTCTGATGGCCGCTTTCATGTACCTCGACCTGTATTTTGCCAGCCAGGAACCCGACAACCCGGCCTTTGCACACAACTTTATCGTGTTGGCTCCATCGGGCATGAAATCGTCTATTTTGCCCAGCCTGAAAACGATTGAGCGGTTTAACCCGGCCTGGGTGGTGCCTGAACCAGTAGCCTCAGACCTAAAGCGATTACTTAAATTTGAAGTACTCGACCAGCCCCGGACTGCCAAAAAGAGCAACCGAATCAAAAATCCGAATGCTCAGAAAATCGCTAACTACCAGCCGTTCGAGAGTTTGATGGGGTTAGTGATGGTCGTGAATGCCGAAAAAGTAATTTTAGACCGGCTGGAAATCAAAAACCAGTTGGAGGTGATTGAGCGAACCGACGACGAAAAAGACAAACAGGCTAATGAACTCCGAAACCTGATCGGGAAAATTCCGAATCTTTGCATCCACATCGACGAGGTACACCATGCCGCCACCGACGATATTAAACTCCGGCAGGTGGTGAACCGCTGGAACACAGGTCACACCATTACCGCCGTAATCGGCTATTCGGGAACGCCGTTTCTGGCTTCGCCCGAAGCGGTCGAGGTGCTGGGAACCACTCGGCTTCGATTTGGACAAATTACTAATACGGTGGAATACTACCCGCTTAAAAAAGGCATCGGTAATTTCCTGAAACGCCCCCGTATCAAGGCCACTACCATTCGGCAACCGCTCGAAATTATCAGGCAGGGCGTTACCGAGTTCTACCAAACCTATGCCAATACCCGATATGACGATAACACGGTCGCTAAACTCGCCATCTATTGCGGTTCCATCGAACGGCTCGAAGAAGAGGTGTTCCCATTTCTGATTGGCGAAATGAACATCGCACCCGACGATATTCTGAAATACCACAAAGGCAACAAAATCCATAAATTGCCCGCTCAAAATGAGGTAGAGTTTCTCACGCTCGACACGCCCCTGTCCACGAAACGGGTTATTTTGCTGGTGCAAATTGGCAAGGAGGGTTGGGATTGCCGCTCGCTAACGGGCGTTATTCTGTCCCAACAAGGCGATTGCCCCACCAATATGGTGCTCCAAACGGCTTGCCGTTGTTTGCGGGAAGTAACGTCTGCTAAAAACGAAACTGCCCTGATTTACCTCAATGAAGGCAACGAGAAAATCTTAGACAAACAACTCCGCGATGAACAGCACACCAGTATCGACGAACTGAACAAATTGGGGAAAACCGACCCCGCTGCTGACATGGTCGAACGATACAGTCGGGTGGCTCAACTCAAACTACCTCCTATTGATTATTACCGGCTGAAGGTGCAAACCGATACACTCATTATTGACGAAACCCCGCAAGCCGGAGTGCGTTTGGCCGAGACTATTCAACAAACCAATCCCCGCGTAGATACCGTGGTGACTCGCGACCTCAATGCCGACGGACAGCGTACCAAAGACATTGTGGCCCAGTTGGGCCACGAACCTGCCCAGTTTGAAGCGTGGCTCCACAGAATCAGTAAGGGGAGTTTCGGGGCCGTTTCCTATGTCGATTTGCTGGCCGAAGCAACCCGCTTGCAGTTGCTTTTCGACCGGGTGACCTATGCCCAAAACAACACGCGCTATTTTAACGAACTGTTCGACCACTACCAGACTGAACAAGCCATCAGGCTGGCATTTCGCACAAGGCGTATCCTGAAAACCACCGAGGAAATTATTCCCGAACGGGCTACATTGCTGCTGCTCGACAAACTCAAACCCATTGTCCGGCACGATAAACTCTATCCTGTTGATACCGACGTAGTGGCCATTCGCGAAGCCGACGAATCGGGTAAGTCACCTGCTGATTTACAAGCCGAAAAAAACGCCGAAATCGAACGCAATCGTCAGAGCCTGATTAGCATGGGTATGGGCCATATTGCCAGCGGCATTCCCGATATTACGCTCTCTCAGGCCGTGACCGCCAAAGACCGCTCGTTTCATGTGCTACCCTATAGCTTCAAACAAAGCAAACTCGAACTCAATTTCCTGCGCGAGTGCCTGAGCCTGAACGAGCTAACCAATCGCGGCCTCGAACTGTATTTCAACGGCGAACGCGAACTGACCTCGTTCCGAATCGAGTGCTTCAAAAAAATAAGCACTGTCTGGCGAAGCGTAGGCCTTTATACACCCGACTTTCTGCTCGTTGAGCGGAACACCGACGGAGCCATGCACAAAATCCTGATTATCGAAACTAAAGGCAGCGGCTTTCAGGACGAAAAAGGCTTCACGGCCCGACGCACCTACATGGAAAACCACTTTGTGCCGATGAACAATGAACAGTTCAAGTACGCCCGTTTTGATTATCTGTTCGTATCCGACGACGACACCATCGACCAGAATATGGCTACTCTACTTACCGCCGTACAGTCTTTCTTTGCTTAATTATGCCCGTTAAATACATTCCCTACCTGCCCCAAACCGTTGAGGGACAAGCCATTTTGAATAATTTTCAGCGTACCCGGCGCATTTTGGAATACCGCGACAGCGAGCGTGCCATCCAGCGCACCCAGCGCGGAATGCCGCTCTATGAAGTGGAAACCACCGAGCGCGTGAACACCCCCTCTCCTTGCGAAGGAGAGGGGGAAGGGGGTGAGGTCGCACAAAACCTCCTTATCCGGGGCGAATGCGTTGCGGCCTGTGCCTATTTGAAAGAGCAGGGTATCAGTGTTGATCTGGTTTATATCGACCCGCCCTTTGCATCGGGTGCCGACTATGCCAAGCAGGTTTATCTGCGCCGAAACCCGAAGGTTGCCGAAGCCATTGTTCAAACCGAGGAGCAATTAGAACTCGACGAACTCCGCTCCTTTGAGGAGAAAATGTATGGCGATATCTGGAACAAGGAAGATTACCTGAACTGGATGTATGAAAACCTGATGGCCATCAAAACCGTTATGTCGCCCACCGCCAGTATTTATCTGCACATCGACTGGCATATTGGCCATTACGTGAAAGTGTTGATGGATGAGGTGTTTGGGGAGGATAATTTCAGAAGTGAGATTGTTTGGAAACGTTCGACTGCTCATAGTGATAGTTCAGGTTTTGCCAACCTCCATGATACCATATTTTACTACACACGCTCGGAAGATTTCCTTTTTGAAACCCAGTTTGAACCCTATACCGATCAATATTTAAAAGTCTATTATCGTCATAAAGACGAAAAAGGGGTTTTCTTAGACCGAGACCTTTCTGCAAAAGGGCTACAAGGCGGAGGATATTCTTATGCTTGGAAAGGCAAAAATGGCCTTTGGCGTTGCCCACCTGAAACGATGGAACGGTATGAACAAGAGGATCGAATTTATTACACGTCAACTGGTACTCCCCGTTACAAACAATACGCTGATGAAATGCCCGGTGTACCTGTTCAAGATATTTGGACAAATATTTACGCCGTTAATTCTCAGGCAACTGAGCGCGTCGATTATGCTACTCAAAAGCCCGAAGCCTTACTCGAACGCATTCTGAATGCCAGCAGCAACGCGGGCATGGTGGTGGCCGATTTTTTCGGGGGCAGTGGTGTAACGGCGGCAGTGGCGGCCAAATTGGTTCGGCGGTTTGTTCATGCTGATGTCAACATCAACAGCATTCAAACCGCCCGCGATAGGTTGGCGGCTACGGCGATCCGGTTTGATGTACTGGAGGTGAAAGACGGGGTTTCGCTGTTCCGCAACCCCATCCAAACCATGGACAAGCTACTCGGCCTGATTCCGGGCTTGCGGAAAGAAGGTGCATTGGATTCGTTTTGGGCCGGTGCCTTGCAGGACAGTAAAGCCGGGATGGTGCCGGTTTATTTGCCTAACCTGCTGGATCATAGCACTAAAGTACTCGATTTGCCGCTCGTAAATCAGATTGTGTATCAGGCCATGCCTAACCTGCCCGATGGTATCCGGCGGGTGGTGATTTACTTCGTGGACATTGACGACGAAAAACAAGTACGCCAATATATCGACGAAGCCCCCACGGATATTCAGGTAGAGTTACGCGACCTAAAACAAGTGCTTGATGAGGTAGTGCTAAACGACGAACTTGACCACACGCTCACTGAAACCAATGGAGCCTGGATGCTGACTGTGGAGCGGTTCCGCTCAGATCGGCTCATGCAGAAGATCAGTGATTATAACCTAAAGCGAGGTGTTCAGTCGGGCAACGGTCAGTTATCGTTGGGCGAAGGTGAAGAACGCGACGACGAAACAGAGACGATTGATACTACTAGAAAAGGCAAAGCGGCCAAATTTAAACCAATTACCATCAGCGACGAGGGCCTGGAACTGATCGAGTACCTGAGTCTGGATTGCACAACGGCTGATGGCCCCTGGCACAGCGACACGGAGTTGAAGATTGATAAGCGCGGTTATGCGTTGCTTAATGGCAAGAAGACCGGGCAGTTCTGGGATGGCACAATTCGGGGTGAAAGCAAACCGTTGCGGTTGAAGATTCGGAACATTGCGGGCGATGAGAGTGTGGTGGGTTTGTGAGTAGGCCAGAAACAAAACAGCCGCTTCGGTGGCCCAAAGCGGCTGTTTGACGGGTAGTAAATCAGTTATCATTGTACATTCAGGCCATCGGATAACCTGAGTTAAATGGGTACATGGCGGCTGTGAAATAAACAAGTTCACAGGCAAGCCAAAAAATGGTTAAAACTTTCAGCATTTGCTGATGCGGCTTTAGCGGCTTCATGGGTTCTGTCAGGTTTGTTGAATTACTGTGATTGAATTATAAAGAGCACCAAGCAGGTAGAGCAGGGCATAAAAGCAACTGTAGGAAACCACATGCTCAAGGATGTGTAGAAAAAATGTCCGGGTTTTCGATTCCGACTGGGGGGGGGTGTTGGGCTGCGTTGCCATAGTAGTATTTTTTTGATTTTATCCGAGTGGGGAATTCCACTCGAGAACGACCGAAATTTACGACTAATCAAAAGTTAAAAGCAAGGTTATTTCAAAATTATAATTATAAAAAAGGCTAATTGGGGAAATTTTATAGCTAAAAATAAGATATTATCAAAATAAAATATCGAACACGGTTTTTCAAAATTGAATAGTTCAATTTTGAAGTTGACATTTTCATTTTTACTGTTAGTTTTGTCGAATAGGACTATTTCCACCCCTATTTTCACTTTATGGCAAAGCAAAAAGGCACTTCAACGAAAGAATTAACGATTTCCAAAGAAGATTTGCGGGAGTTTGCAGACTTATTGATGTTGATCCGTGAACGCTACAAAAGTCATTATGATTGGATTGTTGAAGCCTCATTGAGCCGCCTTGATAAACCCAAAAATACACATCCGGCCTTTTCTTTAAAGGCGGCTAATAACTATATTGCCGACATTGATATTTACCTTCGGAAGGAAAAGTGGGAGTTAATAACACCCAACGACAAAACAGATAAATACAAAACCAAACCTTCTGAAAAAAAGAAGAATAAAGATTCTGGCGATATTGACACAAGGCCCATTTATCAAAAACTCTGGATTAGAGATCACTTAGCTGATTTAAAAGAGTGTTTCACTGTATTTGGCAAAAAAACCAATGAAGGCAGAGCCGTTCTTAAAGAACTTAACGATGATGAGCGTATTTACACGGTCTATTTTTGGCAGTGGACTAAATATGATGATCAGAATAGGGAACTGGAAGGTGTAGTCCGAGAGGGCAAACTGACCATTTGGGGTAACTGGTTGATTGCCCGTTTTTCTACCGAGGAAGATGGCAAAATGCTTGACTATGAGGCTGATATTACCTTAAGGCGTTACAAAGAGTATAAAACCTACTACATTCCACTTCGGGTAACAAAGGCGGATAGTTATGACCATCCACTTCTGGCTAACGAAGATCAACAGCCCTCCTCAACCGAAACAAAAAACGGCAATCAAGACCTTACAATTGATGAGAAGGGAGGAAAACGGAAGCGAAAGGTTAAAAGTCAGGTAGCTAACGCCAATGAACTTTTTGTGGTTCTCTCGGTTTGGAATCACAATTCTGATTCAGTATTGACCGGAACATTTGCCGGGTCCGACATAGATCACGGCTACCCTGCAATGGGCAAAATTTTTCTCGTCAGGGATACGGTAATAGAAGAAGCTTCACATGCCTTAGTCCCGGATATTGACAAGCATTCAGACCCGGATGCGACCGCACTTACAATACCAAACGGAGTATCTGATATTGCTTCGTTTGGTCGCAATTATGTTACGTATCAAACAACTTTATTGCGCTACAGTTCGGTGGAATCGCTCGACAAAATCCCCCATTTTGGAGCTTGGCGGGAAGCAAAAAAGCTGTTTGAGCAACCTTTGCATGGTTATTTCCTCAAAACCGAATCAAGCGCAAAGGAAAGTTTCAGATTTGTTCATTTTACATTAACAGTCGATCTTCAGTCGGTTACTCCATCATCCTGCCAGGCAATTATAACCTATCAAGGACTCACAAAAGATACCTCGGACAGAGGTTATATTACAATAGAAGAACCAAGTGAGGGGTCGGTTGTTTTTCGTGGAGAGTTCGATTATAGGCGACAGTTAAATCGGTTTCGCTATACGATAATGTTTACAAAGGCCAGACAAGGAGATAGCTGGTATTTTGGTAGCATTGAGGGACTTAACCGAAAGTTTGATACGTTACTAACTGGACGATTCGCTTTACGATCCGACCCGTTAGATAATTACTCTCTCGAAATTGATCAGTTAGAAAAGCTGCTTCAAGATCAGCCAGTATTAGCTGATTTTCTGTTGGAAATTAATCAGGAGATTCCAACTTCAACCATTCAGTTATACAATCGGCTCCATTGGCCTTTTCTTCCCAATCCAAAGCACACTGGCAACCCTTTCCAGTTCGATGAGGTGCTGCATGGCGAGTTTGGGTGTTACGCACTTGTGCGTGAAAAAATCGCGAATACAAAGCCTGTCCAATATAGGTTTGTAGTGGCACGCTACCCGCTAAAAATAGAGGAGGATGGTCGGGCTGAAATGAAGTTTGAAACTCCTAAAAACAGAAAAGGAATTTCTGCCACCGTGAAATACTATGGACGGGCGTTTCATAATTCAAATCCACCTAACCTTTTTCTGTATTTTGATACTCGAGTGGAAGGGCAAAAACGCGAATGGCTTCATTTGAGTATGTACTTTGGCATTAAAACGAACAACCCAATCAGCAAGGCGTTTGGGGTATCAAACCGATTTGTTCATACCGAAAACTTCCCCGAAGCCCGTGTCGAAGTTCTAATACCGTTACCTGATGCGTTACCTGATGATAAAAAATCTCCTTACGACAAGACAGATTACAAAACTTACGATCCCTTCAATCAAGCAGAGATCAATGAATTAAATGAACAATCGGCTGGCCTTGGTACATATCTGGCTGGCCGTGCTAACCGGATACTTATTCTTAGTTCGCATTTACATCCTAATGACAAAGAGGCAATTCCTACCCGACGTGATTCCTTTCGGCGGTTGCATATCCGGGCGGCACTCTACGAAATTCAACGAAAAAACCCTCCTGAAGAAAGCCTGACGTTGTTGGACGATGCTTTTTTGCACGGCTTTGGTTCAGGTAGTTCAGACAGAACCTATTTAATTTCCGAATTGAACTCGTTAAAATCAATGTTGGATGGTCGGGACGAAATTCTCAGTAAAATTGAAAAATTATGGCCTGGAGTTTGGGCCTCTGTTCAGAAGCGTTCAACCTCATGACTCACAGCCAAATCACCCAACAGGACATCGAAGACCTTACGCTTGCCCTGCTCTACCTAAACGCCTGGCGGTATGTTTTCAAAAAAGACAACATGCCACCCGGCGATCTAACAGTCTGGAAGGGACACGATTTTGACACACTTGATGCCTTGAACGAGAAAGAGTTTATCGTGTCGAATTACAAAAACAAGTCGCTCAATATCACCGACGAAGGCGAACGTAAAGCACAGGAAATTATTCGACGGTTGCTGGGCAAGGAGTTCACGGTTACAGCAGAGGTGAAAATGTAAGTAGGAATGCTAATTTTGCCTTTCTCAAACGCTCCAATTCCTATGAACCCCTCAATACTCCTGTTGCCCTTTTGCCTGCTCGTAGCCCCGGCCATTGCCCAAACCGTGATTCCTGCGCCCGATATGCAGGTGAAACTGGCGGTGATGGCAGCCCCCGCTGATAAAAAAGACGGTGCCACCGTGATTGGCTTTGATAACGAAGGCAAATACGTAACCCTCCGAAAAGGCACCAACGACCTCGTTTGCCTCACCGACGACCCGGCCCAAAAAGGCTTTAGTGCAGCTTGCTACCACGAGTCGCTCGAACCGTTTATGGCCTGGGGACGGACGCTGAAAATGGCGGGTAAAAAAGGCAACGAAATGAACGAGCAACGGGACAAAGATGCCAAAGCGGGCAAATTTAAAATGCCCAAACAACCGGCCACGCTCTTTGTGTTCTCGGCCCCCGCCGAACGGTTTGATGCCACCGAAGGGATCGTTACCAACGGCAACCTGCGCTACGTGGTCTATATCGCCAATGCCACCGCTGAAACCACGGGGCTGCCCACCAAAGCCGAAATTCCTGGTATGCCCTGGATTATGGATGGCGGCACCTACCGGGCGCACATCATGATTACGCCCCCGCCACCAGCGGCAAAGTGATGGTTTTGTTATTTTACCAACTCCAGTTTATTCAGTTCGCCGGTTATAAAGTCCAACTCAGAAGTCGTTAGCGTCAGGTCCGAAGCAGCGGCATTTTCGAGCGACTGTTTTGCATCACGCGCACCAACGAGAGCAATTGTGATGCCCGGCTGTTCGAGGGTCCAGCGCAAAACCAATTGGCCGATGGTCACGTTCTTGTCGCCCGCAAGCGGAGCAATTTTGGCCAGAAATGCATCGACTCGCGCCAGGTTTTCGTCTTTGTAAAAATACAAAGTGGCCCGGTGATCGTCGGGGGCAAACTGATGACCGGGCTTCATTTTACCCGTTAGCAAACCGCGTTCTAAGGGGCTATAGGCTAGAATCGCCTGATTGTGTTCTAAGCAATAGGGCACGGTTTCCTGCTCGATCTCGCGTTTCACCATGCTATAGGGCACCTGATTAGACACCAGCTTAATGGATTCGCCCGCTTCGGCCAGCAGTTTGGCGTTGTAGTTGCAAACCCCCGCATACCGCACTTTCCCCTGTTCGATCAGGCGAGAAACGGCCTCCATTGTTTCGGGAATGGGGGTTGTCACGTCGGGCCAGTGAATCTGGTAGAGGTCGATATAGTCGGTTCCCAGGCGTTTCAGGCTGTCTTCGCATTCCTTGATAATGCTTTCTTTGCCTGCATAGCGATAGATCTCAATGGGTTCGCCCGCGTTATTCTTGCTCTTCATCGAGAGGGTTCCCTTCGCCATATCCCACCGCATTCCATATTTGGTGAGAATCTGGATCTTGTCGCGGGGGAGGTCTTTGATGGCTTCCCCTACTATTTCTTCGCTCAGGCCCTGCCCATAAACCGGGGCTGTGTCAATGGAGGTTACGCCCACCTCGTAGGAGGCCTGAATGGCTTTGATGGCTTCACTGCGTTCGGTGCCGCCCCACATCCAGCCACCGGCTGCCCAGGCACCAAAGGTTATCACAGAAACGTCGAGGTCGGAATTGCCTAATTTTCGGTATTGCATTGCCTAAGTGTTTTACTCCGCTAAATTAAACCGCACCTGCACCCCACCTGCGGTGGTGGCCCGACGATAGGAGTTTAGCACGAGCGGGTCGTTGTAGGTCCGGTCGAAATAAATGTTTACGTTCAGTCGGCGGCTCACCACGTAGTTGATGGTTGGCCGAATCTGGAAGTTGTAATTACCCGATGTAATGATCTGCTCGCCGTCCAGTTTCCGCTGAATGGCCCGCGTGTCGCGGAGGGTAAACTGAAACTGGAACGTCATGTCGTTTTTCAGTTTCTTACGTTGACCATTTACCATGAAGGGCAGTTTGAAATTGTTCTTCGTGTAGCCCACTGTTGTCGTGATGTCTTTGTTCGTCAAGTCAGCCACCTGCGAGTTTGAGAAGTTCAGAGCCACATCGCGGCTTTGGTTGTATTCCAGTCGGCCCGACCAGCGGCTTTTGGTCTGGAACTGAATGCCAATTAACGGAGAAAACCGCTCCTGCATCTGAATTGTACTCATTACAAACACCGGGATATAATCGCCGTTGAGTGTAGCCCGGCTGGCCAGCGGGTATCCCTGCACGGCCAGATTCACGAAGGTAGCCGTATAGTCGAGCGACGAAATGAAGTTGCCGACGCTGTAATTTGACGAATAGCTGTGGGCAATCGTAAACGAACTAAACCGCTTTTTGAAGCCCGCCAAATTGCTCAGACCTGTGTAATCGACACGCCAGTTGGGCAAGGGGAAGTTATAGAACGGCGAGAGCTTAGTCTTATTCACATCCTGTCCGCTATAGGCCGCAAAGAACGCCGGAATCAAAACGTCCTGCGCATTCTGGTTGTACACACCTGTCCGGTCAGGGTTGGCAGCCAGTAAACGCTCTTGAATCGTTTTGCGGTACTCTTCAAATTTCTTGAACAGAGACGACGCGCTCAAATCCACTTTGGGGTTAAAACCGAGGTCTTTAAACGCTGTGCGGAACGACCAGAACGACATGCTGAATTGTCCGTTTCGCACCGGACTCTGACTGACAAAACCGCCCCCAATGGTCTCAGGTCGGTAATATTCCTGGTAAGCATCGGAGCGGGTCAGCCGCATCTGAATGTTCATGCGGAAGTCCTTGAACGGTTCCAGGTTGGTGGTGGCCGTGAAGTTCTTGGCAATGCTCTGCTGGAACGCCGTGTTCAGCACCGTGCTGCGGGTTGTCCAGCCCCGGTCAGCCGCTTTGATCTGAATCTCCCGATCCTGACTACCCAGCACAAACCCCAAACCGGGCGCACCGGAATTGTCGAGACCAAAGAATCGGGGTGTTCTCAGAAAGCCCGGCAAAATGGTAGACTCCTGAATAATATACGAGAAATTGATACCCCGCACCGTTAGCAAAGCCCGCGTGGCCGCTTTGATCAGTCGGTTATCGTTGCGCGTGATTTCTTCAATATCACCGGGGCTACGGGCAAAGTTTTTGCGCACCGGCGATGGTGTGTTGGCCCAGCGCAGGGCCTTAATTTTGTTGTAGAGCAACACAAAGTCGATGCGGCCCGTGATGCCCCGTTCGCGGTTGTTGCGTAACACGTTTCCAAAGGCAGTTCCTGTGGAGTCGGTCAGTCCGTAGGCGTTAGCCTGAAACTGATAGCCCATCGCGTAATTCACATCAGCAGCAATCCAGTCGGTGAGGGGGAACTTGTCCAGCGGCAATCGGTAGGTGAAGCGAATGTCCTGTTGGTAGTTTTTCATCCGGCCCAATTTCTGCACACTGCGCCAAACGGAATCGCGTTTCCAGCCTTCGCTTACGTCGCCCGCCGGTTCGTCGATAATGGCGTTGGCCTGGGCTTTGTAGGTCAGCAACAGGTTTTTGCTGAGGTTCCAGGTCAGATCGTAGTAGCGGTTAAACAGGAAATATTTCTCGAACAGCGGTGCAATGCCCACCGTAGTCAGGCCGTTCGTGCTGGGGTCGGAGTTGCGAAGCTGGGTTTTTATGAAACTCCGATCCACATCGGTTCTGATGGAAACGATGGACGGTAAGGGGTTGAAGTTGAAGTCTTTAAGCCAGAATAAATATTTTCTGTCCAGACTTTTTACGCTCTTGAACGGCTCCCAGTTTAGCGGTTGCGGGTTGTACGTATAGGTAATGCCACCCCGATACTGCCGCTGGGTGTACTCATCAGTCAGGATGTTGGTGCGATCAATGTCGTTGAAGGCATACGAAAAGCCAAAATTTTCGATGTCGTAGAAATGGTTTTTACCAGCCGTCCCTACTTTCACTTTGCGCACGTTAGATAGGTTCAACCCTCTGCGCCGGGTTCGGTCTTCCACCATACGCCGGTAGGCCGAACGCGCCGATCCTTCGGGAAATGCCAATAACGCTTCCTCAAGCGGGTTGTCAGGGTCCAATGGGTCAAAGTGCGGAGCTACCCGGCGCGAGTCGATGTTGAGGTACATCGGAATGCGAAGGCCCCACTTTTCGGGGAAGAATTTGTCCACTGAAACAGACGATGACACCCCATATTCCGTGGTCAGGTCGCGGCTGCGTTCGCCCACTTTGGTCTGCACCCCGCCAAAGCCGAAGGTGGTCAGTTTGCCCGATGCTGTTACATTGGCAATATCGGCCATTTTCAGGTTCAGCGCACCCACAGCCGCCCGGCCTGCTGTTTGGTCGTAGCCATTGGTACGCAACTCATTCACCCAAACCACAAACGATTTGGGTTGCTGATCAACTGTTTTTGGGTTCCGAACGCCAATCATCACAGTCTGCACCGCGCTCAAATCGGGGTTGCCTACTATCGTAATCTTGTATCGTTTATCGCTCGATACGCCCTCGAAAGGCAACGATGACTTGCGGGTAAGCTGCTGATTCCGAGCGTTTTTTAAGTCAATCAGGTCCTGAAGGGCAATGTCGATTTCGTTGTCGAGTGGCCAGATCCGGCGTTGAAAACTCTCATCGTTGGGGTCGCCGTTGATGTTGGATGGTGTTGCCTGCAGACCCGGCGTTTCAATTTCGTAGTAGTTGTCGGTGAAGTCCGTTCCCACGCGCATAAAGGCCGTTACGGCTCCACTTTCTTCGCCATCGTTGTGCATATGCACAAACATTTTCAGCCGTTTGCGGAACAACAAATCGAGGTTCGTGATGCGGAATGCCCCCCGCGAGTCACCATCGCGCAGGTTAGTTACGCTCAGCGCCATTGACTGCTCATTTAGTTCGACGTTGGCAATTTGGGTGAAATCGCGGTCGCGAATGAAGCCCGGCGGCACCGTGTAGGTGTATTTTGTCTGTGGTTGCACACCACCCACCGTTGCCGTTGTGCTTTCCTGACTGTTTTCTTCGATATTCACCGTCGTCACCTTGAACTGAGCATCATACGGTTCCGGCACTTCCTGCAACCCGCGCTGATTGAGGTCGCCAAGGTAACGCCGGTACTGGTTGGCTTCTAATTGCAATTGCCCGAACCGAAGTACCACCGGCTCTTGAAAATCAGTCAGATACATCCGAATAAACCGGATCGACTTGAAGCCATTGATGTTGCCCACCTTCCGACTAAATTCCCGCACCGGCACCCGAAA
Source organism: Cytophagales bacterium (assembly GCA_031411995.1). GTDB lineage: Bacteria > Bacteroidota > Bacteroidia > Cytophagales > Spirosomataceae > Rudanella. Next base: position 14,272 of record JANOCD010000029.1, read on the forward strand.
CTGATACCAGGTAGCTCCTCTTGCTACTACTTTATCGACAATGTAACCTTTGCCAACCTGCAACTGCCCCGGTTTGAGGTCAATGCCATATTCGTAGTAGGCTTCGTTATCGTTGATGGTATTGTCGATGTTCAGGTCTTCCAGATCGGGCAGGTTCGTGGACGAGGGCGTTAGGTATTGATTGCGGTTGTTGAGGTCTTTGGAGTTGCCATCCATGCCCATATACTGCTTGTAGCGGGCTACAATGTATTTCACCGAGTCGGCCTCGTCGCCCAAATAAAACTTGAAGTCGTCGTTGGAGGGATCGCGCAGAATCTGCTCATACACAGCCGGGCCAACCCGTTGCCGAATCTGATCGAGGAATGGTTTGAATTTGGCTTGCTCTTCCAAATTGCTCAAGCCATCCAGACCAACATCCTGCTTTTCCAGAGCACCCTCCGTATTCTGAAATGCATTGGTCACAAACTGTTGGCGGGTCACATAGCCCCAGGCTGTCGTGTCATTATCGGGTCCCCGATCGTCCCGGTTTATTTTCAGTCCGTTCTCGAAATTATACCGCCCGTCTTTGATCACATCCTCCGAAATATCGCCGAGGTTGAACAGCAGTCGCCCTCCCGTGGTGTTATTTTTGTTCCGAGAAGGGTCGGGAGTGCCGCGTACCACACCGTTTTCACCGGGTAAAAACGGGTCCATCATCCAGAACGTCATTGTCTCGACGTTGGCATTATCGAAGTCGATATCCGACCCAACTGCCCGTGTTACGGCTCCGAAATTCTGACGCGGATTTTTCAGGGTGCCGTCGGCG
>JANOCD010000030.1:0-27943 GCA_031411995.1 Cytophagales bacterium
AATCCTATCTCAAACAGCAGTATTGGAAATCAATGTCTCAGTAGTAGCAACGAAAACAAGTTAACGAGACAGAATCAAATGGCTAAAAATCTGCCCTCAATGGCAGGATGAGGATTTATGTACGATTCTGCAAAACTACCCGAAAGGGTTAGACCTGACCGAAGGCCATGCCACGGGCATCCGGTTAATTCTGGATACAATGGCGTTCAACGGTTCACCCGCACCCATTTTCAATTTTGACGAAGAGCGTTCATTTTTTGAGGTTGAACTTCCTATTCACCCGGAGTTTCTGAAAAGCTCTGTTTCGGATAATTTGGAGAAAGATTTAAATCTCCTAACAGCAGCCTAACAGACCGAGTTTGCCAGCTTACTTCCGACACTAACCACGCCTGGCATAGACATGGTTGGTAAGCTGAGTGGAAAGGTTTCCTATAGTCGAAAAGAGCTGCTCATGAGTGTCGGTTTGGCAAACCATACGGACAACGTAAAGCGGCACATCGAGCCGCTGCTGGCAATGGGCCTTTTATTGTTAACAGACCCCGACAGCCCCCGTAGCCCTCGTCAAAGCTACACCCTGACCGAACGGGGCCGCCGGTTTTCTCAGTACCTTTCTGAGCAACGAATCACGAACTACGACTAAGTAGCGACTAAGTAGCGACCAAGTAGCAACGCAACTATTGGCGGGCTATTCACGCGGGCAAAATCGGAATAGTCACGTCATCGTCCCAGGCCATTGTGCCGTAATACTCATCTAACCCCAGCACAATCATGGCATCCTGCTCGGCTTCGGTGCGGCTATGCCAGCGGGTATGGTCATCGAACTGCTCGGCAACGCTGAGGTAAATGAACTCACCGTCGGCATTATACACCTCGTAGAGGTCGATACTCGTCTGATGAACCAACAGCAAGACCAAACCCGACGATTCGGCAATGTTTTTGAGCGTTTTCGGGGTGGATGATAGGGGAGGAGCGGGCAGGGAATTCATGGCGATTTGGCTGGTTGACGTTGGGACAAAACTACCGGATTCCGGCACGATTTAGAGGGCCGAATCTGAATAAGCGTTGCTTTTACTTTTCCCATTTGGTGAACCCTTTTTATAACCCCTTCCGGCGTTTGGGCTTGCGAACGGGCGGTTTGGGCAATACCCATTTGGTTGGTTTCTCACCCGTGTTTTCAGATAGTTTGGAAGTCGTTTCGTGGAGGCTGCGTGTAATCCGGGCAATGTCGCGCTCGATGTCGGACTCGTGCCGGGCGGCTGTACCGGCAAAAGGAAGCGAAGGGGCCAACTCGCCAACCGTTTTGGCCACTTTATCAACGCCATTTTGTTCGCTGCTTTTGTCCGTGGTCGGCACCAGATTCTGACCAAATGTAAGTGAATTGGTACGCTCCTTTACGCGCTGAACCATGTTGCCGAATACATAATCTCGTCCCAGCGCGTAGCCAGGCGTTGCCCTCTTTGTTCTATCCGCCTGTAGGCCGTAAGAGATACCTTCCCGCTCATGGCCATGCTCAGTGGTGTACGGCACAAACAAAACATAGTAGGGGCTATCAGCCGCCAACCGATCACAAAAATCATCCAGGCTACGCGATACCGATACTACCCCGTCAATGGCTTGCCGCAACGCCAAATGGTCTGCTGTCAGGTTGCGCCGGGTGGGGTAGGGGCCACGGATTTTGTCGGACATGTTCATAGTTTTTGCCCCATGAATCTCCGGTTGCAGTTGCCTGAGTTCGGTCCTTGCCGGTTGCAGCGACAGCATCGGTTGGGTCGGCGTGAGGGTATATTTCGTCTCCATGTCCCGGCAAAACTGGCCGACACGCCGAAAATTATGGGTTGACTGCGCGGTGTTCTTGCCATCGAGATCAACCCGGCTGGCAATGATATGGAAATGGTCATGGTCTTTTTCGGAGTGCCGAAACACAACCATTGGGTTATTGACCAACCCAAACGTCCCGGCAAAATCCTGCGCGATCGTACCATCGTCGAACGACCCACGACAGTGTTACCTTCTGCTGCTTTCTCAATCGGAAACGAAAATACCTGGTGCCAAACGGGTTTCTCGACCCGCCCGTTTCGGCGGGCAATTTCGGCAAACTGACGGGCAATGGCTTCGATGTGCAACCGTTCGCCAGTGTGCAGTTTGGCTACGTTTGGGTCAGCCAGCAAACCGGGAACAACATGCTGGTAATACAGTAATTCGCCCCGTACCTGCGTCCTGTTTAAGCTCCGATTGGGCTGAACAGCATAGTAGCAGTATTCCATAGCACCGAGGAAATTGGCCCCGAACTTGGCAGTCTTTCCAATCATAACGGCTTAGGTGTCGAGGCAGGTTACGACCTCATGGAGTTGACTGACGAGGGTCAGTTGGTCGTCAGATGGCACCGTCGTTTCGCCCAATTCGCGCATAATGGCATGGAGTTGGTTCACGACTTGTTGCCGCTGCACTTCACCGGCATAGTCGGTCAGCCGCTCCCGAACAAACGCCCGGCTGCGGGCTACGATGTCGGCCAATTCAAGCGCGGAATGCCTGATTCTATCGGTGTACAAATCGTCATCGGCTACTTTATGGCTCAGGTGCATCAGTAGTCCCGACAGTTTCAATAAATCCGCCAACGTCTTCTGAACGTCGGATGGCAGTTTTCGGAACTGTGGCAAATACAAGGGCGACTCGAGCAACTTGGCGCGGGCGTATTGCTGCGGCTTCAGGTTGAGCCGAGCCGCCTGTTCGTTGAGGGTAGACCGCTCGTCGGCGGTAAGCCGGATCGGGGGTAACCAATGGTCGCGCCGGTCAGCATCGGATTTCCTCGGTCGACCTTTTTTGAAAGAATTTGGCATTTTTATAAAATTATTTTTTATAATGAAAATGGCAACAAAAACTATTAAATTAATGATTCAAATACTGAAAAATCGTAGAGATTTTGCTTTTTTGTATCACAAAAACATAGCTTGCTCCGAGAACTTACGGGCAGGTTCACCAATCGTACTACTCGTACAAAAAGCACCTTCTACACCGGTAATACCACTATAACCTTCATAACCATACGTACCAATTGTGCTACAAACACCAGTCATTCGATACGAGTCCTCAATACCAATGGTGTCAAAAATAATAATTTTTTTATTTTTGCCTAAATCTTACGCCTTATGCCTGCAAATATTATCGCCGTCCACACCATGAAGGGCGGTTCCGGCAAATCGACTATTACCACCATCCTGGCTTCATATCTCCAGTATGTAAAGCAGAAACGGGTATTGGTGGTCGATGCCGATGACCCACAATATTCCATCAGTGGAATCCGGGAAAACGAACTGTCCCTTTACGAACGCTTAGTTAAACTCACCGAGAGTGGTCACACGCCAAAAGCCTTGGAAACAATGGCCAATACACCCTTCGAGAAGTCCATGACCGAACGCTTGCGGTTCAACGTCGAACACAGGATAAGCCCTGCCGACTTTTACCCGGTATTGCGGGCATCGGCTAACACACTCCGGCAAGTTGACTTCTCAGCCGAGGTTGATTTCGATTACGTGTTCCTGGATTTGGGGGGCGTTTACGATAAACAGATCGTGGATATGCTGGCCAAATGTCATCTGGTGCTCGTACCCTTCACCACCCAGAACATCGACATCCGGCACTCAACCGATTATTGCCTGATGCTGATCGACAGCATCAACGAAGGGGAGTTGAAACAGACCACGCAAATCCGTTGTCTGTGGAACAAGTACAAGTTCTTCTACGATAAAAAGGCGCAACTGATCGAGGAAACGATTAGCAGCTACTTCGCTGAGATCAACACACCCATTTCTTTTCTGAAAGCCCGTTTGCAGGATGCCGACGCGGGGTTCGACCAGAATAAAATGCTCACAACGCTCTCGAACCCGGTGGCCGTTGAGGGAGGTAAATACGCCAATACTGTTGTCAATTTAGCCGAAGAGATTGTGCGTCTCTGCGAACCTGCCGTGACTAATCGAATAGCCTAACCAGGGTATGGCCGAGAAAAAACCATCCCTAACGCTGGGTGATCTCCTAAATCAGGACTCACCCGCCACCAATGGCCAAACCGAACAGCGCAACTCGCCTTTGGGTGACCGGGAGGCCATCGAAAAGCGGACGCGGTTTATGCGAGATAAAACGGGAAGTGACACCAATGCTTCGCCCGTGGCCGAAAAGCCACTGACCAACTCTACCGAAGAGTTAGAGCCAGAAAAAGAGTCGGTGAATAATGGAGTCGATCTAAAACAGTACATCGTCAAACAGACTGCCAACAAGGCAAAACCCGATCATAAAACTGCCTCTAAAGCCACTGATGACAAGGTAACCCGCTCCATTCAGTTTAGCCGGGCGACCTACCGGCAAATTGAAAAGACACTCAATTTTATTGCCTACAAAAGCGGTCAGCGAAACGTGTCGTTCCCCAAATATTTCGAGAAGCTGCACGAGATGGCCCGCCAAAACCCCGACTTGATGAACCAACTGATCGACCATTTCAAAACCGATTTACCCGATTAACCCCAAACCAATGCTAACCATCTTGCTTTTCTCCATTCCGCTCAGTTCCTACATCACGCTTTCGGTGGTGGTGATGGTGCTTTGGGCGTTTTTCGTGATGACCAAACTCCAGATCGACACGAGTTCCGGCAATCCCAAACGAGCCGCCCGGCCCGAACCAACCCCTTTCTCGTTCTTCAAACCCGGTGATAACCCAACCCCGATTATCCCCCCTTCGACTCTATCCGATCAGGAGTTGGCCATATCAGTGAAGGTTGACAAGGGTCGAGTTGCCCGCAATAAGCCAGCCCCAGAGAAACCGACACCCGCTCCGGAGCGTACAGTTCCAGGTGATAAATCAACCATCGCAACACCCCTGAACCCAACGCAACACGCACCAACACCCGCAGATCCACCGACTGCGCCCGCAACGCCACCGATTCCCCCCGTTAATGCTGATTTCGCCGATGCTGATGACCAACCTGACTACGCGCTCTACCAACCGCGCCAGGTATCAATCGTGCCACCTCCACCAATAGTGGTTATTAGTATTGATACCCCACCGGGAGAGACCGCAGAACCGACTCCTGAGCAACTCAAAACGCTGAGAGATTTGGAAAACGAAGCGGACGAGAAAGTACTGAATCGGAAACGCAAAACGGAGCAGTTAATGAAACTCGCTGCCGGTCTTGATTTTGAAGCCTATGTCATACTGTTCCGCACTTACTTTGACCAGGCAATGACCATACAAAAAGGGCAGCCGGAACGCGCATTTTACGTAATCTTTGGGGAATTGATTGCTGGTGAGACGGCCGGTGTACAGGAGCAATTACTAATGCTCTTAGATAAGGAAGCGACCGACGAGGAGCCGGATCGGCTGGTACAGGCTGAGGTTTACGCGGTGGTGGATGAAGCGGAACCAGCTTTTACCTGACCTCTGAGGCTGTTTTTTTAACCCCTTTGGTTCTTTAAACCGGCTTTGTCAGAAGGGCCGGTCTTTTTTTAGCACAAATGCGCATGAAATTGCATAAACAATGCTTCGTTCTGGTTCTTCGGTACGAAGCGGATTAATGCCCGTATGTCGTTGACGGTTGATCGAGCATTGGTACAGTCTCCTTCGTCGTCAACGCTGGTTATGATCACGCGGCCACCGAGGGGCAACGGATACTTACCAAACCAAAATAACGGGGTCGGGCCGTTGAGCAAAGCAGCATCGTCGCCAGTGGCTACATCGCCATTTAGAAGTGAGCCATACGAAGCTATAAGTTCACAATGGATGGCGGCATAAAAGCCTTTTAGCGAATTGTCCATCTCGATGGCTTCAACAATTTGGTGGGTTGGGTCAATCAGAATTGCGTTGATTTTCATGGAGTTATGATCGTTGGTTAACTGATATAAAAATACCACCAATTGAGTAAAATACATCGCATAACTATCTGTAGGTAAATCTTTTAACTGCCACTAATTTTCTTTTTCTCTTACCCCTTTGGTTCGGTTCAGAATCGGCTTTTTGCCGATTCTGGTTTTCTAAACCATCTTCTCTACTTCTTCAGCAAGCTGAACGATCTGCTTAAATTCTTCCTCCGGTAAATGAGTCCAGCGGGGATTTTTAAACTGACCCGTTGGGCCGTGCTTCCCGCCAGCAAAATCGAACTGTACTAAATCGGTAGTATGATTTGGACCAGCCGGTCGGTATTCTTCGATAAAGAACAGTTGCTGTGGCTTGATCCCGAATTGGTGAATCACTTGGTTTGCGATGATCTCGCAGGCATTAGTAACCGCATCGGCGGACCGACTCATACCCTCGTCAATATCCGTGGCAATAACCAATTGGGACTGGCGATAAATCTGAATCTGGCAACGGCTTGGGTAGCCATTTGATGCCTGGAAATTTAGTATGTGCTTTTCCATCAATGCAGCTATTTACTGGATCAGGCGTGTTGCTTTGCCTTCCTGCGCGTTTGAACGTTCTTGATGCACATGGCGAAAGGGAGCATCGTGTTTAGGTCAACTCGTTGCAAAATGCTTTCGAGGGCGCGTTTCTGAAACTCTTCTTCATCCAGGTAATACGCCCACTGGTAAAAATCGGCACTGGCTTTCATAAATACCGTGAATTGCTCGGTAGTATAGGTGTCGGGGGCAACAGTGAGTGGAATATTGGTGCAGTGTAGTATCAGGCTGTGTGGTAGCTTATCATCAGCCATAACGAACACATTGCCATCCTGCAACGCCAACAAAACCACTTGCTCGTTAGTGGCTTTGTTGCACATGAATGTGGCGAATTGAGTAGGGGTAAGAGTCGATTGAAATCTGGGTAAGTACATAATTAAAAGGATTGGCCGAGCGGTCGGCGTGACTGATTACAGTATAAAAATAACCAATCAATTCCGTTCTGCTAAACCCTAATTATCAGGCACTTATCTTATTTTATCCACTTGTTTCACTTCAATATACCCCTTTGGTTGGGGGGTAGGGACGCTCACACTAAACAGTCCGGGCCGTAGTGAGGTAACGAGCGAAGGGGCGGTCTGTTGGTTCTGTGGGAGGGCCTTCGCCGATAGCCGGATAGGGGTGGGGCCGTCAGGCAACTCGCCCTATCCGACTATCGGTGTGGGACCGATCACTTTTCAAACCCCTTTGGTTTTTTCCAGACCGCGCCGGGCGGGTGCGGCCTGAATTGGTTTAAATGAGGGTTAGCCCCTCTGTTGCCACATAAATAATCATGTCTTTCTCGGTTAGGATGCTTACGGCTTTCCGTAGTTTGCCCGATGCTTGTTTGAACCGTTGCCGAGTCATGGTTCGTACTAAATAGCGTCGCATTGGCTCCCCACCATCAACGCTCAGGTAGTAAAGCGCGGGGAGTTTAGGGTATTGGGCTTGGGTTAGTTTTTCTTGCAATTTAAACGAAAGTGGTCTTCGGGGAGTCAGCATAGAATACAAGGAGTCAATAAAAAAAAGTAGGGTTAAGGCTCGTTTACCGAGCCTTAACCCGTTGATAATTAGGCACCAACCTCAATTATGTCGGCAGATGGCACAGCTTTTTGGGGTACAGCGTCAGCAGCTTGGGGCGATTCTATCGAGATAAATTGCGATCCACCCAATAACCCTTTTGCGTAGCCCACCGATACGCGCGCGTTCGTTTTCGTGGCTCTCGCAGTCAGATCAGTATAGACCGAATACGCCCGGCATACATCGCGACCCAAAAGACGGGCTTCCTTTTCTCCCTCGCCAAAATTGAAGACAGCCGCGTAGTAAACGCCCTTCTGTGCTTGTCCATCAGGCAGGGCCACTTCGTAGTTTAGTTTTTCAGTCGTCACCGTCACGCGCATTTCTTCCAGCTTTTTACGGCTATACACCAGGTCTTTCAGAGCCTTTGTAAAATTCAGTTCGCTGGAATTGTTGAACAAAATCGTGCTGACACATTGATTATTGTCCAAAAAATAGAATTCTACCCAGCGGGTACTGTCTTTTCTATCGAAAAGGTTACCTGTAAACTGCCGCCAGCAAATGGGCTGGAAAGAAAACTCCTTGCCTAAATCATCCTTGCCATTGAAGTTAAAGCGGCCCGTTTTCCCGTCGAAACGGTAACTCAGTGGCTGACCCTCCACGTAAGCGATGAGCGGTTCGGAATAAACCTCCCCTGTATCTTCGTCGGTAACGTCGATAAACAGGTGGGGGAACAGGGTTTGTAGGTTGGTGGCCGGAGCCAGAACGGACGTTTCGAGGACGTTTTCCATTGCGTTTTTTGGGGTTGTTTTACTCTATAAAAATACCCAAATCGCACGCGGCATGCCAGTGTCATTTTTTGTAAGTCGCTCTTTTTCAGACCCATTTGGGTTAGTATATCTTGCTTTTCTATTTTGCCCCTTTGGGTTTTGTCGTGATTATGTAAAAGAAAGATTTAACTTTTATTAATTGATCACTTGTCCACTAACACCTTAGTTTTGATTTTATTCAATTTGTGATAGGATGTCAGCTAAAAGAACAGGAACCAAGTGGCTCTGGCTAGGGCTTTGGGTAGTTTTGCTATGTTATGTTGGTGTCTATCTTTTTCTATATGCGGGTAAAGATCAGCAGACTGTTCGGTATCGGTCAGAATCGCTACCAAGTGATTTCAAATACAGCTTCACACAAAACACGGAAGAACTAAGCATTCAAACTCCACAAGACGGTTTATTAAATGCACTGCTTTTCAGGGTACCAAAGGCAAAGGGAGTCGTTTGCTTCTGGAAAGGGAATGGGGGGACGTTAGCCAATTGGGGAGCCATTGCTCCTACATTTCTTCAATTCGGTTATGATGTGCTAATAACGGATTACCGTCAACATGGCAAAAGTAAAGGAGCAATCAGTTTAGCTAACTTCTACAGCGATGCCCAGACCGTATACGATTCCTTAAAGCATCGCTACCCAGAATCCAAGATTGTAATCTGTGGTTATTCGTTGGGTGGGCGTGTGGCGGCTCACCTGTCCGCTGATAATCAACCGAAATTTACGCTGTTGATTGACCCGGCTTCAGCCGGTGGTGATTTCAGTGATCGATTTACTGATATGCTATACTATCTCCTTCCCTCGGTGAACGGCTTTGTTTTCCCTACGGAAGCGGATGTACGAAGAGCAGTAAGTCCTGTGGTCGTGGTCAGCACCGACAACCCGTATAGTACGGCCTATAAGCTGCAACCCTACCTAAATCGAAAAGACAAATTTGTGGCCCTACCAGGCGCAACTCATGAAACGATTCTTCTCCATCCTCAAACGCTGCAACTCACAAAAACTCTCTTGGATAATTCGACTATCGGGGTTAAGTAATATTAGAAAAACTGAGATTGGTAGTAGTTGCCGTTCTTTCTGGTTGCCGATTATAGTTTCATAATGAAAGACTATTTCCGATCCTCATCAGTACCAATAAGCCTGCACCAGATAATCAAGCGTTTACTCATACAAAACCCCTTTGGTTCTTTAATTATGGGTCAGACCAACTGGCTTGGGTTGGTCTGACAATAGTACCTGTTTACGCTTACGCTAAACCCAATTCGTTAGCCGGGTTAGCGTGGTTCTCGGTTGGGTTATTTTCGGCTTCCATTAATCGTTTCAGGTCGGCAACTTCCGCGTCGAGCCGTTGTAGTTCGGCTTCCTGCCGGAACGGTTGCGACAGTTTACGGCCAAACTCCTGCTCGGTCAGTTCAGCGCGGGTAAGTTGCTGCTGTAAGAAAGCCGGTTCTTCCAATGCCCGCGCTACTGCCGCTTTAATCGATAAGAACAAACCATTTGACGAACCAACCGACCCCGACGCTAACTGCCCGTATGAGTAATTGATAATGATCTGCGACGTGCCGACGTGCGGAAGTTCCCCAAATGCCTCCTGCACTCGTTCGCCGGTCAGCGTAAACGTCAGACCATTAATCTGCATCGTCTTTGTGGCTTTCTCGTATCGCTTAACTCGTCCTTTCAGTTGCTCAATCAGATATTGTACAGCTTCACCCCATTTCTCGACGTAAGTTATACCATCGACGGTAACGCTGGTAACTGCGTAGGAATCACCAAAGCATTCGCGTATTTCGTTCGCTTCGGCCTGTAGCTGCGGCAACAGCGTTTCGTTTCTATTCAGGAACTGCCGGGCGCGTTCAACCTGGGCTTGTGCTTCAACTAAACCACGCTGCCAATTTTTTTTCTGCTGCACCAACCGCGATAATTCCAATTGTCGGGCCGTGTACATCAGGGCGTATTGGGAACCACTGAGTGTGGCCATCATCTGGTCAAAAGACATAGCCGCAAAATCGTCGTCAGCATTCAGATCAGCCATTTGGTCGTCGGAAATATTGCCCTTCAAAACCTGATTGATAAACTTCTGTTTGATGGCCAACCGACCGTAAGCCGTAGCGTCAAGCGTTCGATCAACGCCGTAGGTCACCACCTCAATAGGTAGGTTCCATTCGGCATGTTGGTTGCCCTGGCGAATGATGCGCCCGTTACGCTGCTCAAAATCGGTGGGGCGGTTGGGTGCATCCAAGTGGTGAATGGCCGCTAACCGTTCCTGCACGTTCACGCCTACGCCCATCCGCTCCGACGTACCCAACAACACCCGTACCTCGCCGGTACGTACTTTAGTAAACACTGGCTCGCGCTTACCTGCTTCGGCGGGAACAATGGCCACTTGTTCAGCCGGTACGCCTTGTTCAATCAGTTTCCGCCGTATATCGTCAAAAAGATTAAAACGAATCGTTGTTGTTCGTACTGGCTCTGGGCTAAACTCTTCGGTTAACTGACTGATTGATAGCGAGTCAGCACAACGTAAACGGAGAATCGGACTCTGGTACGTATCAGCAAAAACAAGCTGTGTACCCGCATAATCGGCGGTTTGGTGATAGATTCTTAAAATCTCGCTAACCGTCTGGTTGCATTTTGACCCTGGCTCGTCGGGGTTGTTAGCATTCAGCAACCGAATATCTAACGTCGCTTTTCGGGCCTGACCAAAGCATACCAACGGAACATGGGAGTTGTCGCGCTTTTCGCTGCCCGTTAGTTTCTCGAACCAAAGCAGGGTTTCTTTGATGCTATCCAATTCATCGGCAACCCCTTCTGTTTGGGATATCACAATCCGGGTGTAAGCCTCATTTTTTAGCTGCGGCAAGGTCTTATCCCGCTTGAACTCAACCACGTCGTCATTCAAAATTACATCGACATGGGCGCGGTATAGTTCCGACAACTGCTGCACGTTTACGAATTTGGCAAACCGTTCGACCGCTTTAAAATTACCCGTTGCGGTCAACTCAAACGATTGAATCACTGTGCCAAATGCCCCGGCGAATTGGTCAAACGTGGTCAGCAACGATTGGCGTAACCGGTCTGGGGCAATAAACCGTAACATCGTCCAGGCTTCAGCCATTGTGTTGCTGATCGGTGTTCCGGTGGCCAATACAACCCGCCCTTGCCGAGCCTGCACCGAGCGGCATTTAAACATCGCGCTTAGTGCATCTTCGGAACCCATCGTATCAATACCTTTCACATTCTGCCGTTGAGTGAAAAACCCCAAACGTTTGTATTTGTGACCTTCGTCCAAAAACAGCGCGTCGATGCCCAACTGATCAAACGTTAGCATTTGGTCTTTCTGGCGGTCTGCCTGGCGTAGTCGTTTGGCCGTGAGCCGTAGTTTCAATTCGTTTAACCGTTTTACGGTCATGGGCTTCTTCTGGCCTTTACGGTCAGCCATTGCTACGGCATATTCCACCCGCTCAATTTCGTCGCGGATAAAGGCTTCTTCACTGGCGGGATCGTCGGGAATGAGCTTGAGGAAACTTTGCGGAATCAGCACCCCGTCAAAGTTGTTCGTTGCAATTCGTTGCAGAAACCGTTTGCGGTTGCCCGCTTCCATGTCGGTAAGTTGGGGGACGTAAATCACCGCACTGGGGTAGAGTTTTCGCCATGATCGGGCAAAATCATCCAAGGTTGAGTTTTGTACTGCTATCAGGGGTTTATGGGCCAATCCTAACCGCTTTAACTCCATTGCCGCCGTTATCATGGTATAGGTCTTGCCACTGCCTACAGCATGGGCCAACAACGTATCCTGCTCTTTGATGCGTTCGACTGCCCGGAACTGGTGGAACCGCAATTGAATGTCAGTGGATGCGCCGGGATAGTGCGTAAAGGCTGGCTCGCGAAATGCCTTGTGAACGTGGCTATTATAGAGATCATTGTAAACCTGCTCAATCTCCGTGCTATGATGTTCGCGGACAAAATCAATGAACGATTCGTTTAACTGTTCCTGGGCCTGCACGGCCTGACTTGTGGCCTCTACATCCTTCACCTGCCGCTCCTTGCCATCGCTATCGAAAACCGTTTTGGTAATCACCACCGACCGTTGCTGTAAAGCCGCTTCAATCAACTGCATGGCAGTACGGCGGTCAGTTCCCAATGAACGGTTTTGCACCGACGTTACGCCCTCGGCTCCCTCTACTTCGTACTGACCTACCCGCTGATTATAATGGACGGTTACGTTTTCGGTTTGTAAGGTTTGCCGGATAAACGCCTGAATGATGCGCGTTGGAATCCAGACTGAACTCAACCGAAATTGTACCAAAGCGGTCGGAATGGTCGGTGGTACAATGGCTGACAATGCCCGTTGATTGACGATAAACCGGCTGTCCGTTTGGGCGGCTTGCTCGGCTGCGGCCAATTTCTGTCGAACATTACCGGATAAATAACTGTCCCGGTCTTCCAAACGCCTGTTGGTCGGATTGCGATACACCAATTCCTGTTGTAGCAAATCGCGTTCTACGTCGGCTTGGGTCTGGTCTGTCCAAGTAGCAATTCGGGCGGTATCCACCCAGCCGTACAAGGCTACGGATAAACGTACCCCATCCGCTAAACTGGCCACCGTTTGCGGCTGTGCATAGTATGGGTAAACACGCTGGCGAAAAATATCAGCCAGGTTAATGGTCACACCGGCTGCTTCGCGCCTGACAACTTCCAATGCCTGAATCGTTGCAAATTGGCTGTCCCAATCTTCCAAAAACGCAATGGCCCGGTTACGGTTCAACGTTCCAAAGTGTCTCAAAAAAAGGGTATAAACCTTGTTTAAATCCTCCCGTAATATATCTGCCTGGGTGTCGGGTTGTCCGTCTTTCTCTGCTTTCAGCAATTGACGATAAGCCGTTTTCAGGCTCTCGTATTGATTGATAGCCATGCGCTGGCTGTACGTTCGCCCTTTAGTCTTTATGTTGCCCGTAAATCTGGCTAATCTTTCATTTTCAGGGCTTTGTGGCAGTCTGGCGGTGTCCGTGCCAATAATCTCTGTTGGCAATTGGCTAATTATCTCGGTTAATTGGGTTGGTAGTTCATCGGGGTTAGGGTGGTAGAGCGTTGGTTGGTCGGCACGGTACAAACCGCCTTTGTTTACCTCGTCGGCAAAGTGCATTTGCCCCAGCATCCTTTCAGGGCGAGCGTGATAGTACTCATTTACGGCTAACGTCCGTACCTGATCCGCTTCCTGCTCGTCGTCCGTAGCGGTGGTTTCTACCCGTTCCGACCGTAGCGTAATGGTACGTTCAAAAGCATGATCGGCAAAGCGTCGTCCGATGCCTTCACGCTTCACCAGGAACAAAATATCAGTGGTAACAACTGTTCCGGCATTTGCTTCAAACGCATTCGATGGCAGACGGATGGCTCCTGCTAATTCCATTTGGCCTTCGGTGACCAACCAACGCCGGAAAGTTTCGCCGTGCGCGTCTAATGTACCGGCACTGGTAATGAGCGCAATTAATCCACCGGGACGCACTAACCGGGCAGCACGGCCAATAAAATAGTTGTGAATCGGCAATGTCGATATGTCGGTATTGTGGCGGTCGTAAACAGAGTATGAGCCAAACGGAACGTTACCAATCACCAAATCGAATGAACCTGTATTGAATTGGCATTGCTCAAATCCGTTTACGTGCGTTTCAACAGTCGGGTATAACAGTTGTAAGATTTGCCCGGAAATGGGGTCTTTTTCGACAGCTACCAACTCTGACTGAGCGGCAATATGTTCCGGCATCAAGCCGAAAAAATGCCCAATACCGGCTGCTGGCTCTAAAATTCGGCCTCCGCTAAAGCCAAACCCAATAATCGCTTGCCAAATAGCTGTAATAACTTCCTGAGTGGTATAAAACGCATTTAGCGTCGATGCTGCTGCCCCGGTTTTCTCCTCGTCGGTCAGAAGGCTTTCTAATTGCTGGCGGTACTTACCAAATTGGCTAACCCAGCGGTCATACTCCGGGGGTAAACTGTGGCCTGTTTCCTTTGCATTTTGCCAACTGGTATAGGCTTCCAGATTCCAGGCCTGCGAACAACTGCCCCAACCCGTGTATTGTACTAACCGCTGCTGTTCGTCGGTAGTTGCCGGGCGTAAAATGGGGGTGTCACTATTGGCCTGAATAGCTTTTAGAATCTCGATAGCGGCAAGGTTTGCGCGTATCTTGGCAACCTGCCCTTTGGGAGTAACAACAGTATCCGTTGTAATGCGAAATAGTTGCCGAACGGATTCTAATAGAGGACGAGAGGTATTGTAAACATCGGCCAGCGGAATGATGTCGCGTATGTGTTGCGGCTGGCGTACTTCTGTGGCAAGTAATGCTTCTGTAAAGTCAAAAAGTGCGAATTGGGCCGGATTAACGAATTGGGTATTTCGTCGGCTACGGGTGCGAATCATAAGCAGTTAGAACTGTGAATTTGAGATAATTTAGTATCTCAAAATTAGGTCTAACCATGCACTATATTAATATTAAATATCTGTATATCAACTTTTTAACTCCCATTAATTTACTGGTTTAAGCTGCCCCTTTGGTTATCTTTAGTGCTACTATTTCAGTCTATTTTACTGTATCGATTATCAGTTCAACTTCTCGGGAGAAGACCAAAAATGATAATTCTGGATTAGTATCAGGCCTAAAAATATAGTCGGGTATATCGGTTGTATCCTTTGCCTGTTTCAATCCTTTATTGAGTGTAACCCAGCCGATAACCCCTTCTTTTAGCACTCCCCCAACATCCTGAATTAGTTTTGCTTTCTGTTTTCTGGCGGGTAGCCGTTTTGCTTGCATTTGGATTGTCTTTTTATTCAAATATAATCAATAAAGTGTATAAATTTTGTCTGATTATCAGCATACTAACCTTTTTTCTGCCAATCATTTACTCTTAAAACCCCTTTGGTTTTTTCCAGAACACCCGGTTAGGGTGTCTGGCAACTGATTAGCTTAAATACTGGCCTGCAATGGCGTGGAAAGCCCGTTCGTCATGATGAAACCGTGCTGACATACTCAAACCTGAGTCTTCATTAAAGAGCGCGTAGTTGATACCGTTGTAGAGTAGCCAGGCGTTTGGCTCACTATTTAACAGTCGTTCCTCGTGTTCCATCCGCTCAATAGCGGCCATTACCAATTTTTTTGGAATCCCTACCTTACGGATCACACTGGCGGCTTCCTCCCGATCAGTGATAGCGCGGTCTTGTAATACCCGGAAAACATCAAGGGTGGGGCTTTCAGACGTTCGGGCATAGTTGGTAAAATCCCGTAAAAAACCAACCAGAAATCGCTGAAACTCCTCCAGGTCGATGCCCCGATGCGTAAAAATGTGCTGGAAGTCCGTTGTCGGCTCTTGCTGTTCCGTCACCCACTCCAACCCTTTTACTTTAACCTCGTCGCTTTGCTTGCCAGTAACTAACCAGTTTAAGTACTCGTCAAGGCTATAAAATTCATCGGCCCACCCCATCATGCCATTTGTGCAGATTTGCCGGTAAAACGCGATTCTGACTTTTTGCTGCCGTATCTGCTTCATCTCCTTACCTTGAATCGTGAACTGTGATTTTCCGGTGTAGGAGTTCGTGAAAGTCAGTTGGCGGTGAATAATGTCGTTCGGTCCAATCGTTGTCTCATCTGGTAAGATCACATTGATAGCGTACTCGCCCAGATTGTTGTACCGAATATGTACCGGCTGATCGTGGCCTAACACCTGCGTTACGGCATCGCGCAGAGTTGAATTCGGTACAAGTGAATAACCCGCCGACTGAACAGCAAAAACGTGTTTTTCGGCTGGCTGACTATCTGCACTTGGATGAGTACCTACAATCATTCGCTGCCGGTCGGAAGGAATCATTCGGTACGGTTCCCGGATGATTTGTCCAACGGGTACAGACTTCACAGGAAAGCAGATAGTTTCCCAATTGGTTGTGGTCAATAACTGGTTGTTTTGGCTTGCCTTTCTCATGGCTTTTTTTGAGTGTTTAGTTATTTTTCCCGTTGCTCTTGCACCAGATTAACAACTCAAAAATAATAGATTGAAAAAGAATTATCTAATTGATAATCAGTTACATAGACCTTTTTGCTCCCACGTGTTAACCACTTTTTGTGACCCCTTTGGTTATTTAAACTGTTCCAAACTGTTCCAAACTGTCCGAATCAGGGCGTTTTCGGGCATATACATCCGGCACAGCCTGTGAAGAACGAATGGGAAATTTCTTCAGGAATAATTCAACTTCCTTGTTCTGGAAAGGATGGGGTCGGAAAATTTCTTCGGTATCCACGAAAACAATGTTCTGCTTGGGTTGAGTGATAGTCCCCAATTTATCGCGTTTATTATTGAGCAGATGCTCGTTAGCCCGGTCATATTCACCATTAGGGAGTTTGTACTTCCAATGGATGTACAAATAAGTGTAACCGCGCCGGTAAGTTGAAAAAGCCAGTTCGTAGCTACTTAAATTATTGAGGATGGTGTACCACCCTTTCTTTTCCTCAGTCAGCTCGTCGAGTAACTGGTTAATTCGTGTCGCAGACACCCCGATTTTTCTGTCTGTAGTGTCTTCATTACCGAATAAAGTTAGAGCTGGAGGGTTACTATGATGCAGTTCTGACTCTAAGCGGGCTTTGCGAAGCTCAATTGAGTCGATCAACTGAATCAATCGCTGTCGTTTTTCATCCTCAATTATATCTTCGTCCTTTAGCACCCAGTATTTATGCTTCGCAAAAAATGCGATTCTAACGGCTGGTGTGTCGTAGTTGACCAACTTTATGGTCTTGCAGTCGAAGTCGCGCCACAGCTCGAATTTGGCCCGTTGTTGGGCATCTACGAAGTGAACGGTCACTCCTTCCCAACTCCCATCCAAATCCCAGCGAGTTCGGTCGGGGGTTAGTTTAGAGCAGTCATTAATTAGTTGCTCCAATTCAGCAACTTTCTGGGCGTAATCGCGTAGGGTGAGTTTTTTGGCCATATTTTTTACCTCTGGGGTAAAATTACTTATTTTCCTTGCTAACTTTACGCTTTGGTTTTCGTCTTTTTTGCCTGCGTCAGCAATAGGGGAGTTATCCACACCCTAAATACTAATGGGCATCGGCGAAACTAAATTAGTAGGGAACTATTTTTAGTTAATAGTATATAATAGGTCACCTCCCTAGAAAAGCAAGATATACTATCCCAAACGCGCTTAGAAAAGCAAGATATACTATCCCTGTGGTTTTTAAAAAGCAAGTTATGCTAACCTAAATAAAAAGCAAGTTATACACAACTGTTTTTATTAGAAACCAAAAATACTCTGTTTCAATTTGCTTTGTAAAAATAACATTATTTTTGTTTTGGCTTGGTAATCAGGCCAAAGGATTCAAGATCTACCATCATGCCGATGATACACATTGTAAAAAGCAAGAAATACTATCCCATCAATAGCTTGATTTGAGTACAAATCTTTTAGAAAAAGGAGGTATAAGACATTATCTGTTTTTTTGTATGTTTGTACTCGTAAATCACTATGACTGAGTTACCTTCTATGGCTGACAAAAGGAGTAATCAGCTTATGCTGCCGTTTGATCTTCAGTATGAGCCTGAACATCGGCAGTACGTCAAACAACATTGGAATGTTACGTTTGCTCGTCAGAAGAAGATGAGTGTGCTGGCAAAACGAATCATGGCCAAGGTGATTGATCAGGTTAGAGACGATGACATGAGCCTTCGAGATCTTTATCAAATCCGTATTCAGGACATTATTGACGATAGTAGTGTGTCAAAATCTGGTGTTTATAACTCTGTTCAGGGGGCTTTGTACGAATTAGCCCAGGTAGTTTGGGAATTTGCCAGTCCAGACAATTCTCAATACTATTTGTTGCATTTGGTTGATACTTCCAAGCAACACCGTGTTGGATACCAAGACGGTGTTATTACGATGGTCATGAATCCGCAGTTGGCCCCTTACTTCATCCAGATCGCCCATTACACCAAGTACCAGTTAAAAAATTACATGACGCTGCGCAGCTGGTATTCTATGCGTTTTTTTGAGATCTTATCAGCTTTTAAGGATACTGGCGAATGGGTAGTATCGGTAGAAGAGTATCGTATGCTGATGGACTGTTGGCATGAAAAAGACCAAAAGGGTAAAATAAAGACAGATAAGGACGGGAATCCTAAAATCAAATACCCGAACGTTAACTCGCTGATCAAGTACACGATGATGGAACCGCTCGAGGAACTGGCCAATACAGAACTGGCATTTACCTATGAGCCAATATATGAAGGGAAACGTCATGTTAAGGGCCGTAAGCGTCTAACAGCGTTTAGATTTAAAATGACCAGTCTGCCACGAACGTCCATCCCCGCCAGTTGGTTGGTAAACGAGGTAGTTGGACGGACTATATCGAATCTTCGTAAATGGAAAGTATCAGATAAAAACATTGCACTTTATCTCGAAGACATCGGCACAAAAAAAGCTAATGAGCTGATCTATGAGTGGCAGATGAAAGAGAATTCGGATAAGCGAATCGATGACAAAGTGCGTTACTGTAACAAAGTGTTTGTTCACGTTGGCAAAGAAGCCCAGCAAAAGATGAAAGACGAGGTAACGGCCGCATTAAGCCGTATGAGTGAATCAAGCCAGCGAGAAGTATCAGGCAATTAGCCGGAAATACTGTACCGAAATAATCACCTGCGAAAAAAGCCGCGTCCCGACTCAATGGGCGCGGCTTTTTTTGGCTAAAAAGTGTGGGGCGAAAATCACCGCTTTCCAGGCCCGCACAGCCGGGCACCGCATCCAAATGACGAATTAGGCATGATTTGGACAAACGACCCAACGAGGGTTTATCCCGGAAAAAGGCAGAACTGCTCCAGCGGGTGGAAAAATGGAACATTGGTTACTCCCTGCTCCGAAAGCTACTGGGGGAAACGCCTTTTTCTTCCGAAAAAACCCGGCTGAAGTACCGGGGATTGTCGAAGCCGACCGCATAGGCAACTTCGGCAACGCCCAACGTTGAATTTATCAGCAACTCTTCGGCTTTTTGCAGGCGAAGAGCCCTCAGGTAAGGAATGACTGACATGCCGGTCAGCGCCATCACCTTACGGTACAACGAGTTCCGGCTCATGCCCATCAACTGACAGATCAGATTCGTGTCAAGGGCCACGTTATCCAGATGAAGCTCCAGGGTACTGCGTAGTTTCGCCACAAACTGGTCTTCCCGCGCATCGGTTCCGTCGGCGGGAACCGGGCCAGGCTGCGGCTTGCCCAACGCCCGCTGACTGTAATGGCGCTGTAGCAACCGTCTGGTCTGTAGTAGATTACTCAGCACGAGAAGCAACTCTTCCCGCTGAAAAGGTTTAACCAGATACGCGTCGCTCCCCCGCCGTAAGCCCGTAATCCGGTCGTCCACTGCGGCTCGGGCCGTGAGCAGTACAATCGGAATATGGCTGGTGCGTTCGTCGTTCTTCAGGGTGTCGCAGAGTTCAAATCCGTCTTTTACGGGCATCATCACATCGCTCACAATTAGGTCCGGTGTGATGGCTAGGGCCTGATCAATGCCGATCTGACCGTTTTCGGCCCGTATGACCTGGTACTCCTCCCGCAGGCAAGTCTGGATGTAGGTGGCTACATCGTCATTATCTTCCACCAGCAACAGCATGGGCCGATCAGGAGCCTCCTCCGGCCCGGATTCGACCCAGTCGCCCATCTCGCCCGAGTCCCTCCAGCGGTCCGTCGTCACGGCCGGATCAGCGGCGGACAGTAGGGGCGTGGGCAGTACATCGTCGGCCAGGGGTGCCTGCCGTGTCAGGGGCAGACGGACTACAAATTCTGCGCCCGGCCTGGATAGGCCAAGGCCGAGCCGGTTGCGAACCGCCAGGCCACCCTGCATCAGGCTAACCAACTCCCGCACCAGCGAGAGACCAATGCCGGTACCACCACTGGCAAAATCGGCCTGAGGTGGCCCCGCCTGACGTGGCCCGGCCGAATCGTCGGACCGCTGATAAAAGCGGTCAAAGATCCTGGTCAGGCTGGCTGTGTCAATGCCGGGGCCGGAATCGCTGACGGTGATCTGAATCCACGGGTCATTCAGGTGAACGGTTGGCGTAAGTGCCTCGTGGTAGCCCGCCGGGGTTAACGGGTGCCAACGGTTCTGGATAGCCACCTCACACCTTACCTCCCCCCCAGGCGGGGTAAACTTGAGTGCGTTTCCCATCAGGTTAGCCAGAATGTCCTGTAGTTTATCCGGATTGACGTCGGCCTCGCAGATATCCTCCTCAGCGTATACGGTCAGGCGTACACCCTTCGCCCCGGCTATCGAATGAAATGATTCACCGACGTAGCGGACAAAGCGGATCAGGTCGGTTCGCACGAGTTTCAGCGGCATTTTGCCGGCCTCCAGCCGGGAGAGGTCCAGAATCTGATTGATCAGTCGCAGCAGGTTGCGGCCGTTGCGTTCAATCAGGATGGCCGACTGCCGCAACTGGAAGTCTGTCTGCTGGTGGAGGCTGTCGGCCATGCCCAGAATCACCGTCAAAGGCGTGCGGAACTCATGGGAGATATTGGCAAAAAAACGTGATTTGGTCTCGTCAAGCTGTTGCAGATCCTGGGCCTGCCGGGCAATGACCCGGGTGGCCTCGTTGATCTGGGTTTGCAATCGTATTTGCTCCTGCCGGTATTTCCAGGCCCGCCATCGGCCCCAGGCCCAGACCCCGACCAGCCACAAAAATACTAGGGCAACGGCAAACCAGGGGCGCAGGTAAAACGGCCGCAGTACCCGTACCCCCAGGGTGAGGGTAGCCGACGACAATCGGCCGTCGGCCGCCTGCCCCCTAATCAGCAACTGATGGTCGCCGTAGGGCAGGTTACCCAGTCTCAGGAAAGGTTCGGTCTGATACCGCCAGGTGTTGTCTACCCCTTTAAACTGGTAGGCATAGGTGTTTTTCTGGGCATCAGTGTAGTTAAGCAGCGCGAAGTCGAGAATACTGCTCCGGTCATTGGGCTGCAGCGTGATTTGACCGGTTTTAATGACTTCCTCGGTCTTGTCGACCAGCGTGTTGCGGTCGGCATCGAACTGATTGAAGGAAACCACCCGCAGGGGAAGCGGGGGGAGGGGGGGCTCGGCTTCGAAATCACGCGGGTCGAAAGCCGTTACTCCATTGAGACCTCCAAAATAGAGCCGCCCCTGCGCATCCTGGTAATGTGCGATGCGGTTAAACTCGTTGTGGGTGATGCCCTCCTGCACCGTGTAAGTCCGGGTAGTGAGCCGGACTGGATCAAACTGCATGATACCATAGTCGCTGCTGAGCCAGAGGTGGCCCCGCCGGTCGGCATATACCGCGTAAATATTATCGTTGTTTAACCCGTCGGCCCGCCTGAATTGGCGATAGCTGCTCCGGGCCCGATCCCAGCGCACCAGCCCGGCATTGGCCGTAGCCAGCCAGAAGAGTCCATTGGGGTCCTGATAAAAATGCTGGTAGCTGTCGGCGGGCAGCTTGAAGGGCCCATTACCGCCACGCCAGTAGCGAGCCGTGACACCTTTTTGGGGATCGACCGTGTATAGCCCCGTTGTGGCGCACAGCCAGAGGGTACCCTGCCGGTCGGGGGCAATGTGCAGCACCTGGGCCTGGGCTAATTCCGGAAACTGGTTATAGCCCCTGAACAGCATTACCCAGTTTGTGGCCGGGTCAACCAGCCACAGGCCGGGGTCGCCACCGGCCAGCAACCGGTGGGGGTTGACCGAAAAGGAATGAATGATCCATATGGTTCCCGGACCGGGTATAGGCATCACGCTGGCTTTAGTGGTTCGGTAATCGTAGGCAACCAGCGTATATTCCTCGCCCAGGTACAGCTTTCCCTCCACCTTACCGCTCAAACTTCTGAATGACCGCTGATTCACTAACAGTTGACGGACCGATGCCCCCGAACGCCTGCTGGCAAATAACCCCACATCATTCTCCAGATTCGTGTAGAGCGTATCGCCCACGGCGGTAATGCCCCGAACGGCGGGTTGTTTCCCGTTGCCGGATTCATAGAACAGGCGCTGAAAATAGTTCTGGCTAATCCGGATCTGATAGAGGCCAAAGCTGGTTCCCAACCAAATGCCCCCGTTTTTGTCCCGAAAAAAACTCCGGTTGTCCATCGGACCGCTGGCCAGTTGATCGCTGATATCGAGGGCAACCCGATTGGCCGTGTCACGCAACTGGTAGCCATTCCAAACCAGTCCGCTCCGGTCGAAGGCATAGGCAAGTCGTCGTTGCATTTTCGCCGGTTTGATCGGCTCATTGGATTGATCCTGACGATGACCCGCCCCGTCGATTTTATACAGTGGGCCTGCATCAGGGTGCTGTGCATCGAGTACAGTACTGTAAAAGAATTCGGTACCGGCATGGCGCTGGCCCAAACAGATATAGATAGTTGCCGGGTGGTTGAAGGTTTGCAGCACGCGCCCATCAGTCGTTAGTTCCACCAGTTGATTTCCATTGGCAATGGCCCAAAGGGTGTTGCGGCTGGAAACGGCCGCCAGGAACAGTGTCCTGTACCGGGGTAGAGACACCGTCTTTAGACCTGACCGCGGATGGTAGGCGTTGAGTTTGGCCGGTTGGTGGTCAATAAAGAAGACGGTCCCGTCTGTACCACTCAGCAACATCTGCGGGCCTACCAGGGGGTAAACGGGGCGGGGCTGGTTAAATCGCTTCTCAAAGGAGATGGCCACGCCCGTTACCGGATCGAAAAGGGTGATGGCTGATTTACCCTCGGGCCCCATGAGCCACAGTAGCCCATCGGCATCCTGGGCAATGGAGTGGATGTCATCAAAATCAAGCCCGTTTTTTTCTTTGTTGTAGGTGGCGAACGTAGCCCCGTCGAAGCGGTTGAGCCCAAACTTGGTACCGAACCACATAAAGTCCCGGCGGTCCTGGAAAATGGCGTTCACTTCGCGGTGCGCCAGGCCGTTCTCCGGGCCATACCTCTGAACGGATGCCGTAAAGTGCTGCGCCCCTGCCAACGAGCAGAAACCGAATAAGAGGGCTAAGGCCAGGCTAACCGCTTTCAACTTGTGATTTTTTTATGCCTGATTTTGGGCATGAGATGCCAAATATAAGTAGTACTTTATTGTAACACGTATACCAGGTAGGCTATTATTTTGCTGCCCGAGGGTCAGCATGCCATTCGTTTCTGATCTGCCTGCTAACCACTCAGGTCCCGCTGGTCGGTGTCCCGGTTATCCGCCACGGGCAGTTCTGCTCGCGAACGCGCCACTGGTTTTTGGTTCCATTTTTTTCGAAAAAAAAAGGCAAATCAGTTAATTGTTTTCACTATTTGGTTATTATGCACCAAATGTGCACCTATTTGGGCGAAATCTGCACATTCATCTGAGGGCCTTAGGCTAAACTTGCACGGGCATTCAAGACCGGAAAGCCCCCATTTCTTATCCCCCGATCTGGGTGGGTAATCCAGGGTTGAATGCCTTCGGATCTTCCTCTTTTTTTACCCTGATATAGTGTACTCGCAGGAGCATTTAACGGCCGTTTGTGGGTCAGTTGGTTTAATTCCCTTTTCACGCTATGAAAAACCAGTACCTCCCTTGTCTTCTTTTGCCGTTGCTGCTTGTAACCGGGCAAACTGCATTAGCTCAGGCCCCCACGATCACAGCCCTGAGCCCTACCCGCAATGGGCGTAATGCCCCGGCTACCACCAACGTAGCCATCACCTTCGATCAGCCCATCAGCAGCGGCATCGCTACGCTGGGGGCCGTGCGGGTCTTCAGCCAGCAGCGGGGCGGGTTGCTGCACAATGGACAGGGGGGTAAAAGCCGTTGAGCCTTGCTCTTTGTTCAACCCACCATCAGTCCCCAACGGCATGCTTTTCTTTGATGGCCTTTCTCCCTGACCCCTACCTACCGGCTCGCTGGCCCCTCGAGATGCTGACCGGGCAAGGGGCCGGTCTTAGGGGGCAGGGCTAACCTTATCATGTAACCAGGGCCTCATCAGCCGGTGGTCTCAACAGGACGATTCCTGAACGGGAGATCAATCCCAGTTAGGGCCCACGGGAAGCCAACCCTGGGGTGGCCTCCCCGCCCAAGTCAAGTTCTTTCATTTTTTCTCATCCTGCCTATCGCAATGAAAACAAGTCTACAACCCTACTGGTCCCGTATCCGGCCTGATCGAACGCTCTTCCTGACAAAGCCGCAAGGGCCTCCCCCGTGGGGCGGGTTAGGGTCCCTGGCGGGCTGGGGGAGGCCGCTCGGGCTGGCCATTTTTCTGCTCTGGAGCGGGCTTGCTCTGGCGCAGTCCATCGATCCTACCTTTAACCCCGCCGGAACGGGGCCCAATGATGCTGTTCGTAGTGTGGCCATACAGGCCGATGGGAAGGTGCTGATTGGGGGGAATTTTACCCAATACAACGGCACAGCCCGCAACGGCATC
Source organism: Cytophagales bacterium (assembly GCA_031411995.1). Lineage (GTDB taxonomy): Bacteria > Bacteroidota > Bacteroidia > Cytophagales > Spirosomataceae > Rudanella. The sequence goes on from JANOCD010000030.1 coordinate 24,661, forward strand.
GCCCGGATCAACGCCGATGGCTCGCTGGACACGAGCTTTGACCCCGGAGCAGGGGCCAATAGCGATGTTTATAGTGTGGCAGTGCAGGCTGATGGGAAAGTGGTGATTGGAGGGATCTTTGATCAATATAACGGTACGTCCCGCACGCGCATCGCCCGGCTCAACATCGATGGCTCGCTGGACACGAGCTTTGACCCCGGAGAGGGGTTTCCTAGTACTGTTTTAAGTGTGGCGGTGCAGGCCGACGGCAAGGTGCTGGTTGGGGGGATCTTTACCCGTTATGGCGGCCCGAACGGGCCGTTCCGCGGCCGCATCGCCCGGCTCAACATCGATGGCTCGCTGGACACGAGCTTTGACTCCGCAGTGGGGGCCAATAATATTGTTCGTAGTGTGGCCATACAGGCCGATGGGAAGGTGCTGATTGGGGGGATTTTTCAGGGGTACAACGGCATGAACCGCAACCGCATCGCCCGGCTGAACACCGATGGCTCGCTGGACACGAGCTTTAACCCCGGTTCGGGGGCCAGTGACAATGTCAATAGTGTGGTAGTACAGGCCGATGGGAAGGTGCTGATTGGGGGGATTTTTCTGCGGTACAACGGCACGCCCATCATCGCCATCGCCCGGCTCAACACCGATGGCTCGCTGGACACGAGTTTTAACCCCGGTTCGGCCACGCAGGATAGGGGTATTCAGATGATTACTATGGCGGTGCAGGCCGATGGCAAGGTGCTGATTGGGTATGTCTTTAACCCGTTGGGCTCTATCCCGTTCACAAACGGCCCGCCCCAATACCGCATCGCCCGGCTGAACGCCGATGGCTCGCTGGACACGAGCTTTAACCGCGAATCGGGACTCGATAATACTGTTAGTAGTATAGTGGTACAGGCCGATGGCAAGATTCTAATGGGGGGGTTCTTTACCCAATATAACGGCACGGCCCGCCGTGGCATCGCCCGGTTGGTGCCTCCGCCCCTCATCCTCACTGGCTTTGTCGCTAATCCGGCCGAGGTCTGCGTGGGCAGTGTGGCCAGCTTCACCGCCACGGTGGGCAACTTCACCGGCAGCTACAGCTACACGCTCACCACCGGAACGAGTTCCACCACCGGGACCGGCACTAGTGCCACCTTTAGTCAGGATCTGGTCGCTGGCGGCACGGGGCCACAGACCGTTACCCTGACGGTGAGCAACGGCAGCCAGCTGGCCACGGCCAGCACCCCCCTGACGGTGAACGCCCCGCCCGTGGCTACCCTGACGAGCACGCCCTCGGCCACGCTGAGCTGCAGCCAGACCAGCCTGACGCTGACGTCGGGGGGTGGCACCGGCTACGTCTTTAGTGGGCCGGGTATCCTCAGTCGAAGCGGTAACCAGGCCGTCATCAACGCACCGGGTAGCTACTCGGTCAGTGTCACCAACGTGGGTTGCCCCAGCAGCAGCACCAGTATCACCATCAGTGAGGATAGTGCCGCTCCTGCGGCCAGTTTAGCCAGTAGTGGCACTTTGAGTTGTGCCGTAACGAGCGTGACGCTGACGGCCAACGCGGGTAGTGGTCTGAGTTACGTCTTCAGCAGTGGAGCCACTCAGGTGGGCACCAGCCGTCAGGCCGTAGTCAATGCCACGGGCACGTATTCGGTGACCGTGATCAGCGGTGACGGTAGTGGCTGCGCTTCGGTGGCCAGCACCACCGTTACGGGCGATCAGACGCCCCCTACTGTCACGGTAAGTCCCACCAGCGGTACGCTCACCTGCAGCAGTCCCAGCCTGACCCTATCGGCCAACGCGTCGGGCAGCAGTCTGACCTGGAGCACGGGACAGACCTCGGCTCAGATCACGGTTGACCTGGCGGATACGTATTCGGTAACGGCCACGAGCCCCAACGGTTGCTCAGCGACCAGCAACAGCGTCCTGATCGAATCGTCCCAGAGTGCCCCCCCCGCCACACTCCTGGCCAGTGGGGCCTTGAGTTGCACCCTAACCAGCGTGACGCTGACGGCCAACCAGGGTAGTGGTCTGAGTTACGTCTTCAGCAGTGAAGCCACTCAGGTGGGCACCAGCCATCAGGCCGTAGTCAATGCCTCGGGCCCTTATTCGGTGACCGTCACCAGTGCCAACGGTTGTTCGGCCGTTGCCAGCACGACGGTGACGGCCGATCAGCTTGTGCCGGTGGCGGAGCTGACCAACAACGGGCCTATCTCGCGTTCGACGACATCGGTCACGCTGACGGCCAGTGGGGGTAGCACGTACCGGTTCAGTACCGGAGCCACTCAGATTGGCAGTGGCCCCACGGCCACGGTGAGCACGGCGGGAATTTACTCGGTGACGGTGGTGAGTGGCAACGGCTGTTCGGCGGTGGCCAGCACGACGGTGACGAGTGACGAACCTGTCATCACGGCCCTGAGCCCCACCCGCAACGCACGCAACGCCCCGGCTACCACCAACATAGCCATCACCTTCGATCAGTCCATCAGCAGCGGCATCGCTACGCTGGGGGCGGTGCGGGTCTTCAGCTCCCAACGGGGCGGGTTGCTACGCAATGAACAGGGGGGCAGCACCAGTGCCAGTGGCAACACGCTCACCTTCGATCCGACCACCAACTTCCGGCCGGGCGAAACGATTCTGACCACGGTGACCTCCCAGGCCCAGAACAGTGCGGGCGCGAGCCTGGCCAGGGGGCATGTGCATCAGTTTACGGTGGGCACAGGTGGCACGGGCCGGGGCAACTTCACCGACCACCCCACCAACCCCACCCCCCCCGTGGGCAGTTTTCCCCTTAGTGTAGCTCTGGGGGATGTGGACGGGGATGGCGACCTGGACTTTATAACGGCAAACAGGTTCAGCAATAACGTGAGTGTTTTGCTCAACGACGGGTCGGGCAACTTCACCCCGCCCGCTACCAACCCCAACCCCGCCGTGGGCAGTAATCCCTATAGTGTGGTGTTGGGGGATGTGGACGGGGATGGCGACCTGGACCTGCTGACGGCTAACGAGTTTAGCAATAACGTGAGTGTTTTGCTCAACGACGGGTCGGGCAACTTCACCGACCACCCCACCAACCCCACCCTTACCCTCCCCGAAGGCAGTGGCCCCTATAGTGTGGTATTGGGGGATGTAGACGGGGATGGCGACCTGGACCTGCTGACGGCAAACAGTGGTAACAGTAACGTGAGTGTTTTGCTTAACGACGGGTCGGGCAACTTCACCCCGCCCACCTCAATCACAGAGGGAGTAAGTCCCCAATGTGGGGTGTTGGGGGATGTGGACGGGGATGGCGACCTGGACCTGC
>JANOCD010000031.1:0-70562 GCA_031411995.1 Cytophagales bacterium
TTGGCGGCTCTGACTTGGGTTCGTTTCAGGCAATTAGCGTGTCAGACAAAGAAAACCGTTTACCAACTCAAGCAAGGCCTATTGGACGATTATATGCGTCAGCAGCTAGTCAAGCCGCAATTGGCCTTTGCGTAAGTCCTATATCTATTTCCGATATTCCAACATTCCCCCAATCAGGTTGCGAACGTTGGTGAAGCCGTTTTCTTCCAGAATCTGCTGCGCCCTTGCGCTTCGGGCACCCGACCGGCAATGCACAATTACTTCTTCGTTTTCCAGCCCTTCCAGTTCATCGACCCGGTAGGGCAATTCACCCAATGGAAATAGCGTGGCGCCAATATTGTCATCAGCATATTCATTCGGTTCCCGAACGTCGAAAAGATTCAGTTTCTCGCCTTTGTCCAGACGCTCTTTCAGTTCCTGTACAGTTATGTCCATAATCTATAAATGGTTTCAAGTTTCAATGACTTCGTCGTTTCAACACTTCGCTGTTTCAACTGTAAACGCAGGCAATTTATTTCTGAAACCTGAAACAGCGAAGCGTTGAAACGACGAAGTCATTGAAACCTATTTAACTACCACCACTCGCTGCACGTTCGACCGTTGCCCGTCGGACAGGCGAAACAGGTAGAGGCCACCGGGCAGGTTGCCTACATCGGCGGATTGCTGACCACGGGCGGGTTTAATATCGTGCAACACGCGACCGCTCAAATCCATCACTTCAATGCGGTTGAGGGTTGTGTTGTTCCAACTGATTTGGCCCGTTGTTGGATTCGGAAAAACCTGCAATGGAGCCAGTTTTTCGTCTTCGGTGGCTGTTACTACGGTCGATAAGGTGCCGCCCATGACAGGCCGGAGCATTACGGCACCGCGCAACGACAGAGCAGGCGACGACAGGTTGGCATCCCATTGCGCTCCCGGTGCCGAGCGGTAGAAAATCTGATTCCCAAACGGGCTATTTTTGTCTAAACCAATTCGTACCAGCGAGTTAGCTTCACTGCTGATTTGTTGCCAACCCACAAAAATAGTGTCTTTTACGGCCAGCCCTTTATCGAAATTAAAAGCCACAAACCCATTCCGGCCGGGAGCATTCTGAATTTGAAAACCCCTCGTGAGCAGTTCTTTGCCGGGTTTGCCGTTGCTGTTGGCATACACCGTAACAATAAATCGTTGTCCCGCCTGATCATATCCAAATGGCACCAACGAAGCCATCACGCCCGTCATCACATCTTCTTTATTCAGTACAAACCGCACGGCCACGCGCTCTAAGCGACCAATCTGAATCGCATATTCTGCCGTGCCATCATCGTAGGCATAGTAGTTATCCAGCACGGTGGTGGTCGAAATGGTATCGTTTCGGCGGAGGTTCACGGTTGGAATCGACGGATTTTGATCGTCGGTGGTCAGAAAATCAAAGGTGTGTTTCAACACCACCCGTTTAGCATCGGCTGCCCCCGTCACGGGTGTCAGCCGGACACTTTTCCGTTGCGAAGCCAGCGATGGCACCAAATCGGGACTCGCCTGCTGAAAAGTCTGAATAACCCGCCCCGTTACCAGATCGGTATTCGTGAATTTATACGACGTAAAGTTGAAGTTGTTGAACTGATTGGTAATGTCGGTGCTGAGCGAATCAGCCGTTTCTGCTGCCGGGTTCACGAGGTATTGCGCGAGGGGCATGGCCGTGTATCGTCTCAAATACGACGGGCCAATGGCTTGCCGGGTGGTAATGTCCTTGATGTATCGGTCGGTGTTGGAGCGGCCTTTATTCAGAAACAGGTAGTCGATATTCCAGTTGTCGTAGGGGCCGGACTGCCGCCCAAATGTTCGGAACCGAAACTGAAACGCCGGGTGCAAAAAGCGGGCATCGCGCACGGCCACAAACGCCTGTGGGAAGTTGAGGTTTGGTCTTCCGCCAACCTGAAACCAGACCATTTCCCAAAGGCCGGTGCTGGTCAAAAACTCTAATTTGAGCGAATCGGCGGGGATTTGCGCACTGACTCCCGACTCCGGCAGCTCACCCAGGCCCTGAATTTGCCAGTAGAAACTAAGATAAACCGAATCACGCGGAGCCAACGTGCCAAGGTTGATTGGTTGCGAAGTCAGGGTATCGGTGAAGCCCTGTGTCATCACATTGTTGAGTTCGTAGGGTTGCCCATTGGCCCGCAACCCATCAAACGTGGCTACGTTCACCGAGGGGTGATTAATGGGCATCGTATTGTTGACATACACCCCACTGCCCGGCACCCACAAGCGGCTGTCGGGCCGCCCGTTGATGGCGGTTGAGAAATCATCGAAATAGGGCAACGCCAGCGAACTGCCCGTGCCTGTTTGGGCAAAAGCCCCTAAGCTGGATAGCAGCACCAAAAGGCCTCCCAAAAAACCTGTAATCGTTTTTGTCATATACTGAACCGCGTTCATTAGCGGTTTCGAGAGTCAATCCACTTAAAGATTATCATCCTGTTCAACGGGCCCAACCACCCACAGATCAACGGTTTCACCCACCCGAATTCGCTCGCCCCGGTTGGCTTCGGGCCGTTGCCGCACCACAGTGCCGACCTCTTTTTCGGGATCATCGACGGAAATAATCGTGCCAATTTGCAGGTCAGAACCACGAATAAGCGTCTTGGCTTCATCAAGGGGCATACCAACAACGTCGGGGAGGGTAAATATCGTATTGCCCAATCCGTCGCCAATGTGCAGGTCAATTTTGGAGCCTTTGGCAACGGGGGTGCCGGGGGCAATTTCGCGCCCGTTCACAAACTGTTTCAACACCGAATTTTTGGCAATATCCGGTACGTAGGTCTTCTGTCCCACTTCCAGACCCATCGAACGAAGCGACAATTCGGCACTCCGAAACGTCAGGTCCGTCAGCTTCGGCATCGGAATCGACGGGGCTGTTCGTTTGGTGAGCGTGATATAAATTTTGCGACCTTCTTTCACTTTCGCACCCGACCGGGGGTATTGACCCTGCACCGTAAGCGGTTCGGCACCAGCCACAAACGTGCAATCGCTCACTTCGTAGCGGAGGTTACGGTCATCAAGATACGATTCGAGTTCGTCCAAACTCATCCGCGACAAATCGGGAACAGTGATGGCCTGCCCATGATTGGTGGAATAGGGCAACCACAAAAAAAAGAAACCCAGAAACAGGGTGATTGCGAGGGCAATGATAATGCCAATATGAATCAGCAGGTCAGTTTTGCTTCGGGTGCTGATTTTAGCCATTCAGGGTAAAGAGCTTGGGGTAAGGACTTGGGGATAACGCCTTGTCCCACAAAATTAGTGTAATGTGGCTGGTCAACGGTAGCCTGCCAGCATTTTTTTGATATACTTCCCCACAATGTCAAACTCCAGGTTCACGATGTCGCCCGCCCGCAGGTCGCGGAACGTGGTGTGTTCGTAAGTATACGGGATGATCGTGACGCGAAATGTGTTGTCGGTTGAGTTAAAGACCGTCAGGCTCACGCCGTTTAGGCAAATCGACCCTTTTTCGACCGTCACGTTTCCGTGTTCGGCAGCTTCATATTCAAAGTCATACAACCAGCTTCCGTCCAAGTCCTGCACGTTCGTACAGCGGCCCGTCTGATCCACATGACCCTGCACAATATGCCCGTCGAAGCGACCTGTTGCGGGCATACATCGCTCCAGATTGACCCGGTGACCCACCTGAACCTGACCCAGATTGGTTTTTTTCAGTGTTTCATCAACGGCGGTCACGGTATAGGCATCGCCCGAAACGCTTGTCACAGTCAGGCAAACTCCGTTGTGGCTTACACTCTGATCAACTTTTAATTCCGTCGCCATCGACGACTCAATGGTGAATGTCAGGTTAGTTCCCTCTGCCTGAATGGCGGCAACCCGCCCGGTGCTTTCAACGATTCCGGTAAACATTGATTTGGTGTTATTTTGGTAGAGACGCAAAATTTTGCGTCTCTACGAGCGACACATAACCACAAACAGCGAACTCCCGAAAGGGGTTCGGGGCAAGAGGGTTCCCTCGGCCTTTACGAGTCCGTAGAACAGGTTATTCAGCCAGTTTGGGGGCAAATAAACATCGGAATGAGGTTGGTCGGCAGCTTGCCAGCCCAGCCGGAGTTGCAGATTTTGCCACTGCCGAACAGCCAGAATCAGGGGCGACAACAACAGGCTCCAATAGGTGGACTGCTGGATTTGCAAGCCCGTTCCAGGAAAAAATCGCTCTAAATCGGCCCGCACAAACCGGCGGGTGCTACCCACGGCTAAATCGTGCGATCCCCGAAAAACGGCAAAGGCATTGTTATTGGTAATGAGCAGGCCACCCGGTTTCACCCGCCGTGCCAACTCCTGAATTACGCCATTCAATTGTGCATCATTAAAATAGCAAAACACATCGTCGCACACCACCACGTCGAACGCTGCAGTGGTGGCATTTAGTTGCCAGCTGTTCAGGTTCAGGAGGTTAAGCTGCGAAACGTTCAAACCGCGTTCGTGGCAAAAGTCCACTGCATCAGCCGAGCCATCGAGTCCTTCGGTGTTGGTATAGCCGCGTTCGCGGAGGTAGCTCAACAGTCCACCCGTTCCGCACCCCGCATCGAGCAACCGAATGTCGGTTCGGGAGCCAAACTGCTTCTGAATAGCCGCCAACACCCGCCCATGCAGAATTCGATACCACCACAGTTGCTGTTCCACCCGGAACATTTTTTCGTACTCAGTTTTTTTGTCGAACATTCTCTTTTAAAACATACGCCTTCTGCCCGCTTTGAGCCAGGAATAGCTTGCCAATATATTCACTCAGCACGGCCAGAAAAAGCATTTGCAAGCCCGACAGCAGCAACACAACCCATACCACAACAGCCCAGCCCGGCACAGCAAACCAATCCAATAACCAGCCAATCAACAACAAAAGACCCAACAGCAGACTCAATCCAAACAGCCCCAGACCCAATCCGGCAAACAAGCGAAGCGGCAACGTCGAGTAGCCAAACAACACGTTCAGAAAGAGGGAAACAAGTTTGCCCGCCGTGTAATTCGACCGGCCCGACTGCCGGGAATGGTGCGGCACTTCCACGCTTGTCACATGGCGCGTGACCCGAAAAATGAGCGCGTCGATGTATGGAAACGGCCCGGTATAGGCTGCAATTTCGTTCACCACGGGCCGGTTTATGAGTTTAAAACTGGAGAGATAAAGCGATTTTGGCTTATTCAACAAATACGTTGTCAGGTAATTAAGAAGTTGACTACCCACATTCCGAAACCAGGCGTGCTTCTTTTCGGCGTATCGGCTATAGACCACATCGTAATCGCCCGATTGCGCCGTTTCGAGCAAGGTCAGAATGGCCTCGGGTGGGTTCTGAAAATCGTCGTCGATAATAGCGACGTACTCCCCCGTGGCATGGGTAAGCCCACAAAGCACCGCATTAAACTCACCAAAATTCCGCCGGAGCGATAAGCCCTGCACGTTGGAAAACCGGTCGGCCAGTGCATACACCACTTCCTCAGACTTGTCGCGACTACCATCATTTACCAAAACAACCTCAAAATCAATCGTTTGCAAACAGGCCTGCAATTGCACCACCAGTGGTTCCAGTGTTTCCTGACTGTTGTAAACGGGTATGACTACGGATAAGGTCATGAGAGAGAGCGAATAATATGCGTCACTTCCTCGTCGGTCAGCACCGGGTTGAGGGGCAGGCTGACGACCTCGCGGTGCAGTTGTTCGGCAATAGGCAAAGAGAGGTGTGCAAACTGACTATAGGCGTTTTGCTGATGGGGTGGAATCGGGTAATGTACGTCTGTCTGAATTCCCTTTTCGAGCAGATTGGCTCTGAACTCGTCGCGCCGGGGGTGCCTCACCACAAACAAGTGCCAGCAATCCGCGTCGATTTGGTTAGCGGGAGGGAGTGTCAGGTCGGGATGGCGAATCTCGTTGAGGTAACGCCGGGCTATGGCACGTCGGCGGCCATTGTCGGTTTCTAAATGGCTGAGTTTGGCCGACAGAATAGCCGCCTGCATTTCGTCTAAACGGCTGTTATGACCGGGTAATTCGTTCACATATTTTTTCCCGGAACCATAGTTACGCCAATATCGGAGCCGGTCGGCCAGCTCATGGTCATTGGTTGTAATGGCTCCGGCATCGCCCAAAGCACCAAGATTTTTGGTCGGATAAAAGCTAAATCCGGCAGCGTGGCCTAAGTTTCCTGCTCGTTTATTGCCATAATTAGCCCCGTGGGCCTGAGCGGCATCTTCCAAGACCATCAACCCATACTGTTCTGCTACGGCATTTATCGGACCCATATCACAACAGCGTCCATACAAATGCACAGGTAAAATGGCCTTTGTCCGAGACGTGATGGCGGCTTCGAGCCGGGCCGGATCGAGATTGTAGGTTACCGGATCGGGTTCGACCAGAACGGGGGTCAAGCCCGCCTGTGTGATCGCCAGCACTGAGGCAATGTAGGCGTTAGAACCCACCAAAACCTCACTGTTTGGCGGAAACTCCCAGGCTTTCAATGTCAGCGTGAGGGCTTCCAGTCCGTTGGCAACGCCAACACAGTGTCGGGTGCCAATATAGGCAGCAAAATCCCGTTCAAACGCAGCACCTTCCTGACCCAGAATATACCAGCCTGATTGAGCAACGCGGGATGTAGCAGAGAGTATAGTTTCGCGATAACGGTCGTTTAAACGTTTTAGATCAAGGAATGGAATCATGCCATCACCGAAGCAAAGCTGGTATTTGGATAAGGTTCCGAAATGTAATCAGCCTGATCGTATGGTTCGTTGGCTACCACCAGCAAGATTGCATCTTCTGTAAAATTATCCATCACATGCCAATCCTGTGGTTCCAGCACCAAACATTGATCGGGCGTGTTTAAATGATACGTTTTTTCTTCATGACCATCATGTGTATAAACGCGGCAACTCCCGGCAACACAAATCAATGCTCCCCAGGTTTTCACATGCCGATGACCAGCTCGTGGCGAATCATTGGCTCCATAAATATAGTACACCCGCTGGATGGTGCCCGGAATGATATTTTCGAAAATGGTCAGATTGCCCTTTTCGGAAGAGAAAGTTTTCAATTGATGGACTTTAGCCATAGCTCTGGGTTGAATAGGTATAACTTACTTTCAGGGCATTTTGTCAATTATTTGCCCCAACTTTGAATCACAAATTACCACAAAAATTTCAATAATGAAGCGAACAAACTTGCTTTGGTTTAGCCTATTAGGCTTTTTACTACTTATTTTTTACTTCGTATTATCTCCCAAGTCTAGCACGAGTGACAAATCACCTTTAAGGGATCTAATGTCTGTTGATTTATATACAAAACAGATAGACACGCAGCGCGTAAACAAAAATACCTTTTTTAAAACGAGTCCTGATTCTCCAATCGAAAACAAAGCCGCTTTTACCGGCTTATCTTATTTCCCGGCCTCTTCCGATTACCTGATAAATGCCCGCTTTGAACCCTTTGCCGATAAAACCCAGAAATTGGTAGTTACATTATCAGATGGATCTGAGGAAATCTACGAAAAGTATGGCCATGCAGTTTTCAAATTACAGGGTGAAGTATGCCGATTACTTATCCTTAAACATGACGATGTCTATTCTATTCTATTTAAAGATAAAACATCCGGCAAAACCACGTATGGCGGAGGGCGTTACATCGACCTGAAGGAAAACGCATTCAACGATAATGAGGTTGAAATTGACTTCAACACGGCCTACAACCCCTATTGCGTCTATAATCATACCTACGCCTGCCCCCTCCCGCCCGCCGAAAATACATTGCCCATTGCCGTAGAAGCAGGAGAAAAACTCTAGTTCTATTTACCTTTGCCTTATGACAGTTTCGTATAAATGGTTGCAACAGTTCATCGAACTGACCGAAGATCCCGAACAGGTGGGCAAAATGCTCACCAGCACGGGTCTGGAAGTAGAAGGAATCGAACAAATAGAAGCCATAAAAGGTGGATTAGACGGTGTTGTGCTTGGCACAGTGCTGACATGCGAACGCCACCCTGATGCCGATAAGCTAAACCTGACCACCGTTGATGTGGGAGCCGAACAGCCGCTCAACATCGTGTGCGGTGCCCCAAACGTGGCCGCCGGGCAACGAGTGGTGGTGGCTTTGGTAGGCGCAACGCTGTACCCGACTTCTGCTGACGGATCGCCCGCCGAATCCTTTACCATCAAAAAAGCCAAAATTCGGGGGGCAGCTTCTGAAGGAATGATTTGTGCGGAGGACGAAATTGGTCTTGGTCACTCCCACGCGGGTATTATGGTGCTCACCACCGACTTGTCCAATGGCACCCCGGCCGCCCAGTACTTTAAACTCGAACCTGATTACCAGATCGAAATTGGCCTGACCCCCAACCGCATCGACGCGGCCTCACATTGGGGAGTGGCCCGCGACCTGCACGCCCTCACGGGTCGGCCACTCTGCATGGCATCCGTTGATAACTTTACTGTTGCCTCTACGGATCTCACGCTTGATGTACGGGTGGAAGCCACTGAAGCCTGCCCGCGTTATGCAGGGCTGACCATCAGCGGCCTGACCGTTCGGGAGTCGCCCGACTGGTTGAAAAAAAGGCTCCTTAGCATTGGCCTTACGCCCATTAATAACGTGGTGGACGTGACCAATTTTGTGTTGCATGACCTCGGCCAGCCACTCCACGCCTTCGATGCCGATCAGATTGCAGGCAATAAAGTAATTGTAAAAACGCTTCCCGAAGGAACGCCATTTACGACACTTGATGGCGTGGAACGTAAGCTGAAAGCAACTGACCTAATGATTTGCAACGGCAACGACGACCCGGCCACGGCGGGGATGTGCATTGCCGGTGTTTTTGGTGGCAAAAAGTCGGGCGTGAGCGAACAAACCACGCGGATTTTTCTGGAATCGGCTCATTTTGGGGCAGCATCGGTTCGGCAAACGGTGCAACACCACGAACTTCGCACCGATGCCTCATTCCGGTTTGAGCGCGGCACCGACCCGAATCTACCCATCTATGCTCTCAAACGGGCCGTTTTGCTGATTCAGGAAGTGGCCGGAGGAAGTGTCACCTCCGACATTGTCGATATTTACCCAACGCCCGTTGCCGATTTTCGGGTGCCGGTCCGGTATCGAAACATCGACCGTCTGATTGGGATCAAAATCGGGCGCGATGAGATCGCCCGAATTCTGAACGCATTGGATATTGGACTGGAAAACATCACCGACCCATCGGAAGCGGGTAATGATGCCGGGTTTGTGGCCGTGGTGCCGCCGTTCCGGGTCGATGTGACCCGCGAAGTGGACATTATTGAAGAAATTTTGCGGATTTACGGCGTTGACAACGTGCCGCTCTCACCCACGCTCCGGGCCGATTCGCTGTCGGAGTTCCCCACGGTGGATGTTAATCAGTTGCAGGGTCGCATTGGCGAAATGCTGGCGGGCAACGGTTTTTTCGAGATCATGTCGCTCTCGCTTACCCGCCCGGCATACCACGAAGCCATCCGGTCGGTGTTGCCCGGTGCCGACGTAACGCTGCTGAACCCCCTGAGTGACGAACTCTCGGTGATGCGGCAAACATTGTTGTTTTCGACCCTCGAAGCGATGGTTTATAACCTGAACCGGCGGCAAAAAGACCTCAAGTTTTTCGAGTTCGGCAAGGTGTATCACCAGAAAGAAACGGCAGATCGGACTACCCCGATGGGTCGTAAATACGTGGAAACGATGCGCATGAGCCTGGCAATGGTGGGCAACCAACAGGCCGAAACTTGGCAGCAAAAAGCCCAACCCGTGGCTTTTCACGACTTGGCAATGGCTGTGCAGCGCGTGTTGAGTAATCTACGGGTGCGCTCGTTCGATACTCAGCCCACCGATTCGCCCCTGTTTCAGTATGGGCTGACGTATGTGGTCAACAAAAAGCCGATAGTGAGTTTAGGGCTGGTGAACCCAAAACTGACAAAATTGGCCGATATGAAACAGCCGGTTTTCTACGCTGATTTCGACTGGCAGGCGTTGATGAAACAATACAGCGGCAAAGCCAAATACGAAGAAGTTCCCCGCTTCCCCGACGTTCGGCGCGACCTTTCGCTGGTGCTCGACAAAGCCATTTCGTTTGACCAGATAAGCAAATTGGCGCACCAAACCGAGCGTAAACTGCTTCGGAACGTGCAGGTGTTCGATGTATATGAGGGCGAGAATCTGGGTACGGACAAAAAATCGTATTCGGTCAGTTTCACGTTGCAAGACACCACCCAAACGCTCAACGACGCAGTGATCGACAAAACTATGCAACGGCTGATGGGCACATTTGAACGGGATCTAGGGGCGGTAATCAGAAAGTAAATGGTTATCACTGAGACGCAACTGAAAGCAATGCTGACCCAACTGGAAAACAAAATCGTTCAGTTGCAGGAGCATTCGGTTGAGCTTGGTGGGGCGGTTCAGCGACTCGAACGAGAAAAAGTCGCGTTGCTGGAAAGCAATAAAGATTTACGCAAAAAACTAAGAGAGTTACCCAAAAAATCACTTAGTAAAGGCAATTCCTTTACTTTACCGACAAAAAATGGTAACGTTGTGAAGGATAATCAGGCTGATGCAGCCGATAATACCGAATTAAAGCAAAAACTCGACGAGTACATACGGGAAATTGAGCAGCTAATTGCTCACTTGAGTACTTTGTCTTAAACCAGAAAAGGCCCAACCCATCGACTTGTTGCCCACATTACCAGGTGGGTTTCTCCGATGGGTGCCCCTCGAAGCGATGGAAGACCCCTTATCTATCCGCATCAAAGTTGCCGACAGAGAACTTAGGTTGAAATCGCAACCTGAAGAGGAGTATTTCGTTCGTCAGGCAGCCGCCATTATCTCGGAGCGTATTGATCACTACCGGGCATTGGGGGTATATGACACCCAGGAAATTCTGAGCATGATTGCGCTCGACAGCATTGTAGCCCGATTGAAGGGCGATGACCAGGTGCAGCGAATGCAACGCATGGTATTTGACAAGATTACTCAGTTGGATCAGTCTATTTCACTGAATCTGACACCCTGAATGAAATGAGTAATGCATAATGTGTAATGAACAATGAATAGTGTATAATGAATAATAGCATTGAGACATAGCTAATTCTCCCGTTTTTCATTTTCCACTATCCATTTTCCATTATTCATTAGTTTCGGTTTGGCTGTATCGCCCGGTTGATGGTTTATTTTCAACCTTAACGATATAGATCGTATGGATAATTCATTTTGGCTAATGCTACTGACCGACATTATTGCGGTGGGCATTGGCATTTTTGTGGGCCGTAAATTATTGAGCCGCGACAACAACAAGAAAGCAGGAGAAGCCCAGACAAGGGCCGAAGAGATTCTGAAAACAGCCGAACTACAGGCTGAGTCGATCAAAAAAGATCGAATGCTCGAAGCGAAAGAAAAGTTTCTGAAGCTGAAAGCAGAGTTTGAAGACGATGCAAACAAAAAGCGGCAAATTCTGAGTCAGAACGAATCGAAAATCCGGCAGCGCGAGGGCGAAATCAACCAGATGCAGCAAACGGCCAAACGCCGTGAAGATGAGCTAAATCAACTCAAAAGTACCCTCGACGGACAAAAAAGCAGCATTGATCAGCAACGCAATAACCTGAATCAGCAACTCGAAATTGCCAAAAAGAAGCAGGAAGAAGCCGAAATTATGCTCAGTGAGCAGGTGGAGCAACTAGAAAAAATTGCCAACCTCACCGCCGATCAGGCCCGCGAGCAACTCATCAACACCATCAAGGCCGAAGCTGAATCACGCGCATCGAGCTACGTAAAAAACATTGTTGAAGAAGCTAAACTGACCGCCACCAAAGAAGCCAAAAAGGTGGTGATCGACACCATTCAACGCACTGCCACCGAGCACGCGATTGAAAATTGTGTGTCAATTTTCAACATCGAATCCGACGACATCAAGGGTAAAGTGATTGGCCGCGAGGGCCGCAACATCCGCGCGCTGGAAGCCGCAACCGGCGTTGAAATCATTGTGGACGATACGCCGGAAGCCATCATTATTTCGGGATTTGATCCCGTTCGGCGCGAAATTGCCCGTTTGTCGTTGCACCGGCTGGTGCAGGATGGGCGCATTCACCCGGCCCGGATTGAGGAGATTGTGGCCAAAACCCGCAAAAACATTGAAGACGAAATCATTGAAATTGGCGAGCGCACGGTGATCGACCTCGGCATTCACGGCCTGCACCCCGAACTGATCAAGATGGTGGGCCGGATGCGTTTCCGGTCATCGTATGGTCAGAATTTGCTGCAACACTCCCGCGAGGTAGCCAAGTTGTGCGCCACAATGGCCGCCGAACTGGGCTTGAACGCCAAGTTGGCCAAGCGGGCCGGTTTGCTCCACGACATTGGCAAGGTGTGGCCCGAAGAAGCCGAACTACCCCACGCCATCCTCGGCATGGAGTTGGCCAAAAAATACAAAGAGAACGCAGAAATCTGTAACGCCATTGGTGCTCACCACGACGAGATTGAGATGACGAGCATGTTATCGCCGATTATCCAGGTGTGTGATGCCATTTCGGGATCACGGCCTGGTGCCCGACGCGAGATGATGGAGTCGTATATCAAACGGTTGAAAGAACTCGAAGAATTAGCTACGAACTTCCCCGGTGTGCAGAAATGCTACGCGATTCAGGCGGGCCGCGAGTTGCGCGTAATGGTGGATGCCGACCGCATCAGCGATGAAAAGGCAAGTTCTTTATCGTTCGACATCTCGCAGAAAATCGAGAAAGAGATGCAGTATCCCGGCCAAATCAAGGTAACAGTGATCCGCGAAATGCGGGCAGTAGCCTACGCGAAGTAAGTTTTAATAGGTAATAAAAAATGGATAATGCTGGCTGGTTGGTCTGGTATTATCCATTTTTTATTAATTCACCCTACTCAATCTGAATGTCAGCCTCTTTAATTCATTCATCATCCATTACGTCAACCCATTCATCAACGTTATGCAAGAAAAAGTTAGATGAGTGGGCTGCCTGATTTTTCAGGCTAACTTGCGCTATAAACTGGTTACGTAACAACATGGATTTCCTCAATACATTATTACTCCTTTTGGTCGGCAGTGGTGCCGGGTACGCCATTGCCAACTCGATGCGGGCCAAAAACGAATCGACTGATCCCCGGCGCGAGTCGATCGTGCTGCTCGAAAAAATTGAGAAGGTATTTAAAGTGGTCATGGCCGAAGGGTATTTCTCAGAGATCTATAACTACCAGGATCAGAAAACGTACCTATACGTTCTGCCCGACCCTAAAAAAGCCATGAT
The DNA here is from genome assembly GCA_031411995.1 of Cytophagales bacterium. Classification (GTDB taxonomy): domain Bacteria; phylum Bacteroidota; class Bacteroidia; order Cytophagales; family Spirosomataceae; genus Rudanella. Next base: position 13,276 of record JANOCD010000031.1, read on the forward strand.
CATCGCCAAATCGAAAGTGCTGGTGGGGTTCGATTTTGGAAAAGTACGGTTCCGCCAACCCGACCCCGACCAGAAAACGCTCGTGATCGAGTCATTCCCGGAGCCTGAAGTGCTATCAATTGATACCGATTATAAGTTCTACGATATTCAGTCGGGTTTTCTGAATCAGTTCAACAGCGAGGATTACACCAAGATTCTGGACGATGCCAAACAGGCTATGCAAACCCGCGCCATGCAGAGCGATTTGCCCCGCATTGCCAACAACCAGATTCAGTATATGATGTATCAGTTGGCGGGGGCAATGGGTTGGGACTTACAACTGGCTCCCGGTGAGCAATTTAAGATCGAAGAAATCAAAAACCGCTACGATGACCTCGATGCCAGCCCCAAAACGCTGGGATCGGGGGAGTAATGTTTAGTATATTGTCATTGAGAGCCATTAATTCCAAATGCCATGATTTCAGCACCAGCCATTACCCTTGACAACTTGCGGAAACAAGTAGAAACTCAGCTCAGTGTGCGTATTCCCGCTACAATTGAGGATTATTTTGAGTTGCTTGATCAGCAAGCCGACGATGTTTACCTTGAATTTGATAACCACCATCTGATTGCCCGCCCAAACGTGAATACCGAAAACCATGAACTGATTACAGCCTCTGTTATTGGCTTGCTCTATCAACAAATAACCAGTAAATCCGAATATCGCCTGATGGGCAGCAACCGCCCGGTTTATGTGAAGGATTGTGATCTGGGCTTTGCACCGGATGTACTGGTTATAAAAGGGCCAACGGAGTTGTATCCGCGCAAAAAAGCAATGGCGGCCACCCTAAACCCGTGGCTAATGGTGGAGGTCATGTCAGACTCGAACCGGGGTGAAGAATTCCAGCATAAATTACTGTGTTACAAACGAATCCCCGCTTTGCAACACATTGTGCTTATTGAGCAAGACTACCATTGGGTGTCAGTATTTACCCGCACAGCCACAGCCAATCAGTGGTTGAACACCGATTTTTTTGAGGCACCCGAAATAGCCCGTGTTGGCGAATTTGCATTACCCCTTGCAGAAATTTACAGGAGTGTGGTTTTTGCAAAATAATGCCAGAGATCAAATAGAGCTGCCAATAATCAGGTGAGCGTACAACCCGCCGGGGTTCACGCTGGGGCCACCGCTAATGGGCATGTCGTTGGTTTTCCATGACGGTTTACCAAGTGGAGTGAGGTAGCCCGCCCGAATGCCAATTAGCAGTTTTTGCGTCAACGACCCCTTCCCCAAACTCGGTTTAGAGAGATGCAGACCAAAATTGGCCAGAAATTGTTCTATGCCGAGGTGTTGCTGGTTGGCTGGCCCTGCCAAATACCCAGTAAACGTGCTGCTACCCGGTGCCAGTTTCGACACCCGCGCCCCAAACCAGGAGTAAACCACACCCGCGTAGGGAATGAATTGAACCCGGTCGTTATTGCGCACCACCAACCCCAGGGCTGTACCCGCCGTGCTGCCCCGTACCCAACTGCTTCGGTTTTGCTCGGTGTTGGTGCCGCTGTATGACGAGAAGTTGAAAATGGAGGCCAGCCGCACCTTCGGAAAGATGGTGTAAAAACCCGCTCCCCGCGCAAAATAAACACCCGACAGCGGCAGAAACCCAGCCTGTTTCAACTCGGTATTCAACGGGCCAAAGCCGGGGGCTGCCACACCCAGAACACTGTTCAGATAAACCCTTTTTTGCGGTGCATTGTCCGCACTCGATTGGCCATTGGTCAGGAAGGGGAGCAGCAAGAGGCTCAACCCAACAGTATGTTTTACGTTCATAATAGCGAGGGTTGCTTATTGCCGGGTAAACCGCATCACGGCAATATCGCCGACGATGAGGGCGAGCGTATTGTCGGTAACAGCGTATCGGTTCACCTTTTTGAGAACCTCCAGAAACGCCGGCTCGCCGTTGCCCGGACAGGCCATCCGGGTCATAGCCATCGCTTGCGGAAACTGAATACCCGACCCGTCAACCGTTAGGGGGCCGTTAATCCGGTTGCAACCCGTTGAGCCGGAGAAGCGTCCGGTAGCCGCATCGAAGGTGAGCATGGGTTTTTTATCGGGGAATAACTCACCGAACGAACCTTGCCCACCCGATAGGTAATTTAACTCCCAGGCTCCTGCCAGAGGTTGAGGCACGGTTGTGGCGGGCGTGGATGCGGTTTGGTCGGCCTGTTTTTCGCCGAGGTACAGATACGGTTGAAGCAGGTGGTGCCGAAATAATTTGGTGGGGTCGTCGGGGTATTTCTGGTAATACGTCTCGTCGGCCAGCAACACAATGGTTTGGCCGGTGCGAACGTAATGATTGCTCTCGTAATAGGCCGGGGCTTTGTAGTTGGGCAGGTTTTTGCCCACAATCCGCTCCATATAGTTACCCAGAAACCGCTGGTACTGCTTTTGGGCTTTGCGGGTCGGTTTATCTAATTTGCCAAAGGCATAGTTGAGGGCGATGCGGTTAAAAAACTTCTGGCTACGAATGGCCTTCGGGATGCCAACGAACGGATTTATTGGGTTGAAATCGCTAGTGGTTTGAATCGACAACGGAATTTCGGGCACCCAATCGGCGGAGTTCACCACGTTGAAACCCCAACCGCCCTGCGTCATGGCTTCATAATCATAGGCATAGTAAAGATTCCCCGGTTTGGGGGCCGCAATACAGTAGGTCTTGAACCGAACATCGGCGGGCAACCGATTGCCCACCTGACTGTGTAGATACGAAGTCATCAGAAAAGCCAACGCGCCCCCCTGACTGTCACCGGTGATGATAAACTCGCGCGTTCCTTTCCGAGTAGCCGAATCCAGTTTGGGCAAAATATCTTTGGCTAAATAAGCCATTCCAATCACCCAGCCTGCGTGAACAGCGGCCCGTGGGTTTTTGGCCAGTTTGTACGAAAACGTCTCATTGGCAGCGAGTTGCAGTTGTCCAACGGCGGGCACCATAGCCGCGTAGAAATTCTCGAGCCAACTAACCGCGTTCAGCGTAGTGCCCCGCAAACTGATTATGCCCACGCCATCGTCGCGCTGCCATAGATCCCAGACATTATCTAAACCAACAATCGGTGACCGGTACACCCTTTTGCAGCGTATCGGACTGCCAATAGTGACAGAATCGAGGAAGCCCCCCGTTATTTTGAGCATTTCGATATACTCCGCAGACTCGAAACCCGGTTTGAGCCGGTTCGTTTGGGCGGATGTGCGCCCGGCCCACAAACAGGCCGACAGCAGTAGCAGGGTAAATTGTTTTTTCATGTTGTGAATAGATTTTTCAGAAGGACAACTGATTGTATAGGCTTATTGATTTTTCAGAGCCAATCAATAAGCGACACGGCCACCCCAATTGTGGTTTGTTTGTGGTTGTAGTCAATGAGCGTTTCGCCGTAGCCATGCAGAATCTGGAGGTCAGCGCGTAGGTTGCCCGTTACCGGAAACGTCCAATCGAACATAATTTGCCCCCGGTTTTTGGTTCCACCCCGCAACGAGTGGCTTCCTACGACGGAGAACAGATTTCGTCCGGTTCGGTAAATAACCGTGGCTTCGGCCCGGCCAATATGGTCGGTTATAGCCGGGTTTTCGTCGTCGGCATCGGGGAGCCGGAGCCAAGGTCGGAGCAACACTACAAAGTTGCCCCGTTCAAATCCGGCGTGAAGAACAACCCGGTTCCAACTCCGCGAAAGCGGCAACGCCCGCCCGTTAGATTGGTGGTTAAAAGCAATACCCAGCATCTGGGCTTTCAGGCCGAGAACAGAAAAATTAGTGGCAAAATTGAGAATCAGTTCTGGCTCGTAATTAGTCTCCCGGAACGGCCGCGAGAAGGTTGTATTGTAAATCTGCCAATGCGATTTTTGGGTGTAACCAACCCACAAATCACCGTGTTTACCAAAAATACCCTGTACTATTTTCACCTTCAGGCTTAACTGAAACCGGGCTTCGTAACGACCCAATGGAATATAGAACGGGTAATTATAGTTCGGATTTTCACTGACGGGCTGTTCATTGGGGTTGCTCGACCACCGCCCGGCCGTAACATACAGCGGCTTGTAGGGCGTGATTATAAACGTGCCTTTTCGAGTGGCCGAGTCAAGTTCCCATCGGTCGGACAGGGTGCGAAGAATGGGTTTCCTGAAAAATACCGGGTCTATCTGCCCGTATAGCTCCGTCGGGCAAAGCCCCATCAATATGGCCACCAGAAATAGACCATGCTTGTAGGTTGTGCGGTCTGTCAGTGAGCGAATAGTCATCGGTTCTATCCAATATCTATTATTGACAGCCTGTACTGGCCAGCACATACTGAAACCCGCTGTTTGGATTCGCCAATACCCACTTACCCTGTTTTTCGACGCGCTCCCCTTCACGCCAGGTAAGGGAATCGCCGTTCATAGTAAAAATAATCTCGTGGGGTTGCACAACGCCCTCACCCGACCGCTGCCAGTCGGCCCGGATTTGATTATCTGTCAGCGTACCGGCAATGGGGCCACGGGCTTTGTCTTTTTGGTATGGCAACACGGCTAATTCGCCGGTAACACGGGAGCCGTTGATGGCCAACCGCACCATTGTTGAATCGCGGCCGGTGATCTGCTGGAAACAGCGAATAGTTGTTGTACCCGTATCTGCCCGGGCAACTGTTGCGGAAGAATCCGTTGTTGTTTGAGTCCGATTAGTACGGTCGCCACAGGCATTGAGCGCAAGTAGCAACAACCCGGAAAGGGTTATTTTAAGCATTTTGAAACTGGTTTTGGATAGAAATCACCAATCGTATGATCGATGATACAAAACAAACGGCCCCACTGTTGTGAAACAAGAACTGACGTTCCGAAGTCGTTCCACATTATTGTTTTGGAACTCATTGGAGCAAAAAGGGCAGTCAGAACAGCCTTATTTGCCCTCCGGCTGGCTGCTCTTGCTGGAATATTGAGCCGGAGTCAGGCCAGTGTGTTTCTGAAAAGCCCGGTAAAAGGTTGTCTTCGATGAGAACCCGGCCTGTGCGCTGATTCCCTCCAGCGTGAGGTGATTATATTCATCGCTGTGCAACAAATCGCACAGATGACGAACGCGATGCGCATTTACATAGTCGCGAAAATCAAGCCCAACCACCCGGTTCAACATAGCCGATAGCAAATAAGGCGGAATATTGGTGGCTACCGATACGTTGGCCATCGACAGGCGGGGCTGTAGGTACGGTTGCTGGTTGGTCATGTATTTCTCCAGAAGTTCCAGCTTCTGTTGAATAGCTGACTCGTCGTCCAAAACAGGTTTCTCTGCCCCCAAAAGGGTATTTTGCAGGTCAGGCCAATTGGTAGGTTCTGCCTCCACAAATGGCGCGTTGGGCAAGGGCGCGGGGGGCATTCCGTTCGTTTTCGGCAGGATAACGGGGTTCTTCTCCAACCAATAAGCCCCATACAGCAACGTTGGCCGTTGAATGACGTAAAAACAAATAATCAGTTGCGCGATAACATACGTAACGTTAAGGCTATAATTGGCATAGGCCGTTTCCCGAAAAAAAGGCATTCCAATCGCCCAAATCACGTTGGATACTATCTGAATCAGCACGAATGTTTTAATCCAGTTGTCGTAGGTGGCATTGCTGAGATGCGTCCGATTGCTATGTTTGAGGTATGTCCATAACAACCAACCTGCCATTATTGAATACGTCAAACTGGACAGCGTATAGCCAATTAAGTGAACGGAAGGGGGCAACAAGCCTTCCGTAATGTTGACGAGCGAGTTTGGGGCCGATGATAAAGCTTGTAGGTGCGCCACTTTGTAGGCAGCAGACTGAGCGTAGAATGGAGTCAGTTCGATAAAGTTGAGCAGGGCCGGAATAAACAGCCACCCAAATCGATAATCGAAGCGGGTAGTTGAGAAAAGTGATCCCCGAACGTACAGGAATGTCAATGGTCCAATTAAATAGTTGAGCGGAGCTGCTGTCCGAAAAAAATGCGGCAGTTCAATAATAGTCCCGGTGATAATCAACGATGTAACAAAGTCGATATAGGCAATAAGAAACAGGAGGAATGCCAACAATCGGTTGGTATAGCGGTTAACGTGTTTTCTCGACCAGAGCAAATACCCGATTGTTGCAGCCAGAATACTACACGTCAGAATGGCGTAGGACAAACCTGTTTTCCAAAGCATAGCAACAAATTTTTAGTGTTGGAGAGAACTTGATCGTCCGTGCATTTATGGCTTTCCGGCAACTTATCATACAACTATGCCATAATACCGTTTTGTTACAAAAAAACGGCAATCAGTAAACAATTTATCGGCTCACTACTTATTGCTGAATAATGCTCCTGTCCTTAGCGTTAATAGACCATGAAACACGTATTTACACTTCTCCTCTCTCTTCTTTTGGGACATATATCCATCGCCCAGTCAACCGAAGGAACCGATGCCTGCCAGACCACCAAGGTTCGGTATTTCGGCAAACTCTTCAAGGATGCACAAGGCCGGCGTGGACTCGCCAGGCAAGCCTCCATTGCTGACTATCAATCGGGTTTGGCCTACCCCGGCGATTCTGCTATCGACGTTACCTATTATGGGCTTGACCTGCGGCTAACGCACACACCCGCCTATTTAAACGGAGCCGCAACGATCATTCTCAAGGCAAAATCGGCTAACCTCAATCGCTTCTTTCTGGATGCACAGGCCAAACTGACCATTGATTCGGTGTTAAGTGCAGGCCGTAAGCTGACATTTGTGCGCGAAACCAACCGGGTGCAAATCACTCCACCACAGCCACTTTCGGCCGGGCAGGCACTCACCTTGACGGTTTATTACCAGGGAAATCCGGCCAGTTTGAATGGATTCGGCTCGTTTTCGTTTGCCACACACGGCCCCACCAATGCCCCCGTAATCTGGAGCCTGAGCGAACCCTACGGAGCCAGCGACTGGTTCCCCAGCAAAGACACCCCCGCCGACAAAGCTGATTCCTCAGCTGTTTCGATCACTGCCGATAAACAGTTTGTGTCGGTTTCCAATGGCAAACTGGTTGGCACCACAGACAACCCTGACGGCACCCGAACCTACCGCTGGCGCAACAGCTACCCCATTGCCCAGTACCTGATTTCGCTGGCCATGACGAACTATGAGCAGTATGACACGCCGTTTACGTATGGCGGTCAAACCATGCCGGTCAATCATTACATCTATCCCGAAACCCTGCCAACCATCCGAACCAACCTCGACCTGACTCCCGGTATGCTTCGTATTTTCTCCGATCTGTTCGGGCCATATCCCTTTTTTCGGGAGAAGTATGGCCATGCCCAATTTGGGTGGCCGGGCGGCATGGAACATCAGACTGTGTCGTCGATGGGGGCCTGGAACACGAGCATCATTGCGCACGAACTGGCTCACCAATGGTTTGGGGATAAAATCACCTGCCGCGACTGGCAAAATATCTGGCTTAACGAAGGGTTTGCATCGTATGCTGAGGCTCTGTATGCCGAATCAACAGCGGGGCAAACTGCCTACAATACCAGCATGAATACGTTTATGACCCGCGCCCGGCAGGCCAGCGGAACGTTGTATGTGCAGGATATTTCGAACGAGAACAACATTTTCAACAGTAACCGAACGTACTCCAAAGGGGCTACGGTGGTGCATATGCTGCGGGGGGTTCTGGGTAACGATACCTTTTTTCGGGCCATCAAAGCCTACGTGGCTTCGCCAACGGTGGCCTACGGCACCGCAGTAACCGAAGATTTTCAACGGATTGTAGAGCAGGTTTCCGGCCAGAAGCTAGACTACTTTTTTAAGGAGTGGGTCTATGGCGAGAGTTTCCCCACCTACACCCTAAGCTGGCAGGATAACTCCGGCCCAAACAAACCGGGCGTGCAGGTTCGGCTGCAACAGGCCACCAAAACCAACCCGGTTTCGTTCACCATGCCAGTTCAGATGCGGGTGCAATCGGCAGCGGGCGACACCCTCGTGACGGTGTTCAACAACCAGGCCGACCAAACGTTCACACTTCCCGCTAAAGGACAGCCAACGGGTGTTTTGATCGACCCTAATAACCTGATTCTGAAGACCGTGACCTCTACCACAATGGTTGTTACAGCCATCGAAGAACCAGTCAATTCGACACTAACCGTATTTCCCAACCCCGCAACCGATAACCTGACAATTCGGTTTAGCTCGCCTAAAGCAGGTGTTACGGCCATAAAAATGTATAGCACAGGTGGTCAGGAGACGCTTCAATTGGATAGTGTGCCAGTGAAAGCGGGCGAGCAAACCTTAACGATTCCGCTCAAAGGATTATCAACAGGCCGCTACATCCTGACACTCGAAACGCCCGGCGGACGGCAATCGGTGGGGGTGCTGGTGAAATAGACTCGCTACGCATTGAAAAATCCCGTATTTTTAGCTGCTAAAATCTCTTCTTACATGAGTCGACAAACGTATTCCAGGGTTGCTTTGACCCTCACTTATGCCACTGTACTGAGCTTATTGTCGGTCAGTATGGCGTATTCACAAGCCAAATTAGTGCAGAAAGTAACGCGAACGGGAAGCGAATTAGTTATTCCCTTCGAGAAGTACGTGCTACCCAATGGCCTGACCGTGGTGGTGCATGAAGACCACTCCGACCCGGTTGTTCACGTGGATGTGACGTACCACGTTGGCTCGGCCCGCGAGGAAATTGGCAAATCGGGGTTTGCCCACTTTTTTGAGCACATGATGTTCCAGGGGTCCGATCACGTGGCCGACGATGAGCATTTCAAGATCGTGACCGAATCAGGCGGAACCCTCAATGGTTCCACCAACCGCGACAGAACCAACTATTACGAAACCCTGCCAAGCAATCAGCTTGAGCGCGCCATGTGGCTCGAAGCCGACCGGATGGGCTTTTTGCTGGATGCGGTTACGCAGAAAAAATTCGAGATTCAGCGGGCCACCGTTAAAAACGAGCGTGGCCAAAACTACGATAACCGTCCGTATGGTTTGGCAGGCGAGGTTATCTCGAAAAACCTTTTTGCCTACGGCCATCCCTATTCGTGGCTCACGATTGGGTATGTGGAAGACTTGAACCGAGTGAACGTGAGCGACCTGAAAAACTTTTTCCTGCGCTGGTATGGTCCTAACAATGCTGTATTGACCGTTGGTGGCGACGTAACCGCAAAACAGGTTGTTGCTCTGGCCGAACAATATTTTGGCTCTATTCCACGCGGCCCCGAAGTGACCAAAACGCAGGTGCCGGCCCCCGTGCTCACCAAAGATCGGTATGTTTCTTATGAGGATAATGTACGGATTCCGATGCTCCAGATGGTTTTCCCGACCGTACCCAATTATCACCCCGACGAGGCTCCGCTTGATGCATTGGCTGAAATTCTGGGTGGAGGTAAGAATTCACTGCTGTACAAAAATTTAGTCAAAAACCAGTTAGCCGTTCAGGCGGGTGCCCAGCATCCCTCGTCGGAGTTGGCGGGCCAATTTGCACTCATTGCCCTCCCCTATCCGGGCAAGCGCGTCGACAGTACCGAAGCAATCATTCGCCGTACATTGGCTGAGTTTGAAAGTCGGGGCGTAACCGACGACGATATTGCCCAGTTCACCGCTACCCGCGAGACTCAACTCATCAGCGGATTAGCGAGCGTGGCCGGAAAAGTATCGCAACTAGCTCAATTTCAGACGCTTTTGGGTGACCCAAACTACTTGCCGCAGGAGGTAAAACGGTATAAAAGCGTAACGAAAACCGATGTGATGCGGGTGTATAACCAGTATATCAAGGGTAAAAACGCCGTGGTATTGACGGTTTATCCAAAAGGGAAGGCTGATTTAGTAGCCAAACCAGATAATTATACGGTGGCAACAGGCGGTTATAAAGCTCCGGACTATGGGTATGCCGGGCTTACGTATAAAAAGCCAACCGACTCATTCGACCGGGCCAAAAAGCCAGGCCCCGGAGCAAACCCCGCCCTGAAAGTACCGCCCTTCTGGACCGATAAAATGGCAAACGGCCTGAACGTGATTGGCACCCGTAACGACGAAATTCCAACCGTGACAATGCTCTTCACCATCCGGGGTGGGCATTTATTGTCGGCTAATGAACCGGCAAAGGCAGGCATTGCCCAACTGACTGCCAACCTGATGAACGAGGCCACACAGCGGTACACGAATGAGGAGCTAAATACGAAGCTAGAGAAATTGGGCAGCAGCATCAACGTGCAGGCAACCACCGAAAACATCACCGTTTCGGTGGAGTCGTTGGTAAAGAACCTGGATTCGACGCTGGCATTGGTGGAGGAAAAACTGTTCCGGCCCAAGTTTGCCCAGGAAGATTTCAACCGGCTCAAGAAGCAACAACTCGAACTCATTGGTAATCAAAGTACTCAGCCAGTGGTGATTGCCAATAAAGCCTACAACAAACTCATTTATGGAACTGACAACATTCGGGCAGTGCCGGTGAGTGGCACCGCCAAAACAGTGGAGAGCATTACACTTGATGATGTGAAAGCGTTTTACGCCAAAAACCTGTCGCCATCGGTCACCAACGTGGTTATTGTGGGCGATGTGGAGCAGAAAGCGGTGATGCCCAAACTGGCGTTTTTGAAAAACTGGGCCGCCAAACCTGTTCAGGTTCCAACGGCATCGCCAACCAAAAAAATCGACAAAACCCGGATTTATCTGGTTGATAAAGAGCAGGCTGCCCAATCGGAGATCCGCATTGGCTACCTGACTGATTTGCCCTACGATGCAACAGGTGATTACTACAAAGCAACCCTGGCAAACTACATGCTGGGTGGGGCTTTCAGCAGCCGTATCAACATGAATCTGCGCGAAGACAAAGGTTATACCTACGGAGCGCGGTCGGGTTTCGCAAGCACCCGCACACCGGGACCGTTCACGGCACAGGCCGGTGTGAAAGCAGCCGCTACGGATAGTTCAATTGTAGAATTTATCAAGGAAATCACCAACTACGGCAAAACGGGAATTACCCAGCCAGAGCTTGATTTCGTGAAAAGTTCGCTGGGGCAAAGCGATGCATTGCGCTATGAAACCTCGCTGCAAAAGGCGTTTTTCCTGGCCCGAATCATCGAGTATAACCTGCCAAAAGATTTCGTGGAGCAACAGGCTAATATCCTGAAAAACATTACGAAAGCCGATATTGATGCCGTAGCCAAAAAGCAATTGCCGGTGAATAAGATGGTTATTGCGGTGGTGGGTAACAAGCAATTGATCAAGCCGGGCCTGGAGCGTTTAGGCTACGAAGTGGTTGAACTCGACAAGGAGGGAAACCCAGTGGGTTCTTCGGCATCGGCACCGGCTGAGGAAGCCAAACCAGCCCCCGCCAAAGTGGGTGGTTCGCCGATCAAGAATTAGTAACAACGTAACGAGTGAAGTAATCAAAAAGGCCGAAATTCTGACGAATTTCGGCCTTTTTGATTGGTAGTGTTGTTGGATTACCCCTGCTTGGTAACCTGGATATTCAGAATTAAACGAACATCGTCGCTCACTACAACGCCACCTGCTTCGGTCACGCCATCCCATGTAAGGCCAAATTCTTTTCGCTTCAGGATACCCGTTACTTCAAAACCGGCCTTGGTCTGTCCGTAAAAATCAACCATTTGCCCACCATATTCGGCTTTCAGCGTCACGGGTTTTGTTACGCCGTGCATGGTCAAATTGCCTTGTATGCTGTAGGTATCATCGCCGGTTTTCTTCATGCTCGTCGACTCGAAGGTGAGTTTCGGAAACTGTGGCGCATCAAAAAAGTCGGGGGATTTGAGGTGCCCGTCGCGTTGTTCGTTGCCTGTGCTGATGCTGGCAATGTCGGCGGAGAAACTAATTTGAGCATCCTCAAAATCATCCCCTGCCATTTCCAGCTCGCCCTCGAACTGACCGAAAAGACCTGTTACAGTGGACACCATCAGGTGCTTTATCTTGAATTGAACTTCTGAGTGTGTTGGGTCAATAACCCATTTGGTTGCGAGTTGCGTTTCCATTGAACTGTGTGTTATATTTCGTGTAATAACATTTGATGTATATACATTTAATTTAAGCTAACTGTTCCAGTCTCAGATTAAATTTTCAATCCATATTATCAACTCACTGACAATCAATAATTTTGTTTATTAAAACCCATCAATTCGGATTGATTGATAAAATCCACTCAGTTTATTTGTAATTATTCTAAATAGTATAGACTTTTGCACTATGGCTGAGTAATTTGCTCATTACCGACTTAACTGTTCAATAGATATGACTCCAATACATTCACTCAGGCTTTCCTTGTTGATAGCCATAACCGTACAGCTCAACGTTCAGGCGCAAACCGGATCCATCGGCAGCGACACGACCACGGCCTATGCTATGCCCTTGCTGGCTAAAACCCCAACGGGAACCGTGATGCTCACCTGGACCGAAAAAGACGCGAAAGGCAACGGGGCGTTTTGCATGGCCCAGTCTACCGACAAGGGTAAAACGTTCTCGCCTAAACAGGTGGTTTATGCAGGGCCGGGCGTGAGTGGCAGCCGGTTGATGCGCCCAAAAGTGATGTTCAAAAAAGATGGCTCGATGGTGGCTGTGTTCTCCAATCGCACCGATGAAAACGGCAAGCGGGCAGTTCAGGTGATGGCCTCTACGTCGACGGACAAGGGCATGACCTGGTCGGTCCCAAAAGCCGTAGATTCGGACCCGACATCCTGTGTGCGCGGCTTTTTTGATGCGGTAATATTGCCCAACGACGAACTGGCCGTGGCTTATCTGAAAGATGTGGCAGGAAGCACGAAGCACGAAGAGCGGAATTTGCGGCTTGTGTTGACCAAAAACGGCGTGTTCCAGCCCGAACGAATTATCGACGAAGTGGTTTGCGACTGTTGTAACATCAGTTTGCTGGTCGATGCCAACGGTGCCCTCCAGGTATATTACCGCGACAACAACGACGATGTACGCGACATGGCCAAAATGACCTCAACCGACAACGGTTTGACATTCTCCAAACCCCAAATCCTATTTACGGATAATTGGAAAATTGCCGGTTGCCCCCACAGCGGAGCGGCATCGACCACCTACGGCAAGAGCAATCTGATCACCTGGTTTTCGGGTACGGAGGCCGACAAAGGAATCCGGCTTGTGACACAGGATGGCAAACGGCTGGTGCTGGCCAACGACCCCACCGCCCGTAATGGCTATGTGGCCACACAGGATCAGAAGGCCGTTTTTCTGTGGGATCAAACCAACGGAAATAGCCCTCAGATTGCTTATCGGACCATCAACGGCGACAAAGCCTCAGCCATCAACTGGCTGAACGGTTCGGCCAACGGCATCAACCCGAGTGCGCTGGTGCTCGATAATCAGTTGTTGGTAGCTTATGAAGTACGGAATGCCAACAAAAAGAACGGCATCAAATGGAGTCTGGTGAACCTCGCAGCCAACTAAAACTCCACCCCGGCCACTAACCGAAAATCATCCCAAAACGAGGGATACGATTTGGCGACCACACCCGGTTCCTCAATGATAAGCGGCTGACGCATAGCCACTGGCGCAAAAGCCATTGCCATGCGGTGATCGTCGTAGGTGTGAATGGAAGGGAGGAAGGAGGAAATAGGAAAGGGAGAAAGGGGGCGGACTTCGTAGCGGGTGTTGAGTTCGGTTTCTACCAACTCGGCACCCACTTTTTTTAGTTCAGTTTGTAGGGCCAGGACCCGGTCAGTTTCTTTTATTTTCAGGCTTTCGATACCCGTCAGCGTGTGCGGAATACCTTTCATGGCGGCACACACAGCCACGGTTTGGGCCAGATCGGGGCAACCCGTGTAGTCCCAGGTAAGCGACGATTGAGCCGGGATTTTTGTCAGGATTACCCCCCGTTCCGTGAACGTACTTTCTACACCCAACGACCGCATGATGGCGGCAATGGCACTGTCGCCCTGCAATGAGTGCGATTTTAGGCCTATTAATTCGAGTTCACTGCCTTCTTCGGCGAGGGCCACCACGCTATACCAATAACTTGCTCCCGACCAATCGGACTCCACGGCAAATGTAGTTGGGGTGTAGGGTTGAGGAGCCACGGTGAGGATTTGGGCGGTCCAGTCGGTTTCGATGCTGGCCCCGAAATGGCGCATCTGTTCAATGGTCATTTCGATGTAGGGCCGTGAGCCAATTGCACCCGTCAGTTCAATAGTCAGGCCGGTGGGCAGCGTTGGGGCAATCATCAGCAGGGCCGAAATATACTGGCTGCTCACATCGCCCCGAATCGTAATTTTTGCGGCCTCAGTCCGGTTTGCCGGTGCGGGAGTAAACCTATTGATACGGAGTGGGGGGTATCCGTCATTTTTCAGATAAGTAATATCGGCTCCCAACGCACGTAATGCGTCCACAAGCAGACCAATAGGTCGTTCGCACATGCGGGGGGTGCCGGTCAGGATTTTTTGTTGCCCGGTGGCAGCAAAGTACGCCGTCAGGAAACGCATGGTGGTCCCGGCATCCAAAACATCGGCAGTCTCATCGCTGGAATTGAGCAGCCGGATCATGGTTTGGGTATCTCGGGCTGAAGCCAGATTCTGCACCTCTCCTATAAAACCGGTGAGCGCATTGATAATGAGGGCGCGGTTGCTTTCGCTTTTGGAAGAAGCTAACGGAATGGTGGCCCGAACAGGGCCAACAGGCGGATTTAGGTGTACGGTCGTCAAGCTATACTGGTTCTGATTCGGGAGCAAAGGTAATACAGGGAAGAAAGGGAAAAAGGAAGAGAGGGGCGTAAAGTCAGGGCAATGAAATTAGAAGTCGGGCTGGCTATTGAATTAATTCTAACATAACTTTGAACAATACCGATTTGGCCCTCTCAGCCTTGTTTTGATTTGTATTCAACCATGTTTAAAACGGTCAGTATCTATTGGTCGCTTGTCGCAGGTTTACTGCTATCGGCCTGTCAACCGACCCCACAGCATGACAAAACATACCGGATTGGGTTTTCGCAATGCACTGGTGCCGATGCGTGGCGACGGGCAATGCTCAACGACATGAAGCGCGAACTTGCGTTTCATCCAGCCTATTCGCTCCTCTACGAAGATGCCAGCAACAGCACCGCCCGACAAATTAGCCAGGTGCAGTCGTTGATGGACAAGGGGATTGATTTGCTCATTATTTCGCCCAATGAGAAAGAACCGTTTACCAAAATAATCGAGGCCGTTTTTCAAAAAGGAATTCCGGTTATTCTGCTCGACCGGAAAATCGACACCAAATCTTACAATGCCTATATCGGGGGCGACAACGTGGCGATTGGTCGATTGGCCGGGGCCTTTATCGGAAATCACCTGAATGGCCGGGGGCGCGTGGTTGAACTTTGGGGACTTCCCAGTTCGTCGCCAGCTCAGGAACGGGACCGAGGGCTACGGGAAGTGCTAAAGAAATTCCCTAACATTCAGATTGTGAAGGAGATAAACGGCCAGTGGGAGCGGGATACCGTGAGCCGGGTGGTGTCTGCAACCTTTAATGACCTGAAAAATGCTGATTTAATTTTCGCTCACAACGATGTGATGGCTCTCGGTGCTTACCAGGTTTTCAGGCAAAACGGCTTACAAAATAAGGTCGATTTTGTGGGAATCGACGCGCTGCCAGGTCCTTCGGCGGGTATGCAGGCGATCACGAACGGCATGTTGACTGCGAGTTTCCTGTATCCGACGGGGGGCGAAGAGGCCATTAAAACAGCCACCCGGATTCTGGAGGGGAAAGCCGTGGAGCGCGAACAAATTCTGAACTCCATCCAGGTCGATGCTTCGAACATTCACGCACTGAAGGCCCAAAGCGATAAACTCCTGACTCAGCAGGCCGACATTGAAAAACAGAGTCAGCGCATCAACGAACTGTCGCGCACCTATACATCCCAGCGCGACACGCTTTACCTGACGGTGGCCAGCCTGTTGATCATGATGCTGCTGGGGACATGGGCTTTATACCTGTATTACACGAAACAGACCGCCTACCGAACCCTCGAACATCAGAACGAGGAAATCATAGACCAGAAAAATCAGATTGAGGCCGTTTCCGCACAGGCACGGTTGGCTACCGAAGAAAAACTGCGGTTTTATTCGTACATATCTCACGAATTCAACACCCCACTGGGCCTGATTCTAACCCCGACCGAGGATTTGTTGAGCAAAAAAAATGTCAACCCGCACGACCTGAGAAGCAATTTGTTGCTGGTGCAAAAGAACTCGTACCGCTTGTTGCGGCTGGTGGATCAGATGCTGGATTTGCGCAAAACGGATGCCGGGAAACAACGCCTTCACACCTCAGAACAGAATCTGGTCGCCTTCATTCAGGACATTGTTCAGGATTTCAGACAAAAAGCCGACAAGCAGCGTATCGACCTACAGTTTTTACCCACCAAAACCAACGTACCCGTTTGGTTCGATACCGAAAAGTTGGATAAAGTGATCGTTAATCTGCTGTCCAATGCCTTTAAATACACCCCTAAAAACGGTCTGATTCACGTGCGGTTGGCTACGCTCGACAAGCAGGTATGCATTGAGGTAGAAGATAATGGCGAGGGCATGTCTCCCGACGAGCAGGCTCATGCGTTCGATTTATTTTACAGCGGCACCAAACCGTTTAACCTGTCGAAAGGGCTGGGATTGGCCCTCTCGATGGAGTTTATTCAACTGCATCAGGGCGAAATCAGCGTAGCCTCTGAACAAGGCAAGGGTACTACCTTCACGATTCTGTTGCCGCTGGGCGATGCGCACCTGGCACCGGAAGAAAAAACCGACTCCACAACCCGGCAACGAACTATCCTCGACATTGACGAAGAGGTGGCCGAACCCGTTGCACTCTCCGGCAAACACGCGGGTACGATTCTGGTGGTCGAAGACAACGACGACCTGCGGGCTTTCCTGATCACTCGCCTACAAGGGGAGTTTGATGTGGTAGCCGAACCCACTGGCGAGCAAGGTTGGGAACGGGCGTTAGAAATCATTCCCGACCTGATTATCAGCGATATTATGTTGCCGGGCTTCGATGGTCTGCAACTGACTCAGCGGGTGAAATCGGACTTGCGCACCTCGCACATTCCGGTTATTTTACTGACGGCAAAAGGGCAAATAGAGCAACGAATCGAGGGTACCCGCGTAGGGGCCGATGCCTACATGACCAAACCCTTCAACACGGCTTACCTGCTGGAAACCCTCCGCACCACGCTCGCCAACCGCGAAAAATGGCAACGCCGGTATGCCTCGGATTTCCTGTCGCAATCGGATACGGGTGGCAACCGGCAGGACAAAAAATTCCTGAATCAGCTAACGGCTCTTATCGAACAGAATCTGGCTGACTCCGATTTTGGGGTGGAGAAACTGAGCCGCGCTATGGGTCTTTCCCGCGTCCAACTATACCGAAAAGTGCAGGCCCTGCTCGACATGAACGTAATGGATTACCTGACCGAAATCCGCTTGAAACGAGCCAAACACCTGCTCCGGGAAACCACCAACCCGATGTCCGAAATTGCCGATGCCACCGGCTTCAGTTCGCCGGCCTACTTCACCACTTTCTTCAAGCAACACACCGGCAAGACCCCGTCGGAGTACCGAAAATCGCCAGTTGGGGCTTGAGGTTTAACTAGTCCCCCTGATCCGCCCATTGAACAGCCTCACGCCAATGTCCCCCATCGAACCCGGCATCCTCCCCCTTGTCGAAGCCCTCAATGCCACGGGTTTAGTCCGAACTTTTTCGAGTTGCGAAGGGCATTTCGGCCCCTCCGAGCAGACGCTGCGGTCCGTCGCCACAGTTGATAGGAATCATGCCTATGTTCGCTTTGTACTCGCCGAGGGCATCACGTCTGAACAGGTCGAAACGGCAATGGGGCAATGGCTCATAGCCTACAAAAAAAAGCACGGACTGATGCCCGTGCGCGTAATCGGCTACAAACTCTTCACACCCGTTGACGACGAAATTGACGTGACGTTTGTGCTGGAACTCCACCCCTTCAATCGCTTCGATTCGCCCGAAACCAAGCGGGACGACGTAAACCGGGCGGGCGGGTTGTTGGCGGGTATTACAAAATAAATTGGCTCAAATCGCGGTTTTGCACCAGGCTATCCAGTTTTTCATTCACTAATGCCTTCGTAACTACCACTTGCGAGTTGGCTCCGATCACGTCGGGAATGTCGAACATGAAATCGTTTAGCAGGTGGCTAAGAACGGTCTGCAATCGTCGCGCCCCGATGTTTTCAACCTCCGAATTGACCAGAAACGCAATGTGGGCCATCTCGCGCAGGGCCTCATCGTCAAACGTCAGGCTTACCTCTTCGGCGGCCATCATCGCCACGTATTGCTTGGTAAGGGCGTTTTTCGGCTCTTTCAGAATCTGGTAAAAGTCATCTTCTGACAAACTCTGCAACTCCACCCGGATTGGGAAACGGCCCTGAAGTTCGGGAATCAGATCGCTGGGTTTCGAAACGTGGAACGCTCCGGCTGCCACGAACAAAATATGGTCGGTGTGGATGGTGCCGTACTTGGTGTTCACCGCGCTGCCCTCTACAATGGGCAACAGGTCGCGCTGCACCCCCTCGCGGCTCACATCGGCCCCGCCCCCCGACCCATTGCTCCGGTTGGAGGCAATCTTGTCGATTTCGTCGATGAAAATGATGCCGGTATCCTCCGCTTTCCGAATAGCTTCCTCTTTAACCTCGTCCATATCGATGAGTTTGGCGGCTTCTTCTTCAAGCATAATTTTGCGGGCTTCGGCGATGGTAACCCGGCGTTTTTTGCCGCGCTTGGGCATCATACCGCCAATCATCTCCTGAATGTTCATCATCGACAAATCGTCAATGGAGCCTCCCATCACGCCAATATTGGGCATTTGCGACTGTTGCACATCAATGTCGATTTGCCGGGCATCCATTTCGCCCGACTGCACTTTGACTCGGAAGCGTTCGCGGGTTCGTTCGTTCAGGTCGGCATCGGTATCGCGGACACCATCATCATTTTCGTCGCCTGTATCGCCAAAACCAAGCTGCGCCTTTCCATTGGGCGCACCTGACCGCACGGGGGGTATCAAAATATCCAGGATCAGGTCGTCCACAATTTGTTGCGCCCGCACCTTCACGGCCTCTTTTTTGGCGGCTTTCACCATGTTCACCGACTGCTCCACGAGGTCACGCACCATACTTTCGACATCGCGGCCCACGTAGCCCACTTCAGTAAATTTAGAGGCCTCAACTTTGATAAAAGGCGCGTCAGCGAGTTTGGCCAACCGGCGGGCAATTTCGGTTTTACCCACGCCCGTGGCCCCAATCATCAGGATATTATTGGGCGTAATCTCGCGCTGCATATCGTCGGGGGCATTCATTCTGCGCCAGCGATTACGGAGGGCAATGGCCACGTTGCGTTTAGCATCGTGTTGGCCTATGATGTATTGATCCAACTCGGCAACAATCTGCCGGGGTGTAAGGTCTTTCAGGACTGGGGTCATTCGTTAAGTGGGGCCTTGTTATGGCTCTTGTTCAAAGAAACGCAATAGCGTGAAAATTGTGCCAAATAAACGAGTATTTCACAACAAACGCGCCAGATTCATCCGCAATGAGAGTTGGCTGCTGCCCCCGGATGTGGGCGCATACACGAAGCGGGCGTAGGTAAGCTGGAACGCCCGCGCCTGCACCGATGCGC
The DNA here is from genome assembly GCA_031411995.1 of Cytophagales bacterium. Lineage (GTDB taxonomy): Bacteria > Bacteroidota > Bacteroidia > Cytophagales > Spirosomataceae > Rudanella. The sequence continues at coordinate 32,897 of JANOCD010000031.1, forward strand.
CAAATGATAGCCCCGCCAAACCCGCCCCACTCAACAGTTTGCCCTCCTGCCGTTGGCGGTGGTTGTAGGCCACCATCACGTTTACATTACGGCTAAACAGGAACTCGGCTCCCACAATCAGGTGGTGGGCCAGCCGGTTGGCAATGCCTAGTTGCCGGGGGATGGGGTTACCGTTCAGGTCGTAGGACACGTTGAGAGCCGGGTCGTTATAGACAATATCGAAGCGGTGAAGTTGGTATCCGGTCAGGGTCAGGCGCACGGGGGCGTAGCGGGGCTTGAAGGTAACACCCGCCTGCAAATCGAATGGCAAGTCGGCATCGGCGGGGCCGAAGTTACGGAGCAGAACCCCTGCGTTTTTAGCCACCAAACCAACACTCAACTCGTGTTCGGGATGCCGCCAAACAGCCCCAAAATCGGCCATGAGGCCAAACGCGGAGTAGGTTTCAATGGCCGAGCCAACGGCTTTCACGGTGGCACCGAGCGAGAAGTTGCCTTCGGTGCGGGCGTGGGTTAGGCTGAGGGCATAATCGTTGGCAGTGAACGTGCCGAGGGTGTTGCCCTGCGGGTCGGTAAGGTCAAATTGGCCGTAGCTGAGGTATTGCAAACCCGCTGCCCAACGGGAACGCCCGCCCGGCCCATTTTTACTCTTTATGGGCAAGCCGTATTGAATGGTGTAGTATTTGGCAGCCGCCAGATAAGGCATAAAACTAAGCGACAACTGATTGCCGGGCAGCGAGTCGGCGAGGGCGGGGTTGTTCTGAAAATAAACACCATCGGGCCGGGTTGACGAGGCCACTTGACCACCCAAAGCCGCTACCCGCGCATGAGTCGGGAGACTCAAAAACGGAAAGGCCCGCTGCCCGCCAAATGATTGGGAAAAAGCGTGTTGGTAGACAAGGGCAAAAATAGCAAGGATAAAATGTGTACGTTTTCTCAAAGGCCAAATCCCATTTATAAGCCAGCCGTAACACTGGGTAGCCTATAATTCCCTGTCAATTCTTCACAAATATACTAAAAACCACTACCTACTTCTGCGTATCCCGCTGCGGAGGTCATGCCCTTGCCGCCAATGCCGGTGATGATCTGGATGTGATCGTCCACGTCATACTTAAAAATATCATCGGGGCTTTGGGCGTAGAACCCTGCCCAAGTTCGGGCAATTTTCCCGACAGGAAACGTAACGATCCGCTTTGCCTCCTTTATAATCAGCGCATTGATGGCATCGTTGGTATCAAAACCGAGGTCGTCAATGCGGTTAGCGGGGGCATATTCGTGGGAGTCGCCGATGATAAATGACCCGTCGGTGGCTTGTTTGAAGAGGATGTGAATCCCCCATTTTTTCAGTTCGGCGAGGTGGTCGGGCCGGGCCGCCGTCGCGGTTGTCAAGTTCGCGTAGGATGGGCATTCCGTGAAGGCTTCGTAGCGTCGGATGGTCAGGCCGGTCAGGATGTTGCCGCGCAGCTTGACTTTGGGCATGGGTACTGTTTGCATCATCTGCAACTTGCTCACAATCAAGCCACTGTTGGCAAAAATATCCGGATAAAGCAGCCGAAACTCATAGCCGCTACAAATCAGAACCCGTTCGGCTTCATAATAATCATCACCCGCCAGCGTCACGGCGGCCCGGCCCATTGCCGATTGGCAGTTAATTACGGCTGAATTTGGCCGATAGGTAACCCCATATTTCTCGACAATGAAGTCAATGACCCGGTATATCATCCGATCCGGTTCCACGCTGATTTCATCGGGAAAATAGACGCCCCCCATAACGTAGTCGGGGTTGAGGGCGGGATAGCGCGACATGATCTGCGTCGGGAACAGCAGTTCGCAGGGGTAGCCCTCTTTCAGTCGGCGGTCGAACAGCTCATTGGCGAGGTTCAGTTCGGCCTCATTGGAAGCAATATAAATGGAGCCGTTTTGCCGAACCGTGATATCGGTTTGGGCCTGAATTTCGCGGTAAATTTCCAAGCTCCGGCGGCCATAATCGAACCACCGGCCCGACAAACCCGACGGCACTACCTGTCCAAAATTGCGGACGGTGGATCCCACGGGCCGGTTATCTTTTTCGAGCAACAGCACCCGCTGTCCCCGTTTGGCGGCATGGTAGGCATGGAACGTGCCGAGTGCGCCCGCGCCAACAATGATTAGGTCGAAATTAGTCATTAAACAGAACGAATATATTCCGGCAATTCCAGCAGTGAATTCAGGAGTTGATGGTGCGGGTGCGGGGTGAGTTGAGCGCGGGAATGGGTGCCGTTGGTGAGGCCGAGATTGTGGCCCACACCAGCCGCCCGCGCCGACTGCAAATCAACGGGCGTATCGCCAATGTTGACCACCGCTCTGAGATCAGTCACGCCCAATCTACGCATAACTTCTTGAATCATAAATGGTTGTGGCCTCCCCTCTTCCACTTCATCGCTGGCAATGCTGGCCTGAATCGTTGTTTCGGGAGTGCCGAGGTACTGCTCGTTCAGGCCTTCCAGCCATCCTAAACGACCCAGAATAATGTCGGTGACTTTGCGGTAGAAGCCCGTGGTGAGGGCAATGGGAATGCCTTGTTCATGCAAAAACGCGAATGCTTCCAGGCACCCTTCAGTGGGGTTTACGGGCTGGGTGCGGTAATGTTCTTCCAACATTTCGGTGAACCGCTGATACGACTTTTCTACGTAGCGGGTGGTGTCAGCGGTGGGATGCGCGAGTTGGTCGCGCCACAAAATATCGAACACCGTTCGTTTCGACATTCCCTGCATGGCTAAAATACGCTCTGCTGACACAGTGAGGCCGGTTTGGGCGGCAGCCTCCGCAAAGCAAGCTTCCACTTCGTGTTCATCGGCAACGGTGGTTCCGGCCATGTCGAAGATAACTAATTGAATGGAGGGCATGATTGGGGTGAAGAGTTAAACAGTCAATGTTTTTGGTTCCGGGATGGCTCGTCCGGCAAATTGGCGGGCAAAAGCGCGGTACGATATAAGAACAAGCAAGGTATAAAAAACCGATAAACCGTAGGCTCCATAAATGAAAAAGTCTAAGAAACTGATGTTGGGTTGCCCGAAGTTTTTGTAGAGCAACACGGCCACACTACCCAGATACCCCCACCAGTCGGCAAGCGTGACCACAAAGCCAACCGTGCTGACGTACCGGAACGAAGCCACCAAACGCTCAAAATAGAGACCGTTGCACGGCACGTAAGCTGCGTACAGCCCCACTCCTACCAGCGTAAACCACACTCCCGGCGAAAGGCTCCCCTGCTGAAACAGCCAGGTGCTAAGACCCACCAACAGGGCGGCACCAACCATGACGATGTTGATAAGCTGGAACGCCAGAAAATGCCGACGCACTACCTGAAGCGACCCCATCAGCAACAGAATCACAACGGCCACAATGGTTTCGGTTTGGGTGAAAACGGCAGGATTGGTGATGCCAACCGACTTCAGAATTTCGGGGCCAAAATTATCCCGGAAGTCGCGAAAAGCCGTTAGCAGCACGTAGGACAGGATAAAGGCGATCAAGCCCACCCCAAATGTTCGGATGAATTGCCGCCGTTGGGTCGCATCCATCGGGGCGCGTTCAGTGCGTTGGTCGCGGTCGTCGGCGGTGGGGGCGGGCAAACGGGTGAGTGCATAAACCGACACCAGCAGCGGCACCACAAACAACGCTCCCGTGCAAAACGGCACCCAAAACTCGGTGATGCCCCAGTTATTTCGGAGCGTGAGGGCAATGGTTTTCACAAACCCCGATGCAAAAATGAATGAGGCTGTCAGGCCCGAAACCAGCGCGTCGGTTTGTCGGCGACCTTCCAGGAAGCCCAGCACAATGCCATAGACCATGCCGAGCGGCAGGCCATTGAGCAGCAAAAACGGGATATTCCAGGGGGCAGGCACCACCGCAAAACCGAGCAGGGCAAGCTCGGCCAGACCAATCAGTTGCAGAATCCGCAAGGCGCGTTGGCCCGGTGTTATTTCGGCAATCACCTTAATACCAATACCTTTCGAGAGGGCGTAACCCAAAACCTGCGCCGTAATCAACCAGATTTTATAGTTGATACCGCCAAATTCCATGCCCTCAAACGCCATCGCCGTGATCCCCCGCCGAAAGGCATACGCACAGCCATAGGTGCAAAAGGCGGCAACCGCCCCAAAGAGCATAAAGGTTGTAGGGTGACGGAGTAGGTTTCGGATCATCGTACTGACAATAAACGGGATTCTCACCAATTCACCAAGACCGACAGCCAGCCACTCCGCCCGACCCCATCGACACCAGAGCCGTGGGTGCGGTAAGCTTTGTTGGTCAGGTTTTGTATTTCGGCACTGATTGTCAGGCATTTCCAGCGATAACCACCGTTCAAATTAATGATTTGCCAGCCGGGTGTTCCGCCTTTCGTAATGCGATTATCATCTATATCGCCTTTAGCCAGTCGGGTTTGCGCACTCGCCCACAACCATTCGGCCCGCGCCCACCAACCATTGCGTCCATACGTCAGTCCGACGCGCCCGTTGAGCGGTGGAATCCGGCGGAAGGGTTCGTTGGCCGTTACATTTTGGCCGTAAGTGTAGGTTGCCCCCGCATACACCAGCATTCCCGGAGATAGGGCATATTCAGCCTCTCCTTCGAAGCCGCGAATAAACGATTTTGCGCTGTTCTGTTTCACATAAACCGGGTAGCCCTGTATAGAATCGGCGTTAAACCGGACGCGGGTGATAAAATCACTCAACTGATTATAGTACCCTAAAAAACTGGCAGACAGATTATTAGATCGAACTTTCACCCCGGCTTCAACCCCTCTCGACCGCTCCGGGCGAAGATTGACGTTGGGAATTTCATACCGAAAATCGACAATACCCAGTGTGCCGAGGTCGTCGATGTTGGGGGCGCGAAACGCCGATTGCACCGATCCCACCAACCGAACAGTAGGCAGAACAGCATAGGAAACACCCACATTTCCGACCACTGCCGATGGCCGGACGGTGGCTGTACCCGTGGGTGTTTCGGGAATCATAATCTGATTGGCCTGGTATCGCCCACCCCCTGTCAGCACCAACCGATTGAGGGTCAGGGTATGGAGCGAGAACAAGGCTAGGCTGTTCATGGTAGCCCGGTCGGGGTACAGGCCCCGTTTGGTCAGGGCGGTTGCCGTTGTGGTGTTCACATCTGATCGGCTGCTTCGGACCCGGTCGGCATACCACTCCACCCCGTTTCGCATTTGCCAAAAGCGGGTTGGTTCAGCCGTTGTCAGAAAGGTCAGGCCCGTGGTAGCTGTTTCATCGCGTTCATAAATAGCGGTGGGTGAGCCATTTCGCTGACTCTGCCGACCTTCGGTTTGGCGTTGCCACGAGGCCGTTAGCTCTGCCGACTGCAACCAGCGGTTCCCAAAAAAATGATCCAGCCGGGCGTAGGTCAACTGCCGTCGTTGGGGGTTAAACTGATAATACCGGTAGTTCTCCAGCTTTACCCGATGATAGACCGGCACACTATCCTGTTGAAGATCCTGATAAGCTACCGTAGCGATGGTCTGATTACCCAATTTGAACCTTGCTTTCAGATCTCCCGATAATTGGTTGTAGCCGGTTGGCGTGAGCCTTCCCAGGCCTTTTCCCGCCACCAGATCGCCGAATTTACGGTAGGCCAACCCGCCCTGCACGCTTACTGAGCGCGAGGCATAGGTCAACTCCACCCGGTTGCTGAATTCCATACCCTGCGTGGCGGCTTTCCCAAAATAACTTCCACCAACGGTCGGGCTGTCCGAAAATTCGGGGGATTTTGTCAGCACATTCACCACACCCCCGATAGCATCGGAGCCATAAGACACTGATCCACTGCTTCGTACCACCTCAATTTGCTCAATACTCTGCGGGTCAATGGTGTTCAGGTACTGGTTAGGGCCGGAGCGAAAGGTGGCGTTGTTCAGTCGGATTCCGTCCACCAGAATCAGCGTTTGCTGCCCCGTGAGGCCCCGCACAAACGGCGATCCGCCCCCATGATTGGTCTTTTGAATCCAGACTCCCGTTGCCCCAAATAGACTTTCGGGAACAGTTCGGGGGGCGCGTTGGCGCAGGTCGCGGGCGGTGAGTATAGTGGTGATTTCGGGGCGGGTAAAATCGTTTTCCTCCACCCGTTGTGTTGTCCTGACGGTTTGCTGGTTCAGTTGAATGGGTGTTGGCTGCAACAGAATAGCCCTGAATTGGTCTTTTTGGGGGTCAACAACCACCTCGATCTGTTCGGGTCGGTAGCCAACCGAGCTGATCCGAAGGCGGCTGACACCACTGGGCAGGTCATACAACGCAAAATTTCCACTCCGATTGCTAACGGTCCCCTTGATCGTGGCTAACCGTTGAATGGATGCACCCGGTAACGGCTCTCCCGTAATGGCATCGCGCACAACACCACTAAACGTCTGAGCCTGAACAGCTTTACTAAATAGTAGAGCACTCAGCAGGAATAGACCAGTACAGTTGTTCATCATAAAATCGTTGAGTACGGGAGCAAAGTAACGGGCGAAGCGGTATAATCTCCCATTATATTTTTGTTACTCGTTGCCATCGCCCTGTTGTTGCCGGTAGTGGTCGGCGCGTTGCTCGGCGGGGTCGTCCATTTTGTTTTCCTGCCGAACAGCCCGCCAGTTAAACGTTTTCCCGTAAGGCTTCATGGCCTGTTGGGGGTCGAAAATCCGCACATCGGGCAACACGGCCGTGTAGGGTCTGAAATCGGGTTTGTCAGTAAAAAAGTCGCTCAGGAGCGAGGCTGTCTGGTCGTATTGGTTCACATACGGCACGTTGAGCAGGTTGTATAGCACCTTTAGAATCGACCCAAAGTTGCCGTGCGTGTGCGACACGTAGCCCCGTTTCACATACGGCCCGGCCATCATCAGCAGCGAGCGATGGGCATCTACATGGTCAACGCCCCCCTGCGGATCGTCTTCTGTGATCACCACAAGCATAGTTGACCAGTAGGGCGTTCGCGACAAAAAGTGCAGTATTCGACCCAAAGCGAGGTCATTATCAGCCATGTAGGAGTGCAAATACGGATAACCAGCTTCAGGTCGCGGGCCAGAGCCATGATCGTTAGGAATGGCCACCGTGAGTAATTGGGGTAAACCACCCGACCCCCATTTTTTGGTAAATTCTTCCTCGAACTGATCCATGCGAAACTGATCGGGGATGCTGGTGTTGTAGCCCGCGTAGTTGCGGCTTGTGTTTCGAAAAGCCGGGTCGGGCATGGGAAAAACGACCCCGTGAGCCGCCCCAAACTGGGTATTATGCGGTTGCTCAAACGAACCAACATATTCGTTGGCCTCCCCAAAATTATAGAATGAGACCTTGTTACGTTCCAAAGCTTCCCACAAGCCGCCGATCTCGTTATAATCTTCGGGGTCGATGGCTCCGGTCGTTTTCGGGAACCGCCGACCGGGGGCTTTTGAAAACGGATCGAAGCGTCCTTCCGAGGCCGATTGAGCCTCCACCCATTCGTTCGGAATGGTGCCCATCATCCAGTGGTGGCCGTGGATACTGGCATCCGAATCGCAGTAGAAATTGTCGGAAAACGCAAATTGCCGGGCCAGCCGAGCGTGGTTCGGCATAATATCGGCACCGGCAATTCGCACCGAATCAACGGCTTCGTCGGCGGTGCGGCCACCGGCAGCCCGATTGGTTCGGAGCCGTGCTTTCACGGTTACACTCGTGCCAAATCGTGCCAGCGTTGAATCTCCCCGACCCGTTTTGAGTTGACCCAACACCTCGTCGTAGGTGCGGTTTTCTTTGGTGATGTAGACGATGTGTTTAATGGGCGAATTTTTGCGAATTTTTGGCAAGGGTGGCAGCGGGTTCTTCCCATCATCAACCACCGAAACAGCCTGATAGGTGTTGGCTAAAACTTGTTTGGTATAAGCTGCCAACTGTGTAGGATTGGGAACGGGAATCGCCTGAAAACTACCCAATTGAACATCACCAATGTAGGTTCCTTGAGGAGGTTTCACGTAGCCCATACCCCCGTTTGGCCCGGCTCCGTAGCCCCGAGCCGAGGTCACGTAGAGCGTTTTATTGTCGGGCGACAATGCCACTTTGGTTGGCCCCCAGCCTGTTGGAATAAGGCCCGACACCTTACGGGTTGGCACATCCACCACGGCCACTGCATTGAAAGCGAGCAGGGCCACATAGAGCGTTTTTTCGTCAGCAGACAATGTCAGGCCAAAGGGCATCAGGCCACGGTGTTTGTTTAGCCGGGCATGTACCTGAAGCGGAATCACGCCCACCTGTTTGTGAGAGCGGTAGTCAATCACCGAAATATTGTCGTTGGTCGCGTTCGAGACATAAGCGAAGCGTTGACCCACCGCCACCGAGTTGGGGCTACTCCCGCCCACCACTTCGGCCTCTTCGATCATCTCTCCTATTTGAACCCCCGTTTTGTGTTTGGCCACCACTTTGTTGGTATTTAGGTCGATGGTCCAGACGCTCATGGCCTGTTCGTCGAGGGGGTCGCCGAGGCCGGGAATTTTGCGCCCGTTCACCATCACGCCTTCACGGGCTTCTTTGGACGGAACGCCATAAGCCGGAAAGGGCAACATCATGGTGTCTTTGTTGGTCGGCGTAACGCCGGGCACCAACGGATACTCGAACAGACCTACGTTGGCTATAAACGCTAGCCGACCGTCTGGCGAAAGCGACAATCCGAACGGTTGCCGACCCACCTTCACCGACGCAACCACCTGTTTAGTAGCCAGATTAATGCGTACCAACCGGAAATTGGCGCGATCTAAAGCCAGTAGTTCGTTGGTTTGGGGCAACAAACAAATATCCGAGGTGAAGCTATCGGTGTAGTCGTTGCCGTTCAGGTTGATACTGTCCATCACCTGCCGGGTTTCGGTGTCGAACACAATTACCCGCCCGGCATCGCCATTACTCAGGTACGCCGTCCGCGAATCGGGCGCAAATACCACTCCCAAAAAGGAGCCTTTCGCCACCGGCGAGGGGTTTTTCGAGCCATAGTCCGGCACCCGAATTGCCTGCCGACTTTTCAGATTCAGCACCGTCACGGCATTTTCGTGCAGCGTAATCGCCCGGCTCCCATCCGGCGAAACGGCCAACCCAAAGGGGTCGCTCGTGATGCGGGTGGTGTGGCCCGCCGGTGTCACATAACGACCACTGGGCAACACGGCCCGCCCGCCAAAGCCACCCCGCCCCGTGTCGATCTGGCAAAATTGAGCGCGACCCGGAACTTGCAAAGTAACGTGCGTTTTCTGAGCGAAGGTGGGGAAGGCGAGACAAGTCAGGATAAGAGCGAGTTTCATGGGGGTATTTTGTGGTGGGCTACGTTGTACGCTCATACAAATGATCCTGACAGCGAGCAAGATACCGGGCCAGATCGGGCAGGTCGAAATCGGTTTCTTTGGCTTGCTCGTCCCATTGACGCAGGGCCAGAATTGGTTTGAAATACGGGTGTTTTTCAAAGGCCAACACCTCGTCAGCCGTCATGGGACCACCCTGAAATTCGAGCGTTTTCCGGCTGGCATCCGACAGTCGGGCATCGTATTCGGGGTATTTGGCCACCAGATACCGCTTGGCATTCACGTGGTTCTCAATCAGCACGGCCACCTTTTCCGAAAAACCTCGTTGTCGGAGGTAGTCGGCTCCCAGTCGCTCGTGGTCGATGGTGCCATAACCGTCCATGTACTCCGTTGCTGATTCCACTGGCAGCAAGTGTCCAATATCGTGCAGAAACGCAGCTACGACCGTGTCATTATCGGCCCCGGCGCGTTCGGCGAGGGCGGCACATTGGAGAGCGTGTTCGAGTTGGGTAACGGGTTCACCGAAATACGGGTCGTTTCCCTGCTGGTCGAAAAGTATCCAGAGTTGAGATATTGTTTGGTCGTGCATTACACAGTCACGTAGGTTCGTTCAACAGATCCATCGTCATACAGGTCGAAAAGGGCGTAGCCAGCTTTGGTTTGCCGGTGGGTATCGGTTTTCCACCAGTTGCCGCTAACGGCTCCGTTACAGTAATACGACATTCCGTTATAATCGACCCGGTCGAGCAGGTGGGTGTGACCACTCAGGGCCGCTTTGATGTTCGTAAACTGGTAAAACAGTTCCACCAGACTGCCGGAGTCGGCATGGAGCAAACTACCCGCAATCTGCACATTCGGGTAGCTGGCAACAGGTTCCACAAAGAGCAGCCCAGTCATACTCAGAATCGGAATGTGTGATAACAGCAAAATGGGGGTTTTGGGGTCGGTTTGTTTGAGATCGCTTTTGAGCCACTCAAGCTGTTCCTCATCAATAACGCCCCTATACCATGAGCCGTCGGGTTTGGGATTCACACTATCCAAAACCACAAAATGCCAGCCGTTTTTATCGAACGAGCGATATCGTTTCGGAATACCGAATTGCTCCATCGCCCAGGCTTTACCATATTTCATATCGGCTTTGGCATCGGCAACGCCCCAAATATCATGATTACCAATGCAATACTCAATTGGCAGCGAACTCTCTGCTTTGACCACATCGCGCCACGCATCCCACTGTTTCTGCACGGCGGCTTTGTCTTGTGCCAGTGCGTCCATAATCACGTCGCCCCCGTGCATCACAAACGTGGGCTTGTCGGCCTGATTTTGCAGATGCCGAAAGGCTTTAGCTACGCCATTCATCTGTTTCGGTTCAGCCAGAATGTGCGTATCGCCCACGTAGGCAAACCGTACCGAACGGGTTCGGGCTGCCCGAACGGGGCTTGCCATGAGTTGGGACGAGGCTGCAACCAGGGGCAGCAACGAAGCACTTTTGAGGAGGTCTCTGCGGTTCATGGTTAGTTTTTCTTCTTTTTCCGATTCAGTTCGTCTTCCTCTGCCCGGCGTTTTTGCATCGTTTCGGTGCGGTCAAGCTCTTCTGATTGAGAAAACGCTTTCCAATCGAATTTCTCATCAAATGGGTCCAACGCTTTTTGGGGATCGAACAGCCGGACATCGGCAGGCAGGGCGTTGTATGGCGTGAAATCGGGTTTGTCGGTGAACAGATCATTCAGGTCCGTTGCCCCGGCATCGTATTGATTCAGGCACGGAATGCCGAGGATATTCCAGAAGGTTTTAAATACGCTACCAAAGCTATAATGAGTGTGTCCCACGTAGTTTCGTTTCACATAGGGCGAGATCACCAATAGCGGACTTCGGTGCGCGTCGATGTGGTCGACACCCCCCTGCGGATCATCTTCCAACACCACAATCAGCATGCTTTTCCAGTAGGGGGTCTTCGACAGAAACTCAACAGCCCGGCCCAGAGCGAGGTCATTATCAGCCATATAGCTCTCCACATAAGGAAATCCGGCTTTAGGGCGGGGGCTGCTGCCGTGGTCGTTGGGAATCATGAGGGTGATGACAGAGGGAAGCCCCCTGCCCCCTAAAGGGGGTTCGTTCATTGCTGCCCCCCCTTTAGGGGATTGGGGGGCGCGCCACTTCTCGTTGAATTCTTTGATAAACATATCCGTCCTAAACTGGTCGGGAATAGCCGTATTGTAGGTCGGGAAGGTGCGCGAGGTGCGGTCGAATATCGGTGCGGGCAGTGGATAGTTAATCGTGTATTTTTCGCCCGTATATTTCATGGTACTGTCGCTGAAGGCCCCGGCCATTTCTACCCCAAAACCAAAATTAAAAAAGTTCACCTTCCAGCGTTCCAGATGCTCCCACATAGAGCCGCCTTCGTTGTAATCTTCGGGGTAAATTGACCCGGCCGAGCCGTAGAAACTCAGGTTACCGGGCGCGGCCGAACTGTCGCGCATATCGCGTTTACCGCCATAAGCCGCAGCCGTACCCGTTTCAACCCACTCGTTGGGGTAGGTGTTCACCATCCAGCGGTGCCCGTCGGCCGACACGTCGGAATCGCAATAAAAATTGTCGGACATGGCAAATTGCCGGGCCAGTTTCAGGTGGTTAGGCATGATGTTGGCCTTTTTCAGGGCCGGGCTACTACGTTGAGCGCGAACGGGCATGCCAACGCCATACCGCGCCAGCGTTGAGTCACCATCCCCGTTTTTCATCTGTCCAAACACCTCGTCATACGTCCGATTTTCCTTGGCAATGAACACGATATGCTTGATCGGCGAACCTCCGTTCGGGGAATCTTTTTGCCCCGCAAATACCGGAATTGGATTGGTGCCAGGTTTCAGCTCCGACACGGGCTGAAAACTGAAATTGTTGTCGATCACCTGTTTGGTGGTGGCCACTAAATCGGCCGTTCCGCCGTCGCGGTCAGTCGGAATATCCATTACCGACACCGTTCCGTTCATCAGGTTGCCCACGTAGCTGCCTTTGGGTCCGAGCGTAAAAGCCGAACCGCCGTTTGGTCCGCTGCCAAATCCTTTGGCGTTGGCCACAACGAGTTGCTTTCCATCCTGACTTACTTTCAATTTCGACGGAAACCAGCCCGTCGGAATATGCCCGACCACCGACAGCGTCGGCACATCGATCACGGCTACGGCATTGATACCCGCTTCGGCAACATACACCCGTTTTCCGTCGGGCGACAGAGCCACCCCAAATGGAATCACCCCCCGGAGCTTACCCAGTCGCGGATCAGGCGAAAGAGCAATGTTTTTCACAACTGTGTTCGTCTTCACATCAATCACCGACACGCAATCGTTGGAGCCGTTACTCACAAACACATACTGTTCAGTTGCCACCACCGAATTGGGGCTTGATCCACCCACTGCCGGAAAATCCTCGATCATCTGACCCACCAAAAACCCGGTTTTGATTTTGGCCGTAACAGTGGGTTGCTCATTGGGAGTTGCGCCTAACTGAAAACTCCACACCGAAAAAGCTTCGGGAGCATTGGGGTCGCCCAGGGCCGGAACGCCTTTTTCGGGAATACCATCACGCATTTCTTTAGAGCCATATTTAGAAGCCGGGAAGTCGTGAGCCGTGCCTCTGAGGTTTTTCCGGTCTAAATCGGCGAAGGGCTTATACTCAAAAACGCCTACATTGGCCACGTAGACCGTTTTCTCATCGGGCGAGAGCGTAATGCCAAACGGATAGCGTCCGGTTGGGACGTTGTGCAAAATTTTCTTAGTGGCCACGTCGATCACCAGCATTCTGAAACCAATCTGATCAAGTGCATAGAGGGTTTGCCCCGCGCCGTCGCCACGGTCGCGGGTAAGGACCATATCGCCAATGTAGCCGTGCCGGTAATCGGTGACAGGTGTTTTGACACTGCAATTGATCGACCCGGCGGGTGCGCCCGTTGCCAGATCGAACATGAAAATTTTGTTGGTTTGTCCGCCTGCTACGTAAACAAGCTTGCTATCTGGCGACACAGCCAGCCCCATAAAACAAGCTTCGAGCGTGCCTGCATCGGTCTTTACTCCTTCGGGAATCTGGCGAACAGTTGGTGTCCGGCCAAACACGTCGCGCACAATAGTAATCGAAAAGGGGTTGATGCCCGAGTTGGCCGTAATCACGGTTTGCCCCGTGCCATCGCCCCGGTCGGGCGTAAGCATCAGCCCATAAGGGTGGGGAGCCGTTTCGATTTGCCGACCCCGTGGCGTAATGAATCGACCGTTGGGCAACACCGTTTTCCCTGCTTTGTTGATATGGGTTTGCTGCCTGCCTGCCGGTGCCGACATAACAAAGCGGGGAGCAGACAGTTTGGGTTGGGCCAATGCCGCTACGGAAAGAAAAAGCAGGAAAAGGGTCAGTCGCATGATTTTTTAATGAGTAATGGATAATGTAGAATGGATAATGCCATCCGGCACCCCATTTTACATTATCCATCCTGCATTATAAATATTAATTATTTCAACAACCACATGGTCTCGTTGATGTCGTCTTTGCCGCCATATTGGGCAGTTAAGGCTGCATCGAGGTTTGGTTTGTTGGTAACACGCTCATTGTTAGGGTATAACCACCGCTTTGGAATCCGACCCGAATTACCCGTTCCAACACCCGTCAGGAAAGTTGGCACCCCCGTCCGACGCTGATTGTACCAGGCCTCCATTCCCGAATTCTGGAAAAAAGCGAGGTATTTCTGGGTCAGAATCTGGTTCAGACCCTGGGCATTGTTGCCAGCGTATTTCACCAGGGGCTGCGCCAGATAATCAGCAAAGCTAACTTTTACCGTGTAATTATCGAAGTTTGCGATGCCGCCATCCCGCGAAAACGTCACCGTGTTATCGCCATCTTTCAGACCATAAAAGCCCATCGAAGCGGCCACACCCTGATCATAAAACGTCTGGGCGTTACCCGGTGCCCAGCCCCGGTTGATGCCTTCGGCCAGGTTGAACTGCAACTCAGGATAGCCAATAATAAACACCGGCTCCGGCGAATAGGAGGTGTAATACCGCTTCCGATTCTGATACGAATAATCGCCTTTCAGCACGTTAGTTGACATCACGGCCAAATCCTCACCCGACGAAGCCCCCACAAAAGCGGCTGGGTCGGTTGGTTTCAGGCCAGCGGCCACTTTTGCCCCGGCGGGTTCGGCCACCACAAACACACGGGGGTCTTTGCGGGCCACCAGCAAGTCGATGTAGGTTTTGGCCATGTTTTCGCGGGTGGCATTATTGCCAAAGTTGTCCTGCGAGCGCGGATACTTGTTGATGTTGTTGTGAACGTATTGCAGGTTGTCGGCCATTCCGGTCATGATTGGGAATTTAGCGGGGTTGGCCAGCACCTCGGCAAATTTGGCTTTCACTGCCAAATCAGCATCAGTCTCTTTCATGCTCAGGCTCACCAACACGCGCAACTTGTAGGTATTCACCACTTTCTGCCATTTCCGCAGGTCGTTACCCATATAAAAATCTCCCGCCAGCGACCGGTCTCCTTTGGCAATCAGGGCGGTTAAATCGGTGTTGGCTTCGTCGAGCCATTTCAGAATTTGCACATACACTGCCTTCTGCGAGTCGTATTTGGGAGCCGGATTGTCGAGACCTTTGAGGGCTTCGGTCATGGGAATATCGCCCACACGCCGGGTCATATTCTCGAAATAATAGGCCCGAAAAAACTTGCCCAGTGCCGAGTAGGGGTTCACGTCGGCAACACCGGCCCGCTTGGCTTCCTCCTCCATTTTCACCACGTTTTTAACCGTCGTGAAATTCAGGCTTGTATTTGTCCAGCTATACTCGTTGGTCGAGTAGTAGTTGTAGTTACTGGCATAGAACTGATTCCAGCGTTGCTCACCACCCCAGGGCGAAGCCGTAACGCCATACATATCGAGTAACACCCCCTGCAACACTAGCGAAGGGGTGGCCTGCGTGGCCAGATTGGGGTTTTGTTCGAGTTCATCGAACGGCTGCTCGCAACCCGTCATCGACAGGACAAGGGCAGTAAAAGACAGAAGGAGAAATTTATGAAGTTTCATGGCTGTTAAAATGTCAGGTTTAAATTCACTCCAAACCGGCGGGTTGTGGGCGTTTGCAGGTCAGAGCTTCCCCCGCCCACAAACACGTTACCCCCAGTAAACTGATCGAGGTCAATGTCTTTGCTTTCAGCGAAATACAACAGATTGCGACCCACCAGCGACACACTCGCCTGACGAATGCCCAACCGATTGACGAACGACTGCGGCAGGGTATAGCCAATCACCACTTCGCGCAGTTTCGCGTATGTCCGCGACATCAGATTGCCCCCATTCGGGCCGTAGCGACGACTGATGTAGTCCTGTAAATACTGAGTAGTAGTGTTCGGCACAAACTGCAACTCGGCGTAGTTGGTGATGTTTCCGTCCACATCAGGTCTAATGACACCACCACCCGAAATCTGAACACCCTCGCCAATATAGGCTCTGACTCCCTGCGTGTCTTTGTAGCGAGCCTCGCCCATCGCGCCTTCGATAGTGGCAATGTGCCGACCACCCCGGTACGTCTGGCGTTGAATGTAGTTGGCAATCACACCCCCCACGCGACCATCGAACTGGAAGCTGAACGTCAGGTTTTTATAGGCAAATCGGTTGTTCAGGCCAAACACCCAATCAGGGTTCAGGTAGCCCAAAAACTGGTTCACCGGGTTAATGATGGGCCGGCCACCCGCATCGTTGATCAGTTGCCCGTCGGGGGTGCGGTAGAACGTTTGGTCGTAGTATTTGTCGACCCGGTCGCCTACTTTAAAGAACTGGTTGTAGGTCGTTTGTCCGGGATAAATCTCCACCAGTTTCTCTTTGAACGTCGACCAGTTGGCCAACACTGTCCAGTTCAGGCCGTTTGTGCTTCGAATCGGTTGCCCCGTCAGCGAGAGTTCGACACCCCGCTTTTGGGTTTTCAGACCGTTTTGCAGCACGCTCGTGTATCCCGACCCTTCCGAAATGCTCAGGGGAAAAATGCGGGGGCCGTCGTTGGCCACGAAATAAGCCGCATCAAACGCCAGCCGATTGCTCAGGAACCGGATGTCTAAGCCCGCTTCAAACTGCGAGGTTGCCGCCGGGCGGATGTTCGGGTTATTCAGGCGGTTGGCGAAATAGGCCGCTGGTGCGTTGTTATAACCCAATGGCGTGGAGTAAACCGCTGAGTTCTGGTAGGTTGGCCCATCATACGCCGACGAGTAATTATCGCCGTAGCCAATTGGATACGACAGACCCGGCGTGGCTCCAATAGACGATTGAGTCAAACCATCTTTCACGTTGGCATACGAACCGCGCAGTTTCAGGAACGAGATGGCGGGGAGGTTTTCGGTGATGGGCAGGTAATCGCTCAAGACCGTGCTCACGGCCACCGATGGATAAAAGAAGGTGTTATTTCCTTTGGGCAATGTCGAGAGTTGGTCCACCCGGCCCGTTGTTGCAATCGTCAGGAAGTTCTTCAGCGTAAAGTCAGCCGAATAATACGCTGAATTCACGCGCATGTCGGCTTTGTAGTTACCCGCAATCATCGGATTGGCCGAGTTGGCGAAGTTATACACGCCCGGCACGTTCAGGTAGTTGGTAGTGGCGTAGTTCGAGTTGTAGTTGTACACCCGCATGTTACCACCCGCAAACGCATTCACATTCAGGAACGGCGTTACCTGCCGGGTAAATTTCAACAGCACTTCGGTATTGTTATCGAACAGGTTCCGGCGGTCTTCGCGGTAATCGCCCCGGCCTTCTTCCCGGCCATATGAGGTAGCTGAATACGGAAATTTCTCCGTCCGCAACAGGTTCCAGGTCGAAATTTGAGTGCGTACCATCGCTTCAAGGCCGTCGGCAATCTGATACTTCATCGACACCTGCCCGATCACGTCGGTTTTGTAATGACCCCGCAACCACTCTTTCACCGTAAACCAGGGGTTATTATACCGTTGGTATTCAGCATAAATCTGCTGGGTGCCCTCTTTGCCGGGTTGCCAGTAGTTTTTCAACTGGTCAATATCCCAGTCGGCCCCACCCCAGATAATAATGTTGTAAATGAGCGAGTTAGGCCCGTAGTTCACATCAGGAATGTTGGGAGTGTATTGCCGGTTGTACTGCAAACTCGACTCGAACCGCAGCTTTTTCGTGAAATTATAGCCGCTCGTGACGTTAAAGTTTGTGATGTTCAGTTTGGTGTTTGGAACAATGCCGCGCTGGAAATTGTGCGACATCGAGAACC
Source organism: Cytophagales bacterium (assembly GCA_031411995.1). Taxonomy (GTDB): domain Bacteria; phylum Bacteroidota; class Bacteroidia; order Cytophagales; family Spirosomataceae; genus Rudanella. The sequence continues at coordinate 50,426 of JANOCD010000031.1, forward strand.
GCAAATCGTGTTTCTCACCCGTTGACGATACCGATATGTTGTTGGTTGACAAAATACCCGTCTGGATAAACCGGCTCAGGTTGTCTTTACCCCGCGCAATCCATGGCGTTCCCTGCCGAACACCCGTTACGGGGTCAACCGGGCTGTCGTATTGCGGAATCGACTGCCCGTCGAAACGAGGTCCCCACACGTCGTAATCGCCATCGTTGACACCACCGCCCTTGCCATCCACAAACGCATATTTGCCGTGGTCGCCCGGCCCATAGAGATCCTGCACTTTCGGAATGGCGTTGAACCCTTCGTCGAACATTTGGCTGGTGTTGAACTCCACCGAGAAACCCCGCTTGTCTTTAGAGCCGCGTTTGGTCGTGATCAGGATGGCTCCGTTCTTTCCCCGAAACCCATAAAGAGCGGAGGCTGAAGCTCCTTTCAAAATCGAATAGGTCTCAATATCGTCGTTGCTGATGTTCCAGGTGTCGGAGTTCACCGGCACACCATCCACCACAAACAACACATCGGTATTACCGCGCAACACAATGCTGGGCCGACGCAACAACTCCGCCGAGGCCCCAATGGTCAGCCCGGCCACCTTACCCACGAGGTTGTTGATCGGGTTTGGCTCGCGGGCTTTCACCAACTGCGTGGCATCAACCGACTGAATGCTCACCCCTGTTTGACGAATGTCTTTTTTGATACCGAGGGCGGTCACCACATATTCCTGAAGCGTCACCGCGCTTCCTTTCAGGGTAATATCGACCACTGACCGATTGCCAATGGTAATTTCCTGCGATTCAAACCCAATAAACGATACGATGATCGAACTGCCGGACTTCGCGTTGAGCGAATACGTACCATCCGCCCGCGAGGTGGTTCCCGATGAGGTTCCTTTGAGGAGGATCGAGACCCCCGCCATTGGCTGGTTGTCGTCTGCCGAAATAACGCGACCCGTAATGGGTTGGTCCGTTTGCGCCTGCGCCGAACCGATCAGCAGGGCGAACAAAGCATAAACCGATAGCCATCGGCATAGGCCTTTTCCTGACGTGAAGATGTTGTGTAATTGTGTATACATAGAGATACTGGCTTGTGAATCCACAAATGTATCCCGCCCATATTACCCCAATGTTGGCAATCGGTGAACCTATTATGAACATCCGCGTCGGCCATTAACACCTCCGAAACACAAAAAAAAGGAGCAGTCATCCACGAATGACTACTCCCTCCAAAATGCAACACTACATTTCCAGTTGTGCAATTTTATATACGCTAATACAAAAGTAGTATTGATTAGTCGGCGGATATGCGTTAATAATCCGTTAACACAGCCGTCTCATTTCAAACTGCCCATCCCCCCATCTACGCCAATAATCTGGCCCGTAATCCACGATGCCCCATCCGAAAGCAAATAAGCCGCCATGCCCGCAATGTCGTCGGGAGTGCCAACGCGGTTGAGGGGATGGCGTTTGTTGGCCGCATCGCGTTTCACATCGCCTTCAAGCAGAAACCCGGCTAAGGGCGTGTCCGTCAGCGACGGAGCCACGGCATTCACCCGAATGCTGTAAGGCGCAAACTCAGCCGCCAACGCTTTGGTCAGGCCTTCCACCGCCGACTTTGCCACCGATACCGATGAGTGCAACCCCATCCCCAGTTTGGCTGCTACCGTGCTGAACAACACAATGCTGGCATTCTTCGATTTTTTGAGAGCCGGATAAGCTGCATGAATAGCAGCCACCGCCCCAATCACGTTCACTTCCAGATCATTGCGATAATCCTGCACGTCGAGCCGTTGAAACGGCTTCAGGTTAATGGTGCCGGGAGCATACACTAATCCGTGCAGCACATCGGGCAATTGATTGACGGTTTCGGCGGCAGGTTGGGCCGCTACATCCCACATCATGTGGGTGGACTGAATCCCTTCGGGTTGGCGACGACCCGCCGTAAACAACGTGGCACCCTGCGCCTGCAGGTTCAGTGCCAATGCGTGACCAATTCCTGAACTGGCCCCGATAATGAGAATATTTTTGCCTTGCATGGTCGTATTCATTACCCAACGTACCGCAACAATTCCTGCCGGGTGGCTTCGTCTTCGAACTTGCCGGAATAAGCAGCCGTAACAGTCGATGAATTCACGTCGTTTACGCCCCGCGTGGATACGCACAGGTGTTTGGCATCAATAATAACGGCTACGTCGTCGGTTTGCAGCACCTCACGTAATTCGTTGGCAATCTGCATGGTAAGCCGCTCCTGAACCTGGGGACGTTTGGCGAAAAACTGCACAATCCGGTTCAGTTTCGACAAGCCAATTACCTTACCGCTTGATATATACGCAACGTGCGCCCGACCAATGATCGGCACAAAATGGTGTTCGCAATACGAATGAACCGTGATGTCTTTCTCAACCAGCATCTGGTTGTACTGAAACTTATTCTCGAACAGCGTGGCCGATGGCTTGTTGGCCGGATTCAGCCCGCTGAAGGTTTCTTTCACATACATCTTGGCCACGCGCCGGGGAGACCCTTTCAGGCTATCATCGGTCAGGTCGAGGCCCAGAATGTTCATTATTTCGCGAAAATGCTTCTCGATGAGTTCAATTTTCAAGTCATCATCCAGTTCAAAAGCACCTTCTCGCATGGGTGTTTCCAACGACGTTGCTGCGTGCGATTCGCCCATCTCATCGGTGAGTAAATCGGCCAAATCGTCGTCGTGGTAGCGTTTATTGCCGTTTCCGTTAAGCGGCAGGGAATTCAACGAAGTTCCGTTCAGTTTCATAGAGTCTTACTTTCAGATCCAGTTGAGGATCAATTTGTTGACGTAACAAGTGGTAGATAACAATGGCAATATTCTCCGCAGAGGGATTCAAATCCCGAAACTCTTCGGTGTCTAAATTCAGGTTTTTGTGGTCGAAACGGTCGGTAATGTGTTCCTTCACCAGATCGCTCAACACTTTCATATCGATCACATAGCCCGTTTCAGGGTCAACCACGCCCGTCACCTGTAGAATGAGATCGTAATTGTGGCCGTGGTAATTGTAATTATTACATTTTCCATAAACCCGTGCATTTTTCTCCTCCGACCAATTCGGGTTGTTTAGCCGATGGGCCGCGTTGAAGTGTTCCTTACGAAACACCGTAACTCGTTGATTGTCCATGAAGTAGTTAAGCTATGCGTAAGCGGTAGGCATGTCGTTACAAAGTTTGTGTACAACACATGCAAACCGTTGGGCGGGTGTTCCGGTTGCCGCCTGTCAGTGAGTGCCTATCAATCAAAAAACCGACTATGTATTTTTTTTGTTCAACGTTTATCGAAAAAACTTAAACAAAACAAATACTGTTAGGCGACTATATAACCCATTTGATACTTTCCTTGTTCCCACCCGACAAATTGAGTGTTCGTATGCGCTCACTTCGCTGTTTTCTTCGTTTCTTTGGGCATCAACGTACCCCTCAACTCCTTTTTCATGCGCACCAATCGCCGAAACTTCATCCGTACTGCCGCGCTTTCGGGCGTTGGTGTCTCCCTTTTTTCTGGTGATGTGTTCAGTTGGACGGGGCAACAGCCTGTTCGTCTCGCCTATTTGACGGACTCGGACTCTTCTGTTGTACTCAACCAACTGCTTCAGCGCAACGACATCGACGCGATTGTGGTGGATGTTCTCCCCGCGCACCGCACTGCCATTGCCTTGGCCGCCATGAACGCGGGGAAGATAACGGCCTTCACCGGCCCGGTTGGGCAAACCGTGGGAACCATTCAGTCGCTGTTGGAAACGCACGCAAAAACAGGCACACCCTGCCTGTTGCTCGACAATGATCAGGTCGATCGCAATGTGGTGGCTGTCAAGAATATGGTACGCCAGCAGCAGCTTGGCGACCTCACCCATGTGGCCTGTGGCACCGACTCCACCACCAACGGCCTCGGCCCGGCAATGGACTGGTTAGGCATCAATCAGGGCAACCGGTTTGTTAGCCTGAATGCGTCCATAGCGCGGAGTTGGGGCTTGCACGAGCCAACGCCAACCCAACCGTCCAACAACGAACCGATTGTCAAAAACTACGAGTTGGGCGAAGTGCTGACCATTAATGTGCTGTGTGCCAATGGTCAAACCGTTACCATCAGCCGCGACATAACCGGCAAGCGTCCCCATTCGCGGGGGTATCGGGTGCAGGGCACCAAAGGAATGTGGATGGAAGACAATGACCTGCTGTCGGTTGGCAACAAGACCTATTCGTTTGCCGCTGTCCGGCCCCGGTTCGACCATGCACAGGGCAAAACCAACCAACCCGAACCCAGTGCATTGGCAGAGCTGGTTACTGCCTTAGAAACCCAATCCATCGACCCAAACAGTACCCGCAATGCCTTAACCGTCAGCCTTGTCTATGCCGTTGCCAAATTGTCGCTGGCGGCCTGGAACGACGAGTTAGAGATACCGGACTGGTTCACGCATTCTGCATAACCCACTCTTAAGTACCAAGACCAAATTGATTAAATTATAAACTCTCTCCCAAGGTTACTCTGCCCCTAAATCCCCTGAAGGGGACTTTGTTTGACATGGAAGCGAAGTCCCCTTCAGGGGATTTAGGGGCAGAGCCGACCATAAAAAAAGTTGCTTTGATTTAAAAATAAATGTTTAGTATTAACCACCATGGACTACTCCTTTACCAATAAGAAGACCAACCTTTACATTTTCCTGAGCGCGGTCTTTTTGACCAACGCCATTATTGCCGAAATCATCGGGGTCAAGATTTTTTCGGGCGAAACCATGCTGGGTGTTGCCCCGGCGCAGATTCACCTGATGGACAACTTTGTGCTGGATTTTAACCTCACGGCGGGGGCCGTTATCTGGCCGTTTGTGTTCATCACCTCCGACATCATCAACGAATATTTCGGCAAAGCGGGCGTTCGGCGCATCTCGTTTCTGACTGCCGGGTTCATTGCCTACTCGTTCCTGATTATCTACGCCGTAACGACCCTGCCCCCCGCCCAATTCTGGCTCGATGTGAACGCCAAAGATCCGGCGGGCAACGCCATAAACATAAACAATGCGTTTGGCATGATTTTCCGGCAGGGATTGGGCATCATCATCGGCTCGCTGACGGCGTTTCTGATTGGGCAGATTCTGGACGCATCCGTTTTTCAGTATCTCCGTAAAATAACGGGGAGCCGCAAAATCTGGCTCCGGGCCACCGGCTCCACCCTGATCTCGCAACTCATCGACAGCTTTGTGGTGTTGTTTATTGCCTTCTGGGTATTCGGCAACTGGTCGCTCACGCAGGTGTTGGCCGTGGGCATCATCAATTATATTTACAAGTTCACCACGGCCATTTTGCTGACTCCCCTACTCTATCTGGCCCACTCGGTCATTGACCGTTACCTCGGCAAAGAACACGCCGAAGACCTGGCCAACGAAGCGTCAATGAGTTCGTTTATGTAAAAAAACAAAAAACCCGGCTCAAGGTGGCCGGGCTTTGCGTACTACTCCTCTTTTTAACCTATGTCTTACTGCCCCACAATCTGCCCCGTCACCGTGCGGCTGCAACCGTTGCTGTCCGTCACGGTGATGGTGTACGGCCCGGCCCGGTCGAGGGGGAAAATACCCGTCGCGTTCTCCATCACCGTCCGAATCTCGAACCCGTTGATGCGATCCACGATGATCTTGCGGTTATAACGGCCATTACTGCCACCGCCAAATACCTGGTAATTCAGGCCCGTACCCACCGGAACCGTCACTACCGGACCCGGACTCACAACCGCGCTGTTGGGGAAGGCAATCGTAACAGTCGGTAAGGGATTCACCGTCAGCGTAAACGCTGTGGACGTGGCCGATCCGCAACCGCTCGTGCCGATCATCAGCACGTAGCTCCCCGCCTGAGCCGACCCGACACCGTTCAGCGTCAGCACCGAACTGCTTTGCGCTGATCCCAGAGATGCACCATTGCGGTACCACTGATACATTTCCACACTGCCCGTGACGGTGGCCGTCACCGACACGCTGCCCCCTTCACATACCGCACTGCTGCTGGCCGAAAGCGTCGGCACAGCAAGCGGATAAGGGTTCAGAGCCGTTACTGTCACCGTAGCTGTACCCGAACAGCCTCCGCTGCTGGTGGCTGTAACGGTGTAAGGGCCGCTGCTATTGACAGGGATGGCCGCCGTGGTGGCACTCGTACTCCAGCGATAAGAACCGCCGGAACCCGCCCCCGAAGCCGTGAGCATTCCCCCTGCATTGGCGCAGATAGTCAGACCCGGATTGGCCGTGATGGTCGCCGTTACAGCCGGTTGCAGCGTCACCGTCACGCTGACAGGCAGCGAGAGGCAGGTGCCATCGTTCGCCGTCAGGCTGATAACGGTGGTAGCGGTAGGTACGAAGTTTATCAACGACGAATTCGAGCCGGTTGACCAGGTATAGCTCAAGGCCGACGACACACTCTGCATAGGCTGACCTGTTTTTGGGTTAATCACCGTGGCTATCCGACTCCCTTGCCCCCCGGCCTGGGCGTTGGCCGTTAGTGTAATGCTCTGACCGGCGCAAACCGTTAGCGAGGGCGTTGGTATGATACTGACAGTAGGCAGTACCCAGGTTTCGACCAGCACAATTGTCGTAGCAGTACAGCTATTGGCACTGGCTATGGTGACGGAGTAATTGCCTGATGTGGTGGCACTAATGACTGCCGTTGTCTCGCCCGACGACCAGCGGTAGGAACCTCCCCCGCCTGCCCCCGATGCGGTCAGGGAGGTGGTTCCACCTGGGCAGCGGTTGAGGTTACCGGCGATGGTGGCGGTGAGGCTACAGGCCGTCACGCTCACAGCCGCACTCGCCGTTGCCGAACATCCGCCCGTTGTTCCCGTTACCGAGAGGGTGGTGGCACTCGTTACGTTGCTGACAATAATAGCCGTGGTGTTGGCCCCATTGCTCCAGATATAGCTACTGGCCGGTTGGCCGCTGCCACCCGAAGCGGTGAGCGTGACTGAGCCGCCCGACGCAATGGTCAGGCTGGGCGTAGCAGCAATGCTGACGGTGAGTGCGCAGGGGGCTGATTGCCCACAGAAGGATAACCCGCCAGTCGTGGCTGCATAGATCGTCGTACCCGCTACATCCACGTTGCGAACGACGTTAGCCCCTAAGCCGTTGGTAATAGTTTTGTTGGTAAATGTGTTGCCTCCATCCGTGGAAATGCCCAAACCGCCAGTAGTGGCCGCATAAACCGTACTGCCCACCGCATACATACCCAGCACGGTGTTGTTCCCTAATCCGTTGGTAGTGGTTTTGTTGGTAAAGGTGTTGCCCCCGTCAGTAGAGATACTCAATCCACCAAACGTGGCCGCATAAACCATACTACCCACCGCATACACACGCTGCACGTTGTTGTTCCCTAATCCGTTGGTGGTGGTTTTGTTGGTAAACGTATTGCCCCCGTCGGTGGAGATACTTAACCCGTTCTGCGTAGCCGCATAAACCGTTGACCCCACCGCATACACACCCAGCACGCCGTTACTTCCTAAACCGTTGGTGGAAGTTTTGTTGGTAAAGGTGTTACCCCCATCGGTGGAGATACTTAATCCACCAATCGTGGCTGCATAAACCGTATTGCCGACCGCATACACACTCATCACGTCATTACCTCCTAATCCGTTGGCGGTGGTTTTGTTGGTAAAGGTGTTGCCCCCGTCGGTGGAGATACCCAACCCACCTCCAAACGTGGCCGCATATACCGTTATGCTACCCGATGATTCGGCCACCGCGTACACGGAGCGAACGTCGTTACCTCCTAATCCGTTGGTGGTAGTTTTGTTAGTAAAGGTGTTGCCCCCGTCCGTGGAGATACCTAACCCACCCCCGGTGGCCGCATAAACAGTATTGCCTACCTCATACACCCCATAAACGGTATTACTCCCTAATCCATTGGCGGTATTTTTGGTAGTGTAGGTGTCGCAGGTGGGGCCATTTATAGCCACCTGTGTCACACTCACAGCCACACTCGCCGTAGCCGAGCAAGCTCCCGTTGTACCCGTCACTGAGAGGGTGGTGGCACTGATTACGTTGCTGACGGTGATGGCCGTGGTGCTTGCGCCGTTGCTCCATGTATAGCTACTGGCTCCCGAGGCCGTCAGCGTGACGCTGCCGCCCGATGCGATGGTGAGCGAAGGCGTGGCTGCGATGCTGACCGAGAGGGCGCAGGAAGCCTCGCTACTCCAGCTAATGGTGATAGTACCGTTGCCCCCATTTACGCCCTGTTCATGCAAAACGCTGGTGACACCAGCCAGGGGTAGATTGGCCGGGTCGGGGTAGCTACTACCACCACCACCACCTTGACCATTACCCTGACCCGCACCACCGTAATAGCCACCACCACCACCACCGTAATAGCTCGTACCACCCCTACCACCAAAACCAAGACTACCATCAGCACCACCATCACTACCAGTGCCACCATTTACTTGTGTACCACCATAATCAGGACCGAAATAGGAACCACCATTACCACCAGTAAGACCGCCACCAAGACCACCAGTCGGAAAAGTAAAATTAAGACCACCAGCACCACCACCACCACCAGCGACCAGTACCCGGTCGCTCAATGCCGTGCCACCAATCCGAATATCGGTAGCACCACCACCAACCCCAGCGTCCCCAAGACTCCCAGCAGCAACACCCCCCCCCCCATTGTAGGGAACACCACCCACATACAGGTTTAGTACTTGACCAGGCGTAACGATCAACGTGGCCGTTACCCGACCACCGGCACCACCCTGAGCAGTTTGGCCATTACCACCCTTTGCGCCGTTGGCTACCACCGTTAGGGTGGTTACGCCCGTTGGCACCGTAAAGGTTTGTGCGGCTCCGGTATAGGTAAACGTAGCCGGGCTGGTTTGGGCCTGGCCAATGTCGGGTAGCAGCAGCAGTAACCCGACCAGAAATAGTAGCGATAAGCGCATAAGAATGTAGGTAAGTAAACGGTTAACAAATTGATTAGTGGGTAAACAACAGCCGCGTCAGCAGCCGGTGGAGCCGACGAACCAAACGCGAGATGATGTATGGGACGCGGATCATGAAAAGAGGTATTCTTACAGAAAGGCCACCAAAAAGCTACCGCTTTCAGTAGCTTTGGAAACTACTTTTAGCGTGCTGATTATCAGCGAAATTATTGAAGACGAAAGCGACTATCCAAGTCCGATTTGCACGAATCGGTAAGCACCCCGAATGGGTCGGCGAACCCCTGTTCTGAATCGGTAAACAGTAAACTACTTAGTTAATATACTTATATGATTACCAAGATCAACACCCTAATCGTAGACGATGATCCGCACTCGCGGGATAGTATAAGTCGGAGTGCCCGGTTGAATCCGCTCCTGAATTTAGTAGGGATTAGTACTTAGGCTATGAAAAAAGGGAAAGCCCCGGCAGAATGCACCGGGGCTTTCCCTTTTCTCTATTCAACTCGTACACTATAAATCAGCCTTTCTGTCTGCTGGAAATAGACAGGCTACCCCCAATGCTGAACCGCTTAGCGACCTGGGGCCGTAGTAATAACCCCCTGCACCGTGCGCTTGCAACCGTTGGCACCCGTTACTGTGATGGTGTACAAGCCCAGCCGGTCAATCGGGAAAATACCCGTTGTATTGTTGAGCACCTGCCGGATTTGATACCCGTTTATCTGGTCGAGCACCACCACTCGTTCGTAGCTGACCCCACCCTGAACCTGGTAGGTGGCCCCCGTGAGCGACTGCACCGCTATCGTTGGAATAATATCCGTGGTCTGAAGCGTACTGTTGAAAAAGATCAGCACCACCGTTGGTAACGGATTCACCGTCACGGTCACCGCTGTCGAAGTAGCCGACGCAAAGCCGCTGGTCTGAATCACCAGCACATAGCTTCCTGCCTGAGCCCCCTGAACCCCGACCAGCGACAACACCGGCTTCTGCTGAGCCGAGCCCAGCGACTGACCGTCTTTGTACCATTGGTAGGTCACCGTGCCGTTCACCGTAGCCGATACGGATACCACTCCGCCTTCGCACACCGTCACACTACTGGCCGACAAGATAGGAACCGTCAGAATTGGGGGCACAGTAGGACTGACCGCCGTAAAGCTGATTACCGACGGGGCGCTGACACCAGCCGTGGTGGTGGCCAGGGCCGTGATCGACTGGGGACCAGCGGGGAAGGTGATGGCCGAGGTCGAGTACGTACCCGTTGGCCCCGCTGTCACGCTCACCGGCCCACCCGTTGAACCAGGCCCGCCACTGATGGTCACCACGGCGTTGGGCGTAGCCGTACCCGAAATGGTTGGGGTTGTTATCGCTGTGCCGTTGGCCGCTGGAGTCAGAACCGTCAGGCTGGGCGGACCGACTGCCGTAAAGCTGATTACCGACGGAATCGATGTGCCAGCAGCATTAGCGGCCAGGGCCGTGATCGACTGAGGGCCAGCGGGGAAGGTGATGGCCGAGGTGCTGTAGGCGCCCGTTGGCCCCGCCGTTACGCTCACCGGCCCACCCGTTGAACCAGGTCCGCCACTGATGGTCACCACGGCGTTGGGCGTAGCCGTACCCGAAATGGTTGGCGTCAGTGTCGCCAGGCCGTTGGCCGCTGGAGTCAGAATCGCTACCGTTGGAAGCGTCGTGAAGCTAACCGGCACGCTGGTCGAACCACCCGGACCGCTTGCCGTCACCGTCAACGTGTTGGGCCCGCTGGCTAAGCCCGCGATGGGGCCACAAGCGAAGGTACCACTGGTCGCGGTCGTGCTGCAAAGGGTAGCCCCGGTGGGATCCGTGATGGTGATCACACTACCCGGCGTGGCCGAACCCGACACAATCGGACTGGCCGCGGAGGTGGTGTTCACCGGCTCCGAAACCGTCAGGCTGGGCGGACCGACCGCCGTAAAGCTGATCACCGCCGGAATGGATGTGCCAGCGGTATTAGCGGCCAGGGCCGTGATCGACTGGGGACCAGGGGGGAAGGTGATGGCCGAGGTGCTGTAGGTGCCCGTTGGCCCCGCCGTTACACTCACCGGCCCACCCGTTGAACCAGGCCCGCCACTGATGGTCACCACGGCGTTGGGCGTAGCCGTACCGCTGATGGTTGGGGTTGTTATCGCTGTGCCGTTGGCCGCTGGAGTCAGAATCGCTACCGTAGGCCGAGCAATAGCAATGCTGCCTGATGCCGTTGCCGAGCAAGCACCCGTAACCCCTGTTACCGACAGGGTAGTAGCGCTGGTCACATTGCTCAACACCAGCGGATTAGCCGTTGATCCGTTGCTCCATGTATAGCTCGTTGCCCCCGAAGCCGTCAGGGTGGCACTTTGGCCCGACGTGATGGTTTGGGAGGTGGGCGCGATGGTAACGGTGGGCGGTGTACAGGCCACAGCACCCGCACAACGTCCTACTCCCCAGGTAGCCAGATAGATATTACCGCCTGCCACGTGCGCCGAATTGATAACATTACTGTTTAATCCGTCGCTGGAATCGTAGGTGGTAAAGGTGTTACCGCCATCGGTCGAGATGCTTATCCCATAACTGGTAGATACATAAACCGTTTGTCCCACTACATACACCTGATTTAGTCGGTTAGTGTACAGTCCGTTGGCAGTCGTTCGGAAGGTGGTAAAGGTATTGCCACCATCGGTCGAAATTGTCAGCCCAGGCCCAGAATTGCTTCCATCGGCAGCGGCATAGACGGTGGTGCTGGTCGGCCCCGCAACCGCATACACATTGTAGGTTCTCACAGTGGTTTTCTGAGAGAAGGTATTGCCCCCATCAGTCGAGATAAAAACCCCGACAGATGTTGAGGCATAGACCGTACTCCCCAACGCAAAGACATCATAGACAAAGCGGGCGGTGGTGGGGAGGCCATTGCTGTTATTTCGGGTGGTAAAGGTGTTGCCCCCGTCGGTCGAGATGCTCAAATAGGCTCCAAAACAGGCTGCATAAATGGTGGTGCTGGTTGGCCCCGCAACCGCATATACACTCTGCACGTTGTTACTGGCCAGGCCGTTGGTAGTGGTTTTGTTGGTAAAGGTATTGCCGCCATCGGTCGAGATGCTTAACCCATTCCCGTAGCAGGCTGCATAGACGGTGGTGCTGGTCGGCCCGGCCAGGGCAAATACCCCACGCACGTTGAGACCGCCTAAGCCGCTGGTAGTGTTCTTCATGGAGAAGGTGAGCCCCCCATCCGTCGAGATACCCAGTCCCGCTGTATGGTGGCCGGCAAAAACCGTGGTGCTGCCCGGCCCCGACACTGCGAATACGTCCAGAATAGTAGGTTCAGGTGGTGTCCCCCCAGAAGGTATACCGTTGGTACTATAGGTAAAGCTGGTGCAGCTGGGGCCAGACGTTTGGGCGGTGGCTGTTGGGCCGGTTAGGCACAAAGCAGCCAGGGCCAGCCAGAGCAGGCCCATCCGGGCCAGGGGTAAAATCATTGGTTTGCGAAACCGGAAAACGGTAGAGAAAGACATAAAGAAATTGGGCTTAAGAATGTGTAGAGACCGCAACGGATCATGATAAGGGATGATAAGGGATATTTTTAGAGAGGACCCATCAGAAAACCAGCGCTTTTAGTAGCTTTGGAAATCACTTTTTAGCGGCCTGATAATCGGCGAAATTATTGACGATGAAAGCGATTATCCAAGTCCGATTTGCACGAATCGGTCAGTACCCCAAACGGGTCGGCAAAACCCGGTTTTAAATCGGCCAAAATTCATAATACTTAGTTGATATACTTAGATGGTTGCCAAGATCAAAACGCTGATTGTAGACGATGATCCTCACTCGCGGGATATCATAAGCCGGGTTGTCCGATTGAATCCACTGTTGGATTTAGTCGGGATTAGTGCCTCGGCTCTGGAAGCCTACGCCGTTCTGGCCGAAAAAGAAATTGACCTGTTGCTTTGCGATATCGAGATGCCTGACATGAGTGGCCTGCAATTCGTGCAGCGGTTGCAGCATCCACCCTTGGTGATCTTCCTAACGGCCCATCCGCACTACGCGCTGTCGTGCTACGAGGTGTCGCCGGTCGATTTTCTGCTGAAACCCCTCGACCCCATTCGCTTTTTTGCCAGCATCGAAAAAGTCCGCCAACGGCTGGGAAACCCAATTGAATCAGGAGTGACAGACCCCTATTTTTTTGTGCGCGACGGTCAGGACTACGTGCAGATTCGCTGCCACGATGTGCTGTATATGCAGGCCGAAAACGATCTGCTGCATATTATTACCGGTAAACAAACCTACGCCCCGTTTCTGTCGATCAGCCGGATGGAGGAAAAACTCAAAAACGACCTGTTTATCCGCGTCCATCGCTCGTATCTGGTACACGGCCCGGCTATTGAGCGAATTGGCAAAAACGAACTGGTTTTAACGTCGGGCCACAGTATCCCCATCGGCGATCAATACCGCGAGCAGTTGCACCGTCGGCACGTTGGCGAACGCTTCATCAGCCGCCGGTAGAGACGCATAGTTGCGTCTCATCATGCGTCAGCAATTCGCATCAGCAATATGTACCAGAAAACCATCCGGCGGTGAGACGCAACTATGCGTCTCTACACGTGCGTCAGCCAGAAAACCATGAATTGGAAAACAACCATCCCATTGTTGTTCCTCGCCTTGCCAGCGCTGGGCCAAACGAATCCAACAGGATTATTTCGACAGGCCATCGCTACGGGCAAACCCCTGCCCTGGGAAGTAAGCCAGAGATACGCAGCCACTCAGCCTGACTCGGCCGTGCATTTTCTCAACCAGTCGCTCCAAACGGCGCAACAACGGCGCGACTCGCTGACGATGGCCCGCGCCCTGTGTCAGTTGGCCTGGGTTTACCAGTATTACCAGAAAGATGAAGGAAAATTTATACATTACGCCCGGCAAGCACTGGCAGTAGCCAAACCCCGTTCGGACTATAACCACCTGACCGAAGCTTATCGGCTGTTGGGAACGGCAGCGATGCATCAACAGGGCGATGACCCTGAGGTCTGGTTTAGCCAAGCAATACGTTCTGTGGCCAACACCAACGACTGGCACGTACAGGCAACTCTGTACGGGACGTTGACGCAACATTACGAAAGACAAAAAAAGTACCCGCAAGCCGAACGGTATAATCTGTTGGCTATGTCTGTAAACCAGCAACACGACCCGCAGCAGTGGCTTATTGGGATTACGAGCTATTGTGACCTGCTCGAAGCCCAGGACAAGCACCAACAGGCTGTTGCCTTTGCCCGTCGGATGGATTGGGCAAAAACAAAGTTCTCTGGGAAACCCGGCGAGTTTGTGTATGATAATGAACTGGCCCGGCTGGCTTTATTTCAGGAAAACTATACCGAAGCCGAACAATACCTGCTGGCGGGTTTAGCCATTCAGAAGGCCCGGCCCAAACCCGACTCTGTCCATCTGTATTACTATTACAAAAACCTGGTAAGTGCCTATACCGGGCAAAAGGCGTATCAGAAAGCCTTTGAAACGGCCAATACTTTAGCCGACATACGGTTGTGGCTACAGCGCGTTCGGCAAACCCGCGATAGTAAACTCCAGATGACCGAGTTGAAAGCGGCTAACGACCTGGCCAAAAAACAAACGGAGATCAACCTGATGGCCGCCCAGCAACGCCAGCAACGCCTGATGCTGATTGGGGCGGCCATCATTGCCTTACTGTTGGTTGGGTTCACAATAGTTCTGCAACGTGCCAAACAGCGTATTGAACAGCAAAACACGGCCCTGAGCCGACTCAACGCCACCAAAGACAAGCTATTCGCCATTCTCTCGCATGACCTCCGCGCGCCCGTGGCCAACCTCACCAGCTACCTCACGCTACATTACTGGGGCGCACTGACCAAAGATGAATTCGACCACTCGGCCCGGAGCCTTGCCAAACGACTAAATCACGTTCAGATCCTGCTCGATAACGTGTTGAACTGGGCACTCTCGCAACTGAGCGGCTTCCGGGCGCATCCCCGGCAGGTAGCCGTTACTACCCTTGTTAACGCGGAAATTCAGCTATTTCAGTCGGTAGCCGACACCAAAGGCATCCGGCTCACGCATGACCTGCCCCCTGATCTTCACCTGCTCATTGACCCCAATCACCTGGCCGTTATGGTGCGGAACCTGCTGCAAAACGCCCTAAAATTCACGCCCGAAGGACGCAGTGTGGCCCTCCGCCATGCCCAACAACCCAACGGCCCGCACCAACTGATTGTTGAAGACACCGGACAGGGAATCTCCCCCGACCGGCTGGCCACGCTCTTTACCTTAACGAATCGCTCGTCGGACCCCGGCACAGCTAACGAGCACGGCACGGGACTGGGGCTGGTACTGGTGAAGGAGTTGGTCGAAGCCAACGGCGGGCGCGTGGCAGTGGAGAGTGCCGAAGGGCGGGGAACCTCATTTACGCTAACGTTCCCAGTTTTGTAGAGACAGAACCTCTTAACGACCGTTTACAACAGCAACTGAGCCAGCAGAAAGTCGGCGGCCAATACGGCAATACAACTGTTGGTAACGGCCGTTGTCGAAGCGGCACCAACTTCCAGGGCACCCCCGCTAACATTAAATCCCTGGAAAGCCGAAATGGTCGTGATCAGGAACGCAAATACCACCGATTTGATGAGGGCGAAGATCAGTCCGAACGATTTAAAATCGGAGCGCAGCCCCTCAATGTACTCGTTGGGGGTGATGATGTTGGCTAACGTACCCGCTAAGTAGCCACCGAAAATTGACAGGAAAGCGGCCAGCGTCACCAGCAACGGGAACATCAGCATACCCGCAATGATCTTGGGCAACACCAGATACGAGCCCGAATTGATCCCGATCACTTCGAGCGCGTCGATCTGCTCCGTAATGCGCATGGTGCCAAGTTGTCCCGCAATGCTGGAACCAACTTTTCCCGCCAACACCACGCTTGTGATGGTGGGAGCCAGTTCCAGAATAGTACTGTCGCGCACAATCACGGCAATAATCGACAGTGGAATCAACGGGCTAACCAGGTTGTAGGCCGTTTGAACGCAGGTAACGGCCCCGATGAAGGTGGATACGATGGAGACAATAAAGACCGAGTCGATCCCAATGGAAATGCACTCATCCATAATCAATCGGTAATAGACACTCAGTTTTTCGCGGTTGCTGAAAAGCGCACCTAAGAAAATAAAATACCGGCCAATGGCTGACATAGTGGGAAGGTTTAAAGATCACCCAATTGGGGACGCATCAGGATTTCTTCGATAACGGCACTCTTCGAGAGGGTGTAGGCTCCCCAAATGGTTGCGGCCACATCGTTTGCTTGCATGAACCGCTCCGGGGGCAGGTCGGTTCCCTCCCAACTGGCGGTGAGGGTGGCTCCGGGTAGAATGGCCGTCACTTTCACACCGTGCGGTTTCAGTTCTTCGCGCAACACGCGGCTCATGCCCAGCAACGCAAATTTGGAAATACAATACGAACCGCCATTGGTGTAGGCCGTGATGCTGGCCGTTGAACACATCATAAAAATGTGGCCTTCGCGCCGGGCTATCATGTCGCCCACCAGCCCCCGCGTGAGGTGGTAAGCACTGGCTACGTTGGTGTTCATCAGGGTTTCAAACGTGCCTTCGGCTTCGTTATTGATCTGGCCGGGCAGAAAAACTCCCGTGTTGTTCACCAGCACCGAAACCGGCCTTCCCAGCGACCGAACATAATTTACGAGTGCATCGACCCCGGCGCGGGTGCTCAGGTCAGCGGCAAACGGCAGGCGATTTGGGCCATTAACCCCTTCGACGTTTCGCGAACAAACAACCGCATCGAAACCGTGCCGCACAAATTCTTCAACAACGGCGTGGCCAATTCCTTTGGTGCCGCCCGTTACAACAATTAGTGGATTCATGGGGCAAACTTAGCCCATAATCCCCCTTTTCCCTATCTTGCGCTCTTTAACTCATTTATCTTCACGAATGGCATCTGTTCAGTATTTGGGTATCGACGTAGGCGGCACCAACGTCAAAATGGGAATCGTGGACACCCAGTCCGGTACCATTTCTAATTTCTATAGTCATGATACCGATTCCTGGCGCGAATCGGGGCATTTCATGGATCGTTTCGGCGATGCCATTGCCCTGCAACTCCACGATCACAAAGAAATCAGCAAAGTTGGTATTGGTCTGCCGGGTATGATCAACCGCGAACGCACTGTTCCCCTCGAAATCACGGCGATTCCGCTGCTGAACGATGTGCCGATGGTCGATATTCTGAGCAAGCGTTTCCCCGGCGTACAGTTTTTTCTGGAAAACGATGCCAACGCAGCAGCCCTCGGCGAGTTTTACTTCGTGGACGACATGAACGATGAAAACTACATCTTCATCACCCTCGGCACGGGCGTGGGCGGGGCAGCCATCATCGACAAAAAAGTGTTTAAAGGGGGCGACGGCAACGCGATGGAACCGGGCCACCTGCCCTCGCGCAATGGTAAGGTGCTGGAACGAAACATCGGCAAAAAAGAACTCCTCGACTTAGCCAACGAACGCCGGACACAGTTCAACCGCGAGACCCGCCTTCCGTCTGATGGCAGCATCTCGACAACGGGCCTGGTAGCTGCAGCCGCTGAAGGCGACGAGCTGGCTCTTCAAATTCTGGATGAAGTTGGCGAGATGTTAGGGGAAGGACTGGTAACACTGATCCGTATTTTAGACATCCGTAAAATTTTGATTGGTGGCGGTTTGTCGGCTTCGTTCGATTATATCATGCCGGGCGTGAATCGTCAGTTAGACTACTGGCTAACACCCTACTACAAAAATGGACTTTCCGTAAAACGGGCCACTCTGGGCAACGATGCGGGCTTGCTTGGAGCGGCTTCGCTCTGTTTTGATTAGTCTGTAGTTTATCGTTTTTTTTCATGATGCCTGCTCCAACTACTTAGTAGATTCGGGGCAGGCATTTTCTATGTTTGTTAAGTATTTATATGTAGTGTCATAATATGTGTGACTATAATGAACTATAAAATAATCTAACAAATAGTTGATATACTAAATAATGCATTAGTTACATACAGGACTTGTATTCAACTTTCGATAATATTTTCGACTTTTTTTGAACAAAAAATAATGAAAACGGATTAAGTGGCCAACCCATTCATATACACGTTTATTCATTTGTTCACTTGTTCAAACTTTCGGTTATGGCCAACCTTTTACGCCGTATTACTCAGCTTGTTGTCTGGTTAGTACCTCTTTTTCCAACCCGGCTGAAAAGAGCAGAATCTCTTTTTTTCCACCTACGAACATCCTTACCAATCCCCCATCTGACTTTGTCTCTCCAGGCAGGAATCGCCTGGTTTCTCAGACAACTTCAGAAACGCTTCGCCCTTATTGGAAGCCACTCGTCTACGCTACCGACACCGCTTACCGCACCGCCCACGGTTTGGTTTAGGCTTTTGGCCAATCTCTACACCGCCCGGCACCATGCTTATTTTATTGTGATAGTAATTAGTTTGCTGGTGCCCACGCTCTCCAAAGCACAGTCGATTCCGACACCGGCTGCCATCTGTCCGGGGCAATCATTAACCCTGGTTCCAATTGGTCTTCCCGGTGGTCTGCTTACCGTGAATGTTACAGCCCCGGCTGGCATTTCGGTACTTACCTCAACGAGTACGGGCATTGTTCTTGCCACCAGCCCTACGCTCACCTCTGGAACGTATAACGTTGGTGTTCAGATTAGTGCCATTATCGTTGGCACCATATTGAATGTCAATGTCCCTATTGTTGTCAACTCTATTCCGGTACTAAGCTTAAGCAGTCTGGCAGGCATAACCCTGGGTTCGGCGCTCAATTTAGGCTCCTGCTCGGTAGGGAGTGTGCTTAGTTACACCGTTCTATCAGGTCCGCTCTCCGGTTCGACCGGCACAGGAGGATTAACATTTAGTCCCGCGCTCAATGGTCAACAGCTTTCGGTAGTGTGTGCGGGCGGACCTTGTCCGGGTACGCCAACGACCGTTATGTTACCGACTCTGGCTCTGCCGGGCTTGAACATCCCCACGCCAGCCGCTGTCTGTGTCGGCCAACCACTCAGTATAACCATATTGCCCACTAACATTGCCAACGTGGCGGCCAACGCACTAAGTGTCGGTATCAGCGGTCCCGTCGGCACCACCATTGGGGCACTTGGCCCCGATGGAGTCGTCACCATTTCGGGTTTGCAGTCCGGTACATCGACGTTGACTGTCAGCCTGAGTGTGTTGGGTTCCCAAGTGGCACAAGTGCCGGTGAGCTTGGTGGCTCTGCCTCTGCCGGTGCTTAGTCTGAGTAGCTTGACGGGTTCCACGTTAGGATCTGTGCTCAATTTAGGCTCCTGCCCCGTGGGCAGTGACCCCAGCTTCACTGTCCTGACGGGTGCTTTGGCCGGAACCACCGGCACAGGAAGCCTGACGCTCTTACCTTCTCTGGTAGGTCAGCAACTGTCGGTGGTCTGTTCGGGCGGGCCATGTCCGGGCATCCCCCTCAGTCTGACACTGCCCACAGTGGCTTTACCCGGTCTGAACATTCCGACCCCGCCTTTGGTCTGCGTAGGACAGGCATTAAGCCTGACCATCCTGCCGACCAACGTGGCAGGTATCGCGGCCAACGCCATCAGCATTGGCATTACGGGTCCAGCGGGAACCACCATTGGGGCACTTGGCCCCGATGGAGTCGTCACCATTTCAGGTTTACAATCGGGCACATCTACCCTGACCGTCAGTCTGAGTGTGTTGGGTTCCCAAGTGGCCCAGGTTCCCGTGAGCTTGGTGGCCCTTCCCCTGCCCGTTTTGAGCTTAAGCAGCCTGACGGGTTCCACCTTAGGATCTGTACTTAATTTAGGTTCCTGCCCCGTGGGCAGTGTCCCCAGCTTCACTGTCCTGACGGGTGCTTTGGCCGGAACCACCGGCACAGGGAGCCTGACGCTCTTACCTTCATTGGTGGGTCAGCAACTGTCGGTGGTGTGCGCGGGCGGGCCATGTTTAGGCATCCCCCTCAGCCTGACGCTGCCTTCGGTCGCCCTGCCGGGTCTGAACATTCCGACCCCGCCCCTTGTCTGTGTAGGACAGGCACTGAGTCTGACCATCCTGCCGACTAACGTGGCAGGTATTGCTGCCAACGCCATCAGCATTGGCATTACGGGTCCCGTCGGCACCACCATCGGGGCTTTGGGTCCCGACGGAGTCGTCACCATTTCGGGC
>JANOCD010000032.1:0-13638 GCA_031411995.1 Cytophagales bacterium
AACAATGGGTGCTGAATGCAGGATTGTGGTAATTTCGCCTTTGAGCTTCTGCTTCACAGGGAATGGGGTCTATTTGGAGCTTGAGAACTACAAATATCCTATTCCCTTTTCTATTGTCCTTATTTTAGTAGGGTAGAGTAAAATTTGGCAAACTACGAGATCATAAAAAGCCAGGAATGAGACTTTAGTACCGCATGCCCATCCGGCAGAAATCTTAATGTTTACACTGCCTCAATGGCCGCCTGGAAAATTCCCACTATACTGTTGCAAGTGCAAACAACCCCGACTTACGCCTAGGCTATTGGTGCTTTAACTAGTTCTATTTCAGCACTGTCACTGTCGCTCTACAGCCGTTGACCCCAAGGACTGTAATGGAGTAAGGCCCAGTCTGTGTGATGAGGAAATACCCCGTCTGGTTGGCTTCGGCCTGTCGGATTTCGTACTCGTTGATGCGCTCGATTCGTTTTACTAGCTCATAGCTCACCCCTCCCCCTACCTGTACCACTAAGCCCTCAGGCGTGTTGCTGGTAAAACTGCTTGTCGGTAATAGGTTAACCGCTATGGTAAGACTCGCCCGTTGGCTTTCGCACCCGTTCTGGTTCACTTGACTGACAAAGTACGTAAACACACCATTCGTAGTGGTTGGTGGCAGTGGAGCGACTGTCGAGGCTACTCCGTTCGAGCCGTTGGTGCCATACCAACGGAGTATATGGTATGACGACGGTTATGGCTGCTCATGGCCCTTCACAGTTATTGAGTGTCTGGCTGACGTAGTAGTTATTACCAGCATTCGTCGACGGCGTCAGCATAGCATACGGTGTTCCACCGACAGCATCGATATAAAACAAGGATGTGGCAGATAAGGGCACCGCCAGCGCATTTTGGCAATACGTCAGCGAAGCTGGACTTACCAGTGGCGCTGCTGGATACCCATTGACCCTTTTGTCAATGCTTGCCCGGGCACTCTCACACCCATTTCCATCGATTTGACTTACATAATAGGTGGTTGAGCCAGTACTGGTGGTTGGGGGCGATGGGGCTACTGTAGAACCCGTTCCAGTTGTAACATTGGGATACCAGCGTACATTCGCTGCTGTGGTAACACCTGTTGCCAGTGAGAGGGGAGTCGTGTTCTGACAAACAACTACAGGTGTTGTAGTTGAAGCGGCCGGTCTTGAATTGACGGTAAACGCACTACTATTCGGACTGTTTACAACAGACCCAGATATTTGAGAAACTCTAATAATCAATAGTCTGAGCAGTTTTAGGGTCTGATTTGGTAAAATCAGAAAAGGGTCGTAGAGTTGAAATCCCCATTTCGTCTCTAACGACCCATGAGCATCAAGACGATTCTCGAACCAATATTGGCCAAACTTTCCCATATGGGCAAACATCAGCGTAGCTTCCTGATCGAATTATTCAGTCTGCTTTTAGCCAGACAAGGAAAAGCTACGTTTGAAAACATGGCGGCTGAGCGGCCGACCGCCGATTTAGTCCCCTGACCGAACTCACCTTCCATCGCCACTTTGCCACTTTCTTCGACTGGCTGGCCTTCAATAAGGCGTGTGTGGACTTCTCTAAAGGTCTCTACATTGGCCTTGTTGATTGTAGTTTTATCCCCAAAAGTGGCTCTAAAACGTTTGGACTTGATACGTTTTGGTCAGGCTGTGCCGCTAAAGCCCTACGCGGCTTGGAAATCAGCGTACTGGCTTGTGTCAACGTGAATACCAAGAAGTGTTTCGCTTTGGAGGCCACCCAAACACCACCTGGACTGAGTGCATCAGCCCCTGCCGGGGAGCCGGACAAAACCTATAACCGAGTCAGTTTTTACCTCGAACAATTGAGTGATTGTCTGCTTCTGTTACCCACTATACTCCCTTGGGTAGGAGATGAATTTTATGCTAAAAAAGAAGTTTTCGACCTCTTTATCAAGCACAAACGCCATTTTATCACCCGCCTTCGATGCGATGCTGACTTATACTTTTTGTGGTATAAACCCCGTCTGTCGGGGCAGTGGGGTGCGCCCAAAAAGTATAATGGTAAAGCTGTTTTCAACGATCTCTCCCGTTGGCAGAAGATAGGCACACATCCCCAGCACACCTACATCAGCCTGTATGCGCAAGCACTCTACTCGAAACGCTTTGGGCATAGCTTACAGGTTGTGCTGCTGCTCGACACGCGCACCAATAAATATGTTTTTTTAGCCTCGACCGACTTAACGCAGTCGGCTACTGAAATAGCCTACTACTATCCTCTACGATTTCAAATTGAGATCTTGTTTCGCGATCTAACCGGGCCGACGCTTCGGCAGTTCACGGGTCTGACCCAATGTCAGGCCCGGAGTGCGGACAAGTTGGACTACCATCGCTCCGGCGACCCGGTTTAATGCTTCCTTGAGTGGAGTCAATGTTGCCCGTTTGATGGTAGCGGGAGACGACTCGCTGCAAGGTTCGCTCAATGCGTTAGTGCGTCGGCAAACAGGGGAGCGTATCTGGCAAGTGATTTATGGCCAACTCAGCCCTGAAAGCCGAGTGAGGTTAAATCACATCAACCCTACCCAATGGCAGTTTTGGCAACGCAAAGCAGCTTAGATACTTACACAAAAGCTCAGACTATTGATAATGAGAACGGTATAGTATCCAGAAAGCAGATTGGCGGGGATTGTTCCGGATACAGATCCATTTCCCCCATTTGTGGCCGCAGCACCAATAGGAAGATTCGTCGTACTTGGTCCATTTAAATACAAAACTACTGTAGCTGCATCAGGCAGTGTATACGAGTTGTCCAACGACATTGCATTCTTACTGACGCATGGTGGCAGCAAATCCCCTAATTCGGGCATACGTATAAATATTCTACACTATTATTGGGTGATAAAACCGTCTGTTGCAGATAAAGGAGAAATAAACTCCTTATTATGACCTATCAGGAACCGGCAGACCTTACACGGGCGGCCAAATTAGTAAGTCTTACTCCGCCCGAAGCCCAGGCGTGGCTCAAATTCGATCATAGCATCGAGCGCGAAGACGGTCAGATTCCCCGCAACTACCGGGAGTTAATGGCAGTAGCGGCCTCGCTGACTGCCCAATGTGCCTATTGCATTGACCGCCACGTGCGGGCTGCCAAACGATTGGGGGTTACCGACGCAGAAATTGCCGAAGCCGTCATGATTGCGGCCGGGGTTCGGTCGGGGGCTACGATGGGACACGGGCTACTGGCCCTTAAAATCTACGAAGATGAACCGCAGGCACAAGCTCCATCGGAATAGCAGTAGCAATTAATCTTTGGCCTTTGGCAGCAGGGCGCGGCCATGACGGCGGGCCTGTTCGAGGCATTTGTATTTCTGGTTTTGCGCCGTGTGCCGGTTGGCATAGCCAGCCTCTTCGATCAGGGTGTCGATGGATTTTTTCTGAAAGAACAGGGCCGTAAGCAGGGCCAGACAACGCGCAGTAATCGACGATAAAATAGCAGCCAAGACATCGAACGTCGTTGGACTGGTGGAAGCAGACGCTGGATCGCCAACGTTCTCCACCAGTTCGTCGGTGTCAAGCGGAAGAAACGTTGTTTTTTGCTTCAGGTGCCTGAGCCACAAGTGCTTGCTGATGGAGAACACATACGTATTGAGCGAGGCTGTCAACTGAAATTCTGGCTTCCGGACGTTAGTCAGCACGATCAGCAGCGTATCCTGAAATACGTCATTGGCTTCGTCAGTGGTACCCTGATTTTGCCGCACGTACCGCTCTATCGATGGATAGACGTGCCGATAAAGGAACGTAGCCCCCTCCGGCTGATTGGCCCGTAGCTGTGCCACTAATTGACGGTCGGAGGGCGACGGGAATGTGGACATGGCGTTGCTTTAGTTCGGTTTCTCTACAGCTATTTTTGCACTCAATCTACGTAATTCCTGCCACAGACTGTAACCAACGCTACTAGTGACGCACAGCGGGCAAAAGCCAAACCGAAAGAAAAACAAACCAACTTGTTTGTACCAGGGCAGGACGACCGGCATGATAGGACAACTGACGCCGTCGCCGGTGTACTCTTTTATATTCCAGATACTCATGGCTTTATATGGTTTAGCAGGCGAATTAGCTGCGGCCCAACATGCATTAATCACTATCCGGCCCATTTATCACCCTGCCTATCATAAAATCTTACAGTCAGCTTTATTCGGTTCGGCACATTTGAGAAGTGTACTCAGTAAGACAATTCAGTTGTTGCCGCATCGTTGGCTACTAAGAAATCGAAGGAATGTACATTGTAATGGTACCGAGCCTGTTCAGCACTAATTCAAACTGTCGTTGTAATTCGGGCATCTCTTCATGAAAACAGCAATCAAGAATTTGTTCTGAATCGGGTTCTATGAGACAGCCGAAATACGCGTTGTCAATTACCGGAAAATGCGAATACAAAGCCCGAAAGCTGAGCAAACAGGTTGCATCATCGACATCCACGAGTACAAAGTAGGTGTCACTCCGGTGTTTGGCCATAGTCGTATCGAGTTATCCAGCGCGTTCTGGCTAAAATTTGAAGGTAACCCAGGTCGCCAGGTACGTGATGGTACTGGACGGGGGCGTTTGGCGGATATAAGCTCCGCTGAAAAAATTAGCATAACTCGCTGTCAGAGAAAAATAACGATTCACTTGCCATATCATGTCCACTTCAGGCTGTGTGCCGGAATAATGGGCCAGACTGCGGTCACCCCCTTTGATGGGAAAGCCGGGAATGTTATAAATTCCATCCTGCACGCTCTGCCGCCAAAAAAAGTACCCGTATACTTTAACCGTCAAGCTACGGACGGGATTCATCGTCACCGAGGGCGCAAAACCAGCGATGTTTGACGGTCCGTTTGCGCCAATGGCCCCAAAGTAAGCCCCCCTGGGAGCAGGCGGATAGAAGGTATTGTTATCCGGATTGGTGCGATCTATATCCCCGCTGTTTATCCCGCCATCCAGCCCGATTCGCAGCGCCTTTGACGAAGAGCCTAGCCGATAGTCGGCGTGCGCGGAAAATGCCCAAGCCCGTATCCGACCCGCTCCGAACGAGCCAAACTGATAGGTAGCCTCTGCCTCGCTGGTCAGGACACCGGTGCGGTATACCAATCGGGTTCCTATCGAGTGACGCCTTTCCGTGGCAATTCCCTGCACAAAAATGGCCCTGTCCCGCCAGTTGCCGACATAATACACATCCAGCCCCATCCTTGATTTAAGTTGCCGGGTGGCATACAAGGACCAGATTTGCTGGGTTCGGTCAGTACCATCGTCAAACGTACCGGGCTTTGTTTCCGCCGGTCGGACCCAGAATGCATTGACATGCCAGACACCGGCGATGACTGTTGTCCGTACTCCATCGAAACTCTGCCGGACATTGGGCAGTTCCCGTACCGAGATCAGTCGGCCCGCTCCAAAATCCAGTTCCTGCCGACCAACCCGAATTAGCCAACGCTTTACCGAACGGTTTGCTCGATTGTCGGCTACCAGATTGAGGTCGACAAACGCCTGATTGACATCCAGCCGGTCTTCGTCGGGCGGGCGGGGACCCCCAATCCGGCCATTTTCTAATCCGCTTTTTAGCTGGAGAAAGGCCCGTATCCGCTTGTCGGCATGCCAGTCGATGTGTAGCATGTAGCGTTGGAGGAAATAGCCATTCGTTCCCGGTATCGATGCCCCCCAGGTTTCGTTGGTATACTGCTCAAAGAAGTACCTGACTTCTCCGCCCAGCGTCAGAAACGTCTCCGGTCGACTCCCCAGCGGAATGTATTTGAGCCGATCCAGTCCGCTCGTTCGTTTGGCGGTATCCCTTAAGTACTGATAATCTTCGTCGTAACGAAGTTGTAGGAAAGGTGGGTACGGATAACCAGCCTTTGCGTTTGGTGTATTCACCAACGGGTTAGGGCTTTGACCGGTCTGACCAGCGGTTGAATCTACTGTTAACTGTTGAGCATAACCCGTTGTAAACCCGCTCAGGTTCATAAAAAGAAGCAGGCTCAACGTAACTACACTGTTCGCTGGCGTAGCTTTCCAGGTGTTCTCAATCAGCAAACGCCCGTATTTTTTAAAATGCATAGCTATGTGTGCTGATTGATGATTGTTATGCCAAGACGGTTGGCCATACAGGTATGCCTCGCTATTTTCGGCATACAGTTTACTGACAAGGCAGCCATCCAGCGTATTCCGGTCGCCTATCAGTTCCGAACGAACGACTCACTGCGCGTCAGGCTCGCCGGGGACCTGATTCACAAGGGGAGTCATAAGATGGGCAGCACCAATCCAACCGAAGAGGTCTCGCTGCATATCGGCCTGTAACTGATTGATCTGATCAATTTGTGGAAATGGATTCTGTATCGTTATGCGAAGTGGCCGTTGTCCTTCCGGACTATTGATTACCGCTTCTATCGCATCGACAACCAAATTGGGATCCCCGGCCCGTGTAAGGTCGGGCGTCAGGTAGGCATTTTTTATGTAGTCCCACGTTGGCTGGCCATACTCGTCGATAACGGTTTGATCCTGCGCCTAGCTAAGGGGGGCTTTCTCCTTCAGTTCGGTCAGCATATCGAACAGTTCCAAGGTACTGAATTCTACACCAAACGGAGCCAGTTCATACCGATAAGCCTCTGATGCTGCATCTAATGCCCATTTGGTCCCAGATTTGGACCTCCGTAGGGAAGAATGAAACGGGCCTGTAGGGATGATATGGTAATGACAAGTCCCCGTTTCTGCTGCCTCATGCCGGGGAGAACGGCTTTAAGCGTACGGATACACCCCAGGAAGTTAACCTCAAAATAGCGATGCCATTGCTCCATGGTAAAGGCTTCCATCATGCCCGGTCCCCAGATTCCTGCGTTATTGATCAGGATGTCAATCCGCTCCTCCTGCTGTTTCAACGTTGCAATGGCTTCCCTGACAGACACATCACTGGTAACATCCAGTTCAATTGGCCTGATTGTAATCCCTTGCGCCTGGGCAAACTGCCGGAGGGTTTCGGCGTGGGGTTTATTCCGGCCTGCCAGCTCCCGCATACTGGCATAAACCGTGAAGCCTGCCTGCGCTAACCGTTTTGCGGTCAAAAATCCGATTCCGGTGCCACTTCCGGTGATAAGAACCGTTTTTTTCATAGTCTATAAATTGGCTTACTGTAATAGGAAAAATCGCAGACAAGATCCCGAACCTGATGGCTACAGAAGCCATTTACTCAGACCAACCGATCATCCGGCATTTTCTGAATGGATTATGGTTTTGCCGTATCTAGCGTTTGAATCTTCTCCAGGAAAACCGCCAGCTTTTCGATCAAAAAATCCGGGGCTTCTTCAGCTACCATGTGGCCGCAGTTGGGAATGATGCCGCCCTCAACGACTTCAGCAAACGGCTCTAATTGCACTTTTGTGTAGGACGTGGCAAATTCACCTCCATAGGCCAAAACGGGAACCGTAAGCTTACCACGCGCAATGGCTTGGGCAAACTGGTCCGTTGTTGTGAGTGCCTCTCTATACCAGCCTACGCTTCCCCGAATGCCCCCGGCGGCAGCGTAGGTACGTAGATACTCGGCCTTATCTGTTTCACTGATTGAGTCAGGATTGTATAGCATCAGGCCATAGAGATAATCGAAGAATTCCTTCTCCTTACCGGCAATGAGCAGTTCGGGGAGATCAAGGGCCATATTGAAGCCAAAATGCCAGTAGCCACCCCGGGTCTCTTTGGTGAAAGCGGTGACCTGATGGAGATTTACGCTGGGTAATGGTTCATCCAGATAGATCAGCGAAGCTACTTCTTCCGTATAAGTAGCCGCAAACAGAAAAGCGGGTAAAGCACCCATGTCCCAACCAGCAACGTGTACTTTCCGGGTCACCCCCAGTAGCTTGAGCAGACTCCGCATGTCTTCAACCAGGGTCAATCCATCATACCCGCTCAGGGGCTTATCCGAGTCGCCATACCCCCGCATGTCCGGCACAATAACCTGATACCCTTTTTCGGCCAGAGCGGGCGCAACATACCGCCAGGTATAGCAGGTTCCGAGCCAGCCATGCATGAGTAAAATTGGGTCGCCGGTACCCGCCTGTCGATAATGGAGCCTAATGCCATTGACGATGGCTTTTTCATGACTAAAATCGGTGAATTGCATCGTAGTTTGCTGAAAAGGTTAGTTAAAAAAGTCGCGCAGTTCCTGAATCAAGGCCTCGGGTGCTTCGTCGGCAATCCAATGGCCCGTTTGCGGAACAATGGCTCCACTAACTGTTTCAGCCAGTTGTTGCCAGCCCGGTACCATAAACCCACCCGCCCCGAATTCGCCCCCTAAAGCCAGTACTGGCGTAGTTATTTTTTGCTGAGCCAGGGTTTTAAAATAGTCCGTATCGTCGAACACGGTGGCGAAGTAGGAGAAGCCCGCCCGCAGGGCACCTGGTTTCTGTAGCTGACGCACGTAGATCTCAAAATCATCCTGGTCAATGGCGTCCGGGTTGTAACTCCAGTGACAGAAATACCAGGCCAACAATTCCCGTTCTTTGCCTATGATGAACTGCACGGCTACATCAGGAACGGTAAAGAAGGCCAATTGCCAGCTTTGCCAGTCCCGCACGGGCTGAAGACCGTATTCATAGCCAAAGCCGGGGGGTACGTATTCCATAATGGCAAATTTCCTGACCTTTTCCGGATTGGTAGCGGCAAACGCATAAGCCACCCCGCCCCCCAAGTCATAGCCTATCAGATAGAAAGGATCAAGCTTCAGGGCCTCGACAAACGCGCGCAAGTCCTCGGCCAGGGTTTTCTTGTCGTAGCCGTCCGGAAGGATAGAGCTGCCCCCCATTCCCCGCAAATCGGGTGCAATGACCAGGTAGTGACTGGCTAATTCCGGGATTACTTTACGCCACATGTGCGAGTGCTGGGGAAAGCCATGCAGGAGCAGCAAGGGCACTCCCTCACCAGCCTGCAGGTAGCTCATCTGCATATGGCTGAGCCTTATTGTATGGTACTGAATGCGTGTCATAGTCTACTTAGGCATATTGCCGCCCCAGGCACTGTTTTCGGCATACAGTTTACCGACCAGCGGCCCCTCCGGGGTATTCCAGTCGCCCATCAGTTCCGAGGCCAGCGACACCCACGAGGTCATGACGGCACCAGCCTGCGTCAGGCGCATCATAGCCGCCTGTTCCACCAATTTCTCGTCCGACCCCGATACGTCAACGACGATGTACACCTCATATCCGGCTTTCAGGGCATCGAGTGATGTTTGCGTGACGCAGTTGTCAATGGAAATACCGGCGATGATCAGCTTTTTGTGGCCATAGTCGGCTAACTGCTTCACGAATTTTGGCTCCGTCCAGGCACTGGGCGCGTGGCGTTCGATCTTGGGGGCATTGGGCAGGTACTGGTCAATTTCCTTATAAAATTTACCCCGAAAGCCGCCTTCATCCCCCAGAATGATTGTCGGGAGTTTGAAAATTTTGCCCATCTGCGCCAGTGCCGACACGTTTTTGAGGTACAGCGGCTTGGGAATGGTTTTCAGACCGGGATCGAAACCCGTCAGGTAATCGACCATGATGAGCGTTGCGTTTTGGGGGCTTACTTTCTCCAGATACGCTGGATTTACGAACTGGGTTTGAGCTGCCCGTTCGGTGGCGGGCGACTGAGCTTTGGCGCCATTATCCGACGAACAACTGTTGAGAGTAATTAATAAACTGGCGCACAACAGGGCGAGGGTAATGAAGAGTTGCATTGATTTCATGGTAGTATGTTGGTTTAATTGATGGTGATTAATTGAATACATGGTAAGACGAATTAACGGGTTAGCCTTTCAACACATGAATGCCCAGCCGGGGAAACATCCCGCTGACAACGGCAAACTGCACCCAGGCCGATGCCAGCGTTTCCAGACTGCGGGCCGTGAGCAATGGCCCGGCATTTATGGGTTCGTAGCCCGCATCCTGAATCAGGCGGCACACCGTTTCTTTCACATCTGAATGGTCACTACAATAAAAAATGCCGGGTTGGTTTCCCAGGAATGTTTGCTCCCCGATAAGTTGCGCGAAGGTGATGTTGAACGCTTCGACAACCCGCGTGTTTGGCAACCGAAGGGCAATCTGTTCAGCCATTGACTGCGTCAGGCTGGTAGGCAAACCAACGGTATTGCCCGTAAAATCGGGACGTAGACCACTGACGCAGGTAATGAGTAGCTTATTGGCAAAAAGCTTTGGGTCAGCCAGCACATCGGTCAGGGATGTTGGCGGGACGGCCAGCAGGATTACCTCCCCGAAAGCAGCGGCCTGGGCCACCGTTCCCGACTGGGTCCAATCATTGAATTGAGCCAGCTTTTGTAGTTTCTCCGGATTGGTGGAATAACTAAAAAACACCTCATGCCCGTTGATGGCCCAGCGTTTGCCAAGGGCAGCTCCCATATTGCCGGAACCAATAATGCCTATTTTCATGATTAATGAGGGAAAATAATCGTTTAGGCAGCTTACCTGATTGGCAGGCTGAAAAGGGATCCTTATACAGGGAGGCTCAAAGCCTGGCCCGGATCGCTTGTGGAATTTCCGGTACGCCCAGCACCATACCCCGGTAGTCGGGCGCATCCTGGTAGATTGTGTGGTAGGTACGTTTCAGGAATAACCACTGACCACCTTCCTTGATCAATTCATCCTCGTACATCGACAGGTTGTAATTTCCTTTCCCATCGGTGCCTCGGGCAATCTCGTTTACGTAAAACCGGGCAAACGCACGATCCCCCTCCACCAGTATTACGCCGGGCCCGGTCAGTTGCACAAAGAAATCCCACAGCTCCAGCATGTGTACCACCGATTCGGCCATGCTGGCTTTGCCCGAGAATTGCCGGTTAATCGGCTCACCAATGACCCATTGGCCATCATCGGCCCAGAGAGACTGAAACATAACGCCGTCCCGGCGGTTTGCCGCGTCGCTAAATTTATCGGCCAGAGCGCGAATGGCCATCTCATCGATCCAGCGAATAATCTGCGTTTGGTTCATCGTGTTTTGTTGGTCATTGTTTCGGAATGGGCCAGTAGGTCAGATAAGCTTTCGGCAACCCGTTTGCCCGCTTCGGGGGCATCCAGCGAGTCGATCCAGTCGGAGAAAAGCTCTACGCCCACGGCCGACTGCCCGCCGATCGTGGTCAGCAGATCGAACAGGCCGGTGAGGGGGAAATCGCCTTCTCCCGGTAGCAGCCGGTAATGCAATAAATCGTTGACCAATGTCCCGTTGAGTGCCCAGGTGGCATCGGCAAACTGAACCTGAAAAATCTTGTTACCTGGGATCGTTTTCAGTAGTTCATCATCAACCACACTCCGGTAATAGTGCCAGGTGTCGAACGTCAAGCCCGCATTCGGCTCGTTGGCCAGCCGGACAATATCCCAGGCTTTGGCCAGGGTATTGATCCCGGAAAAGGGCATAAACTCCAGTTGAATCCGGTAGCCGTATTCGGCGCAGCGACGAGCCAGAGCAGCCATTTTTTCGGCGGCTGCTTCCGTATCGACGGGGTTGCCAAAGGTTTCGATCAGGTTGATGGATTCAACGCCCAGGCCTTCGGCCATGCGGAAAATATCGTCTTCCGTAAAATCCACAAATGCAACGTCACTCGCCGATGCCCACGGAGCGGGCGTGGTGTCGGGCACCCACATGGCATAGGGATCGAGCACGCTGATTCGCACCCCTTTATCGTTGGCGTCCTGCCGCAGTTGACTCAGCGACAGGCCGCCCTCGGTGAAGGTTTTGACATCAATCGGGAAAATAGACATCTCGCTGAACTGACCCGCCACGGCCGCAGCCAGCCGTTTGGAAAACGGTTTGGTACGGACATTGGCCGCCCAGAATACACGTCGTTGTTGCATGATTTGTGAAGTAGGGTAAACCACAGGTAGACTGATCGAGACTAGGTGACTCATTGATGGTCAGGCTCGCCGGATACCTGATTCACGACTGGAGTCAGTAGCTGCGTAGCACCAATCCAACCGAAGAGGTTTGTCTGCACATCGGCCTGTAACTGATTGATCTGGTCAATTTGAGGAAATGGGTTTTGCACCGTTACGCGCAGGGGCCGTTGCCCTTCCGGGCTATTGATCACCGCTTCTATCGCATCGACAACCGAATTGGGATCGCCGGCCCGGGAAAGATCGGGCGTCAGGTAGGCGTTTTTTATGTAGTCCCATGTCTGCGGGCCATACTCGTCAATAATCGCTTGATCCTGTGCCTGGCTGAGGGACGCTTTCTGCTTCATTTCGGTCATCATATCGAACGGCTCCAGCGTACTGAATTCTACACCAAACGGAGCCAGCTCATACCGATACGCTTCTGAAGCGGCATCTAACGCCCATTTGGTTGCCAAGTTTGGCCCTCCGTAGGGAAGAATAAAACGGGCCTGGAGGGAGGATATAGTGATGACAAGTCCACGTTTCTGTTGCCGCATAGCAGGGAGTACGGCTTTTAAGGTACGGATACAGCCCAGCAGGTTAACCTCAAAATAGTGATGCCATTGCTCCATGGTAAAGGCTTCCATCATGCCCGGCCCCCATATTCCTGCATTATTGATCAGGATGTCAATCCGCTCCTCCTGCTGTTTCAGCGTCGCCATAGCTTCCCGGACAGATACATCACTGGTAACATCCAGCTCGATTGGCCTGATGGTCACGCCCTGTCCCTCAGAAAATTGGAGCAGGTTGTCTGCGTGGGTTTTATTACGACCCGCCACCTCCCGCATACTGGCATATACGATAAAACCCGCCTGAGCCAACCGTTTGGCGGTCAAAAATCCGATACCTGTGCTACTCCCTGTGATTAGAACTACTTTTTTCATCGTTATAAAATAGATTGGCTGACGGTTAGGTGAAAGGAATTCACTGACTCGATCCCGTGACTGGTGGCTACTGAAGCCAGTTGATCAAACGAGAAGATCGGCCGGTAGTTGAAGTTTGTACCAGTATTGGCCGGGTTTTTCGGTTTTATCATCCAGCAGATTCAGGGCATATTCGCCAATGTCGCCGGGGGTTAACCAGAGTTCGCTCATGTCGGCCGTCCTGTCGGTTTGCACGACGGTGAAGGCCGCCACCCCAAACACGCGTACGCCATACGGACTGGCTTCCTGATGCAGTACCTGCGCCATCATTTTCTGGGCAGCCGCCATAACCGATATGACGCCCGAATGCGGAACCGGGTATTCAGACGCTCCGCCATTGATGAATGCATACGCTCCGCTGCGCTGTTTTTCCAGGAGTGGCATCACTGCTTTGGCAAACCGGAAGTGAGACGACAGACTATTGTTAACAACAGCATCCCATTCCGCTATCGGCAGTTCATAAAGTGTTGGCCCGTGATACCAACCGCCCAGGCTGGCAATGACTATGTCGATGTTGCTTAGTTCACCCAGTTGTTGCTGTAAACGCTCAATATCTGCTTCGTCCTGATAGGCATTGACCAGTAGTGTCACATTACCGATATCCAGTTTCAGCCCATTCAGGTACGTCTTTAGCTCAGTACGTTTGGCTTCGTCCCGAACAATGGCAATAACCCTATGGCCTTCTGTGGCGTAATAGCGAACCATTCCGCGCCCTACGGCCCCGGTTGACCCTCCGATAACAATCGTTTTCATAGTTCAGTAGTGAATTTTAGTAAATTATTTGGGGCTATTCCGTTAAGT
>JANOCD010000033.1:0-40494 GCA_031411995.1 Cytophagales bacterium
AAGTAGACTAATCCAGCTCAAAACCGTGAGGGTCGAGATGAGTTGACGGCTTCTCCCGCTTTAACTCCGGAATCGGTTGTAGTGACTAACTATATTTCTATACCCATCACAAACAACCTACTGTGCTGAAACAATCACTTCTTTTTTTGGCACGCGGTTCAAAAAGACCACTTGCTTTTGCGCGTTTTCTTATTTCCGGGAGAGACCGTCCATAAATTGGGAGGGCGATTTGCCAAACTCCTTTTTAAATGCTTTGCTGAAATAGGACGGATCCTGAAAACCAACCCGAAACGCCACGTCACCCATTGATACGTCTTCTTCGGTCATGATCTGAACCGATTTTTTCAGGCGGAAGGTGCGGACAAACTCAGCGATGGATTGCCCGGTGATGCTTTTGATTTTCTGGTACAAACGGGTTTTGCTCACCCCTGCTTCGCTGACCAGAAACTCCACGTCAAGGTCTGGATTGGCGATATTGGCTTCGATAATCCGGTGCAGTGTGTCCAAAAACGCCTTGTCCTGTTCCGAACTGACCAGCCCCCTCGCTTCGGCGTAATAGTCGCTCACGTACCGTTCTTTCAGGATTTTCTTCTGCTCGAAAATGTTCCGTATGGTTAGCATGAGCAAGTCTAAACTGATCGGTTTGGAGAGGTACACGTCGGCCCCGGAGCCAACGCCTTCGATTTTTGCCTCCAGTGAATCGCGGGCGGTGAGCATGATAAACGGAATGTGGCTGGTCTCGAAATCGTTTTTAATGCGCCTGCAGAAATCCACTCCATTGAGCCCCGGCATCATCACATCGCTGATGATAAGATCGGGCAGAATTTGCCGAGCCATGTCGAGCGCGGCATTACCGTCTTCGGCTTCGTAAATTTGGTATTTAGTTTGTAGTGTGTCGTTCATAAACTGACGCAATTCGGCGTTATCGTCCACGAATAGAATACTTTCTCTGTATTGGCTGACAGACGGTGCAGTGGCGGTCAGGTCTTGCCGGGGTGGAGTTACCCATTCGGCAAAAAATGGTAGTGTACCGGATTCCAGATCGACACCACCGTCGTAGATCACGCCCGCCAGTTTCTCACTATGGTCGTAGCTACCCTCGCTGGTGGGAATGCCAATGATGATTTCAGTGCCTTTTTGCCGTTCGCTGTACACGTAAATATCACCCTTGTGCAAATTGGTCAGGCTTTTGACGAAGGCCAATCCAATACCCGACCCTAAGTGCGACGAGCTGATGCGGTAATAACGCTCAAATAAATGAACAATTGATTCCTTCGAAATACCGATGCCATCATCGGCAATTCGGATGTACACATAGTTTTCGACTTTCGTCGACTCTTTGATAATCAACGAGTTGGCAAACGAGGGCGTAAAATCAGCCAGCGACGAAAAAACGTCGACCGAGATGATTCCATCTTCGCCCGTGTACTTGAATGAATTATTGAGCAGGTTCAGCATGATCTTTTCCAGCACATTGGCATCGAACCAAACCCGTTGGTAGTCAGCCGTGTCTTTCACCTGAAACGTCAGCTTTTTCTGCGTCGATAAGTCGCCGAAATCGTCGATGATGGTCGTTAGAAAAGCCGTCAGGTCATTGGGTTTTACTTTCAGTTTCAGCACCCCGGATTCCACTTTTCTGAAATCCATTAACTCATTTATCAGCCGCATCAGCCGGTTGGCATTGCGGTGAATGGTGTTGTAGTAATGCGTAAATTCCTGCTCTGCATTAATCGTTCGGATGCGTTCCAGCGGGCCCAGAATTAGGCTGAGTGGGGTGCGAAATTCGTGGCTTATGTTCGTGAAAAACTGGAGTTGAAGCTGATACAATTCGTTGCGTTTGCGCTCTTCGAATGCTTTTAGTTCGAGTTTGCGCCGAAATTCAAAAAAAGCGAAAGCCCCCCAAAGCCCCGCCGATAGCAGCAGCAACTGAAACCACCAGGTAGCCCAGAACGGAGGTGAGATAATGATTCGGATTGCCGTTGGCCGGTTGTTCCAAACCCCGTCGTTGTTGGCCGCTTTTACGGTAAACGTGTAGTCACCCGGCTGAAGGTTGGTATAACTGGCCCGTCGTTCGGTTCCCGCCGTAATCCACGTTTTTTCGAGTCCGTCAAGTTTATAGGCATACTGGTTGTTTTCGGGAACCACGAAATTCAGGGCTGCGAACGAAAACGAAAACGTAGATTGATCGTAGCGCAGGCGAATTTCGTCGGTAAAACAGATGTCATTTTTTAACGGAGACCCCTCCGAATGTACGTCCACTTTTTTGTTCGACAACTGAAATTCGGTGATATAGACGGGCGGCACAAACCGATTGGTGGTGATGCGGTCGGGGTAAAAGGCATTGAACCCGTTACTGCCTCCAAAATACAGTTCCCCGTCACGGGTAATCAGGCAGGAATTATCCTCAAATTCAAGCCCCTGCAACCCGTCGCGGGTGTTGAATTTTTTGAATGCCTGGTTTTCGGGATTGAATTTGGTGAGGCCATTCGACGACGAAATCCATAAATTCCCCCGTTTATCCTCCAGAATACCTTTGATGAATTCGCTGTCTAAACCCGCTTTGCGCGTGTACAGCACGAAGCGATCACGAGGCTTGTCGTACAGATAGAGGCCCTTTTTGCCAATCCAGAGCCGGTCTTTGCTATCGGTGAAAATAACCACCAAATCCTGTTTGATGTTGGGTTCGTTGAAATAGTGCGAGAACCGGCCCCGGCGCAGGTCATAGCGGTTCAGCCCTCCGTCTTCTGTGCAAATCCAGATGTTCTGGTCGTGGTCTTCGTTGATCGAGATGAGCTTAGTGCCGGTAAATCGGGTCTGGCCGAGCGAGTCGCTGATAATTCGTCTGAACGTGCCGGTTTGGGCATCCATCTGGTTTAGCCCGCCCGTGTAAGTCGCCACCCAGATCGTATGCCGACTGTCTTCAAACGCCTTCTGCACGAAGTTGGAACTGATGCTGGCCGGGTTGCGGGGATTGTGCAGAAACCGCTGGAATGTACCTCGTTTACTGTCGAACCGATTGAGTCCTCCGCCCCAGGTTGCCACCCAAAAATTACGGTTATGGTCTTCCGAAAGACTCATAATCGCATCAGAACCAAGGCTTTGCTGGTCGTTGGGAGTATAGCGGTAGTGGCTGAAGGTGTTGCGTTTGCGGTCGAACAGGTTCAAACCACCGCCATCGGCCCCTACCCACAGATTGCCGTTGCTGTCTTCAAAAAAGCCTCGTATATCGTTATAATTGAGGGAGTTGTCTGCCAGACCCTGCCGGTAGAGCCTGAATTTTTCGGCCAGCGGAACGTATAAGTTCACGCCCCCGCGCAGGGTGCCTACCCAAATGTTACCCTGCCGGTCTTCAAACAGCGAATTGACGCTTTTCTGGGAAAGGCCCGATGGATTTTCGGGTTGGCGTTCGTAGTTGAGAAACGACTTTGTTACCGGATTGAACAGGTTCAGTCCCCCATTCAGACAACCGGCCCAAAGTTGCTGCCGATTGTCGATCAGCAGGCTCGTTACATTGTCGTTGCCGATGCTGCCGGGGTCGTTGTCGTTGTGCCGGAAGGCGGTAAAGGTTTTCAGTCGGGTATCGAAAAAGAGCAGGCCGTGGTCGGTGGTGGCCAGCCAGAGGTTGTTGTTCGCATCGACCCGGAGTTTATGAATCGGCACTTCGCGGGGGCCATCGGGCGGGCTGTATCGGTAATCTGTCGTTCGTTTCAGAACGGGCTGGAAGAGACTAATACCCTGATTAGTAGCTATCCAGACGTTACCGCTGCGGTCACGAACGAAGTCATAGACAATTTGTTTCACTCCGTTGCCCGCTTGCCGGGGCAGGTATGGCCATTGACTGAAGGTTGCCGTTTCGGGGCTGAACTGCAAAATCCCGCCCCCCATCGTGCTTACCCACAGCCGATGCCGGTCATCTTCGGCAATACAGTTGATGTCGTCGTGGTTGATGGTGGTTTTTACCGCCGGGTTGTGGTGGTAGCGCACGAATTTGTGCTGCGCCTGATCGTAGCGGTTCAATCCATTCGATGTGCCAATCCAGAGGTTGTGCTGATGGTCTTCGTAAATACAGGTAATGTAGTTGTCGCTCAGACTGTTGGGATTCTTTGGATCGGCGAAATACGTCTGGATGGTGTATCCGTCGTAGCGATTCAGCCCGTAGCGAGTGCCAATCCAGACAAACCCCCGGCTATCCTGAAAAATAACTTCGACAGACGTGTTCGACAGCCCGTGATCGTCGGTAATGTGCCTGAATTGAAGCGACGGAGCCTGGGCAGACGTTCTGCCCAGGCTGAGTGCAACGAACAGGAATAGAGCGAGAAAAAGGTTTCTCAGGAGCATTTATCGTTGATTATCGTCACAATTTACCCATTTTATCGGTCAGATATTTAGCGCGGATTTCATCAAAAACCGACAGCAGTTTATTGGCTTTACCCTGCCGGTCGAAAATGCTTTCCCAGGTGTTGAGCGGTTCCCAAATGCAGGTTCCCTTGCCCCGCCCGTTGGCCACATTGAACGACAGGTCATTGACTTCTGCTTTCCGGTGCGAATACTCCACCACGATCACATCTTTCTGGTACGTTTTCGCCAGATCATCAAGGTTGTATTCTAAATCGGCGAGAGTATTGTGCCATCTCGGGTAATACGACAAGCCAATCACATCGAACTCCAGCCCGCGATTCACCATATTATCGAAAAAGAAGCGGGATTCCGCATTTTGCCCGCCCAACGCGATGTGTAACATAATCGACGTGGCCGGTGAAGCCGCTTTCACGGCCTGCGTTTAGTGTTGCCGAGGTAAAACCCGTTCACCCAAAACGAGGCATCCCGAAACACCCCGTCGAACTGCAGCGCGAACCGCTGGGTCGAATCGGCTTTGTTCACCCGAAACCGTTTCCGATACCAGCCCACGCTTGTTTCGGGGTACTTGCCCCCAACAGACCGGTAGCCGTGCGACATGACGTTGAAATCGGTCGAGTGATCGAAGGGCACTTCAATGGCCCAGTCGTGGGGCAGATTCAGGCTGCGCCAGGCCGCATCGTTAAACCGCGCGTCGATGCAGGTCCCGGCGGCACCTCCAGCCTTCGAGAAAATGGTGGCGGTGCTGTAATTAAAGTCTTTGACGGGGTCGTTGCTGTGGCCGAAGCTGAATTTCCAGCCGTCGTCAAAATTGACGTGTTTACGGGATTGGGCTTTGGCTAATCCGCTGATTAACAGAAGTAAGAGGCAAAAAAGGCCAGTTTTGAAAACGTTCATTACAAGATTTTTTAACGGTATTTATTTCTTCAGGCCCACATAATCCAGCGACAACCCCAGCGGCTGTTCGGCCTGACCGGATTTGACATCCTGCCCAAACTGAATATCTACCTTTTCGATGCTGGCAATGGAAAACGGTGCCTGTGTGGTTGGCTGGAACAGCAGGGGCTGAAAATTTGGGTAGGGGCGGGGCAGCAGTAACGTGGCATCGCTCACCAGCCGACTCAGCGGAATTTCGACCTCCGCCAATTTTCGGCCCAACGTAACCACCGTCGAATACGCCGACCCGTTGGTGCCGACTAAGCTGATTTTTACCCGCAGTGAATCCGTTTTGTCCGATTTGCCGCAGACAACTAACTTCGTAAAACCCGGCAGTTCGGCCCGGCGACCATTAATTCTGTCGCCAAAATAAAACTGGAACCCCATTGGCCGGTCGGCTCGTGGTTTACCGATGTTGGCTTTAAGCAGCAGTTGGTTCGGGTTTTCATCGGCCACAAATTCGACCGTGTTGTTCCGAAAATCGGGGTTGTTGGTCAGCAGTTTAGCGCGGTCGGTGGTGCTCTCAAACAGCGTCAGGCGGCTATTTTCCGACACCACAACGGTTTGATAACTGTCGGTGGGCAGGTAGTCCCAGGCCGTTGGGTTGCCCTTGTATCCATTCGGGTAGGCCCAAAAGTCGGCTCCTTTCTGCACGAAAATCCGGTAATTGACCACGCTCGCTTTCAGCAAATCGGCGGGTACGTCGACTTCGTAGCGATACGGAGCTACTTGTTTCAGCGTCAGCGTTCGGGGCCGACCAAAACCGCCGGTCGTCCGAAATTCAACGGTTGCTTTATCGGTCGAATCCAATCCGATAATCTGCGCCGAGAGTGTAAACGGTTGCTGCGCCGACACTTCCCGATGGGCCGTGTGTATCAGCATTGGCTCCGGGTTGGCTGGTGCAGCGGGGGCGTGAAACTCGGTCAGGCCAATAACCGAAGTAGCCGCCAATACCGGCATTTTGGCGTTGGGTGCCTTCAGTAAATACGTACCGGGATAGATGGAAAACGCACCGTCAACGGGCTTCGACCTAAACGTATTGCCCTGATTTTGAGCGATTAGCTCGAAATTCTGCCCCAGATCGGGAAGGTCAATCCGCATCGGCAGAGTGGCATACCGGATGGTGGTCACTTCTTTTTTGAGCGACGGGCGTTCAAACGGGTCGCGCACCAGAATAGCGTCGGGCATGACTTCCAGCCGCCAGACCCCGTTGCCGAGTTTGTCCAGAAAATAGGCTCCAGAACCACCGTAATTCACCACCGGCGAACTGCCCACCCCGGCCACTTGCGTGAGTTTGGCGGGGTTAATCGGTTTGGTTTGGGTCGAATTGGAATAGTAAAACGCCTGCTCGCCGTTCATTTCGCTGAGTGCCTGGTTATAACTCAACCGAAACGCGCTGAACACGCTGTCTTGTGGGTATTTACCGTAGTTTTTGAACCGGGGCGTATCATGAAAAACCCGCGACGCGATCAGCATACTGATCGCTTTTGACGGCGTGTAGGCCAAGTTCAGGTAGTGCGTCTGGTATTCGGTGTTGGCATAGGCAGTGGACATCGGGTCGTAGGCAAACTGCGTAGCCCACTGAAAACCAGCCCCCCGGAAGCTGCGGGCCATGGCCGGATACATATACGAGGCATAAATGTCGCCCGCGTCGAACTCATACACCATGCGGGCTTTGTTTTTGAATTCGGGAATCGTGTCGAACGGAATCTGGTAGGTATCCACGTGCAGCAGCGAATTGCCGGGTATGGTGCGCCCGGCCACCAGCCCCGACGGATACCACTGAAAACTGTAGCCGTTCACGTCCGATTTAGCCACCGCATCGGCGTACCACGGGTTCTGGCTGATGTTGTAGAAGATCGGCTTGTCCCAGCCAGTACTGCGGAGAGCCGCGTTCACCCGGTTGATGTATTCGGTTACTTTCGGCTTGGGGCCGCTGTGGCTGGGTTCGTTGTTGAGTTCAACGGCAATCACCGCTTCGTCGGCCCCATAGGTGGTTTTGGTGTACGGATTTACGTGTTTAAAAAACTGCCGGACGTACTCTTCCTGGGCTTTAATGGCATTTTCGTCGCTATTGGCGCGGCCTTTGCCATACACCCGCGAGAAGCCGGGAGTCCGTTCGTCGCGTTCGGGATAGCCGTTTCCCCAGTAAGCAATCGGGGTGATAATAGCCCGGATGTTGCGTTTTTTGAGCTGAAACAGCAGATAATCGAACAACCTGAGGTGTTCATTGTCCAGCACGTTTCCCAGGGAATCGCTGATTTCGGTGTCCCAGACGTGTACCCGAAACGCATCGGCACCCATTCGGGCGAGGTGATACACATCCTGCTCGATGGCGGTTTCGGGATCGATGTTCAGGGCTTTCACAGCCCGGTATCCGTAAGCAAACGGCAGGCAGTAGTTGACCCCATAAAAAGCCGCTTCCTGATTGGTTTTGGTGTAGCGCATCACCCCCAACTTATCCACATAAACTAAGTTTTTGGGGTTGGGTTTCGACTGGGCAAACGCCCCGATTGCTCCGAACAGAAGGAGACCGTATAGGGCGAATCGAAGCACGCACAGTTGAGAAGAGTACTTCATCATTAGATAAGTCTGGTTGTATCGAAAAAAGTAGATTATTTCAAGAAAGCATCCATCGCGGTAGTGGGTTTGCCCGAATCGTCGAAGGCCCCCAGCCCATAACCCTGCCATTTTTTGTAGGCCTGTGGTTCCCAGTAAAACACGCCGATGCCGTTGCCATTGGGAACCGACTTCATTTTGGCAATCAAGTCGGCCATAAACGCCCCGCTGCTGGCCGGGTCGCTGACGGGCATACCGACTTCAACGATCATCACTTTTTTGTTATACTGAGCAATCAGTTCATTGACGTTGCTGAGGCACTGCTCATTTTTGGCCGCCCAGTCTGTTGCCGACGGATACATCGACATCCCAATCAAATCGAACGTAGCATTATTTGATTTCAGCCCACCGAACATCCACTGAAACAGCGACTTATCATACCCGTTCGAGATATGCACCATCACCTGCGAGCTGGGGCTGACCGCCTTTACAGCATCGTAGCCCGCCGTGATTAAAGCCGCAAAATTGGGCATATTGGTGGAAGCCCGTCCGTCGGGCCAAAGCATCCCGTTGTTGGTTTCGTTGCCAATTTGCACCCATTCGGGCTTAATGCCATTGGCTTTCAGGCGGTTCATTACCTCGGTGGTATGCGTGGTAACGGCGGTTTTGAGGTCTGTAAAACTCAGGTCTTTCCAGGCCGCCGGTTTGGTTTGTTTGCCGGGGTCGGCCCACGAATCGCTATAATGGAAATCGAGCAGCAACTTCATATCGGCGGTTTTGGCCCGTTTGGCTTTGACAAGCAGATCGTCGATCCCATTCCAGCCACCCGCCGGATTGACCCAAACCCGCAATCGAATCGAGTTGATGCCTTTGCTTTTCAGAATGTTGAAAATGTCGTCGGGTTTGCCATCAGGTTGGTGAAATGTGATACCGCTGGCTTCCTGCTGCGTGATCCAACTAATGTCGGCCCCCTTAAAAAACGCATTGGTTGTCGTTGGAATCGGGGTTGTGGTTGGCGTAGTGGTCGTCTGGCTGGGCTGGGCTTCGTCTTT
Source organism: Cytophagales bacterium (assembly GCA_031411995.1). Taxonomy (GTDB): domain Bacteria; phylum Bacteroidota; class Bacteroidia; order Cytophagales; family Spirosomataceae; genus Rudanella. The sequence goes on from JANOCD010000033.1 coordinate 8,904, forward strand.
TTGGCAGCCCATCAATCCCACCACCAATCCCGTCAGGAGGAGGAGTATTTTGTTCATGGTTTTTTCGGGTGGTGTTTATCCGACAGATGAGTCAGAAAAAAGGCTATCAAAATTCGATAGCCTTTTGTTCGTTTATTACCTATAATGAACTCGTTTTATCAGTACCCCGGCGTTTGATCCAGCCCCTGTTTGAGATCTATAACATACTGAGGTACAGGGAAATAAGGGCTTGGACCGGGGGTTTTCCCGGCAGTTTTCAACGCCGAATCCCACTTGCCATGCCGAATCAGATCAAGCCGGCGCACACCCTCAAAATACAATTCCCAGCCGCGTTCCCGCAGAACAGCATTGTTGAATGCGTCTTTGCTGGCGGCATCAGCAGTGGGCAAATTGTCGATACCCGCCCGTTTCCGCACCTGATTCACCAACGCCGTAGCCTCGGCAGTAGGCCCGGCCTGGTTGTTAATGGCTTCGGCCAGCATCAGCAGCACGTCAGCATAGCGCAACACAACGAGGTCGTTGCCCTGAAACTGTGGACTGTCTTCGTCGGGGTATTTCACCAGCACGGGCCCACGCATATTGGTGCGGTTTCTGGCTCCGTTGTTATACGATTCGACCATGAGCGCACGGCGTTTATCGGCTTTATCAAACGAATCATAGAATGCCCAGGTCGGTGTAAACACGCCCACGCGCGGCCCCCAGCCGCCCCCGGTTCGGATTCCTTTGTAATCGCTTGGCAAACAATAGTATGACCAGGGGTTAAAATTACCCTGCAACGGGTTGCCGTCGGCACTGGCATCGCACGATATTGACCAGATCGTTTCGGCGTTGCGCTCGCTAGTGGTGCGGAACAAACCGGCGTAATCAGTCGCGAGGCTGTAGCCCAGCGTCAGCATTTCCCGACCTGCTTTTTCGGTTTTGGGCCAGTTTTTTTCGTTGAGGTGCAACCGCATCAATATACCCAGGGCGAGTCCTTTGTTGAAGCGTCCGTACTGCATTGCCGTTTTGGGCAGGTTGGCAGCGGCAAAATCGAGGTCGGCTTCGGTCATCGCCACAAACGACTCCCGACTGGGGCGTTTGAGGTCCGATTCTGCCGGGGTGTTGATTTTGGCAGCATCCGTAATCACCGGCACCGGGCCGTACAAATGTAGCAGGTAAAACATCGTGAATCCCCGGCTCATGCGGGCTTCGGCAATGAGTTGATTTTTCTTCGTGTCCGAAATGTTGGCTTTCGTCAAGTCGGCAATGGTCTGCGTCATCCGGCTGACGTGGCGCACTTTTTCAAAGTGGCTGACATTACCCTGAGTTCGCAGGAAGGTGAAGTCCGATTTGCTGAATCCTTCAAAAAAACCACCCCACTCGGTGTAGGTATTGAAATGATCCCCGCAGATGTCGAACATCAGGTGATGGCCGTACTCCGGGCTGAAAAACATATTCTGATACGATTGCTCCTGGTAGCCCCATTTCGAGCCAAACGGTTTGTAGGCCGTGAGGGTGTAGAGTTCAAAATCGTTTTCGGTCGTCGGGAAATTGCCGGGGGTGAGTACGCCCGAAATGACAGGATCGAAATTTTTCTCACAACCCGTCACGGTCAACATGGCCACAAGAGCAACCAATAATTGTAATTTTTTCATGGTCTTTTAGTGTTTATTGATTGATACTCGTCAAAATCCAGCTCGTAATCCGAACGATACCGTGCGGGCCATCGGATACGGAGCCGGGCCACCTTTAACCGTGTTGACCTGTAGTTCGGGGTCAACGCCTTTGAAATTGGTGAGAATAAATGCGTTCTGTACGTCGGTGAACAACCGGAGCGATTTCACGTATTTATTGATCCGGGCGGTGTTCAGCGTGTAGCCGAGCGATATGTTACGCACCCGCACAAAATCGCGCCGGGCCAGCAACAGGTCGAGACCTGCATTCAGGCCCGTCACCGTCGTTGGGTTGAAGGCCGCTCCCGGCAGCGCTCCACCCGGATTGGCCTGCGACCAGGCATCTTTGATTTTGTCTGAGCCACCCTGCGTCAGCGAGAGCAGGTTTAGTGGGTCAGCCCACTGTTTGGTAAAATCGTTACCCCAGAAGCCCGTTTGTCCGTACAGAAACACGTTGAAATCCCAGCTTTTGTATTGCAGATTATTGCCAAATCCAACAATCAGCCGGGGGATGCCCGAATACTTCACGATGTCGCTATCGTCTAATTTGTTGTCCCCGTTCTGATCCACAAACAGGGGTGAACCGGGCTTTTTGGCCCCGTTGGGTTGCCAGGCGGGTATTTCCTGCCCGACCTGCAAAATGCCTTTGGTCTGATACACGTAGGTCGTGCCGATGGGGTCTTCCAGCAGGCCACCGCGTGGTACGGGGCTGTTGGGCAGGCGTTCGGTCCAGCGGTTAGCGTAGGCAGTCAGGTTGACATTCGACTTCCAGGTGAAGTTTTTCGTCTGGATATTGATGGTGTTCAGACTGACTTCCCAACCCGTTCGGCGTTGCGCCCCCGCGTTGATCGGGGTTGTTGGAATAAACGACAATTGCGGATTGGTGGCGTTGGTGTTGAGCCGGGTGATGTCTTCCTGAAACCAGTCGAAAGAAGCCGCGATACGGTCGTTAAAAAGCCCTACATCAAGCCCTACGTTCAGCGATTTAGTGATCGGCCACTTGAAATTCGGGTTGTCAAACTGCCGAAGAACATACGGAATATAGAGTACCGAACTGTTGTTGAACGCAATGGCGGTAGCATCGGTGCCGTAGAATCCGTAGGCCAAATCGCCGGGGCGCGTACCTGTCAGACCGTAACTGGCCCGTAGTTTTATCCCGCTCAATTGTTTGCTGTTTTTCAGGAATGCTTCGTCTGACACTTTCCAGGCCACCGATACTCCGGGGAAATTCTGGTATTTGTTGTCAGGAAAATAGCGGTCGGCCCCATCCCGGCGCAACACCAGCGAAATAATGTAGCGGTCGAGTAATTCAAGATTGGCACGGGCAAACGCCGACCTGAATTGCTGGCGGGTGTTGTAAGACCGGATGGTTTTAGGCCCCGTTGCCTGCGAAAAGTCGTCGATATTAATGGCATCTGGAAAATCAGCGACTTCCGCACTCAAACCCGTGTAATTATCCATATATCTGGCCACACCTGCTACGGCGTTCAGATTCAGCCAGTTTCCGAATGATTTCCGGTAGGCCAGTGTCCCTTCGAGCGTCTGATTCTGACGGCGGTCTTCGGCAATACTCGCCCGCGACCGATTCAACTGAAACCAGAATACCGACGACGGAATGAAGAAATTACGAACGGCATATTCGGAGTTATTTCCGTAAGACACTTTGGCGGTCAGGGCATTGGGAATAATATCATACTCTGCCGACAGGTTCGCCAGCGTTCCCCGGTTGGCGGTGTTGTCGCGGATGTCGAGCAGTGACACGGGATTGCCGATAATCCCGAAGACACTGTATTTACCCTGCGCATCTCGAATGGGGGTTGATGCGGGATAGGCCAATGCCGACTGGAGCGCGTTGAACCCCTGTGAACCCGACCCACCCGTCTGCCCACCGGCCTGGGGATTGGTGTAGTTGTTGTAGTTGGCGTTTACGCTGGTATTGAGCCTGAAATTTTTACTCAAATTAAAGGTCAGATTCATCCGACCCGTGTAGCGAGTCAGGTCGGAGCCTTTAGCCGTACCAATCTGGTTGAAATAGCCGCCCGAAAAGTAAAACTGCACTTTATCGGAAGCCCCACTGATACTCAGGTTGTGGTTGTCGATAGAGCCGTTTCTGAGTATTTCGTTCAGCCAGTTTGTACCCTCACCCGCCGATTGAATCTGCGTATCGGTAAACTGGGGTTTATAGCCGCTGAGGTTCTGAGCCACTGTACCAAAGGGAGCCATGTTTTTGTCGGAGAGGTACTTATCCGTATTTAACTGATTGAAATACGTCATGTAGTCCTGCGCATTGAGCGGCTTGATATACGGCATATTGCTCACAAACGACCGGCTGGCATCGTAGCTGACACTCAGGCGGCCCCCTTTGCCTTTTTTGGTCGTCACAAGCATAACCCCGTTGGCCGCAGCAATGCCGTAGATAGCCGCGCCCGCATCTTTCAGAAACTCGATGGATTCAATGTCGTTTGGGTTGATGCCCGCCAGAACACCCCGGTTAACACCCTGAATCTCAACACTTCCGTTGCCGGGTTCCAACGCCGTATTGGGCAGAATTACGCCATCCAATACAATCAGTGGTGTGCCTTTTCCCCGAATAGAGATATTGATATTACCGCCCGGTTGCGAACTTTGCTGGGTGATGTTGACCCCGGCAGCCCGCCCGAAAAGCATATCAGGAACGCTCAGATTTGCCGACGACGGAATCGTTTTGGGATCTACTTTGGCTACCGAAGTCGTGAGGTTTTTGCGGGCCGTGGTACCATACCCAATCACGACAACCTCCTCAATGCTCTTGGTATCAGGCGACAGCGCAATGTTGAGTATGCTCCGGTTCCCCACATTTGCTTCCTGCGTCTGGTAGCCCACGAACGAAAAAACCAGGGTTGTATTGGGCTTGCCGGTGCTGATAATATAGCTGCCATCGGCCCCCGTGGTGGCACCCTGTGTACTCCCTTTTAGAATAATATTTACCCCAGCCAGTGCCTGACCGTCGGTATCCGTAACGCTGCCTTTCACCGACTGGCTCTGGGCAAAGCTTGTCTGTAAGGGAAAGAGCGCAATTGTCGCCCATAGTAGAAGGTATATTGTTTTCATCGACCGTACCGTTTAGTTAAACTGTAATTTTCCCGCATTTACTATGACAAATTTAATTTGGCGGGTGGTCAACGGACGGGTGTTTTTGGTCTTATTTTTGGTATTTTTAGACATTTTCCAATGCCTGTTATTGTTAACAAAGTTGTTAGCACTTAAAATGCCACCACTGCCTGAAACGCCTTTTTGGGCTGGTAATTCTGGTCGAACAACAGGGGGAAATCTTTACGCCCCGGCACCGGAAAATTATCGAGCCATGAACTTTTATCCGATAAATTCCAGAATGTTACACCACTGATTTTGTCTTTGTGTTTCCTGAACACGTCAAACAACAACTTGTAATGAGCCGCCTGTTTATCGTTCATGTCGGGCGTGAACTCACTTTTATCGGTGTCGCGTTTTTCCCGGCGTTCGTGTTCTTTGGGATGCACCGACACATCTAATTCGGTGATCTGCACGGTCAGACCCAGGCTGGCAAATTTGGTGATCGACTCGTCTAATTCCTGTGCCGTCGGTTCATACAGCGACCAATGCCCCTGCAACCCCACGCCATTAATTGGCACACCTTTATCTTTTAACTTCTTCACTAACTGATAGATACGCTCCCGTTTCGAGGCATTTTCAGTGTTGTAATCGTTGTAGAACAATTGGGCAGCGGGATCCGCTTCGTGGGCAAACTGAAACGCTTTTTCGATGTACTCCTCGCCAATAATCTCATAAAACTTCGACTTCCGGTAGATGTCCGTACCGCCGTCCGGCACGGCTTCGTTCACCACGTCCCAGGCATAAATTTTACCTTTGTAGCGACCCACCACATCACTGATATGCTGTTTCATCCGGGCCAGCAGTACCTCGCGGCTCACCTGCTTGCCGGTCGAGTCGATGAAAAACCAGCGTGGGGTTTGGTTATGCCAGCAGAGCGTATGACCCCGTACTTTCAGCTTGTTTTCCTGAGCAAAGGCCACAATTGCATCGGCATCTTTCCAGAAATACCGATTTTCTTCGGGGTGAATCGGCCCCATTTTCATGGCATTTTCGGGGGTCATACTGCCGAATTGCGCCTTAATCAGGTCGGCATCCGGCCCCGGCTGAACCATGCGCGGATTCACCGCCACGCCAATCGGAAAGTAGGCGGCATAGTAATCTTTCAGCCCTTTCGGTGATTGGGCCAGGCTTGAATGGTCGATCAGCAGAAAAAAAGCGGATGCCAAAAACGTGATTTGCCGTTTCATTTGTAAGCGTCGATTGTTTTGATGGTGCCGTCGGTGTGGTATGTCAGTTCGGTTACTTTCACGTTGCGAAGGTGCGTTTTGCCCGACAACTGCACGTCGTGGTAAAACAGATACCACTGCTTACCAACCTGCACAATCGAATGATGGTTGGTCCAGCCCTGCACGGGTTTAAGCACGATGCCTTTGTAGGTAAACGGCCCGTATGGATTGTCGCCGATGGCGTAGCAGATGTTGTGGGTGTCGCCGGTCGAGTACGAGAAATAATACTTGCCGTTGTATTTGTGAATCCAGGCAGCCTCGAAAAAGCGTTTGTCGTTGTCTTTTTCGTAGAATGGTTTGCCCGCTTCGTCCACAAGCTGAATCTCTTTCACGGCCTCGGCAAAGCTTTTCATGTCGGCACTTAGCCGGGCCATGCGGGGCAAGTAGGCCAGTTCGTCGGGCTTTTTCAGGGCCGCTTTCGCATCATATTGGTTGCCATTCCACCGCTGCAACTGACCGCCCCAGATACCGCCAAAATACAAATACGCCTTGCCATCGGTATCCTGAAAAACGGTGGGATCAATGCTGTAACTACCTTTTATCGGCGTGGCTTCGGGTTTGAACGGGCCGGTTGGTTTTTTGCTTGTTGCCACCCCGATCCGGAAAATGTCCTGCTTGTCTTTAACTGGAAAATACAGGTAATACGTCCCGTTTTTATACGTCGCGTCGGGTGCCCAGAGTTGCCGCCCGGCCCACGGAATGTTTTTGATGTCGAGCGCAACGCCATTGTCCGTCACTTTTCCGTCAATTTTGTCCATCGACAAAATGCGGTAATCTTTCATGTCGAAATGGCCGCCCTCATCATCTTCCGCCGTGCTGGATTCAATATCATGCGAGGGGTAGATATAGATTTTGCCACCAAACACATGCGCCGATGGGTCGGCGGTGTAAATGGCCGAGACCAATGGCTGTGAGATGGGCTTTTTGCCTGCGCCGGGCTGTGCCAATGCCAAAACCGAACAGCCAACTACTACGGTGGCACTACTAAAAACGTGTTTGATCGTCATGATACGACTGATTATGAGAATATACTTAAAAGGCAATCGAATTACCGTAATAGATAAATATCGACGGATCGTTTAATGTCGTCTAATGTGCGTTCCGGCTGTTTGAACGGAGCCGGAACCGGCTGTTTGGCAACCGTTTGCAAATACAACACCCAGGCATCGCGCCACCAGATCGCTTCGCGGTGCTGGGTAATGAGCCGGGCGGCTACATCGGCATGAATGGCCGGGTTTATGGCCGGTTTCACCTGCGCCCATTCCTGCTGCATCCACCGCACAGAGTCGGCTCCGGTGTAAAACCGGGTACAAAGTTCGTCCCAGAGCGTCCGGCCTGTGGTTAGTTTCTTCCTCCACGAAACGTGATGAAACCAGAGCAAATAGGGCAGTGGGCAGGTTTCAGGATTGTTCCAGAGCCGTTGCACCTCCGGTTTGTACTGCATCAGGGCATTGCTGCCCGTTGAAGTCCGGTCGAAGCCGAGACCAATGGAGTCGGCGCGGTGGTAATAAACCGCTGTCCAGTCGGGGCGCGAACTGCGGCTTTGCCAGGGTTCGGGCGCGAAATGCACCCCCGACCAGGGACGCGACAACCCCAATGGCGTGTTATAATTGACGTAGATCTCCCGCGATTTCAGCATCAGATTCACGATACGTTCCACGGCAGTTGGTTCATTCGTCAGGCTCATCGTAACCCACTCATTAGCAATGGTTTCCGGCGATAATGTATGATCCCAGGCCAGCCGCCCAAAAGCATACCAGTTGGCCTGTGCCATCGGGTGGCCGGTCCAGTTTCGGGCCGAACCGGTGTTGGCAACGCCCGCCATCAGCGTTTTCCGGTAGCCGTGCAAACTGCCATCCACAACCGTGGCAACGGTAGATTTTTCGCCTTTCACGTAGGTATCGGCTTCCAGACATTCCTTGAAAATCGGAGCTTCATAGACCATGTGTGTGGCAAAACCGAGGTATTCCTGCGTAATCTGAAACTCTATCCCCAGCGGGGTTTTAGGCATCATGCCGAACAGGGGCGAAAACGGTTCGCGGGGCTGAAAGTCAATCGGCCCGTTTTTGACCTGCACAATTACCTTCGGGTCGAATTGCCCATCCAACGGTGCAAACTCTTCGTGCGCGGCTTTGAAACGATCACTTTTACCGTCAGCTTTATACACGAACGCCCGCCAGATCACGACACCGTCGTAGGGTTTCATGGCTTCGGCCAGCATATTGGCTCCGTCGGCGTGGGTGCGGGCGTAGTCCTGCGGGCCGGGTTCGCCCTCCGAATTGGCTTTTACCAGCAAGCCCCCAAAGTCAGGAATTGTCTGGTAAATCTCTGCCACTTTATCGGTCCACCACTGGCGTACGGGCGGGTCGAGAGGATCGGCCCCTTTGAGATTACCGATGGTTTTAGGCGCGGCCCAGTACACCGATAGATAAACCCGAATGCCGTAGGGCCGGAAAACCGCTGCCAGAGCCGCCACTTTTTGCAGGTATTCGGTAGTCATAAACCGCGCACTCGCATTCACATTGTTGACAACTACGCCGTTGATGCCAAGCGAGGCATTGGCGCGGGCATAATCGCGATAGCGCGGGTCGATGCGTTCGGGCAGTTCGTACCATTTCCAGAGCGACTGCCCGGCGTAGCCCCGTTCGACGGAGCCGTCCACATTATCCCAATGGTTCAGCATCCGGTACTGTACTTTGGGATTGCTGGTGAGCGAAATACGCTCGATTGATTGTTGCGTTTGGATATGCCGGAGCAAGGCGAATGCGCCATACAACACAGCCGCGTCGGTTTTGCCACTAATAACCACATTTCCCGACCGAACCGCGATTCGATAGCCTTCCTGATTGAGTAACGGGCGGGTTGCGTCAGTCGTTGGCGTTACGGTCAGCATGATACCGCCCGTCCGGGTGCCGGCATTTGTAATAATGGGTACAGTTTTGCCGAGCAGCCCCTGCAAGCCCGTCTGTAACTCATCAACCGCCGATTTCAGCACCGGACTGGTGCCGTTAACCGCGATAAACTGCGCCGACCGGGTGTAGGTCTGCCGTTTGGCCGCGTCTTTAATCAGGTCGTATTTGAGCCACAGCCGGTAGCCGTCGTCAGCAATATCTGGCGGGGTTGTTTGGCCGATAGCCAACTGACTGATAAGCAACAGGCAACAGAATAGGCGGTTCATCTCGTATTAGAAAAAGATAATCAATAGTACAGAAATAGCTGGTTCATCGGGTTAATGGATTTTATTTTTTGTTAGGCGAATCCGCTTGCATGCCTTCAAATGGCGATGCAGGCAACCCTTCTTTATTATACAGATTCGGGTTGACAGGATTATCAGCCCACGCATACCGCACGTATCGAGGAGAAGCTATTTCATCACTCCACACCACCACGTTGCCGTTTTCTATTCTTGCCTTTGCCCACACAAATTTTTTATCGCTGCCCGCAATCGCAAATTCGCCCGGTTCTTCACCGTCGTTGGTTATCAGGCCGCTACCAACATTCGTAAAGCTGATCACGATTTTATTGCCTTTGAGTGTTGCCGATTGATACAGTGGGCCGGCATAAACCAGATTTTCATGATAAGCGACTTTCAAAGCGGCCAGGGCCAGTCGGTCACCTACGTCTTTCTTATTATCAGGGTGGATATCATTCCATTCGCCCAGGTCGATGGCCACAGCCATAGCCGTGTTGGGTATTGATAATGAGTTGAGCTGCGCTTCCCTGATCACGGCCCAACTACTTTCTTCAGGCTGGTAGTTGTAGTCCATATAGCCGGGAAGCTGCACATACAGAAAAGGCAACGTATTCTGTTTCCAATGGGTACGCCAGGCAGTAATCAACGCAGGCAGTAACTTTTCGTACTCCAGGGGCCTGCCGGCATTACTCTCTCCCTGGTACCAGCAAAACCCTTTGATAGCATAATCAAGTACCGGGGCGACCATTGCATTGTACAAGGCAGTGGGCTGATTTTGGGCATTGATACCCCCGGCTTGATTGCCTCCGCCAAATCCGCCACCCGCCAATGGCTTGTAGGCAGTTCCCACTTTATAGTGCCAGATTCCTTTCAAATCAACGGTATCTGCACCCGCGAAAATGAAGTAGGGCTTGTCGGGCACAAAGCCCCCTTTTCCTGCGGTGTTTGTGACCCGCACGACAACTACATTCTTACCCGGTTTCAACACATCGGCAGACACGTTGTATCGGCGTTGGGGATATTGATAGGTGGTTCTTCCGGCCTGTTTACCATTAATGTAGAGTTCGTCCGCATCAACTATTCGTCCCAGAAAAACTTTCGCGGGTTTACCCGTCATAGAAGCCGGTATTTCAATTTCTCTGCGATACCACACTACGCCATTCAGGTCTTTCATACCCTGATCTTCCCAGTAGCCAGGCACATTAATCGTGCGCCAGCCTTTGGGGATATACGCCGGGTCGAACCATGTCTGGGCACCTGCCATCCCTAAATCGACGGGCGGCACGGGTCTGCTCATCGTGGGCTGTCTTCGGGTAAGGCCATTAATGTAGGTCGTGTCTTTGTTCTTCTCAAGGGTGGTTTTAAGCACCGAAAAATCGGTCAGCCCTTCTTCACTTATCCAGGCTTCAATTGGTGTACCGCCCACACTGGCGTTGATAATACCAATGGGCACGTTGTATTTCTCATGAATTTTTTTGGCAAAAAAGTAAGCCACTGCTGAAAATGGCCTTACATCTTCGCCCACAGCAGCTTTCCATCGACCTTCGGTAATATCGCTTTGCGGGGTTCGGAGATTAGTAAGCGTAGGTATCAAAAACTGCCGTATCTGCGGATAATTGGCCTCCGCGATTTCTTTTGCATACGTTACATCATGGATATTCAGTTGATGCACCATGTTGCTCTGCCCACTGCAAAACCATACGTCGCCGATCAGAATATCGTTTATGGTAATCCGGGAACTCCCGGCAACCTCCATAGTGAATGGGCCACCTGCGGGCATGGGCGGCAGTTCGATTTGCCACTTGCCCGAGCCATCCGTTACCGTTTTGTAGTTCTTGCTTTTGAAATTGACGGTAACTTTTTCACCCGCTTTCGCCCATCCCCAAATTTTCAGTTTGACATCGCGTTGCAAAACCATACCGTTGCCAATCAGTTGGGGCAGTTTCACGTCGGCAAAAACCCTCGGGCAGCTCAATAATAGAAAAAGACCGATGGTGTTTGCCCAAAATTTAAGGTACGCGCTCATGAATAGTTGGTTGTCAAAAATTACTTCCCTGGCTTTCCGGTTGACCTTTGGCTTGGTTTACCGGCCGTTACTGATCGGTAACTCTCTGGTGGCCCGAGGTAACTTGGCTTTAACCCTGCCCGGCTGATAACGAGTTTTTGTATGACCACCGCCGGATCGACCAGCCATAATTTCAGGACGTGTTCGCCCGGGTTTAGGAGTGTGTGTCGCGTGGTTACTACCCGAATATTATCGGCCACCGACCGTTCCCAGACGCGGTTGGTTTCGTTGGCATGCATATCAATCACCTGCGGAGTTTCATCGTCAAACGAAATGGCAAATCGCAGCCCTTTGTTGTCGTTGAAATTAAGCGTCGGCGACAGATACGTTTGCACACTTACGGCTCCCGAATCGGCCAGAAAAACCCGGTATTCCAACCTCGGCGAATCACCACCAGCTTTCTTCTGACCAGGTGCCGTGACGGGTGAAACAGTTAGGCCCGACCCTGTCCGGCCAATGGCCGGCACAACCTGCCATTTGACCGATGCCGTTTCGACCGCCCGGCTGAAATGTTCCGCTTCCATCGACACGTACCCGTTACTTTCCACAAAGCCGTTTACCACGTCGGGCTTCGGCATGGCGGGCTTGTTGACAATTGCGCGAACAATCATGCGGCTTCCGGCGGGGCCGATAATGGTGATCGGAACGGTTCGGATGCCGGTCGCTACGCTCGACCAATCGACTTGTACGAACAGCCGTTTTTCGTCAGTGACTGTTCCGCTTTGTTCGCTGACAGTTAACCAACTAACTCCTGACTCAGCACTGTAGTTGAACGGGGTTTTGCCTCGATTGAAGACTTCGATGTAGAAACCGTCTTTCTGATACGGCCCGAACGTGGGCAGGGTGAGCGTGTCGCCCCGACCGGATGCCCATTGTTCCGAGCCTTCGACGGCCACCCCCATCGCTGCCGCAACGGGCAACGTCAGGGTTTTCACGTCGGGCATTTTGTTGGTTGGCGGCTGTTGCCACGACGTATAGCCGATATGCGTTTGGTCCATCAGGTGGCTCCATTTACCACCCGATAGTGTGTCGTTGTAGAAGCGGGTAATTTGCGCGTCTCGCTCAAACAGGCGTTTAGCACGGTCTGCCCGGGCGTTGGTTGCGGCCCGGCCCTGTTTGGCATAGAGCCGGTTTTGGGCCACCGTTGCATATAACTCATTCACCGTCGCGCTGGCTTTAACTGGGTGAAGCACCAACTGAAAATACGCATCCTGGTAGGCTGCAGGTAGGTCTTTGCCAATCCGTTCGGCCTTTGCCAACAAGTCGTTGTACTCGGCTACTACGGTTTCGGCTTCACGGTAATTGGTCAGGCTGTAGGTATCGGGAGTCAGAAGTTCGGGTTTTCGGCGGGCGTTGTATTGGGTATATTTTGTCAATATATCGGCAATAGCCGACGTATGGTTGGGGCTGCCAAACTGCTTTTCGGCCCAGAGCCGGGTGTAGTCGCCCAATTTTTCGGCGGGCCAACGGTTCGGATTCCAGGCATAGTCTAAGAAAAACTCGATGGGAAATTCCATCGGCTTGATATCGCCAACATTCACAATCCAAATCCGATCAACGGCGTGTTCGTAGGCAAGGTGCATCTGCTCCCAGGTACGAGCTATCGGGTTGGTGTTGAGCCATTTGTAGTTGCGCGGCCCACCCACATAATCGAAGTGGTAATAGATGCCGTAGCCGCCGGTTCGTTTGGGCGAACCAATTGCGGGTAGCTTGCGAATGTTGCCCCAGTTATCGTCGCAGAGCAGCAGCGTTACGTCGTCCGGCACGCGCATTCCTTTGTCGTAATAGTCCTGCACTTCTTTATACAAAGCCCAAAGCTGGGGGGTGGCCGAAGCGGGTTTGCCTGTCACCTCACTAATGACCGTGCGCTGATCGGCCACAATCCGTTCGAGCAGGGCGGTGTTGCTTTCGCGGCTCATCGGCTCGTCGCCATCGCCCCGCATGCCAACGCTGACAATGCTTTCGTTGCGGCCCATCCGCCGGATGCCAGCCCGCCAGAAGTCGCGCAGGGTTGAATCGTTTTTCTGGTAATTCCAGGGGCCACCCTTGCCATAGCGTCGCCATTCATCGTGCGCCCGCATCAGTGGCTCGTGGTGGGTGGTGCCGATGACCACCCCATACTCATCGGCTAATTTTGGGTTCAGCGAATCGTCGTCATAAAAGGCACTACCCCACATGGCGGGCCATAGATAATTGCCTTTCATTCTGAGGATTAACTCAAACACATGTTCGTAAAATTTGTGATTGAAACCGCCAAATTTAGCCTTCGACCAGCCCGACAGAGCCGGAGCTTCATCGTTGATAAAAATGCCCCGGTATTTCACGGCGGGCGTTCCCTGGGTGTGCTTGCCTGGCAGTATATAGACTGCCGACTGGGGTTTCACCGGCACATCGGCCCACCAGTTCCAGGGCGACACGCCAATCTGTGCAGAGAGGTCATAAATGCCGAAAATGGTGCCGCGTTTGTCGCTGCCCACAATCACCAACGCCCGGTCAACGCCCGGCATAGGTTTTTCAATCGTTTGAATAACAAATGTTTCCCACTTTCCGGCGATGTCCGACACATCTAATTTTTTAGTTTGTACTAACTGGTCGATCAGCGGATTTTTGCCAAGCGTACCCACCAGTATCAGCTCTTTTGTGGCTAACGACGGTTTATCCATTGCCAGCGCGGGTTCGACTTTAGTTACCCGACCAATGTCAGTTTTCAGGTTCGTCAATGCCCGAATCACACCCGGATACTCGGCGTTGGCTGTCAACAGCGGGGCTGCTTTTCCGTTGGCTGCCAACGCAAACCGCCCTTTACCAGATTGACCGGAGACATACGAAACAGGATCGACCGCAAAAGCGGCTGTCATTGATTGGCCTACGAACAGAGCGAGAAACAGGAGTTTTTTCATGTAAAAACGAACCAAAAGTGCCCGTTGGCGTAGCAGAGACTGTTTCGTCGCTATTGACACCAACGGGAAGTTGCTCAATAACCCGGATTTTGGGGGAACTTGGGGCCCTGCACAACCCGGTCAATCTGCGTCTGGGGGATTGGCCGCAGCATGTGGAAGTCCTTGATATTGGCCGCTGCTTCCGGGTTCCAGGCTTGTACCCGGCGTACCAGCGAACGAGTTCGTACCAAGTCATGCCAACGCTGCCATTCGCCGAAGAACTCGCGGGTGCGCTCGTCCAGTATGAAATCTACCGTGACATCAGCAGGCGTGATGGCTATCGCCGTTGCGGCTGCTGTATTCTGAGCGGCCGTATTGGTTTTGCGGAAAGCGGCCCGGCGTCTTACAACGTTCAGTAAATCAGCCGACTTGGTGGCATCACCTGCTTTCAGATACGCTTCGGCACCCGTCAGGTAAACATCCGAGAAACGGTACAGTACAGCAGGACGGGTTGACGGATCGTTGAAGTTGGAGCCACGGCTGGGATCCATAAATTTCTTCAGTGACGGGAAAATGCCGTTGTTCCACAAGCTGGGCGGCACCACAATGCCTTTGAAGGGGCGTGTTCCAACAAACTGCGGAGCACCAGCCACTTCAAAATCGGGCAACCAAACGGCCGTATCCGCCCCAACAACAGTTGTATAGCCAATGCCCCGTTTGTTGTTGGCGGCAGTAGCTGTGTTGGTAACCGCCGTATTGGCGATATACACTGTAGTGAACGAACTGGCAAATCGGGAGTCAATAGTACGATTGGTGAAAGCCTGATCCAGAAAATAACTCTTCCCGGCATTAGGTCCCGTTTTCAATCTATCGGTATTTGGGCGCATCCGAATAAAGGGACGGCCATACTGAGAGTCCCGAATCATACCAGACGTACCACTGTTTACCAGCGTTCCAGCCGCATTGACGATTGAGTTGATACCACTGTTGTTGGGATAGTTCCAGGTCGTAAACCAGGGCGACAGGTTTTGTGCGGCACCACCAGCAGCACCTCCCCCCACCGTGTAGTACCCAAACTTCGGATCGAGCACGTGATCGCTCACAAACATTGTCTCTTTTCCGTAGTCATTGGCGGGTACAAACGTATCGCCAAAATCGGCCCACAGATCAAGGCCATAGGTTGCTTTATTGGCGATGATGTCGGCGCAGATGGTAGCAGCCTGTGTAAAATCGGCGGCTGTATTGTTGAGCCAGCCACGAGTCAGATACGCCTTCGCCAGTAGCAACTGCGCAACGGGTTTAGTAGCCGCTTTACCCAGGAAGGGAGCCGTTGGCGTATTGGGCAAATCAGCAGCAGCCTCAGTCAGATCCTTGATAATCTGGGCATACACATCGGCGGCAGGCTGCCGGGAGGCTGCCTGGGAGGGCACCGTAATGAACGTAGTACTCAGCGGCACGTCGCCCCAGGTCTGCACCAGATAAAAATACCAGAACCCACGCAGAAACTTGGCCTGGGCCAGGTATTGCCTGCGGGTAGCCTCCGGCAAATCGATGGTAGCCCCATATTGCAGTACCCCGTTCAGGGTATTAATGTCCTGGTAGGCAATACCCCATGCCGAACCGAAGTTACTGCCGTTAAGCCCGTTATAGGTGTATGCAGGTCCTCCGCCTGAGCTGGCACCCTGCAAAAAATCATCGGTACCCGCCTGCATTTCGACTGTGAATCCTTCTGTACCCCACTGCCCCCGAATGTCGTTATACACCCCGGCAATGCCGCCCAATACGCCTGAAGGGCTATTAAAGTAGGAAGGAACAATCTGTGACTGTGGGTTCTCTTCCAGTATTTTTTCGCAGCCAGTATTCAGTAAAGCTGCAAGGCCAACCATGGCCCAAACTTTTATATTTTTCATTGGAATGACAATGATTAGAATTTAAGATTTACACCGACTGTGACTTGCCGAATCGGCGGATTGTTCAGGTTTACGGCGATCTGGCGTTCCGGGGTTGCCCGGTCTGCTCCCTGCGCAGAAAGCGTTGCCTGACCGGTAGCGTAGCTATTCCCCTCTGGATCAATAGCCAGATTGTCGCGCACTAAGGGTGAATACAGAATGAGCGGATTGGTCGCGTTGACATAGAGCCGGGCCGAACTGGCTCCAATCTTTTTAATCAACTGGTTAGAGAACGTGTAGCCCAGGTTGATACTTCTGATTTTAACGAACGATCCGTCATAATAGCCTAGCGTTGATCCAAACCATTGAACAGCACCACCGGCATCGGGGGCAGGGAAGGCATTGGTCGGATTGGTTTCTGTCCAGTAGTCTGTTTTCACCTGGTTTACCCGACCCTGGTTGAAGAAAGCAAACCCACCCGAACCTGTAGAGTTACCCGTCAGGTAAGGCACCACCACTTTCATTCCCATCCGGGCAAAGGTGACAATTGACGCATCAAAGTTTTTGAAGGTAAACCGGTTCGTGATGCCACCTTCCCATTTGGGCTGGAAATTGCCCAGTATCTGGCGGTCGGCGGGGGTAATTCTATTGTCGCCATCTACGTCCTGAACTCTGATTTGTCCGGGGAACTGCACTGGCGACGTTTGCTTAACCCGATCTACTTGGTCGGCTGTTTGCCAGATACCGATTTTGTTATAGTCGTAGATTACCGAAAGGGGTTGTCCAACAAACCAACCTGCACCAACATTAGACTGTTCGGTGGGTGTGGTGAGCTGGGTGATTTTTTCGCGGTTAAAGAAATAGACTACGTCGGCACTCCAGTTGAATCCGCCGGACTTTCTGAAAATATCGAATGACAGCGACGTTTCTAACCCTCTGCCCTCTGTTCTACCCAGGTTCTGTAACGTTGAACCGGCACCATTGCTGGGGGGCAGCGGAACAGACAAAAGGATGTCCTTGGTTTGCTGGAGATACCAGTCGACCGTACCCGTGATACGATTATTTAGGAAACCAAAATCCACCCCAATATCAACTTGTGAAGTCGATTGCCAGCCCAGATTGGTAGCAGGCAGGCTGGTAACGGTATAGGCCAATTGCTGACCGGCCGTACCCAGACCAAAGTTATAATAGCCAGCCGACAACGCACCCAGCGTAGCATAGGCCCCCACATTTCTGTTTCCTGATATACCCCATCCACCTCTCAGTTTCAGGTTTGATACCGCAGGAATCCGTTTCATGAAGGGTTCATCGATCACATTCCAACCGGCCCCAACGGCGGGGTAATTAAAGTACCGGTTTGCGGGTGACAGCGTTGAAGAGCCATCTCTCCGGAGGGTCATTGTCAACAGATAGCGGTCATTGAAGCTATAATTGACCCGACCCATGTAGGACAACAAACCGGTTTCTCCAAACGAGTTCCCAAAGTCGGAGTTAGCCACCGGCTGGCCTGATGCCAGCGAGAAGTTAGACGTTTTGATGTAGTCGGCGGGCACCCCGGTTACGGTAAATCGGCTTCCCAGCGAATGGTTTTGCGTAACTTCATACAGTCCCGTAAAGCCCAGTTTGTGCTTTCCAAAGGTCTTGTCGTAATACAACAAGTGCTGGAGGTTGATATCCCAAAATTCGGTGTTACTGATCTCGGCATTGGACGACGACTGCACCGTTGCCTGGTTAAAGTAGGTGAGGGGGCCATTGTAGCCATTGTAGTTTGACTGGCTGAAGTTCAGACCGGCATTGAACCGATACCGCAGACCGGGCAGAATGTTCACCTCACCATAGAGGCTGTTGAACGTTCTCAACGCCCGTGTACGCCCCAGATAGGCATCTTTTTTCGTGATGATTGTCAGTGGGTTTACTCCGGCAGCATCGATTGAACCTTCTGATGGAAACAGGTTCACGGCACCATCTGCATTATAAGGAGCAGCCAGCGGGGTTAAACGCACCAGACCGCCCGGAACTCCACCACCACCCGGCGTATTGGTGTAGGTAAGGGTGTTGAGGGTATTTAAACCGATCTTGATGTTTTTCCCAATTCGCTGATCGATGGTAGCCCGTATTGTGAAACGTTCAAATTTTTGGCTCGGGATGATACCGGTCTCATTAAAATAACCCAGGCCCAGTGAGTATTGTGTGTTTTCAACCCCGCCCTGCAAACCCAATTGGTGATTGGTGTTGAAGCCAGGTTTATAAATCAACCCCTGCCAGTCCGTAGAAACACCCGCAGCCAGTGCTTCCTGCTCTTTTATGGTTAGCGGATAGGCAGTGGTTCCGGGAGCTGTACGGTTGTACTTGGCAGCATCCAGTTTGAATTGGGCATACTCAGAACCATTCATGATATTGTATTTGCCCATGATGTTGGTAATGCCATGATAGCCGTCGTAGCTGAATACGGGTTTCCCTATTTTTCCCCGTTTGGTTGTGATCAGAATAACACCACCTGCGCCCCTCGACCCATAAATGGCTGTAGCAGAGGCATCTTTGAGGATTTCCAGGCTGGCAATATCATCGGGGTTGATGTCATTCAGGCCCCCATACGGAATACCATCGACGACGACCAGCGGGCCATCAAGACCATCACCGTTGCCGGTGGTTAAGGTTCGATTTCCCCGGATCCGGATTTGTCCCTGCGAACCAGGTGTAGAGCCATTGCTGACAACAGTTACTCCAGCAGCACGGCCTTTTAACTGGTTTATCAAGTTCGGAGCCGGTACTTCTTTCAGGGTAGCTTCATCAACCGAAACAACCGAACCTGTAACATCCCGTTTGCGCTGAGTTCCATAGCCGACCACAACCACTTCGTTCAACTGATTGCTGGAGGGGCTAAGCTGCACCCGAAGCGGAGCCGTACCGGAGGGAAGCGTTACTTCTTTACTTCCGTAGCCCACCAGCGAAAATACCAGCACATTACCCGGTGTGGCGACTATCGAAAACCGACCTTCAGCATCAGCCGCCGTTCCGCGCTGCGTGTTTTTAATTAGGATACTGACACCGGGCAGGGGCTGGCTGTTTTCGTCCAGCACTACGCCCGCCAAGGGGGTGGTTTGAGCCAGTACCACTGCTCCGTAACCGCTTAGTAGCAGCAGCAATAGGGGGCGAGTTAAGTTCATCGGGTGCTGCCACAAGGTAGCCAGCACCCGGAAAATCATGTTTGGTAATCGTAAAATAGCCATAAAATTAGACCGAGAGGTTGAAATAGGGTACTGGTTGAATGATACAGACCGTGGCGTTTTACAGAAGTGGATACAGGTTCCTTTCTATGGCAATTTATTGATAGAGAATGCATTGCCATAAGAAGAGTCTGTCTTTTGCAAACTGTGAAGAGAAAAATTTCCGTTAAAGGGCATAAATGTCTCTTTATTTTTTTTATTAAGCAATCGGTTGCATAACTATTATTTATAAAAATAGTTCAACGTGAAAATTGATAATTAGTACCCCCAATAGGGTTTTAACAGGAATATGAGTAGAAAATACGTCGTTTTATCCCTACAAGTAGGCACCTATCTACTATATTTAGGGGGTAAATGATTGTTTAATCTAACTGTATTCAACCGATTGCGAAGAAAATTTAGCCATTTTTGGTGTATGTTTCCTTGCCGTTAATGCAACCACCAGCCAAGTCAATGGAAAAAGAAGTAACTATATATGATATTGCCAAATCCGTAAACTTGTCCCCGGCTACCGTCAGCCGGGCCTTGAACGACCATCCGGCGATCAACAGCAATACAAAGAACAGGATTGCCAGCATGGCGGAGGAAATGGGCTACCGCTCCAATATGTTCGCCAGTAACCTGCGCCGTCAGCGAACCAACACCATTGGGGTGATTGTCCCCCGCTTAGATAGTTATTTTATGGCAACTGTGCTGGCGGGCATGGAAAAAGTAGCCAACGAGGCAAACTATAACCTCATCATCAGCCAGTCGCTGGAGTCGGGTAGGAAAGAAGTAGCCAATGCGAAAACGATGTTCGACAGTCGGGTCGATGGGTTGCTGGTATCTTTAGCGTCAGATACGGAGAATCTTGACCATTTCGACACGTTTTTCCGTCGGGGAATACCAATGATTCTGTTCGACCGGGTGTTGCCTCAGAAGAAATGTATCAACATCGTGATTGATAACGTACAGGCCGGTTACGATGCCACGAGTCACCTGATCGGGCAGGGCTGTCGGCGCATTATGCACATTACGGGCAATACCAAACGTAACGTATATGAAGACCGGCTCAAAGGCTATAAGCTGGCTCTGCTCGACCACAGCCTGCCAAACAATGATAATCTGGTCAGGATTACCAACCTGACCCGGCAGGCTGGTCTCGACTCAGCCGATTACATCAGGCAGATGCCCTCTCCCCCAGATGGGCTTTTCGTAGCCAGCGATTTTTGCGCCGTGAGCTGCATGGGGGCGTTGAAGCAAATGGGATTTTCTATTCCCAATGACATTGCTGTGGTAGGTTTTAACAACGATCCGGTATCGCAGGTTATCGAGCCAAACCTTACGACGATCCATTATCCTGGTCAGGAAATGGGTGAAATTGCTGCCCAGAGCCTGATCAGTCACTTAAACGGCCTGTTGCGCATCAACACTACGAATACAATTCTGCTGAATTATGAACTCATTATTCGTAATTCATCCCAGCTGAACGGCTTCGCTTCGGCGGGCCGATTTGTATAAAGTCATTGATTATAGGGCTTACGCAGAAGTAGTAAGTCCTATGATTGGAGGATATATTCTGTTTGGGCGTAAAGCAAAGTATGCCGGTTAGTTTGGCCCAAAAAAGCAGACCAACGTACCGAAAAATCGACCAGAAACCCCCGCCACTCGGTTCCTCTACTTTTCTGGTCGTTGGTCGATATAATTTTCCGCTTACCATTCTAGGACTTTCGCTTGTGGGTCAAATTTGAGAGTTTAGCTCTATGATTGTAAAACAGGAGTACATCGAGTATCTGTTGAGTACGCCTTTCAACTACACCTGTACCAACATGGCCCATCACAAACCCAACCTGAGTCATGATGTGGTGAGTGACTTCCTCCGGCGCGAACGCTTTAGCCCCGCCGATCTGTGGGCTATTGTGCAGACTCATATCAACGACTCCGCCAGCGCATCGGTGATTGTTGATGATAGCGTTCAGGACAAACGCTATTCCAACTTTATCCAACTGGTCAAAAAGCAGTACTCTGGTAATGAGCATGGTACAGTCAAAGGTATTGGGGTAGTCAATTTGGTACACACGGCAGGCAACGATGAGCCATACTGGCCCATCGACTATCGTATTTTTCATCCAGAAACGGATGGGAAAACCAAAAACGACCACTTTCAGGAGATGTTTACGCGGCTCATCACCCATAAACGGCTCAAAGCCAGGCGGATTTTATTTGATGCCTGGTACGCATAGGTTGAGAATCTCAAACTGATTCATCGCTCAGGCTGGACTTTCTTCACCACACTGAAGAGCAACCGGTTGGTGAGTCTTCACCGGGATACAGGCTATCAGCATTTGGGGACACTCGTGTTCGATGAGCAAACAGCAGTTACAGGTCTGACTATCAAGCTAAAAGAAGTTCCTTTCAAGGTAAAGTTATTCAAGCTGGTTGCCCCAAACGGCGACATTGACTGGGTC
Organism: Cytophagales bacterium; assembly: GCA_031411995.1. Lineage (GTDB taxonomy): Bacteria > Bacteroidota > Bacteroidia > Cytophagales > Spirosomataceae > Rudanella. The sequence continues at coordinate 30,614 of JANOCD010000033.1, forward strand.
ATCACCGCACGGGCGGCCCTGCAATGACTTAGACGTATCTGTAAACCTGTTTGTGGCTGAGTTAGCCAACGACACCCGGTGGCAGATCGAAACTTTCCATCGGAGTTTTAAGCAGTTGACTGGCTCAGAACGGTGTCAATGTCGCAAGGCTCGTTCGCAGCGTAATCATTTGGCCTGTTCTTATCAGGCATGGGTCGCTCTGCAAGTGAAAGCTAAACAAGTTGGGCAGACCGTCTATCAGTTGCGAACGAGTTTATTCTCAGACTATCTGAGAGCCGAGTTGACTAACCCCAGAATTCGAGCAATCACCCTCTAAGCGAAAGTCCTAAGTAAGTCTGATACTCACTGATAGCAAATTCGAGTTTGTCGGTCAGCATCACGATTCGGTCTTTTTTGCCTTTACCACTCCGAACCGTTAGCAGTCGTCGATGCCAATCAAGGTCGGTTATGCGTAGGTGGGCCACTTCGCTCAGGCGCAGGCCAGTGGCATAAACCAGCTTGAAAAATGTCCGGTATTTCAGGCTCGTGGTCGCTTTGAAAATGGCTTTCACTTCGGCAACGCTATAGACTGTGGGTAACTTGGTGGCTTGTCGCGGATACGCTACGGTGTAAAACTCTTTGTCGCGGCCAAGTACTTTTTCTTGATAGAACTTCCACCCGTTGATGTGAACGTTAATCGTAGCACTACTTAGCCGTTTTCGCTCGATTAGAAACAACTGGTATTTCTGATACTCGGCCTTTGTAATCATATCCAGCGGTTTCTGGCCAATGTAGCGGATCAGGGCGATGATGGCCTGTTTGTAGTTCTTATAGGTCTTATAACTGTAGTTCTGAATCCGCAGGGCATCAGAAATGGCCACCACAACCGGGTGTCGATTATACTCCTGCATCGGTGGGGCGTATTTAAACGGCAGTCGGTGATTCCTGGCCGTTCATTTGCTAAGTGGTGGCCAAACCGGGTTCGTAGCCTGTTCCACTTCGGCGGGGGTGGCCGTGGGTTTGTAGAGTCGGACAACGGCTTCATCAAACCGGCAATAATCTTTGCCAAAAAGTTGCCCCATTTTCACCACCGATTCGCGGGTGTTGGGTACAAGCCAGCCCTTCCGCGAATAGCTGAACCGTCGGCCCGGCACTTCGCGGATCAGGTCGTTGCCAATGGAATCGGTAGGGAAATAAACTCCCAACAGGGTCGGGTCGCGCTCGTCGATCTGGATGGTTGTCATGCCTGTTTGCCTACTTTGGCAATACCTTGATGCTTTTAATGGTGTTTTGGGTGCGTTCCTCAAAATAGCCGACCACCACTTTGCCATTGGCGGCAACCATCTCTTTAGTCACGAAATATTGGAAGGTTTCGGTGGTGTTATCGTCGGTGGTGATGGCGATTTTGCCGGGTTCGTCGCCGGTGGTTTCGCGATTGGCTCCTTTAAGCTTACCCATAATCTGCTTGGTATCAGCCTGGAGGGTTGGCGCATCGTCGCCCAGCAGGGATTCGCCGTCGAGTTGAATATCGAGCAGGGCGTTACTGATTTCGCTGGTGTAGGCAAACGACACGTAATGGCCGATGCCTTTAGTGAGGTCGTCCATCGTAACGGTTGTAACGTTGCCGAGGTTGATTGTGAATTGCTCCGTGAACTTCCGTTCGGGAAATTCGATGGTGAGGGTTGCAAAGGGGTAGCCATTGTCTTCAACTTCTTTGAGCAGTCCGGTTTCGTTAATTTCATCGTCGGTGCGCATTGGAGCTGGCTTAGTGATGGTCTGAGCAACTGTGGCTGTTGTCTCAGGGATGTCGATACGGGCCGATTTACTTTCGCTGCTCGTACAAGAAATTAAAAAGAACAGGCTTAACGCAGTGTAGTGAAGGTTTACTTTCATTGCATGAACTATCTGGCTTAATGAGTATTTTTACTCAATTGCAAATGAAAATAAAATCATCAAGATCTCAAAGCCAGGGGTTGATTCAGTACAAGTCAATTACTCCATTTTTGGAAAAACCGGCGTTTTACTGCTCGTTTTCACATAATTTCCCGTTACGGTAGCTGCGTTGCCAAAGCCGCATTCATAGTCGCTGCCGACATAAACCACGCTCACCCCGCCCTCGAAAAAGTGGAGTTTGATGGTGCATTTTCCATAGTTACGACTGCTATAAACGGCCTGATTGCCCCGGAGTTTAAGCGTGGTTTTGTCCACCCTTGCTATGTTGTAGGACGGCGCTCCCCGGTTAGCGTCCATCACTACAGCCATCTGATTTCCAGTGAGTTGTTTTACATAGATTTGTCCAGACCCACCCTCTTTCTCAAACGTGTAGGCATAGGTGCCTGTGGGGTCGACCGTGGTGGCGGCTGGGGCGGGGTTTCGGCTTGTCTCGGTTAAAGCAAAAGTGAGTTCTTTGGCGTTGGCTTTGGGCGAAATCCACGATCCCAGATACCCTTTGGCCGAGGCCTGTCCGTTGAAAATGCCCGTAACGGTCGACTTGCCGTAAAACTCGTGCAACAACAGCTTGCCTTTTTCCACTGTGCCAACCACCCGGATCGGTGCGCCGGATCGTTTGTAAATCAGCGTGCCATAGGCCAGATTTGCATTGGTGGTGAGGGTGAGCGACACGGGATATTTGTCGTTCACCATGCCGGTGTAGGTGGCAATGGTTGGCCGGACTGTTTGGGCGGTGGCGATTTGGGCATTAAGAAGCAGAATGAGAATGAGGTGGCGCATGATGGCGTTGATTTTGTTTGACAAAATAAAGACACTATTCTTATCTTGCCTGCATGACTGCTGTGATCCAACGCGTTTCTGAGGCATCCGTAACCATCCACGGGGCCGTGAAAGGGCAAATACAAACCGGGTTTATGGTCTTGCTTGGCATTACCCACACCGATACCGACGACGATGTGACGTGGTTGAGCAAGAAGATTGTCGGGATGCGGGTGTTCAACGATGCCGATGGAAAAATGAACCTCGACCTCGCGGCTGTTGACGGTAGCATTCTGTTAATCAGTCAGTTTACGCTTCATTCCAGCACCAAAAAAGGCAACCGGCCCGGTTTCACCGAAGCCGCCCGGCCCGATATGGCCATCCCCCTTTACGAACGGATGATTACCCAACTCACCACCGACCTCGGCAAACCAATCGAAACCGGCGAGTTTGGTGCCGACATGAAAGTGGCCCTCCTGAACGATGGCCCCGTAACGATCATTATTGACACGAAAAACCGCCAATGAAAACTCTTTCCGATCTGTTGCTACTTGGCGACCCGCGTTTGTATGAAACCTGTGCGCCTGTTGAACGCGACGAACTACCGCTCGTGGCCGGTTGGGTGGCCGACCTACATAATGTGATGGCCGAAATTAGGGCGAAGTACAACTTTGGCCGGGCCATTGCCGCCCCGCAACTGGGCATCATGAAGCGGCTGATCTACATGAATATTACGCCCCCGGCGGGCAATGGCCCTACTGTTTTCATTAACCCGGTACTTGAAAATCTCAGCGATGAACAGTTTGAACTCTGGGACGATTGCATGAGTTTTCCGAACCTGCTGGTGCGGGTAAAGCGGCATAAATCACTCACGATTAATTATTTAGACGAAAACTGGCAGCCCCAACGCTGGGACATGACCGATGCCCTCTCGGAATTGCTCCAACACGAATACGATCACTTAGACGGAGTTCTCTGCACCATGCGGGCGATTGACGAGAAATCGTTCCGGTGGCGCGAGGGCGAAAGAGCGAAAGAGTGAAAGCGTGTTGCTGGACGGATCCACTCTTTCACTCTTTCACTCTTTCACTCTTTCAACCATGCGCAACGTAGCCATTTTATTATTCGATGAGATTGAAGTTTTAGACTTTGCCGGGCCGTTTGAGGTGTTCGGGGTAACGGGTCGGCAGGGGGGACAAACTCGGTTTGACGAGCCGCCATTTCGGGTATTTACCGTGGCCGAACGGGGTCCTGTATACGCCAGAAATGGCTTGTGTATTATGCCCACCTACTTGCTCAACGATCATCCGCAGGCCGATGTGCTGGTGGTGCCGGGCGGTGGGGGAACTCATGCCGATGGTGTGCCCTATGGTTCCCGGCGGGAGATGAACAACCCGGCGGTGATGGCCTGGGTGAAACGGCAGGCCGAACGGGCCGAGATCGTTTTGTCGGTTTGTACCGGCTCATTTATTCTCGGCAAAGCGGGTTTGCTGGATGGATTGGCCGCCACCACGCACTACAAAGCCGTGGACGGAATGCGGGCAGCGGCCCCCCTTACCGAACTGCGCCCCACCGAACGATGGGTGGACAATGGCAAAATCATCACCTCAGCGGGTATCTCGGCGGGCATCGACGCATCGCTTTATGTGGTGAGCAAATTGCACGGACCGGAGGAAGCTACCGAAACAGCCCGGTATATGCAGTATGACTATTGGAAATAAATTTTTTCTCCCCTCGTTTAGCAGAAAACGGTATTTTTACCAAAACCACTGCTCTTCGGCCCGACGAACCGGCCTGGGAGATACTAAACCCGAATGGATTTTTTACCTGCTGACCTGACTACCTATGCGGATGCCCACACCTCGCCAGAGAGTGAGGTGCTCCAACGGCTCAACCGGCATACGCACGCTAATGTGCTGCATTCCCGCATGTTGTCTGGCCATTTTCAGGGACGGTTGCTGTCGATGTTTGTTCAGATGATGCGACCCCGGAGGATTCTTGAAATTGGCACCTACACTGGCTACTCGGCCCTGTGTTTGGCCGAGGGCCTCCCCGACGATGGCCTGCTGATTACCCTCGACAAGAACGAAGAACTCGAAGACGTGGCCCGCGCTGCCTGGCAGGAAACGCCGTATGCTAACAAAATTGACTTTCGGCTGGGCGATGCCATGGAGATGATCCCGGGCATCGACGAGGTGTTCGACCTGGTATTCATTGATGCCGACAAGCAAAATTACTCGCGGTATTTTGACCTGGTGATCGACAAAGTGCGGCCGGGTGGTATTTTGCTGGCCGACAATGTGCTCTGGAGCGGTAAGGTGGTGCAACCCGTTAAGCCCTCCGATAAGGATACGCTGGCAGTGATGGCCTTTAATCAAAAGATTCAGGACGATCCCCGCGTTGATAATGTATTGCTGCCCGTTCGGGATGGCATAATGATGATTAGAAAACTTTGAGTCTGACTCTAAAACTGGCGGATCAGATAGCCGCTTTCCATCAAATGAAGCAAGTACTGACTCTTCTCTTTCTGTTTGTTGGCTCCGTTACGCTGGCACAACCACCCGCTATTCCGCTGGTGCCGCCCCGAACGGAGTTTGCCGGTATTTCGATCCAACTCGATGAGTCGGCCCGGCAGCTTATTCAACAGGATATCAACGCCCTCTATGCCAACCGGCAATACTGGAATGCCAAACTCGACCGGGTGGTGCTGTATTTCCCGATCATTGAAGCCATCCTGACCGATGAGGACGTGCCGACCGATTTCAAATACCTGGCCGTGCAGGAGAGTTCGCTCATGCCCGATGCCGTTTCCACGTCGCAGGCGGTGGGGTTCTGGCAGTTCAAACGCGAAACGGCCCTCATCAACGGGTTGCGCGTTGATGATCAGATCGACGAGCGCAAAAGCATCACGGGGTCTACACGCGGTGCCGCCACGTACCTCAAAAAAAGCAATGCCCGGTATAATAACTGGGTGTCGTCGCTCTATTCGTTTTACCTCGGCGCGGGTGGCATCTCCAAACTGGTGCCAGCCGAATGGGCCTATGCCAAAGAGATTTCGCTCGATGGAGCAACCGACCGGTATGTGTTGCGGTTTCTGGCCCACAAAATTGCGGTTGAAAATGCGCTGCCTTCCTACCAGGCCAAGATGCCGGTTGCTTTGATCGAGTATCCAAACGGGGGTGGCAAAACCGTGCAGCAAATTGTAACGGATCTCGGCGCGTCAGGAGTGCAGGTGAACACCGACGACTTGCTGACCTATAACCGCTGGATTTTGGGAGAGAGTGTTCCTGCCGACAAAAAATATACGGTCATGATTCCGGTGCCTGGCAACCAGATCAACGAGGTGCGCGGGCGGATTGTGGCAGTATCGGACAAAAAAACGCCTGACTTCGTGCAGAACGATGTGGGTTTCCCGGTGCTGAAAAAGGTGACGCTGGGCGTTCGAAGTCAGGCCGACCCGATTTTATATGAGATCAACGGATTGCCCGGTATTCAGGCACAGTCGGGCGACAACGGCGGCACGTTGGCCCGCAAAGCCCGGATTAGTTACGCGAGTTTTTTGCGGTATAACGACCTGAACGAAAAAGACCCCATTGTGCCGGGTGAGGTGTATTACCTGGCCAAAAAGCGCAAAAAAGCCCTGGTGCCCTTCCACACCACCCGCGAAGGCGAAACAAGCCGGAGCATTTCAAATCGGTATGGTCTGCGACTGAAGAAACTGATGCGCAATAACCGCCTGGATCGGGTGCAGAAATTGCAGGTTGGCCGCGTAATGTGGCTCCGCGAACGGCGACCCCGCAACCGCCCCGTCGAGATTATCAACGTGCCAACGCCACCGGTGTACGACCCAACACCAGCCACCCCCTCCACCCGCCCGACTGCCGATGTAGCTGGCGGGACAATGGTGCCATCGCGACCCGCGAACAGCGACAACGTTCCCCGGAATCCGTCGGAGCGGAAAGTATACAAACCCAAATTCGGGGGCGAAGATGTACCCACCACCACCACAACGCCAGATCGCACAACACTTGAACGGCCCGCTCCAACTCCAGTGGCCACAACTGCAATGCCAGAGCGTGAACGTCCAACCCTCACTGAGGCTCCTCCAAGCCGAACCGCCGGACCGCCCACACCTGAACGCCGGACTACCCAGCCCGGAACGCCGGAACGCACAAGCCCCAACGGCACTACCCGAACCGTGACGGTGAGACCGGCGAACCCCATTTCGGAACCCGAAACCGACAACGATATGTTGCCCTCGGTGACCACAAAATCGGCCAAACAGGGTGGATTTGAAGTAACGGGCAATGAACCGGCACCCGCATCTGCACCGGCAACCACGTCGTCGGCGGGGCGCACCCGCCTGCCAACAGCCGCCCCTCCCGTGAACACGGGACAGCGTGTGGAGCCAATGAACCCCGGCACAAAACCCGGCACACCCGCTAAAACGGAGGTGCCAACAGTCACGATAACGCCCCCCTCGACCAATCGCCCGGCCCCCTCGGAAACAGCAGGAAGCCGCACGTTGAAACACGCCGTGGAAGCAGGGCAGACGTATTACAGCATTTCGAAACTATATGGTGTTCCCATTGAGAGTATTCTGGTCGCCAACAGCCTGGCCCTGGAAGATAAACTGTCGGTTGGGCAACAGTTAACGATCCGCAACGTGCCGCAGGGGTTCCCGGTTGGCCGCGAGATCAGTGCTCCCACCCCTGCTGCCAGTCCGGTGAGTGCGCCCAAACAGGAAGTGGTGTATCATACCGTTGAAAAAGGACAAACCATGTTCCGCATTTCGAAGCTCTATAACGTGACCATCGAGCAAATTCAACAATGGAACGGCCTCACCGACGTGGCCGTTAAAGAAGGACAGAAGATAAAGATAATGAAGTAATGATCCTGATAGACAACACCGTAATTAGTGATGATATTGCCGAAAAGTTCTTCGTTTGCAACCTCGACAAGTGCAAGGGTGCGTGTTGCGTGGAGGGTGACCTCGGTGCCCCGCTCGAAGGCGACGAACTGAATATTCTGCAACGCATTTACCCCAAAATAAAGCCCTACCTCTCACCCGAAGGCATTGCCGCTATCGAGAAACAGGGACTCTATGAAGCTGATGGTGAAGGCGGTTTCGTGACGACCACCGTGAATGGGCGTGAGTGTGTGTTTGCTTCCTGGAACGACAAAGGAATCCTGAAATGCGGCATCGAAGAAGCGTATAACGATGGCAAAGTCGACTGGAAAAAGCCCATTTCGTGCCACCTGTACCCCATCCGCGTGACCAAATACGACCAATACCACGCCCTCAACTACGACCGTTGGCCCATTTGCAGCCCGGCCTGTGGTTTCGGTAAAGAACTGAATGTTCCGGTTTATAAATTCGTCCGGGAAGCCCTTGTTCGCGCCTACGGTGAACCCTGGTATGCTGAGTTGGTGAAGGAGATTGAAGAAAAGTAACCATGGAAAAGCGTGATTACTTCGAGGACGTGTATGCCGTGGTGCGGCAGATACCGCGGGGCCGCGTGACAACCTACGGAGCCATTGCGCAATTTTTGAGCCTGCGAGCGGGAGCCAGAATGGTAGGTTGGGCTATGAATGGGTGCCACCTGCGCCCCGACGTTCCGGCGCAACGGGTGGTGAACCGGGTGGGTGTGTTGTCGGGAAAGCATTTTTTTGGAAGCCCCACCCGAATGCAGGAACTCCTTGAAGCAGAGGGTGTTCGGGTTGACGACGACCGGGTTGTTGACTTTGAAAAACGGCTCTGGAATCCCAGCGACGAGTTATTATAAACTCCTGACGTATTTCTGTCCACCCAACGCCCGCATTTGCCGGGCAATCTGCCGGGTGCGCCGTTGAATATAATTCGACGGTTTTTTGATGGAAAACTGGCGGGGGTTAGGCAAAACGGCGGCCATCCGGGCCGCTTCGTCGCGACTGAGCGAGGTGGCCGGGTGGCCGTAGAAGCGTTGGCTGGCCGCTTCAACCCCGAAAGTCATGGGACCTGTTTCGGCCACGTTCAGGTACACTTCGAGAATCCGTTTTTTACCCCAAACCAATTCGATCAGGGCCGTAAAATACACCTCAAGTCCTTTGCGGACATAACTTCGTCCGTTCCACAGAAACACGTTTTTAGCTACCTGCTGCGAGATCGTGCTGGCCCCACGAGGCCGTTTGCGGTATTTGTTTTCTTTAATGGCATCCTGAATTTCGTCAAAATCGAACCCCCAATGATACGGAAACGCCTGATCTTCAGACGATAAAACAGCCAGAGCGGCTTCTTTGCTGATGTCGTTATAAGAAGTCCAGTCTTTATAGACCCGGCTGCTTTCGTCGGTGCCGATGGTATCCCACCACCGCGACACCATCAGGGGCGTTACCCAAACGGGCACCCATTTGAGGACCACCACCCAGCCCAGCGAAAACAAAAAGGAGTACAGAAACAGGCGTGTAGTCCAGCCATAGACCCGCTCGATCCAGGGCCTTTCCCGCACAAATGCCCGCGCCTGAGACCAGCGTGTGGGCTTGCGCGTAACCGTCCACGACGCTCCCGATGGTCGGGCCGTGTTGCCACCTTGCGCCGAAGCAGGCGGGGGTATAGCCGGGCTGTGGGGCTGACGGGGCGTGTTGCTGTTACGCGGGCGATTTTCAGACATATACCGGATAAACGATTGGCTCGGTAAAATTAGCTAGCCCTACTCAAATAAATCCGTACCCTCTTTCAAAATTCGCTGCATGAGTGGCTGAAATTGAAACAAACCGGCAAACGAAAAGCCTACCTGCCCACGGGTTGTGAGGGCCATTTCGTGAGGAATCGGAATCGGTTTGTGGCCGGTAGCCTCGGCAATGAGCTGGGCCTGGCAACTCCGGTCCATCGTGATGAACCACCAGGTGGCTTCTTCAACACTGGTGCCAACGGTGAGCAGCCCGTGATTTTGCAGAATACAGGCTTTGTGCGCCCCCAACGCATCGGCAATGCGCTGCCCCTCTTCAACAGCACTGACCACCCCGGTATATTCACTAAACAAACCGTGCGACTCATAAAAAGCACAGGCATCCTGGGTGATGGGGTCCAGTTTGCGACCCAGCGTGGAAAAGGCCTTGCCATACATGGAGTGCGCATGGGCAGCGGCAACTACCTCCGGGCGGGCCGCATGAATCTGCGAATGAATGGCAAATGCCGCCCGATTAACGCTATA
>JANOCD010000034.1:0-58608 GCA_031411995.1 Cytophagales bacterium
TCACGCGCGGTTTCGGAAAACCATGCTACCCCAATAACCGCCAAACGCCCGTAATCAGCAGCAGGATTAACCCAATGGGAGTCAGTACCTTCCAGGCGAGGAACATCATTTGGTCGATGCGGACGCGGGGGAAGGTCCAGCGCACCCACATTTGGCATAACACAGCCAGGAGTGCTTTCGAGAGGAGCCAAAAAGCCGCCGTGAGGTTGCCCCAAATGGTGCCGGGTTCGCCACTCGTCCAGTCGGCAAGGCGCACGGGACCGAGGTTGGGCAGGGGTGTGTTCCAACTCCCCCAAAACAGAATCACGCCGAGAATGGATACGAGCAGCATCATGGCGTACTCCGACAAAAACAGCAAAGCAAACCGCATCCCCGAATATTCCGTCGCATAGCCCGACACAATTTCCGATTCCCCTTCGGGCAGGTCGAATGGGGCGCGGTTGGCTTCGGCGAGGGTACAGATAAAAAAGATGATGTAAGCAATGAGCAGCAGGGGGTGCCGCACCACATTCCAGGCGAAAATGCCGCCCCAGCCCGTCACGTCGATGCCAAGCCAGCGTTGGTTGAAGAGCCAGGTGGTTTCGTAGGTATAGATGCCCTGCTGGAAGCTAATTTCCTGTAGGTTAAGCGTTTGACAAAGCATCACGACACACAAGACCGTGAGGCCCAGCGGAATTTCATACGAGATAATCTGCGCCACCGACCGCATGGCCCCCAGCAACGAATATTTGTTGTTGGACCCCCAACCCGCCATCAGAATGCCCACCACATCGAACGAGATAATGGCCAGCAGATAAAACACGCCCACCGCCGTGGCCGACCCCTGCAAATCGGGGGTGAGCGGAATAACGGCGTAGCCCGCAAAGATCGACGCGAAGATCACCGCCGGGGCAATCAGAAACAGCTTCCGGTCGGCAGCGGTCGGTACAATATCTTCTTTTTGGAGGAGTTTAAGCAGGTCGGCAATAAGCTGCAACAACCCCCATTTGCCCACCTCCATCGGCCCCAGCCGATCTTGAATAAAGGCCGAGACCTTGCGCTCAAGGTAAACCCCCACGACCACAAAGCCGGAAGAAATAGCGAGAAAAATGGGGATAGCGAGCATTAGGCGACGGCGAAGCCCGTGTGTGGCCTGACTTTTGGTTCGTGGAATCCTAAAACGATTTTGTCAGCCGGAAGACCCGCGTCTTGCAACTCGAATGCAATTCCGCGTTCGGTGCCATCGCGCTGAATCCAGATTTTGCCATCGCGAATGTCAAGATGCACTAACGTCCCGTGAACTCGTCGATCGTCCCAACCCACATTCACTAACAAATAATGATCCCGCTCGCGGTCGAACACGGTTTCGGTTTCGATTTCACCGTAAGCATAGGGAATACTGGCGTAATCAGTCAGAATCTTCTCAATAATTTGGCGGTATTGTGTCAGGGTATCCATTGCAAAATCGTGTCGGTTTGGTCGTCGAATACAACCAATTTAAGGCGTTTTTTTGCTAAAAGCAACTGGCCAAGTGGGTCTTCAAAAACCTCCTCGTATGCTTTTTGGCGCACAGCAACATAAAGAGTTCGGCTTGGCTCCCGTTCCTGCAACACATCAAAATAAAGAATATATTGCCCAATGGCCCCCTCAAGGTCAGTCATGCTCGATGCGCCGATGAAACTCTTGACTTCTACAGCAATTAGTTCATTGCCTTTTTGGGCCGCCATCAACCGTTCCGCACCCAAATCGACGTACATATCTTTCTTGCCCCATGTTAACCGTAAAGGGTCGTGGGTAATCCGCCAGCCATCTTTGACAAGGGCTTTTTTGACGGAATCGTGGTATAAGTCGCGGGCGGGCATGGTCTAAAATTCCGCTTGTTTCGGTGCCCGTGGAAACGGAATCACATCGCGAATGTTTCCCATGCCCGTGACGAACAGAACCAACCGCTCGAAGCCGAGACCGAATCCGGCGTGGGGGGCCGAACCAAACCGGCGCGTGTCGAGATACCACCAGATGGCTTCCGGGTCGATGCCCACTTCGGCCATGCGGGTGGTCAGTTTGTCGAGGTCGTCTTCGCGTTGGGAGCCGCCGATGATCTCGCCAATGCCCGGAAACAGCACGTCCATTGCCCGAACCGTGGGCCCAAAAATGTCGCCCCGGCTGTTGGTGGCCGGTTCGTTGTCCTGCTTCATATAGAACGACTTGATGGCGCGGGGGTAGTTAGTCAGGATCACGGGTTTCTTGAAATGCTTCTCCACCAGATACCGCTCGTGTTCCGATTGCAGGTCGATTCCCCAACCCACCTCGTACTGAAACTGCCCTTTTTTGGCGGGTTTCGAGTTCCGCAAAATATCTACGGCCTCCGTGTAGGTCAGCCGCTCAAAGTCGTTATCGACCACAAACCGGAGCTTTTCCAGCAGGGTCATTTCGCTTTGGTCTTCCTTCTTTTTGGTCTTTTCTTCCTCAATTAACCGGTTTTCCAAGAAAGCCAGATCGTCGGCGCAGTGTTCTAAGGCATACCGGATTACGGACTTTACAAAGTCTTCTGCCAGATTCATGTTGTCTTCCAGCTCGAAAAATGCCATTTCCGGCTCAATCATCCAGAACTCGGCCAAGTGGCGCGTGGTGTTGGAGTTCTCGGCCCGGAAGGTCGGCCCGAAGGTGTAAATCTTGCCCAACGCCAATGCGCCGAGTTCGCCCTCCAACTGCCCCGAAACGGTTAGGTTGGTTTCGCGACCAAAGAAATCCTGGCTATAGTCGATTTTGCCGTCCTCCGTTTTGGGCGGGTTCATCGGGTCGAGGGTTGACACGCGGAACATTTCGCCCGCGCCCTCGGCATCCGAAGCTGTAATGATGGGGGTGTTCAAATAAAAGAACCCGTTGTCGTTGTAGTAGTTATGCACCGCAAAGGCCAGCGCGTGCCGTACCCGCAAAATCGCGCTAAAGGTGTTGGTACGGGGGCGCAAATGGGCAATCTCGCGCAGAAATTCGAGCGAGTGCCGCTTGGGTTGCAGGGGGTATTTTTCGGGGTCGGCGGGGCCGTAGATATGGACGTTACTAATTTTCAACTCCACTGCCTGCCCGCTCCCCTGCGAGGCCACCAGGGTTCCCGTCACGGCTAAACAAGCCCCGGTGGTGATGAGCCGCAGGGTATCATCGGGGAGTTGACCAGCCTCGGCCACGGCCTGAATGTTATTGATGGTGGACCCGTCGTTGAGGGCCACAAAAATCGCGTTTTTGCTTTCGCGCTTGGTACGGACCCAGCCTTTAACGGTAATCTCGGAGCCAACTTCGGCCCCGCTCAGGATTGATTTGATTGGTTGGTACGGCATAATGGGGGCAAAGATAAGGGATTGGGATGGGAACGAGGACGGTTGGCCGCTGCCATTAAGCGGATTGAACGGGTTTGCACGGATTTTTTAAGTAGGTTTCGTCCTGAATTGGTTAGAAAAGTCCACCATTCTTTTTCACTATGCCCCTCCGTATCCTGATTTTTGACGACGACGACCCCATCCGAATGGCCCTCGCGCTGCTAATTGGCGGTACGCCGGGTTTTGTGGTGCTGGCTCACTATCCCAACGCCGAAAACGTGGTTGCCGCCGTGCAGGAACACCAACCTGATGTGGTGCTGATGGATATTGATATGCCCGTTGTGTCGGGAATTGAGGCTGTGGCTCAATTGCGACGCGATGGGTCAACTACCCCGGTGATTATGTTGACTGTTTTCGACGATGATGATCGGGTGTTTACGGCCCTCCGCGCCGGGGCCAACGGCTATTTGCTCAAACATACGCACCCGGCGCGTCTGCTCGATGCCATCCGGGAGGTTCACGAGGGCGGAGCACCCATGACTCCGGCCATTGCCCGGCGCGTGATTGGTTGGCTGTCTACTCCCCCGCCCACTGCCAACCCCGACCTACAGGCTCTGACCGAGCGCGAACGCGACGTACTCGAACATCTGGCCAGTGGGAAAAACTACCGCGAGATTGGTGAAACCTGCCGAATTACGGTCGAGACGGTGCATTCGCACCTCAAACGGGTGTATGAGAAGTTGCATGTTCGGTCGGCAACGGAGGCAGTGGCTCGTTTTTATGGTCATCCTCCGACAGGGCCTGATAGTCGCAAATAAGCGTAATCTGGGTTCCTGCACCCGGTTTTGATTGAATCGTGAGCGTTCCGCCGAGGGTTTGGGCGCGTTGGCGGAGGTTGTGCAAACCGTTGATACGCGGCAGCGTGGCCGGGTCGAAACCTACGCCGTTGTCTTCGATACTTAGACTCAGTTGATTGTCGGGGGTTTTGCGGAGTTGCACCGACACCCGGCTGGCGCGGGCGTGTTTCCTGATATTTTGCAGCGTTTCCTTAAAAATCAGAAATACTTCTTTTCGGGGGGCTTCTGAAAGCTGTCCCGCTAAACCCGCGTCGATGTCTAACGAGACCGTAACGGGTTCATTATGAAATAGTTCGTAGCTAATTTCGCGGAAGCGGAAGTTCAGGTTTTCGGGGGTGTGGTGGGCCGAGTTTAGGCTCCAAACGATTTCGCGCATGGCCTCTACCACGCGCCGGGCCGTTTGGCCGATCGTGTCGAGCAGAGGGGCGGCTTGTTCGTGTTGGCGGGCGGCCACAGTAGTGAGCAGCGAAATGGTGCCGAGGTCGGAGCCGACCGAATCGTGGAGATCGCGGGCAATATCATCGCGGATTCGATTGAGTGTCTGTTGTTTGCGTTCGTTTTCGCGGAGTTGCTCAATCAGTTCGGCTTGCGCCCGAAGTTTGTCCTGTTCGGTTTGGCGGTTTTTGACGGAGATACTCATCGTGAAAAAGAGCATCTCTACCACCACGCCGATCTGCATATAAACAAGCGGAAAGGTAAAGGCGTGGGCCGGATCGCGGTCAAACCATCCCGGAAAAATCAGAAACAGCAGAGCCGCAAACGCACCGGCCACAAAGAACGCCGTGCCGCTGATAAAATACCGCAGGGCCGGGAACGGTTGCCGAAACAGCCGGGGGACAATATAAATCGTACCCGCCACCATCAGCACCCGGCTCAACACAAAAACACCGACTCTGATGCCCGTCGGAACGCCCAACCCAAACATGGCCCACTCGGTAGCCGAGGCCACGAAAAGATTCAGGGTCATCAGCCGCAAGACCCGGTAACTGGCCGAATCGCGCTGCCGAATTTCCATTAGCAGAGCGGCAAACAGGTTGTAGGCGACAATGGCGAGGGACTCAAAGGTATTTTCGAGGGGTTGTGAAGCCGGAAATTGACCGAGATGCAGGCTGTCATAGTCGCGCAGGGTGAGCCGGGCCATCATCAGCAGGCCATAGGCACCATACAACAAATAGATAGGTTGCCGGTGTTGCAGAAAACTAAACAGCGCGTAGCAGGCCATCATCAACAGCATTCCATCGAGGAGCAAGCGCACTGAAGCGTAATTAAAAGACAGCAGCGACATAAGGATATCGGAAGAAGCTATCCCCTATTTGGGGGAGACACATACCAATTTGTAAAGATTGAGCCTATTTTTTACCAAAGCAAGTTTCGCGCTGTACATAAAAAGCCCTCAAAATGATACGTACTTCTACGTATTTTTAGCAATAAGGGACTGACTGTCAATAGTTATGCCCCATTTGGGGGATTGTAGGGCGGTAATTGGCCGTGTATATTTGGGGGTGTTTCCCGGTACGGATTTTCACCGACCAATCTATTTTAAATAACTTACTCACATGATCTCATTGATACGCCACTCCCTTCTGTTTCTATGTGTGCTGGCTCTGTTACCAGCCGCTCAGGCCCAAATTGGGTTTAATTCGCCGGCGGGCCTTAGCCCCGTGCGGGACATGGAAATTTATGCCCGCGATATTTTTGTGGTGCAGCAAAAGTACATTCCGACCACGGCCCCCATCTCTGGCACCTTTGCCCTGAGTTGCGCGACTCTTCCCACCGACCTGACAGCCGCTGCCGGGGTCTTGCTCGACCCCGGTGGCACGGGCAACTATCCAGCCAGTCTGACGTGCCTCCAGCGGATTCAGGATCCCTCATTATCGCTCACCACAGGCTATGAGCTGGTCTTTACCCTGTTGAATACCGAGGCTAATGGCGACTCCGTAATTATTTCTGATCCACGCGGGGGGCGCATTGCTTTTTCGGGGAGTACGCTGCCGCCAGTGCTGTTGGTGCCGAGTTCTCAGGTTACGATAACGTTTCGGTCGGATGCCGACGGCAACGTAGGTGCGGGGTTTGCCTTGCAGTGGCGAAGGGTACAGTTAGACCCATCTCCGGTTGCCGGGGGCAATGGAGTCTTCGGCTATTCGATCCAGTTCGATTTAAGAAAGGGCGCGTTGGTCGGTGGCCTGCATGGGGTGGGCGCGCTGCAACGAGCCGGTGACTACTCCACGGCATTGGGTCGGGAAAACCGGGCCACCGGGGGCAATGCCACGGCCATTGGGTATATCAATGTTGCCGGTGGATTTGCCTCTACTGCCCTGGGTTTCAATAATATCGTTAATGGTTATGCGGGGGTTGCACTGGGGCAGTCTAATATCGCCAGTGCTACGAATGCCGTTGCGTTGGGAAGTGTGAACAAGGCAACCGGGTATGCCGCCCTTGCTTTAGGACGCGACAATACGGTTGATGGCGTTTCGGCCAATGCAATAGGCTATTTAAACACGGCCAGTGGAGATTATTCAACCGCTATTGGCAACTATACCTCCACCAACGACCGAATTGGGGCCATGTGCCTCGGCGATTATAGCACCACCAACTCCCTGTCGGCCACGACCAGCCACCAATTCAACAGCCGTTTTGCGGGGGGCTACCGGCTCTTTACTAACCCAGCCATGACCCTCGGTGCCTCGTTGGCGGCAAATGGCACGTCCTGGGCGACCATCTCCGATTCGACCCGCAAAGAACGGTTTTTGCCCATCGACGGGCCTGACTTGCTCCGTAAAATTAGTGGCATGAAACTCACCACCTGGAACTACAAACAACAGCGCGACCGGCGGCACTACGGGCCAATGGCTCAGGAGTTTTTTGCCCTTTTCGGCCACGACAAATGGGGCGATATTGGTTGTGACACGCTTATTACCACGCAGGACATCGAAGGGCTAACACTCTCGGCAGTGCAGGCATTGATTCGCGAAAATGAGCAGTTGAAAACTCGATTGAACGCCGTTGAAAACGAAAATGAACACTTGCGCGCCGAGACGCAAAATTTTGCGTCTCTACAGGCCGAAATGAACAACCGCCTTCACCTCCTCGAACGGGCCATGCTAACCCGGCGTGAGCGCGTATCCCTTCGTAAAACCAAACCCTAACTGATTTCAAATCATGACAAAATTTTTGCTTTATTCTTTGTTCGTGCTGACTTTCGTACCAGCCGCTCACGCCCAAATTGGGTTTAATTCGCCGGTAGGTGTTAAACCCGCTACCGACTTTGAATTTTATGCCCGCGACGGGCTGTTGGTCCAGCAGAAATACCAATATGCAAAAGGAACCCCAGAGAATAGCCTCAACACCATGAGTTGTGCGCCTACTTCGCCTACCCTGACAGCCGCAGCCGGTATTCTGAAAGACCCCTCGGGCGATGCCAGCTATACGGCGGGGATCAGTTACTCCTGTACCCAGACCATTTCAGTGCCTTCTTCGCTTACAGCAGAAGTGATCGGTATAGAATTGATTTTCGATGACTTCGACATAAGTTCCTGGGATTTGTCCCCCCCCACTGATTATGTCCGGTTGCTCAACAAGGACAATCGGGAAATGTACTTGCTTTCCGGACGACAGATTCCTGAACGCCATATTCTATCGGGCAATGCCATTCATATTCAGTTTGTTACCGATAATGACACCCGCATTGGGCGCGGGTTTCAGCTTCGCTGGCGGGCGTTGGTGCGCGATGATTCAGGTGTTCTCCCTGATCAGTCTCGTGATGTCGGCCCTATTGCATTCGGAAAATCCATGAAGTTCGATGTGTTTTGGGGGGCGTTTAGTGCAGGGCTTGACAACCAGAATAAGGGGTATTATTCAACAGCTCTGGGTAGTGGAAATGCCATCGGGTATTACGCCACTAACAGTTTAGTAGCAGGTAAGGATAATACTATCAGAGGGAGTGCCGATAATGTGATGGCTCTGGGCGAAGGGAATTATGCGGCTTATGAAGTACAAAACTCGGTTGCGTTGGGTATCAATAATGTACTTAATGCCAGCCGTGCTATCGCCATCGGCGAGCAGAACACAATCGACTACCCGGGCTATGGTGCTGCCAGAAGCAACGCGGTGGCTATTGGCAAAGAGAACTCGACAAATGGCCTCGGCTCCATTGCCATAGGTTACCTGAACACCGTCACTGGTAACTACTCCACCGCCATGGGTACCCGAATGAACACCAACAACCAGGCCGGGGCTTTTATGATTGGTGATACGGACCCGCTCGGGCAGGGCACAACCGGAGCCGGAGCCACCGATCAGTTTGTGGCCCGTTTCCGCAATGGGTATTACCTGATGACCAGCGGCACCGCCACCCGAACAGGCGTGGTGATTGGGGCGGGGCAAAACGCCTGGAGTGCCATCTCGGACTCGACCCGAAAAGAACGCTTTGTGCCCATGAACCACGCCGAGGTGTTGCAGAAAATCAACGCGATGAAACTCACCTCCTGGAATTACAAAGGGCAGCGCGAAATTCGTCATTACGGCCCCATGGCCCAAGATTTTTATGCTGCTTTTGGGCAAGATTCGTTGGGACAAGTGGGCTGCGATACGCTCATCAACAGCCACGATTTTGCGGGCGTTACCTTCGCGGGGGTGCAGGCTCTGATTCGGGAAAATGAGCAGTTGAAAGGCGAACTGGCGGCCGTAAAACAGGATAACATCCAAACCAAAGCGGATTTTTCTAACCGCCTTCACCTCCTCGAACGCGCCATGCTGACCCGGCGCGAGCGCGTATCGGCTCGTAAAACAAAACCCTGAAAACCAATCACAAAACCATGATAAAAAAGAGTATTTCAATCGCGCTTTTCCTGCTTTTCGTAAGCTCCCTTGTCCAAGCCCAAGTACGGCCCAACCGAGGAATTGACCCGGGAATTCGGGGCCTCAACAAACCGGACGAAGGCGTAAAAAATGATCCACAACAGCAGGGAGGGCCACCGACCCTAAAAACCTACTCGAAATTCGATTTTGTACCGGGTGACCGCGTAACGGCTCTGGAGGATTTTGCGCAGGGCGAAACCGGTGATTTTCCGGCCCGCTGGAACTCCAACGGCTCCGGCGAACTCATCACCATGGAGGGCCAACCGGGGCGATGGCTCCAGCTAAACGATGCTACGCTGGCCTTCCCGGAGTTTGTGAAGAACCTGCCCGATAACTTCACCCTCGAATTTACGATGGCGGCCAACCCCAACCTCGACCCGAACCACCGCTATACCCTGCACTACCTGAGCTTGTTGTTTACGCCTGAGACAGAGGCTAAATCGCTGTTTGCCCACCGCAATACTGGTAATGTGGTGGTGGCGTTTTGCCCGCAAACAGGGGGTGTGTCAACTGTAGATGTGTGGGACATGGTCAGCCGGATTCCGGTGATCCGCAACAGAATCGCCACCCCAAAATTTAGTTTCAAAAACCAAAAATCCACGGCACGGGTGTCGGTTTGGCGGCAGAAAACCCGGTTGCGGGTTTATTTGGACGACGAGAAAATCTGGGACATTCCCCAGGCTTTTGCTCCCGAAGCGAGTTATCATCGGCTGGCGTTTCAGGTGGCCGCCTTTGGCAAAGGCCCCTATTATCTGTCGGATTTACGGCTGGCCGAAGGGGCACCCGACACCCGCAACAAACTCCTGACCGAAGGCCGGTTTGTGACCACCGGCATCGGCTTCGACCCCAACTCCGACCGCATTAAACCCGAATCGTTCGGGAGTCTGAAACAGATTGCCGAGGTCTTGCAGGAAAACCCGGCGGTGCGGGTGCGTATTATTGGGCATACCGATTCCGACGGCGATGCTCCCCGCAACCTCGACCTCTCTAAACGCCGTGCCGCTGCCGTGCGTGTGGCTCTCACTAATCAATTCGGGGTGGACAACAGCCGCTTGGAAACCGACGGGCGTGGCGAAACCCAGCCTGCCAGCCCCAACACCACCGCCGAGGGCAAAGCCAACAACCGGCGCGTGGAATTTGTGAAACTATAAACCCTGAACCATCACAAAACCATGAACAAATACCTCCTTTCGCTTTGCCTCATACTGGCCCTTTTGCCAGCCGCTCGCGCCCAGATTGGCTTCAATTCCCCCGCAGGGGTACGCCCTATTCAGGATTTTGAGATTTACAGTCAGGGGAATTTTGTGGTCCAGCAGAAATACAAACTCACGACGGCCAACCCTCAATCCTCAACGTCCGTGATTTTTTGCGGAGCGGGTGCGCCCTGGCTCACAGCTCAGGCGGGTATTCTGACCGACCCCTCCAACTTCACAGGTTATGCCACCAACGTGGCCTTTAGCTGCAATCAGACGGTGCTGATTGACGCACCTCCCGGCGAGACCTTCGTAGGCATCGAGATCACAATGCTCCAACTTGATCTGGGATTCGCGCCTTCCAACAACGACTACGTAACAATTGACAGTCCGTCGGTAACCAGTTTACCAGCCTTTTCGGGTACAGCCATAACAGGCGGGCGTGTTATTATTCCTGACAATGAGTTTACGATCCGGTTCCGGACTACCGCCGATGGCATCGGTGGCCGGGGGTTCCGGTTACAATGGCGGGCTTTGTATGCCGAGAGTGTCGCCCCCACCGAACCTGCCAATTTGCCTGTCACTAACCAACTGAAATTCAACCTCCGAAACGGGGCCTTGCTGGCCGGTGTTCCGCCCGACTACCGGGGTTGGACACTCGGCGCGGGGTCGGTCTCGCTTGGGGACAAGAACCGGGCGGTTGGCGCGGCATCGGCGGCTGTTGGACGCGAGAACATTACGGGTAGCGGGTTTAGTGGGTTTGGAAACGGGATAGCGGCTATTGCGATGGGTTTTTCCAACTTCGCAT
The DNA here is from genome assembly GCA_031411995.1 of Cytophagales bacterium. Taxonomy (GTDB): domain Bacteria; phylum Bacteroidota; class Bacteroidia; order Cytophagales; family Spirosomataceae; genus Rudanella. Next base: position 11,009 of record JANOCD010000034.1, read on the forward strand.
CGGGCGACAGGTCGGCGGCCATCGGCGACGATAATTACACCATCGGAACCAGCAGCATCGCTGTCGGCTACCGAAACCAACCGTCAGGAAATTATGGGGTAGCCATTGGTAACTCAAACGCGGCTGGTTTCAATGCTGTCGCGCTTGGCTTTACCAACGGGGCCGGGGGCGATTATGCTGTGGGAATTGGGCGGAATAACACCGTGGGCGCACCTGGGGGAGTGGCCATAGGCGCGTATAATTATGTGCCAACCAGCACCACGAACTCCGTTGCTATTGGCCAGTCTAATGCAACTATAGGATACGCCAGCATGGCATTTGGTACCTCACTAAACGTTGGTGGTCAGAATGCAATGGCTTTAGGTTTGCAGAATACGGCCAGTGGCCCTAATTCCACTGCTATGGGCAGAGACAACACTGCGAGTGGCCCCTCTTCCACCGCAATGGGCAGCGTTAACACGGCCAGTGCAACGAATGCTACCGTAATGGGAAACTCCAACACCGCCAGCGGTATTGCGTCTACCGCAATGGGTTATCTCAATATTGCCAGCGGCAACTACTCCACGGCGATGGGCCACCGTATGAACACCAATAATCAGGCCGGGGCTTTTATGATCGGCGATAGCGACCCGCTGGGGCAGGGCACCACCGGAGCCGGAGCCGCTGACCAATTTGTAGCCCGTTTTCGTAATGGCTATTATTTTATGACCTCTGGCACCAGCACACGAACGGGGGTTTTTGCCGGGGCAGGGCAAAACGCCTGGGGAAGCATCTCCGATTCCACCAAAAAAGAGCGGCTGTTGCCCATGAATCACGCTGAGGTGCTTCGCAAAATTGGGGGTATGAAACTCAATAGCTGGAACTACAAAGGCCAACGCGAAATCCGGCATTACGGGCCAATGGCTCAGGATTTTTATGCCGCATTCGGCCACGACGAACTGGGTCAAATTGGGTGCGACACGCTCATTTACAGCCACGATTTTGCAGGCGTAACCTTTGCCGGAGTGCAGGCATTGATTCGAGAAAACGAGACATTGAAGGCCGAAACGAAACGCCTGCACGTAGAGACGCAAAATTTTGCGTCTCTACTGGTTGACATGAACACCCGGCTAAAATTGCTCGAACAGGCTGCCATTGGTCGGAAACGGGTGGCGAGTCGGAAGAAGTAAGGTTTAGTGCGGCCGGGCCGCTACTATGGTATAAATGTGCCAATCCCGCCGAAACACCCCAACCCGCCGACGGGCCAGCGGAACCTGCTCACCGGTGGTCAATACCACGAGCAGTTGAGCCGCCGAAACTGCTTTAATACAGTGCCGGTTAAGCAGATGCTTGCGGTGTGGGCGCATGAACAAATCAGCAGGCAAACGACTGGCCAGTACTTTGAGCGATAGGGCCACCAGCAAGGAAGATCCATCCAGAAAATAGACGTTCGTATAGTTACCTACGCCTTCGAGCCGGATAATCTGGGACAGGGATATCCATCGGCGACCGTCGTTAAAGGGAAGCAGCAGACCGGCTTCCAGGAGGTGGCGTTGTGCGGTTTGGGGTCGAGCCAACACCGCACGCAATGGGGATTTACCAGTTGCCGACAACAACTGTACTGGTTGAAGGAAACCACTCGGATTCATGGTGTGGACACTATGTTTAAGTTGGGGTAGATATAGTCGAAAAGCACGACGGGCACTTTGTTAACTACTGCTCAAAAATAGAGACTCGAAACCGTTCGGTGCTTTTTTTGGGTTTCCTTTGGGTTTCCCTCCTTTTTCCTTTAATTTTCCCTGCTATATTCCGCCTATAAAACCATGGAGAAAGTCGATGATTCGGTCACCGAGAACGAGTTGGGAACCTTGCGGGAGGGGATCAAAAAAAAGTACAAAGAGTATCAATCAATTGATCGGGACCGGTTCCCGACGCTTGTATTCAATACTAACAGGGTTAATTATGAGCCACTTAGAGCTTCTTTTGAAGAGGAGTTTTATGTGGTGAGGGGAATTGACAGGAAGGAAAACAACCTCCATATTCCCAGCACGAAAACCCTGGCAATGATCTTTTCTGATGATAGCTATGTGCCAAGCCGGAAAATCTTCCATACCTGCCGTTCCTATGCGGAGAGTAAGCCGAAGACTGTTATCCATCCGGCTCTATCAACTGTAGCCCCGTCTAAAACGGCGATGCCTGCAAAGACTCGTAGACTAATACTGGCAGGTATTATAATCGTAGCAAGTATTACTATCTACACAACTATAAATCAACTACGACCTGCACAGCCTGCAAGCGATTTGGTTATATATCGTCCATATCAACGTCAGATTGTTCCCCGTCGGCCTTTTGTTACAGGGAAAGTATCGAATGCCGACACCGTATGGATTGCGGTTTGGCCTGTAGGACAGGATAAATATTACATTCAACCGCCAATCAAAGTGAATAAGGATGGCACTTGGAGGGGACAAATCTATGTAGGCAATGGTGATAAAAGAATCATCGGTCAGACATTTCAGATACGGGCCTTTGTCAATCCGGGTGAGGTATTTAAGGTAATAGAAGATTATGAAAAGGATATATTTTACACGTGGCCTAAAGCCCAGCTTTCAACAAAGGCAATAGAAGTAGTCAGAGGGCCGGAGAATGACTGAGAATATACAACTCAAAGACGCAACTATGCCGGTCCGCCGGTGCGGTCTCTACACATCATACCCGTACTTGCTCAAAATTGGCCGCCAGAAATCCAGGTCATACACGTGCCAGGCGTGGCAACCCATTGGCAACCGGCCCGCGTTGAGGGTCAGGCTTTTGTTAGGTTCCAGTTCAATGGCAAAGTCGATGGCTTCTTCGGGGCCGGGCATCCGCATGAGCCAACGATACGGAATCAGGCGGGGGTAGTGGAGTGAAAAGAACCCGTCTTCGTTGCCGGGCCACTTTTTATTGAAGGTGTGGTACACTTTCAGCAACCGCCGACACGCTTTCACCCGACGCAGCGACAGGCCACCATTGAGCAACGGTTGCTGGAAAAATCCCGACACAAATTCGCGCAGGGTTGGCCGGCCCTCGCGTTTGGGCCGCACATCGCTGAACTGCGGGGCACCCACGTAATCATATCCGCGTCGGCACCATTCCATGAGCGAATCGCGCATCACAAACGCATCGAGCTGGTAAACCAGAATATACTCGTAATTAATAAAACGGTCGTAAAAAGACTCCGAGCACAGTAGTTCATTGTAGCCCCGAATGCTCCGAAAAAACGATTGATCGAACGACTCAAATTGCAGCATCGGGTAGTCGGTGAGCCAGTCAGACAGATCCAGAGTGTCGGGTTTCACAATCACCAACGGGTGCCGCCCCAGAATGCTGACGCATTGCCGGAGCGAAATCTGCTCGTAGGGATTAAGTTCTTTCTGATAAACTGGAATAATAACGGCTGCGGTAGGCATGATACTTGACTTTGGATACTGGATTTTAGACGCGGTGTACTGGATTCTGGACACTGAATGAGGCCATTGGGTTTTGACGGATTTATGGCTCAATCAAATCGCCCAAGGCGGTTTTCCACCAATGCCCCGAAAATAATCGGTAATTTCCTCTTGATAACTCACTTATTACCAAAGGGATACGGAAAGCGCGGGTGGATGGTAATCGAACGCGCCGGTCGAGGTGATCCGCCATCCGACGCAAATAAGTCAGGCGTTGAGGGTTAACATCGGCGCGTTTGCTGAGTAATTCATAGAGTTGCCTGTAGCGGGTAGCTTTCTGCAAAATTGGGGCCATTCGTTCGGCCCGGTTTCGGTTCAGCCGATCTTTCAGGGTCACTTTGGCGCGGTCGGCTTTGAAACCCACCTGCTGATTGCTGTGTTGGCGATAGCGAATCAGGGGTTCATCAATAAATCCAATGGTTCCTTTCTGCGCAAGTACCACCGAAATCCAGGCATCGTGAATCAAATACTGAACATGCGTGGGGAAGGGCAAAAGTTCGGGTAAAACCGACCGTTTGAGGGCCATGGTTGCGCCCGTCACAATATACCCGCTAAAGAGCAGCTCGTGCCCGAGCCCCTGTAGCCATTTTTGTCTGTTTTCAGGCCCAAACTGCACCATGTCCCAAATTCGTTGTCCGATTGGTTGCGAGTGTTCGTCGATTAGATCGGCATCGCAGAAAACGGCATCCATAGCGGGGTTTTCTCCAAACCAGTTGGCTGTCTGAGCCAGTCGGTCGGTCCGCCAGGCATCATCCTGATCCGATAACACAATCACATCGCCCGTGCAGAGATTCATTGCTTTTTCAAAACTCTTCGTTGATCCTAAGTTGCTGATGTTCCGGTGAATATGAACAGGGAAAGACATTGACGAGGCCCACTGCTGAACCAACACTACCGAGCCATCAGAGGAGCCATCATCCACAATAACGACCTCATCGGGCAGTAAGGATTGATTGCCAATACTGGCCAATTGTTCGGGAAGATACCGCTCGCCATTGTACGTGCAAAGGGCAATGGAAAGGGTTAAATTGGCAATACTCAACGCAGCAAAAAGATCAGTTTAACAAACCACCGGGCCAAGTGCCACAGCGAAAGAATAGGTAAAAGTAGGGAGAACGGGGGGACATAAAAAAACTATGGTCCAGTTCTTCGTGAACGGGAAAGAGGGAAAGAGAAGATTTTAAATAGAAACCTCGTTCCATTAGCGAATTAAATCAATAGACTTTACGTTTTATAAGCTAACACATCAGAACCATACGGTTGTGAGATGCAACCCCTAAAATAATCTGCATGAAACTAGCACTGATCAGTCTCTTATCACTACTTAGCTTCACGTCGATTGGCCACGAAAACAAGGCAACGGCAAAATCAACTACCAATACGGCTACAACGAAGACAGTCAATACATATGCTACTGTTTTTGACGAACTGAACCTCGAAATGCGGGGTCTCAATCGGGCCGTTTTCGACCATGCCCTGCGTGGTATGCAAAAAATGATGGATGCCAAACCGATTCTGTCGATTGTGGATATGAGCCAGCCATCCAGCAAAAAACGCCTGTATGTGATTGATTTAGTGGGTCGTAAATTGCTGTTTAACACCTACGTAGCCCACGGACGCAATTCCGGTGTGTTGTTGGCCGAGAAATTTTCCAATACTAATTCTTCCTTCCAGTCGAGCCTCGGGTTCTACCAAACGCTTAACACCTATCAAGGCAAACATGGCCTGTCACTGCAACTGAAGGGCTTGGAGCGCGGCATTAACGACAATGCGTTTGCCCGGGCCATCGTGATGCATGGTGCCAATTATGTGTGCGAAGACATTATCCGCAACACCGGTCGTTTGGGCCGCAGTCAGGGTTGCCCGGCGGTTTCTAATGCCGAAAGCAAACCCATTATCCAGGCTATCAAAGGCGGTTCCTGCCTGTTCATTTACTCTCCCGACGCGACGTACTTAAAGAAATCAGCGTTTTTAGGGTAAGTTACCGAGCTGCCAAACGGCTATCTAATCTATACACATCTTTGTAGAACACCAACTTACCACTGGCATCCACGTCGGCAGTATGATAGGTGACAAATACAGGATATGGCTTGGGCAGTTTGAACGTTTGGGGTTTCTGATCGACCAAACAGCGATCGTAAAAGCCCTGATCGAATTTGGGTGTTCCCAACACATAGTTGGCAAATTCAACGGGTTTTTCGAGCCGCACACAACCGTGACTCCGCCACCGATCTTTCGTGATGTCGAACAGTTCGCGGGCATTGGTGTCGTGGAAATAGATGGCTTCGGGGCCGTTCAATACAAACTTAATTAGACCCAGCGAGTTGTGGCAACCCGATGTTTGCCGGAACCGATAGGGGAAATTATCTGTCGAAAAACTGGCCCAATCGAGCGTTGTGGGGTCCACAGGCTTGTCTTTAGCATCAAGTACTTCCATATTCTGGCTGTCCAAAAAACTTGGATTGGCTTGTACTTTCGGCAACAGTTCCTTCACGCCAATTCCCTCCGGCACGTTCCAGTACGGATAGGCCGTAATATCGGTGAGAAAGCAGTTGAATCGGGGCGTTTGTTTGTCGGCTTTACCCACGATAACGTCCATTGGCATGGCCCGCCCGCCTTTTTGGTCGAACACGGTTAATCGGGCCGCTGGAATATTTACGACAATAAATTTATCAAAATCAAAGCGATTCAGATACCGATAGAAATTGAGGCTTTCCTTCACTGCTTTCAGTTGGGCGGGGGTAGCTGTTTCGCGTATCTGATCGTATTGCTTGACCAGGGTCAGATAGGGCGCGAATGTGCCGGCCTCCGTTTCTAAAGCTGTCACCACCGAGTCGTTCCGCATGATGTTGCCGACCCATGCCGTATCAACATCTTCTTTCAGACCACTAAATGACTGATCGGCAGGTTTGTGGCCATAGCGCAGTTCTACCAACAGTTTTTGCAGTTTTTCTTCGGCAACTGCCTCGTTTTCAGGCGATTTAGTTGCGCTGGTTGGCAACACATAGCGGGCACTGTCAATACCCAGTGAGTCGGCATAACGCCGGGCTTCCCGCAGCTTTTGCGTCATGCTGACAGGCTCGGAGGCTTTGTTGCTGAATTTGTAAAACAGAAAGGCAGCCAGGGCAACCAGCACCACCCCTCCCGCGATTAAGAGTCCATTTCGTTGAGTCGTTTCCATATACATTGAATGGTAATGTGTATATAACGAACAAAAGGCAGGGAGGGTTGCGAAAAAGCGAGGGTGCGGTTCTGGTTGAACAGTCCAGACCCACTTTGTTCTCAACCGGGTGTTTCTATCATTTAAGGGTAACAACAAACTCGGTTCCCTTACCCTCCTCACTGTCTGCCCGAAGCGTACCTCCGTGGCTCTTCGTAATGATGTCGTAACTTAATGAGAGGCCCAGACCCGTTCCCTCGCCGGTGGGTTTGGTGGTAAAAAAGGGCTGAAAAATTTTGGCTTTCACCGATTCGGGAATACCTGTACCATTATCCCGAACCCGGATTTCTACGGCATCACCAACACAGTTTGTACCGACCCAGATAGTGGGTTGGTAGCCTTCGTCTGCCTTCTTTTGCCGTTCCCGCACAGCATAGAACGCATTGGTATACAGGTTTTGTAATACCCGCCCGATCTCTTGCGGGGCTATTTCGATTTGGGGTAGATCAGTCGCAAAGTTTGTTTCGAGGTGGCACCTGAACGATTTGTCTTTGGCTTGCTGACCGTGGTGGGCGATGTTGAGGTATTCTTTGGCCAGCACATTAAGATTGGTGGAGCGTCGCTCGCCAGAGTCGATCCGGCTGTGTTCGAGCATCCCCCGAACGATAGAAGCCGCCCGTCCGCCGTGGTGGTTGATTTTCTGGAGATTTAAGCTCAGATCGTCCAGCAGTTCAAGTTCAAATTCTTCGTCTCGTTTGTCGCCTTTATCCCGTTCCTCCTTAATTTCCTTGACCAGATCGGCAGAGACCTCTGAGAAATTATTAACGAAGTTCAGTGGATTCTGAATCTCGTGGGCCACGCCCGACGTAAGCTCCCCTAAGCTGGCAAGCTTCTCTTTCTGAATAAGTTGGGCCTGCGTATTTTTCAGGTTAGTGAGCGATTGGTCGAGTTGGTTGTGCTGCTGTTCGATCTCGGCTTTTTGGTCGGTCAGGATTTTATTTAACCGTTGCTTCGCCCGGTTCTGACGGAACAGCAGAGCCGCGAACAAAGCAAACAGCCCCAATCCAGCCAGAAGGCCCGTTCTAATCTTGCGCTGATTGTCGATGTCTAAGTTCAGTAGCGAAATCTGATAATCCTGTTGCCGTTTGTTTTGCAAAGCTTTGGCTTCCATTCGTTGCTTATCTAATTGCCGTCCTAACTCGGCCTGTTCGGCGCGGCTTTTCAGATCCAGGTTAGCGGCCTGCGCCTTTAGCTGATCGATTTCCTGTTCTTTTTCGATAGCCAGAATCCGCTGTTGTTGCAGGAGTTGCACCTGCTTTAAACGATTTTTTTCACCCTCCTCCTTTTTCACCACAGACTCAACTTCCAGGTCGAGCAACCGATTAGCGGCCTCAGTTTGCTCCGTTTCGTTTTGAACTTCTTGGTGAATTTTAAGGTATTTATATGCTTCCAGGCGTTGTTTTGCCTTGTCGTATTGTTCGGATAGTAAGAGGCTGGCTTTCCGTCGAACTGTTTGTGCTTCTGAATATTGTCCCCATTGAGAAGCCAAGTCATAACTTAATTTTCCATAGCGTATACTCTCCGACACATTATATAATTTCTGATAGCACTGAGCTATGTAGTACTGCGCATAATACTCAAGTAAGGTGCCGGAAGAGGGAGAGTAGTTCTTTAAACGATTAGCGTAATCTAAAACCTGATCAAAATTTTTGATCGCGTCATTGTATTTGCCTTCTCCGAGCAGCATCTGTCCGGTAGCATCATACCGTTGTGCTTTATTCTCAAGCTGTGTGGCGAAGGGGGAGTCTTTATCGGAGATAGCTTCGGCTTTGTTTAGGTAGACACGAGCCTCATCAAAGGCTTTTAATTCTATTAGTGTGAAAGCGATTTTATGATAAATGTAGATGAGTTGACCCCTGTCTTTGGTTTGTTCACGCAAGGCGGCTTCTTTCTTGAAATAGTCAACGCCTTTTTTGGCCAACCCTAGATTCTGGCACAGCAGGCCTAACCGTCGGAGTACATACAAGCGAAGGTTCTTTTCATTCAGTTGTTCAAGAACTTGATCGGCTTTTTGGTAATATTCAAAACCTGCCGCTTTCCTTTTTAGATTTTCATACATCAAACCAAGGCAAAAACTGCGGGCGGCTTCTTGCCGCCTGTTTTTAGTCTCGGCAATCATCTTTACAAGAACATTTTCAACGTTATTAGCTTCTTTCACATTTTTCCGTTGCTCCAATATCCACATTTTTGTTGCAAGACAATAGAAAACAAGTTCTTCCTGTTTATTTTGCTGAAACAGACTGATCGCCTTATATACACTTTCAGAGAATCGACTTGCATCTTCAGTACCAGCATAATGCATCAGAATATTTGCAGTTATTTCTTTGTCAGGCTGTTTTGCAAAATGGTTTAAACATTCTTCCAGCTTAAGTTTTAATTCTCTTGATTGGGAATCATAAAATGCAGGAGGATTGACACCGAGTTGGCTGTATTCCTCATTTTGCCCACGATCAGCGTAAAACCAATCTGCCTGCGTATCATAGTAGTTTGAAAGCCAATTAAACTGGTTAAACGTGTACATGGCCCGCCAGTACATAGCCTCGCCTTTGGCGTACCGGAGCTTTCGGGCAAGTTGCCGGGCCTGCACCACGGCGATGAGGCCGCGCTTGTATTGCAGATCGTAAAAACTAATACGGGCCAGATAGATCAACCGTTTCACCTTCAGGGTGTCGTCTTTCGGTTGCCGGTCGATCAGGCTTTGCAGACTGTCCAGTTTGGTTTTATAGCGAGCGGAGTTTACCTGCGCAAATGAATAAGTAAAGCCGAAAAAAATTAGCAGTAAGGTTACGGTAAAAGATCTCATCTACCTCTATTTAAGACCGTAAGTTAACGATAACTATGAGATTTGAACAACATACATTGCCCATCAATACGTAAAATTCCAGCTAACCGACGGAATGATGCTACCGAAAACCGACAGTTGATAGCTCCGGGTCGTGGTGTTAAATCGCTGAAAGTAAACCGAATACGCATTGCGACGGGCATATACATTGTAAAACGAAATCGACCAGTTGGCATAGCGACGTTGCCCAGACTCCCGACGACCATCTTTGGTGAACGAGACATCTAAGCGGTGATAGTCGGGCAGGCGGTCGGCGTTGCGTTGCGAGAAATCGAACACGGCCACCCCGTTGAGCCGGTAGGTACCGTCGGGGTAGGTGGTTGGGCGACCACTGGTATAAACGAAATTGGTGCCGAACGTCCAGCCGCGTTTCCATTTCCACTGGCTCGAAATGCTCAGGTTATGGGGCCTGTCGAAGGTGGCGGGATATTCGTTGCCCCGATTAATCTGGTCGAGGGCATAGGTCGTGTTGACCCGCGCCAACGTCCGTGAGTAGGTGTAGGCAAGCAAACCCGTGAGCAATCCTTTGGTTTTCTGCACGCTCACTTCCAGTCCGTAGGCCCGCCCAGAAGCCCGCAGCAAATCGGCATCGAGCGTTGGATTAAGGAGCAGCGTGGCCCCGTTACGATACTCCACAAGGTCGGTCAGGCGTTTTTGATAGACCTCAACTGACACTTCATACAGGTTGTTTTTCAGGTTCTGAAACACGCCTACTGCCACTTGATCGGCCACTTGGGGCGGCACGTTCGGGTTGGATAATTTCCAGAAATCGGCGGGCGAAATGGACGTGGTGTTGGAAATGAGTTGCAGGAACTGACGGGTGCGGTTGTAGCTCATTTTCAGTGAAGTATGCGGGGCCACCTTTACCCGCAAAATCAGGCGTGGTTCGGGACCACCGTAGCGAACTAAGGGTTGCCCGGCTCCAAACCGCAGCGTGTCGGTGATGCTTTGCGGGGTGCGGGCTTGCCCATCGGCATATTGATAGGATACCCCCGGCCCCCGATTGGTGAACGCCACCCACCGAACGCCCGCCTGCACCGTCAGCCATTGGTTGGGAGTCCACTCGTCCGACACATACCCTGCCCATTCAACGGCCTGTTCGTTGGGCAGGGTTTGGGGGTTAATGTTCGTATCGGACCCCGTTGGCCGGATGGCTCCCGGCCCCAGTCGATAGCGCGTGAATCCACCACCCCACTCCAGCCGGTGGCGTTTGGGAGTCCAAATCCAGTCGGCCCGCACGTCCTGCTGCCGCACATCGGACTGAAACCGGTAGGTATTTTGCGGGGTCAGACCGTCCAGAAAAAACCGGTAATCGCTGTGGGTAGCCGTTACGTTCAGGTTCAGTTGGTTGCTCAATCGCTGACTCCAGCGCAGGGTTGCCAGCGTGCTTTGCCAGCCAAACAACGTATCCTGCGGAAATTTAAAATTGTCGTAGGCGTGGTAGGCTGTGAGCGAAAGTTGACTGCCCGCCCCCAATCTATAGGTTAGCCGACCATTGAGGTCATAAAAAAACGCCCGATTTTTGCGGGTTGGCTCCGGGAATTGCCGTAACAAAACGTTCGGGTAGGCAATGCGCCCACCCGCCACAAACGTCAGTTTTCGGTTTCGGGTAAGTGGCCCGTTGGCTAACAAACGGCTGGTAAGCAGACCAATTCCGCCCGTAATCTCTACCCGTTCGGTGTTGCCGGGTTTGGTGTTGAGCAACAAAAGCGACGACAGCCGACCGCCATAATTGGCCGGAATGCCGCCTTTGTAGAGCGTCACGTCCTGAATGGCATCGGCGTTGAGGTTGCTCAACAAGCCCAGCAAATGGCTCGTATTAAAAATGGGTGCCCCATCGAGCAGCACCAAATTTTGGTCGGCGGCTCCTCCGCGCACGTTGAACCCGGCGGCCCCTTCGCCCGCCGACGTGATGCCGGGTTGCAGCAAAAGGGCTTTCAGCACATCGACCTCGCCAAACACAACCGGAATATTTTTCAGCGTTTTCATATCTAAGCGCACCACACTCATCTGAGTCTCCGACACGTTGGCATCGGGGGTGCGGCCCGTAATAGTCACTTCGTCGATTTGCCGAATATCGGGTTTGAGATCAACATTTTCGATGGTTTCGTCCTGCTCGATACTCACTTCCCGCACGCGGGGATTATAGCCGATAGAGGTGTAGCCAACGCTGAAAAAACCGGCAGGCATCAGCAGCCGATACCGACCCAGCGAATCGGTTCGGGTACCCAACCGGCCCGGCCCCCGCCGAACCGCCACCGATGCCCCGGCAACGGGTTTGCCCGTGAGGGCATCCGTGACCACGCCCCGCAGCACGTAGCGCGGTTGCGCGCTGGCTGGAAGGCTTAACGCGCAGGTAATCAGTATAATATAGAGTGGAATAAATCGCATAAGGAAGGTTTGTTGACTATTTACCGGCGGGGAGGCCAGCCGAGGGGTGGTTCAAATTGCGATTGCGGGTAGGCAGTCAAACAGTTGCCCGGCGGAATGAATTTGTTGCCGAACCGAATTATAAACCGAGCATAATCGAGGGTGTCGCCGGGAATGGTTACGCGCTGCCGACTGACCGATGAGGCTCCAAAATAGCCCAGAGCCAGCCGGGTGGTGTCATCTCCTGTCTGTCGCACATTCCCCTCAATGGAGGCCGGTTGGGCATCAAACAGCGAGCCGGTGCGGTTGCTTTGCTGCTCATACCGTTGCCAGTATTGAAAAGCGTCCCGAGTCAACGAAAACTGGCGAACCTCCACATATTGAGGGCCAACGGCATAAATCGGCGCACTCCATACCAACCGATTGGCAATACGGTTTCCGTTGATGAGCGCGTCGGACAGCACCTCGCCCAGCGGCCCATAATACGGCACCCAACACGTGCAGGTGCCGCACCCTCGTGGATCAGGAGAATTGCGTGGGGGATTACTGAGTGGATCCGTACCAGCCCAGCGCAGCAGGTAGCCATAGGAAGCCCAGCGGTAATAATTGCCGGGCGTGGGCGGGTCCTGGGTGTTAACCCGAATGTCAAATACATCGGACTGAGCCAGATCTTGCCGCTGTCGGCGATACTGTACGTTGAGCGGTTCAAGGGCAGCAACGGGAGTCATCAGTTCTGGTTTCGAGACGTACCGTTTTCCGTCGGGCAATTGCACCGACAACGAATAGCGTCGCCCTGGTTGGCCGCGCAGGGCGGGGTCGCGCATCCAGTAAAACGCCGGATTTAGGGCGTCTTGCTCCAGCCGGGCGCGGTTGCCTGCATCGTCGCTCACAAATACAACGGCCCCGTTAATCGCCAGTTCTTCGGGAATGAGTAAACTGCTCTGCAAATTGCCGGAGTAGGTAAGTTTGATGGGGTAGGGGGGAGATTCGTTGGTAATTAAGCCTTCGACTACCAACCGGCGTTCGGTTTGGCGAATCGGTAGCGACACCGGTTCGATGCAGGCCGTCAGGCCAAGCACCAACAGGAGAATCGTGATCGTTGAGCGGATTGAGCGTGTGGTCATTGGATAGGGTAGTGTTTCAGGGAATGAACTCCCACCAATCGGTGCAGGGCACTTGCCGCACGGCCCCTGTTGTGGTCGATTGGGCTTCGTAACCCCAGCCGAGGTAGGCCCGTTTGTTCGCGCTCATCACGGCTAGATAGCGGTTGCCCTGACCGGGATAATCCGTCACATATTGCCAGCGGTCGGTGGCGGGGTCATACTGCCAAATGTCGCGCAGCCCTTGCTGATCGGGGTCGGTTCCCAGTCCAAAATAGCCCCGGTTGCCCACCGAAAATCCGGCTCCCCGGCTCCGGGACATACCCGGAAAATCGGCCCGGCGTTGCCAGGTGTCAGTGGTTGGGTTATACTGCCACAAGCGGACGGGTTGCCCCGGTCGTTGATTGATTACGTAGCCACGTTCATCGAGCGTAAAGGTGGCCAACGTGCCGGGCGGTTCGGGCAGGGGAGCGCGGGCTGTTTGTGGAAAATTGGCATTGATGGAGCGCATGGCCGGAGAGCCGTTCTGGGTCAGAAAATAGACTTCGTCGATGGTTGTAAAAAAAGAAACTTCCCCATCCTCACCCTGATAGGACGGCAACACAATACTGGCACCATCTGGAAAAACGCCGAACAGATTCCGGTCGTAGAAGTATTTGTTTGGCGCGAGTTCGTTAACGAAATAACCCATGCCATAGAAAAAGTACCGGTCAACGCCTTGATAGTATAGATTGAATTGCAGGAACCCTTTGCGGGGCAAACTCCGGCCAGCCGCCGAAAAATCGTCAACGAACCACTTGTCCACCGAGCGGCTATATGTCCAGGCTTCCAGTTTCTGCTCATTCACATAACGGGTGATGCCCACAAATTCGCTCGCACCCCGTTGGCCGAAGTTAACCGGATACCCCGTCAGGTCGCCCACATCGATGGGGACGTGCGCCAGCCGGGTCCAGTTGTTGCCCTTACCAGCCGGGCGGTGGGTGTATTTACGCAGGGCCGTAATAGTTTCCTGAGAACCAAACTGAAAGTTCAGGCTAAACCGGGCCTCCTGCCCCGCCACCAAACCACTTACCCGGTACGGAACCAAATCGAACGGCCCTTCCTGAATGCCCGCACCCGCACTAATCACAAGCGATTGAGCCGTGGCGGTTTGACCACTCAGTTGCCAGTTCGTAGTGGTGGGTTTGCCCGTTACTTTCACCAATAAGTCGGCGGTGGTGGGGCCGGTGGGCTGCACCGACACGATACTCGCCTGCTGCACAGGCGGTTCTTTCAGCGATATAGTGGTCAGAACCGGGGTTGGCTCCCGGCAGCCGAGCAGGCAAATGCCAAGTAGGAATACCAACCCGTTAATGCGCTTTCTCATAGGTACAACGTTGTATAACCAGTGCTACATTACTGTGCGTTTCGGTTGGCCACCAACGGGCGGAATGCCTGCACACTCGCTCCGTTTCGGGCTACCAGCAGCAACGGGCCACGGGCTGTCTGAATGGGTACAATGTCGCGGATTTCGCCGTTGAGCAAAAAACTGGTTTCCACCGGCGACAGGGCCGTGAATAACGGTTTTTTCTGGCCTTTCGCGGCTGTTTTCGGGAGCGTATTGTTTTGCAAAATCAGCCCGTAACTTGCGTCGTACCGTCCCTGATAGGTGCTGACCCCGTAGAAATTACCCCCGCCCAGCAAATCCAGATCACCGTCGCCATCCACATCAAACGGCAACAGGGCAAAGAGTTTGGATACCTGAGCCGCCATCGGCAACGCCTGAACAGCAAATTTGCCCCCCTGATTTTCGAGATAGAGCGATGCAAACTGATCCACCTCAAACTCGTCGGCATTAGCCAGTTCGCTGCTCTCAAATACCTCGTTTAGGGGCTTGCCCGCAAACGACTCGTAGTCTGTAAACCGCTTATTGATGATGCTCGGCAGTTGCTTGCCCAATTCGTCTTTGAAGGCCAACGGATACCAGTCGTCGCCCCGGTTGTAGGAAATAATCTGTTCAGCGGTTTGGTTTTTGTCGATGTCTTTAACCAGCATTCTCAGGCGCGACTGGTCATCCCGGCGCAGTTTGGTGTTGGTGCCGAGATTGCCAGCCACTAAATCGGGGTCGCCATCGCTATCGAAATCGGCCACGGCAATGCGCTGGAAAAATCCACTCATGGGCGTATTGCCAACAATGGGTAGTTTGGTTTCGGTCAGCTTGCCTTTTTGGTTCGTAAACACCCGAATTGGCATCCAGTCGCCCGTTATCACAAGGTCAATGGCTTTGTCGTTGTTATAATCCGTCCAGACAGCATCCGTCACCATGCCTACCTTTCGCAAAGCGGGGGCCAGTTTGTCGGTTCGGTCGGTGAATCGGGGGTTGCCATCGGGTCCCTTTCCGCTGTTAATCAGGAGGTAGGAGTTCGGGATTTTGCCGTAACCAAATGCCACCACACGCCCGCCCACAAATAAATCGAGGTCGCCATCCCGGTCAATATCGTAGGGCCGAACGCAGCTTTTGTTGTCATACATGGGCGGCAGGGCGTTGGGGGCGCGGCTGAACCCGCCCCGCCCGTCGTTCACATAAAGCCGGTCGAATTGGCCGGGCATTTTCTCCGAAAACTCATTCCCGCCCGACACCACGTAGAGGTCGAGGTCTTTGTCGCCATCAGCATCAAAAAAAAGCGCATCCACATCTTCCTGAGTCGAATCGGCCCGGAAAGCGGTGGGCATCGTTGACTTGTAACGTCCGTCGGGTTGTTGGAGCAATAAGGTACGCGGTTGCCACCTCGCTCCGCCCGCATAAATATCGGTAAGGCCATCGCCGTTTACGTCGCCCGTGGCCAGCCGGGGGCCTTCGAGCGATACCTGAAACGGCATCAGCGACTCGCGGACAAAATCGTAGAAGTTTTTATTTTCCTGATGCCGGTAGGGGAGCGTATCGGCTCCGGTCAACTCCGCAAACAGGGGTTTTGCGGGGGGGGCAGTGAAGCGGTAGTTTGTTCCATCCTGACGGGCATCGGCCTGATTCAGCACCAGCGTTTGACCCGTTTTCACGTTGGTGCGTACTTCCATCTGGCCAGTCGGCCAAATCACCAGCAACGAGTCAATGGTGGCGTGTTGGCCCAACCCAAACAGAAGTTCAGGAGCCACCGACGATTCAAAACCCCGCGTCGGCATCAACTGCTGCATCAGGGTGGTATCGGCGTATTTGGCAACCACCCGCGCCCCCACGCCAAACGTGTTGGGGGTGGTGCCTTTCAATCGAACGGTCAGGTGTTTGTTGGCCGGAAAAAGCGTGTTTGCCTCGTTGCGATAAATACCTGCCGGGCTGTCTATGTCGTTGGTAATCAGGTCTAAATCGCCATCATTGTCGAGGTCGGCATACGAAGCCCCGTTTGAAAACGTGGGTATTTCAAAGCCCCAGGCCGCCGATTTATCCTCGAATTTCAGCGAGGGCGTACCCCGATAAAAATAGTTATGCACCTTACCCTCGGGCATCAACTTAATGGCCCGCTCATCCAGCGTCCGCGACGTTTCTATCGCATACCGCAGCGAATCGTCGGAGGCAAACTTGACATAATCGAGGTTGTTGGGCCGGTGAACAATGCCGTTGGTAATGAACAGGTCTTTCACGCCATCGTTGTCGTAATCGGCCAGCAAGGGCGACCAGCTCCAGTCGGTAGCGGCAATGCCCGCCATCGAGCCAACCTCCATAAACTTGCGGCCTGATACGTTCAGTTGCAGGCAGTTGCGGCTATACTGATTCATATAGCCGAAGGCCAGTTTGAAAAAATAAATGTCCAGCGGGTCTTCGCCCAACGACGATTTTTCGACGGTCTCGTCCTCCGGGTACATATCCAGCGACACAATGTCTTGATAACCATCGGCATTCACGTCGCCCACATCGTTGCCCATCGAGAAGCGGCTCGTATGCCCAAATGCCTTTTTCACGCTTTCGGTAAACGTGCCGTTCTGGTTATTGACGTAATAATAATCGTCTTCGTGGAAGTCGTTCGACACGTAAAGGTCTTCCCAACCATCGTTGTTCAGGTCGGCTACGGCAATGCCCAGCCCGTAGCCCATTGCCGCCCCGAAAATGCCCGCTTTCTCGCTCACGTTCAGAAACTTGGCATTTTTGCTCGGCCCGTTTTTGGTAATGAGCTGGTTTTCAAACAAGTAATCGCCCGATTCATTGTTGCGGAGATTGCGGGCCGTTACGCGGTCGTAACTCCGCGAGGTATGTACGGCATGGTTGAGCAGGTAGCAATCGAGGTCACCATCGTGGTCGTAGTCGAAAAAAGCAGCCTGCGTCGAGAAGCCCGTGAAATCGAGGCCATAGTCGGCGGCTTTTTCCACGAATGTGCCATCACCATTGTTGATATACAGTTCGTTGGCTCCTTCAAGACCCCGGAAATTGCCCACTGCACACACATAAATATCCAGAAAACCGTCGCCGTTCACGTCGGCCATTGTGGAGCCGGTTTGCCAATCGGAGAAACCCGCGACCCCAGCTTTTTCGGTAATGTCCTCGAATTGAAGCGATTGGCCGTTGGCGGTGCCTTTGTTGAGGTACAGTTTATTTTTGCCTTGATTCGAAACGAAGTAAATATCAATCAGCCCGTCGTTGTTGATGTCGCCCGTTGACACGCCCCCGCCGTTGTAGAAATAGAGATAATCCAGAATGTTGAGTTGTTGGGACGGAACCAGCCGGTTGACGAACCCCACGCCCGTTTTGGTGGAGTCGAGCGATTGAAAAAGGGGTTTTTCAGCGTTGAAGGATGTACAGTTGGACAAGCCCAACGTGCTGATTACTAACACAAAAAAGAAACGTTTCATAGAAAGTTGAATGGAGGATGAAATCCTACTTCAGGGAAAACACCTGAACCCGGTCGTTGTTTTTGGCCAGCACAAACTGCCCCTGCCGAAGCCGGGCCATCCGCCGAACCTGCCCCCTGACAAAGAAGCCCGATTGGGCCGGGTTCAAAGCCTGATACCGGATTTGCCCGTTGGATTCCTTGCCTTTGTTGAGCAGCACTAAGCCATAGTTGGCATCGTATCGCCCAATTTCGGGCAACACGTCCAGAAAATTACCCGTCAGTAGCAGGTCCATACGGCCATCTTTGTCGGCATCGGCAAAGGCAACTCCGCAAACCGGCGACAACTGGGCTTCACCCGGCAATGCCTGAAACGTCAGTTTGCCTTTTCCGTTGTTGATTAGCAGGGCGGTTGCGCCCGTAAATACCTCTTTCCGAAGAGCCTGTTTAAGCTGATCTTCGTCAAAGATTTCGTCTATTTTTTTGCCCGCGTAGTCCGTGAACTTCACAAATTTCTTTTTAATGGTAGGCAACTCCTTTTGCAAATCGGCTTTCAGCACCATCGGATAGAGTTGGCCCGTTTCGTCGGCACAGGTGATAATCTGCTCCAGTTTACCGTTGTTATCAAAGTCGCTCACATACAATTCGGCAGGGAGGTTCTGGGTGGCCCTGATGCGGGAATTCAGGCCGAGATTGCCCACCACGAGGTCTAAATCGCCGTCGCCATCAGCATCGCCCGCCGTGACGCAGTTCCACCAGCCATTGGTTTTTAGGGGATTACTGGATGCATCGGTAATGGATAGGTCGGGGTTCTGGCTCAGTTTGCCGCGTTGGTTCACATATACCCGCACGGGTTCCCAATCGCCGGTAACAATCAGTTCGGGGTAGTTGTCGCCGTTCAGGTCGGCCCAGGTAGCGGCCGTTACCATGCCCAACTGATCGGCATCGGGTATGAATCGTTTGGTGTAGTTTTTGAACTGCCCGGTTCCGTCGTTGGTCAGTAAATAACTGGCCGGGTTGCGCCCATACTGACTCGGAATCAGCCGCGATCCCACAAACAAATCGAGGTCGCCATCGCGGTCGAAGTCGCCCGCTGCGACGCACGACCCACTTGCTTTCAGGTTGGGCAAACCCGTTGCAGAGGGGGTAAAATTGCCCTTGCCATCGTTCAGAAACAGCCGGTCGAGCAAGTCTTCACTTTCGTTGTCGAACTCGTTACTTCCCGTAACTACGTATAAATCAAGGTCTTTGTCGTTGTCGGCATCAAACAGAACGGCATCGGTCGCTTCGCTGATGGTATCCTGCCGAATGGCAGCTGGTGTTCTGTCCACAAACCGGTTTCCGGCCTGTTGCACAAACAAACGCCCGCTCTGCCCGCTGGCTCCGCCCAAAAACACATCGTCAAGCCCATCGCCATTCACGTCGCCGGTGGCCAAAGCGGGGCCTTGGGTTGAATATTGTTGTTTGAGCAGGGCATCCCGGTTATAATCGACAAACGGACTTTCGCGGTGCAAATAGGTTAAGCCCGATGCGGTCGTGTTGTCCACCAAAAGCGGCTTTCCCACCTGCACGGGCGGTTTCCAGCGACCCGTCGCCTGTTCCTGCCGAAGTGTCAGCAGGGTGTTGGCCTTGGGTTGTTTCAGCGTTTGAGTCCGGTCGTCGGGCCAAACCACCACCACCGAATCAATGCCGGGTTGCTGCCCCAGTCCAAACACAAGGTTTAAATCGACCGACGATTGAAAACCCCGGTTGGGCATTTGCTGGAGAACCTGTAGGCGGGGAACATTCCCCGCATCGTGTTGATGCACATAGACCCTTGCCCCAATCGCGTTGCGGTTTAAGCCCGAGCCGACAAGTTTTACCCGCAGATAATTGGGGTTGTTTTTCGCTTCAGAACGGTTCTGATAAACAGACACCGGGGCGTTCACATTGTTGACGATCAAATCCAGATCGCCGTCGTTGTCTAAATCGCCGTAGGCCGAGCCGTTGGAGAAATCGGGTTCCGACAAGCCCCAATCCACGGCTTTGTTGGTGAACTGTAAGTTTCCTTCGTTCTGAAAGGCGTAGTTAGGTATCGGATCAGACGGGGCTTTGTCCAAAAACTGCTTGAAATCGAATGACCCCTGTTGGGCAATTTGGGCCATATTTTCGCGGTCGGCCAGGAAGTTGACAAAATCCTGATCGGTCACGTCTTTGGCAATGCCGTTGGACACAAAAATATCTTTCAGCCCGTCGTTGTCCATATCAAAAATGAGGGCACCCCAACTCCAGTCCGTTGCCTGAACGCCCGAAAACCGAGCCACATCGCTAAACAGCGGCAAACCCCCGCTGCCGGGTTGGTTGCCCTGATTCAGGTGGAGCATATTTTGCATGATTTGGTAATGAAAATCGCGCTCTGCTTTAATGCGTTCCAGGTCGTGTCCCTCAAAACTCGACGTTCGTTTCAGGCGACTATCATTGCCCGGCAACATATCCGTAATAAAAATATCCAACCGGCCATCGTTGTTAATATCGGCCATATCGGCACCCATCGACGACAGGCTCGTGTGCGGCATCGACTCTTTGATCGACTCCCGAAATGTGCCGTCCCGGTTGTTCAGATACAGGTAATCGCGTTCGTAGAAGTCATTGGAAATATAAATATCGAGCCAGTTATCGTCGTTCACGTCGCCGATGGTGATGCCCAGACCAAAGCCAATCAAACTGCCATAAATCCCCGCCTTTTCGGATACATCCTGGAAGATTTTGGATCGCTCTTTGTCGAAAGCAACACCGGTTTTGCCGCGCTCCACCATCATGTTGCGAAACAGTTTATGGCCGCCGAGCGAGTCGCGTTCCGAGCGAATGTTGGCATATTGCAGTTTCGCAACGGGCATGAAACTGTTGTTGAGCAAGTACATATCCAGATCACCATCGCGGTCGTAATCGAAAAAAGCCGCGTGTGTCGAAAAGCCGTGGTCATCGAGTCCGTAGGCTGCTGCCTGCTCGCTGAATGTGGGCACGCCATTGGCATCGTTGCCCATGTTAATGAATAACTCGTTGCCCCGGTCGTCGCCGGGTCGAATACCCGCATTACACACGTACAGATCTAGCCGACCGTCGCCGTTTACATCGGCAAAGGTGGCCCCGGTGCTCCAGCTTTTTTTGCCCGCCACACCCGCTTTTGCCGTTACATCGGCGAAGGTGAAACCGGTATCCGCAGAAACCCCCGGCCCGGTTTTGGTTTTGTTCAGGTAGAGTTTGTTGTCGCCCATGTTGGCGATCAAAAACACATCGGACAGGCCATCGTTGTTCACGTCGCCAATGGCTACGCCCCCGCCATTGTAGAAATTACGGTAGTTGAAAACGTTGAAATCTTTATCATCAATAACCGTATTGGCAAAATTGATGTTGGTTTGTGTTGAATCGAGCTTACGAAATAACAGGTCGGACGATCCCTGCCGGGATGATTGGCAACCAACTAGTGTGCTGATTAACAGAAGAAAAAGAATGAAGTGCATGGGTGGTATTTGGTGAAAAGCGCACTCATTGTTACGCATAAATAACAAAAAAGCAAACCCCACTGGGGCTTGCTTTTTTGTTTAGAAACGAATCTTCTTAATACCCTGGGTTCTGCTTCAGGTTCGTGTTCAGAATGATCTGGTCATTCGGAATCGGGAACAATTCGCGGAACTTCTGCGAAGCAGGCTTAAACCGCCATGCTTTCGTAAACTGATCGAAACGAATCAGATCCTGACGACGGTGGTATTCCCACGCCAGCTCGCGACCGCGTTCTGCCAGAATCTCCGGCAAAGTCAGTGTAGCGGCTGTGTAGGCAGGCATACCGGCACGGGCACGCACGAGGTTGAAATCCGTCAACGCGGCAGCGGTGTTGCCCAACCGGAATTGCGCTTCGCCCCGCATCATTAACACGTCGGCATACCGGAACACAACAAAATCGTTGTCCTGATCAGAGAAGGTGTTGTTGCGCTGAATCTGATATTTCTGGCTTCGCGCGCCGGCCAAACGACCCGCTGCGCCGGCTGGCAAAGAGAACGCAGAAATTTCCGGCGTGAAGACCATCGGAACACCGTCGTCGTCCAACGGCTTGCCCGATGCATCGAATTGCTGCCCCACAATCCACATTTGCTTACGTACATCGCTCGCATCGAATGAGTTGTAGAACTCGGTTGGTGTAGCGAAACCGTTCCAGGGTGAGTTACCGAGGTTATAGGTCAATTGGCTCTTGTAGTGCAACGTGCGCATTTGCAGGTTCATACCACCGGCTTTTGTCCGATCAAACGGAATGGCGAAGATGATCTCCGGCGAACCGCTGTTGTTAGCCGAGAACGTACTCAGGAAATCAGCGGGTAGTGAGTACTTACCAGTCGTAACAATGTTGTTCAGCCGCGTAACGGCATCCTGCCAGCGGGCTGTTCCGGTATATACCTGAGCATTCAGGTACATTTTCGCCAGTAACATATCCACCGTTGGCTTGTTAAGCCGTCCATAAAACGCACCACCTGTTTCGGCACTCAACTGAGGGTAAACAGCCAGCAGTTCTTTCTCGATATAGGCGAACATTTCGGCCCGTGTGCTCTGCTTCGACTGGGTAGCCGAGAGGGCATCGGCAATGATTCCATTGCCAAACCAATCCATTGCCGAGTAATGGAAGAATGCCCGCAGGGCACGTAACTCGGCCACCAGAGCAGGGTCTTTAGCAGTACCCAACTGCTGGTTCACAGCGGTGATGTTGTTGTAGCAATAGCCCCAGGCACCGTTAAAAAACGTGCCACCATCGGCTACGGCCTGCCAGCTATGGTCATACAACCGTTTCCACTGGTCCCCATCTTTCCAGTCGCCCCCACGTGTGGGAACAATCTGTTCATCCGTGCAGGTATTCAGGTTACTGAGATTACCGAAATAGCCTCTTACCCCTGCATAGAGGGGTCCAATCAATGCGGCCTGCTGGGCTGGAGTCGTTCCAAAGCCTTCTACCGGAATAACGTCAAACGTTTTTTCCGTCAGGTCAGTACAAGCCTGACTTGCCAGCATCAGGACCGAACAGCCAAGCGCAATTTTAGCATTTAAACGAGACATAGTTGTGTATAAAAACGGTTTCTTTACTCTCAACGTAGGTATCATACCATACGTTTGAGAATGTTGTTTGGTTTTTGCCAGATTAATTTTGAGCCAATCCGGTCAATTTGTTTATGCCTTAGAACGTCAGGTTTACACCCAACTGGAACGTACGCGCCCGTGGGAAAATGCCCCGGTTGTCAAGACCAATGTTGTTTGGAGCCTGACTGCGTCCCCGCACACGACCGTCAACTTCGAGTTCCGGGTCAATGCCTTTGTATTTCGTGATCAGGAACAGGTTGTTGCCTCCCAGATACACCCGTGCATTGCTGATAAATTTGCTGGCCGGTACGGGTACGTTGTAGCCGATCTGCCAGTTGTCTAACCGAACAAACGTACCATCTTCCAGCCAATAAGTCGAGAGTGCATTGGTTCCGTAAGTTTTCGGAATGTCCAACACATCGGTCAATTGGTTGGTTTGCAGAATCGAACCTGGAATACTCAGGTTAGAGCGGGTGTTGTTCAGAATTTTGTTGCCAAACGTACCACGTAACATGAAATTCAGGTCGAAGTTCTTGTAGCGGAACGAGTTGATGAACGATGCATTCAGGAACGGCTGCGGGTTACCGTGCGAAATTGGGTTACCATCGGCCAATGCTTTGGCAGCATCCGAGTTTTCAAACGTAGTAGCCGGTGTGGTTCCTGTGGCCGGAACAAAACCCATTAAAGTGTTCGTTTTGCCATCTTTTACTTCGTCCACAAAACCAGCAAATGTTGGAATGCTGTTGAATTCGCCCAACGGACGGCCCACGGTCAAGACCGAAGAAGCTACGTTCGACAAACCCCGACCGCCGAAGAAGTTAAACCGGATTTGACCCACCGTGAACTCATCATTTGCCAGCGACAGAATGCGGTTTTGGTTGTAGTTACCCACGATCCGGGCATTCCAGGTGAAGTCTGTCTTGTCGATGATGTCTCCACCCAATGACAATTCGATTCCCCGGTTTCGCATACTGCCCACGTTAGCCAGAATGGTGTTGGTAAAATACCGAATACCATCAGCAGGCACCGAGAAGTTATACAACATATCAGTGGCTTTCTTGTCATATACTTCCAGCGTACCATTAAACCGATTCTTGAACAACTGGAAATCCAGCCCTACGTTAGTGGTTGAGATTACCTCCCACTTCAGGTCTGGGTTCGAGTTTTGAACAATACCGTATCCGGGTAAAAAGTTGTTCAGTGTTCCATCAAAGTAGGTGCCATTCTGACCATATAACTGCAATGAGTTATAGGGGAAAATATTCTCGGAATTACCCGTTGCACCATAACCAACGCGCAGTTTGAGGTAATTGACCGGCCCACTTTTCGGGAAGAACCCCTCGTTAGAGATTGTCCAGCCGACAGCCGCCGAGGGGAACATACCCCACTTGTTGTTGGCACCAAAAATAGAGTTGCCATCACGACGTAAACTGGCTGTTGCGTTGTAGCGATCCCCAAAATTCACCGTAGCCCGACCAAAGAACGAGATCAGTTTGTTCTGGTTCCGGTATGACTGTGCATACGTATTCGAGGGATTCACTAACGAGCCGGAGCCGAGACCAAGGTTGTTGAAGTTGATGTCAGGTGTTACGAAACCGTTGTTCTGAGCCGAAAAGCCATCGTAGTCGAACTGCTGGTAGGAATAACCACCCAGAAGGGCGAAGTTATTGTCGTTGCCAAACTCCTTCACGTAGTTGGCGGTCAGTTCCATCAGTTTGGTACTGGTTTGGCCCAACCCCCGACCCGACAGCCCGTTGTTGTTGGCAAACTGCTTGATGGCTCCGTTTGACGCAAAATTGCTCACCGTGTTGTCGCGCTGTACTTGCCCGTTCACACCCAGTGTCAACCCATCCAGCACCTCATACCGCAGGTTCATACCACCCTGCAAATAACCCTGACGCTCGGTGTTGATCTGGTTTTCCAGAATAGCCACCGGGTTAAACAAGTCGAAACTTCCGCCTACTTCGGCATAACCACCCTGATTGTTTCCGGCCGTTGGGCTTACCACAGGTAAGGTAGGAAGGAAGAATGTAGCGGCTGAAATAACAGCCCGGTTATCAACTTCCCGGTTGTTTTCAGTATAAGCCAGGTTATACTGAATGTTCAGGCGATTGTCTAACGCTTTCTGATCGAGGTTGATCCGCGCTGTTACCCGGTTAAAGCCAGTCTTTTTAACTAAGCCTTCCTGGTTGATGTAGCTCAGTGACCCCCGGTAACTAAACGTTTGAGAACCACCCGACACGGCAATGTCATGGTTGTTAACAGCCGCTTTGCGGGTCACTTCGGAGAACCAGTCGGTGTTGAAATAATTACCACTGGCATCTTTCGTAAATCGTTGCAGGTCGTTAAATGCCGCAGGGCCTTCAATTTGCGTAACGGCAGCCACGTATCCGGGGCCATCGAGCAGCGGTAGCCGCCTGGCAATGGTCTGAATACCAACGTAGTTGTTAAACGTAACGGTTGTTCTGCCCGATTTACCGCGCTTAGTGGTGATGATGATAACGCCATTGGCACCCCGCGAACCGTAGATGGCCGATGCCGACGCATCTTTCAACACATCCATTGACTCGATGTCCTGCGGACTCACCGTTTGAACAGGAACACCAATAACACCATCGACCACGTAGAGCGGATCACCGGCACCCGACAACGAGGTATAGCCCCGCAAACGAACCGTTGGGTTCGCGTTTGGGTCGCCCGATGGGGTTGTAATCACCAAACCCGCTACTTTACCCTGAATGGCCTGTAGTGGGTTAGGATTTACGCCCGAATTCAGATCGCGGGCTGTGATTTGCGTTACGGCACCCGTCAGGTCTTTTCGTTTGGCGGTTCCGTAGCCCACAACAACAACTTCATCCAGTGCCTTAGAATCGTCGGTAAGTTTCAGATCTACTGATTCTCTGTTTCCGACAGCCACCTCCTGCGTTGCGTAACCAATGAAGCTTACCACAATAGTCGCATCATCAGGTACATTGTTAAGCGAGTATTTACCCTCGGCATCACTGTTTGTACCGCGTTGCGTACCTTTCAACTGAATACTTGCTCCGGGAATGCCCGAACCCGTAGCATCAGTAACGCGCCCTGTTACTGTTCGTCCCTGAGCCATAGCCGAGTGGCTACTCAGAAAACAGATTAATGTTAGTACCGTTGCAAAGGCACTAAACGTCCGAACGGCCTGCTGCGTCCAGCTAACGCTGGCCCGCCCTACACTATCGCTGGTGCGATACCCTTGGTAGGATTTGTCCATCATAGGTTTGAAAAATGGTTGTAAATAATTAAGTTGGTGTACTGGGTTTGTGGACTGTTTACTAAATTACTGTCGTTCGATGGGTACGCTTATTTTATCGTTGACTAGAACTATGTGACTAACAGTCAGCTAATTCGAGATAAAAATTGGCACCTTAACAGGATTTGGTAGAACATTCTCGACAAACCATTAAGCAAATTACTACCGAATGGTTCTAAAATACAAATGGAGTATAGCTAAAATGAAGTTGATTTGAGTAAATATTGTATCAGTATTAAGTCAGAAGAAGAAATAATATTTTGTGTTTTTTGACTATTATGAAGTAAAAATAGGCTATTTTCTACAGTTAAAGCAAATAATTTGTTTTCATCAATTGAATTATTCTTATTTTTGATTGTTGGCATTCAGTGAGAACCAAACCCTAAAAAAAGTTAATTTTGATGGGCCAAAAGTACCAAAGTATTGCCTTGCCAATTTGAGCTTTATAAGCAGATGACTCCCGTTAAACCGCAACTTGAAGGTGACTATTTCGACGACCTGACCACTCGCACTCTCTATGCTACCGATGCTTCTGCTTACCGGGAGATGCCCACCGCAGTAGTTATTCCAAAATCAGTCGATGATTTGAAACGTCTGATCGCTTTTGCTCAGTCCACCAAACAGTCCCTGATCCCCCGAACGGCCGGAACGTCGCTCGCCGGGCAGGTGGTTGGCAATGGAATCGTGGTGGATGTATCGAAACATTTCACTAAAATACTGGAGGTAAACACCAAAGAACGATGGGTGCGCGTACAGCCGGGGGTTATCCGCGACGAGTTAAACCTGTTTCTGAAACCACACGGCCTCTACTACGGCCCCGAAACATCGACTGCAAACAGGGCTATGATTGGCGGAATGGTGGGTAACAATTCGTGCGGTTCTAACTCAGTTGTCTATGGTTCGGCACGGGAACATTTGTTGTCGGTAAAGGTACTCTTGGCCGATGGGTCAGAAGCCGAGTTTACCGCTACCGAAGCTGATTCACTACTCAATAGGGTAGGGGAAGCGAGCCAAAAAAACGGGTCAGCGAGTTTGCTGGACACGATCTATGTGCAGACAAATGCCATGTTGAGTGACCCGGTCAATCAAGTTGAAATCCGCAAGAACTTTCCCAAAGCATCCGTTGAACGGCGCAACACCGGCTATGCCCTGGATATGTTGCTCAATTGTGCGCCTTACACCGCTGACGGTGCGCCGTTTAACTTCTGTAAACTCATCGCCGGCTCAGAGGGAACACTTTGTTTTTTAACTGAAATTAAGCTGAACCTGGTGCCGCTGCCCCCCACCGAATCGGGTTTGGTAGCCGTGCATTGCCATTCCATTGATGAGGCTCTGCGGGCCACCCTCATTGCCCTAAAATACCGACCCTATGCCGTTGAACTGATCGACAACATCATTCTCGAACGGGCCGATACCAACGCCGAACAACGCAAAAACAGCTTTTTTGTGCAGCGTCGGGCCAACGCAGCCTCGCATCTTGAGAGTTTCCCCACGATTTTGGTGGTTGACCTCTCCCGCGACAGCCGGGCCGAAGTAGAACAATTGGCTGCCCAGATGGAAACCGACATGCGGGCTGAAGGCATGGGCTACCATTTCCCCCTGCTCTTCGGCGACGATAGCAAGAAAATCTGGACACTCCGCAAAGCCGGGCTTGGTTTGTTGGGCAACTTGCCCGGTGATGCCAAAGCCGTGGCCGTGATCGAGGACACAGCGGTGGACGTGCGCGACCAGCCCGATTATATTCGGGAATTTAATGTGATTTTGAAAAAACACGGCATGACTTCGGTGCATTATGCTCATGCCGGGTCGGGCGAGATTCACCTGCGGCCCATCATCAATTTGAAGACTGCCGAGGGCCACCAACAGTTCCGAATGATTGCTGAGGAGATTGCCACGCTGGTGAAAAAATACGATGGGTCCCTTTCCGGCGAGCACGGCGACGGGCGGCTTCGGGGTGAGTTTATCCCCAAAATGGTGGGGCCGCACAACTACGAGTTGATGCGGCAGGTGAAGCAGATGTGGGATCCCGAAGGTATTTTCAACCCCGGAAAAATCGTGGAAACGCCCCCAATGGATACGTTTTTACGGTATGAAGCCGGGCAGCAAACCCCTGATTTTCAGACTTATTTTCGGTACAACGATCAAAATGTGCTTCAGCACGCCGAGCAATGCAACGGCTCCGGTGATTGCCGCAAAACGCAGTTATCGGGCGGAACCATGTGTCCGAGTTTCATGGCTACCCGCAATGAAAAAGACACGACGCGGGCGCGGGCCAATATCCTACGCGAAATGCTGACGCACTCCGAAAAAGAGAACCGTTTCGACCACAAAGAGATAAAAGAAGTTTATGACCTGTGTTTGTCGTGCAAGGGCTGCAAGTCGGAGTGTCCCTCGAATGTGGACGTGGCCAAGCTGAAAGCCGAGTTTTTGCAGCATTATTACGATGCCAATGGCATTCCAATCCGGTCGCGGCTAATTGCGAATTTTGCCCGTCTGTCGGGTTTGGCGAGTTATGTTCCCTGGGCCTGGAACGCCGTTCTGGGCACGCCCGCCCTCCGGCGAATCGCCAACCGAATCGTTGGTTTCCACCCCGACCGAACCATGCCGTTGATGGGGAAAACGACGTTGAGGGCTTGGGCTGAGGGTAGAGAGTTGAGGGGAAAAGAGACCGCAACCATCACCCCCAAACCCCAAACCCTTTACCTTTTTTGTGACGAATTTACTAACTACAACGATGTTGCCGTTGGGCAGAAGGCGATTCAGTTGCTGGAACGGCTTGGCTATGACGTGATTATTCCTGAACACGGCGAAAGTGGCCGGGCGGCCATGTCGAAAGGAATGCTGAAAATGGCTAAGAAAATGGCTGATAACAACGTTCGGGCGTTGCGAAACGTTATTACGGAAGAAACGCCTTTGGTTGGCCTGGAACCCTCGGCTATTCTGACATTTCGGGATGAATACCCCGATTTGGTGGATGAATCGCTGGTGGCAGATGCCCGCAAATTGGCCAAAAACGCTTTGACATTTGAAGAGTTTATCGCCCGTGAAATTGATGCCAAACGGATTCGTGCTGACCAGTTTACGACGGAAACACGCCTGATAAAAATGCATGGACACTGCTAGCAAAAAGCGGTGTCGTCGTTGGTGCCGGGGAAAAAGGCCTTGTCGTTGCCTAAGAACTACACGGTGCATCTGATTCCGTCGGGCTGTTGCGGAATGGCCGGGTCGTTTGGTTTCGAGAAAGAACACTACGACCTTTCGATGCAAATTGGCGAACTGGTTTTGTTGCCTGCTGTTCGTCAGCAACCCGCCGACGTGATCATTGCCGCCCCCGGAACCTCGTGCCGTCACCAAATTCACGACGGAACGGGCCGCACGGCCAAACATCCGGCCGAGATTTTGTTTGAGGCACTGGCTTAACTACCTGAGTTAATGGAGGATAAATACATCAATCCGTTCACGGATTTTGGCTTTAAAAAACTGTTTGGCGAAGAACCGAATAAAGATTTGCTGATTAATTTTCTGAATACGCTTTTGCCGGAACGCCACAAGATCAGTGATCTTTCGTACACCAAAAACGAGCAAATGGGATCCGCTGCCCTCGACTGGAAAGCGGCGTATGACCTATATTGCGTTAGTTCGACGGGCGAACGATTCATTGTAGAAGTGCAGAAGGCGAAGCAAAACTATTTCAAAGACCGAAGCCTGTATTACGCTTCTTTCCCGATTCAGGAGCAAGCCTTGAGGGGCGACTGGAACTACCGATTGACACCAATTTACACAGTGGGCATTCTGGATTTCCTGTTTAACGAAGATCAGGAAGACAAGACTGTTGTTCACACCGTGCAATTAAAGGATCAGTTTGGCGAGATCTTCTACGATAAACTGACATTTATTTACTTATCGATGCCTAATTTTACCAAGAAAGAACACGAACTGATTACTTTGCAAGACAAATGGCTTTACGTATTCAAGTCTTTGCCAACCTTGCAAAAACGCCCGGCAGCTCTTCAGGAAAAAGTATTTGATAAACTTTTCACCGTGGCTGAAGTGGCCCGGTTTTCAAGCGACCAACGCGAAGCGTATCACCAAAGTGTGAAGTATTATCGCGACCTCAAAAATGTTGAGAAGACGGCTTGGACGACAGGGAAAACAGAAGGTCTTGAGCAGAAAGAGGTGGAATTTGTTCTTAAACTCCACTCAAAAGGCCATTCTATTCCCATTATTGTCGAGCTTACCGATATACCTCTTGAACGGGTACAGGCGATTATAGACGCAAACAATCAACCGAATCAACACGAATAATTCATTCCAATTACCCCAAAAATGAGTTCGATGAGAAAACTCCTTCTTGCTGCTGCCAGCTTCGTTTGCTGGCAGTCTGTTGCCCAAAATACGCCATCAACTTCTAAATACGACCCGAAAGAGTTGTTCCACCCTTTGTTCAACATGCAGCCGGGCAACGATTACCGCACAGGCAGTGGTGAGCCGGGGCCGCGTTACTGGCAAAACAAGGCTGATTATAAAATTAACGTTAGCCTCGACGACCAAAAGAACGAGATAAGTGGCGAGGTCGAGATTACCTACAAAAATAATTCACCAGAAGCCTTGCCCTATCTGTGGTTGCAGTTAGACCAAAATGCGTTTAGCGATACGTCGCGGGCGGCCAAAACTACGCCTGTCACGGGGGGACGATTCGGGAATCTTGATTTTAAAGGAGGGCTGACAATCACCGCCGTTACGGTGGAGCAGGGCAAAAACAAGGCCACCGCCGTACCGTATTCTATTACTGACACGCGCCTGCAAGTGCGTTTGGCTGAGGCTCTTAAGCCCGGTAGCGACCCTGTCAAGATCAAACTGGCTTACTCCTTCAAAATTCCTGAATATGGTTCCGACCGGATGGGGCAGTTGACCCGTAGAGACGGGATTGTTTATGAAATCGCGCAGTGGTATCCCCGTATGTGTGTGTTCGACGATATTCAGGGTTGGAATGTGTTGCCGTACCTCGGCGCGGGCGAGTTTTACCTTGAATATGGCGATTTCGAATATGCTATCAGCGTTCCCTGGGATCATATTGTGGTGGGGTCGGGCGAGTTGATAAACCCGGATGATGTACTCACTAAAGAGCAAATCAAGCGCATGGCGCAGGCGCGGCAGAGCGACAAAACGGTGATGCTCCGCACCAAAGAAGAGGTAACAGACCCAAAATCGCGCCCGAAGCAATCGGGGCGGTTAACGTGGAAATTTCGGTGCCTGAACAGCCGCGATGTAGCCTTTGCCAGTTCAAAAGCCTTTGTTTGGGATGCAGCCCGAATCAATTTGCCAAGCGGTAAAACAGCATTGGCGATGTCGGCTTATCCGGCAGAAAGTGCCACCAACGACTCGTGGGGCCGTTCGACGGAATATGTGAAAGGCTGTATCGAGTTTTACTCCAAATACATTTTTGAGTACAGCTACCCCGTAGCAACAAACGTGGCCGGGGTTGTGGGCGGCATGGAATATCCAGGCATTGTGTTTTGCGATCACCGCGACAAAAAAGACGGGCTTTGGGGCGTAACCGACCACGAGTTTGGCCACAACTGGTTCCCAATGATTGTGGGCAACAATGAGCGCAAGTTTGCCTGGATGGACGAAGGCTTTAACACGTTCATCAACATGCTGTCAACGGCGAATTTCAACAAGGGGGAATACAACCGCGAGCGTGGCACCATGCACGACGTGGCCCCGGCTCTTTTCAGCCCCAGCGAGCCGATTATGACTATTCCCGATGTGCAGCAGAGCCGTAATCTCGGTATTCTGGCCTATTACAAACCGGGCATGGGCCTGAAAATGCTCCGTGATGTTGTCCTTGGCCCAGAGCGTTTCGATTATGCGTTTAAGGCCTATGTGAATCGTTGGGCGTTCAAACACCCCACGCCGTATGACTTTTTCCGTACCATCGAAAACGCGGCTGGCGAGGACCTCGGCTGGTTCTGGCGCGGGTATTTCTACGAGACCTGGAAACTCGACCAGTCGGTGAAGGAGGTGAAATATGTGGAGAACGATGCCACCAAAGGCTCGATCATCACCATCGAGAACTTAGAGAAAATGGCCATGCCCGCCACCATCGAAATGACCGAAACAAATGGCAAGAAAACGCGGATCAATTTGCCCGTCGAAATCTGGCAACGGGGCGGTTCGTGGACATTTAAAGCACCCACAACGGCCAGCCTGCGCACAGTGGTAATTGATCCCGACGAGAAAATTCCGGACATCAATCCCCGCAACAATACCTGGAAAGCCGACGCGCAGTAATAACGTTTAGTACCAGACAGTCCGCGCCAGCATCACCTCCCGTCCATCGTTGGCATGGGTAAGGCGATGCAGTGCGGACTCGTCGTTTATCCAGGTTTGCACCAGCAGGCGGTCGTGCAAGTGGCATTCGGCCTTAAAAAACAGATCGAGTTCACGGAGGGGTTGCCCGCGCAGGGTGGCCTCGGGCATCGACTCGATCACGGCCTGAACGTAGCTGACATTGTTGGTATGCTGGTTGGTATCCAGATCGTGCCAGCCGATAGTTCGCTCGGTGGTTATTGGCACTGTTTCGGGCCACGAAAAGCCGGGTTTGAGCGGCAGAGCTGGTAGTGGATTTTCGATTACGGGTGGGTCAAGGGCGCGGATAAAATCGGGTAAAACGATCATTGCCCGGCGTTCGATATTGAACGTGACCCAGGTGCTGGCGGCTTCGGCCAAAAGTTTGCCATCTGCGCTGACTACCTTGAAATCGCGGTAAATGAAATACTTCTCCACCTTCGTCGGAAAGGTAGAAACCTGCACGGTATCGCCGTAGCGGGGGTATTCGTGGATGGTCAGTCGAAACCGCATCAGCATCCAGCCGATGCCGTGTTTGCGAAGGTCGGCCATGCCAATGCCGTAGTCGAGGGCGTTTCGGTTGGCTGATTCCTGCATCCAGTTCATCAGCGTGGCAATGCTCAGTTGGCCGGTGGCATCGGTTTCGTAGCCCCGGATTACATAAGTGTCTGTTTGGATGAAAGCCATGTTGCAAAGGTATCGACAATCCGGGCTACCTCCGCCGGTTTTTCGAGCGGTAACACATGGGCGGCTCCGGCAATGGTGGTCAGTTGGGCATCGGGGAAGTGTTTTAGCACTGTTTTTTGCATCAACTCGCCGTTGATATGGTCGTCTTCACTACCCAAAACGATCTGAATTGGCACCTGAATCCACGGCATCCGGTCGCTGATGTCCTCGCGGCTTCCGTGTTCGAGCCAGGCTTTCCAGGCTGAGGGCGACGACCGCAGATCGTCACTAATAATGATCTCTTGATAAGCCTCTGAAATAGGTGCTGCTATGATGGTTGCCAGGGTTTTTTCAGCCGCCGACCTTTGTCCGTGAGTAGTCAGCAAGCGTTGCCGCTCGGCTTTGTCCATTGGCTCCGGCGAAGGGGGCGAGGGTGCCAGCAGCACCAACCCTACTAAGCCATCCGGTTGACGTGAGGCCAGATTTAGAGCCACTTTTCCGCTCATCGAATGCCCCACCACCACAAATGGCCCCTCGTATTCGTCCATCAACCGAACCAAATCGTCGGTCATCGCATCCACCGAATAGTCATTGTCAGCGGGAACGGGACTATCCCTAAACCCCCGCAAATCGGGCGCAAGACAGTTATAATGGCCAGCTAACTGCTCGATTATGGGGCCGTATTCGCGGTGCGAACTACCGAAAAAGTGCAGGAGGATGATGGTCATGAGGTTTTACTATAAAAAAATCAAACCTGCGTTTTGAGCCTTGCCGGGCGGTCGGTCATTTCGAGCATTTCGCCGTAGGGGACGATGGTGATCTGGCCAAATTCGTTCAGCAAATCTTTGAAAGCCTGGGCTACAGGGCGAGGTTTGCGGTCGAGGTCATACAAACCACAGGGTTGCACCCGGTTGTTTTGCTCGCTCATTTGGGTGTCCCAGTCGATTTGGTCGATCAGGCTGTACCACGTAAAACCCAGCACCGGCACCCCATCCCGCCGAATTCGCATCACGTTGATCCACTGTTTCCAGAGCCACATGGGCGCATCCTTCTCTTCAAAAACGTTGGTTTCGGTGTGCATCACCGGCATGTGGTATCGCTCGTAATATTCTTTGGTGATCTGATACCAGCCCAGCACATCCATCGAGCTGTGAATGGACCCGTCTGGTAGCTTAATCCGCTCATTCCGACCATAATAATCGTTACCCATAATCTGATAGCCCGGCGGTTTTCCCTTCATAAACCAGTCGTACTCTTTTCGGGTCAACCCATTGTCCATCATGTACATGGAGACTGTTGCCGAGGGTGGGCGGGCATACAACAAATCGAGTGACAGGAAACGAAGTTCGTTTTCCAGATTGGTTTCGGCGGAGGGATTCGCGCAAACTTCATGAATGAACTCGGCACTTTCGCTTTGCACAATCACACAATCGTTGCGGACGCTGGCAATCTGCTGATTGCCCATGATGCTGGCGGCTGTGCAGTGTTTCAGGGCCGTAACAAACCCTTTGTCCGATTTGAGTTGCTCGTTCCAGACACCATCTTTCGCGCTGATGCGGGCCGTCACATAAATCTCGTTAACGGGTGTGTAGTAGCGTACCCAGGGGTAGCGTTTGGCCACTGCGAGGCAAAATTCGGCGAAGTGAACCGGCAGTTCGGGATTCTGGAAATTACCCACCCAATCGGGCACGCCAAAGTGCATCAAATCCAGAATAGGCGTAATGCCCAACCGCTTGATTTCGGCCATGGCCAGATCCGCGAACTCCCAATCGAACTTGCCGGGTGCTTTGTGAATGGAGTAATAAGGCAAACCATACCGAAGCACTTTCAGCCCCATTTCCTTCACCAAACCGAGGTCTTCTTTGTAGCGGTTGTAATGGTCGCATTCGCGGAGTTGGTCGCGCCGGACGGTGCCCTTTTTGATGGTTGGATAGGAGCATTCGATGCCCGTGGCAAACATAAAATTGCTCGGATTTCCATCCGGCAACCCATTGCCACTGTGCCCGGCTGACCCGCCAAATTGGTCACCGTCGTAATCGCCATCACCGAATTTTTTGGTAATGTGGTGGAGAAAGTTGGTCATAATAGTGAAAGAGTGAAAGAGCGAAAGAGTGAAAGTGCAGGAAACCGGTGGTGTGGCAGCCCGCTCTTTCACTCTTTCACTCTTTCGCTTTTAAGAAATTTGTCTGCTGTTCGCAGGGATAACGCCATGATTGTCAGGGCGGGATTCACGCTGAGGGCACTTGGGAAAGTGGAATTGTCGCTGATGTACAGGTTGGGGATGTCGAAACAGCGACCGTTGGGATCGACCACGGCTGTTTCGCGGTTGGTGCCCATGCGGGCTGTTCCGATTACGTGGGCATTGCGCGGAAATGCCCAGATATTTTGCGCCCCGGCAGCCCCCCAGATGTCGCGCATGACCTGGTTGGCGTGGGATGTTAGCCGTTCTTCGTTTTCGCCCATCGAGAAATGCACACGGGGTTTGGGAAGCCCTCGACCATCCTTTTCATCTGATAATTCGAGGAAATTATGTTCGTAGGGCAAACAGTCTCCGAGAATATTTATGCCCGCCACGTGGTTGTATCGGCTCATGGCTTCGTGGAGAGCTGTCCCCCACAACCCACGTCCCCGCGCCAGTTGACTGGCATAGGTCACGGGCATCACGCCGATGGATTGAAGCAGATAGCCCCCCACAAAATCGGGCGGTCGGATGGCCGAACCCCCGCCGTTGCGGTCTTTGGGCCGGTGCGTGTCCTCCGAAATCACCGCTCCCGGAATACCCCGCCACGGGTAAAT
Organism: Cytophagales bacterium; assembly: GCA_031411995.1. Classification (GTDB taxonomy): domain Bacteria; phylum Bacteroidota; class Bacteroidia; order Cytophagales; family Spirosomataceae; genus Rudanella. The sequence goes on from JANOCD010000034.1 coordinate 47,003, forward strand.
AGCCTCCTCAAACTCGCCCCAGATTTGCAGAGCGGTATGGGCCATCAGGTTTCGGCCTACTTGCTCGCTACTGTTCGCTAAGTCATTCAGTAGCAGCAAACGAGGGGTTTCAATAGCCCCGGCGCACAGGAAAACGTTATGACAGCGTTGCCGTTGTTCCTGACCGTTTTGAGTATAGAGAACCGCCGTGATGCGGCCCTGACTGTCGCGCTCGAAGCCCGTCACGAAGCACTCGGCCCGCACTTCGGCCCCATGCTGTATGGCCAGCGGAATAAACGTCACATCCATGCTTGCCTTGGCCCCATTGTTGCACCCGGCTTGGCAAAACCCTCGATTGGTGCAAGCCGACCGCCAGCCATACCCCTCCTGAAATTGCGGAGCCGACAAAGCCGCGTTGGCTGCGGGTGAGGTTTTAATACCTAATTCCCGACACCCTTTTTCCATGAGCTTTCCGGCCCCATTCACCGGCAACGGCCCGTAGCGGTATGACGTTTTGCGAGGTGGCCCCCACAAATATTGACCCGGCCCCGATACGCCCAGAAACTGCTCCAGTTCATCGTAGTAGGGTTCAATGTCGCGGTGATAGTCGAGTGGCCAGTCTTCGCCCACCCCGAAATCGGTGCGAAGGCGCAGGTCGTCGGGTTGCAGGCGGGGCGTGTAAGCCGTGTAGTGCAGGGTCGAACCACCTACGCCCGTGCCGGAGTTATTACGGCCAAAGGCAATGGGGTCGTTGCCCGCGCTGAGTCGTTCGTCGTTCCAGAACAGGAAATCCTGAGCGCGTTCGTCGGTGGCAAAATCGGCGGTTGCTTTCCAGAACTTCCCGGCTTCCAGTGCCACCACCTTCAGGCCCGCCATTGCCAGCCGCGCCAGCAAAGGAGCACCCCCGGCCCCGGTGCCAATCACGACTGCATCGAGTATGTGTTCTGTTGTGTGTGTTTTCATACTGACTGATCCGCCATGCCCGTGTACCCAATCTGTTGTTGGGCCAGCGGGTGGCTGTAATATACCTCGGTAACTTCGGCGAGGAGTTCCTCGAAAAAGCGGTCGGCGGGGAGCTGTTGCCAGGCCGGGCCAGTGGCTTCACCCTGCTGAACAGCAAGCAAAACCGCGTCGCGTTGTTCGGCGGTGATGGAGTCAAATGACTGATCGAACAGGGCTTCGGCGGTTTGGTCGATGCCCGTCAGGAAGAGCCGGTATGCGTCCCCATCGTTGGGTAAATCATTGTATCGCCAGCCGTTGGTTGTCCCGTTCGCCAGCCGCTCATCAATGGGGCCAGCAAGGTCTATATTAGCTTCTGTGCTTTGCGGAATAAGCTGATTACAAACCTGTTGAAACCGTTTGAACTGTTCTAGATTAAAGAACTTTGGTTCTGTAACGGTCGGCTGATTCAGGTGGTCAAGCAGGGCCTTTCTGGTGGCGAGCGTAACGCGGTCTGAATGGATAAGGTCAATAACAGAGCCAGTTGGGGGCGTGTTTTCCATGCTTTATCCTAATTTGCCCCCCGTCACCTCCACCAAACTTCCCGTCATGAAACTCCCATCCGACGAAGCCAGCAAGACATAGGCCGGGGCCAGTTCTTCGGGCTGACCGGGTCGGGCGAGTGCCACCTCGTTTCCAAAGTTTTTGACCTGATCCTGCGGCATCGTCGCCGGAATATTGGGTGTCCAAACCGGGCCAGGCACCACACAGTTCACCCGAATTTTGCGCTCGCCCAACTGAATCGCCAACGACTTGGTGAAGGCGTGAATAGCTGCTTTCGTCGCCGTGTAATCCACCAGAACCGGGTTACCCACAATACCCACAATGCTGCCCGTGTTCACAATGCAGTCGCCTTCAGCGAAGTGCGGCAGAGCGGCCTGCGCCATAAAAAAATACCCAAAAATGTTGGTTTCGAATGTCCGGCGAAGCTGTTCTTCGGTAATGTCCTCAAACTTCTCCTGCGCCATCTGGTAGGCCGCATTGTTCACCAGGATATTCAAGCTACCAAACCGCTCCACCGTTTCGGCAACGGCCCTCCGGCACTCAGCGGAGTTTCGAACATCGGCCTGAATCACGAGACAGGGTTGACCTTTGCTTTCCACCATGCGCTGCGTGTATTTGGCATCGTCGGTGTTTTCGTTGTAAAGGATTGCGACTTTAGCCCCTTCCATCGCGAAGGCAATGGCCACGGCCCGCCCAATGCCGGAGTCGGCTCCGGTGATGAGCGCGACTTTTCCCGCAAGTTTGTTGGCTGGTTTATAATTAGATAGGTCGCTGTCGGGTTGCTGATTCATGTCCGACTGACGAGCAGGGTAAGGTAATTTCTGAGCCTTAATGTCGTCTGCAGCCGGGCGAAATTCGGAAGTTTCCATAAAAAGTTGAGCGTAAAACGTGAGTTAAGGTGCAACCCTGTGTTACGCTCAATTGTTAAGAAAGCCGACTGTTTGGGGATATAATCAGTTCTTCAACCAACCCGTTACGCTCAGGCGTTCGCGAGTGGCGGGCAGTACCTCGTGTTCGAGTTTGCCGCTCTCGAAACAGACCAACCGCCCACCCAGCGGGGCAAGGGTCACGGTTTGTTCGGGGCCGTTTTCGGAGGGAAGATACAGGGCCAATTGGCCACCATCAGGTTCCTGCCAGTCGGTGTTGAGGTAGCAGATTACGGACAACCGACGGCGGGAGTCGGTGCGGAATTGGTCGAGGTGGCGTTTATAGAAAGCACCGGCGGGGTAGAGGGCATAATGAAACTCATAGTCGCGGAGACCGAGGTAACACGTCCGGTTTATGTATTGCACAAACTCGCCAATCCGGTTCAGAAACGCCATTTCTTCGGGAACTGCGTCGGCTTCGTCGAGCCATAAAATCTCATCGCCCCGAATCTGCTTCTCCACAGTTGTGGCCTGATTCCCAATCCCAGCCGCCCGAAATTGCCCCTGTTCACGTCGGTCGCGCAAGCGTTTTGCCAGCCGTTGTACTTCGTCGGGCGACAGAAAATTGTCGGCCACACCGTAGCCTTCGGCTAATATCCCGTCGATGATCGGGTCAAATTGGTTTTCTGTCAATTGTTCAGCTCGTTAACTTCATCTAACTGCACCGTTCTGAAATGGCGATAAACTTGCAAGACAATCGCCAGAGCAACGGCAGCTTCGGCGGCAGCCACCACCAGCACAAATAGGGTCATCATTTGGCCCTGCAAACGGTCGGGGTCATATTGGCTGAACGCCACGAGGTTCAAATTAGCCGCATTGAGCATTAACTCCACGCCCATCAGCACTACAATAGCGTGCCGTTTCACCACGACCACGGCCAGTCCGATGCTAAATAGCAGGGCGGCAACAATAAGGATAGTGCTTGTTTCCATACTACGATTCCTTCGGCATGGCCAGATATGCCGCCCCAACAAGGGCAACCAACAACAGTATTCCGGCAATTTCGAACGGTATCAAATAGTCGGTCATCAACTGTCGGCCAATGGTATCGACGGTTGTCTGGTAGTTCGGTTTGCGATTTAATAACACAAAACCACCTCTTGACAACACCTGGAACAGCACGGTGAAGGTGCCGCCCGCTATTACAACAGGCCATAACCAGGATCGGTGATTGGTCAGAACGGCGTTTGAGCGTTGGCTGTTGCGGTTTGCGGAGTCAGTGTTATGAGTGAGCATCACGCCAAAAACAATCAGCACCAACACCCCACCCACGTAGATCATGATTTGGGCTACGGCTAGAAAGTCGGCACCGGCCAGCACAAACAAAGCGGCTACACCCAACAGCGTTAAGAGCAGAAAAAAGGCTGAATACAATACATTTCGCGTCAGTAAAACGGCCAAAGCACCACCAAGCGCGAGAGCCGAAAAAAGGAGAATAGCGGCCTGAATCACGGTGTTTTTGGTTTCATAGTGGGGCGGAAAGGGGCCGGTTTTGGTTTTACGACTTCGTCGACTGGAACTTCCGGCTTTCCGGGTTCCTCAGTTACTGGCTCTTTCTTGACCGGAGGCTTCATCGTGGGTCGGAACGCTGGTTTAGCGGCAACGGGTTTGGGTGCCGTTTCCAGTTCCGTTGGTTGAACGGTGTGTTCTTCCTGCGTGGCGGGGTCTGTGCCGGAGGTGATCACGGCGGGCGAGGCTTCGGCAGCCGGGCGGTCAACCTCCGTGTGAACCGGAACCACACTCGGCGTTTCGGTTGACATGGTTACTTCCTCGGCTGGTTTGGGCTTGATCGTTGGCCTGAAAACGGGACTGGGGTTGCGTTTGGGGGCTTCCGGCGCGTTCTCGGCCTGAACCGGTGCCGCAGGTTTGGCCGCTTGCTGTGCCTTCAACGCTGCTTTTTCCTGTACAAATTGCTCATAAAGCAGTCGCTTTTCCTCGGCTTCATCGGCGGTGAGGTTTGCAAAGCCGTAGGTCAGTTTGCCCAGATCGAATTCGCTGTAGTCGAATTTCTTTTCCATCGTCAGGCACTCGGTCGGGCAAACCACCGTGCAAAGGCCACAATAGCAACACTTGGCCATGTCGATATCGAAAGTCGCAGCATACAACCGAATCGGCGAGCCATCAGAGGCTTTTCCAATCTCTTCGGTGGCCTTAATTGCGTCGATGGTGATGCAATCGACCGGGCAGACTTTGGCGCACTTATCGCACACAATGCAATCGTCGATCTCGTTGTGGAGCCGGTAGCGGCCATTGTCGGGAATGGGCAACTGCTCGTGGGGATACTGAAGCGTGACCAAACCCGTTTGCTGTTCAAAATAGTTAGCATCCGAAGCAGCAATGGGTTTTCGCCGTTCGGTCGCCTGCCGAAGGTGCCGCATCGTAATGCTCAACCCCTTCAGCGTCGTTCTGATCCCGTCCTTTATATCCTGGAAGTAGGGCATTGGTGAAAGAGTGAAAGAGTGAAAGAGTGAAAGAGCGAAAGACGCATGATAAGCATCTGGAAGCACTCTTTCACTCTTTAGTAAATCTCTGGAAACCGGTTTGGTTCCGCTTCGTGCATTATTTCATAGACCGCATCGACCACGTCTTCGGCACTTGGTTTCGAGTAATAATCTCCATCGGAGCCGTAGGGCGGGCGGTGGGCTTTGGCCGTTAAGGTGCGGGGGGCCGAGTCTAAATACCGGTATGCCTGCTGACCTTCAACCACTTGTTGCATCATATAGGCCGTGGCTCCACCCGGAAAATCTTCGTCGGCAAACAGCACCCGGTTCGTTTTTTTGATCGACTCCACAATCTCGTGGTTCACATCAAACGGCAAAAGCGACTGAATATCAATTACTTCCACGCTGATGCCAATGTCGTCAAGTTGCGTGGCGGCATCCAGAATAATCCGGCACATCGAACCGTAAGTAACAATGGTCACGTCGGTGCCTTCGCGGAGCGTTTCGGGAACGCCGAGCGGCAAACACATCGTATCTAAATTCTGGGGGAGCCGTTCTTTCAGGCGATAACCGTTCAGACATTCTACCACCAGAGCGGGGTCGTCGCCTTTAATCAGCGTGTTATAAAACCCTGCCGCCTGGGTCATGTTGCGTGGCACCAGCACGTGCAAACCCCGCAAACTGTTGATCATGGCCCCCATTGGCGAACCGGAATGCCAGATGCCTTCGAGCCGGTGTCCCCGTGTTCTGACAATCAACGGGGCTTTTTGCCCGCCCTTCGTGCGATACTGTAGCGAGGCCAGATCATCGGTGAGGGTGGCAAGGGCGTAAAAAATGTAATCGAAATACTGAATTTCTGTGATGGGCCGCAAGCCGCGCATCGCCAGACCAATTCCCTGACCAATGATGCTGGTTTCGCGAATGCCCGTGTCGGTAATGCGGAGGTCGCTGTATTTTTCCTGCAAACCCGCAAATCCCTGGTTCACATCGCCAATGTGCCCAACGTCTTCCCCCATCGCCACCACACGCGGGTCGCGCCCGAACAGATTATCGAAGTAATGTTGCATCAGCAAATAGCCATCTACAAAGGGGCTATCCTCAGCATAGGTTGGCTCAACGGCCTGGACCAGCATCGGCGAATCGGGCGATTGGCTATATAAGTGCGAGTTGAATCGGTCGGCGTTTTCCAGTTGGGTGCGTTGCAACCAGGTCAGCAAGCTAGTGTGGGCGGGCGATTGTTCGCCCCGCAAAACCCGCAAAGCTTTTTTTATGGCTGCGGTCGAATCGCGCCGGAGTAGGGGAGTGGCCCGGCGTAGTTCCTCCCTGATCGCCATCAGTGCGGGGGCTTTGCTGTGGTTGCGGGCCACCTGTTGCAACAAGTCAATAGCCTCATCATGGTCGCCCTGCATCGACTGTTGAAACGCGCTCCAGGCTGCGGCACGGGCGTTTTTGGCCACTTGGGTGCATTCCCGCTCAATTTGTTCCAGTTCGTCTTCGGTGGCATATCCGTTGCTCAGAATCCACTGCCGAAAGTGTTTGTTGCAGTCGTGGGAGGCCTCCCATTCCAATCGATCTCTTGTTTTATACCGCTCGTGCGAACCCGACGAGGAGTGCCCCTGTGGCTGGGTCAGTTCCTGCACATGAACCAAAACCGGCACGTGTTCTTCCCGGCAAATGCGGGCGGCCTGCTGGTAGGTTTCCATCAGGGCCACATAATCCCAGCCTTTCACCGTAAAAATTTCGAATCCTTTATCGTCGGCATCCCGCTGGAAACCGGCCAACGCTTTCGAGATGCTGGCTTTTGTAGTCTGATATTCAACGGGTACAGAAATTCCGTAGCCATCGTCCCAGACTGACATTAAAAGTGGCACCTGCAACACACCGGCTGCATTCATACTTTCCCAGAACATTCCCTGCGAGGTAGAGGCATCGCCGATGGTGGCGAACGTAATTTCGTTGCCCCCTCTGGAGAAGCCCGGCATGGCGTGCAAATTGGTATTTTGGCGGTATAGCTTTGAGGCATAGGCCAGGCCCAAAGCCCGTGGAACCTGCCCGGCTGTGGGGGCAATATCGCAGACCGAGTTAAACGAATCGGTTTGGGTGCGCCACAGGCCCTGCTCATCGAGCCAGCGGGTAGCAAAGTGGCCGTTCATTGACCGGCCGGCTGTGTTCGGATCGTGGTCAATGTCGGTATGGGCATATAATTGGGCGAAAAACTGTTGCCAGGGCAGTTCGCCTAGGGCAGCCACAAAGGTTTGATCGCGGTAGTAACCCGACCGAAAATCGCCCCGTTGGAAGGCACGGGCAGCGGCAATCTGGGCAATTTCTTTACCATCGCCAAAAATGCCAAACTTGGCCCTTCCTCCCATCACATCGCGCCGACCCAGCAAACTTACCTGACGGCTTTCGTAGGCAAGGCGGTAGTCGGATAGGATTTTTTCGCGAGTCAGCATATCCGCTGTGCGCACATGTTCGTTTGCAATCACAGGACGTTTACAGATTAAAATTTGTTGAGACCTTATGTTGATGAAGTACCCAGCGGCTTGCCGTTAAGTGGAAGTAAAAATAATATAAAACGAATCAGCTTTCAAAAAAACGATTTTTTGCGTTTCTTTGTTAGGCCATCGACAAGTCCAGAATATTTGGCAAGACTTTTGCAAAAGTTCTGTTTTATAAGGTGCAACAACCGTTTATCCAAAACATAAATTTAACAATTCAGATGAAAAAGTTTTTTTCACTTTTCGTAGCCATGTTTGTACTCGTGGCAGTTGGTTACGCTCAGAAGGGTGCTATCAAGTTTGAAAAAGAGACCCACGACTTTGGCAAAATCGAGCAGGGTAAGCCCGCTACCTATGTGTTCAAGTTCAAGAACACCGGTAAAGAGCCGATCTTTATCTCGGATGCCGCTGCTTCCTGTGGTTGCACCAAGCCAAGCTGGACAAAAGAGGCCGTAATGCCCGGTCAGTCGGGTACGGTATCGGCGACCTACAATGCCGCAGCCGGTGGTGGTTTCAACAAGTCGGTAACGGTTACCAGCAACGCCGAAACGCCAACTGTAGTGCTTTACCTGAAAGGCGAAGTAGTTAGCAAAGAGGCCCTGGAAACAGCCGGTGCGACAGCTCCGAAAACCTCTGCTGAAAAGAAAAAAGGAACAAAATAAGACGTTTAGAGGAAGCCAGCAGACCATAGTCTGCTGGCTTTTATTCAATATTTTAGGTAACACGCTAAGGGTTAATTGATCGCGTAGTGCCGAAAGGCATCTGGCATTTACCGGATGCCTTTTTTTATGCCCGCTTCCCCCGTTCTACAACCGTTCCTGTAGCTGGTATTGTCCTGCACGTTTCCGCCTGTACATTTGTTATGTTACTGAGCACTAACGCTCAACAACGCACATAACAATGTTCTTTCTCGTTCTCGGTATTTTCGCGCTTATCGCCGGATTTGCCATCAATACCCCCGCCCTCACATTCTCACGCTATGCCCGCCCTGTTAAGCTGGTGGGTATTGTTCTGATCATTATTGGGCTTCTTTCATCCAGCGTTCGCCAAATTGATGCAGGTTCGGTTGGCGTACAAAACCTATTTGGGCAGGTGCAGGATCGTGTACTCGGAAGCGGTCTTAATTTTGTAAACCCGCTGGTCAACGTAACGGAATACGACGTAAAAACTCAGAACTACACCATGTCGGCCGTTGCTGACGAAGGAGACAAAGGGGGCGACGATGCCATTCGGGTTCTTACTGCCGATGGGTTGCAGGTCATTATCGACCTAACCGTACTTTATAAAGTAACTCCTTCTGAAGCGGCTAAAATTCACCAGGAAATCGGGCCTGATTATATTGACAAAATCGTTCGGCCAATTACCCGGACTCGTATTCGCGACAATGCCGTTTATTATGATGCTATCGCCCTGTATTCGAGTAAGCGGGATGAGTTTCAGACCCGGATCTACAAAGCCATCGAAAATGACTTTAAAAAACGCGGTTTGATGCTGGAGCAACTGCTGGTGCGGAACATTGTGTTGCCCACTTCGGTACAAAAAACTATTGAGTCGAAGATCAATGCCGAGCAGGAATCGCAGAAAATGCAGTTTGTTTTGACCAAAGAAAAGCAGGAAGCTGACCGGAAACGGGTTGAGGCTCAGGGTATTGCCGATTATCAGAAAATTCTGTCAACCGGCCTGTCCGACAAGCAACTTCAATATGAGCAGATCAAAGCCCAGCGCGAGTTAGCCGAGTCGCCAAACACCAAGATCATTATTATGAACGGACGCGGTAACGTGCCGTTGATGTTGTCGGATAAGTAAGATAGTGGGGGCTATTTCAATGCCCCCACTGTTTTCAGCCATCCTTTGCAGGCTTCGGGCCAGTTGGCAACGGAGCCTTTGCCCGCTGTGCGCATGGCGAAACCATGCCCTCCCGTTGGGTAGAGGTGCATTTCGGCGGCAACGCCGTTTTTCAGGCAAGCCAAATAATAGTTGATGCTGTTTTCTACAGGTACGCCCTTGTCGTCTTCGGCGTGAACCAAAAATGTGGGCGGTGTCTGCTTCGATACCTGTAACTCGTTCGAATAATAAGCCAGTTTTTCGGGATCAGCTTTGAGCGACCCTAACAACTTATCCCGTGATCCCGTGTGCGCTTTATCGCCAAACGTGATCACCGGGTACATTAAAATGGCAAAGTTGGGTTGTGCCGACACTGCTTGTAATCCACCATTTTTGGCTGATTCTGGTTCGGGTTGTTGCCAATGCGTGGAGAGGGTTGCTGCCAGGTGCCCACCCGCCGAGAAGCCCATCACGCCAATCCGGTTTGGGTCGATTCCATGTTTAGCGGCATCACGACGGATAAGACGCATCCCCTGCATGGCATCCATCAATGGAACTTCATGCTGATTAGTCATTATTTTTTCGTCGGGAAGTCGATATTTTAATACAAAAGCGGCCACACCCTGATCGGCAAACCATTTGGCCATGTCGGTGCCTTCATGACTCGATGCCAGAATCGAATAGCCACCACCGGGGCAGATCATAATGGCCGCTCCCGTTGCCTTCCCCTTTTCAGGCAGGAACGTCAACAGCGTTGGCACGGAAACATTGCTAATGCGAACAATATCTCCGTCCTGTACTTTTTCGGCATTCGGAACACCCGGAAGTGCATTTGGAATTTTGTTTTCAGGCCAAAGGGATGTTGCCTGTTGCGCCATAGCAGGGAGGGAGACAAGGCTCAGAAAAAGGAATAGTTTCATGCACTGAAAAGCAAAACACCCGGCAAACTTACCGGGTGTTTTCTTAGATCTCAACTTCGCCCTCCGTATCGGTGCTTGTTGGTTTACTGCCGCTATGCAACACGTCAACCAATTCTTTTACGCGGTAAACGGTCGAATTCAGGCGGTTGCCCAGCATAATGATCACGTATTCGTCTTTGGGGCTAAACCAGAACATGGTGTTGTAACCCTTCCACCAGCCTGTGTGATAAATGTATTCGGGCTGATTCAGGTCGTTGAGCATCATTCGGAAACCGTAGCCATAATTTTTGAGTCCTTTGCGTTCAAAACTCCGGGGCAGAAAAGCCTCGGCCAGGGTTTGACGTTTCAGCAAACAGTCGCCGTTTAAGGCCCTATACCATCTGAATAAATCTCCCACCGTCGAGTAGATGCCTTTGTCGCCTACCACATCGTCATAATAGTCTTTTGGAATTCGGCGGTTCCATTGATACCCCGCCGTGCGAAACTGATTGATCGAATCATTCTTGGTCGTTGCCACAAATGTTTCGTTCATGCCGATGGGTGCGAAAATATTTTTCCGAATAAATGACTCAAACGTTTGGCCTGTTGCCTTCTCAATTATAGAAGCCAGCACCATGTAGTTTGTGTTTGAATAACTAAACGTTCGGCCTGGAATATTGTATTTTTTGGGCGTTGGCTTCACGGTGGCAAACCAATGCATAATGGTCTGATTATTCGGATATGGCTTGTCTTTCTTGTAGAAATTGACCTTCATGCTGTCGTCGAAGGCATAGGCGTAGTTAGGAAGTCCGCTCCGGTGGCAAAGCATTTCACGGATGGTGATACCGTGATAGGGGAAATCAGGATAAAACTGCTGGATGGAGTCTTCCAGGTGGAGCTTACCCGCTTCGATCAGCTTCAAAACCCCAACAGCAGTAAAGGTTTTGGATAAAGAGGCCAACTGGAACTTGGAATTCTCGACCAATGAATCGCGGCACCCTTTTTCGAAATGACCAAATCCATTGCATTTTTTGTATAAGACAATGCCTTTTTGAGCTACCAGCACGTTCCCATTCAGGCCTGCTCGTATTTTATCGTCAATAATGGCTTCGATACGTTTCGTTTTTTCGTCCGCATTAATGGACTGGCGCAGGGAGGCTAACTCTTCAGCCGATAACTTTTGGTCATCGGCACAGTTCCGCAATTCTCGTGCCGACTGTTTAAGATTTTGTTGCGGGTTTTGTCCGCAGGATAGTAGTACCCCTAAAATTCCTATAAGGAAAACCCAGATAGTTGGTCGATTTTCCGTTAAGAAACGGTTCGATAATATGTTTTTCACCACAATCACTCCGGCTTTAGTATAGTTGAGTCAAAACAAAAGGCCCGCAAACTCGTCAAAAAGAACTGCTAGTATTACGCTACTTTATGTACTCTTAGTGTTTATTCTTAGAAACTCTGTAAAAATTAATTTTTGCAAGCCTGAAAATGCCCCCAACCCCCTAAAGGGGGCTTTGTCCGACATTTAAGTAACGCCCC
>JANOCD010000035.1:0-82077 GCA_031411995.1 Cytophagales bacterium
TCAGGGTTTGCAACCCCGGCTGTGGATCACAACCTGCCCGTCGATCACTTCGTAGCGCGCTTCGATCACCCGGCAGATCACATCCAGCTTCTCAAACAGAGACTCATCCCCAAACGTAGCCGTCACCGGGCAGTCGGCCAGCAATTGCTCGTCATACACAATGTCCAGCTCATAGGCTTTCTCCAGCGCCAAGAACGCATCGGGAGCCGGTGTATCTTCAAAGGTGAAATTGGGTTTCCTGACCAACTCAGGCAGCAGTTGCGGGTCGTCGATGAGCGACTTAGCCAGGCGAACTTCGTCGCGGATGTAGACAATTTTCTGATTCGGCATCAGCAGCACTCCTTCCAGTTCCCGACTGCTGATCTTTTCCTTCGTTCGGGGGTCCGACTGGGCAAAAACAGCCACCCGACCCGTTTTTACTTCCACCGTCACCTTCGTCTCCGTCGCATAAGCTTTGATAATGAAACTGGTGCCCAATACTTTCGTTACCAAGCCATTGGCATAGATCAGAAAGGGTTTGTCGGGGTTTTTGGTCACCTCGAAATAGGCTTCCCCTGACAAATAAACCTCGCGCCGGTCCCGATTGAAGTCGGGTGCGTAGCTAATCCGACTGCCTTTTTTCAGGATAATCAGCGAGCCATCGCTCAACCGAACGGGCTTTGGCTTTGGCGAATCGTTACTGGTTTCGGTCAGGGTTTTGTGGGCTACCAGTTGCTCGTAATCAATGGTTTGCGAATTCCGGGATGCGAGCGAGACGACTTCTTTTTTCCAGATTACGGCCCCTGTTCCCAGCAACAGCGTGAGCATGGCCGCCACCCGAAACCAGGTTTGGCGATAAAACGGAATGATTCGGGCGGGTTGTTGAGGTTGATCGAGGGCGCGATTTTTTCGGAGCCGTCCCACCGTTCGCTGAACCGTGTAGTTAATTTCCTCGTCGGTCAACTCCGGTTCGGCCAATTGAAACGCCAGAACCAACTCCCGAGCCTCCAGCACACTGGCCTTTTTATGGGGATGGTCTGTTAGCCACTGTTGCCATAAGGTGTCGTTCTCTCGGGTGGGTGACAGTACCCACTGACGAAAGGATTCATCCCAGACAAAATCTTCGGTGTGGTAGAGGGGGTAGTTTTTCATGTCAGGAGTACAGTCTGTCAAGAGGTGATAGACCGAAACGGGCTGTTGATACCAAGCAGGCCGGGCGTTTTTTAGAATTGCTGGGCGTTCAGTTTATGTAAATAACCCTACCATGGCGCAAAATCAGGCTCTCACCGATCTTGCCGGAGCGAGCAAACATCGCGTAATTGCTTCAACGCCAACTGAATGAGGTTTGAAACGGTTTGGGGAGCAATCGCCATCACCTCGGCAATTTGCTCTCGTTCCAATTCTTGAAAAAATTTAAGATAGATCACTTCTTTCTGTCGCCGGGGGAGCGTTTCGAGCATTTGATTCATTTTTTTTACCTGATTTGCCACGGATTCCCGCCGAATGAACTGTTCTTCCACCGAAAATTCCAGCTCGAAAGGCTGCACTTTGTCCTCCGTAAATTCATCGGAATAAACGGCGTCCGGCAGGTTTCGGTGCATATGCCGACGCAATGAAACCATCAGATACGGCTTTATGGCTACGTCGGCCCGCAAGGTTGCCCGGTGCTCCCAGAGGTACAAAAACACATCCTGAATGCAGTCTTTTACAAACTCTTTATCCCGTGAAAAGCGGGTTCCATAGCGAAACATGACCCGGAAATAGTCGGTCATCAGGGTTTGAAATGCCGCCACATCACCCGCCAGGAAGCCTTGCCAAAGCAGATTTTCTCTAGCCGTTGGTCCATTGGAGCTTCCCGGCTGATTAACCGGGTTTGTTGAGTCAGAATATGTCATTATCGTCAGGCTTTACTAATGGGGGATTTAGGGCGTTCAATTCATTGCAAAATTTCAATAAATAGTTGAATTCTCGTAAAAGGTATTTTGCAGAAAACACAACTAGATTTGCATCTTTTACTCCTTTTTGGCAATACCTGCAAAAACTCACACAGTTTTACCCCCTTTGACTCCATGCGTCCCAATCGCCTGACGGTTCCTCACAGCGATACCCGCTGCTTCGATTTGCGCCATGAACAGGTCCCGTTTTTTGCAAATCCTTGGCATTTTCACCCCGAACTCGAACTAAACTTTGTGGTGGCCAGTGGCGGAACACGCTTCATTGGGCAAAGTGTAGAACGGTTCGGCAGTGGGGAGATCGTTTTACTGGGCAAGAACTTACCGCACTACTGGAAAAACGAAACCACTCATTACCAACCCGAGAGCCACGTCATTGCCGAAGCCATTGTGGCCCGTTTCACCGACGATTTTCTGGGCGACACATTTTTTGCAGTATCCGAAACCAGGGCGATCAATCAACTTTTTGCCCGGGCCTCTGCCGGTATTCAACTTATTGACCCGCTCTACAGCCGCATTGCCGACCAACTGGTTCAACTCACCCAGAAACAGGGGTTTGACCAATTAATTTCGTTACTGAACATTCTGCATGATATGGCTACCCACCCCGATTTATGCACCCTTATTTCGCCCGGTTATGTGCCAAGTCAAACGCTTATTAAACAGAATGAACGCCTAAGTCAGGTGATCACTTACCTGATTGGTCATTTTGCTGAGCCTGTTTCGCTGCAAACCGTATCTGAACTGGCCTGCATGAACGAGGCCGCGTTTTGCCGGTATTTCAAAACGCAAACCGGCAAAACACTCACGCAATACATCACTGATCTTCGCATTCAATATGCCTGCGAATTATTGACTAAAGGTAACGAATCCGTCACGCAGATTTGCTTTCAGGTTGGGTTTGAAAACGTTTCACATTTCATCCAGGCATTCAAAAAACAACTAAATCAAACGCCGTTTACCTTCCGAAAACAGACAAACCACCTGTCTGAATACGGTTCGTAGGTCACTACTCGAATACACCCATTTATCCGATCCGAATTCCGTTCGGGAGCGGCCCTTTGGTGGTCAGTTTTAGGGCCGCAATGTCGGCTCCTGCATCGGCACACTGGGCGGGAGTTCGGTTCTGAAGCCAAGCCGTGAGAAAGCCTGCCCAGTAGGCATCGCCCGCGCCGGTCACGTCGATCACCTCAATTTTTCGGCCCGGCAATTGCACCCGGTCGGTGCCGCTGTTGGAGGACACAATACTGCCCTCGGCTCCGAGCGTGAGGCAAACGAGGGTGGCTCCCATTGCATGGAAATCGTGAATAATGGTGTCGGCCGTTTGGGGTTCGCCATAGAGCCGGGCTGCATCATCTTCGCTCAGTTTCACCAACGCGCCCCCCGAACAATAGGCTTTCAGCACCTGCCACGCCTGATCGCGGTCGGGCCAGATGCTGGGGGCATAATTGCAATCAATGCTGACCTGACACCCCACCCTGTTTGCCCGTTGGGCCGCATCGACAATCGTGCTTTGGGCCGGTTCCTGACTCAACGCAAAGCAGGTCGTATGGAAAATCCGGGTCTGACTCAGCAGCGTGTCGGGCAGGTGGTAGGGCATCAGTTGCCGGTCGGCTTGTCGGTAGGCGATGAAATCGGGGGTGCCTTTGGTTCGCGAGACCAACACAATGCTGGTTGGCTCGTGAACAGAGCGGGCAATGTGTTCGGTATCGACTCCGGCGATGGCCACCTGCTCAATCAGATAGGTGCCCACATTGTCGGAGCCAACGCAGGAGACAATGGCCGCCTGATTACCCAATCGGGCCATGTTCGCAGCCATATTCGCCGGCGACCCGCCCTGAAAGCGTTCAAACGTGGTCGTATCAGCTAAATTAGTCGTGATTTCCTGCCCGATCAGGTCAGCAAGGAGTTCGCCCACGGCGAGAATTTGGTAAGTCATAGTTTAATGCCCGCCCGCGCCGACTGGCATCATGGGGGTTTCAGTTGTTTTTGGCGTGCTTACCAGGAAACACGAAGCAGCCGCAAGAAGCAGGCAAACACCAGCGGTTACGAGAGCATTGCGTGGATCATCGCCCAGCAGCGATTTATAATAGAGCGGTACGGTGATCATGCCAATGAACTGCGGCACACAGATGAAGCCGTTGAAAATTCCCATGTAAACGCCCATGCGTTCTTTGGGAACCGCACTCGCCAGCATCAGATACGGCATCGACATGATGGAACCCCAGGCCAGGCCAATGATGGACATACCGACAAGATAAATCATTTTATCGTTGGAGGTAAGCGTCAGGAAGAAGCCCATGGCCCCAATGGTGAGGAACAGAGCATGGGTGGCGCGGGCACTGCCGATGGCTTTGGCAATGCGGGGAATAAAGATCGAAATAAGGGCGCAGGAGATGCTGAACATGGCAAAACAAAGCCCGCCCCACTTGGTACCCTCCTCAAAACCTATTTTGTTCGACACCGCGTCGGGGGCGTTAAACGCATATTTTGCCGTTGCCAATGACAGGTATTGCCACATCAGCGGCAGCCCATACCACGTGAAGAATTTTACCCACCAAAGCTGTTTCATCACGGTGGGCATAGCCGAGAGTGAAGCTAAAATCTCTTTGAAAACCGGCAACATCAGGAACAGATAGCTACCTGCTAAAATGCCCCCACCCCACAACAAACCCGCCGAAACACCCCCCACCCGAAACGCAAAAAAGAAAGCCATAAGGCCAGCACCGGCAGACAAAGCCAGATGCCAGAACGAGATCGACTTTTTTTCTTCGGCAGTAAATACATGGGCCTTTTTATAGTTGTCGTCAACGGGGGGATATTCTTTCGTGGTTCGAATTGTCCAGATCACCGAGATCAGAATAGCGGCCGCACCAATATAGAATGGGTAACGCACTGAGTTGGGAATACCATTGGCCGACTGCCCGTCGGACAGCACCATAGAAATCCCTAGAAGCGGCAAAATATAGGGCATCAGGTTGGCTAAGGTTTGCCCGAACCCTACCAAAAACGACTGCACGGCAAAGCCCATTGGCCGCTGTTTTTCGTTGAGCATATCGCCCACAAAAGCCCGGAAAGGCTCCATTGCCGAGTTCAGGCCTGCGTCGAGCATCCACATCAACCCCGCTGCCATCCAGACATACGACGAATTGGGCATCATAATCATAGCGACACTACCCAGCAAAGCTCCGGCCAGGATAAACGGCTTCCGTCGTCCCCAGGTGGGCGACCAGCTCTTATCTGAAATGGCCCCAATAATTGGCTGAAGTAGCAGACCCGTTAGTGGCCCGGCCAACCAAAGGCCCGGAATAGAAGCTTCGTCGGCACCCAGATAGCGGTATATTGGACTCATGTTGGCTTGTTGAAGGCCAAAGCCATATTGGATACCCAGAAAGCCGAAACTCATGTTCCAGATTTGCCAAAAGCTCAGGTTAGGTTTTTGTGTCATTGGATTATATCACAGGAAAATAAGACAATGATACGAAACACGAACGTAGGAACGGTATCCCCACAGGTAGATTTTTCGAGAAGAACGTATCTTTGGGCGACTTCACTCCTCAACATGCGCGTTTGGTTCGTTTCCCTTTGTTTTTCGCTTCTTTTAGTAAGGTCGGCACTGGTGTTCGGCCAAATGTCTGCTTCCGATTCAACCGTTATCATTCGGAAGGTAAATCTGGCAGGCAACGTTCGCACCCGTGACCGGATTGTCTTGCGCGAACTGGAAATCCACCCCGGCGACACGATCCGGGTGGCCGATCTGCCCGGCAAACTGGCCTGGGATCAACGAAAACTCAACAACACCAACCTGTTCATTACGGTTAGTGTTTCGGCTCGAAAAACGGCTGATTCGTTGTCAGTAAACGCTGGCCCAACGCCCGTTGACGTTGATGTGGTGATGAAAGAACGCTGGTACGTGTTGGCCTATCCTGTATTTGATTTGGCTGATCGGAATTTCAACGAATGGTGGTATGACCGGGGCCGAAGTTTACGCCGTGTAATCTACGGGGCGCGGTTGGATTACCGAAACGTGTCGGGCAACAACGACCGGCTGGTTGGGGTCACGGAGTTTGGGTTTTTGAACCGCTTTTTGGTTTCCTACCAACGCCCCTATATCGACCGGGCGCAACGGATTGGTCTGCGGTTCGATGTTTCGTATCAGACAAACAAAGAGCTTGCCTATCGGTCGCAGTTGGACAAATTAGTGTTTCTGCGGGCGGAGGAGTTGTTGCGGAAGCGGGTTTTTGTGGGTGCTGCACTGACCCGCCGAGATGG
The DNA here is from genome assembly GCA_031411995.1 of Cytophagales bacterium. GTDB lineage: Bacteria > Bacteroidota > Bacteroidia > Cytophagales > Spirosomataceae > Rudanella. The sequence continues at coordinate 6,204 of JANOCD010000035.1, forward strand.
TTTTTACCAGTTTCAGAGCCTGGGGCTGCGCTATGTTCGCAACCAGATTGCCGACACCGTTGCCCGGCTCAACCCAACCTATTACTTAGATGGTCGCACTCGTCAGCAGTACCTGCAACTGAGCTACGGCTACCGCTACGACCGGCGCGACAATGTGGCCTATCCGCTGCGGGGAACATTCATTACGGGCGATGCCATCTGGTATGGTTTGCTCCCGCAAGATGATCTGAATCAGGTAGAATTAGTGGCTTCGGCAGCCCGTTTTTGGGCCTTGAGCAAACAACCCAAAGGGCGGTGGTTCGCCAGTTCCGGGGTTCGCGGGCAGGTAATTTTGCCCCGTCAACAACCCTACAACGACCTGCGGGGTTTAGGCTATAATCAGGAAGTGGTGCGGGGCTATGAGCTGTATATTATTGATGGCCAGCACTTTGGCCTCTGGAAGAACACCCTGCGCTACCAACTTTTCAACACCGTAAAGCAACTCAGTTGGCTAAAGGTGAAGCAGTTCAATACTTTCCCGATTGCGGTTTACCTGACGGGTTTTGCCGATGCGGGCTACGTGCAAAGTTCGATTGCCCAGCAGTTCGAGAGCCGACTTGCCAACCGCCTGTTGCTCGGAACAGGGGTGGGTTTAGACGTGGTAACGTTCTACAACCTCGTTGGGCGGTTCAGTGCCACCGTCAACGGGCAAGGTAAGCAGGGAATTTATTTCAGTATCGGGCAGGAGTTTTGAGTAGTGAACAGCGAGCAGCCAACAGTTTGCTGACGCACGATGTTGATGCACCAGCAAATTGTTGGCTGCTCACTGTTGGCTGTTCACTGTTTATTGCGCCACCATTTTCTGGGCAATGGCCTTCACTGAGGCATTGTTGCCGTAGGTTAGGTATGCCTTCGAGAAGTCGCTGACATCACGGGTGTACTCAGTCATCAGAGCGGTGAAGTCGTCGTCGATCTTGCCGGTCATTTTGGCTGGAACACCGTCAGGTTGCATCTTCAGCACCATCGCCTGCACTTGCTGACTTTGTTGTTGTGTATAGGCCTGATTGGGGCGTGTTGGCCTCATTTGACGTTGCATGGCTTCCAATTCAGCCAATTCTTTCGTTTTTGTATCTACGAACGACTGTGCTTTTTGCTTCACAGCCGAATCAGTAGCTTGAGCTGCAGCAACTTTAGCCATATCAACGGCTCCCTGTCCCAACAGGCGCATTCGGAACACATAGTCGAAATCGGGGTCGCCAGTTGCCTGAAGGGCTTTCAGTTTGGTTGTACTCTGCTGCACAGGGGCCACAAGGGGGCTGGTTGCCGTGGTTGATGTTTGGGCAAATAAACTGGCTGTCAACAGAATAGACAATAAGCCAGCGGCTATAAAGGAATTGCGTTTCATAACGTTGTTTCGTTTTAATGGATAACCAACAGATTAGACAAAATCCGAATCTATCGGTTTAATACACGATCAAACAATAACAAAATTTTGGGCTGATTTGATCGAAAAACTGATTATATACTTATCGCACCCGCAAAAATTCAACTCTCCCGGCCATTGGCAAATGGCTTTGGGCAACGGGCTTTCCAAAGTGAGAATAGAAAGACTCTTGCTGTGCGGGGGTGAGCAAATCGGGGAAGAGGTTGATGCCCGCAAACCTGTTTTGGCGCAGGAACCGATCCAGAAACTCCCAGTCGGCGGGGGTGAACACGTGGCCGGGCTGAAGCAGACGGGGCCAGTCGTGGTCCATAAACGGCTGAATATGTTTGGGATGTAAACGACCCCAGTATTGCCCAACGACCTTTTTCTGGTGAAATCGTTTGAAGGTAAACACAGCATTCTGTTGTAAATAATAGGGGCAAAGACCTTCCTCCATTCCTACTCCATCGGCCCCAATGGTGCAAAACGGGAAGTCCAGCACGGCCTCGCCGGGCGTGTCGCGAACGGTTTTCATGTAGGCCAGCAGCGAAGCCGAAACGGGTTTGGGGCTGTAATATACCGGATACCGGAAACCCCATCCCCACTCCATTACCATCAATACCACCAACGCTCCCAACGCAACTCTAGCCACCCGTTTTTTGGGCCACGGCACCGATAAAGCCAGCAACATAAACAGAACAGGATAGACCAGGGAAGCCCGCCCGCCGTGCCGGTTAAACGAAAACCAAGGAAACAGTTTGAGTGTGGGCAACAACACCGGATGATACAAGAGGCACAAGCTTAACATTAACCCAATTGGTGTCCAAAGTGCTGGTTGTCTGCGGATTGTCCAGAATCCAACCAGTCCTAAAATCACTAAATAAAGCCCCGGACTGCCCTGCCCATAGCTTTCAAATGAGTCGCGGAACGTAGTCTGGTAATGAGCTGCGAACTCATCGAGACCCGGTAAATACGGGATCAGCAAGCGCAGCGGGTGCGACCAAACCGGTTTCATTTCCAGCGGGGCATCGGCGTAGGTTTGCGCTCCCACAAAAATTTGCAGCGTCAATGGCAGGTAAAGCCATAGGCTGATTAGAATAAGAATACCCAACCCCCAAACCCGCCACCCTCCACGCCCTACGCCCCATGCTCCAACCCCCCAGCCGAACCGTCGGCCCGTCCACACCCGCCACCCAATAAATGGTAAGCAAATAGTCGTGAACGTCAGCGCAAAACCCGCCACATAACCCAATTCCTGGCTCAAAACCTGTATGTGGAGCCAAATCCAGATCAGCCAAAGGGTAGGCGACGGAAGCTGGGATTTAGTCGTAACCAACTGATAAAGAATCAGATACGTAGCAACGATGCAGAGAGTTGTCCAGTGGACAACGCTGATGTTGAGGTGAACCGGAAACTTCCAGAGACAATAAAAATTGAAGACCGAAACAATCAGCCCGGCCACAAATGCTTTGGCGTTGCCAAAAGGCGTTCGGAGAAGCCAAAACGTGCCGAGGGCCGAAACAAGCAGGCTATACACGTAGTAATACTGAAGATATGGCCCCGGCTCGCCCTTCCCAAAAAGCCAGTAACAGATCGCATACCAATAATCGCGCTCCCAACCCCAGTCTAAAAGCGTGTGGTTAGCCCCGTATGGATAGAAGGTTTGGTCATGAATCAGGTCGAGGTGGGGAAATGGCCAAAGGGTGAGGTTGTGAGCAAAAAAGTAGCCGACATACTCGTAGAAGTCGGTGTCGCCCCCATCGGAAAGGGGGCTGGTGAAATCTTCGACTAACCAAATGGCCAATCCGCCGACGATACAGATCAGCAACATAGGGAGCAGTAAACGGGAGGAGTTATGGCGGGGGTTCATGGAGATCAGGAGTAAATGGGGAGATGTCATCTTTCTAAACAAGATGACATCTCCTAACCAAGCGGGCAAATGTCCTCCGAAACGGCTATTTTTGCAACCCAAACCGGATTAATGAATAATGAGCAACCACTACTCATTATACACTATACATTACACTATGGCCGATTACAACCACCGCGAGACTGAGCAAAAATGGCGCAAATTCTGGGACGAAAACCAGACCTACCGTACTGAGAATCACTCTGAAAAACCCAAGTATTATGTGCTTGATATGTTCCCGTATCCCTCGGGTGCGGGTCTGCACGTAGGCCATCCACTGGGCTATATTGCCTCCGATATTGTATCACGCTACAAGCGGTTGATGGGGTTCAATGTGTTGCACCCAATGGGGTTCGATTCCTTTGGCTTACCCGCCGAGCAGTATGCCATTCAGACAGGGCAACACCCGGCCATTACGACCGAGGCTAACATTGCCACCTATATTGAACAGCTCAAACAAATTGGGTTTAGCTACGATTGGAGCCGCGAAGTCCGCACCTCCGACCCCAATTATTACAAGTGGACACAGTGGATTTTCATGGAGCTGTTTCGGTCGTGGTATAACAAAGATACCAACCGCGCCGAACCCATTGAGACGCTATATCGCAAGTTCGCAACCAACGGCACCACTGATGTCAACGCTGTTTGTGATGAAGATGTGCCACAGTTTACGGCTGCCGAATGGAACGCCCTGTCGAAGACTGAGTCGTATGAACTGTCGCTGAAATACCGCCTTACCTACGTGGCCAATGCAGTTGTGAACTGGTGCCCGGCTCTGGGTACGGTTTTGGCTAACGACGAGGTAAAAGATGGCGTGTCGGAGCGGGGCGGCTACCCGGTGGAGCAAAAACTGATGCGCCAATGGATGATGCGAATCACGGCCTACGCCGACCGGCTGCTGACGGGCTTAGACAGCATCGACTGGACAGAATCGCTCAAAGAACAACAACGTAACTGGATCGGCAAATCGGTGGGTGCGAGTGTGAAGTTTCCAATAGCCCCCCCGAACGGCGGAGCAATCGAAGTTTTCACAACCCGCGTCGATACCATTTATGGGGTGACGTTTATGGTGTTGGCTCCTGAGCATGAACTGGTTCCTGGCCTGACCACCAACGAGCAACGCGAAGCGGTGGAGGCTTATATTCAGGCGGCCAAACTCCGCTCAGAGCGCGACCGCATGGCCGATGTGAAAGTGGTTTCGGGGGTGTTCACGGGTAGCTATTGCCTGAATCCACTGAACAACGAGAAGGTGCCCATCTTCCTGGCCGACTATGTGTTGGCGGGCTACGGCACTGGCGCGGTGATGGCCGTCCCCTCCGGCGACCAACGCGATTATGGATTCGCCAAACACTTCAACCTGCCCATTATCCCGATTCTCGACGCGCAAAAGGATGTTGATAATCAAGCTGATAATACCAAAGAAGGTCAGTATATCAACTCCGGCATTATCAACGGAATGACTTACAAAGAAGCCACGGCAACCTTGATTACCTGGCTGGAAGAACGGGGCTTGGGCAAGGGCAAAATCAACTTCCGAATGCGCGACGCGGTGTTCAGCCGCCAACGCTACTGGGGTGAACCCGTGCCGGTTTACTTTAAGGAGGGATTACCGTACCTCATCGACGAAAGCGACCTGCCACTCGAATTGCCCGTTGTGGACAAATACCTGCCCACTGAAACCGGCGAACCACCGCTGGGAAGAGCTGAGGATTGGAAATATAAAGGAGCGAGCGACGGCTCCCGATATGACTACGAGTTAAGCACCATGCCGGGTTGGGCGGGGTCGTCGTTTTACTGGTATCGGTATATGGACCCGCAGAACCCGAACCAGTTTGCCAGCCCGGAAGCCATTAATTACTGGCAAAACGTTGACCTGTACATCGGCGGCACCGAACACGCCACCGGCCACCTGCTCTACAGCCGTTTCTGGAACAAGTTCCTGTTCGACCGGGGCTATGTGCCACAAGATGAGCCGTTTAAAAAGCTGATTAATCAGGGGATGATTCAGGGACGGAGCAATTTTGTGTATCGCCTACATTTTAATATTGATATTACTGACATTGGTAATGTCAGACCAGATGAAGTACTGTCGTACCAAGATCTACCACTTATTTTTATCTCTAAAACGGTAAAAGATTATGTTGAGGGGAGATACGCTCCTAGTCCTGAAGAACTAAATTATTATCTTGAAAATATTGATTCTTTACCTGAGAGGATTAGACATCTTCACCCAACTAAGAGTGGTTTGGCTACATATTCTTATGGAACACCCTTACATGTTGACGTAAACATTGTAGAGAACGATGAACTTGATACTGAAGCGTTTCAACGATTGCGTCCAGATTTAACAGACGGTGCTGAATTCATTAAAGAACCCAACGGTCGTTACATCTGCGGGGCCGAAGTCGAGAAAATGTCCAAGTCGAAGTTCAACGTGGTGAACCCCAACGTGATGGTGGAGAAGTACGGGGCTGACGTGTTGCGCCTGTACGAAATGTTCCTCGGCCCCTTGGAGCAGGCCAAACCCTGGAACACCAACGGCATCGACGGGACGTTCCGCTTCATTCGGAAGTTCTGGCGGCTGTTCTACAAAGACAACGCAGCGGGAGAAAGTCAATGGATTGTGACGGACCAGCAACCTACACCCGCTGAGTTGAAAGTGCTGCACAAGACCATCAAAAAGGCGCAGGAAGACATTGCCAATTTTTCGTTCAACACCTCGGTGTCGGCGTTCATGATGTGTGTCAACGAGTTGATCACGCTGGATTGCCATAAGCGGGCCATTTTGCAGGATTTGGTGTTGTTGCTGTCGCCCTATGCCCCGCACGTTTGCGAGGAATTATGGGCCGCGTTGGGCAACGAACCGGGCAGCGTGTCGCGGGCGAGTTACCCGGTTTTCAACCCCGCGCATTTGGTCGAGGCTTCGTTTGAATACCCGATTCAGATCAATGGCAAGGTTCGCACCACTATCAATTTCGCCATTGACCGGGCTGCCAACGAGATCGAACAGGAAGTGCTGGCCGACGAAACCGTGCAGAAATGGCTCGAAGGCAAAACGCCCAAAAAGGTGGTTGTGGTACCAAAACGGATTGTAAACGTGGTGACTTAGAATAAAACATGAGCGTCGCACGTATCAGCAACCGCTTTGTTCATCAGGAGCAGTCGTTCTACATCGCATAATATTCCTCGGCGGCCAATTTTTCGGGTACAATATCGTAGCTGGTCATGGTTTTGAGGTTAATTTCTATGGTACGGGCAATCGTGGTCATGGGCGTATCGGTAGGTTTATCCTCAAAAGGGTCCTGCAATTGAATAGCACTTTTGTCGATCAGCAGAAAGGCCGATGCAATCAGGGTAACCAGGGGCACATCCAGAAAATACACATCAGCGTCGAAACAGAACGGCAGAATGGCTGCAAACATGAAAATAAACACCTGTAGGTTGAAGGTGTAGGTGCGCGGAAAAACGGTGTTCTTTATTCGCTCGCACCGACCCATTGAATCGGTCAGGCTGTTCAGTGTGGTGCTGAGGTGTGACATCTGAAAATCGGTTAACTGTCCCCTTTCATACAGTTGGCGAACAGCCATGCCATGACTCAACAGCAGTGCATTGGGTTTATTATCAAAGGTCAATATATAGCGAGCGTTGGCTGCGGGAAGAAATTCATGCAGATGCTCACTCACATCCTGACCCCGCAATGAATCCCCTAATACGAAAGCCCAGGCACAGTGTCGTTGCACAAACGACCGGAGGGTTGTTTCCCGATCGGGTCCGGCGGGCAAAAACATTTGTAATTGCCGGATCAGACTGCGGCTATCGTTGACAATAGCTCCCCAGGCAATGCGGGCTTCCCACCAGCGTTCATACGATTGATTGGTACGAAACGCCAGTAATAAAGAGATACAGGTGCCCAGAAGAGACGGAATAGCGATGGGAATTGTCAGAAACCACAAGCTGAAATACAGCTTGATGACCACTACGAGATTGGCAAACAGAAAGACAAGCAGGGCTTCCCGGCGAATTTCCCGAATATAAAAAAGCAGTGGGATCGATCTATCAAGCAGCATGAATAGATTGTTGTATATGAGATAGTTATAGTCTTTTTATGAGCTTCAGCCTTGATGATTTAACTTAAAAGATGATTCTATTAATCGTGTCAATTTACTGCCAATTCGCCGACCTACAGCCGTTTGTTGACCTGCTACCGTAAATCCAAAGCCAAGCCAAAACGTGTAATCAGCTATCAGCGTATGGGCAATAAGGGCTGTAAGACCAATGAGCAAAGCCAGCAAAATCAGATACGTCAACAGCAGCGTATCTGTACGCCACGAGTAAATCGGCTCAATCAGGGGCAAAAAAAACTGGTTTTCTTGCTGCATACGGTCGTTAGCCTGCCAGAAAGCACTCCCAAACAAAACTACGCTCAATAACACCAGGCTGTTGAGCAAATCCAGCGAACCTATTATTTCTTCCATCCCAGAATCAATTTGTTAATGACCCGACAAAGGTATAGTGGCCCAATTAGGGGGGGCTTACAGCAACCTTAGAAAAAAATTAGAATTGAAAATCAGGGTTCTGAGGGGAACACAACCATGAACGTGCTGCCTTTGCCGGGTTCACTCGTGACCTCGATATAGCCCCGATGCACTTCGGCAATGCGCTGACAAATAGACAGTCCCAGTCCAAAGCCATCGTGAGCGCGGGCATTGTCGGCCCGGAAAAAAGGCTCAAAAATGTGGGGTAACTGATCTGACTCAATACCAATGCCCGCGTCCGTTACGCTCACCCGACAAGTATGTTGGTTCGTGGCCAGGCGAACCAGAGCGCGGTGGTCACTACTGTACTTGCAGGCATTGTCGATCAGGTTGAGCAGCAGCCGTCGAAGCAGCAACTCATCGCCCAGCACTTGCGGGTGAGCATCAGAATGGTCGGAAAAATGCACTTCGATCCGGCAATCAGGGCGCGCACTAATCAACTCGTCGCGGGCCGTGAACACCAGGTCGTCAAGTAACACTGGTACAAATGGCTGATTGTGGGGTGCGTCGAGCGTTCGAGCCAGTAGCAACAGGCTGTTGGTCAGGTTGATAATCCGGTCATTGTCGGCGGTCAGGTTGTGCAGGATCTGCTGGTACTGGGTGGTTGACAGGGGCCGTCGCAAACTGAGTTGCAGCTCCGATTTGAGGGCGGCCAAAGGCGTGCGGAGTTCGTGCGATGCGTGCGAAATGAAGGTGCGTTGCTGCTCGAACGACTGCTGAATCCGGGCTAGCATCTGATTGAAATTCATGGCTAATTGAGCCACTTCGTCGTGTTGATTGCCTTCGTCGAGCCGCTGTTGCAGGTTCCGGGCATTAATGGTTTTCACTTGCCGGTTGATGCGACTGATGGGCCGTAATGATTGACCGGCAAACAGAATGCCTAACCCAATGGTCAGGCCAATACCAACTAACAAGCCCCAGCCGAGCGTCTGCCGCAGGTTGCGCAGTTCATTTTTGCCAGATCGGTCGTAGGCTGAGGCCACCACCGTCAGGGGAGCACCCCCGTTTTTCTCATATAGCCCAAATACGTCTTGCCCGCCAACCTCGGTTTGAAAAATGCCCTGTTGTCGAATCTGCATCAGTAGCGAAACTGGCACCAGTAGCGAATCGTCGTCGATGCTGGCGTAGAGTAACTGATTGTTTTTGTCGTAGACCAGCACTTTCTGATCATAGAGCGTCACCAGCGTTTTACGGTCGATAATGCCCAACAACTGCTGGTCCACTTCTTTCACCTGGGTCAGAAACCGCACCGTTGTCCGTGCCCGCTGTTCGAGCCGTTCATAAAATTCCGCCCGACGATATCCTTCCGCCCGACTATAAATAATGAACGAGAAGGCGATGAGAATACCCGCCACGATCAGCGAAAACTGAAGCGCAATCCGGTTGCGTATGGTCATGGTTGGTTAGTCTTCCCGAATCACGTACCCCAAACCGGGTCGGGTGTGAATCAGTTTGGGTGTGAAATCACGGTCAATTTTTCGGCGTAAGTAATTGATATATACCTCCACAACGTTGGTGCCGGAGTCGAAATTCAGGCCCCATACCTGTTCGCTCAAATCCATTTTCGACATAACGCGCCCCCGGTTACGGAGCAGATATTCCAGCAGTGTAAACTCGCGGGCGGTTAAATCAATAGGTATGTCGTGGCGGCTAACGGTTTTGGCGGCTGTGTTTACCACTAAATCAGCGATCTCCAGAATGTCGTCGCGGGAGGTCTGATACTGATTCGACCGACGCATCCATACGCCTATCCTGGCGCTCAACTCCCTCAAATCAAAGGGCTTAACAATATAATCGTCGGCACCCAGTTCAAGCCCTTCCAGTTTGTCTTCCACTTCGCCCAGAGCAGTCAGCATGATAATAGGCAGGGTGGGCTTTTCGGCCCGGACGCTGCGGCAGACTTCGTAACCGTTCAGACCCGGCAGGTTAATGTCCAGAATCAACAAGTCGATGGATTGGGTCAGGGCCAACTGCCGACCGGCGTAGCCTTCGTAAGCGACTTCGGTGGTGTAGCCTTCCTCGCGCAAACTGCGGCTGATATTCTGGGCGATGCGCCGGTCGTCTTCGATAATCAGGATTGTCGGCATCTTTCAATTGGTCAATGATTGGATGGACTACCCGTTTGCAGGGTCATCCCCCAAAATATCCTCCTGATAGATCATTTTTACCAATACCATCCCGATCACCAGCAGGGGAGCTGCCATCACTAACCCCAGTGTTCCGGCAAAGGCTCCTACAACAATCTGAACCAGCAGCAGCAGGGCGGGCGGAATGTCGTTCATCCGTTTTTGAATGAGTGGCGTAACGACGTTGCTCTCTACCGCCTGAATAACAAAATACAAGATAAATACGTACAGAGCCTGTTGGGGACCATCCAGCAGGGCAAACAAGAGAGCCGGAACCAGAGCCAGCACCGGGCCGAGGTTCGGAATAAACGTAATCAGGGCCGCAAACAAAGCCAAAATACCCGCCAGCCGAACACCCAATAGCCACAAACCCAGCCCACTCAACACCCCGACAATAATCATAGACAACAGGGTTCCGCCTAACCAGCTTAACAACGACTCGTTGAGTTTGTCCAGAATATGCCGCGTCCGCTGCCGGGCCGCCGGAGGAATCAGGCTCACAATTCCCTCCGTATAAAGTTTGGGTTGAGCGGCCAGAAACAGAGCCAGAAAAAACACAATATAAACATCGGCCAATGCGCCAAAGGTGGTTGAGAGAACACCAAACGCCTGAGTCGCCATTTTGCTGCTGCCACCCCCTTTCTCGAGCATTTGCTTGGGAGATTCAGGAATCTGCCTTACCAACTGCCGACCCAGCGAACTTTGACTCAGTTGTTGCTTAGCGTTTTGAATCACTTTGGGCAACTCCTGTTGTAGTTGGTCAGCTTGTTCGGAAACAGCCGGTGCAACGAGCATACCCACGCCCACCAGCACACCCACCACCGTTATGCCCACAACAGCGAGCGAAACACCTTCGGGCCAGCGCGTTTTACGACTCAGCCAGACGGCTCCCGCCCGCAACGGCAGGGCTACCAAAATGGCCGACAACAGCAACAACAACACATCGAATGAAGCTCCCAGCAGCCAGACAAGCAACACAAAGAAGAGCGTCAGGCCAACGGCAATACTCACACGCCGAACGAAATCGGGTTTGTCAGAGCGGTGTTGAGGTTGATTCATAGCATAATAATGTCTTGTTAACGAAGATTGCTTTTAGGAAATAGAACTCGCTCCGGCTCTTGCCGCATTGCCAGCATCACGTTGGAAAACACATTGTTGCCAACCCATCCCGATTCTCGTGGCTCCACCAAACACTGAACAACGACTTCCGTCCAGGTGTTTTCATGCGCCCGCAGCATCACCGATGGCTCGTCGTTCACCGTCAGTTGATCCACGGGCGCATCTTTGAGTAATTCTCGAAATTGGATCACCCGTAGATCGGAAGTGGTTCTCTCAGTCATAATCCGTTCTTAATGAGAGATATGAACCCGTACCTGCTTGATTCGTACTCCGTCCATCTGCTCAATGATTAGCACAAAACCGCGCCAATGAACCGTTTCGGCGGGTTTTGGAATATGGCCTAAGTGTTCGAGCACCAAACCGGCCACTGTATGGAACCGCTCGTCCTGATCAAGCAGGTTTTCACGGTTAAAATAATTCAGAAAATCAGGATAACTATACTGACCATCAACGAGATAGGTGCCATCAGATTGAGGTCGTACATCGCCCTCGGTTTCCGACGAAACAGTCACTTCGCCCACCAACGCCATCACAATATCGTCGAGCGACAAAATCCCCTGCACCCCGCCATATTCGTCGGTAACGATGCCAAAATGATTATGCGACGACTGAAACCGCTCGAAGGCCCGGTAGGCCGCATTGTTCTCGGGCAAGTAAAGCGCGGGTTGGATATACGACCGCAAATCGAACGACTGCCCGTTGAGCAAATCGTCTACCACGTCGGTGAGCCGGACAATGCCCAGTGGTTTGTCTAAATTCCCTTCGCAAACGGGATAGACGCGGTGGAGGTCGCCCCCAATACGTTTGCGTACGTGTTCTGCCGAAAGCGACGCATCTAACCAGACCACCTCGCTCCGGTGAGTCATCAGCGACCGCACGGACCGGTCGCCGAGCCGAAACACCCGATCCACCAATTCCTGTTCCACCGCCTGCACTTCGCCCCCTTCGGTGCCTTCCTGAATAATGGCCTTGATTTCTTCTTCCGTAACATTACTGTCTGTCGAAGGGCGAATACCGAACAGTTTCAATAACGCTTCGGTCGTAATGGTTAGCAGCCACACAAACGGCCCCACCACCTGCGAGAGAATACTCATGGGCCGGGCCACGAGTTGAGCAATCGCTTCGGGTTTGTTAAGGCCAATGCGTTTGGGCACCAGTTCGCCCAGCACCAGCGACAGAAACGTGATGAACAACAACACGCTCCCCACCGCCAGCGGACGGGCCACCGATTGCAGAAACGGGACGCTTTCCAGCCAGATTTGTACGTCATCGGTTAGCGTTTCGCCACTGAAAATACCCAGTAAAATACCAATAAGCGTAATCCCGATTTGCACGGTTGACAGAAATCGGTTGGGCGATTCGGCCAGTTCAAAAGCACGCCGGGCCGACGCGCTGCCCCGTTTGGCCAAGCCTTCGAGCCGGGCTTTTCGGGCCGAGACAACGGCGATTTCAGACATGGCAAAAACACCGTTGAGCAGCGTTAACGCAATGATAATCAGGATTTCCATTTGAACTGATTTATGTGTTTTTGGGAATAATCCCGTCTGCTCATTCCCAGCCACCTCCCAATGCCCGGTATAAATCGACTAATGACAGAAACTGCGTTCGTTTGGTATTAATCAGTGATAATTCGGCTTCCAGCACCGAGCGTTGCGCCGTAATGACTTCTAAATAAGTGGCATAGCCGGTGCCGAATAATTCGTCGGAAATGTCGGCGGCTTGCCGGAGAACCGCCACTTCCTGCGTTTGAATATCAGCCACAGTACGGTAATTTTCCAGCCCCCGCAAGCTGCTGACCACCTCAGAAACACCCGTCAGAATGGCCCGCTGATACCCATAATACGCTTCTCGGCTCTGTGCCTGTGAGATCAGCAAATTACCTTTGAGCAGCCGACGATTGAACACCGGTGCCACCAAACCACCCACCACCCCGGCGGCAATGGAAGCCGGATTGAGCAGCACTTCTGGCCGGAAGGCGTTCACCCCGGCATACGGAGTCAGGTTTAGCGAGGGCAAAAAATCAGCCTGTGCCACGGCTACATCGACATTGGCCGCTTCCAACTCGCGCTCGGCCTGCCGGATGTCGGGTCGCCGACGAACCAACTGCGCCGGAATACCCGCGACCACCGACGCGGGCAGTTGTTGGTCGCGAATGGATTGCCCCCGCGCAATGGGGTGCGGGTAACGCCCCAGCAAGCTATTTAACTGATTTTCAGCCTCAATGATTTGTTGCCGAACGCCCCCTTCCAAACTGCGGGTGTTGAGCAACTGCGCCCGAAACTGCTGCACGGCCAGTTCCGTAACCCGTCCGGCGGCCTTCTGAATCATAACCAACTCGACCGCCTGTTGTTGCAACTCGATGTTATTGCTGATGATTTCCAGTTCACCGTCCAGGGCCAGCAGGGTGAAATAGAGCCGGGCAATGTCGGCAATCAGGCTCGTAATCACCACGTTACGCCCTTCCTCTGAAGCCAGTACGCGGGTGAACGCGGCCCTGCGCCGGTTGCGGAGTTTGCCCCAGATGTCGGCTTCCCACGAGGCCCGAAACCCAAGAAACAAGTCGGGCGTAGGGTTGGGAATCCGGCTTGGTCCCCGCACGTTGTCCGACAGGTTGGTGTCGAAATTACCCACGCCGTTGAGCGTGTAACGGCCAAACCGATCCACACCCGCCGTTGCCACCGCATCGACGGTTGGGAACAAGGCTCCCTGCCGAATAACATAGTTGGCACGGGCTATTTCGATGCGTTGCAGTGCAATCCGCAAGTCGGGGTTTCTGGCGAGGGCCGTGTCGATTAGGGCGGTCAGGTTGGGATCGGCAAACAGGGCGCGGTATGGCATATTGGCGATACTGGCCGAGTCGGTATTGGCCGTTTCCCGGCTGTCGGCATACGAAACGGGCATGGACAAAACCGGCACTGGGGCCGGGTTATGCATGATTTTACAACCGCTTAGGCTAAGTAATAAGCCCGTAATAATCAGGGCGATATAGCCCTTATATTTCCTGAAGAACAACACGTTCGGTATGGTTTTTAGTGGATAAAGTGTTTTGGTCGGTCAACTCGTCGGGTTTTTGTTTCGGGCCAAAACGTTGAGCGATTTTGGCAAACAGCACGTATAAGCCCGGTATCAGTACCAGCCCGAAAATAGTGCCGATAAGCATCCCACCGGCTGCGGCCGTACCGATAGATCGGTTGCCCAATGCCCCCGCGCCCGACGCAATACAGAGCGGAATCAGGCCCGCAATGAACGCAAACGAGGTCATCAGAATGGGGCGCAACCGCGACACAGCCCCTTCGATGGCGGCCTCCACAATGGGCAAGCCCTCTTTTTGTCGCTGATTGGCAAACTCCACAATCAGAATGGCGTTTTTTCCCAACAAACCAATGAGCATGACCAGTGCCACCTGCGCGTAAATATTGTTCTGTAAACCAGCAAGTTGCAGGCACAGAAACGAGCCGAAAATTCCGGCTGGCAAGGAAAGTAATACAGGCAACGGCAGAAATACACTTTCATACTGCGCCACCAACAGCAAATAGACAAATACCAGACAAAGCAGAAAAATGTAAATCGCCTGATCGCCCGACAACACTTCTTCCCGCGACATTCCCGACCAGGCAAACGAGTAGCCACGGGGCAGTTCTTTTTCGGCCACTTCCTGCACCGTTCGGAGCGCGTCGCCACTGCTGAAACCCGGCGCGGCATCGCCGTTGATGAGGGCCGAGGTGTACATATTGTAGCGCGTTAATTGCTCCGGGCCGTACACCCGTTCGAGCCGGATGAAGTTGGAATACGGCACCATTTCGCCCTTGTCATTCTTCACCCGCATCGTCAGTACGTCTTCCGGCTTGGTGCGGTATTCCGGCGAGGCCTGCACCATGACCTTATACATCTGGCCAAACCGGATAAAATTGGAGGCATAAAAACTCCCCATCAGCGTTTGCAGCGTACTCATCGCATTGTCGATGGACACGCCTTTCTGGGCTGCCTTGTCCTGATCGACGTGCAGCATATACTGCGGAAAACTGGGGTCGAAACTGGTAAACGCATCACTGATTTCGGGGCGTTTTTTGAGGGCTTCGATAAAAGCGGTCGTCACGGCCTTTGTCTGTTGCAAATCACCCGAACCCGTCCGGTCCAGCATTCGAAGTTCAAATCCGCTCGAATTGCCGAAGCCCGGCACCGTAGGCGGGGGGAAAAACTGAATACTCGCGCCCTGCACGTGTTTGGTTTTGGCCTGCAAATCGGCAATCACCTCATCTACAGTCTGTTCGCGGTCGGCCCAGCCCTTGAGATTCACCATCGCCATGCCGTAAGACGAGCCTGACCCGTCAGTCATCAGACTGAACCCGGCCAGCGTCGATACGTTTTCGACGGCTTCCATTTTGGAGGCTACCTGCTGAATCTGATCCAGCACGAGTTCGGTACGCTTCACGGTGGAACCAACGGGGGCCGTCACGTTCACGTAAATCATGCCCTGATCTTCGGTCGGAATGAAACCGCTGGGTAGCAGTGAACTGATGCCCCAAGTGCCGCCGATGAACAGGGCCAACATACCCAGCGTAATGGCCCCCCGGCTCACAACCCGGCGGAGTAAGTTCTGATACCGGCCCGTAAATCGGTCGAAGATCCGGTTGAAAGCCCCGAAAAAACGACCCAAAAGCCCTTTGTTTGCCTTGTCGGGATTGTGCGGACGAAGCATCAGGGCGCACAACGCGGGCGTGAGCGTCACAGCGTTGACCCCCGAAATAACAATGGCAATGGCCAGCGTAAGCGAGAATTGCCGGTAGAAAATACCGACCGGCCCTGACAGAAAGGCCACTGGCACAAACACCGCCGACATCACGAGCGTGATGGCGATCAATGCCCCGCTAATCTCTTTCATGGCCGCAAACGTAGCCTCTTTGGGGGGCAAATGGTCGGTTTCCATCTTGGCATGAACGGCTTCGACCACCACAATGGCGTTATCAACCACAATGCCGATGGCCAGCACCAATGCAAAGAGTGTCAGCAGGTTAATGGAAAAACCGAGCATACTCATGAACGCAAAAGCCCCAATCAGCGAGACCGGCACGGCAAGGGCGCAAATGAGGGTGGAACGCCAGTCCTGCAAAAAAATGAACACGACAATAAACACCAGAATGAACGCTTCGATCAGCGTGTGCAGCACTTCTTCGATGGAGGCATCTAAAAACCGGGATACGTCATAGGCAAAATTGTAGGTCATGCCAGGCGGAAAACTCGTTTCCTGTAGTTCGGCCATGCGGGTTTTCACGTTCTGAATCACGTCGCGGGCGTTGGAGCCGGGCCGTTGTTTGAGCATGATAGCCGCCGACGGCCGACCGTCGGTTTTGGATAGCACATCATAATCCAGCGAACCAAATTCAACCCCGGCCACATCTTTGAGCCGAAGAATCGACCCGTCGGGGTTGGCCCGAAGAACAATGTTTTCGTATTGTTTTGGCTCGAAAAACTTACCCGTATAGCGCAGCACATACTGCAACACCTGCGGAGCGCGGTCGGCACTTTCGCCCGCTTTGCCGGGGGCTGCTTCCACGTTCTGAGCGCGAATAGACTCAATCACTTCGTCGGGCGAGACGTTGTAGGCGTTCATGCGGTCGGGTTTGAGCCACACCCGCATCGAGTATTCCCGCGACCCCATAATGTCGGCAAAGCCCACACCCTCAATGCGTTTGAGTTCGGCCAGTACGTTGATGTCGGCGAAGTTGTAGATAAATTTCTCGTCAACATCCGGATCGTCACTGACCAGGTTAAGGTACAGCAACATACTGTTAATTTCCTTTTCGGTGATTACCCCCGCTTTGATTACTTCTTCGGGGAGTTCGTCTAACACGGCGGTGACGCGGTTTTGCACGTTCATGGCCGCCAAATCGGGATCAGTGCCGACCTCAAAGAAAATCTGAATCAAGGTAGTACCGTCGTTACCCGATACGGAGTTCATATAAACCATACCCGGCACGCCGTTGATGGCGCGTTCGAGCGGGGTAGCCACGGCTTTGGTGCAGACTTCGGCGTTGGCCCCAGTATATTTGGTTGTTACCGTAACCGAAGGCGGCACAATATCGGGGAACTGCGTGATGGGCAGACCTGTGAGGGCCAGCACGCCCAACAGCGTAATAACGACCGAAATGACCCCCGACAACAGGGGGCGTTTGATGAATAAATCGAACATGAAAGTTTCTTGTTGAGTAGTTAATTTCGAACAACGGCGGGTTTCACGATACCGGAGTTTTCTCCCTCTGTTGGGGTTGTGGCCAAAGCTCGCGGAATAATCTCGGCTCCGTCGCGGATGTTCTGAATGCCTTCATACACAACGCGCTCGCCGGGTTTCAGGCCCGACCCTACAATGTAGTTTTCTCCCACGCGGCCCTGCGGCACAAAACTGCGCGACTTCACCTTGTTGTCTGCGCCTACCACATAGACATAGTTTTTGTCCTGTACCTCAAAAACGGCCTTTTGCGGCACCAGCAGGGCATTGCTCACCTGCCGATCCAGCCGGATTTTGCCCGATGAGCCGTGTTTCAGAAGCCGTTGGGGATTGGGAAACCGCGCCCGGAAAGCAATGGTGCCGGAGCCTTCCTCAAACACACTTTCCATGGTTTCGATGCGCCCTTTGTGTGGGTAAGGCGACTCGTCGGCCAGCAACATCTCGATTTCCTGCCCGCCTTTACCAACTAAATCCCGATTGCTTTTGACAAAGCTTAGGTACTCTTTTTCCGACACATCGAAATAGGCAAACACTTCATTCAGATCCGAAACGCTCGTCAATAGTGCCCCTTCCTCCACCAAACTGCCCATTTTGAGCGGAATTCGGTTGATAACGCCATTGAACGGGGCGCGGATGCTGGCATGAGCCAGGCGAAGTGCGGCCTGTGCCTGAGCCGAGCGGGCATCGTCAATCTGGGCGTGGGCTGCGTCGAGTTTAGCTTTTGCCAATTCGAGTTCTGAAGGAGAAATGATGTTTTTTTCAACCAGCAACTTCACCCGTCCAACTTCCACGTCGGCGGTTTTGGCATTGGCTGCGGCACTCCTCAGCGCGGCCCGGGCCTTGTCGGCTTCGGTTCGGTATTCAGCCGCACTCAGGGTAAACAACAACTGCCCCTGCCGAACGGGTTGGCCTTCATCGACATAGATTTTTTCGATAAAGCCCGATACACGGGCGCGAATTTCGACGTTTTGAACAGCCTCCAGCGTACTGACATACTCGCGCTGAACGGTTGTTGGTTGTTGCCGAAGCTGCACCACGGGCAGGGTCAGTTTTTCGTCGGTTTCGGCAGATTTTGCTTTGTCGCCCGAGGAGCAACCAGCCAGTATTACCCCCGTTAGCAGGGTAGCCATGCCTATTAAATTTTTCATACGTAGCACAGTACAGCCGCCGATTCGTTGCTGAGTGCAACCGGACAAGACGGCGAATCAATTGATTGAGAGAGAGAGATAATAAAGCAGCACAACGCACCAAACGACACAGATCGCTTAGAATCAGTTGGACACGGTCAACAGCGTATAGGCTGACCGGGGCAGTTAGGCTATACGCTGGGGGGGAGGGGCAATAATGTCCGCTACGAGCGAGAGAACGCCGGCGGAATAAACCGATAAATGAAGGGGGAGAACATACCAGTTTGCCGGCGCAACCGTAAAGGCAAAGGGTTGGTGGAAAAAATAATCGGGACCGATCGGAGCCATGTTCGCTTCGTCTTCGGCATCGTCGTGTTCCGGTACTGCATTATCGAATCCAAGAACCTGTTCAAGGAGCAACTCGCCGAAACTTTCCATTTCATTGAGCGACAGGTCTTCGTGTTGGTCGCTGCTAAAAAGAACCGACGTATATCTGTCTGGCGCGTCGAGGCTCAGGTTGATGACGTGTAAGGCCATGAACAGACAGATAAGTTGTTTCCACCAGGTAGTGTACCGAAGTTTACCCATAGATTCTATGAATGAGTATGCGAGATAAACGCAAAAAGGCGGAATCTGTTCAGATTTATTCCCAAAAAGGGTGGTTAGATCAATACTCTGAAACAAACACACAAAACCGCCACTGGAGATCCAGCCCCAGTGGCGGTCGACTACTGTTAAATTACAGAACCAAATTGAACTAAATTATTGGTCGGTGGCTGAGTCATCGGCTTCGGGGGCCGCTATTTTGGCCAGATCCTTATTGCCGGGTAACAAAGCCAGCCCTTTGTTGAGCCATTCCGTGCGGGCTGCCTGATCGTTTGTGACCAGTTCGTGGTACGAAATCAGATACTTGAAAGCCACGGCCAGGTCTTTCTGATACCGTTTACGATCTTCTTCCTTCTTTTCAACCATACCGATGAACTGTTCGAAGTAGGGCTTCGCTTTTCCGTTCCGAACGGCTACTTCCGGGGTATAGGCATAATAGTTGGCTTTAGCCCGGTATAGCACTATTGGGACATAGTCCGGCGACCCTTTCTGTGCCAGGGCCAGGGCCGAGTCGGCTTTGGCAAAACGGGTTGTATCGCGCACTAATTTACCGAGGCTATCGCGTCCGAATCCGAGCGTGTAATTGCTCATCCCATACCGGAACAAATCCTGCATATCGGCTTCAAAACCGCGTTTGGCGGCAGAATCGAGCGTAGCAACGGCTTGTGGGTGTTTTTTGGAGAGATAGTAATATTTAGCAATATCACTATACAGATTATCGGTCGTGTCGAAGGGCGCGGCTTTCTGTAAATACCCAATACCGAGGGAGTCGTTGATGGCTTTTAGGGAATCGCTGCCGGGATTTTCAAGGCCCAAGTAGGCTTGACCCAGGTACTTATAATCGTCGTACATAACTTTTTCGGGAGCCTTTGCAATGAATGTTTGAATGCTCTCGATGGCTTTTTGAGGTTGTTTCAACGACGATTGCGACCAGCCTTCAATGCGGTACACAATGGGGTTATTGCTCATAGCGGCCCGGTTTGTGTTGATCACATCGACGGCTTTCTGATAGTCTTTGGCCAGAAAGTGAAACTGGGCCGAGCGGAGATATGCTTCGGGCCGGGTGTCATTGGCCACTTTGATGTACTGATCCGTGAAACTGGCCGCGTCTTTGTAGCGATTGACAAGGTAATAGAGTTCGGCCAGTTGCCGGTAAGCAGGGGCGTAATTCGCGTTGGCTTCAATGGCTTTTTTGTAATTATCGACTGCCAGATTCAGGTTGCGGCCCTGCCAGTAAATATCACCGATGCGCTGATAGACCTGCGCCGGCATCATGCCCAGTTCCATCGCACTTTCGTAGCGGGTTACGGCTGTGCCCGCATCTTTGTTCAGATAATGAGCATCGCCCAGTGCCAGTTGGATCGCTGCATTTTTCTTGTCCCGATCGGCGGCCCGGGTCAAAAAATCAAGTGCTTTGGCCGCATTCACAATTTTCGGATAGCGAGGTTGAATAGAACCACTATCGGGTATTAGGTACCCGGTATAGGCTTCGCCGATCCGATACAGAATGTCGGCATTTTTGCTTTTACTCTTTTTAATGACCTCTGCCAGCTTCGAATCAGCATTGGCTGTGTTGTTTTGCACGATACATGCCAAAGCGACACCCGTTTGGTTGAGGGGCACCCGTTTTTCGTCCATCGGCACGCCTTTTTCAAACCAGACAAGGGCCGAATCGGGTTTTCCGGCGCGCAGATAGCCGTAACCCGCATCGAAGTGGGTTTGCATCGATGGGTTTTGTTGGGCATTACGAACCAACAAGGATGTTGCTTCCTGAAACCGGCCCGTATTCATCAGGGTATTGGCATCGGGAGCAGGTGTTTGCGCCAGAACCGAACTCGTTATTCCTGCCAGCAGAAAGGCTGTTAGTTGCGTTTTCATGTAGTCAGTAGATTTAGCGTTGATTAGCGTTGCCTTTGCCCCATCCTGTTTGGGCTGAGGAGCAATGGCAAGTAGGCCCTCAAAACTTAGAGCTTACTTAAGCTTACCTTAGAATTGGCTTAGAGAAACCAGAAGCTATCCCGAAACCGGAACTCAACCGAGCCTAAATACCGATTCTTTGTGTACACAGAAGCCCGGTACAGGCCCGGCTTAAACGGGCTATCGGGGTCGAATCGGAACATAATGCGCTGTTGCCCCAAACCAAAGTTGACCGACTGCACGGCATGAACCGGAACCACTTCGTTGGTAGCGGTAAGATTGACTGTTTCGGTTCGAAGCGGGGGAATTATAGCTTTACCGGCTTCATCGGTCAGACTCAGATAAACGTCCTGTTGCCCCGACAGTTTGAGTTCGGCAGGCACGTTCAGTGAGATGGTGAGGGCGTTCACTTTTTTGGCTTTGGCCGTTGTTTTGTCATTTCCTTTAACGGCTTCGACCCGGAAGTTATCGCCCGTCAGGGCCGTGCGCGGCACCATTGTCAGCAGGGTGCTGTTGAGTTGCGAAACCTGTTGATCGAGCTGTTCGCTGCGCGTTTGATAGACGGTGTTGGAGTCAGTAAGCCAGCCAATTTTATCGGTCATAGCAGTCATCTGATTGCCTAAACTATCGCGCTGGGTGGTCAGGGCGGCCACGTTCTGGTTCAGGTCGCGGATAGTTAGTAGTCTCCCGGTGTTGCCCCGTCGGAGTTCGCGCAGGCGGGCCTCGCTGCGCGATTCGACGCGGGCCACCTGCCGGTTTGCTTCGTCGATGCGGGTGTTCAGTTCGGTGTTGTTGTCTTTTACGGTGGCCAACTGATCCTTGAGCTGGCTCATGTCCGTTTCGAGTTGCAGCCGCACCGACAGCAACGAATCGGCCCGGCGTTCGGCCAGGTCGCTTTGGCGGGTCAGGGCTTTGTTATCATTCCAAAAGTAAATACCCCCGGCCAGCAACACCGCCGACAGTCCACCTGGTAACCAGGTGAGCCAGCTTATTTTTTGTGCGTCGTTTTCCATGTCCGTATCCTTAAGTTGATTGGTGCACTTATGATACAAACCTCTTGCCCAACGTTAACAGACTGCTTAAAAACAACTTAGAATTTGCTTAGAACAGGATTTAGGAGGTCGGATACAATCGCCGAATGAGCCGTTCCATGGTTAGCCCCTGCACAACCACCGAAAACAGAACCACGCCGTAGGTGATGGCCACCAGCAGGTCTTTTTGGGGAAGTGTGTCGGGAATCGACAGGGCCAACGCAATGGAGATGCCGCCCCGCAGGCCACCCCAGGTGAGCATAAGGGGGGCTTTGCTGTCCAGATCGAGCCAGGGCCGGGCCAGCCGATAGGGAACCCAGATCGCCACAAATCGACCCAGCAGCACCAGCACAATAGTCAGCAGCCCAATAAGCCAGTAGCCAGCCTTGAAATCGATCCGGAGCAGTTCAAGGCCAATGAGCACAAACAACAGGGCGTTCAGCATGCTGTCGAGCAACTCCCAGAATTTGTCGATGTACTCTTCGGTCTGTCGGCTCATGGCGTGTTCGCGGGCATGGTCGCCCACAAACAAACCGGCCACCACCATGGCAAGTGGCCCTGAAATGTGCAGCCGTTGCGCCAGCAAATAGCCCCCCATCACACCCGCTACAGTAATGATCACCTCGGTCTGATAATGGTTAATGGATCGCAGTAACCAGTAGAGCACGTAACCGAGAGCCAGTCCGAACAGCACACCACCACCGGCTTCTTCCAGAAATGCCAGGCCAATGGCGCCCACACTAATATCTGTTGATCCATCGATCACGATTTGGAAGATGGTGGCAAACACCACCACGCCAACTCCATCGTTGAACAATGATTCGCCCACGATATTGAGTTTGACGCTTTCGGGCAGCTTGAACTTAGCCAGAATACCCAACACGGCAATCGGATCGGTTGGCGAGATCAGGGCTCCAAATAACAGGCAGAGCATATAAGGCAAATCGAAACCCAGCCAAGCTGCCAGATAATACAGGCCCGTACCAATAACGGCGGTACTGAGCAGCACCCCCACAAAGGCAAACAGCATCACCGACCGGCGTTCCACCCGCAGTTGAGCTGCGTCGGTATGGAAGGCCCCCGCAAAGAGCAGGAAACTGAGCATCACGTCGAACAGAACCCGCCCGAAATCAATTTGGGCTATCGTTTGCCGAACGGTTCCGAACCAGGTTGGCTGAAGGGCGTTTGCGCCGATGAGCAACAACGAAAACAACAGCGACAACACCATCACACCGATGGCATCGGGTAGTTTCAGAAAACGCGTGTTGAGGTAGGCAAATAGGGCCGATGCGACGATCAGTAAGGTAATTAACGTAAATAAATCCATTGGTAGCGAGTTAAAATGCGGGACGAAAAACGCTTCAGCGGGGCAGGCTGATCAGAAAGCGGGTTGGTTCATCCCCGCCTGAACGGACCTGAATTTGCCCCCCATGCAGTCGGACGATGCGTTCCACGAGCGACAGGCCCACGCCATAGCCACGTACCTGGTCGGCGGTTTGCCGGCTCCGGTAAAATGGCTCGAAAATGTACGGCAAATCGGTTTCCGGAATTGGTACTCCCCGATTTTCAATGGAAATCTGCACCCCTGTTTCAGTGAACCCAATGCGCAGGAAGGCCTGCCCATCATCGGCAAATTTGCAGGCATTTTCGGTCAGGTTTTTCAGAGCGGTGCCCAGCAGGGTCTTGTTGCCCGGTACGGCCAGCAGGTCGGGGTCGTCGGGCAAAGTGCCCAGCTCCACCCGAACGCGGTAACGCGGGTTAATGGCAGTCACTTCATCGCGAATATCCCAGGCAATATCGTCCAGGCGCACTCGACCTGTCAGCCATTGCGAAGCACCCGTCTGGTTTACCTGCGAGAGTTGCAGCAGCTCGTGGGTCAATGAGGATAAATTCGCGATATCGTCCAGTACAGACCGGATGGTTTGCCGGTAGGTTTCGGGTTCGCGCTGGTTGAGCAAACTTACTTCCAGTTGCGAACTGATCTGGGTCAGCGGGTTTTTCAGCTCATGCGACACGTTGGCTACGAACATGCGCTGTAAACGAAACGATTCTTCTACCCGGTCGAGCAGGTGATTGATGGTGATCGACAGGCGGCTGATTTCGTCGTTTTCGGCCCGAACGGGCAATCGTTCGTCGCGGTTATGAGGAAAAATGTGGCTAAGTGTCTGGTCCATCCGCTTCATCGGCCCCAATGCATCACCCGAAAAAAACCGCCCTGCCAGAGCCGTCATGCCAATCGCCAGGCCAAACAGCCCGGCCAATGCCCACCCCAGTTGCCGAAGGAACACGTCACCATACACGTTCTCGGCACTGGCTATTACCACAAACTGACCGGTAGCCGTCATATAGCGACTTCCTGACAGGTAATGACCGTCCTGCCTGAAATCCTTTTGTTTGTCCTGTCGAATATCGGCCAGCACCGACGGGGAAATGGTTATGGGCAGCGATCTGTTTGTTTGATAAATCAGGGAGTCCCGCCCGTCGAAGACCATTGTTTTCTGGTTGGGTAATTGATCGCGCCGAAGTCGGCTCAGTTGCCGGTAAAGATCAGCATTCAGGCGATGGCGGATCAGCATATCGCCCGTTGTGGTGGCTTTCCGGTCGAGCCGCCGGTAAAAATCCGAGGTAACAAAATACCAGCAAAACGCATAGATGCACACAAAGGCCAGCAGCAGAATGCTGGACACCAGTGCCGCGAAGCGGATTGTTAGCCGATTGCCGATCGTCATGATGGATGCGTCGAACCCTGTTCTATTCTTCTTTAAAGGTATATCCCATTCCGAACTGCGTGTGAATCAGTTTTTTAGGAAAATCTCTGTCCAGTTTTTTGCGGAGGTAGTTGATATACACCTCCACGACGTTGGTACCTGTGTCGAAATTGATGTCCCAGACGTGCTCGGCAATGGTAGGTTTCGAGAGTACCCGCCCCTGATTACGCATCAGAAATTCGAGCAGGGCGAACTCGCGGGCGGTCAGGTCAATGGGTTGGCCGTCGCGCATAACGGTTTTTGTGTCCAGGTTCAACTCAACCCCACCGTAGCGAAGCGTTTGCGCGGTCATGGCCACCTGCGTTCCGCGTTTGGTGAGTGAACGTACCCGCGCCAATAACTCGGCGAACTGAAATGGCTTGGTCATATACTGATCGGCCCCGGCATCGAAACCGATCACTTTGTCGCTCGACTCACTCAGTGCGGTCAGCATCAGAATGGGTGTGGCCAGTCCTTCTGCCCGAAGCTGCCGACACAGCTCATACCCATTGAGACCCGGTAGAATCAGGTCGGTGATGATGGCCGCATAGTTGTTTTTCAGGGCCAGGCGTTTGGCAATCAGGCCATCATAGGCCACATCGACCTCAAACTGGCTTTCTTCCAGTCCCTGCTGAATGGCTTGCAATGTTTTGAGTTCATCTTCAACAACTAACAGTTTCATCGTCGTAAAGGGTAATTGGGTGAATCATAGAGATTGCCGTTTATCCACAACACGTTTAGGGGCAACACTTCCCAAAATACCAGTACGTGGGGTCTGTCTAAGCAAATTCTAAGAAATGTTTAAGGTCTTTCTAAGAAGCTGTACCGAGCTTTCCCGGTATCACACGACCAGGAATCAGCAGCAGGTTGTCCTTGCCGGGCAATAGCCGTTTTTTGGTCATAACCGGCAACACCTATGCTCGTTTATCTTCTGGCCATGATCGTCATCACAGGAATCGGTGCCATTGCCTACCTCACCAACGATTTGTTCGGGTGCCAATCATCGGGCACAGGTCCATTGCCCATTCATTACCGGCATTTGCTTCGAAAAGCCGATAAAAAGGACGAATTCGAAGACCTGCCGCAGGGGTCAAACAAGCGCACCCGGTAAAATCAGGACACCGGCGACAACACCCCGTTCAGTTGCAACAGGAGCGTCTCCACATCCTGCTGCCGGGCCAGTCGATACCGTGCTGACGACGAACCGGCTCCCACTTTGAGGGTATAAGCCCAAACGGGCAATTGTCGAAACATATCCTCGTCGGTGGTGTCGTCGCCGATACTCAGGATAAAATCGTAGGGAATCTGTTCGGTGATGGCCAATGCAACGGTGCCTTTGCTGTGTTGGGCGGGTTTAACCTCCACCACTTTGTTCCCCTGAATGACCGATAAGGGCAACGACGATATGATTTGACGGATATCATTGGCTAGTTCCACCGCCTGGTTTTCAATCTGTTCTACATCGACAATGCGATAATGCCAGGCAATACTTGTTTCTTTTTCTTCAATGAACGACCCCGGAAATTGGTCAACATAATTCTGCATCATTGCCCGAACAGGCTCGCGCCAATCATCTGCTGAGAGGTCGAGTCGCTGCCAGGGCGATTGTGGTTTCTTTAAAAAGGCCCCATGTTCGGCTACCAGAGTGATTGTCATTTGGGCAAAGGTTTTTTCCAGAAAAGCCCGCTTGCGACCGCTAATCACCACCACATCGTTGCTTTCGGTCAGGTCCCGTAGTGTTTCCTGTAACTCGGCAGAAATGCAGGCATTGGCAGGATCGTTGACAATAGGAGACAGGGTTCCGTCGAAATCAAAAAGCAATAATCGACGACGGGATTCACTAAACGCTTCCATAAACGAGGGCAAAGGCAGGTCGGTTTCGATGGCCGCCTTGTGGCTACGACTCTCGTTCATGGCCGCCAGAAAATTGTTGCTCCAGCGAAACACGTTGTGATTTTTCAGATGATGGCGCATGGCATTCATCCGTTGTTCCTGCTCGGCAACTGGCATCGTGAGGCCCTCCCTGATTGCATTCGCTACTTCCTGCGTATCGGTTGGATTGATAATAATGGCTTCCTGAAGTTCCTGAGCGGCACCGGCCAACTCGCTCAGCACCAGCACTCCCCGTTCGTCGTGGCGGCTGGCTACAAACTCTTTGCAAACCAGGTTCATTCCGTCGCGGATGGGGGTGATCAGGGCCACGTCGCAGGCGGTATAAAAGGCGAGCAGTTCGGTAAATGTCAGTGATGCATAGGAATACATGATCGGTTGCCACCCGATGGAGCCAAACAACCCGTTGATTTGTCCAACGGTTTCCTCAATTTCGCGTTTAAGTTCCTGATATTGACCAATTTTGTCGCGGGAGGGTACCACTGTCATCACAAACGTAACCCGTTGGTGCCAATCGGGGTTTTGGGTCAGAAATCGCTCGTAACCCTGAAGTCGATACAAAATGCCTTTGGTATAATCGAGTCGATCTACGGAAAAGATAAGTTTATTGTGCCGCAGTAAGTCCTGGTATTGCTGCCGGGTGTTCGCCACCTGAACCTCCTGCCCGCCATCGTTGAATTTGGTAAAATCAACACCAATGGGAAAATCGCGTACGGCCACACTGCGGTTGGTTAGCACAACCCGTCCGTCAATAATGGGTAGCGCCAGAGATTCGGCCACACTTTGCAAGAAGTGCTGCCCATAGTCGGTCGTATGAAACCCTACAACGTCGGCTCCCAAAACCCCTTCCAGCAAGTTCTGCCGCCAGATTCGGGGCAGTAGTTTAACGATTTCGTACGTCGGGAAGGGGATGTGGAAAAAGTAACCGATGGCCGCATCGGGCTTAAGCTGCCGCAGCATATCGGGTAAGAGCATCAGTTGGAAATCGTGAATCCAGACCAGATCATCGGGCTCGATATGGGTTAATAGCTCGTCCAGAAAACGGATATTGGCTTGCTGATAATGCTCAAAATCGCTTTCGCGGAAGGAAGCATACGATGGGAAATAATGAAACAGGGGCCACAGCAAATCGTTGCTGAACCCCTCGTAGAATCCCTTGTTGATCGTTTCATCCAGAAAAACCGGGTGAGCCACAAACGAGTCGTTTTCAAACGCTGCCGGGTCAACTGTCTGAAGAGCCGGGTCGGCATGGCCAAACCAGTGAATCTTGGTTGCTTGCCCGGTTGGGTGCCGCCCTGTTTGCGCTGCCATCGACAGTACGGCCGATACCAGGCCACCTGAGTTTTGCCTCATTGTCAACCCATTTTGGGTTTGCTGAATGCTAAATGGTAATCGATACGAAACGATCAGCAAGCGATTGAAAGAAGGATTTTTCATAACATAAAAAAACATTAGGCCACCCGGCCATACAGGTCGTCGAGGGCACGGGCAAATTGCCGGTTATATACGAAATCGCGTCGATACGTCCTGATGCTGTCGTCAGGATGACCCTCAGCCACTAGTAGGTCAGTAGAATCTGATTCGGACTGAGCGGCCTGGCAAAGAAACCGATCGGTATAGTGTCCCTGAATAGCTACCGGCGAGTTCTCGCAATCGACAAGCAGGTAGTATTGACGGCCTGTTTTGTTGGTCAACTGGTCGGTTGCCCGCCGGAGCTGCCGGATGAAAGTACCGCTATTCGAAAGGGTACCGATGTTACTGAGTCGAAGGGCATCGATGTGAAAATCCTGAAACCATTTCAGGGCGTTGTCCAGGCAGTTTTGCCAGTGCGGCTTCACTAGAAAGCGGGTATTCGGGTTTCCGGGTCCTGCTCCTTCGGCAGGGCTGTAGTTGACATCCAGGCAAACGGCAATACCTTCAAAATGACAGACATCCACAAAGTGCCTCAACTGACGGGCCTCGTCCTGAACAGGTATGTTGGCCGTAAGAGGATTGTAGGGCTGTTGGGCTGTGCGGATGACAAGGGCATTTAGCCCTTCTTGTCGCAATTGATGTGCCTGTCTGGTAGCGGCTTTGAGGGAGCCTTCCGGTGCAAACGTGCTAAAGTCGAGTTCCGCAATCCGATATTCATGGAAGGGCGGGTTGATCCAGCAGGAGTCTTCCCAATACCAGTTTTGGGGTTCGGCTGCGTTGGTCTGAGTTGCCAATGATTGGTCGGGCATGGTGCGCGAGATGTTTGGCAACCGATGAACAACTTATTGGCCTACTGACGCTGACTAAAGCCGGAAGTAATCGCTGATTGGGCTATGCCTGACTACGTGCATGTCCATTGTCTTCGGTTGAGCGAAGCATAGCGAAAGCATCAGAAACAAAAGTGTAATCAGCGAGACTCGCAGGCGGATCAATACGTTCATCGGGTTGCGTGAGCAAAACTATTTCATCTGCAAATAACCCACACACGGCTTAGAAAGCACTTAAGCAAACCTTAGAAAGTGCTTAGAAACAAAGGGTCAACGTTCGATGTCCAGCTTGATTTTAATCAGTCACAAGCGTAGTCCACATCATCATAATAAGCGTAAAGATTGTCCATCTTTGCGGACGATTCAACTTTGTTGACTATTTCAACCAACCATGATATACACACTCACAATGAACCCGGCCGTGGACATCAGCATGACGGTTGATCGGCTGATTCCTGAACACAAGCTGCATTGCTCACAACCCCAATACGATGCGGGCGGAGGGGGGATCAACGTATCCAAAGCGATCCACCGATTGGGGGGCCAATCGACCGCCCTGTTCACATCAGGCGGGTCAACGGGCATTCGTTTGCAGGAACTGGTTGAGCAGGAAGGTATCACGTATCAGATTATCGGTATTGAAAATCTAATCCGTGAGTGTTTTGTGGTTACTGAAACCCAAACCAACCAGCAGTTTCGATTTGGAACACCCGGCCCCACACTCAATACTGCCGAAGCAGCATCCTGCCTGGCGCACGTGCAATCACTAATTCAGCCTATTGATTGTCTGGTGGTTAGTGGGAGTCTGCCGCCGGGTATTTCCACTGATTTTTACGCCCAGATTGCCCGGCTCGCCAAAGCCCGTGATATCCGGCTGGTTCTCGATGCTGCGGGTGAGTCGCTGAAACTGGCTTTGGCCGAAGGCGTTTTCATGATCAAACCCAACCTCGGCGAACTGGCCCGGCTGGTGGGCGTTGACCAACTCGAAACGGAGGAGATCAACCGGGCTGCCCATCAATTGATCGACGCGGGCAGTTGCCAGGTGGTGGTGGTGTCGCTGGGGCCACGGGGTGCGGTGCTGGTTACGGCCGATGGCCACGAACTGGTGCAGGCTCCGCCCGTGAAAAAAATCAGTACTGTGGGGGCGGGCGATAGCGTGGTGGGCGGCATGGTGTATGCCTTCTCGCAGGGAAAATCCTACGCCGATATGATTCGGCTGGGGGTGGCCTGTGGCACAGCCGCCACCATGAATGCAGGCACCCAACTCTTTCACCGGGCCGATGCCGAACGCTTGCTCCAGTGGATCAACCAGCAACAGCAATCGCCCCACACAACCTGATACGGCCATTTCAGGCAAAGAAGCCCGGTAGCTGTTGATGGCTACCGGGCTTCTTTGCCTGAAATGGCTTTCTACAAAGCGTAGTCACTATTCGAGAGGTCGTCGATCAGGCGGAGTTGATCGCTGTGGCCATCGTCGTAGAGGGTGAGCAGCGGCACCGGGGGCGTATAGGCCAGCGAACGGGTAACACTATGGCCCGTCAGGGTGTCGGTCCAGCCTTTGTGTTGGGGGATAGTCACCAGCAGATCGACCGGGTGACTGGCCAAATAGGTATCGATGCCCTGTTTGACGGTGGCCGCCTGTTGGCGAACAATCGTGGGGTCGATGGGGGACATGAACTGCCGGACGCGGGACTTTTGGGCTGCATCAACCGGTTTTGCACCCGGCGTGTCGATGGTGAGCAAGGTGAGTGTGGCCCGTTTGAGCGCGACAAGGTCTTTGATGGGGCAAAGCAGTTTGCAATTGGTAAGGTGGGCAAAATCGGTGGCAATCACCACCCGGTGCAGTGGCTCGGCTTTGGCATCGACTGGCACCACCAGCACATTGGTCTTAAGGTGTCGAATCAGGGTGGTGGCACTGTTGCCGAATAGCTCGTTGGTGCCATCTTTTTTAGCTCCAATCACCACGTAATCATAGTTTTCGGTTTCAACTACTTGCTGCACTACCTCCACGAGTGTGCCGGGTTGGGCCGAACAACGGAACGTGTGCCAGGTGTTGGTTGACTCCCGGCGCAGTTGGGTCACAAGATCGTGCAATTGATCGGCAAAGGCTGTTTGTGCCGTTCTGGCAACGTGTTTAGGGGTATAGAAGCCATCGGGTTCCACCGGGTGCGCACAAAGCAGGTGGAAATCGGCAACGGTGTCGTTCAAAAAGAACCGGGCATACTGGAGTGCATTTCGAGACGCTTCCGAAAAGTCGGTCAGCAGAAGGATTTTTTTCATGAGAAAAGTCAATGAGTGAACGAGCAAACTGGTGTCAAACGGCGGCCAGAACAGGTACGCTGGACAGGCGGGCTACTTCCTGGGTGACAGATTCCAGCATCCAGGTTTGGAGCCGACTGTGATGTTTGGGTAGGAGCATAATCAGGTCGGCTTTGTGGTTGGTCAGATAGTCTTCCAACGCAAGGGCCACATCGAGACCGGGCAAAAAACTAAACGTGTGGGGCTGATGCCGAAGCAGATCGCGCAGGTGCCGGGCGGCTTCCCGTTCGCTGGCATCCGGCTCATCTTCCACACAAACCACGTCGAGTGAAGCCCTTAAAAGATCGGCAAACCGCATGGCCGAGTCCATGGCTATGGCGTTGACAGGTTCCGACAAATCGACAGCCAGCACCATATTGTTGGGTTGCTGGTAAACCGCGCCGGGCGGCACCAGCAACATCGGTACGGGGGTTTGGGGAATCAGGTCGGTGGCCAAGCTGCCGAGTTGACGTGCTTTGATCGGCTCGCTGCCCACCACACCCATCACCAGCAAATCGGCTTTTTGGGCCATCGCTTCAGTCCTAATCATAGCTGCTGGTGAACCGGGTCGGGCCACCACCGATACCTCCACCGATCCTTTGGTTGTTTTCATCATCTGCTGCCGGAGCCGACTCAACTTACGGATAGCTCTCTGGTACTCAGCCTCGTCGGTAGAGGTCATCCATTCGTGTGCCGGAGCCGAGTTGGGCAACGGGTCGTAGGCATGCACCACCACCAGCCGGGCGCGAAGCCGACAGGCCAGTTGAAGGGCATAATTGGTAGCCCAGTGGGCATTTTCTGAAAAATCAGTGGCAACAACGAGGGTGGTCATGGCAAGAATGGTGTTTAAACAACAAAAATTTCTTTGTCTTCCTGGTATTGAACGTAGCCGTCGGACCAGCGCAAAATGGCCCGCCACACCCCTTTGGGTAGTTTGGCGGTTGAGATGACATGACGGGGCCGGACGCTGGGAGCAATGGGCACCCGAACGTCTTCGCCCGTTCGCGAAGCCACAAAGGTGACCTCCCCTTTTTTGAATGACATAGGCAGCACAAAGGCCAGCAGGTGAGCAGTAGGTTCGAAGGTCATGGCAGCAGGTGAGTAAGATGAAACGATGCAACAAAGGTGGCTGATCAGCCCCGCCTGGTGCATGATGCCCGTCAGGTGGCAACCTGATTGTATTCAGGTCGGGGGCTGAATTGCATCACGAGCGGGGTGGGCAAGGGAGCGCACCTTTGTCGTATAAACATCACCCACTCCTATGCGTCGATTGCTGTTTTTGTCGCTCCTGCTGCTGACCACCCGCTTTGCATCCGCCCAAACCCCCGCCGACTGGTCGCAACTCCGGTTTTATGCTCATTCCATTGGCGTGGACAGCCTGTGCCCTGATCCTGATGCGGCCTGCCTGACGCGCTATTTCACCCAGATCGTGTATGGCCACACGCCCCGCCGGATGGGTGCTCAGGGCCTGGCGCAACAGATGGATACGACCCGCATTAACCGCCTTACGAACCAGTTTCTGATTGGAGCCGACTGGTGTCCGCTGCTCGATTCGCTCGAATCGCACGACCGTGCTTACCGGCAGTTGATGGCCTACTGTATGCGTTGTTTAGTAGATGATTACATGGCCGATTCATTGACCATTGAACAGGTACAGGAAACGCTCAATACCTATCGCTGGCTAAACCGCTTTCCGGCTGACAAACGGGTGGTGGTCAATATTCCGTCGGCCACGCTCCGGGTGATCGACCGGCAGGGCGAAACGCTGCTCCATAGCCGGGTGATTGTGGGTAAGGCCGACACACCAACGCCCCAATTTACGGCCCTGATTCCCAGCGTGGTCATGTATCCGTACTGGAATGTCCCCCGCTCGATTACAGTGAAGGAGTTAGTACCCAAAATTCGCCGGAACCCGTCGGCCGTGCTCGATGCCATGCGGCTACAGGTGATCAATGGCAAGGGACAGGTGGTTGATCCGTCCACCATCAACTGGTCGATGTCTGCCAAAGCGTTTCCGTACCGGCTGCGCCAATCCACGGGTTGCGACAACGCGCTGGGCGTACTGAAATTCAACGTGATCAATCCCTACGACATCTACCTGCACGACACCAATGCCCGGCGACTATTTGCCCAGGAAAATCGCACCCTCAGCCACGGCTGCATCCGGGTAGAAAAACCCGCCGAACTCGCCAACCTGCTACTGGGCTACAGCCGGTTTAAGCCGGATTATCTGGCGAATTGCCCCGTCAATGCCAGTCCCAAAACCATACCCATGCCCAGGGTTATCCCGGTGATTATCACGTATAACGTGCTGGATATGGACGAATTAGGGGCCGTGCAGGTCTATCGGGATGTGTATGGCTGGTGGAAGCTGGCCCTGTGATTTTGGACTTGACGAAATGTGTAGTTTGTACGTCGGGCCATGTAATTCACCAGTTAGCCCGGCGCATTTTGTCCGCCTGTACCACCCGGATACTGCCCGATGGGGTTTGCTCAATCAACCCGTCCTGTTTGAACTCGCTTAGGGTGCGAATCAGTGACTCTGTGGCCGTGCCGATCATGGCCGCCAGATCATCCCGCGAGAGCTGGATCACTGCGTCGGGTTGCCCGTCGTGCAGGCGCAGGAGCGTGTCGGCTACCCGACGGCGGAGCGAGCTGTAGGCCATACCCAGCAACTGCGTTTCGCGTTCGGCTACCCGGCCCACCAGCAATTTGATAAACTGTCCGCTGACTTCGGGGCTGGCGAGCAACAACTGCCGAAAATCGGCTTCGGGAATATACACCAGTTCCGAGTCCTCGAGTGTCACGGCCGAGTCGGCATACTCGGTTTTGTCGAGCAGAGCCATGTAGCCTAAAAAATCACCGGCATTGTAAAGACCCGTGATGAACTCCTTGCCGTCGGCATTGCTGCGCACGGTTTTCGCCTTGCCCGATTTCAGGAAATAGAGCCGAGTAGGTTCATCACCCTCCGAATATATATACTGCTTTTTACGCACGGCATGAGCTTTTCGATCTGCCGACAAACTTTGCAGATTGCCCACCTGCCGGGCATCGGTTAGGAATTGATCCAGACCATTTTCCTGTAAGTTATATTCCGGTTTCAGGTTAGTGAAGCGGTTTAGGCGGCTCTCGATAGCGGTTAACAACTCCGACTCATCGAAGGGCTTCGTCAGGTAATCGTCGGCCCCCAGTTCCATGCCTTTGCGGAAGTCGTTGCGCTCGGTTTTGGCGGTCAGAAAAATGAACGGCACGGCCGACAACTGCGGGTTTTTATTGAAAATATGCAGCACCCCGTAGCCATCCAGCACCGGCATCATGATGTCGCAGATGACCAGATCGGGTTTAGTTTCGAGGGCTTTCTCTACGCCGATTTTTCCGTTTTCGGCGGTATGCACCGTGTAGCCCGTCAGTTCGAGGATCTCAGCCGTGTTTTCGCGGATCGCGTCGTTGTCTTCAATCAGCAGAATGGTTTTCATAGGGCAAGGTTATGGTAACTGTTGTACCTTCATTCAACTCACTTTGCAGGGTAACCTGCCCTCCCATCAACTCCACATAACGGCCCACAATGTGCAGGCCCAAGCCAGTGCCGGGTAGGTTGATGGCATTGGTAGCCCGGAAAAACCGCTCGAACAAATGTTCCTGATCAGCCCTGGAAATGCCTAAGCCCTGGTCTATGATGTTTATTGTCAAGGTATTGTTTTCGCAGATGCCGGATACCGTGACGACTGTGTTTGGCCCCGAATACTTCACGGCATTAGACAGCAGATTAACCAGAATCTTGCGCAACAACGACGGATCGAGCCAGATTGGGGGTAGGCAACTCAGGCCCGTTTGGATGCGCTGACCGGGCTTGAACATCCCCTGCATATCGGCCACCGTTTCGGCCAACAAAAGGGCCACATCCACCTGGGCGGGATGGGCTTCAATTTTTCCTTCTTCGAGTTTGCCCACCGACAAAAACTCTTCCAGAATGTCGTTGAGGTGTTTGACCGATTCGCGAATGCGGCTCAGGTGTTTCTGACGCTTGTCCTGCTGATCGGCTCCGGGGTATTTTTCAATTAGTGTGGCCGAGGTCAGCACCGCTGTGAGGGGCGTGCGAAACTCGTGCGAAGCCATGCTCACAAAGCGCGATTTCAGTTCGCCCAGTTCACGTTCGGCAGCCAGGGCGCGGGCCAGTTCATCCTTCGACTGCTCCAACTGATCGAGCGTGTTCATGAGGGCATGAGTACGGTCGGCCACTTTCTGTTCGAGGTCGGCATTGAGGTGTTCGATGTGGTCGCGGTGGTCCAGCAATTGCTGTTCGGCTTCCTTTTTGAACGTGATGTCGATGATGTAGGCCACGGCATACAGTTCGTCTTCGAGCCGGAAATAACTCAGGCTGATCTCCACCGGAAAGGTCGTGCCATCGCTGCGTTGAGCGTGCAAATCGCGGTTGCGCCCCATCGACCGCACCTGTGGATGCGCATTGAACGAGTGGCGGAGCTTTTCGTGGTAATGGCTAACGCCAGTTGGTACTAACTGCTCAATGGTTCGTTTTTTCAGCTCACCTGCCTGATAGCCAAATAGTTGGTCGGCCAATTGGTTGGCCGAGACGATGCGACCCTGCTGGTCGCAAACGATGATACCGATGGTGGCATTGGAAAAAATGGCTTCGTATCGCCGGACACTGTCTTCCAGTTCGCGTTCGACCTTGTGCAGCCGCCCCTGATCGATCAGCCGGATGAGGGCATAGGGCCGATTTTGAGCGGTAAATGAGTTTACGATTAATTCGGCCCAGAAGAGTTGCCCCTGCCTGTGTTCAACCTGGGTGGTTTCCTGGTGGTATCCTAACCGCAGAATCCGCTCCATCAGGCTGGCCCGGTGCTTGTCGTCCAGCGGTTGGGTGCGCAGCGACCGCGCCCGAATGGGGTCTTGGAGTAGTTCGGCTTCGGAGGCAAAGCCCAACATCCGCATCCCTGCCTGATTGACCCGAACAAAGCGGTCTTCGGTGATATCGAAGACCCCAATAAAGTCGTCATTTTTTTCAAATAACAGATCGGTGAGTGCAGAGGAATATTGGTCAGCTAACATACGGCAGGTAATTGCCAGCGATTTGCAGTGACACTGGCCGACTAATTTACTTATAAAGAGCCATCCCGTCAAATGTATAAGTCAGTTTTTGGTGGAATTCGTATTCCTGCGTAGGTAACATTGCCTTCGTTCGGTTCACACATGCTCCAGCGTTTCTATTCCTGTCGTATAAATTGTTTTCCACACCACTCATTCTACCGTAATGACCATTGGGAATGCCGTTTCCATCTGATTTTCTTGACCGATTGAGGTTACACATTGGCAGCAACAACAAACCGGACAGGGGCTAATTATCAACCGCCTGTATTCAGTTCGTCAGTACTCTTACGGTTTGGTGCCGGGTAGGCGTGGCCGCATTCAGCAGTAACATCCCGGCGGGCCGCCCGCTTAGGGGGATGCGGATGCGCTCGGTAGCCTGCGCTGAGTCAACCTGCTGTTCGGCCAGCACCCGTCCATCAATTTGGGTGAGCCGTATGCACAGGGGTTGCCCCGTTGCTCCGCTCACTTCGGCCACAATTTCACCACTCACCGGGTTGCCCAATACGTTGATATGTAGGTCAGTATCAGTTTCTGATGCGGCTAATCGGCCGGTGCTGCATTGTGCGCGAAAGTTGAAGACATACGTAAACACCTGCCCGTTTTGCCGCAGCATTAGCTGGAGGGGTTGGGCATTGGGATTGGTTCGTATCCACAGTGGCACCGTAAACGTGGAGCTGTTTTGCCAGTCAGCCAGTCCGGGAACCATCTTTTCTACCGATGTAAAATCGCCATACCCATAGCGAATGATAAGCGCACCTGTAGCACAGTCGTAGGCCGGGGGCAGAAACATCAGGGGAGACGGAAGCACCGTAATGAGGTAAACCGTTTGGGTGAATTTGCTCGGTGCAAACTTATATCGGCGGGTCACGACGACCCGGTAAGGGGAGCCTATGTTTGAGGCAGGTGCTCCCGAAAAGACCCAGTAAAGCCCCCCACTATCAGGCAATTCAATCTGCACCAGATCGAGCCGGATTCCCGGTGGCAGTCCGGTGGCCTCCATCAGCACGTCGGACTCGCGATCCAGCAAGACCCAACCCGGCGTTTGCGACACCTGTTGGCCCAGATAAGCGGTGAGCGAAACGGGGCATTGATCCCGAAACTCGAAAGGATAGGAAACAACCCGGCCATTCTGACGGGCCATCAGCAACAGACTGCTCGTGTTTTTGTCGGCCAACACCCCGACCTCCACTGTCTGGTTGGGGTTGGTGGTCCAGCCCGTTACGCCTACGGCAAAAAACTCGATGGGTGAACCGTTACCCCCGTTGGTGCGGAAATTGATGGCCCCGGTTTGGCAGTCGAAGGATGGGGATAGTAACTCAAGGGGCGTTCCTGCCCCGCCACAGGCCGCGTGCAGGTCGAAAGTATAGGCGATTACTTGGTTGTTCTGCCGTGCCCGCAGGGTAAGCGGCCCCGAATTTTGGTCGGCCAGCACCCCGGCTTCAATGGTCTGGTTGGGGTTAATGGTCCAGTTTGTTACGCCAATGGCCGAAAACTCAATGGGTGAGCCATCCCCGCCGGAGGTGCGGAAAGTGAGCGATCGGGTCTGGCAGTCGAAGAGGGGAGTCAGCAGGGTCAAGGGTTCCGTTTGTCCGCTGAGGGTGATCCATTCGGAGCGGAATTTCTTAAATTGGACAATGCTCAGGTCTTTGGTCGGCGTTCCATCGCCATAGAAAGCGGTATTGTTGTTGTCCGTCAGAAATTGAATGGGCGTGGTGTTGGTCAGCAGAATCGGCACCTCCACGATGCCCTCCACATTACCCGGCATGTTCAGGCTGGAGAGGTCGACAGGGCGCAAAACGGGGGCGGTGTTGGGATTGCCATCCCAGGTGTAAAGCCGGAAATCGGCGGGGGCAACGCCCGTTGCTTCGCCCGGAGGACCGGCCACGATCACGTAGGTATTGGTCGGGTTTTTGCGCATCTCCCGAATGCCCCGGCCCCCCAGATCCAGCTCGATGGGTGCCCCAAACGTCGCCGTTCCGGGTGCCTGATCGCCGAACAGCGTCGTAAAGTTGGTGACGGGAACCACCAGGGCTTTGGTTCGATTGGTGGCTGGCACCAGTGGCCCCCGAAAACACATATAGGCCGTGGTGTTGTCGGGGGCCAGTTCAAGCCCCTCGATGCTGTAACCAGCAGCCTGTTTAGGGTTCACACCCGGTGCCGCACTGGCCGCAAACCCGTAGTAATTGGCTCCTTTGCCGTGGCGGTTATTTGTGTCCCAGGCAATGAGGTCTTCGCGCAGGTAATCATACCGGCCCAAGTAGCCCAGATATGTGGTGTTCCCTGTGCTGTTCACGGTGGTGGCAAACACGCGGTTGCGGCTGGGTTGGGCTTCACCGTTATCGTTGTTGCTTTGCGAGCCGATCCAGAAAATCCGGTTGCCCGTTCGGAGCGAACCTTCGATATCAACTTCCTTGCCATCGGTCAGGTTTAGCACCGAGGAGAAGTCGAAACTTCTGAAGGGATACCCCGATTTGGTGCGGTGAAACAGGTGAATCGCCTGGTTTTCATCATCCGGCACGAGCATGTAGTTCGCGTCGATGCCGATGGCGGTCGAACCGTCGCCCGTGCCAGTGTGGTAGCGGGTGGTGGCCGCTGCCGCCGAGGCTGCGTAATTAATCAGGTAGGTATCGGTTTCTGGCCCCCGTTTGGCCAGCACTGTAATGGTGGTGTAGCCCACGCCGGTTGGCGTAATTTTCAGGTTGTACCAGGTGCCTCCGCCCGTGAACACAAGGTTGCTGTTGGGCACCACGGCGGGGTTGCTGCTGCTGGCCGTTACGGTTACGTTGTTGAACGGTGGGCGGGGGTCATCCAGCGCGAAAGCAATACCCGAAACACTGGCTGGGTCGGTGGGGTCTCCAACGGCACCAGTGATAAAGGCCGGGCTACTGCCAGACATTCGAAGTTGCCAAGTGGTCGCACTACCATCAACCTCAATAAAGACGGCCTCCTCTCCACCATATTTGTAGGTGCCGGGGGTGCCAATATTGCCGGAAGAAGCCGTGTAGGAATTTTGCCGGTCGGGTAGCGCCGATAATCGCCAGTTACTCATGGTGTTGGTGCCGAGTTTGGCCAGAGTTGTCCAGCCACTCACGGCCTGCGTCCGAATGGTGGCGGGCGCGCTTTGGTCATTGAACGTGAGTCGATCCACTAGGTTGCCAGTGGCATCGTAGAGGTTGATCTCGTCGCTGCGGTCTAAATTCTGCGTGTTGCCGCCCAGCACCTTCACGAAATTGCCCAGTTTCCAGGCGGTGCGAAAAGCAGTGGCCGAGGCCTCAGTGATAACAACTGATTCGCCGGGCAGCACTGTGCCGAGACCACTCAAACTCACCGAACCAGCTTGGCGGGTATTGTCGTCGATGCTCCAGCCCGCCAGCGAAAGGGGGGTATCACCCACGTTGGTTAGCTCGAAAAAGGCACCGGGCGTACCGCTGTACATAAACTCGGTGATGCGCATAAGGCCCCCGGTGGCCATTGGCGCAATTGGGGCAGAAGTGGGTGCAGTGGTGGGGGTAAATGCAGCCAAACCAAGCGAAACAAGGAGGGCCAATGCCCCGAAAAAACCGGCATGGCGGCTTAATTTACCGAATTTGTGACGGGCGGAAAATAGTAATGTTTTCATGGGGATGTAAAGAGGGAAGCGTGACAGATTGGAACAAATCTCTGCCCTGTCACGCTTGTTTACCCTGATCTAGATCATCTACCGGCCTGATAGTAATTGTCTTGAACTTGTTTGGCTTGGCTCTGGCAGGGGACTATCTGTATGTCGTTGATTAGCCGACACTGACCGCAACAAAACGAGTAGGCCGACTGCCCCACCCACCACCAGAACAACGTAGAATGGCAGCAACGGGTCGGTGTCAATCTGCCGACTGGCCAACAGCAGGGTTCCGGCGCACAACACCAGTCCGTAGGCAATTCCTTTCACGAGTATAATTGCCGCCAGTACCACGCCCCAGGGTTTCTGTTGCCAGAGCCACACAGCCGCAAACAAGCAGGTTGGCACAATCAGGGTGAGGTCGAGGGAGTAAACGATGCTGGTGGGATGCGCTGTTTTTACAACAATGTCGGGCAGTGTACCCGTCGTTAAAAACGCACCGATGGGTGGTACCTCGACCAGAAGTAACATGAGGGCAATCAGGAACAGGTAAGCCGATACAAACCGAACCGCTTTTGAGGTTGTCTGGAACCGATGCACGGGCAGACTGATTAGCAGACCGATCAGCGAAAATAAACCCATTGCCACAACGCCGACGTAGAGCAGAAAGAACACGTTGAACGATGCCCCAACGAGGTAAAACGCATACGTGTAGACGAAATAGCCGAGCAAACCCACCGACACTAAGCGGGCTTTGGCGTTCCGTTGGGCATAGAAAAAGCTGATGAGCGCGACCACCGACAGCCCCACCGTTACCCAATCATTGGCGTACCAGGCCGTTTTTACAAACGCATTATCGCGGTATAACTGGCTAAAAAAAAGACTGGTCATGGCGGTGATGCCAGCCAAAACAGCCGTGAGTATGGCTGGGCGCAACACCATATGGTTAGGCGTGAGGGTTTGATGGCGACCGTTCATGAGAAGTAAATGGTTAAAGTCCGCTCATAAGCCGAGCGATTTTGGTGTGTAAGATAGCCGGGCGGCTGATTTTGATCACCTGTTGGGTTCACACACGCTCCAGCAGCCACCAGAGTGGCTTGCGTCGGCGAATAACCGTGTAGTGTTTTTGCACGAAGGTCTGAATGTGTTGCTGGGCTTCGGCCACGTCGTCGGTGAGACACACGAGTTGGAGGTCTTTTTCGCTGATGGTGCCCGCCCGAATCATGTCCTGCATGTAGTTCATCAGCGGTTGGTAGTACTCCCGACCCATCAGCACCACCGGAAACTGATGAATCACCCCCGTTTGCACGAGCGTGAGGGTTTCAAAGAGTTCGTCCATTGTTCCCCAACCACCGGGCATCACCACAAAGGCATACGAGTATTTGAGAAGCAGTACTTTACGCACGAAAAAGAAATTAATCGTCACGCTTGTGTGCAGGTAGGGGTTGGGTTGCTGCTCAAACGGTAGGCGCACGTTGCACCCCACCGAGTGCCCCCCGGCCTCAAAAGCACCCCGGTTGGCGGCTTCCATCAGGCCAGGGCCACCCCCGGTCATCACCGTGAACCCCAGGTCGCGGATGGCCCGGCCCATTTGCCGGGTCAGATCGTAGTAGGGGTGGCCTTCCCGGAAGCGGGCCGAGCCAAACACCGTGACACATGGCCCCACAAAGTGCAGCGTCCGCAGACCCTTCAGAAACTCCCAGCCGATCTGGAAAACAAAGCGCAATTCCGACCGGC
The DNA here is from genome assembly GCA_031411995.1 of Cytophagales bacterium. Taxonomy (GTDB): domain Bacteria; phylum Bacteroidota; class Bacteroidia; order Cytophagales; family Spirosomataceae; genus Rudanella. Next base: position 47,818 of record JANOCD010000035.1, read on the forward strand.
GGTCTTTGGGGCCGTCGAGTTCCTGCGTGAGTGCGTCGTTCACAAGGGGCCGGATGGGCGGGCGGGGTTTTGGGGCGGCTGTTGGTGGGAGAGTTGTCATAGGTATCATTAAACTAAAAAGTAACAGATCAGAGCAAATTTCCGCCCTGTTACACGCTTCTATTCTGATCTAAATCATTTGTCTGATTGATAGTGATTGGCGCATAACCTGAAGAAAATCAGTTCATAAACTGACGAAACACAGGGCGAACCGGTCCGGTCAGTGGCACCTTTGACCAAACGAATACCTCATTCATGAAAACGATCCTGATTCCCCTCGACTTCAGTGCGCATTCGCACAATACGGCTCATTTCGGCCTCGAACTGGCCCAACGCATCCATGCCCGCCTGGTGTTGCTCCATGTGGTGCAACCGTCGCCACCCGTGCCAACGTTCAGCATTCCCGTGGTCGAACTCTCGGCCTGGAATGATAGTCTGCACAAGCAGATGACCAGTGCCCTACAGGATTTTCAGGACAAACTGGCTCAGTATCAACACCAGCACGGACTTAGCAGCGTTGCTATCACGACCCGTTTGGTGGTGGGGCAACCCGTTGATGCGATTCTGGAGGTGGCCGACACCGAACGGGCCAATTTTGTGGTGATGGGAACCGTTGGGGCTTCCAATGCCTGGGACAAACTGATTGGCTCTGTCACCTCGGCGGTGGCCCAACGTGCCGACCGACCCCTCTGGATTATTCCCAACGCCATTAAACTCGACTCCATCCAGCGGTTGACGTATTTTGCCGATCTGGAGGGCAACGAACTGAGTTGCATCAACCAGGTAATGAATCTCGGCGAGCGGCTCCGGGCGGCTTTAGAGGTTGTGCATGTCTCGGCATATCCCGACGAAGAACACGAAGACCATTTTCTGGATGCCATTGTTGACTCGTTCGAGGACACCTACGCGCCCGAACATCTTACATTTCATCACCTGACGGCCGAGTCGGTATCTCAGGGCATCGAGTCCTATGTGCAAACCCATTTTCCCGATGCCATTGTGCTGGCGCACCGCAACCGCAGTTTTGTCGAAAACCTGTTCCATCCCAGCCTGATTCGCTATCTGTCGCTCACCACCAAACGGCCCATGCTGGTGATTCCCAAGCCGGGTTAACGGCATCGCCTTCAGCCATTTGAAGGTAAAGGACTTTAAATACCGAAATCGCCCAACTCATAAGCTGGGCGATTTCGGTGTGTTGGGGCTTCGCTATGAAGGAATCTTGCGAACGTTTTCGGAGCGACTCTTTGGGTGGTGATACGTAGAAAAACCCAGCAATTTATAGAGGGGGCAATAACTAAAGGCAATCGTGCCAAGCATAATGGTAGTGCCTGCAAGCAGTAGCCAGTTAATGGTCAGGCTCTGCTCGGTTTTGATGAAAAGCACCAGCAGTAAGATGGCAATGAATAGGCGAACGATTCGATCTGTGTTACTGAGATTCCGTTTCATTGTTGTAGAAAGTTAAAAGGTAAATGGTTGATTAATAGACTCGTTCTTTAAGGACACCCGTTGATGCTCCATCGCTGGGTGTTGGTAGCCACGTAACGTAGGTAATTGTCAGGAGTACATCGAGCGTTTTCATGAAAATACCCTGTTAGTTTTGATGACGAACCAAAACTACAGCAGGCCCAGTATCTGGCCTCGGAGATGCGTCAGCCGGACGGCTGATTTTGCTCATCTGTTGGGCTTGCCCAAAACAGTTTTTAGATTAGGGGTCAGGAACAAACAGCAACCGGGCGCCACGCTCAAACGTAACCCGCTTGGGTATACTCAGCAATCCTGAAACGGTCAGGCTTGTATTGACAGTAATAATCGGTTCATCGGCCTGGATGGGCACCCGCCTACACGACCACACCGTTGCATCGTCCCAACGGCCCGATTTAATGGAATAGATCCGGCGTATCGCCACCGTTTGTGATCGTATCGAGCTTTCGCAACCATCCACCGTCTGCGTCACATAATACGTAAAATACCCGGCCTGATTCGTGGCGGGTACTGGAGTAATCGACGATCCGTCCACCGTGTTAAATGACGGATACCACCGTAAATTTTGCCCTACAGCCTGAAGCACGGGGGGCGGATCGTTTTGGCAGGCCTCCAACGACCACCCCACCGTTGGCGGGGCGGGACGGGGTTTGACGATGATCGGAAGCATGCCACTCTCTGCCACAGGATTGCTGCTTGTTACTCGCACCTTGTAATTTCCCCCCGGTGTAAGCGAGCTAATCCAACTCGACAGTGTGGTGACGGCAGGCCCTGACACGGTAGCCATGTTCAGACTATTAGTAAAGTTGCCGGAAGCATCGGATAGTTGCAGCCGGAATTGATTGTCAGCTCCAAACGTGCCTGATAACGAAAGCGTTACAGTAATATAGCCCTCATTTTCGCAAAATTGGGTTGTATTAATGCTACTCAACCGGATGGGGGGATTGGTGGGAAGTTGTATCGGAATGGTATAGACTGAATCCGCTCCGTGACGAAAAAATGCATTTTGTACGTCGTAGAGCGGCAACCATTTATAGGTCACTACGCCGTTGTAGGTCGCTTTCAGCAGGAAATTAGCGTAGCGAATGTGCCAGGGATACCCCAAAACGGGAGCCATAAAGGGGTTCGTCAGAAACGAATAAACCCCTGTGATGTCAGTAAATGGACGCAAAATGGGCGTTGGTGTAACCGCATAGGAAAACCAATCGACGGGGTACATCTCCAGCGATACACCTGCCAACGGCTGACCCTGCTGGTCGGTTGTTCGGATAGCTATTATGCCCGGAAACGGTTTGGTGATCCACTCATCGCCGACAATCGGGCCATCGGCAGTCGAGTTTAGCAAATGGGTCGTGTACTCATCCCAGACAATGGTTCCATAGGGATAATTCATCAGGGAGGTGACGGGTTCAAATGCCTGACCATTGACCGGATTTTTCGCGGCATCAACCCGCATGCCATAAATATCTACCCCGCCCCGGGCATGGCATAACTCATGGGTCAGTCCATCGGTAGCATAACCGCCAAAAGGGCCACCCCAACCACTCCAGTGCCAGCCATGGTAGATGGTTTGGGGATCACCATACCACCCCCCGCCAATCGAATTATCTGAAAAGCCATTCACGACAATCTTATAGGCAAAGCCCGGATGCGCCCCAAAAATCTCGTCGCGAAGGGGTCGGTTAATCACGTAAATCGAATCGGGCCGAAAGTCGTAGCGAGCCGCAAAGTTGGCTGACTGATTGAAATTGGCATTGATGGTGGCTAATTGCTCCCGAACAATTTGCTCAATAGGCTTGCCGTAGGCTTGTTCGTAATACGTAGCGGTTTGCTGCTCCACGGCCACAACAACCCGAAATGTCCAGGTAGATTGTGCTACTGTCACCAGTGGAAGGCTCACGACGAAAAGCGCGAAAGCGGAGCGAAGGCAAAAATGTAGCATAACAAATGGACATGATTAATTTAAACCGAATGGCTTGAGCAGGGAAATCGAGAATAGACAAACCTAAGCAGCTTAAATTACTCCTAAACTGATGATAATCAGGGTTTGATCAGATCGTCATCATAGTGTTCCTAAGCAGTGATCGGCACTTTTGTTTACCGACTCAAACAGAACCTACACGAAACGGCATTACTCATGAAGACTATTCTGTTCCCAACTGATTTTTCGGACGAAGCGGCCCACGCTCTACCGATTGCCGCCCAACTGGCCCGGCAGTTCAACGCTCAACTCCACCTAATTCACATGCTCTCGCCTGTGTTGCCGGGCTATACCCCCATTTTACATGACGCACCAACACAATACCAGCAGGCTCTTGGGCTGGTTGAACAAGCGTTTGACGAGCTACTTCAGTTGCCCTGTCTAAACGCGCTACCGGTGAAAACGCACGTACTGACGGGTACAGACCCCACCGATCTGTTAACCGATGATCGCTTTGCCCATGCCGACTTGCTGGTGATGGTCTCCACGGGGGCTACGGGTCTGAAAGAGAGCCTGACGGGATCAAATGCCGAACACCTGATTCGGCGGGCTGCCATGCCGGTGTTGGTGCTGAAACAGGCTGTTACTTACCTGGACATCAAGTCTGTTGTATTTGCATCCGACTTTGAATCGGATTATGATGCCTCTATCGAATTCTTTAAAACCTTACTGGATGATTTCGATTATCCGACAGTTCATTTACTATTTGTGAACACAATCAATCGGTTTGTTCCTACCCACGAAATTAAACTCCGGATGTAGGGGTTTGTTGCCCGCTACGGATTAACGGGATGCAGCCTGAACCAGATTGATGAACTGGATGTAGAAAACGGTTTGTTGACTTTTGCTCAGGAGCATAAAGTCGACCTGATTGTGCTGGGTACTCATGGTCATCGGGGTCTGCGTCATCTGTTGCAGGGTAGCATTGCCGAAGATGTAGCCAATCACACCCTCATTCCCGTATTGACCCTGCCCTTGCGTTTGGAACATCCTGCGGATCGCGTTCGCAGCCATCCTGAAATGATAATCCTTTGAACTCGTTCCTCCCAACAAAAATGCCCAGTCGATTCACGACTGGGCATTTTTATGGAGAGATCGTTGGTGCTCAAAAAGTAGGCTGTGCAACCATATAATGCCGGATTTCGGTTTTGAATTCCCGAAAATCAGCGTGAAAGCTATCCATCTCAGTGCGTAGAAAATCGTGATCCAGTCGAACCTCGTTAGTCAACACATAACCAGTCTGAACGCCGTGAGCGACTGCTTTATTCACTTCCTGAATCTCGGCCAATAGCTGCTTAATCAGCCGATGAAAGTGATGCAATTGATCGATCTCCGTTCGCCACAACTCACTTTCAACTACACCGGGTTCGACCCGTTCGTTGAGTTTGCAGAGGAGGTCTTCCCAAAAGACAACCTCATTTTGAGCCAGTTCCAAATCGGATTGCCATATTTGGTGGAGTAGATGTATTTGACTGAGCTGACGGTATTTGGCTGGTTTCATAGCGGTAACTGATTATTGGTATGTAGCAAACGGAATAGTATTCAGAACAAATCTCCACCCTGTTACACTCATCTGTCCTGATCTAAATCATCTATTAAGTTGATTATGAGTGCGTTTTAGTCTTTAGAGAGCCAACCGATAAGCTCACTGATGGCAGGGTAATTGGGTGCGGCCTACTCCCCATACAGCCGCTGGTAATACTCGGCGGCCAATCGTTCGGCATCGAAGCGGGGGCAAACATCGGCCATCCCCGCTCGAACGATGCGCCACCAATCGGCGGGCGAGTCGTAGTACAGAGGCAAAAGCTCGTTTTCTAAGCAATCAAACAGGTTGTTAGCATCGAAGTCGTCTTGCTCGTGAGCCGGGCGACTTCGGTCTGCGGGGGGCAACACCAGCGCATTTTGGCCATTCCGGGCGAACTCCGGCACCCAGCCATCGGCGGTGGAGCAGAGTATGGCCCCGTTCATAACGGCGGTCATGCCGCTGGTCCCCGATGCTTCGTGGGTCAGTCGGGGCGTATTGAGCCACAGGTCGGCCCCGCGTTTGAGGAGTTTCGACAGGGCCAGCTCGTAGCCCACCAGCACGGAGCAGTTCACGTATTGTTTGGACAGATGCACTAATCGGTCGAACTGGGCGATGCTGGCGTAATCGAAGGGGTAGGGTTTGCCGGCCCAGATTAGTTGAATGGGGTAGCGGGTGTTAGTCATGAGCGGCTCAAAACGGGCCATGTCCCGGAGTAACAGGTCGGCGCGTTTGTAGCCCGCAAATCGCCTGGCCCACACAATCGTGAGCACATTGGGGTCGTAGATCTCCCCCGTCTGGTCGGCCACCACCTCAAATAAGGCCTGTTTCCAGGCTCGTTTTTGGGTTGTCAAATACCCCTCGTCGGCGGATTTGGCGGCATCTGTGAAGGCCGGGTCGGCCCAGTAAGCTGCACTTTGGGCGTTAGTGATGTGGATAATAGGGCTGATGTCGGGGGTGTCCTGCCAGATCTCGTGGCTGATTTCCTCGTGTTTGGCCGATACTGCGTTGCTCCGTCGTGCCAGCCGCAAGGCTCCCAGCGCATGGTTGAACACCTCACCTGATACCCCCGTGATGCGCCGAACCTCGTCTAAGGGCAGGTTATTGAAAAAACCCATCCGGTCGAGCAGGCGGATGTCGGTTTTGGGGTTGCCCGCTTCTTCGGGGGTATGGCTGGTGAACACGAGCCGCTGCTTCACGGCCTCTACACTGCCCCATTGTGTGTACAGATAAAACGCCAACGGCAGCGGGGGGCTTTCGTTCAGGTGGTACGTGTCGGGCGTGCGACCGAGGGCATCCAGCAGTTTGGCCCCGCCGATACCCAGCACCGTGCAAGCTGCAATGCGCGTTTCGGGGTTGGGGTCGTAGAGCCGGTGGGTGATGGTCTGCGCCAGATAATCGTTTTGAGGCAGTTCGGTGGTGAGTAATAGCAACGGAGCCGCTCCGAACACGGTGGGAGGCAGGTAATACGCACCTACCCAAACCGTGACGTGGTTTACCTGAACCGACACCGCTACGTCGAGTTTCTGGAGAAAACCGTAGTTCTTTTCCTGAAACTCAACGTTCATGGTGTGGTCGGCTTTTCGGGTCTGGTCGTAGTAGCCGTATTTCCAGAGGATACCCACCCCCACGAGGTTTTGGTTCAGGGCGAAGGCTCCCCGCAAATGTGACCCGGCCAGAAAACCCAACCCTCCTGAATATGTTTTCAGGGGTTGATGGATCGCAAATTCCATTGAAAAATAAGCCACTCGTTGGGCGTAGGCGGGCGCAAAAGCGGCTGCATCAGCGGCTGCATCAGCGGGCCATCCAGCTAAGACATCAGGGGTCATGGTGGGTTGCAATACAGGGTGTTTCTATGAGTGACAAAGGAGTCAGAACGTACTACTCTTTGGTTTCACTGCGGCCTGTCTTGCTCAAAATCCGAATTCGATAGACCACTGTGGGGGCGGGTTCTACGGCCACCGTTTCGTTAGGAAGGGCATCGCCTGGCAATTTGTGCGGAGGCACGCGACCCGGCCCCAGCCGTTGCACGGCATACAGTCGTTCGTCACCCTGCAACTCTTCATAGACCCCCTCCACCACCACACTCCGCCAACAAAGGGGGCTGCATACCTCATCGACCTCGAAACAAACAATTGGGTTTTGCCGCAGCAAGCGGGTTTTAGTACCCTCGCGGGTTTGCCCATAAATGGCCTGGCCATCGTAGAGATAGGTAACTGGCAACACCAGCACCTGCCCGTCGGCGGCACAACCAATACGACCAAAAAACTGAGACCTCAGCATATAATCCGTCACGTCGGGCGTTAGTTCGCGTAGCATGGCCAGCGTTGGTTTAGATAATGGGTCAAAGCTATAGACTGGCCCGGATGTGTTCCCGGAGATTCGTCAGCCGGGCGGCTGATTTTGCTCACCTAATCAGAATCAGCCGCCCGGCTGAGTAGCCTCATAGGGCCAGCCTCAACGAGTGGCTTGTTTTGTGCCAACATAAACGCAACATCCCGCATGAAAACGATACTCGTTCCAACCGATCTTAGCCCTATGACCGACAACGCCCTGTCGGTGGCCGTTAGTCTCGCCCGTTTGTACAAGGCCGAGGTTCTATTACTACATTCGGTGATGTACCCCATACCTGCCCCCATCTATGCCGAAGCCCCCGGCATGACCCCCGATTATTCCGTATCGACCTACCGGGAGATCGAGTCCGATGCTCGTGAGACCTTAGACCGGATGGCCCACAACCCTGCCTATACCGACGTGACCATCACACCTACGCTGCTCACCAACGGGCAGGGGCTGGTGCATAATGTAACCCATCAACCCGCCGACCTGATTGTGATGGCCTCAACTGGCACAGAAGGATTAGAAGAAATGTTGATTGGCTCCAACGCCGAAGTGATTGTGCGCCATGCCCATTGCCCGGTGCTGGTGGTGAAACACGCTATTGCCCATTTCCGACCCGAAAACATCGTTTGCGCTATCGACGTGGACGATCAACTCAAGCATATTCACCATTTCCCGTTTCAGATGGGCGAGCAGGGGCTGCACCAGTTTCTGTATGTGCGCACCCCCAGTGACAACCGCGACCCCGAAGGCGTGCGCGACTGGGTGAATGAGTTTACCTACGCCAAGGGCATCACTGAGTTCGATTTTATCATGCGCCCGGCCAAAACGGTCCCCGAAGGCATCATCCGCTACGCCAACGATGTGCAGGCCGACCTGATCGTGGTGTTCACCCACGGCCACACGGGTTTGCGGCACATGCTGGCTGGCAGCGTAGCCGAAGATGTGCTGAACCACGCCGACATCCCCGTGCTGATTATGCGGGCGTGATTTTACTAAACGATGCAAGAAAGCGTGTTGGAGATAACCTCTAACACGCTTTCTTGCATCGTTTATACCTTCACCAAAACCTTCTTCCCGCTTATTTCATCACCTTTCTCATTTTGTTGGTTGAGAGTCCAGTTACGGGTGTCGTCAGTATCGTGCCAGGCGTGATTCAGCACATTGACGCTTTGGAAACTAAGGCGATTTGCCCGTTTTCGTAGAAGCTGATCTGGTTCATCAAACTTCGCGAAATTTGGCCCATTGCCTGTTCGGTCAGGAAGCCCTGATGCGCCGTCAGCAACACCTTGGGGTGCAAACGAAGCCGGTTTAGCAGATCGTCGGAGACGGGCTGGGTCGAGAAATCGTAGTGAAAATAAGCTCGTTCGCGTTCGTAAACATCGGCGGCATAACCCCCTAACTTCCCGGCATCGAGTGCGTCGAGAACGGCCCCGGTTTTCACCAAACGACCCCGGCCTGTGTTAATTAACAGGGTATTGGGCTTCATTAGCAATAGGGTTTTTTCGTCGATCAGGTAGTCGGTCAGCGGGGTGAGGGGGCAGTGCAGAGAGACCACATCGGCGGCATGAAGCAGTTCGCTGAGAGATAGGTATTGCACCCCGCTTTCGAGCAATTTACGGTCTGGGCGAATATCGTAGGCCACTACTTTACAGCCAAAACCCTGCATGATGCGGGCAAATGCCTTGCCAATATGTCCCGTCCCGACCACACCTACGGTTTTGTTGTGCAGGTCGGAACCCATCAGCCCGTCGATGGAGAAGTTGCCGTTTTTAACCCGCTGACTCGCTTCGGGCAGGTGCCGGAGCATACCCATCAGGAGCGTAACAGCCTGTTCGGCAACTGAATAGGGAGAATAGCCGGGCACATGCAATAGTGTCATGTCGAAGTCCGCCAGAGCCTCCTGATCCACATTATCTAACCCGATGCAGCGCATTCCAACCACGGCCACGCCAAATTCCCGGAGGTCTTCCAGAACGGGGCGGCTCAGGTCATCATTCACAAAGGCACACACCGCTCCGTGGCCCTCTGCCAGATATACAGTTTCGGGCGTAAGCGTTTGGGGGATATACGTAATGCGGTGATGGCCGGCATACTGGTCGAACCAGGTTTGCTCAAAAGGCAGGGTGCTGAAAAAGGCGATATTCATAGGGTGTTTTGTCTGAAAGTTAGCTACCCCCAAAATTGCTACCTTGCCAGCCACCGACTCCTGATGTGGCTCAGTACGAAAGCTGATTTTGGACAGTAACGGAATGTAGCACCGCCCTGCGAGTGGTAAGCCGCAAACAAATGACCCATAGCTTTGCTTTACATTTCAATGGATGGGCAAAACACTTTCGAGACGTTTATCGAACAGCGAACTAAATCGCTGGCAGACCGGCTTGACATAGCCACGCATGACAAATCCGACGAAGCGATTCGGCGGTTGCGGGTGGGAATAAAACGGTGGCGAACCCTATACCGATTGGTGATGAAGCTCCGTCCTCCGTCGGGCAAAACTGGCAAGGTCGAGCGGAGGGTGAAACGGGTATTCAAGCGGGCGGGAACTGTTCGGACAAATCAGTTGAATCGGCAACTTATTGGCCCGTTAAGACTGCCGGCCAACCTGGAGAAAGACGTGGACCGGTATTTCAGAAAGCAGGAAGAAAAAGCCAAGAAACAGCTTCGAAAGTCTGTCAAATCAGTAAAGGTCAATCGCTTAACGAAAGAGGCCCGCGTTATCCGTCATGCCGATGCAGTCATTAGCCCCCTGCGAATGACCCATCAGTTGAGTCGATTGATGGAGCATGAAGCCGAGGCCATCAACGAGTTGCCGCTCACCGACGCGTCGACGGAGCAACTCCACACGGTTCGCAAACATCTCAAAGCCCTCATCGAACTGGGTGAGGTGACGCTCACACTCACGCCCGACAAGTCGATGACTCGTGTGATGCAGCGAGCCAAAACCCTGCAACGACGATTGGGAAATTGGCACGACCAAATCGTGCTGATCGACCAGATCAACGGTTATGTTGCCCGGCACCCAACTGTGTTGACACCTCTCAAAACCCGTGCGCTTTATAAACGCCTGGACATTCGAACGCAACGGCAAACCACCCAAATTCGCCACGAAGTCGCCAAATTAAGCCAATGGCTCCCGTTGATGACCCCGTGGCGGTCGGTTTAAAACCCAATGGCGTGTTCGAGCAGTTTTTCCTCGGCTTGCCCAACTGCCATCACCCCCCGCAAAAACGCATCGGGGTTGAACGACAGGCTGTTAATGCCTTCTTTCACCAGGAACTCGGCAAAGGCCGGGTTGTCGCTGGGGCCTTGCCCGCAAATGCCTACCGGGGTTCCGGTCTGGTGCGCCGACAGCAGCAACATGGCAATCAGGTCGCGCACGGCCGGGTCGTTTTCGTTGAAGAGGCCCTGCACTGTTGACGAGTCGCGATCCACGCCGAGCGTGAGTTGGGTGAGGTCGTTGGAGCCGATGGAAAACCCGTCGAACAGCCGACCAAAGTCCTGCGCCCGGATAATGTTGCTCGGAATTTCGGCCATCACATACACCTCCAGCCCGTTTTCGTGTTGCCGCAGCCCGAATTGAGCCATCTGGTTCAGCACCTTTTCGCCCTCGGCAACCGTCCGACAAAACGGAATCATCAGTTTCAGGTTGGTCAGGCCGAGGTCGTTGCGAACCCGGCGCATGGCCTCGCATTCGAGCCGGAACCCCTCGGCGTAGCGTTCGTCGTAATAGCGACTGGCCCCCCGCCAACCAAGCATCGGGTTCTCTTCGTTGGGTTCGTAGGGTTGCCCACCCAGCAGGTTGGCGTATTCGTTGGTTTTGAAATCGGAGAACCGCACAATCACGGGCCGGGGATAAAATGCAGCCGCCACCAGACCCACCGATTGCGCCAGCTTATCCACGAAAAACGCTTTTTTGTCGGGATAACCACCCGTGCGTTCGTCAATTTGCCGAATGGTTTCGGGGTCGGGCAGGTTTGGGTAGTTGACCAGTGCCATCGGATGAATGCCAATGTCGTTGGTGACGCTGAACTCCATCCGAAATAAACCTACGCCCTGACTCGGCAACTGACTCAGCCGCAGGGCTTGCGCCGGGTCGGCCAGAATCAGCATACACGGGGTCTGGGGTTTGGGCAGGTTCGTCAGGTCAGTTTGTTGCTCCGTCCACGCTAACGTACCTGCATAAACGACACCCTGATTCCCGTCCACGCAACTCACCGTAATGCGGTCGCCGTTGCGGATGGTGTCGGTGGCGTTGTTGGTGCCGACTACAGCTAACGCCCCAATTTCGCGGGCCACAATAGCGGCATGGCTGGTGCGCCCACCCCGGTTGGTGACAATGGCCGACACTTTTTTTAGAATCGGGTCCCAGTCGGGGGTGGTAATGTCGGTGACAAGAATATCCGTCTGTCCCAGGTCAGCGGGTACGTCTTTGGGCGAGGCAACAAGGCGGGCCACACCCGTCACGATGCGATGACCAATGCCGTTACCCCGGCACAAAACCGGCCCCGGTTCAGTGAGTTGATAATCGGTGATGCTTGTTAAGGTGCTGTCAGACAGGGCTGTAACGGGGCGGGCCTGCACAATGTACAATTGTCCGTCGAGGCCGTCTTTCGCCCATTCAATGTCCATCGGTTTGCCATAGTGCTGCTCAATGGTTTGCGCCCACCGGGCGAGTTTATTCACTTCGGTATCGCTGATAACCAATTGATTCCGACGGTCAGGGGGCGTGTCAACATTCACGGTATGGTGTTCGCCGGGGGCATCGGCATAGATCATCGTCACCGATTTTTCGCCTATGGTTCGGGTCAGGACGGCCTCGCGCTGCCCGATGGATGGTTTAAAAACGTAGAACTCGTCGGGGTTCACATTGCCCAGTACCACGTTTTCGCCCAGCCCCCAACTGCCCGTAATGAGCATCAGGTTGGCGTGGCCCGAATCGGGGTCGATGGTGAAACACACGCCCGACGAGGCCAAATCGGAGCGCACCATCCGTTGTACGCCCACCGACAGGGCTACTTTGAGGTGATCGAAACCATTGTCGTTGCGGTATTTGATGGCGCGGTCGGTGAATAGGGAGGCATAACAGGCGCGGCAAGCCCACAGCAGTTCGGTTTCGGTGCGGACATTCAGAAACGATTCGTGTTGCCCGGCGAAACTGGCCGTGACCAAATCCTCGGCGGTCGCGCTGCTTCGAACGGCCACCTGGATAGGCTGCTCAGTTTGGGCCAGCAGGGTTTGGTAGGCCGCTTTAATGGCTGTGGCAATCGTTTCGGGGATTGTAGCCTGTTCGATCAAGGCCCGAATGGTGCTGCCCGTTTCGGCTAAGTTGCTGTAGTTGACCAAGTCTAACCCGGCCAATGCCTGCCGAATGGGTTCCTCAAGTTGGTTGGTGTTCAGGAATTCGTAGTAGGCCGTTGTGGTCAGGGCAAAGCCGTCAGGCACGCGAATACCTTGCCAGCCGAGGTGACTGACCATCTCGCCGAGCGACGCATTTTTGCCGCCCACCTGGCGAATCATCTGGTTGGTAATCTGCGAAAAAGGCAATACGTAGGGTTCCATAGCGGAGTTGGTTTTGGGTGAATCAGGCCACGCACATCATGCTTACATTTTCACAAAGTGCCCGTACTTTCGTGCGGGTCTGTTCCAGCAAAGCCCCCACTGCCGGTTCATCAACCACCGACCAATTCTCCACCACCCAATAGTCGTACCCGCGAATCAACAGGTGAATCATCAGGGCCACGTTCGGGCTGGCAAAAAGCGTTTCAGTGGTAATTTGCTGGTTATCAATGTCTCCCAGCATGGCCGTCCAGTTATCGAGCCGGGCCAGAGCATTTGTTTTGGCGGGTTTGCAAACCGACTTGTGCAGGGGATCGCCAACCTTAATTTCGTAAGGGTGAACAACGGTCAGGCGGAGCGGTTGGTGGGCGCGTTCGGCCATCCAGTTACGGAGCGAGAGGGCAGAATCGACGGAGCAATCGGTAAGGAACAGGGCAGTTTGCATGAGCCGGGCGGGGTTTCGTTTTCGGTAGCAAACATAGCCTGTCCATTTGCGGCTGCGGATGAGCGGGCTTAGGTCAGGGACTGATTTTGGTCAGGGGGTTATTAACGAACCATAATCAGGAATTGAACTGACCAACATCAGTTTAATTAGTTAGACAAACGGCCAATTTTACGCCTGTGATGTTCCATTTTACCACCGCCTAATTACCATGAATACCCCCGACCGACAACCCATTATAATTCCGGCCCAGACAGCGGTGCTACTCATTTTTATGCCCCCTGCTCGCACCGCCCATACCCAACGGGCCACCCTAACGACCCTGGCCCAATCGCTGCAAAAACACCTCGGCAGCCAGGTTCGGGTGCTTCGTATTGATGAAGCCACCCACCCTGAAGTGGTGCAAAGTTTTCATATTACCCAAACACCCGCTTTTGTGCTGGTGCGACAGGGTGTAGAAATATGGCGGAAACAGGACGGTTTGCTGGATAATGATACGCTGTTGAAGCTGATTGGTGGTTTGGTTGTTGAAAATCAGGTTGTGGACTGACCAATGTCATACCATCAATAACGGTTTCCGCAGCCCCAAATACCTTTTTGTGAACCATTCACTCACGCGCCCGACGCATCAGGCGTTAGCCAACCACCGTATCCGATTGGTGGCACTGCGTTGCAACCGTTAAGGAGACACATTTATCGATACCGATTTATGAGTATTTCTCAGTGAGAATAACAAAATTACCGAACATCAATAGTTTCCATCTTCCAGGATTGTCGTGATGGTGGCAGTAATATCGAGCATAGCCCACAGCATAAAGGCGGCAAAACTCTGCTCGATTTTAGTTTTTAGTAAGCCAACAAAAAGGAGTACATAACCCGATAAGCCAATTAGCCCGGCAAGTTGCGGTAAGTAATCGTTCATAAATCGGTTGAGTAAATGATGTATCTATCGTAACCGAATATGCCCGCCGGAGATGATAGGAATCATATAGTGGGCTGACCAACGTCATGGCCTGGCCGGGACAATGCCGTCATCTTTGTGGCAGACAACCCTATTTAACCCATAAACAAAATTGCCATGACAAAAGATAGCCAGAAACAACAACCTGAGCCAAATTCCGCGCTTAGGAGCCTGAATAGACTGGTCGGTAGGTGGCAGGTATCTGGCGAAGCCCAGGGATAAATTACGTTCTGTTGGATGGAAGGCGGCTTTTTTCTAATTCAGACCGTTGACCTGGACGGTGGGGCCAGGGGAACCGAGTTCATTGGTTACGATGCGGAAAGTAAGACTCTCAAATCGCACTATTTCAGCAACACCGGCGATCTGCTCGAATACACGTACCGGGCGGACGGCCAGACGCACACCGTTTCCGTTAGTATGCCGGGGCGCAAGGGTCAGTTTATTGCCCAGTTCAGCGACGATGGCAACACGTTTTCCGGACGCTGGACCTAGGACGGCGAAAAGATGGGGTATAATGCAACCATGACGCGGACAGACTGAACAAAAAAACGGTATGAATAAGCCCCCTGAAAAAGCAGATCCACAACATGTGCTCCAATTTCTGACAACCGAGCACTTTACCTTGCAGACGGCAAGATCGGCCACCATTATGGAGGCCAACGGGCGTTGCGCTCTTTTCTTGGCTACCGTTTCGAGTGGTGTCGTCGCGCTGGCTCTCATCGGTCAGGTATCCGACATGGGCCAGTCTTTCTTTCTGTTTGGCCTGGTCCTGTTCCCCGCCTTGCTCTTCCTGGGTATTTTTACTTTCGAACGGGTCTTGCAGGTGTGCATAGAGGACCTGGTGATTGGCTGCGGCATCAACCGGATCAGGCATTACTACGTGGAGTTGGCTCCCGAAGTTAAACCCTACTTCATTCGGTCAATCCACGACGATATGGCCAGTCTGCAAAAGGGTATGGGCGTTTCGCCGTCCAGGTGGCAGCATTTGCTCACCAGCCCCGGGATGATCGGCGTTCTTAACAGTATCCTGGTCGGCATCTTTACCGGTCTGTTGGCCAGCTTTGCGGTTGTCTTATCCGATTACATCAATATCGGATTGGGCATAGTCATTTTTGGACTAAGCGTCGAAGCACACCGTCGCTACCAGGCGAAGAAATTTAAGGAAATGGAAAGTAGACTGGACCCCCTTTTTCCGAGTTCCCCAAACCCGGTAATCCATAAGCAGCCAGCCTGAATGAATCATGCTGATTTCCCCAATTCATCACTATTAAATGGGGAAAAGTCGCTGCCATAAAGGTGTATGAAGATTCTTTAGCTGTTGCCCATGCCCTGGACCTGCAGTATGCGTCTGGCACAGACGAAGCGAAAGCTGCGCCCATCATTAGTTAAGTGTATAGACAAATTAGATTAGATAATGCTGGCAGGCCGGCTGGCTGTTCAGCGGAGAGTTTCTCTAATGCGCTGACAGACCAATGCCGCGCCAATTAAACCAAGAGTAGCGATATGAAAACGAAAATTAGTAATGCAACGGATGAAACGAGAATTCGTGAGTTAATAGAAAAATGGGCAACGTCAACCCGCGCCGGGGATGATGACGAGGTTTTGACTAATCACGCAACCGACATCCTGATATTTGATGTTTTGTCTCCGCTACAATACAAGGGAGCTGATGCGTACAGAAAAAGTTGGGATGAGTGGCAACCATCATTGAAGAATGGAACGCGCTTCGAGATTCACGATTTGGACATTACAACAGGCGATGATGTCGCTTTTGGTCATTGTCTAATTGAGTGTGGAAACACGCTGCCAAACGGAGAAAAAAATGAGGATTGGGTGCGGGCAACTTTTTGTTTGCGTAAAATAGATAGCCAGTGGATCGTTACTCATCAGCATATCTCAATGCCTATTGAGCGGAAAGGAGGTAGTAGTTGACCAGTCACCCTGAGATCACTGGCCCGCTGGGATTGAACGCAAGACGGCGAAAAAATGGGCTACGATGCCACCATGACGCGGGTGGTGCAATCGTTTATCCGTTCCGTCGAGTCCATAAATAGTCTCATTTAAACCAATAGCAGCGATATGGAAACTGAAAGTAGTAACGCAACTGCGGAAACGCACATCCGCCAGTTAATCGAACAGGGGGTTGAAGCAATCCGCGCCAGAGACATCGACAAACTTATGCCCGACTACGCACCAACTATCGTGTCGTTCGATGTAGTGGGTCAGTTGCAATACATTGGATTAGAAGCCATTAGAAAACGAATGGCCGACTGGTTTTCTTCATTTGACGGGCTAATTGGCTTCGAGATCAGCGATTTGAGTGTCAATGTGACTGCTGATATGGCCTTTTGCCACCGGCTTAACCACGTCAATGCCACCAAAAAAGACGGCGGGCAATTGGATATGCGGTGGCGCGAGACAGCCTGCTACCGAAAACTTGACAGTAAGTGGCTTATCACTCATCAGCACAGCTCAGTGCCCTTTGATCCCGAAAGCGGGCTGGCATTACTTGATCTTAAGCCGTGACACTAAGCTGAGCATTGGCAGAAATTCAGTATCAGGCAAACCAAAACACTAAATGCAAACCGGGCTGCTGCCGTGCGGTGCGTAGTCTGTATTGAAAGCACGGCAATTGGTGAGTCAGCAGTCATGCCATGGCCGGTTCGTACATCTAATGCGATTTCGATAGTTGTCGCAGACACACCGTATTTGACAGCGTATTTTCCTTGAGATTTGTCTATTAAATAGATCATAAAATAGTATGAGAAAGATAACAGTTTTTTCAATGATTACATTGGATGGAGTAATTCAGGCACCAGGTGGACCAGAAGAAGATACATCAGGTGGCTTCAAGCATGGCGGCTGGACTGCATCTTATAATGACGAGGTCTTGAGTGAAATAATGAAAGAAGAACTGAAGCCGACAGATTATCTTTTGGGCAGACAAACATTTGAGATTTTCGCATCCTACTGGCCGCAACATGCTGACTTTTGGCCGGGCATCAATGATGGCACCAAATACACCCTGTCGCAGACCATAGAAAAATCAGATTGGAAAAATACCGTTTTCCTCAAAAGTCTGGCAGATATCGAAAAGCTAAAGAATTCGGAAGGTGCCGATATTCAAGTTTGGGGCAGTAGTAAGCTGATTCAACTGTTGCTTAAAAATGACCTGGTGGACGAACTCCGGCTTAAAATTTACCCGTTGATTCTTGGTGAAGGAAAAAAGCTGTTCGAAAACGGGGTGATTCCGGTAGCATTTACACTTACAGAAAGCCGTGTGACATCAAAAGGGATTATCATAACCAATTACAAGCGGGCCGGGGAAGTCATGACAGGCAATAATGAAGTTTAATAAGAAATAAAATGAGAAAAATAATCCTGCAAATCGGTGTCTCGCTGGACGGCTTTATACAAGGCTCAAACGGCGATTTGGAGTGGATGTTTATCGATGATGAACTCTGGCAAAACATCGACGAACTGCTCGGTACGGTAGACACGGTCTTGTTCGGTCGGGCCGCCTATCAGGATTTCGAGCAATATTGGCCGGCGGCTGCTACCAACCCGAAAAGCCCGCAAAACGAAATCGATTTTGCCCACTGGATTGAGAAAACGCCAAAAATCGTTTTTTCAACGACCTTACTTTCCGCTGATTGGGCAAATTCGAGACTGGTGAAATCAGACATTGCTCATGAAATCGCGACGTTGAAACAGCAACCCGGTAAACACATCCTGTTGTTTGGCGGGGCGGGCATTGCCCAGAGCTTCATGCAACTCGGCCTGATTGATGAGTACCGGATCAAGATTTATCCCGTTGTACTGGGCGATGGCATTCCGTTGTTTAAAAACGGCCCGGACAGAAATAAACTTAAACTGCTGACCACGAGAACGTTCAGTTCGGGGGTCGTGGAAATTCATTATCAGGCAGACCGTACTGAATCGGCGGCTGGCTAAATCCAGTACGATTCAGCAAAACTTCTCAAATCGAATACAATTAACATTCAACGTTTACAGCTATGACAAGTACAACCGCAAAATCCGGCTACGCATCGATTAACGGCCTACAACTTTACTACGAAATGTATGGACAAGGCCATCCCCTGATCCTATTACATGGTGGGTTAGGCTCTATCGAGATGTTTGGTGAAGTCCTGCCCCTGCTGGCTCAAACGCGCCAGGTCATTGCCGTGGATTTGCAGGCCCACGGGCGAACGGCCGACGCTGACCGTCCCCTTTCGTACGAATTGATGGCCGACGACATCGCTCAGCTTATCGAACAACTTGGTTTGGAGAAGGCTGATCTAATGGGGTACTCATTAGGGGGTAGTGTTGCCCTGCGAACCGCCATCCAGCATCCGCACCGGGTGAACAAGTTAGTGCTGGTCTCTACCCCCTTCAACCGGCAGGGTTGGTACGAGGAAGTACGAGCCGGGCAAGCTCAGGTGGGTGCCGCTGCCGCCTAGGCAATGAAGCAACTTCCCTTGTATGGGCTTTATGCGAGCATTGCTCCCTGTCCGGAGGATTGGCCGGTGCTCCTCACTAAAGTGGGCGAGTTATTGAGCCAGGACTATGACTACTCGGAAGCGATCACCCGGATGCAAACGCCGACCTTGTTAGTGTTCGGAGATGCCGATGCGGTAAGTCCGGCGCATGCTATCGCGTTTTTTGAATGGCTCGGCGGGGGGAAGCGCGACGGGGGCTGGGATGGTTCGGGCATATCGCAAGCACGGCTGTCCATCTTACCGGGCCTGACTCATTATACCATCTTTAACTCGCCCGCCTTAGCCGCCACAGTCACGCCTTTTCTGGATGCGTCCTTATCGATAAAGCTATAGTCAGTGGTTTCATCTCAGAATCCATCAAATTCCAATTCCGGCAGCGACACGTACCTGACATTGGTCGATACCAAAATGACCGGCTCCGGCGTGGCCGTTCTCACCTATCGGCCAGCTACACCGGCAGCGTGAGTACGATTTTGTGAAAACTAAGAAGCTAACTGACTCAGCGTACCTTCGATAATTATGACGAAATCCGTGTCGGCAAAAATGGGCATTAAACAGGGTGTTCGTGCTGTATTCATCAACGCACTGGCAGACGCAATCGAAGCCATCAAACTGCCAGACCTTGATCTTGATACAAAGCTCAGTGGCGATTTCGATTACATTCACTTGTTCGCAACTAATCAGACAGGACTTCGTGAGGAATTTCCAACGTTGAAAGGCCATTTAAGGCAAACCGGTATGCTTTGGGTATCGTGGCCGAAAGCAGGGCAAAACGGGACTGATCTCACCCTAACCAAAGTGATTGAAATAGGCTATGCGTACGGACTTGTTGAAAGTAAAAGTCTGAGTGTAAACACCACTTGGTCAGCGTTGAAATTCACACACCCCAGGAAAGGAAAAATCTATGCGAACAGTTATGGAAAACTCAAACTGTGAATTGCGTTAGGGATAAAGGCACCTACGTTGCAAAATGGAGATATGGCATTGACTTCGTCACGTCTCGACAATGGAAACATAACAGCAGAAATTGCCCGGCGGCAATCTGACGGAACGTGGCTCTGGGCAGTAGATCAGCCTGTTATAAACACGAAGCCGTAATAGGCTGTTTTTCACCCGTTGAATTTATAAATCATGTTAATCAAAACAGGACGTTTTTTAACTGTATTATTTGTCGGTCTTAGTATGGGGCCAGCCATGTGTCATTTACTCGAAATGCCCGCAAAAATGACGTATGACGGACCATTTTGGCTAAAACTATTACAGACGCTTTACCCGCCAGCCTTTGGCAGCGTAGGCGCAATCTTTGAGGTCGGTGCGGTTATTACCAGCATCCTGCTTGTGTTTCTTGTACGGCATCGTAAACCAGCAATTGGCTGGACAATTTTGGGGGCCATTTGTATGGTTGCAATACATGCCTCCTTCTGGATATGGATAGCACCGGTGAACGCAAAGATGGGTGTGATGACACCTGAAACCTTACCTATAGACTGGACTTCATTGCGTAATCAATGGGAATACACCCATGCTGCCCGTGCTTATCTTCACATGGTAGCTCTTGCTGCTTTAGTGATTTCTATTTTGGTTGAAACCCCAAATGCTATTTCAACCGAGAGGACACAGTAGTTCGTTGGAAAATCGTATGCTACTGACACAGGGTTGGGGTTACCAGGAGGCAATTTCACCTTTGGGAAAATTAAATAGTTTACTGACTCAACAAAAACAAACAAAATGGCTAAGACACCAACATTGCGGGGATTCGCTACGATCAGTCTTTTTGCGGCTGACCCGGCGGCAGCAAAAAAATGGTACGCTGAACTACTGGGCATCGACCCCTATTTTGAACGCCCGGACGCTGAACACCCGGAATACGTAGAATTTCGTATTGGCGACTATCAGCATGAATTAGGCATAATCGACAGTAAATATGCGCCAAAAGGCGCAGCAGCCGGTCCAGGAGGTGCCGTTGCTTATTGGCACGTTGACGATGTGGCAGCCATGCTCGAAAAGTTAACGGGTATGGGGGCGACAGAATACGAACCGCTCGTGAACCGTGAAGCGGGATTCATCACGGCTTCTGTAGTCGACCCATTTGGGAACATCCTCGGCATCATGTATAACCCACATTACCTTGACGTGCTGGGGTCAACCAAAAAAGCATAACGATGACGAAACCTGTGTCAGCAAAAATGGGCATTAAAGAAGGTGTTCGTACCGTATTCATCAATGCACCCGCAGAGGCAATTGACGCGATCGAACTGCCAACTGTTGATCTTGAAATAAACCTCAGTGGCGATTTTGATTACATTCACCTTTTCGCCAATAGTCAGACAGAGCTTCATGAGAAATTTCCAGCATTGAAAGATCATTTAAAGCAAACGGGTATGCTTTGGGTGTCCTGGCCGAAAGCAGGTCAAAACGGGACTGATCTCACACTGACAAAAGTTATTGAAATAGGCTATGAGTACGGCCTCGTTGAAAGTAAAAGTCTGAGTGTAAACAGTATTTGGTCAGCGTTGAAGTTTACACACCCCAGGAAAGACAAAATCTATGCGAACAGTTATGGAAAACTAAAACTGTGAATTGCGTGAGGAGTACAGGCATCTCCGTTGCAAAATGGCGAGTTGACATTGACCTCGTCCTATCTCGACAATGGCAACATAAGTAAGTATGCCTATTTAATTAATTTGGTTCTGGTACTTAAGTGTCAAGACCCTAAGTCAACTCAACGTATGAAACCATTTCAGATCAACCTCTCCCAGCAAACCCTTGACGACGTGCAAGTGCGATTGGCCAACACCCGCTGGCCCGACGAGGTGGGCGGAGCCAATTGGGAACTCGGCACAAATTCCGCTTATCTGAGGGAATTGATTCAGTACTGGCAACATGGTTTCAACTGGCGGAAACAGGAGAACATGCTGAACCAGTTTGCTCATTTCCGTGCCGACCTGGACGGATTCGGTCTGCACCTCATACACGAGCGCGGCAAAGGCGACAACCCGATGCCGCTCTTGCTGAGTCACGGTTGGCCCGACTCGTTTTATCGGTTCTACAAACTCATTCCGCTGCTGACCGACCCGGCAGCGCACGGCGGACGGGCCGAGGATGCTTTTGATGTGGTCGTGCCGAGTTTACCGGGCTACGGCTTTTCGGATAAGCTCTCAAAAACAGGGGCTTATAACGACTGGACGGCTAATCTGCTGCATAAACTGATGACCCAACTGGGGTATCCGCGCTTTGCCGCACACGGGGGCGACGTGGGCAGTGGCATCACCGAAGCCCTGGCGATGAACCACGCCGATTCACTAACGGGTATTCACCTCCTCGACGTACCGTATTGGCACCTGTTCGCCATATCACCCGACGACCTCTCGGAAGTTGAAAAAAAGTACCTCGAAACGGGTCAGCAGTGGCAGATGCAGGAAGGAGCCTACGCCATGATGCAGGCCACCAAACCACAGACGCTCGCCTTTGGCCTGAACGATTCACCAACTGGACTGGCAGCCTGGATGCTGGAAAAATTTCAGTCGTGGAGCGATTGCGGGGGCAATGTAGAAAACCGTTTCACGAAGGACGAACTGCTGACTAATATCATGATTTATTGGGCTACGGAAACGATTCGCTCCTCCTTCACGCCTTATTTCGACGAGGAACAGAAGTCACCACCCAAACCGGGAAAAATCAACGTGCCGACCGGCGTGTCCATCTTCCCCAAAGACATCGTACCGGCTCCCCGCGAATTTGCTGAGCGGTTTTATGATCTTCAACATTGGGTCGAAATGCCCAGAGGAGGCCACTTTGCCGCGCTGGAAGAACCTGAATTACTGGCCGAAGACTTACGGAATTTCTTTCGGCCTTTGCGGGAGAAACGCTAAAACGAACCACCTCAATGAGCCAGTTTCAACACCACGATGTACTGATTGATTACCACGTTTCGGGAAGTATAGCAGTCGATCCTGAAGCTGTCACACTGCTGTTTGTTCATGGGTCATACATTGACCAGACGTATTGGGCGGAGCAGGTCAGCTATTTCAGTGCACGTTATCAGGTCGTGACGCTGGATCTGCCGGGACAGGGTCAGTCGGGACGAAACCGAACTGACTGGAGCATCGAGGGATATGGCGATGATGTAGTGGCCCTGATAAAGCAGTTGAGCTTGACCCGCGTCATTCTGATTGGCCACTCGATGGGCGGTGCTGTGGTTCTGGAAGCAGCCGTAGCCTGGCCGAAACCCGTAATCTGCCTGATTGCCATTGACTTTTTCAAGAATGCCGCCACAGCCCCGCCCGATGAGTACCGGAAGCAAATCAGTTCGATTGAGCAAGGACTGGAAACTGATTTCGCCGACACCAACGAGCAATATGCCCGCCAATCGTTAGTAACGCCCAACACCCCAATCTGGCTAACCGACCGAATTGTCGCGGCTTACCGGCAGGCGTATCCGCCGATGGGGCAGGCGACCACGAAACAGTTGTTCGGTTATTATGAGCGGGAACAGGAATTGCTGCCGCAATTACCCGTTAAGCTGCACCTGATTAATGTTGATTATCTGCCGACTAACGAAGAACCGCTCCGGCAATACGTCAAGGCAGGGTATCAGGTAACTCAATTGCCCGGCACCAGCCATTACCCGATGCTCGAATCGCCGTCACTGCTCAACGACGCTATTGAACACGTAATTGCAGAGATTGCCGTATAGGTAGTTGCTCACCCGCACCTGGCGGCAAAGTCCATCAAAGCTGATGTAAATCATGCCCGCAAATGACCCATGTCATAACCGGAAAGGGGTAATACAGTGACCTTTGCGGTAGCCTACAATCATGAAACATGAAAAAAATACTGGTCACCACCGATTTTTCTGCCAACTCGAAAGCGGCTCTTCGTTTTGCCATTCAATTAGCGGCACAATCCAAGGCTATTCTCATGTTTCTACACGTGCAAAACGTAGTGAGGCCCACGGCCTGGAATGCGTCAACGTATGCTTCTTATGAGAAACACGAACTGACAAAAAGCCAGGAGAACCTCGTCCGCTTTGTTGATTCGGTCTATAAAGCCATGAAGGTCAGCCCGCAGACGCATGCGTGCGTGATCCAGAATTCGCCATTTGTCGATAGCACCCTGATAAACTATGCCGCCGATCATGGATCCGATTTTATCTGCATTAGTACGCGGGGGGCGGGTATGATCGAAAAATTGTTCGGCACCACCACCGCTAAACCCTCGATGTTGCACATGTTTACCCGCCAAAACGAAGGGTTTTTCAAACGCCTGTTTCTCTCAGGCAAATCGATTGATTGCTCATTTCTGACTACTGTGCCACTGCTGGTATTCAGAAAAGCCTGACCTCTATGAACTACCACACAACACCGATTGCCGACGTTGCAAAGTCGCTCAATACCACCCCCGCCGGACTCGACCCGGCAACGGCCCAACAAAGACTAACCGAATACGGCAACAACGAGATCGCAGATGCCAAGAAGAAAACGGTCTGGCAAATGCTGCTGCATCAATTGGCCGATGTCATGATCCTGGTGCTGATTGCAGCCGCCATTATTTCGGGGGTGGTAGGCGAACTGAAGTCAACCTACGTTATCCTGGCCATCATTGTCCTCAACACCGTCATTGGCTTTGTGCAGGAATACCGGGCCGAAAAGGCGATGGAGGCCCTCAAAAAAATGGCCGCCAATCAGGCGCGGGTGTTGCGCAATAAACAGCCCGTTGACGTGGCCACTGCCGATTTGGTGCCGGGCGATGTTACCCTGCTCGAAGCCGGGAACGTGATCCCCGCCGATGTTCGCTTTTTCGACACCCACGCCCTGAAAGTGGATGAATCGTCGCTGACGGGCGAATCGGATAATGTGGAGAAAACCCCCGATGCACTCCCTGAAGGCGATTATTCGCTCGGCGACCGGCTGAATATGGGTTACAAAGGTACGTTCGTGACCAACGGGCGGGCCACTGCCTACGTAGTGGCTACGGGTATGGCTACCGAACTGGGCAAGATTGCTACATTGATTCAGACCGAGGAAGCCGATACGCCCCTGCAAAAACGATTGGCCAGTTTTGGTAAGAGTCTGGCCGCAGCCGCTTTGGCTATTTGTGTGCTCTTCTTTCTTGTCGGCTGGTGGCGGGGCGAACCCTTGCTGAATTTACTTTTGGTATCGATTTCGCTGGCGGTTGCTGCCATCCCCGAAGCTCTGCCTGCTGTGGTGACAGTGGCCCTCGCTCTCGGGGCCAAACGGTTGGTTAAAAGCAACGCCCTGATTCGGAAACTGCCCGCCGTGGAAACGCTTGGCTCCGTCACCTACATCTGCACCGACAAAACAGGAACCTTGACAATCAACAAGATGACGGTGGAAGAAACGGATGCGTCGCCGGATTTTGCCCTGCCTGTTTTGGCCAACGGCGATGCGCTGCTAACCGCAATGGCCCTCAACAACGACGTAACATCCGACAAAGACGGGAAGCCACTCGGCGACTCAACGGAGGTGGGTTTGGTGCAGTATGCTGCCGACCGCGACTATGAACGAACCGCGCTCGAAACCCGGTTTCCGCGCATCGCCGAACTACCTTTCGACTCCGACCGCAAGTGCATGACCACGCTCCACCAAACGGATCAGGGCATTTTGTGTATTACGAAGGGGGCCGTGGGGTCGCTGTTTGGGCAACTGGAGGAGAGTGAGAAAAATACGGTTCCCGACTTGCGGAAGCGCGTCGATGCGATGGCCGCACAGGGCTACCGAACCTTAGGCTATGCCGGGAAACTGCTGCCCGAACTCCCCAAAACCATCACCCCCGAAATCATCGAAACGGGTCAGCATTTCATCGGCTTTGTGGGTCTCATGGATCCCCCCCGTCACGAAGCCCGGCAAGCCGTGGCCGAATGCAAAGCGGCCGGCATTATCACGGTGATGATTACCGGCGACCATAAATTAACCGCCAAAGCCGTAGCCGAATCATTGGAAATCATCTCGTCGCCCGACGATTTGGTGCTGACGGGGTCGGAATTGGGGAAGTTAGACGACACGGCTTTCGGGGAAATGGTGGAAAAAGTGCGGGTCTATGCCCGCGTCGATCCGGCGCAGAAACTACGGATTATCAGCGCGTTGCAAGCCCGAAACCAGTTTGTAGCCATGACCGGTGATGGCGTGAACGATGCTCCAGCCCTGAAAAACGCCGACATCGGCATTGCCATGGGCATCAACGGCACGGAGGTTTCCAAAGAGGCCGCCCACATGATTTTGCTCGACGACAACTTTGCTACTATCGTGAAAGCGGTGAAGCACGGCCGACGCATTTTCGACAACATTCTCAAGTTTATCCGCTACATCATGTCGGGCAATGCCGGCGAGATTTGGGCCATCTTTCTGGCTCCGTTCTTCGGCTTACCGATCCCGTTGCTGGCGATCCATATTTTGTGGATCAACCTCATCACCGATGGTTTGCCCGGTCTGGCTCTGGCCTACGAACCTGCCGAGAAAAACACCATGCAACGCCCGCCAATTGACCCGAAGCAAACCATTTTTGCCGACGGCATGGGTTGGTTTATTCTGTGGGTTGGGTTGCTGATTGGAGCCGTCACGATTGGTATTCAGGCATGGGCGATACAGAACAAGCTCCCGCATTGGCAAACCATGACATTCACCGTGCTCTGTTTCAGTCAGTTGGGCAACGCCATTGCCATTCGGTCGCGCCGGGAGTCGGTGTTTAGCATTGGTCTGCTGGCGAACAAACCTATGATCGGAGCCATTGTCCTGACCGTTGCCCTGCAACTAATGATTATCTATACGCCCTTTTTCAACGACCTCTTCAACACCCAACCGCTGACCTGGGCAGAGTTGGGGATCACGGTTGGGGTGTCGAGCCTGGTTTTCTGGGCGGTTGAGCTTCAGAAGCTGGTTGCCCGTCGGCGAGGATGAGCCAATGTCAGAAACCCAAACGCAGCTTACTTCCCGGATTGTAGATCAACTTTCCGTTGGTTTCATAACGGATTCTTGCCGCATTCCCGATGGAATCGGTTGGTAGGTTTACTCGATGCCGCATAACGATCCGGTCGGTGAATAGCGGAAGCCGTTCCAGCGACCAAACTGAGGGGTCGCTCCAGGCACCATTTTTCGTCGTAACGACTTCCCCAAATCCCTGAACCTCATAAGCCCCCATATCAATGCGCCCGTTGTCGATGCGCGGGTTGCCCGCCAGATCAGTAGCTGGTCCGTTGGCTGCCAGGTAATCCGATGTGATGCCCGCATCGATGGCAGCTGCCATGGAGCGAAGCAGAGTGCCTGTTGTTGATAAAAACGGGCTTGACTGCGGAATTTGGTTACCAACAAGGTCGATATATCCTGTGACAGCTTTGTCCACCAGACTATACCGAAGCTGAACGGGGCTGCTGGTGGCGAGCGGGAAAAATGTGTTTGGCCCGCCGTTGTTCCACAGTACGCAGTTGACAAAAACGGGCGATGTGCCTGTATGGTTTAATACCCCACCTGCACTGGCAACGTTGCTCTGAAAGCTACAGTTAAGAAACATCCCCGATGTAGCGGCATAGACAGCCCCTCCGTTCACGGCTGAATTGCTCTGGAATGTACTGTTAATGGCCGTAAGACTCGTGGTGGCCGGGTTGCCACTGATGTGCAAGGCTCCTCCATCGGTCGATCGGTTGTTCTGGAATTGGCAGTTAGTCAGTGTGGGCCTAAAAATTCCGTTAACACCAGTCACAAACAAAGCCCCGCCTGTCTGGCCCGCGCTATTGGCTTCAAACAGGCAGTTGGTTAACACATGCGGATTGCCGGTGCCCTGTCTGACCAGCGAAACAGCTCCGCCCAGCAGCGTTGAAGTGTTGTTGCGAAAAACGCTGTTTGTCAGCACCATGCTGCCTAAGCTGCCACTATACAGACCACCTCCGCTGTAATAACTATAGTTGTTCTGAAAGGTGCAGTTGGCGATGGTTTGCGTACCCGTTGTGAGCAGATTTAACAAACCTCCACCCCAGTTATCGTTGGCGCTTAGGCCCTGGGCATACCCGCCCGAAATGACAAAACCGTCGATAAGGGCTGTGTAGGACGAAGCCAGACTTTCCGGACACACCACAACATGGTAGCTGTTGTCGGTGGTGCTGCCGGGATTGCCAATCTCGCCCGTGAGTGTGCTGCTGGACGGTTGGCCTGCCACAGGGTTCAGCACGGGCCGCTGGATCAACATGGTTTCGTTACCAATAAAACCACCGTATAAACTCAACCCATCACGCAGCGTGAAACTGACTGCCCGACTGCTGGTTGTCGTAGGTCGGTAGGTGCCGCCCGCCACCCAGATTTCGTTTTGCGGAAATTGACCACACGGAAAGGTGAGAGCCGTTTGGAGGTCAGTGTACGCATCGGTCCAGTTTTGACCCGTGTTGTTGCCCAGGGCTGCCTCCCGAACATAAAGCCGCCCCGTAACGCCCGAAAATTCAACGGCACCTATATCGAGTCGGCCATCTCCAATCCGGGCATTGCCTGTTAGGTCGGTGGCACCCACGGCAGCGGTGGTACTGTTGGGATCGCCGGCATTAATAGCCCGCGAGCAACTGTTCAGGTAGATGGTATTGGGTGATGCAAACGGCGATACGGTGGTGGTTAGTGAAAATGGGTCAGCAATGTATTGGGTTGTTCCCGATTCGGTCAGGCTGTAAGAGGCCCGAATAGTAGATGCGGCTGACTCATTATAGAACGACGTGGCGGCAGGCCCATTTCCCCAAACGACGGTATTGATCAGAAAAACGAAACACAAGATCGACTCATTTCCTCCGCTGTTATGGAACGCCCCTCCCGAACCAGTGGCCACGTTGCCTCGTAAGGAACAGTTGATCAGGTTGATGAATGTGCCGCCGACGGCGGTAGCTGTGGTTGACATGGCCCCGCCGGTGGTGGCCGAATTGTTCAGGAAAGCGCAATTGGTAAAGGCTGGATTGCCCGTTGCCGATACAAATACCCCTCCGCCTGTCGTGGCTGTGTTTTGTTGAAACACACAGTATTCCAACACCAGGCGATTCACTATATTGGGGGTACAGCGGTGGTATAAGGCCCCTCCGGTATTGGCCCGGTTATTCACCAGCAGACAGTTGCGAAACTGGGGTCCGTAGGGTTGTGTACTGGCATCAGGAACAACGGCCAAAATACCCCCACCCCGCCCAAAATCGTTACTGCCGTTGGCATTGCCGCCCGTAATGACAAAACCATCGAGTAGCGCCGTGCCGGAAAGCGACTCGACGTTGGCGATTACATGATAGGCATTGTCAGCCGTATTGCCAGGAACGCCGAGATCGCCCGACAGGGTAGTGGCCGATGGGTTGCTCAGGGTAATAGCGGGTCGCTGATTAAGGTTGGTTTCTGTACCCGAAAAACCACCATAAACAGCCACTCCATTTTTCATAGAGAAACTAATAGTGCGGTCGGTATTGGCCGGGCCGCTAGGCTTATAGGTGCCCTGAGCGATCCAAACTTGCCCCCCGGTGGCCGTGAGCGCGTTTATGGCTCCCTGCAAATTGGTGGTAGATGTAGCCCATGAAGTGGCACTGGCGGGGTTCGTGTTCGTGCCGGTAGTCGAAACATAGCGGATGCTCTGAGCCAGGGCAGACAGGCTACAGACCAATAAAACGAAGGTAAAGATCGAGCGCATGAGCGTAGTTGGGACTGGTTATAGCTCAATACTACAATGCAGCCCAAACACCTCTTTCTGCTCAGAAACGATATTCTAACGGATGGTCTATAATTCTGGCAATCGGTCGGTAAACTATCGGGTAAGGATCGTGTCGAGCTTGCGGTTTATTTCCTGGAGCAGGATGAATTGTTTCTCCTGGGTCTCGAACAGCGTTTTGATCTGCTCTTCCAGCAACACATCGACTTTCTGGTTCAGACTGCGGATTTGCATTTCGGCTTTCAGGTTGATCATGTAATCGTTTTCGCTACGCATCCGGTCTTTCTCCTCCTGCCGGTTCTGGCTCATCATGATGATGGGAGCCTGCAACGCAGCAATACACGACAGAATCAGGTTCATCAGAATGAACGGATAGGGATCGAACTTGTAAACCCCCACAGCCAGCACGTTGAAAATGATCCAGGCCGTCAACACAATGCCAAACAGGATAATGAACCGCCAGCTTCCGCCAAATCGGGCCACTTTGTCGGAGAGTTTCTGACCGGCGGTCAGAGTTTCCAGCGGGGGATTCACAAGGTTCTGAATGACAAGCTCCTCGTCGGCAAGTGTCTCTCTGACGATTTTGTGGAGTTTTTCAAGGTGTTTACTCTCTTCGGACAAGAGTTGATCGATGTCGGGGTTATCCATTGTGGACAGTTTTAGTAAGTTTTTATCCGAATTTTATTAGCAACCCCTGACATACTGTTGTCAAACGACCAACTTAGTTTTGCCCCGTTACTAACTCAAATTGGTTGAAATATGACAACTCAACAAGTCGCTGAAAAGTACTACGAGCTGATCCAACAGCATCAGTACGAGCAAATTCAGAATGAACTCTACTCCCCAAACGTAGTCAGTATTGAGCCTGAAAATGATACCCATTTACCTTTGGTGGTTGAGGGTATTGCAGCACTCAGGCAAAAAGAGGGTACATTTTATGCCCACGTCGAAGAAATGCACGGCGGTTATATGAGTGAACCAGTTGTCTCCTCTTTTTTCTTCTCCATGATGACAGGCATGGACGTTACGATGAAAGGCAAGCAGCGAAAGAAGAAAGACCAAATTGGCATTTTCGAAGTTCGCGACGGAAAAATCGTCAAGGAACAATTCTTCTACGATGATTTTGCTTAACCTTCTCAAGCGGCTAAATGAACCATTTAGCCGCTTTTTATTTCCCATAAGTCATCTGCCGGTATTGGGTGAACGTCATTTTTTGCGGCTCAAACGTTTCGGCTGTTATTGATAATTTGCCAATGTTGACAAGTGAAAACGAACGAAAATCATTTCGTAACCGGCAAAAAGCAATCAATACCCATTCATTATTTTGATTACTATAAATGGCAAAAGGCTCCAGGCTTCGCTGCGTTACCGCACCTTCTTTGGTGGTGTAGTCAACTTTCAGCACTAAATGCTCGACTAAAGCTTTCTGAATTTCTAAAAGGTATTTGCTCTTAGGCGAGTTGTCAATGTAGGTGTTTGTTATACCTATTTTTTGCTCCAACCTTTCAGTTTTATTTTTCAGGCCGTTGGGAATAATGGCCCGAATTTTAGAAACTGCTGATGAGAATTCTGTAATAAGTGATGTGTCTTTACTTAATTGGATGATAAGTTCTGCCGTCAACAAAGCATTTGCTTCTGACTCGGTAAACATAACCGGTGGAATTCTGTACCCATCCATCAGACTATACCCTTTGCCCTCTTCCGTTAATAGCGGAACACCCGCATTCTCAAGCGTCCTCATGTCTCGGTAGATTGTCCTGACACTTACGTCAAATTTTTCGGCCAGCGTAGTGGCTTTTATCAATCGTCGGGATTGTAATTGAATCAGTATCGAGGTAAGCCTTGAAAGTCGCCTTGTTTCTGTGTCCATAACTCGCTTGAAAACATTAACGATGGTCCTTTACAAACGTACAAGTACAAGGCCCGGTTCTCAATACGCACGAGCTTGATCGTATTCAAGGTCGCGCAGGATAAATTGGGCGTATGGTTTCTCTTCGCCGTCGATCACCCAGGCGGCTCCTCCCTGCGTAGGTAGGCGTAGCCCGTGCCAGTCGCGGTAGTCGAACAGGCGGCACACCCAGGTTTCTGTGGTGTCGAGATGTTTCGGGTCGTTGCACCGTTGAGCCTCGCACCGTACGAGTTCGTCGTTTTCGTTGAAGCTCATCAGACAGGAGACCGTTTGGCCGTGATCGGTGAGGGTAATCGTGGCTGAATGATCATCCACCAATGACCAGACAATCTTGTCGCTAGGAAGTAGACTCGTTGGAAACCAGGCGGTTTCGGCCAGCCAGCGCAACAGTTCTCCCTGATCGAAGCTGGGGCCACTACCGTGCTGAATCGGCAACATACCCAACAACCGCACAGTCAGGCTGCCCCGTCCCGCCACATATTGATCCCGCGCTGTGAACCAGGCCGTTGTGCCAACCCAGATGTAGTTGGGGGTGTCGGCCCGGAAATATTCCTCGCCGGTAATCGGCATCCAGTCCCCGTTCAGGTCGGTTTTGAACTGCCCGTCGTGCTGAAGCCGGACGGTCTGCAAGTAGGGTTGGCCGGGTTTCAGCACATGCCGGAAGTACCGTTGTACGGGTCCGGGCAAACCGACGAGTTGGGCGGGGTAGTAGGTTTGCCCGGGGCTGTTTTCTGCCGTAGAGAACAAATCGGCCACGTCATGGCGTATCTGCCGGGCCAAGAACCAGCGTCCGGCCAGCCACGCGGCAGCGGGAAGCGTTATTGCTGAAAGAATCAGCAGATTGGTGTTGCGTTTCATTAATGGACGTTGAGTTTTCTATTCTGTCGCAGGCGATCTGCAGGCCAAAGCTATGGTTGGTTGAAAACAGATAGACTGACGCTGCTCAGACGATAAACTGATTGTTAACGGCTCACCCGCTTCCACCCCTCAACCCAAATAACTCCCAACAACGATCATAGCAGGCATTGCCCCAAATCGGCCCCGGTTAGCGGAATAAATTGGGCGACGCTGCGGATGGGGGCACCAGTAGCGTGATGCCCAGCATGAGAGCTGTCAATCCCAGCATGAGCCAGAGCAGGGCGTTGGGTCGGTGGAGAGGTGCCAGTAGGCAATGACATCTGGATTGTACTGGTGTGGTGCATCGGAATTATGCTCGTGGCTTATGTCTTCGCGATGAGCGTGTATAAAAAACGGGAGTAATCTCCCAAAGTATCCTATACCAGAAAGCCAGCTCCAGGTTGGGATTGGCTTTTCTTATCTATATTCATCCAGCCGTTTGTAGCGTTTTAGGTGAAAATAGACGTATTTGTACAGATATATTATGTTTGTACCTGTTAGTAATCAGCACCGACAATACGAAAAGTACGGCAAGTAAAGTACAATGTTGTATTGTTAAAACACAAAACAATACAAAAAGTACGGCGAAACTTTCGCATATAGCAGGAGTTATCGCTCAGACTATAAAGACTCAGATAACGACAAACAATAAAATGACTAACAAAACAAAGAGACGTATGTGGATTATTCTATCAATAACAATTTTAGCAATCTTACTTTTAAGTAGGACTAACTTTGAAATTCGTGATGAGATTGAAATCAACGCATCAACTGACAAGGTTTGGGTGACAGTAATTGACTTTGAGAATTACAAAAATTGGAACTCACAATTAACATTTTTGGGTGGGACAGTTCAACCGAACGGGAAACTTCATCTAAAACTTTCAGCAGCAGGTGCAGAACCATACGAGTTTAAGCCTGACATATCCCACTGGCAAGAGAAGAAACGATTTGCTTGGATTGCAAAAACTGGACTTCCAAGAATTTTTGATGGTGAACATTTCTTTGAATTAAATGATCTTGGAAACGGAAAAACGCTACTCACGAATAGAGAAGAATATAGAGGGATTTTATCACAATTATTTAGACAACTTCCAATGATGAAGACGGCACCTGAGGGTTTTAAGAAGATGAATTTGGAACTCAAAAATTATATTGAGAAACAGTAAGGAAGTTTGAGACAAATAAATAGGTTGACAAAGGCCCAAAACGTTATCAGCAATGTTGGTAGCAAGTGTAACAGACGACAGTAACAACAACAAAACAATGCAAGACATACTATTTGACTTTATATCAAAATACATTTCTCTGACAGAAGATGAGAAGAACGCAATACTTTCTTTAAACCTGTTTCACTCGGTAAAGAAAGGGACGGTTTTACTCAAAGAAGGACAGAAATCACAAGAGAGCTATTTTGTTTTAAAAGGCTGTATTCGGGTTTATTACATCATAGACGGAGAAGAGAAAACAACAGCTTTCTACACAGAACTAGATGCCTTAACACCTCATCGTGTTCTAAATAAAGCTCCGTCTGATTATTTCATTAGTTGTGTTGAAGACAGTATTCTTCTAATTTCAAATGATGATATGGAAGTGGAAATAAACAGTAAATTCCCAAAGTTTGAAATCATGTGTAGAATGTTGTCTGAAGAATTGTTAGCCAAACAACAAATAGACTTTGATGCGTTTAAGATTTCTTCTCCTGAACAACGATACCTGAACTTACTACAAAAAAGACCGGATCTTCTTCAGCGTGTTCCACAACATCAATTAGCGAGCTATCTGGGCATCAAACCTCAATCATTAAGCAGACTACGAGCAAGAATTCTTGAAAAAAAGGGCTAAAACGTATTTCTTAACTTAAGTGAACGAGTTGTTGTATCTCGCCAGCCCACTTTTGCAGTATCGTTTCACATAAAAAGGAAAGAAATGCAAAAGAAAATTTTGTTCACTGC
>JANOCD010000036.1:0-33752 GCA_031411995.1 Cytophagales bacterium
ACTGTATAATTGTTTTGGGTTTTGGGATTTCGTATTTATTGCTGACCGCACCCGCGGACCGGCTTTATTAGGCTGGCCGCGTCAGCAATAAATCCGAAATCCCAAATCCCAAATCAATTATACTGTTGCCGGAATAAGATAAGGTGCTCTGTATTTGCGAGTTAGCATGGTGTTAGCTTCTTTATCGCCCACAAATTGTTCTTTCGTCGGGTCGAAGGTAAGGCTGCGGCCTAAGCGATACGAGATGTTGCCGAGGTGCGCCAATGCTGCCGCCATATACGCCGTTTCGACGGGGCCGTTCAGCATTTTCTTGTCTTTGGCGCGGGCGGCATCAGCGAAGTTTTTGTAGTGATCGCCACCAGCGTTGCGCGCGGGACCGGGTTCGCGGTTGCGGCCCAGATATGTTTTATAATCGTTGTAGCCGTTGATGACCATGTAACCTTTGTCGCCGTAGAAAATATTACCTACTTCCACGCCATCTTCTTTGTTGGTCATCCAAGGCCGCACCTCAAACTCGATGATCTTGCCCTGTTTCGGGTAGTGGTAGGTCGAGGTCAGTACTTCGGGGGTTTCTTTGCAGTCGTTCCACAAGAATTTGCCCCCTGCCGAGGTGATTTTTTCGGGCAGACCCACATCCAGTCCCCACATGCAGAGGTCGGTTTCGTGGATACCCTGATTGCCGATGTCGCCGTTGCCATAGTCCCAAAACCAGTGCCAGTTGTAGTGAACGTAGTTTTTGCTGAACTCACGCGCCTGCGCCGGGCCTTGCCACAAATCCCAATTCAGGCCCTGCGGCACGGGCGAGGGGCCGAGGTTGCCAATGTCGGCCCGCCATTTATAAACAGTGCCACGAGCCATATAAACCTTGCCAATCAAGCCGTCGCGCAGGTGCTGAATAGCCTCCTGAATGGCCACCGAACTCCGCAACTGCACGCCATGCTGCACAATACGGTTGTATTTTTTGGCAGCTTCCACCAGTTTCTGTCCTTCATACAAATTATGACAGGCTGGTTTCTCTACATATACATCCTTGCCCGCCTGACACGCCCAGATAGCCGCCAACGCGTGCCAGTGGTTGGGCGTGGCAATGCTCACCGCGTCAATGTCTTTATCGTCGTACACTTTCCGCAAGTCCTGCTCCAGTTTCACCTTCCGTTTGTACTTCGTCTCGAAGTCAGTGCCGGTTTTTTGCAGCACCACATCATCCACATCGCACAGAGTCGCTACTTCGACATTCTCCAGCTTTGAAAAACCGGAAATGTGGTCTTTACCACGTCCGTTGAGGCCAATAACAGCCACACGCATCCGGTCGTTGGCACCAAAAGCGCGGCTCGGAATAATGGTGGGTAGTCCCAGAACCGCCGTACCAACGGCAGCCGTCTGGATAAATTTTCGTCGGGAATAAGGGGTGTTTTCCATTGGTTATTAGGGGATTGGGTACTCGAACGTAATTATTTAAAACAAGGCAGCTTGTTCTTTCTGACTGGCTCTGCCCCTAAATCCCCTAAAGGGGACTTACTTCAACGTCGGACCAAGCCTGGCAGCGGCCAACCGCCTTTAGGGGATTTAGGGGCGGGGTAGACCTTAAAAAGAGATTTGTAATTTTAATCAATTAAGTGTTGATACTTAGGTAAACTATCAAAGTCGTGCTAACGTCAGGCCGCCGTCAATCATAAATACCTGTCCGGTGGAGTAGGGAAACCCGCCCTCCGCAATAGCCGCTACCGCCCGACCCACATCGTCGGGCAGGCCCCAGCGCGGTTGCACGGTCAGGCCATTGGCGATGAGGTTGTCGTATTTGTCCGTTACACCCGCTGTCATGTCGGTTTTGATGATACCCGGACGCACTTCATACACCGGAATACCAACTGCACCAAGCCGCACAGCAAACAACTGCGTCGCCATGCTCAAGCCCGCTTTCGACACGCAATACTCGCCCCGATTGACCGATGCAACGGTGGCCGAAATAGACGAAATGTTTATAATAACTCCCTGATAATCTGTGTTGTCTGTTTGTTGCTCAATCATCCAGTTGGCGGCTGCCTGGGTCAGAAAGTAGGTACCTTTCAGGTTGGTATTCAGCACCTGATCGAAACTTTCTTCGGTAGCTTCCAGCAAATCGGCGCGAACGCCGGGGGCTATGCCTGCATTGTTTACCAACAGATTCAACCGGCCAAAATACCCCTTAATTTGGGTTAACATAGCCGCCCGCTCGTCGGCAAGGGCAATGCTGCCCCGGCAATAAATCACGTCGGCACCCAACGCCCGAAGTTGAGCCAGCACCTCCGTCACCACCGACTCGTCGCGGATGCCGTTGATGGCCAGATCGAACCCCTTTTTAGCAAGGTGTTCGGCAATGCCGAGGCCAATGCCCCGGCTGCTTCCCGTGATGAAGGCGACCCGGCGGAGTTCCGTTTGTTTCACAGTGTTTCTTTGATGGCTTTCAGTTGCTCGGCTTCGGGCAGTTTTTTATAGAGCGGGTCCAGCGGGTAACAGCCCGAAACCAGCCCGTTTCGGGGGGCCGTGGTGCAGTCGGAAAACGTGCGGCAAATCAGGTTG
Organism: Cytophagales bacterium; assembly: GCA_031411995.1. Classification (GTDB taxonomy): domain Bacteria; phylum Bacteroidota; class Bacteroidia; order Cytophagales; family Spirosomataceae; genus Rudanella. The sequence continues at coordinate 2,560 of JANOCD010000036.1, forward strand.
CGGGTGAGCGACCGCCCGGCAATCATGTCAGCGGGCATGGTCGGGTACGAGAGCACCATCCGCCCAAACCCGACGCTGTCGGCCATGCCGTTGCGCAGCACGTGCTGGGCCACGTTGGGCAACCACTCCTGCAAATACGAGTAGCCCGACCCAATAATAACCAGTTCGGGAAACGCTTTTTTCAATTCAAACGTCACGTCGATTTGCCGCTTCACCCCCAGCATCGGGTCTTCGGGCGGCAGGTATCCATCGGAGGGCGGAAAGAGCGCGGGGCGCATCAGGTGAGGGTTGTAATAGGGGCTACCCCCCGTAATGCAAATCATCTGAATACCAAGCGATTGCGCCAGTTCGAGAAACGCTTTTGGTTCGTCTAAATCAAGTGATAAGCCCGTGTCGTGACCGCCAAACGCAAACGGATACTGATCGGTTTGTTCGGGTTCGCCCACATCGTTCGGCCCTTTTTTGAATGGCAACAAATCGAACGCGCTCAACCGGATGCCCATTTCCAGACCCGGCGCGGCCTGCTGAATCCCCGCCACAATGTTCCGCAAAAACCGGGTGCGGTTCTCAAAACTGCCGCCATATCGACCTTCCCGATTCACTGCGCTCAGGAACTCGTGACCCAGATAGCCGTGACAATGTTTGATATCGACAAAGTCGTACCCAGCCCGTTGCGCCAGCACAGCCGCATGAACATAGTGCTGAATAATACCGTCGATGTCCTCGTCGGTCAGCACCGGATAATCGGCAGTCATCCCGAACTTCTGGTTCAGGTAGGGGTGGGCATACAGAATTTTCGATTCAAATTTGAAATGGCTATTGGGCTTACAAAACCGCCCCGAATGCGTCAGTTGCAGGCCAATAACGAGGTCGTCGGTGGTGCCGAATTTCTCGCTGTGCCGGTCGAGAATCAGTTGCCGAAGACTGACAAATTCTTCGAAGTTTTCGGGGTTCATCACCAACTGATTGGGGTTGGCCTTCCCCTCATGACAAACGGCCACAGCCTCACAACCGAACAGCAGTTTGGCCCCGCTTTCGGCAAATTTCACCCAGCGGTTCCGGGTAAAGGCCGAGGGTTTTCCGTCAGTTGTTCCGTCCCAGCCCTCCATCGGCAAAATGCACAGGCTGTTGCCAATCGTTTTGCCTGATTTCAGCGTGATTGGCTGCTTAAACGGGCTTTCGTTTGGGGGCAATAGCGTTTCATCGAAGGCCAGATCGACCCCGTTTGTTTGCAGGTAAGACGCTAAATCCGGTGCCGTTTTCAACTGGGCCATCCGGGTGTATTTCGGTTTATATTTCCCGCTCATAAGTTTAGTGAAGGTGTCGCGCAGTTAAAAAACGTGTAATACGGCCCCTTGTCGATGATTCGCTGCACATATAGGGCCACTTCGCGAAAGTGATAATCACCCCACATACTCGACTCGCCATAGGGGATTTTGCTGCCTTCGGGGACGTAATCCCAGCCGTTGGGCTGGTGATAAATCGAGTGCAGCAACAAGCCCTGATGTTGCGGGTCGGTGCTGAGGTATGGCTCCTGAAGCAGAGTATCCAGCACTGTTAGCCCGGCTTGCCAATAGAATTGACCCTGTTCACGACGTTCTTTTTCATCCTTTTGGGGCGAACGGGATGCCGTCATTAGGTAATGCCCCAACCGCAACAGACCCTGTGCCGCAATGGCCGCTGCCGAACTGTCAACGGGTTCATAGTCGTTGAACGGATCGGCGGGTTGGCTGAGATAATCACCTAACTGATAGAGGCTTGGTGCGCCCGTGTCCCAGTACGGAACACCATCGGTGGGGGTGTTGTCGATGTAGAAGTCGCAGGTGGCGCGGGCCGCTGTAAGCATTATGGCTTCGAGGGTGTCGCGCCCGCCCAAACCGGCCAATTCATCGTCGGAGATAGGTGCGAGGGCTTCGAGTTCTTCGGCAAAACCGCACATGGCCCAGGCCAAACCGCGTGTCCAGGTACTGAAACCCGTGTAGCCCTGTTGCGAATTGGGGCAGCGGTAGTTTCCATCGGTCACGTTGAAAATACTCTCGTGGGCAGTGCGTCCCCAAACATCGTAGGAGTCGCGGCCTTCGCCGTAATACACCGAGAAATCAGCGGTGGCTTTACAATGAAGCAAGGCCCGTTCCAGCAAATTGATCCTCACATCGCCTTCGCCCTGAAACGTGTGGCCCAGCAAGTGACTGACAACCAACGCCCGGCACGACCGGATGGTATCGACAAACAACGAATGCGGCCCATTGAACGAATGAATATAGCCATTGCCATTCTTAGTGGGAGTCCAGCGATTGGCCTGCACGGCTCCCGAAATTTTGAGGGCTAATTCGTAAAAATTGGCTTCCCAGGAATCAAATGGAATTTTCCCTTCGCGCATCAGCCGCAATAGGTTTCCATAGGTACTCACATTGTTGAATCCGTGATCGTGAACACCCACATGACTCACGTGAGGGGCCATTACTTCGAGCGTTTTCTGGCGACCCAGTTCCAGAAACTCAGCCTCGCCAGTAGCATCGAACTGCAAAATGGCCGACCCAAACTGAAACCCCTGCGTCCATTCGGTCCAGCCACGAGTGGTATACTTTCCTTGTGTGGTGAAGACCGGCGAGCCTTTGGATGCGTCGTATTGCTGGTTGATAAGCCGGATTTTTTCGGCAGAAATACCCCAGAAACGCTGGAGTTTAGTGGATAAATCGGACGGAGTAAGCGAGGTATTGAGTTGAATCATGCTGATTAGAGCTACAGGACACGTTGTTCACCCTACCGCTCAAGCCTGTAAACGGTCATTTTTGCGGATTCTACCGTTTCTGCCGTTCGATTTCACTTTTCCACCCTATATTTATCACCGCACTCAATCGCTCCCTAATTTCTCCATGAAACAAACTATCCTGCTTTTCGCTCTATTTTCCCTGTCTGTTGCCGGGGTAAACGCCCAAGCTTTCCGGGGCCTCGACAAAACCCCAATGGATATGGCCTATTACCCGGACGATTATGCCCACGACCGCAAATTTGCTCCGGCCAAAATCGGCACCGATAAAGCAATGGTTCGGGTGACGTATAATCGTCCGGCAAAAAACGGTCGGGAAGTTTTCGGTAAATTAGTCCCCTACGGTAAAGTGTGGCGGGCGGGCGCGAACGAAGCTCCAGAGATCAAATTTTACCAGGACGTGACGATTGGCGGCAAAAAAATACCGGCGGGCAGCTACGCCTTGTTGCTCCTGCCCACCGAAACCGAGTGGACAATCATCCTCAGCTCTGATCTGGATCAATGGGGTGCCTACAGCTACAATCAAGCCTTAGACGTGGCTCGTGTGAGTGTGCCGGTGCAGAAATCGGACAGTGTAATCGAGAACTTTTCGATTCAGTTTGCCAAAAAAGACGCTAAAACGGCCGTCATGAATATAGGGTGGGACACCACCACGGTGGCGGTGCCCATTTCCCTGTAAAACAGCCTGAACCTGGAACGCGTCGCTTACGAATTTACCATCAACTGCACTCGTTCGGCCCCTTTGATCCCGTCAATCCCGAATTGACGAACCACATTTTCCTGCATAAAATAGTAGGTATCCCAGTAATGGTCGGGGTGATTCCAGACTCGCACATCGAACAGAATTGCATCAGCCGATACGTGATTTACCAGTACATCGTGTGTCCGGTCTTTGAGGGCCGTTGGGCAGGCCGCTACTACCCGCCGAAGCGAAGCAATCGTGTCGTCTAACAGATTCTGATTACCAGCCGCAAATGTCATATCCACCCGAATCAGCCCTTTGCCCGAAATATTCGTGATGGGCGAGGTAGACAGGGGGCCGTTAGGCAGAATAATCGTTTTGTTGTCTAAAGTGAGCAGAATGGTGTTAAAAATCTGAATCGCTTCAACATTACCCGTAAAGCCGTGAGCGTTAATCAGATCACCAACCCTGAAGGGCTTGAATACCAGTATCAGCACGCCACCGGCAAAGTTGGCCAAACTGCCCTGCAAGGCCAAACCAACAGCCAGACCGGCGGCTCCAATAATGGCAACAAATGAGGTGGTTTCGATGCCCAGCATCCCGGCAACACTTAACAATAGCAAAACGCGCAGTAAACCACTCACCAGCGACAACAGAAACGGTTGTACGTCCCGGTCAACGTGCCGGTTCGTCATAATGCGACTCAGGATTCGGGTTAGCTGACCAATGATCCACAACCCAACAATAAGCGTGATGATGGCCAACAGAACCTTACCCCCATACAGAGTAAGGTATGTGGTAAGCGTTGACGTAACTTTGGATAAGTCCATTGCGGTAGGGGAGAAATTTCACGTTACGACGCACCCCTAAACTGAAAGTAACTCAACATTTTATATATCAAAACATTAGCTCTTGTTGATTTCCAGCATCACAGCACCAGAAACTGTCCCAAATAATTCCGGGCGGTCAGAATGGCGGTCATCACATCGTCGGGGGAGCCTTCAAACGCTTTGTCTTCCACCTCAATGCATACCGGGCCACGATAACGAACGTCGGTGAGGGCCGCGAAAAAGGCACCCCAGCGCACATCACCAAGGCCGGGCAACTTGGGCGAGTGATACTCCAGCGGGTTCGCCATGATACCGACTCGGTTTAACTTGTCGCGATACAGTTTCACGTCTTTCAGGTGAATGTGGTGGAGCCGGTCGCGATAATCGTAAATGGGCTTTATTTCGTCCATCATCTGCCAGATCAAATGGCTGGGGTCGTAGTTGAGGCCCAACGCCCGCGAGGGGATAATTTCGAACATCCGGTCCCAAACGGCGGGGGTAGTGGCGAGGTTTTTACCACCCGGCCATTCATCGTCGGTAAACCACATGGGGCAGTTTTCGATGCCGATTTTAACGTTATTTTCTTCGGCAACCTTCACAATGGCGGGCCAGTGCTGGGCAAACAGCTTCAGGTTGTCGGCCATGTTCAGCGAAGGGTTGCGCCCAATGAACGTGTTCACCACCGGGATGTCTAAACTGGCAGCCGCCCGGATCATCTTTTTGAGGTGTTCGCGGTAAAACTCGGCCTTTTCGGGGTCGGGATCGAGGGGGTTGGGATAGTAGCCAAGGCCTGAAATTGACACATCAGACTGATGCGTGAGATTTTTGATATGCGCCACATCGAGGTTGTCGACATCAATATGGGTCACACCGGCATAGCGTCGGGCATCCCGGAACGCCGGACCGCTGTTATCGGCGGGCCAGCACATCACTTCAACGCATTTAAACTGGTGTCCCGACGCGAATTTGAGAACGCTGTCGAGATCATAATCGGCCATAATTGCCGACACAAAGCCGAGCTTTAGCATAGTTGGAGGAGGTTTTTACGTTGGCAAATATACACTAAACATAGCCCCCTCACCCGGCTTGCTGGTGGCTACGATGGCTCCGCCATGATTGGCGACTACTTTTTCGCAAATGGCCAACCCAATGCCTGTTCCCGCATATTGACTCTTACTGTGCAATCGCTGAAACACCTGAAAAATACGATCTGCATACTTTTCGTCGAAACCAATGCCGTTGTCGGTCACCGTGATGCAATAATAGGCTGGGGCATCCCGGGTGGGTTTCAACGTGGATGGCAGGTCGGTGGCCGCCACGGTTTGGCAGGTGATATTGATTTTGGGTGCCTGATCGGGCAAACGGAATTTGAGCGCGTTGTTAAGCAAATTTTGGAATAACTGGCCCAACTGTGACCGGTCGCCCTGCACCACGGGCAAGTTGTCGACATGAATGTTGGCATTAGTTTCCTGAATAACTAAGTCCAAATCAATCAATACCGAATTGACAACGCCGGTGAGGGCAACGGGCGTACTGGTATCTTGCTGGGTAGAGATACGGGAGTAGGTGAGCAAGTCCTTAATGAGTGTGGACATGCGGCTGGCCGAAGTCTGCATTCGGTTCAGGAAATCGTTGCCGCCTGTGCTTAACTGTTCTCCATACTGACTGCGGAGCATGTCGCTGAATGACTGAATTTTGCGTAATGGTTCCTGCAAATCGTGTGAAGCCACATAGGCAAACTGTTGCAAGTTGTCGTTCGAGCGTTGCAGGTCATGGATGGATGCCCGCAGTTGTCGAGTTCGTTCCTGCACCTGCCGTTCGAGTTCCTGCTGCACGCGCCGTTGTTCGGTCACATCCTGAGCGGAACCAGCGAGCTTAAAGGTTTCTCCTTGTTCATTGATGAATGCTTTCCCCTGTATATGCAGGATCCGTTCCCGTCCGGCTTCGGCGGGGTCCAAGGCATATTCGATGTCGTAGATTCCATCAGTACCAGGCGTAATAGCATGGTTAACAGCGGCCTGAACCCGTGGTCGATCAATTTCCGGAACAGGCCGGTATGCGCGTTCCGGTGTAATAATTTCGTCTTTCCCAATATTATACCACTCCCGCAGTCGCTCTGAATAGTGGAGAATGCCTGTTTTCAGATCTATTTCCCAAGTACCCAGTTCGGCCAGTTCGATGGCTCCCCGCAGGGTTGCTTCTGTAGCCTCCACTTTCTGGCGGGCCAGTACGAGTTCATCCACATCCATGCAAAAACCGGCGTAACCGGCATAGTTGCCGTGTTCATCGTAGTATGGATCACCGGCGGCATGACACCAGCAGATAAGACCATCGCCCTTTTTTATTCTGAACAGCACGTCGTAGTGGGCGCGAGCTGCCACAGCAGCCAGATAAATGCTTGCACTTCGTTGCCGGTCTTCGTCGATAATGGCGTTGGCCCACCCAGCTCCCAGCAAGCTTTCGTAGGGCATACCCGTCCACTCGACCAAGGTATTGTTCAGATACGTAAGGCCGCCCGTTTCGTCGGATAACCAAAGGCCGGTTGGCGAACTGTTGGTTACGTTCCTGAACATTCGTTCGCTGGCTCGCAGGGCTTGTTCGGCCTGGCTTTGTTCGGTAATGTTGGTGTGAACGCCCACCCACTCCCGAACCAAACCGTCGGGGTTTAAAAGAGGAATGGCCCTGATCGAGAAAAGGCCCCACGCTCCGTTGGCCATGCGTACCCGGTGTTCAAACACAAACATCCGATTCTCGGCCACGGCCGCGTTCCAGGCATCAACAGTTGGTTGAGCATCGTCGGGATGAACCGCCATCGTCCAGCCATAGCCCTGGTATTGATCATAGGTTTGACCCGTTAGGCTGGCCCAGCCCGGCTGCAGGCCCGTCATTTGGCCCCTGGCGTTGTTAGTCCATAAAACACCATCAATAGCCACAATGGCGGCCTGAAACCGCTGTTCACTTTCGGTTAGGGCCTGTTCGGTATCAAGTTGCAGGAGATAATTGGTTTCTGTCTTCTCCATCTTTTCGGAGCAAGTCACAAAAACGCCACAAATCTGGTTATTATCGCCAAAAACAGGACTGTAACTAAACGCCCAATACTGATTTTCGAGCTGTTCGTTTGGGCGAATCGGCCCGAGTTGATCGTCGGAGAATACAGGTTCTCCGCTCGTCATGACCTGCTCCAGTAATGGTTTGGTGAATGGCCAGCTATCATGCCGCCCCTCCTGCCACTGTGTTCCCAAACCGGGGTATTCTCCAACAACCCCTAAACTGTTTCGGAAGGCATCGTTATAAAAACAAAAAAGGTCATCTCCCCAAAACAGCGTCATTGGAACCGCCGAATGCAGCAAAATTCCAAGTGTGGTCTGTAAACTCTGTGGCCAGGAATGAGGTTGGCCAAGGGGTGTTTGTATCCAGTTGTATGTACGGATAAGGTGGCCCATTTCGCCACCACCCTTCAAAAAAGCCGGTCCAGAGGTAGTTCTTGAGTATTGCATAGTAATTTTGTATAGACGCAAAATAGGGCGGTCTTTACGTTGGTAAATATACAGTAAACGTAGCTCCTTGTCCGGGTTTGCTGGTGGCTACGATAGCTCCACCGTGATTGGCGACTACTTTTTCGCAAATAGCTAACCCAATCCCTGTTCCCGCATACTTATTCTTGCCGTGCAATCGCTGAAACACCTGGAAAATACGATCCACGTACTGCTCGTCGAAACCAATGCCGTTGTCAGCCACGGCGATGCAATAATAAGTCGTGGCCTGACGGGTGGGTTTCACGATGGGGGGCAGGTCAGTAACCGCCACGGTTTGGCAGGTGATGCTGATGCGGGGAGGCTGATTGGGCTTACGGAATTTGATGGAGTTGTTTAGCAAATTCTGAAATAACTGGCCCAGTTGCGATTTATCGCCCTGTACGGTGGGTAACGGATCAACGTCCACCATCGCGTTGGTCTCCTGAATACTAAGATCTAAATCGCTCATTACTAACCCAATAACACCCCCCAATGATACGGGGTCGCGGGTATCTTGCTGGGTGGATATGCGCGAGAAGGTGAGCAGATCTTTAATAAGCACCGACATGCGATTGGCTGATGCCTGCATCCGGCTCAGGAAATCAGTTCCGCTATCGCCTAACTGCTCACCATATCTGTTTCGGAGCATATCGCCGAACGACTGAATCTTTCGGAGCGGCTCCTGCAAATCGTGTGACGCTACGTAGGCAAACTGTTGCAGGTTCAGGTTCGACCGTTCCAGATCGTTCACCGATGCCTGTAATTGTTGAGTACGTTTCGATACTTCATTTTCAAGTGTCAACTGCAATTCACGCTGAATAGTGATTTCCTGCGCCGTGCCGTTCATCCGAATGGCTTTCCCGGTGGCATCAAATACCGTTTTGCCCTGTGCATGCAGGATTCGTTTCTTGCCGGTTACGGGGTGGATGATGGTATATATTTCATTATAAACACCATCGGATGCAGGGTTCAATGCCCAGGCCACGGCCGTTTCAACTCGTTCCCGATCCTCCTCCAGAAGAATCGGAATCACTTCGCGGTAGGCCTGCTCTTTAGGATCATACCCAAACCACTCAATCAACCGGTTGGAATACGAAAGGCCGTTGGTAGCCACGTCGATGCTCCATGTGCCCAATTGGGCCAGTTCTACGGCTCCCCGCAAGCCTGCTTCAGCTTCTTCTGCTTTCTGCTGCGCCAGCACCTGCTCCGTCACGTCCACGGCGATATCCAGTATGGCGTAGACTTCTCCAGCTTCGTTGAACAGCGGGGTATAGGTGATGTTATAATAGTTGTTGGTCATCACGCCCTGCTGTACAATCTGCACCAACGCTCCATAACTCTGGAACGGTTTACCCGATATGAACACATCATCCAAAATTTGCAGGAAAGGCTGGTTTTGGGTGAGTAGTTCGGGCATCACCTCGCGCAGGGGTTTGCCTGCGATGTCGTTGCCCTTGCCCACAATGTCGATAAAGGTCTGATTGTGTAGTTCGATCACCAAATCGCGACCCATCAACAACCCAATGGCGACTGGTGCCGTATCAATTACCGATTGCAGTTTGGCTTCGCTGGCCCGCAGACTCTCTTCGGCCTGTTTGCGTTCGGTGATATCCACGCACGAACTAATGTACCCGGCAAACGAGCCATCAGGCCGGAAACGGGCCGGGCATTTAATCAAAAGCCAGCGGTATTCTCCCTGTGGGTTCAGAATACGAAACTCACCTGTAAACGATTTATGTTCTTTCAGAGACGACTGATAGATGTCTGAAAAGGCTACCCGGTCGTCGGGATGAACCAGATCGACCCACCCCAGGTTGGCTAAGTCCGTCACCGAGCGGCCCGTTAACTTCTTCCAGGCCTTGTTCAGGTAGGTAGAGTAGCCGTTCTCGTTGGTCATTGCAATCAGAATATCAGAGTCTTCGGCCATCATCTGAAACCGCGTCTCGCTCTCGCTCAGGGCTTGTTCTGTTTGCTTGCGCTCGGTCACATCCTGGCAGATCACCATCACGCCCGTAATGGTGCCATCTTTCTCTTTATAAGGTTGATAAACCGAGTCCAGAAAGCCGGAGATGGTCTCACCTTCAGCATTACGCACCTGGTAGGGCTGCCCGTAGAGGGGCAACGGTTCGCCGGTTTGCCGGACACTGTCGATTATCGGGCGAAAAACAGCTTCGGCTTCGGGTATAATGCTGAACAGGGGTTTGTCCAGCAATTCTTCGCAATGGCGGTCAATCAGGCGGGCATAGGCATCATTAACGAGGCTCACCTGCATGGCCTCGCCACTCAGCACGATAATACCGACCGATGATGCATCGCTCACAATATTCTGCAAGAGTTGCTCCGATACTTGTAGCTTATTTATGGTTGTTACCTGCGCTGTGGTCTCGGCGCAGGTAACAAATACGCCCGCCGGTTTACCCGATTCATCGCAGACGGGACTGTGGCTAAATGTCCAGTAAACATCTTCAACCGTTCCGTTGCGGTAAATAGGAATCAACTGATCTTCGCTCCAGCTTGCCTCTCCCCCTGCTAATACCTGGTCGATCATTGGTTTAATTACCGGCCAGATTTCGGGCCAAACCCTGGCTCCTGGCTTGCCCAGTGCAGTAGGGTGTTTACCCTCCCGACCTAAACTTGGCCGATACGCATCGTTATAAAAGCAAAGTAACTCGTCGCCCCAGAACAAAAACATGGGAAACTTTGAGTTGAGCAGAATGCTGAGAGTAGTCCGCAGGCTCTGTGGCCATGTATCGGGGGTGCCGAGTGATGTTTGTGTCCAGTCATAGGTTCGGGTGAGGTGGCCCATTTCCCCACCACCTTTCAGAAAAGAGGGTTCTGATGAATTCATTGTGGATTACCGGTTCGCCGGTGAGATCTCTACGTTGGCAAATAAATACTAAATGAAGCTCCTTGTCCGGGTTTGCTGGTAGCGGTGATGGCTCCGCCGTGATTAGCCGCTACTTTCTCGCAAATGGCCAGCCCGATACCCGTCCCCGCATACTGACTCTTGCCGTGCAACCGCTGAAACACCTGGAAAATACGGTCCGCGTACTTTTCGTCGAACCCAATACCGTTATCGGTCACCTCGATGCAGTAATAGGCTGGGGCTTCACGAGTTGGTCTGACCGAAGAAGGGAGTTTGGTGGCGGCAAGAGTGGTGCAAGTGATGGTGATATGGGGAGGTTGGTTCGGCTGGCGAAACTTGATGGCGTTATTGATCAAATTCTGGAAAAGCTGGCCTAGTTGCGATCTATCGCCCTGCACAGTGGGTAGAGGATCAACCTCAACCACCGCCCCTGTTTCCTGAATGATCAGGTCTAGATCATTCAGCACTATCTCGATGACCTTGCCGAGTACAACCGGCGAACTGCTATCCTGCTGGGTGGAAATGCGGGAATAGGTGAGCAGGTCTCTGATAAGCGTTGACATCCGACTGGCCGATTTCTGCATCCGGTTCAGGAAATCGTTGCCCCCCTCACCTATCTGCTCCCCATATTGGCGTTGAAGTATATCGCCGAATGACTGAATCTTTCGGAGTGGCTCCTGTAAATCATGGGAAGCTACATAGGCAAACTGCTGGAGGTTATCATTGGAGCGTTGCAGGTCCTGCACCGAGGACCGCAACTGCTGCGTGCGTTGCTCAACCAATTGATCTAATTCAGTGGAAAGCGTGCGAAATCGAGCTTCGCTCTCTTTGAGAACTTCTTCTACCTGCTTGCGTTCGGTAATGTCTCTGGCTATGGCAAACATATGGGGTTCGTTGCCCAGCATCAACCCGCCCATGTTCACTTCAACGGGGTAAATGGTGCCGTCTTTTTTTCGATGCAGGGTTTCAAATGGGGGTATTGACTCCGTTTGTGCTCTGGCAAAAGCGGCACTAAAAACAGCGTCCGTATAGATCGGGTCCACATCGGGTACCCGGATCGTGGTTGCCTCTTCGGCGGAGTAGCCCCATCGGTCGAGAGCCAGTTGATTGAGGTAGGCAAAGGTGCCATCGTGCCGCATCAGAATAAATGGATCGCTGGCGTTATCGGCCATATACTTAAACCGGGTTACTTCTTCTTCGGCTATTTTCTGGTCGTGTACATCCGTCACAGTGCCAATCATTCCTTCATACACTCCGCTGGCATCGAACCGGGGACTACCTTGATCGATAGCCCAGCGATAACTACCGTCTTTCAGGCGTAAGCGATACAAGAATTCAAACGAACTTTGGCTTTGATTGGCTTCCCTAAAAAGCCGACCGGCTTCGGCGGTATCAGCGGGGTGAGTGGCATCGAGCCAGCCAAACCCTTCGGCGGCTTCCCTGGTTTGGCCGGTCGCATCATACCACTGCTTATTGAGGTAGGTGCAGTACCCATCGGGCCGGGTTTCCCAGATAATGGCCGGTATAGAATCAATTAACTGTTGGAAATACTTTCCACTTTCTTCAATTGCTTTGCGGGCCAGTACCTGTTCAGTAACCTCAATGCCAACGCCAAGAATACCATCGGGCTGGCCATTGCTCCCTTTCACCAGTTCATACGTGAAGTTGTAATAAAGGGATTGTGGAATACCATATCTCAGGAGAGTTATCAGCATTTCGTTAGCAACAACCGGGTTCCCCGTTCGGAGAACTTGACCCAATATCGTGCCAAATCCCTGGCTTACCAGTTCGGGGAGAACCTCCAGAACTGGTTTGTTCAGAGCCTCCTCCCGCGATCTGCCCCAAAGTTCCAGCACTTTTTTATTGGCTAACTCGATTTCAAATGTGTCTCCCCGAAGCAGAAAAAATGCCACCGGAGCTTCAGTGAGCAGATTCCGAAACCGGGCTTCACTGGCTACCAGTTGTTTAGCTTGGGTATCATGATCAACCTCATGCGTAACATCCTGTGCCACCCCCGCAAAGCGAATCACCTCGCCTGCCTCGTTAAAATAGCTCTGTCCCATGAACCGTACCCAACGCAGTATCCCATCGTCGGCACCAATGGTGCGGTGGGTAACATCATAATTGCCATCCGACTCAGGACTCAATGCCTGATGAACAGCCTGATCTACCCGTTCTACATCGTCGGGATGAATGTATCGGATAGCTTGTTCGTAGGGAAGCAGGTTGTTGGCCGCCAGTCCAAATAGCCTCCGGCAGCGTTCGTCCCAGTTCACGATTTTAGTGATTGGGTCAAGCTCCCAAACCCCAAGCCGAGCTGCTTTCAAGGCAAAGCCTATATCTAACCGGTCAAGGAGCGGACTAGTGGTATCACTATACGAATTGGTGGTCATGCCGACTATGGATAGGTAAGGGGCATATTCTATCCCTTTTGCCAAATATACAGTTGGCTCCCCTCTTTTACACGCGAGGGCAACTTATCCTATCTACCCGCCCCGATCAGTACCCTTTTCCTTCTACAACGCCCTCAATCGGCGAAGGATCGCCCGGCGTGTCGGCATCTACTTCGCCAAACCGGCGGTAGGCATCTTCCATGATCAGAGCGGTGGCACTCGCGCCCAGCCGGGTCACGCCCATTGCTTTCACCTGCAACAGCCCGTCGAGGGTACGAATACCCCCGGCGGCTTTCACCTGCACCGGAACCGCACCGGCGGACCGCACCGTCCCAACGCTGTCGAGCATCACCTGGAGTTGCGGAATAGTGGCCCCTTCGTAGCTGTATTTCCCATCGCTGCCTTTCACAAAACCGTAGCCCGTGGAGGTCTTCACAAATTCGGCACCTACTTCTGTACAAATCTGGCACAGCTTAATAATGAGGTCATTATTCGGCATAAAATCATTCTCGAAAATCACTTTCAGAATAGCTCCGTGATCTTTGCAGGCACCATGAACAGCCGCAATTTCGTTTTTCACATAGTCCCAGTCTTCACCCAATGCTTTGCCAATGTTAATGACCATGTCGATCTCGGTAGCCCCATCTCGGCACGCCTGAATGGTTTCGGCTACTTTGATGGCGGTGCTGCTGTTGCCCGCCGGAAACCCGACTACGGTACCCACCAGCACATCGGTGCCAGCCAAAAGCTCAACAGCCATTGGCACGGCATAAGGTTTGATGCATACTGAAGCTACATCGTACTTTTTGGCCACTTCGCACCCCTCCCGCAGTTCGGCATCGGTCATGGTTGGGTGCAACAGCGAGTGGTCGATCATCTTGGCGATCTCGCGAATGAGGGTTTGGTTTTCCATGTTTTTCACGTCCATTTGGCAAGAAATTGGTTGAACGGTTCTTTATATTGGTCGCTGACCGGAATTTGCACGGTCCCGATCTGAATGCTGTTGCGGGTGATGGCGGCAATCTGATCCAACGAAACAATGAACGATCGGTGAATCCGCATAAACCGCTGGGCCGGTAATTTCTCTTCTAAAACTTTCAGGCTCGTCAGCGAAAGAACAGGTTTGGTGGGCGCGCTTTTGAGGTGAACTTTGATATAATCTTTCAGTCCTTCGATGTATAAGATATCATCGTAAGCAATGCGCACCAACTGGTATTCCACCTTTAAAAACAGGTATTCTTTTTCGGGTTCAGGCAAGGTCGGTGCAACGGCCGCTGTCGGGATTTCGGTGACCAGCTCAACGGGTCGGCGAATCAAGCCGTAATAAGCCTGGGCCTTAAGAGCGGCCCGCAGAAACTCTTCGTAATTGAAGGGCTTCAGCAAATAATCGAGGGCATCGACCCGGTAGCCTTCGAGCGCATATTGATTGTAGGCAGTCGTGAAAATCACGCGCGGTGCCTGTCGGCTGGCGTTGGCTGAATCGAGAACGCGGGCCAGTTCGAGGCCTGTCAGGTCGGGCATCTGAATATCTAAAAACAACAGATCGACCGGTTGTTCGTGGAGACCTTTCAGGGCCTCAATGGCATTGCTATAGCGGCCAGCCAGATGCAGAAAAGGGGTTTGCTCAATAAAAGCGCAAACCAAACCGAGGGCCAGCGGTTCGTCGTCGACGGCAAAACAGGAGAGAGTCATGACAAGTCTAAACTCAAATCTACGACGTATTCCTGATTGGTGGTATCGCGCGTGGTATCGAGTTGATAATGACCCGGATATAACAAATCGAGCCGACGGCGGGTGTTGGTCAGGCCAATGCCGCTGCTAACTTCCAATGAGGGAGCTTTTTCGGGGAAAACCGTATTCCGTACCAGAACTCGCAACTGCTTGCCAGTTTGGACAATGTCGATGTCGATACGGCTGGGCAGCAGGGCACTAACGCCGTGTTTAAACGCATTTTCTACAAACGGCAACAGCAACATGGTGGCAATGGGCGCATCGCGCAGCGGAGTGGGCTGCCTGAAAGTAACCGTCACTTTGTCGGTCAGGCGGAGTTGCATCAGTTCGATATAGTCCTGCACAAAGGCAATTTCCTGGCTTAGTTGACCGGTGCCATTCGGGTTTTCATACAACACATAGCGCATCATGCGCGAGAGCCGGTGCAGAGCCTCGCGGGCTTTGGCCACGTCGATCAGTGTGAGGGCATAGATGTTGTTGAGGGTATTGAAAAAGAAGTGCGGGTTGATTTGCGCCTTCAGAAAAAGCAACTCCGAACTAACTTTGGCCTGCTCCAGGTTCTGCCGGAGCTGGGCATCGCGTTGCCAAGTCCGCACGGCGGTAATGCTGGTACTGATACCCAGAATAAAGAGAACACTGAGCAACGTCATTTGAAACCTATAACCCTTGCGGGGCGGTCCTCCACCGCCATCAGGGTGATAGGCCCGGTGCATCAAGGTAGGCAAATCAAAATAGGTCTCGAAGGCCCAGATCGCCAGCAAAATGCCCGATACCACCAGAACCAACGACCCCATATAGAGGCTTGTTTTGTCGCGAAAAAGCAATCGGGGGGCTAATATCTCTGAGTTTAGATAGAAGGCCCCAACAAGGAGTAGACATACGACCCCTTGTTTTACCCAGAACAGATCGGGAAAACTGATCTCCGAACTGAGCGGCTGATAGAGCAAAAACGTGAACAGCAGCAACCCCCAACCCAGCACATGGATCAGAACGGGAACATACGGACGGATGGTTTTCGCAGACATGAGAAACTTATTTTACCCTCCCCAGCCACGTATCGAACAGTTCGATCCAGTGGTCGGAAGGCAGATTGTTTTTACGCATTCCAAAGCCGTGGCCCCCGTTGGCATACAGGTGCAACTCGGCGGGTTTGCTGGCTTTAGTCCAGTCGGTATATAGTTGAACACTGTGCGGAGCCAGACCCAACTGATCGTCGGTAGCGGCCAGGATGAAAGCGGGTGGCGCATCGGCGGGTACTGCTTTCTTGATGGCCCACTCATATTGCAAATAAATCGGAGCTACAAAATCGGGTCGGTTTTGGGGCGTGTAATTGTACATTACCGATGCGGCCACTGTTCCGCCCGCCGAGAAACCCATGATCCCGATTCGCTTTGGGTTTAGACCAAACTCGGCTGCATGTTGCCGAACGTAGCCCACCGCAGCCAGCCCATCGGCCATAGCCAGTTTAATGATTGGGGCAACCTCTTTCTCGGTTTGTTCGCCTTTTTTAGCCATCAGTTCGGCGGCTGGATCGGTAGTTTTACTTTCCACCAGCCGATATTTCAACACAAAACAGGTTACGCCTTTGGCGGCCAACCACCGGGCCACTTCATATCCTTCGCTGTCGATGGAAAGGGCATGAAACCCACCACCGGGGCAAATCACTACCGAGGTGCCATTGGCGGTCCCGGTGGGTTTAAAAATGGTCAGCGTGGGGTCTACAACATTATAGACGACGCGCGTTTGCCACATATTGCTGTTGTTTTCGGCTTCTTTTTGTTTCCAGTTTTCCGATCCCGGAGCGGCTCCTGTGTAGAGCCGCACAACGGGTTGTTCGCTGGCTGCCTGAGCATTGGTTTTAGATTTTGAGGTCACCTGGTCGGCCAATAATCGTTGTGCATGTACTGACAAAGAAAAAGCCATCAGGCCGCTGATAATGAAATACTTCATGAAGGGATTATGTGGTAGAAACGTAGTAAGTAGACTCAAATTTACTACCTATTTCAATAGAACCCATGCAGGCATAGATGGCTTGCCCAAATCTACCGATAAGCAGCCGTTTTTTGTCGTCCACCTTTTGAGAATTAAGCGAGCCGGGCTAGCCACTACGTAAGGAGAAATTCATCGGTAAAAACCGGCATTCAGACGGTGTTTGAAGCAGGGTGGTCTATTGCATTTTTTTAAGAACTGGTGCGGTCGTTGTTTTGTACCGTTCATTACACACACGAAACAAGTATGAAAACGAATACCCTTTTTCTATCTGCCCTCCTGACTTTATCCTCGTTTGTTGCTTTGGCCCAGTTCCCCGGTGGTGGTGGTTTTGGGGGTGGCCGCCCCGGTGGTGGTGGCGGCATGGATGGCGACCGCCGGTCGCGCAACACCGATGCCAACGCCCCCCAGATGGAGCAGGCAGCCCAACCCAAAGGCAACGGCAAAATCAGTGGTCTTCTGATGGACTCCACCAGTAGCAAACCCGTTGAATATGCAACTGTTGCCCTGATCAACCAAAAAACCGGCAAACCCATCGACGGCACTACTGCCGATGATAAAGGCCGCTTTACAATCAGCAAAATTGCTCCCGGCGATTATAGCATTCAGGCTACCTTCCTGGGCTTTCAGGAGAAATATGTTCGCAACATCAAAATCGAGAAAGGCTCTGATATTCAGGTTGGTTTGTTAAAACTGAATCCTGATGTTCGTACCCTCTCCGAAGTGGACGTTACCGGGCAGCGGAATATTATTGAAGAGAAAGTGGATCGGCTCGTTTATAACGCCGAAAAAGACGTGACCAGCAAAGGGGGCGATGCCGCCGATGTGATGCGCCGGGTACCCATGCTTTCTGTTGACCTCGACGGAAACCTGTCGCTACGGGGCAGCAGCAACGTGCGGGTTTTGATCAACAACAAACCCTCGACCATTGTGGCCGGGAGTGTTGCCGATGCCCTCAAGCAGATTCCGGCCGATATGATTAAAACGGTGGAAGTGATCACCTCCCCATCGGCAAAATACGATGCAGAAGGCTCGGCAGGTATCATTAACATTGTGACTAAGAAAAACACCCTGCGCGGGGCCACCCTCAGTGTGGATGGCGGGCTGGGCAACCGGGGTAGTATGCTGGGCTTAAGTGGAAATTACCGCACGGGTAAAATGGGATTTTCCCTGTCGGGACATGGCCGGGCACAATACAACATCAAAGGGCAGTTTACGAACGAACAAACACGTGGATCACTGCTGACCATGCAACAGGCCGATACTAAAAACGGCGGTTTGCAGGGACGTTATCAGTTGGGCTGGGATTATGACATCGACTCGAAAAACGTGATCACGGCGGGCGTTCAATACAGTGCCCGCAACCAGTTCAATAGCCAGGAATTATTTACCCGGATCTCGGGCGGCAGCTTTGCCACCCCTGTGACTTCTTTCCGCAGCGTAGACGTGAAAGATCTGTCGGGTACGGTGGATGTGAACGTGGATTATACGCGCACCCTTAAAAAACCACAACAGGAATTCAGCATCCTGACGCAGTTCAGCCGGAACAACCGGACCAACAATTACATTTCTGATTTACTCAACGACACCCGCGCCAACGTCATTGGGGGTAACCGCAACGACAATGATAGCTATAATCAGGAAAGCACCGTTCAGTTGGATTACACCTCGCCAATTGGTAAAAACCAGCAGATCGAGTTTGGAGGCAAAAGCATTTTCCGTCAAGTTCTGAGCAATTATCAGTACCTGACGTTGGTGAATGGCAGCTACGTCGATAATGTGCTGCAACCAGCCAACAGCCTGGATTATAACCAGAACGTGATGGGTGGCTATTTATCGTATACCTACCAGTCGAAAAGCAAGTTCACGTTGAAAGCAGGCGGACGATACGAATACACGATGATCGATGCCAGGTTCCGTACCGAGCAGCCCAGTTCGGGCATCAACATCCCGGACTACGGTAATTTTGTGCCGAGCATTAACCTCTCGAAGAACCTGAGTGGAGGCAAAACGATCAAATTAGCCTACAACCGCCGGTTGCAGCGGCCGGGTATTCAGTTTTTGAACCCGAACGTGAACGCGGCCAACCCACAGAACATTACGGTCGGAAACCCGTATCTGTCGCCCGAACTGAGCGATAACATCGAAGCCAGTTTCAGTACGTATGTGAAGACCCTGTATATAAACCTGACGATGTTTACCCGTCAGACCAACAACTCGATTCAAAGCATCCGCACGGCCAGCGATCAGGGCGTGATCACCACTACCTACGCCAACATTGGAAAAGAACAATCGACGGGGATCAACCTGTTTGGCAACGCGACGCTGTTCCAGAAATGGCAAATTGGCGGTGGTTTCGATGCGTTCTACGTCTATCTGACCAACAACGGCAGCAGCACACTCGTAGACCCATCAATGAAGCAAAGCAATTCGGGCGTGGTGTTTTCGGGACGGATGTTCACCAACCTGCAACTCAAAAACGGCTGGGGTGTCCAGGGATTTGGCGGAATGCGCGGCAACCAGGTTACGCTTCAGGGAACATCGGGAAGCTTCTATATGTATAGCCTGGGTCTGAAAAAAGACTTTGCCAACAAAAAAGGCAGCATTGGTTTTGCCGCCGAGAACTTCCTGGCCAATTCCATGAAAGTACGTACTACGGTTAACACGCCGACATTCTCACAAAATAGTACGAACGAGATGTATAATCGGGGGGTGCGGATGACGTTCTCTTACAAAATTGGTAAGATGACCTTTGAGCAACCCAACCGCCGGAAGAAAAAGTCGGTTAGCAACGACGACGTGAAAGGCGACGGTGGTGGTGGTGGCGATCAGCAGCAGGCCGCTCCCGCAGCAGCCCCGGCTGGTGGTGGCGGAGGTCGCCCACGGCAGTAAAAAAAAGTCATTTATAGTCAGTAGCTTCGCGTCAGTTATAGTCATTGGTTGTATAGCCTGACAATAATTGACGCGAAGCTATGACCACTTAATGACTTCATAGTGACTTTACAATGACCCCCTAATGACAACAAAACCAACAACCCGCCGTGCCGTACTGAAAGCCGGTGCCCTTGCCCTGACAGCCCCATTCCTGTCGAAATTCGATGCGCTTGCCGCCAAACCAAAAGCCGCCGGTCTTCAGCTTTATACACTCCGCAATGAAATTGCCAAAGATGTGGATGGTGTGATTGCGAAGGTGGCTCAAATCGGCTACAAAAAGGTTGAAAACTTCGGCTATTCCGATGGCAAATTCTTCGGCAAAACGCCCAAAGAATATGCAGCCCTGCTTAAAAGTCACGGCCTTACCGCCCCCAGTGGTCACTACACAACGGGCAACACCATGCCCAATGCGAAGGGCACTTTGACCAAGGAATGGAGCCGCGCCATTGATGATGCCGCCGAACTGGGCCAGAAATACATGATTTGCGCCTTTCTGTTCCCTGACGAACGCAAAACCATCGACGACTATAAGCGTCATGCCGATCTGTTCAACAAGTCGGCGGAGGCCTGCAAAGCAAAAGGCATCCAGTTCGCCTACCACAACCACGATTTTGAGTTCAAAGCTATCGACGGACAAATGCCCTATGATCTGCTCCTGAAAAACACGGACTCAAAACTGGTGAAAATGGAATTGGACTTGTACTGGACGGTATTTGCCGGTATTGACCCCGTTGAGTTATTCAAGAAGAGTCCGGGCCGGTACCCGCTGTGGCACCTGAAAGACATGGAAAAGAGCGAAAGCCGGGCTTTTGCCGAGGTTGGCACGGGCAGCATCGACTTTGCCACTATTCTGAAAGCTAAAAAGACTGCCGGTCTGGTGCATTCGTTTGTGGAGCAGGACGTGTGCAAGCGGCCCCCACTCGAAGCCATCGCCATTAGCTATGGCAATGTGCAGAAACTGGATATTTGAGGTAGATAAACGAAAAAAGACTCAGGACGAAAGACGTTTCATTTGGCGGAAACGTCTTTCGTCCTGAGTCTTTTTTCTTGCGTCCCACCACTACACCCGCACGCCCTGCGGCCTGACTAAGAACTGCGGAAAGTCCTCGATGCGTGGGCAGCAGACCTGATCCATCACCTGCCGAAGCTGGGTTTTAAGCATCCCGATTGCGTGTTCGCCCCCCTGGTCGCCAAGAGCCGCCACGCTGTACATGAACGTGCGGCCCATGAATGTGAACTCGGCCCCACTCGCCAACGCCCGTGCAACATCTGGTCCGGAGCGAATGCCACTGTCCATCATGATTTTAATCTGCCCTTTGTAGTTTTCTATAATTGGCTCCATCGACTTAATGGCCGACTGTCCCGCGTCGAGTTGCCGCCCGCCGTGATTTGAGACGATGATGCCATCGAGACCCAAACGGATGGCCCGTTCAGTATCCTCTTCGGTCGCCACGCCTTTCAACACTATTTTGCCTTTCCAGCGGTCGCGGATTGGTGCGATTTTATCTTCGCCCATCCGCCCCGAAAACGTCTGATTCATGTACAGTCCTAACTGTTTCATGTTCAACCCTTTCGGCATGTATTTTTTCATATTGGCAAATTCGGGCTGACCCTGAAAGAGGGTACGAAGTGCCCAGTTGGGGCGACCCATAATCTGCAACATATTGGCAACCGTCATGCGGGGGGGCATGGCCAACCCATTGCGAATGTCGCGGGGCCGGAACCCGAAACTTGGCACGTCACACAGGATCACCAGCACCTCGCAACCGGCGGCCTCAGCCCGGTCGAGCAGGTCGTCGCGGAGTTTATTGTCGGCGGGATGATATAACTGAAACCAGAACTTACCCTCGGTGATTTCGCCAATCCGTTCAATATTCGCCGTGCTGACGGTACTGAGAACAAACGGAATATTATTATTGACGGCAGCTTTGGCCAGAATTTCGGGGGCGTTGGGCCAAACCAATCCCTGCAATCCGATGGGCGCAATGCCAAATGGGGCATCATAGACGTGGCCAAACAATTCGGTTTTGAGTGACGGAGCCTGATACTCGTTCAGGTAATAGGGCTTTAGTTCGATTTCCCGAAGTTCAACGGTGTTTTTCAAGAGATTAACATCTTCATTGCAACCCCCATCCATGTATTCGAAGGCGAAGCGCGGAATGCGTCGGCGCGCCTGTTCGCGCAAATCATCCACCGACGGGTAACGGGTATCGTAGGGCAGTTTCATGGAGTAGCCATTTATGTCTTAT
The DNA here is from genome assembly GCA_031411995.1 of Cytophagales bacterium. Classification (GTDB taxonomy): domain Bacteria; phylum Bacteroidota; class Bacteroidia; order Cytophagales; family Spirosomataceae; genus Rudanella. Next base: position 24,519 of record JANOCD010000036.1, read on the forward strand.
TTTACAAAAGTAAAAGTAGTTATTACAGCTACTGTCCCACAGTATCCTTCTACTGTTTTCTACGTCTCTTTTCTCCCGATTGTAACTGCACGAAGCCTACCCCCGCGTAGTTGATGGACTAAACGCAGTGCTCCCCTCCTACCCTTTTATAAAACCAACTGCTCAAACAGCCTGTTAAGTGTTGCTAGGGCATCTTCGCACAGACCCGGATGCACGGGTGAGGTTTGAACAACTGTGCTTCGGGTGGCCGTGAGCCAGCGAAACCGGGCCGCAATGGCCAGTTGACCAATTGCTCCCCCCTCCCGGCGACCCGCACAAATGCGCTCGAAAGCGCGAAGTCGGGCTTCCAGTTCCTCGGTGTCCAATGAACCCGCAAACACCCGGAGCCGGTCTTCGTTCAGGGCAAATCGGGTTTGCAAAAAACCTTGCGCCGAGCAGTACAGGATAACGCCAACGTTCAGAAACTCTTCCCGCTCCACGGAGGGCACAACCCGGATCACGGCGTATTCAAACAAGTGCTTTCCGGGCATGTTGCGCTTCGTTTAAAAATACGTCCGAGTTGGCAATTCGGGTAGTCAAAAACTGCACATACACCTCCCGCCGTTCGTCGGGCGATGCTTCTTCGGATTGGTCGATGAGCCATTCGTCAGGCACCAGCGACACAATACCGGCAATTAGTTCGGGGGTTAGCAGAGCGCGGAATTCCGCGTCGACAGTCTCTAAATCAGAAGCTTGTGCAAGAAGAACATGTTCTTTCACGGGCACAAAAGGGCGTTTGGCGGCCTCGTCCCACGCCTGCCCCGAATGATGAAAATAGAGCGAGGCCCCGTGGTCGATCAACCACAGTTGCTTATGCCACATGAGCATGTTGGTGTTGCGGGCGGTGCGATCAACGTTGGTCATCAGGCAATCGAGCCAGACAATTTGTGAGGCCAGTTTGGGGTCTACAGTCGTCACTAATGGGTCGAAGGTGATGGCACCGGACAGGTAGTGCAGAGCCAGATTGAGGCCCGTGCTGGCTTTGAGCAAATCCTGAATTTCTTCGTCGGGTTCGGTGCGGCCAAAGGCTTCGTCGAGGTTGGCAAACACAATTTCAGGTATCCGCAACCCGAGGGCGCGGGCGGTTTCCCCGGCAATGAGTTCGGCAATGAGCGCTTTGGTTCCCTGCCCGGCCCCGCGAAATTTCAGCACATACAAAAAATCGTCGTCGGCCTCGGCGAGTGCGGGCAACGAGCCGCCTTCGCGCAGGGGTGCCACGTAGCGCGTTACGTTGACGGTTCGGAGTTCAGGAGAGGTTTGAGTCACAAGCGTTGAGGTCGGGCTGGTACAGGCAGGGCCAAATTTTAGGCGAAAGTTAACAGATTCACTGCGTTTAGTACTCCACGTTACCGATAAATAAGTAGGTTGGTATTTTTTGAATTCATAAAATACATTTGCCTGATAGATAAACGATTAAACAAAACCCGTATGAAAAATTTCACCATTGTCTGTCTGCTCTTGGTAGCCTTTGTCGCGTGTAAAAAACAGGAAGAAGCCGAGCCCGAAGCGGGTGCAACCGTAGCTTCAACCTACCAAATGACAGCCTGGGGGCTGGACAATGGTACGGGGTATAGCGAAGTGACTTTGCCGGTAACGACGGGAACAACAACGGCTTCAGGTATCATTACGGCCATCCGAAAAGATGCGAATACAGTTGACTTATCGGCAAAAATAACAACGAACACCAGCATCATCTCTTTCCCAGGGGTTGGGCAAACATCTGTACCGGCAACCTTGCAAAAAAGCAGCAGTGGGTATGATCTGCTAAACAATGGTACTAAGATCGGTACGGCCAATGGCACGACCATCACCATTGATATTACAAGTCCCGCCAGTGGCACTACCAAAGCACAGCGAGTCGTTTTCAGAGGTAAAAAATAAGGCTCCTCTGCCCTCACACTTCTTCCGCCTGCAACTGCTTGTCATACAGTTCGCGGTAGGTGCCGTTATGGGCCATCAGTTCGTCGTGGGTGCCTTGCTCCACAATGTCGCCATCGTCCAAAACGATGATGCGGTCGGCGAGTTTGGCGGAGGATACCCGGTGCGAAATAATAACCGAGGTGCGGTCGGCCATGATGCGCTTGAGGTTGTTCAGGATGATGTTTTCGGTGTTGGTGTCCACCGCCGACAGGCAGTCGTCCAAAATCAGGATTTTGGGATCGCGGGCAATGGCGCGGGCAATGCTCAGGCGTTGCTTTTGCCCCCCCGACAGGGTGATGCCCCGTTCGCCGATGCGCGTCTCGAAACCTTCAGGGAAATCAATGATATTCTGGTACAGATCGGCATCGCGCACTGCTTCATCGACCCGCGCCTGTGGCATGTCGGGTTGCCCAAACCGGACGTTGTTACTGATGGTTTCAGAGAACAAAAACACGTCCTGCGGCACGTAGCCCATCTGCTTCCGCAGCGAACTAAGGTTGTAGTCTTTAATAGGTTGCCCGTCGATGAACACCTCGCCAACGGAGGCATCATACATCCGGGTGATGAGGTTGGCAAGCGTACTTTTGCCGGAGCCGGTGGTTCCCAAAATGGCTACGCTTTCGCCCGCACGGGCATGAAGCGAGAAATTCTTGAGGGCCACGATTCCCGAATCGGGATACACAAACCGGACGTTTTTTAACTCGATTTCGCCCTGAATGTCGCGCACGAGGTTCTTTTGCGACACAATGTTTGTTTTCTCGTTCAGAAACTCGTTGATGCGCTGTTGCGAAGCGGCTGCCCGCTGGGTTTGGCTCGTTGTCCAGCCAAGGGCCATCACGGGCCACGTCAGCATATTCACGTAAATCAGAAACTCGGTGATGTTGCCGGGAGTGAGTCGTCCGGACAGAATTTCCTGCCCGCCCACATACACCACCAACACATTGCTCAGGCCAATAAGCATCACCGTCATGGGTTGCCACAGCGCATCGACCATGGTCAGACGCAACGATTTTTGGCGGTATTCGTCGCTTTCGAGTTCAAACTTGCGGGCTGAAACGTCCTCCTGCACAAACGATTTCAAGACCCGAATTCCTGAAAAAGCCTCCTGCACATACGTACTCATACGCGACAGCGACCGCTGAATTTCCTCTGAACGCGCAATCACGATGTTCTCCACCAAATAAATACCAATCGACAAAATCGGCAGGGGCAACAGCACGTAGAGCGTCAGGCGGGCGTTGATACTGACCATATAGCCAATCACTAACGTAAAAAGAACCAGCAGGTTAAGTCCATACATAATGCTTGGCCCCACATACATTCGGACTTTGCTGACATCCTCCGAAATCCGGGCCATGAGATCCCCCGTGTTGTGCCGCCGGTAGAAACTCAGTGGCAGAGTCTGGTAATGATCATAAATCTCGTTTTTGAGGTCGTACTCGATGTGCCGCGACATCACGATAAGCGTTTGCCGCACCAAAAACAGAAAGAAGCCTTTGAGCAGGGCCAACACCAGGATCAGCACCCCAAAGAGCAGGATACTAAACGCAAAAATATCGTAGAGGGCCGACTGCAATCCCGACCCGGCGTAGAGGTAATAAATGTCGAGGGTTTCGCGGACGAGGTCGAGGGCGTAGCGTACCAACTGAGCCGGGAAAATGCCAAACAGGTTGGAAATGAAGGTAAAAAGTGCCCCCCAAATCAGATACCATTTATATTTGGCGAGGTATTTATTGAGGTGCGCTAAATGGGTAAATGTTTTCACAGGAAGCAGGCAACGTTTACAACGAATGTTTGCTTTTCTAACCGGATGAGGGCGCGAAAAGTTGCAGGGCAGCGATTGGCAAAAATCAGTACGATGGGTTGAATTGGGGCGTTCGTCTATGATTTTATACGCCACTTGAAAAAACGCGCGTACCCATAATGGTAGCCTATTTCAATTTCTTTGGTTAGCTTAAGTTCTGTTCCTTGCTGACCTGCCTTCGGCTATAATACCCAAAGCATACCCGTTGTTTTAGGTGATGTGCTGAATACCTGCCTTCGGAGATAAGCAACCTGTCGCCAGACATACCATTAAAAAGCCTGACCTCTGCGGGCTGCAACCTGTGTGCCAAACGCTGCCGAACAAGCACATTTTAGACGAGCACCCAACGACCATGAGTGTTGATGGTGGGCGAATTACTCAACTGAACAAACGTGCCTGAACCTTTACACCCCCTATCCGTTAGGCTGTTTCTCACCTTCATCGACGAGCAATCTGTCGCCGGAGAGCTAAATAATTAGACAGCATTAACACTTGCCTCTATTTACGAGTAGGTAATCTGAGCGGTTTATAAACTTCGGTAACATTTTTCTTTCCGAAGAAGTAATTATACACGTAATCAAAATTAAAGTTATTTACGATTGATTCGTGTAAATATTTATTGAATGACGCGTTGGGCATTCCCATCGTCCATCTAATTACCAGCCACTGTGGCTGGTCTGTTTTACAAAGGGCTAAGGCTGTTTTTTTTACCTTTAAAATGGGGAAAGTTGGCGTTGCTCCTTCCTTACCATAAATATCCTTATTATCAAATATATCCGTATTACCTTCTTTTGCATTCACAAAATCTTGTAGCATAATTTGATTACTGGAAAGTTTAATTTCGGCAATGTCATTCCATTTAAGTTTGTATTTTTCTTTTAGTCGAGTAAGATTTTTTTGAGCCAAAGAGAAATTTTCTACTGACACGGAGGCTATTTTCTGCCAAACGGGGAGCTGCTTTTCGGCTTGTGTGAAAAACTCGCCAATGGTTATTTTTTCAAATGGCAGTTCATTATCTCTCGACATTATTACAATGTATTGCTGGTCATCTTCAACAATTTTTGGTGGAATGTAAAAGTGTTTATAGGCTTTGACGTATTTATCAAAGTTCATTAAATTGCTCGCGGCTTTGTCATCGTAACTGTATCCTTTTGAATTACTACTAAAATCTGGAATCACAAAATAATATTCATCAGCACTTGAAATAAACGATACGGGCATACTGATGTGTTGCAGTTGATTTGCTTCAATCCGCCAATAAGCTGCAAAGTTATTTTGTGGTACAAATTTGCCATTCCCATCTTTTTTCAAATACATATACATTCTTGAAAATGCACCATACATGTGAGGTAGAGCCGCTAATTGCTTCTCAACGGCATTACCGAGAAGGCTATTTGTAGCACTGAATTTTGGGATAGTGTTTTGATAATATCCTGCACCACCCAGACAACCTTTGGGTAGGTAAGATTGCTGCATCCATTCAACAAATTGCTGGCTATACCCAATTTGTTTAGCACTATAAACTCTAGTACTTAAGGTTTTTCCTGTTGGGGCAATTGGGCGCTTATAAATTTTTATCCAGCCAATATCTATTTCGGCAATGCTTTCCAGCGTAAATCCAATATGCTCTCTGTACACTTGGGCCTGGGTGGTCATTGAAACAGCAAGAAAGCTAATAAGGAATATCTTTTTCATCTGAAAATTGGTTGAGACGTTCACCCTGTCAGCCGAACCCGGGAACAGAAGCGTAAACCTGACCTCTGCAACCTGTCGACCATAACACCGAAATGAAAGCCAAAAACTTGACCTCGGAGCCGCGCTACCTGTCGCCAAGACATTGGCATACAATCACTTGATGAGCGAACACCCAACACCAACAGGGGTTAATGGTGAGCAAGTTACTTGAAAAAACGGGCGCGCTTCCCTGCCTTTTCACCCTTTCTCGGTTGGGCTGCCGCCTTCCTTCGGGGGAAAGCAACCTGTCGTCCGAAAAGCCGCCCACGCGGAGCGAACAACAACGCACTTCCAAACTTTTGTACCGACGGGCGAAGCTCAATGACGAGTAGTGCCTCAGTTTGAATAGTTGTGCGCTTTACCATTTAGCAGACGGTTGAACTTATAGATTTCAGTTAAACGGAGACACACATTCTCTGAAACTCTAATGAAAAACGTTTACGGCAAGAATTACGATAATGATGCCAATAATCAAAGTCATTTTCCCTAATAGCTCCATCTTTTTTAATTGAACCACAACATCGCCCCTTCGGGCCTTTTTTGAGCGAACTTCTATTAAAATGAGAAGTATTATAAGGGCAAACACCAACATCAGCTTGGCAATCAGCAAAGGTAACGAAGTTAGCACCTGCCAATAGGGAGTAATCAAATACAAACCAGAAATGACAAGTAGTCCGATTCCTATGTGACCCATTCGGCTTAGAACCAGACTATGTAGCTGAAACTGGCGAGCTTCGTCTTCTTGCATTTTTGAGGTCGCAATGGCCAAAAAAGCATGTGCAAAACTAGTTCCAAGACCCATCGTAAGGCCAATGAAGTGTAGGATCAGCATAGTTTCTTTCATAGTATAGACTGCATATAATAGTTAATCCACAAAACTACGTGCTTGACTGACTATAGCTATCATTTTTTGTGCTAACGTCCATCCGAACAGAGACACCACATAATAACGTACTTCCACTTTTTATGCCGAGTCTTGTCAAACCGTGACTATCGGAGCGTTCACCCTGTCGCCAAGAACCTGCCCCGCAAACCAAAACCTGGACTTGCAACAGTATAGTGGAGATTTTTCAGGCGGCCATTGCGGAAGTGTAAAAATAAGATTCCTGTTGACTGGGGGTGCGGTAATTTAACACCGAATGTTTTCGCCGACGATTGTACCAGCCCTCGATATACTCATGGGTAGCCAATCGAGCCGCTGCTCGCGTAGCAAAATGAGTATGGTTGACCAACTCGCTTTTGAGGGTCTTGAAAAAACTCTCGGCCACTGCGTTATCCCAGTGGTCCGCCACCGCGGCAATTGCCTTTCCGGCTCATGCTCTGTTCAACCGGCAAATCTTTCAGTTCATCCCTAAATTCAGTGCAGGCATATTGAATGCCGTAACGACGGCCCGGCCCGATCCGGATGGAGGATAAGCCGGCCACTTAATAGTCTGTTTTTGAGGGCCATGCGCCAAGCACCCACACTCGTATCCACCGCTTTGAGACTCTCGCTCAAGGCCCACCCAACCACTTTTCGGTCGGCCAGGTCCAAAATCGCTGTCAGGTACAACCACCCCTGACCAGTGGCAATATAGCGGGGCGGCCCGTGCCGTGATGTCGGACACCCATTTTTGGCCTGGTTTATCAGCCGTGAACTCTCTATTTAACAAGTTTTTAGCCACTGGATAGTCATGATTTGATTCGGTGGTCTGCACCCGATACTTTTTATACATAATACTACGAATACCCACCTTCTTCATGAGTCTGGCAATACGGTTACGAGACGCTTTGACACCTTGGTCGCGGAGTTCATCGGCAATTCGAGGACTGCCGTAGCGACATTGACTTTGCGTGTGCACTTGTCGGATGTGGCTCACCAACTGGTTCTGCTTCTGTTGCCTGGCCCCAACGGGATGCTTACGCCAATAATAGTAGCCACTGCTGCTCACGTTCAGCACTTTACACATCTTCTCAACCGCAACGGCGGACCGTGGGAAATTCGTTGGCATGTTCCTTTATAAATCGGAATATCTCCCCGGTCCGCCGGCGCGGTCGCTCTTGGAGAAGATGCTGACCGCCTTTTTTAATATATCGCGTTCCATCTGGGCTTCTTTGAGTTCCCGCTGCAACCGCCTGATCTGTTGCTGCTCGTCAGTAAATGGGGCGTTGGCAGGCAGGTTTAGATCAGTTTTTTTGTGCCGTTGCCTCCACTTGCTGATTCGCCCCGGATCAACGCCCAATTCACCGGCGGCCTCTTGAATCGATCCTTTTACATAAGATAACTCAACGGCCATTTCTTTGAATGCTTCGTCGAACACACGTCGTTTAACCATGGTCAAATTGAATCGGACCGCCGAAGCGGTTTGTCCCTCAAATCTGCCTAAAAAAAGTCTCCAGGCAAATGTAGCAGGTCCAACCCAGGTACTCCATACTCCGCTGGCCAGTTTCTCCTATCAGCATCTCAAACCCACCCCATACTTTGGCTACCAGGTGCTACGGCCTACCTCCGATGGGAGCCAGTTTGACAGGCCCGTGTTAATGGCTACCCTGGAAAAAGCCTTACTCGACTATTGCTACCTCAACCCCCATCTGGCCACCATCGATGACTTTGCGGCCATGCGGCTCAATGCCACCTTGCTCAGAGAACGAGTAGACCCGGCCCGCTTGAACACGTACCTAACCCTGTTCAATCACCAGAAACTCAGTGGGCGAATCGGTGTGCTTCGCCACTATATCAACGACTATGCTTGATCTAAACCAACTGGTGAGCCAGTACCTGGCCAATCTACGCCCCTTCAGCCGCTTTATCTTGCGTGATTAACTGAAACAGTTTATGTTGCAGTTAATTTATGACAGTGCTTACGCCGACCGATTCATCTTTTTAGGAGGCACCTGCCTGCGGATCGTCCACGGCAATCAACGCTTTTCAGAAGATCTGGATTTTGACAACACCGGAATCACCGAAACCGACTTTGAGCAACTCTCGGGAGTAATCCGGCAAGGGTTAGAACGGGAGGGCTATGAGGTCGAGATGCGGTTGGTGCTAAAGGGTGCCTATCATTGTCACATCAAATTTCCGGCATTGCTTTACCAGCAGGGCTTTGTCGAAGAGAAGATTCTCATCCAGCTTGATACGGAGCCTCAGCATTTTGCTTTTGCCCCCCAGTCGTATCTGTTGAACCGCTTCGACTTGTTCACCCGCTTGTCGACGACCCTGCGCGAACTGCTGCTTGCTCAAAAGTTCTACGCGATTCTCAACCGGGTGCGCAACAAAGGGCGCGACTTTTACGATGTGGTGTTTCTGCTGGGTCAAGGGGTTGTGCCTGATTATAGTTACCTGGAGATGAAGGTAGGGATCACGGATAGTGAGCAACTACGGGAACGGGTTATTGCCCACTGTGCGGGTTTGGACATGGGGCTGATGGCGGCTGATGTGCGCCCGTTTTTGTTTCAACCGAGCGAGGACTGTCGGGTGGTGCTTTTTTCGGAGTACCTGCGGCAAGCATCGCTGTAAATGGGCCCAAAAAGGTGTGTTTGTGAAATGGGTGATTATCACCCTACAGTAATTGGCATGAAAAAGCCGCGTCCATTTAGTTTGGGCGCGGCTTTTTTCGGAAGTGATTGTTTCAGCACAGTAGGTTGTTTGTGATGGGTATAGAAATATAGTTAGTCACTACAACCGATTCCGGAGTTAAAGCGGGAGAAGCCGTCAACTCATCTCGACCCTCACGGTTTTGAGCTGGATTAGTCTACTT
>JANOCD010000037.1:0-25684 GCA_031411995.1 Cytophagales bacterium
CAAACTGGCTATTTCTGATGGTTTCAAAAATGCGTATTCGTCCATCTTCGACTCGAACATCACGACCCTGCTGACGGGTTTCATTCTGCTGTTGTTTGGAACGGGTCTGATTCGGGGCTTCGCAGTAACGTTGGTGATTGGTATTTTCACCTCGTTGTTTGCCGCCATCCTCATCACCCGCCTGATTCTGGAAGCTTATACCGACAGTGGCAAAACGCTTTCTTTCTCAGCTCCCTGGTCGAAAAACCTGTTCAAAGACTCGAACTTCGACTTCGTCTCTCACCGCCGTATTTACTACATTATTTCGTCCACGATTATTGCATTAGGTGTTGCTTCAGTTGTCTGGAAAGGCTTCGGTTTAGGGGTTGATTTTAAAGGAGGTCGGTCATACGTAGTTCGTTTTGAGCAGCCGGTTGGCACATCCGATGTTCGGGCCGCTCTGGAAGCTCCATTTGGTGGTGCGCCCGAAGTGAAAACCTATGGTGGAACGGGTGTAAACTCAGCGCAGGTGAAAATCACGACGAGTTATTTAACTGACACCGATTCGCCGGAGTCGGACAAGCAGGTTGAAGCAGCCCTTATGAAGGGCTTGACCAAAATTGGCGGCAACACAGCCACCATTCAAAGCTCGCAGAAGGTTGGCCCAACCATCGCCTACGACCTGATTGTGTCGGCTTTCTGGTCGATTTTGCTGGCCGTTGCTGTGGTGTTTGTTTATATCCTGATTCGATTTAAGAAGCTGGCTTTTGGTTATGGCGCGGTGGTGGCCCTTTTGCACGATGTGCTTATCATCCTTGCTATTTTCTCGATTTTCAACGGTATTCTGCCGTTCTCACTCGACATTGATCAAGCGTTTATTGGTGCCCTGCTCACGATCATGGGTTACTCGATGAACGACACCGTGGTAGTGTTCGACCGCGTTCGCGAATACCTGAATGAGAGCAAAGGCAAAAAAGAAAGTATCCCCACAATCATCAACAACGCCCTGAACGCCACCCTGAGCCGTACAGCCGTAACTGGTTTGTCAACCATGCTGGTATTGATCGTGCTGTTTATCTTTGGTGGTGCCACCATCCGTGGCTTCTCATTCGCCATGTTGATTGGTGTAATTGTAGGTACGTACTCGTCGCTGTTCGTGGCCACGCCAATTGTGGTTGATACACTGACCCGCGACATGGACAAGCCAGTAACGCCCGGCTCAACGCCAACAGGCCGCATCGACACGATTCCGTCTGAGTTCCCGGAGGGCGATGTGCAGGTTCCTGGCGAGTTTGGCACAACGGGTAAGAAAGAAAAGAAAGTTAAAACCCCGCTGATTCGCCCTTCGCAGGCGTAATTGATTGCTTACAGACAAGCCGGATGATTTTTTGAATCATTCGGCTTTTTTTGTCCCATCCAACTATTTCACTACCTTGTTCACTCGTTGTTGCAACATAAAATTTTTTGAAACCTTACATTGTCACAATAATCTTTCCCTTACATGGAGACAAAACTTAAGCCAGTGGATACCACCAGCATCTGGCGCAGAAAACCCTTAGCGGCCTACGAAGCCGACATGAAGAAAAGTGAGCTCAAGCGCGTACTCACCCGGTGGGGCTTGACCTCGCTGGGTATAGGGGCCGTTATTGGTGGGGGTATTTTCGTATTGACGGGTATTGCGGCCCACGATTGGGCGGGTCCGGCTTTGGCTCTGGCCTTTGTTATTGCGGGTATTGCCTGTACGTTCGCGGCCCTTTGCTACGCTGAGTTTGCCTCAATTTTACCCGTTGAAGGTTCGGCCTATGCCTACTCATACGGCACAGTCGGCGAAATTTTTGCCTGGTTTATTGGATGGAACCTCATCTTGGAATACATGATGGGGGCCACAACGGTAGCCGTAAGCTGGTCGGGGTATTTTGAAAAACTGCTCCACCTGTTCGGAATAGACCCGCCCCTGTGGTTAATGAACGACCCCGCTACGGCCCAAGAAAAAGCTGAGGTACTGCGGGCAGCCGGTCAGGTTATTCCCGATTTCTCATTTGCCATCAACCTACCAGCCTTGCTCATTGTGTGGGTCGTGACCTACATTCTGGTCAAAGGCATCAAAGAGGCCGCCAGCACCAACAACATTATTGTTATTGTGAAGGTAGCCACGGTAATCTTTGTCATTATTGCCGGAGCTTTCTTTGTGGATACGGCCAACTGGACTCCCTTTATTCCAGAGCCAGAAGTCGACACCACAGGCCAAACACACTACGGTTTTCAGGGCATTGTTACGGCGGCTGGTATCGTGTTTTTTGCCTACATCGGTTTCGATGCCGTTTCGACCCAGGCAGGTGAGGCTATAAACCCCAAGAAAGACGTACCCTTTGCCATTATTGCTTCGCTTATTATCTGTACGATTCTATATATCCTCGTCTCGCTCGTGCTGACAGGTATGGTAAACTACAAAACGCTTGACCTGAAAGCACCAGTTGCACAGGCCTTTGCCGATGCTGGTTTAACCTGGGCCGTATATTTGATTACGATTGCCGCTATTGCCGGTCTTACCTCTGTTATGCTGGTAATGATGCTCGGCCAAACCCGAATTTTCCTCGGCATGGCTAAAGACGGTTTGTTGCCTAAGAACTTGTTCGCGTCAATTCACCCAACGTTTAAAACACCCTGGAAAAGCACGATTTTCGTAGGTTTTGTGGTATCAGTGGTAGCAGCTTTTACGCCTATCGACAAAGTATCGGAGTTGTGTAGTTCGGGAACCTTGCTGGCCTTTGCCATGATTTGTGCTGCCGTCTGGATTCTCCGCGTTCGGGAGCCAAACCTCGAACGTCCGTACCGTACACCTGCTTTGCCGGTGATTGCAACCCTCGGTATTATTTCGAACCTCTACTTAATGTATAACCTTCGCACAGAAACGAAGATCACATTTTTGATTTGGGGCACATTGGGCATCATCGTCTATTTCCTATATAGTCGTCGGCATAGCAATCTGAATAACCAGTCATGATTCGGTGATTAAAGTAACTAACCATTTCAAAGGGCCGTTTTCCAGTAGTGGGAAATGGCCCTTTGTATACAAAAGCTGTCCCGCTCGTCTTAGACTGTTTAAGATATCAGAAAAAAAGTTAAACAAGTTTTGTTTGATGATTTCTACAATTTGGGGTAAATTTTCCCCACTTACCCACCCCAGTTTATCAGAAAAGCCACTTTTAGCATTGTAGGAACATTTTTTAAATCCCTTCCCCAGAGCATTTTAAGCAGTTTTTAAGATTAATATTCATTTTGAAAAAAGTTTGGTTGTTTTTTTGTTTAAATGGTATGTAGATTTGGCTCAACAAAAACACACTGAACGATTATGACAGCGCTCGAATTTACTCATCATATCGGCAAAGTATCGAAATCCCTTCGTCCATTTGCCCTTCGCTTAACTAAGGACGTTGAAGATGCAAACGATTTGTTACAGGACACGTTGCTGAAAGCGTTTACAAACCGGGACAAATATACCGACGGTACAAACCTGAAAGCATGGTTGTACACCATCATGAAGAATACGTTCATCACGAACTACCAGCGTATGGTTCGCAAGAACACATTCATTGACACGACTGATAACCTGCATTACATCAATACGATGGACAATAGCACGGATAACGGCGCGTATTCAACATTTGCACAAGAAGACATCAGTCGGGCCGTTAATAATCTGGATGAGACATACCGTGCTCCTTTTATGATGCACTTCCGGGGCTTTAAATACCACGAAATTGCCTCAAAACTGGATATCCCCATCGGTACTGTCAAGAACCGGATTCACATTGCCCGCAAAGAATTGAAGGATAAGTTGAAAGTTTACGCGTATTACGCAGCATAATCGAGTGACTTTTTATAACTTCGCTCGTATAAAGACCTTGATTGAGTAGTTTTTGGTTAAAAAAGAGGAAGGTTCCGAAAAGTTGGTTGCTTTGCGACCAACTTTTTTGCTTTTGTACAAAACCAACTGATTGAACAGGCAGTTGTAGGGGCAAGTGTACAATGGAAAACGAAAGACGTGTATCGTTCATTCTACAATATCCATTCTGCATTTCACTTTACACCGTACTATGCCTAAACGAGTAATTGTTATTGGGGCAGGCTTTGCCGGCCTGTCAGCAGCCACTAGTCTGGCTGATAAAGGTTACGCAGTTACGATTCTGGAAAAAAACGAGATGCCCGGTGGTCGAGCCAGACTATTTCGGGCCGAGGGGTTCACCTTCGATATGGGGCCAAGCTGGTATTGGATGCCCGACGTTTTTGAGACTTACTTCGCCCGTTTCGGGAAAAAACCCTCCGATTATTATAAACTTGTTCGGCTCGATCCTTCTTATAAAGTCGTTTTTGGCCCCAACGATTCCATTGACCTCCCGGCTGGTCTGGATAATCTGAAACAACTTTTCGAATCCATCGAACCCGGTAGCGGACCAAAACTAGACGAATTTCTCAGACAAGCAGCCTATAAATACAATGTTGGTATCAATAATTTTGTCTGGAAACCGAGTCGCTCCATCACGGAGTTCATGAGCGTCAAGTTGCTTTATGATGTTACCCGGCTGGATGTTTTCCAATCATTTGCGAGCCACGCCCGGAAATTTTTCAGCCACCCGAAATTACTGGAGCTTGTTGAGTTCCCAATTTTGTTTTTGGGAGCTACCCCTCAGAACACACCAGCTATGTATAGCCTGATGAACTATGCCGAGATGGCCCTGGGGACCTGGTATCCGATGGGCGGTATGCACGAGATTGTGAAAGCAATGGTTAGCCTGGCCCAGGAAAAAGGGGTTACAATTCTGCTCAACCAGACTGTACAAAAAATAGACATCCCAACCGGGACTAAAATTGCTAATCGGGTTATAACCGACAAAGGCATTTTCGAGGCCGATGTAGTGGTGGCTAGTGCCGATTATAACCACGTCGAAACGAGCTTGGTAGCGTCTGAGCAGCGCAACTACGATGACGCTTACTGGCAAAAGCGCGTGATGGCTCCCTCATCGCTCCTGTTTTATATGGGAGTAAACAAACGTATTCCCCGATTGCAACATCATAACCTTTTCTTCGACGAAGATTTCGCGCTTCACGCCGAAGAGATTTATACCCACCCCCGTTGGCCAACTCGCCCACTTTTCTACGCATCGACTCCCTCGAAAACCGACCCAACAGTGGCCCCTGAAGGATGCGAGAATTTATTTCTGCTTATTCCCGTTGCACCCGATCTGGTAGACGACGAACCGACACGAGAACATTATTATAATATCATAATGAGTCGATTAGAAGCCTATGTTGGCGAAAACGTTCGGGATCATGTGATCTACAAACGCAGTTACGCCCATCGTGATTTCAAAACCGACTATAATGCGTTTCGAGGTAATGCCTATGGTTTAGCCAATACGCTGATGCAGACGGCTTTGCTGAAGCCATCGCTTAAGAACAAAAAAGTCACCAACTTGTTTTATACGGGACAACTGACTGTACCGGGACCCGGAGTGCCTCCCTCCTTAATATCTGGTTTAGTGGTGGCTGACGAAGTTGCCAAAGAATTTGCTTAACTTGTTTTGACGACATATTTCGTCCTTTCCTACCCACGTAAAAGCTATGATGGCCTTATTTAACCAGACGGCACTGGAATGCAGTAAATTAATAACTGAGAATTACAGCACCTCGTTTACCCTCGGCATTAAAACGCTGGATCGTAAATTCCACATGCCTATCTACGCTATTTACGGTTTCGTTCGGTTCGCCGATGAGATCGTAGATACCTTTCACGATTTCGACAAAAAAACGCTGCTTGACCGGTTCCGCCACGACACGTATGAAGCCATTGAGGAAGGGATAAGTCTGAATCCCGTACTACACTCATTTCAGATGGTGGTGCGGCAATACAACATCGAGCGGGAGCTGATCGACGCTTTTCTGAAAAGTATGGAGATGGATCTGTACCTCCAGGATTATGATACCAAAGAGTATTGTGAATATATTTACGGCTCGGCAGAAGTGGTGGGTCTGATGTGTTTGCGTGTGTTTTGCGAAGGCAACTGCCCCGACTATGACCGCCTTCGCGAACCAGCCCGAAAACTGGGAGCGGCTTTCCAAAAAGTGAATTTTCTGCGCGACGTTAAAAGCGATTTTCAGGAACGGGGTCGCACTTATTTCCCCGGCGTTGATTTCAATGATTTCTCTCGCGATGCCAAAGAATTGATTGAAGATGATATTCAGCGCGACTTCGATGAGGCTTATATCGGCATTATGAATCTGCCACGGGGAGCCAGAATGGGCGTTTATCTGGCTTATACCTATTACCAAACCCTCTTCAACAAGATCAAAGCACTGCCCGTAGCGCAAATTCAAACGGAGCGCGTTCGGGTGCCCGATGCCAAAAAAATTGCCCTGCTTGCCCAAACCTATTTGAAATACCGGCTGAATGTGATTTGAGCGCGACACGTCAAATGACCTATCTTTGCTGAATAACAGTTTTTTCAGTACAAATGGTAACCGCAGTTTCATTTCCCCCGGAGGTTTTCGCCAAATATGAGGCCGTCATTGGCCTTGAGGTGCATTGCCAGTTGTTGACTAATGCCAAAATTTTCGCGGCTGATGCTAACTCGTTTGGCTCCGAACCCAATACCAACGTGAGTGTCATTACGTTGGCGCACCCCGGTACACTGCCCAAACTGAACCGCAAAGCTGTTGAATACGCCATCAGAATGGGCTTGGCCTGCGGTTGCGACATTACGCGCTACAACGTGTTCGCTCGCAAAAATTATTTCTACCCCGATCTTCCAAAGGGCTATCAGCTTTCGCAGGACAAAACGCCAATTTGTATGGGGGGGCACATCCGGGTCAAGCTTAAAGACAGCGAGGGCAAACCTACTATAGAGCACGACGTTCAGGTTCACCACATTCACCTCGAAGAAGACGCGGGCAAAAGCATCCATGATGAGGGCGATTTTACCAATTTAGATTACAACCGTGCCGGAACACCCCTGATCGAGATGGTGACGGAGCCATGCCTTCGGTCGGCGGAGGAAGCCGGGCAATATCTGACTGAGGTTCGGAAGCTGGTTCGGTATCTGGACATTTGCGATGGCAACATGGAAGAAGGGTCGCTTCGATGCGACGTGAACCTGTCGATTCGGTTGAAGGGCGAAACCCACCTCGGCACCAAAGTTGAAGTAAAAAACCTGAACTCGATTCGCAACGTGCAACGGGCGGTCGAAGGGGAGTTCAAACGTCAGGTGGAAGCCATTGAAACGGGAGAGCGAATTACCCAGCAAACCCGCACCTTCGATGCTGCTACGGGAATTACTTATGCCATGCGCGAGAAGGAAACGATGAACGATTATCGGTATTTCCCCGACCCCGACCTGGCTCCGCTGCTGGTGTCGGAGGAATGGATTGCCGATGTTCGGGCCAACATGCCTGCCCTACCCGCCGAAGTTTACCAGAAATTGACCAATCAATACGGCCTGCCTGAGTACGATGCCACTCAATTGGCGGAGGCCCGCGAGCTGGTCGATTTTTTTGAGAACGTTTGCCAGTATACTCCCAACCACAAAGCAGTATCGAACTGGCTGATGGGGCCGGTGCGGGCGCAACTAAACGACAAAACACTGCGCGAACGCCGTTTTCCGGTATCTGCCGAACGACTTGGGGGGCTTATTGCGTTGATAGACAGCGGCACCATCAGTCAGACGGCGGCTCAAACCGTATTTGGACTGATGATTGATCAGCCCGATCAAACAGCGGCTGATCTGGCCAAAGCCAACGGGCTGCAGCAGAACCGCAATACCGATGCCCTGCAAACGTTGGTAAGTGAGGTATTATCAGCCTGGCCCGACAAAGTGGATCAATACCGAAAAGGCAAGAAAAACCTGCTCGGTTTATTTGTGGGTGAGGTAATGAAAAAGTCGAAAGGGTCTGCCGACCCAAAGCTGGTTAATCAGTTGATCGTAAACGAATTGTCGAAGTAAAATGAACACAAAACAACTTCTTGGCATAGCCCTGCTATCGGGCTTTACAATGATTTCGGGGTTGGCACAAACAGCGCCCCCCCAGCCTGCGCCCGCGTTGAAGGAAGTCACTATTTTGGGGAAGATCAAAAGTGCCAGCCCTGGCAGTGTGGTCTATATGGAAAGCAATGGTCAACCCGCCATCCGACTCGACTCGGCCAAGCTAGACAAAGACAACAAGTTCACCCTCAAAACCCGCGTTCCTGATGGCGGTGGCGTTTATCTGGTGAATGTTCTGGGTGGCCAAAAAGTCGTGGTTTTACTCGAAGGGGGCGAAACCCTGAACCTGACTGCCGACGGCTTTACGACCGACATCAAAACCGGCAAAAAAGGTCAGGCTGTCGTAACGGGTTCCAAAAACATGGAACACTATGCCAAATTAATGGCTGAGTATGAGACTATTCGGGCAAAAAACACAGCCTGGCAAAATCAGTATAACGATGCTGCGGCTAAAAAAGACCAGAAACAAATGGATGCGGTGATGGTCCAGTCGGAGCAGGCATCAAAAGACTTTACTACCAAAGTGAAAGCAATGTTGCCCGATATGGGTACGTCCCTTGTGGCCCTGTTCGCAACCAACTTTCTAAACGTCGATAATGATTTCCCGACTTTAGATGCATTGGCCCAGCGGTTTGAGCGCGAGAACCCAAACAGCCCGCAAGCCAAAGGATTTATTGGCAACATTGCCCGCATCCGGGGACTGATGATGGGGGGCGTTGCCCCCGATATTGCCCTCAACGACACCACCGGAGCCGCCGTACCACTGTCGTCGTTGCGTGGCAAATATGTTCTGATCGACTTTTGGGCTTCGTGGTGCGGCCCCTGCCGGATGGAAAACCCCAACGTAGTCAGGATGTACAATAAGTATAAAGAAAAAGGTTTTACCATCTACAGCGTATCGCTCGATCAGAGTCGCGACAGTTGGGTGCGGGCCATTCGGAACGACAACCTGACTTGGACCCACGTATCGGACTTGCGCTACTGGCAATCGGCAGCGGCTCAACAATATGGCGTTACGGGCATTCCAAAGACATTTTTGATCGACAAAGAGGGTAAAATTATTGCCAAAGACCTCCGTGGCCCGGCCCTGGAGCAGAAGCTGGAAGAAGTATTGAAATAATATGAAAATCGCTATTGTTGGTTGCGGAAACATGGGCATGGCGTTTGCCAAGTCGTTTTTGCAATATGATCTGGTAAAAAAAGACGATCTGCTGCTAATTGAGAAAAGTGCCGAACGGTCGGCAGCTCTCACGGCTGAGAAAGCAGGCGTGGTGGTAGATACTATCGGGCCGCGTGTGTCGGAGTACGACCTTGTCATTCTGTCGGTGAAACCCCAGGATTTTGCGAGCGTTTGCGAATCACTGGCGGCAGTCATCCAACCGAATCAGGTGGTGTTGTCGATTATGGCGGGTATTCCGATGAGTCAGATTCAGGCGCGGCTTAACCACCCGCTCGTGATTCGGGCGATGCCCAACACGCCTGCCATGCTGGGTATGGGAATCACGGGCTTTACGGCAGCTAAAGAAGTAGATTTGAGCAACTTACGCCGGGTAGAGAATTTAATCAATGCCACAGGCCGGTCTATTTTTCTGGAAGACGAAGCGATGCTCGACGCTGTCACGGCATTGAGCGGCAGTGGCCCTGCCTATTTTTATTATGTCGTGAAAGCGATGGTTGAGGCTGGTCGGCAGATGGGCTTTGACGAGGGTGTGGCAACCCTGTTGGTGAAGCAAACCATGCTGGGGTCATTCCACCTGATTAACAATGCCGACAAATCGCTGGACGAACTCATTAAAGCTGTTGCGTCGAAAGGGGGCACGACCGAAGCTGCCCTAAGGCAGTTTGAAGCCGGAGCATTGTCTGAAACTCTGGTGGCGGGCATTAAAGCTGCCCAGGTTCGCGCCCAGGAATTATCGAATGGATAGATAAATTCTCTATGAAAGCACTCATCATTTGCACCAATCACACGGATTATCCCAGTAAGCCAAACAAAACGGGGCTGTGGCTGAGTGAATTTACGCATTTCTACGACGAAATTGCGGATCGGAACTTCACCATCGATATTGCCAGCCCCGCTGGTGGAACAGTGCCCATTGATGAGCGAAGCCTTGAACGACGTGATAATACCAATGAAAAATGGTATCAGAATCCGGCTATTCGACAGAAGTTAGACAACTCGCTCAAGTTAGACGATGTGGTGCCTGAGCAATACCAATTGATTTATCTGACAGGTGGCCACGGCACCATGTGGGATTTCCCCGAAAGTGCTGCATTACAACAGATTACCCGGCGGATTTATGAAAATAATGGCATGGTGGCGGCTGTGTGCCACGGCGTTAGCGGCCTGCTCAACGTGCAACTCTCCGACGGGACCCAACTCATCCGCGACAAGCAGATTACCGGCTTCTCGAACATGGAAGAGAAATTGATTCGGCTGGATGAGGAAGTACCTTTCCTGCTTGAAGATGAGTTGAAAAAGAAAACTGCTTTTTACAGCAAAGGACTTATTCCCTTCCTGCCACACATTGAGGTCGATGAACGCATTGTAACGGGTCAAAATCCACTTTCCGCCCGAAAAGTGGGGCGAAAAGTGGTAGAGGAAATGTTTGAGAAGTAAACTATCCTCTCCTTAAGCGTTGCCCGAAAGGAGACGCAAGAGCTTCGCGAAACACGCGCAGATGCTGCTCATTGCTCATTTCGGTTCCAATAAACGAAACGTGCCCCTGCTCGATCAGCCACTCAGCCATTTGTTTGGCCCCCTGCCCATAGCGGCCCGTTAACGAAGCCACATCAATCTTGAAGAGTGTGCCCCGGTTGCGCAACAGCCGGACCCAATCCCGGTTGTTTTGTAAATAAACGTATCGTTCGGGGTGCGCCAAAACGGGCATCAATCCACGGGCATTAAGCAGGTCAGTAATGTCGTACCAAATATCGGGGAAGCTAATGAGGGATGTTTCGATGAGAATTAATGAACGGGGTGCGTCAATGTAGGTTCCAAACGGGAGTATTTCGCTCCGTGAATCAAGTAAACGAACCAATCCGTCATCAATATAGTACTGGGCTGCTGTGTCGACGAACAACGAAATTCCTTCGTCTAACAGAGCACGTTGTAATTGATTCACGGCCGTTCGCACCTGTTCGGGCGAGGGATTGTAGAATCCATTCATGATGTGGGGGGTGGCAACAATCCGTCGGAACCCAAGTCGATGAAGTTGACGAGCCAATTTCATACTTTGTTCGATGTTTTCAGGGCCTCCACCTAAACCGGGTAATATGTGGCAGTGCATATCTGTGATGTTCACAGATGGTAGACTTGACCGTTGAGTAGCCCTCCGGGAGCGAGTTAGGAAAGAAAATGACATAGGCAAACCGTGGAGTAAAAGCCGTTGAATGAAAGGTATAACTACATACGTTGATGTGTGTTCATATTCCTGATTTATCACGAATTATGCCAGAATAAAAAAGGCAAGCCTTTTGGGCTTGCCTTTTTTATGAACATACATTATATCGCTTAAACTGTCACGTGGGGAAACAACATCCGTAGTGGTGGCAACAATAAGTCTTTTTCAGACACAAGCGGATTGCTCACCCCCCAATCAATATTAATGTCAGGGTCATTCCAGATAATTCCCCCTTCTGCCTGCTTGTTATATACGTTTGTACACTTGTAGCTGAAAATACTTTCCTCAAGCGCAACGAAGCCATGGGCAAAACCTGCCGGAATCCAGGCCATGTTGCACAGTTTGGCATCTAACAGAAAGGTTTCATAATGACCAAATGTGGGCGAGTCTTCCCGTATATCAACGGCAACATCAAGCACTTGACCCGTGATCACACGAACTAATTTTCCCTGTGCATAGGGGTCATTCTGATAATGTAAACCCCGCAGAACCCCTTTCACCGAAAATGACTGATTATCCTGCACGAACTCCACGGGAATACCCAGCTTTTCGAAAAGTGGTCTGTTATATGTTTCAAAAAAATGGCCGCGTTCGTCTTCAAATACGCGCGGAATCAACTCAATTAGCCCCTCAATCGACGTTTGGCGGACCTGCATAATGATCTAATTAGATGTAAATCCGAGAATTGAGACAAAGTTACGAAACCACAATGGTAGTTAGTACCTTTGAGGACCTGACTTTTAGTGAATCCGTTGCATGACTGCCACCGAACTTACCCAACGCATCCGTCAAAAACAATCGTATCTATGCGTAGGCTTAGATACTGACATCCATAAGCTGCCCCCCCACCTGTTGCACGAACCAGACCCGGTTTTCGCCTTTAATCGGGCGATCATTAATGCAACTGCCGAGTTTGCAGTGGCCTATAAACCCAATATTGCGTTCTATGAGGCAATGGGGCCACGCGGCTGGGAAAGTCTGCAAAAAACGCTCGACTATATTCCGAACGATTGTTTCACCATCGCCGATGCCAAACGGGGCGACATTGGCAACACGTCGGGGCTATATGCCCGTACTTTTTTTGATCCATCGGCGGCTGGTTTAAACTTTGATTCTGTGACAGTGGCTCCCTACATGGGTCATGATTCCGTGTTGCCATTTCTGGATTACCCCGGCAAATGGGTTATTCTGCTGGCCCTAACCTCCAACCCCGGCAGTGCCGATTTTCAGCGGCAACCTGTTGGCGAGCAGGAATTATTTGAGATTGTGCTCGAAACGGCGCAAACCTGGGCCACTCCCGACCAACTTATGTTTGTGGTAGGGGCCACACAGGCAGATCAATTAGCGCGTATCAGAGAGATTGTCCCCGACCATTTTCTGCTTGTGCCGGGCGTTGGTGCGCAGGGTGGCTCGTTGGCCGAGGTGTCGCGGGCAGGAATGAACGCCAGTGTTGGTTTACTGATCAATGCATCCCGCAGCATTTTATATGCCTCAAGCGGACTTGATTTTGCGCAAAAAGCAGCAGATGAAGCGCGAAGTTTACAGCAGGAAATGGCCACTTATCTTTAATACTCAAACGATTCTGGCTTCTCAATCGTTAGACAGAGCAGGCCGCACCTGAATCCGGGTGCGGCTACTTTCAATTCAATAAACTTCCTTCACGACCGTATGCTTCGGTACGTATATATAGCCGGGCTGTTGCTTGGCTCCACGCTGTTGCTGGCCCAGCCCGTTCACAAAGCCAACATCAAAAAAACGCCTGCCCCGCTAAAAACGGGCACAAGTCCTTTAAACGCTCCCATTCCACTCGACCCGACGGTGAAGGTGGGGAAGTTGCCAAATGGACTGACGTATTTTATCCGCAAAAACGCTGAACCAAAAAATCGGGCTGAACTGCGGTTGGTAATCCGGGCCGGGTCGGTGCTGGAGACCGATGCCCAACAGGGTTTGGCGCACTTTATGGAACACATGGCGTTTAATGGCACCAAAAACTTCCCCAAAAATGAACTGGTCAACTTCCTGCAAACGTCGGGGGTGCGGTTTGGTGCCGATTTGAATGCCTACACCAGCTTTGACGAAACGGTGTATCAACTGCCTGTGCCAACAGATTCGGCAAGGTTGTTCGAGCGGTCGTTTCAGATTCTGGAAGATTGGGCGCATAATGCCCTGCTCGACTCTACCGAAATTGAAAAAGAGCGTGGGGTTATTCTGGAAGAAGCCCGGCTGGGGCGCGGTGCTCAACAGCGGATGCGCGACAAATACTTCCCGCTTATTCTGAACAACTCGCGCTATGCCACCCGACTGCCCATTGGCAAAGACAGCATCATCAAGTCGTTTAGCCCTGAACGGCTCCGACAGTTCTACAATGACTGGTATCGCCCTGATTTGATGGCCGTTATCGCCGTGGGCGACTTCGATGTGAAGCAGGTGGAAGTCATGATTCGCGAAAAATTTGGCCGAATTCCGGCCCCATCCAACCCCAAACCAAGGCCCGAATACGGTATTGATGCCCATAAAGACACCAAAGTTGTGATTGTGACCGACCCTGAACAACCCAACACGGTGGTCCAAGTGATTTATAAACGCCCCGAGCTAAAAGAACGCACGCTTGGGGATTTGCGCAGCAGCCTGCAACGGAGTTTATTTAACATGATGCTAGGTAACCGGATTCAGGAGCTGACCCAGAAAGCGAATCCACCATTTGTCTATGGAGCCAGCAATTATGGCAGTTTTCTGGGTAACCTGGACGCTTTTTCGTCGGTGGCGGTGCCCAAAGATCCCGCTGGGCTGGAAGCAGCACTCCGGGCAGTGCTCGATGAAAATGCCCGCGCTAAACAGTTTGGCTTCACGGCTACCGAGTTGGCCCGCGCCAAACAGGAACTGAAAACAGGGGTTGAACAAGCCTATCGGGAACGCGAAAAAACCAGCTCGTCGTCGCTGGTAGGGCAATATGTGCAGTATTTTCTGGATGGTGATCCGGCCACTGGCATTCCATTTTATTATGATTTCGTTGAGAAAAACCTCGATGGTATCCAGTTGATTGAAGTTAATCAGTTGGCGGGGCAGTTTATTCGCAATGAGAACCGGGCGGTTATTATCATGGCTCCCGAAAAGGCCAAACTGCCCAGTGTGGAACAGGTGATCGGCTATATTGACGATGCGGGAAAGACCTTGACCGCCTATGTCGATCAAACGATCAACAAACCGTTGCTGGCTACGCAACCTACACCCAAACCCGTGGTGAACGAGTCGAAAAACGCAGAAGTTGGCCTTACGGAATGGACGTTGGCCAATGGCGCAAAGGTGGTATTGAAGCCCACCGACTTTAAAAACGATCAGGTGTTGTTTTCGGCTATCAGTTATGGAGGCACGTCGTTATATGACATGAAGGATTACATGACAGCCCGGTTCACCGCTACCCTGATTGGGCAGGGTGGCACGGGCGAATTTAACCAGATTCAGTTGGGTAAATTTCTGGCGGGTAAGTCGCTGAGTCTGGGGTCATACATCAGCGAAATTAACGAGGGTATAAGTGGTAGCACGGCCCCCAAAGACTTAGAAACGGCTCTCCAGTTGATGTATAGCCAACTTACGCAACCCCGCAAGGATGCCGACGTAGTTCAAGGCTATTTGTCGAATCAGCGGAGTTTGCTGCAAAATCAGTTGGCCACACCTACGCCCCAAAAGGTGTTTCAGGATACAATTTCTATCACGCTGGGGCAGAATAACCCCCGTCGGCAACCCCTTCGCCCCACCGATCTTGATCAGATTAACCTAGATCGGGCCGGGCAGATTTATGCCGAACGCTTTGCCAATGCTGCCGATTTCACATTCCTGTTTGTGGGGAATATCGACCAAAAAACGCTGAAACCGTTAGTCGAAAAATACATTGGCGGGTTACCGGGAAATGCAGCTACAGCCAAAGAAAACTTCCGTGATCTGGGCATCCGAATTCCGGCGGGGCAACTGAGCAAAACGGTGTATAAAGGCCTTGAAGCACGGGCAACGGTTCAGTTGGTGTTTAGTGGCGATTTTGACTGGAAACCCGAAAACACCGCTCAGATAGATGCGTTGGCGGAAGTTCTGGAGATTAAACTGACCGAAAAACTTCGCGAAGAAGAAGGGGGTGTTTATACGCCGGGAGCCAGCGGGTCATACAGTAAGCTACCCGCCCAACGCTACACCTTCCGAATTGGCTTTGGTTGCGCCCCGGAAAACGTTGATAAACTGGTTGGCAAAACGATGGACATCATCAACGAAATCCGCCAAAAAGGAGCTGACCCGAAGGATATCGATAAGTTTAAAGCCGAAAGTCGGCGAGAAACCGAGCTGCAATTGAAAGATAATAACTTTTGGCTCGGCTATCTAACGAACCAGTATTTCAATCAGGACGACCCAGCCGAAGTGCTACACGAAGCCGAACAATTGAACAAAGTGACCGTTGAGAGTACAAAAGCAGCGGCTAATAAGTACTTGTCGGGCCAGAACTTAATTCGATTCGTGCTGATGCCCGAACGCAAGCAGTAGTCTCTAATTTCATATTCAGATTACATATGGTGCAAGTAGAAACCACAAGTTCAGTACCTTTTGCCCGCAGAACAACACTCCTTCAAACGTCCGCCTTATGAAACCATACGCCACATATATCGCGGAGGAGTTTGCCCTCGACGATATGTTTATGCGGTGGGTTCAACACCCGGAGGATGACGAGGTGGCTTTATTCTGGCAAAATTTCTCCCAGCAACATCCACATAAACAGTCAGTTATAAACGAAGCCCGACGAATGGTTCTGGAGTGTTCGGTTCCTTTGCCGGGGGCGTTGACCCACGACGATATGTCGAATGTGTGGCAACGTATTCGGGTATCGTTACAGGACTTAGATGAGATAAGGCCCCTTCAACTCAATGTTAGAACCGTGGTGGCCTGGTGGTATTTTGGCCGGACTGTGGCTGCTGCCCTGGGTCTATTACTTTTTGTGGGTTGGGGATTCTGGATACACCAAAGCGATCACTTAAAAACAATTCGTTCGGGTAGTGCTCAGGTTCAGGTGGTGCGCCTGCCCGATGGATCGGAGGCTCGTTTGCAACCAAATAGTCAGCTTGCATTTGCCCAACAATGGGTCGATGAAACACCCCATGCCGTTTGGCTTCAGGGCGAAGCCCGATTCTCGGTTGTTCGGCGACCCAAAACAACCATGTTCCGTGTTCATACCTCCGATGTGACTGTGGAGGCCACCGGTACTGAATTTTGGGTAGGTCAACAGGCCGAAGGAACGCGCATCGGTTTACAAAAGGGCAGCTTGACTTTGTTGCTAAACGACGATCAACGCCGGGTGACTATGAACCCTGGCGATTCACTGGAAGTTCGGGGTAAACTGGTGTTTCCGTTGAAACTAGCTGTCAGTCAATTGAATAAAGCGGTAAAACGATAGAGTAACTGTACCGTTTGCTAGATTGATTACGACTGCTACGTTTTTAATGCCATTTTTTCTGATAAAGTCTATACATTTAACCCGGCAGTTGTCGCTGTGGTGACTCAAATCACCGAAACGACACTGACTATTCCCGAATCCATTATGAAGGAGTCCGTACTAAACAGACGGCAGTTCCTCCAGTCGCTCGGCCTGTCGGCTCTGGCAATTTCTGCCGGGGCCGACCCGCTGACGACTCATCTTTCCCCAAAAAAATCTGGTCTGCAAATTGGCTATTCAGCCATTACCTGGGGGGGCAATGATGCACAGGCTATCAAAGACATTTCCGCGCTCGGCTACCGGGGTATTCAGCTACGAGCCAATGCGTTCGGGCCATACCGGGCAAAACCATCAGAGTTAAAAGCGTTGCTCGATGAAGCGAAGCTCCAGCTTTGCATGTTTTCGAGCGGGAACGTCGAAATTGACCCGGCCAAAGAGCAAAGTACCATTGACACGCACGTGGCTCATGCCAGTTTTGTGAAGGCCCTGGGCGGGTCCGCTATTCAGTTGACCAACAGTGCCCGGCCCAAAGACCGCCTGCCCACCACCGAAGAACTGAAGCGATTAGCCGAAGTAATGAACAAAATTGGCCAGCAAACTGCCGATTTGGGCGTTCAGGCGATGTATCATAACCACATGAACCAACTGGGCGAAACCCCCGAAGAAGTGGATGTGATTGTGCAGGCAATGAACCCAAAATACATGCGGCTTCTGCTCGACATTGCCCATTATCGGCAGGGGGGTGGCCAACCAGAAAAAGCGGTGCTTCAATATCGTGAGATTATGTCGGCCCTGCACCTGAAAGACACCATGTCTCCTTTGCCAGACAAACCCGAAAACCCAAAAGCCTACAAATTTGTGGAGTTGGGGCGTGGTAATGTGAATGTGCCAGCCGTGTTTAAAGCATTGGATGCTATCAACTTCAAAGGTTGGGGCGTTGTTGAACTCGATGGAGTTCCTGAAAAAGACAAAACAGCCGCCCAATGTGCCGGTATCAGCAAAGAATATATTACAAAGACCCTGAAATTTCCCTTATGAAATCGCTTCTCCTTGCCGGTCTGCTCCTTTTTGCGCTCGTCGCCACCGGGCAACATAATACCCTGACTGCTAAAGAAAAAAGTGATGGATGGCAGTTACTTTTCGATGGCAAAACCACTACTGGATGGCGTGGGGCGTACTTAAATAAATTTCCGGCGGGTGGTTGGGTAGTAGAAGATGGTACCCTATCTATTGCCAAAACCGACGGGCGCGAGTCGCGCAATGCCGGCGATATTGTTACCGATGGCGAATACAGAAATTTTGATCTGACATTTGAATTTCTGCTGACTGATGGAGCCAATAGTGGCTTGAAGTATTTTGTGGTGGAGCAACAGCCTAAACCAGCTGGTTCGGCCTTTGGATTAGAATATCAGGTGCTTGATGATGCCAAACACCCGGATGCTAAAATGGGTCGCGATGGGAACCGTACTGTGGGATCACTTTATGACCTGAAAGCGGCTCAAAACAAGCGGGTTAACCCCATTGGCCAATGGAATCAGGGGCGTGTACTGGTGAACGGCACCCATGTTGAGCATTGGCTCAATGGCAAGAAAGTGGTAGAGTGTGAACGAGGCAGCGACGATTTCCGTAAACTGGTGGCTATGAGCAAATATGCGACCCCCGCCTACAATGCCAACGGACGATTTGGTGAGGCTCCCAAGGGCCATATCCTGTTGCAAGACCACGGCGACAAAGTATCATTCCGGGATATTAAGATAAAAACGTTGTGAGGAAATAGTAACGTTAAGTGTCATACGTATTCTTTTAAACTGAAGGCCAAAGCGAGTAACCTGTCTGGTTGCTCGCTTTGGCCTTCAGTGTTTCATCACAAGCGAGAGTAATCAACTTCACTTTCCCCTTCACTAAACCCTTTTCCCGGAATCCGGTCAAATCTGTGCAATTTGGCACCCGGCTGCATCGTACCTTATACATTAGCCATCATTATGAATCGTATTCCCATCATTGTGGTGTTTTGCCTGTTGGCAGCCACGTTTATTCTGGCCCAACAGTCCTTATCACAACCCAAACCGAAACCCTTGCCTAAATCCTACGAAGCGGCCTGGAAACAAATCGACTCGCTCACCCAAAAGGGTTTGTGGCAGTCGGCGTTGACCCAAACAAACGCCCTCTACGACCGGGCGAAAGCGGAGAAAAACTACCCGCAAGTGGCTAAAGCCAGTATTGGACGGGGGGGGCTGACCATGCAACTCGACCAGGCACAGTTACCGGCCCACATCAAAACACTGGAAGCCGATGTTAAAACGCTTCCTGAACCAGCTCGTTCGGTGATGCAGTCGGTGCTGGGCGATGCCTATGTGGCTTTCTATCAGCGCAATCGCCACCGGATTTATGATCGTAGCCGCGTGGCCGATACCGAAAAAGCCACCGACTCCACCGACCTCACGACCTGGGATGGCCCACGCATTGCACAAGCTGCCACCCGCGCTTATGTGGCCTCGATTCAGAATGAGAACCAACTACAGGCAACGCCCATTACGCGGTCCGACGGTTCGGCCTACGCGCCCGTGGTGCAACCCGGCGACAAAGAAGGGGAAAAGCTGCGCCCAACCCTGTTCGATCTATTGGCGCATCGGGCCATTGCTTTCTTTCAAAACACCGAGTTTGAGACCCAGAACAATGTTTTCCGCTTTGAACTCGACCGCTCCGACTATTTTGCCGACCCCGAAACGTTTGCTAATCTTCGCTTGGCGACCCCGCTCAATGCCGGGCAAACGGGCCGGATGTTGGCCCTGAAAACATATCAGCGGTTACTGGCTTTCCATGCCAAACAGGCCACCAAAACGCCCGACGCGCTCGTGGATGCCGATTTGGGGCGGCTCCGGTTCGTTCGACAATACAGCACCGTTGCAGACAAAGACACGCTTTTTCAGCAAAACTTAGAACGGCAAATTGCCCGCCGGAAAGGGCAGAGTGTTGAAGCAGAGTATGCCGTTTCCCTGGCGCAACTGCTTCAGGAACAGGGTGGACAGTATCTGCCCCTCACAAAACCGGCGACCAAATGGGCCAATAAACGAGCTGCCGATTTGAGCCGCGACATTATCAAGCGATTCCCCAAAACGCGGGCCGCTCAACAGGCTCAGGTAATGCTCGACCAACTCACCGCTCCATCAATTGGGGCAACGGTGGAGAATGTGAACACGCCTTCAACCCCGTTTTTGGCCCGAATCGAGTACCGAAACGTGCCTCAGGTTCATTACCGACTCTATAAAATCACGCCCGACGAACGGTTTACAGTTGGGCAGTTGGCTTACCAAAGCGAGGAGCAACGTAACAAACTCTTCACCCAATTATTGGCCAAACCCATTGCCACCGAAGGCAAAACCAACCTCCCCGACGATGGGGATTTGAACCAACATTCCGTAGAAATGCCTGTTAATGGCATTCCGTTAGGGCAATATGTGTTGCTGGTTTCGAGCGATGCCATGTTCAGCAACAAAGCCAAAAACATGGCTACTGCCCTGCTGACAGTGTCGAAACTGGGGTTTGTAATGAACAATGCCTACGATGGCACCAACACCGACCGGGTGATTTACGTGACCGACCGAGTAACTGGCCAACCATTGCCCAATGCCAGTGTTCAAGTGTTCAGTGCGCCTGAGCGAAGTGGTCAAGGCCCCCGGTTTAACTCCGGCGAAAGCAAAAAAACGGATGCCAACGGGCGGGTGGTGTTTCCTAAGAGTGTGGTTAACAGTCAGGTTTATTACGGCATTTCTCTTGGGAGTGATCTGTTATTCACGGATAACCAGTACATCTATAATCAGCAGCAGCCACAGCAAGACGAACGGCAACGAGCAATCCTGCTCTTTACCGACCGGGCCATTTATCGCCCCGGCCAGCCGATTTATGTAAAGGGTTTGGTATATGCTGGGCGCGATAATCACTTTACCGTTGTTCCAAAAGAAACGATTGAATTGGTTTTGAACGATGCCAATGGTGAAAACGTGGCCACGTTGAGCCTGACTACAAACGAATTTGGCAGCTTTACCGGCACGTTCACGGCCCCCGTTGGGCGGCTGACGGGCGTGATGACCATTGACACCAAATATGGCCAAACCCAGATTCGGGTGGAGGAATACAAACGCCCAACCTTTGCCGTGAAAGCCGACACCATCCGTCAGGCCATTCGCCTGGGGCAAACGGTGCGCGTTTCTGCGAAGGCACAGACTTTTTCGGGGGCTAACGTCGATGGGGCCAGTGTGCGGTATCGTGTCACCCGCTCCTATGTGCAGCCACTGTGGGGTTGGGGTGGATGGGGCCGCAGCATTTGGCCTCCGCGCCAGTCGGCCCCCACCGAAATTACCAACGGCGAAACCACCACCGATGCGACCGGAGCCATCAGCCTGAGTTTCGTGGCCGCGCCCGATCTGAGCATTGCTCGCAACACCAACCCGACGTTCACCTTCGACATAACGCTCGATGTGACCGACCGGGCGGGCGAAACCCGAAGCACCACCCAATCGCTGCAAATTGGCTACACGGCTCTGCAAGCCAGCCTGAACATACCCGAACAGGTAGAAAAAGGCGATGCTAAAACCTACGTGGTGAAGGCCACGAATCAGGCTGGTATCCCCGTGACCATCCGGCAGGGCGAGGTCGTGATTTCGCGTTTGCAGGCTCCCGCCCAACCCCTCCGCAAACGCCTGTGGGAACGCCCCGACCGTCAGATTTTGACTCAGGCTGAGTTCAAAAAACTGTTCCCGAACGACGTTTATGCCGATGAAGACAACCCCCAAAACTGGACTCGTGAGCGCGTTTTGACCGCCCAACCGCAAGCCATTTCGCTCCAAAACCTCGCCCCCGGCGACTATGTGGCCGAGACAAGCGTGACCGACTCGACCGGCGAAACCGCCACCCAAAAGCAGTTTTTCAGCGTGGTGGACGAAGGCACGGCCTCGCAACGTCCCGACTCGTGGGTGCGGGCCACCAAAACCGAACTGGAACCCGGCTCGGAAGCTGTTTTCTTCGTGGACAACACCCAACCGGGTTGGGTGCTGATGACGGTGGAGGAGAAAAGCCAACCGCACCGCTCTGAGTGGATCAAAACCGACGGAACCAGTACACCGGCGCGGCCCAAACGGGTTGCTATTCCCGTTACGGAAAAACAACGGGGTGGTTTCGTCGTGCATTTTTCGATAGTGCAACAGGGGCGGTTGCTGACCGAATCTCGCCCAATTCAGGTGCCGTTTACCAATAAGAAACTGACCTTTGAAACGCTCACTTTCCGCGACAAACTCAAGCCCGGCCAAGCCGACGAGTGGACAATCCGGATCAGCGGCCCCGACAAAGACAAAGTCGTGGCCGAAATGGTCGCGGCTCTGTACGATGCTTCGTTGGATGAGTTTGTGCCGCACCAATGGCAAGCCAGTATTTACGAAGCGTATCAGGGAGGTCGCCATCAGTGGCACTCCAACGCCTTTAGCCAGATTCAAGCCAACCAGTTGTTCTACCGTTATGCACAACGCAACGGGCCGAACGTAATTCAGTATCCATCGTTATTGTCGGGATTTGGGTATGGCCGAAATCGTGATATGCGCGGTGGAATAGCGAAAATGGCCAGAATGGAAGAAACGCAGCCAATGGCAATGGCAGCACCGGTGTCGGCTGATGGAGTTCAACCCCCCGAAGTTCAGCAAGATGGAGCCGCTCTAAACGAGGTCGTCACAGTGGGGTATGGTGGCCCGAAAAAGCCTCAACCCACCAAACCCGCTCCCCAACCCGTTCTTCGCAAAAACTTTAACGAAACGGCGTTTTTCTTCCCGCAACTCCAAACCGATGCCGAGGGCCGGGTGCTGCTCAAGTTCACCATGCCCGATGCCCTCACCCGCTGGAAATTGCTGACGTTTGCCCATACCAAAGACCTGAAAACGGGCTTGCTCACCCGCGAAATCGTTACCCAGAAAGAGTTGATGGTCACGCTGAACCCGCCCCGGTTCCTGCGCGAACAGGACACGATTCAACTTTCGGCGCGGATTAATAATCTGACAGACAAGGCGTTAACCGGCACCGCCAAACTCGAAGTCTTCGATGCCCTAACCGATCAACCAATCAGCGCGTCGGTGGGTATTTCGATAACGCCCGTGCCGTTTTCGGCGGGGCCAAACGGGAGCGCGTCAGCCATATGGCGGGTAACAGTGCCAACAGGACTGCCGCCAGTGGCCTTCCGGGTGTCGGCAACATCTGGCTCCTTTACTGATACTGAAGAGCGCGTGGTGCCAGTGCTGCCCAATCGGATGTTAGTGACAGATGCTTTGCCTTTCTGGGTAAATGGCAACGAAACACGCACGTTCAACTTGTCAGTTTTGACAGGATTGACCCCGAACGCGCCGGTGCAACACGAGCGGCTGACGGTGGAGGTCACGAGCAACCCAGCCTGGGCCGCCCTGCAAAGTTTGCCCTATCTGATGGAGTATCCCTACGAATGCGCCGAGCAAATCGCCAGTCGGTTATACGCCAACTATCTGGCTTCCAGCCTGATAGACAGCAAACCAGAGTTTCGACGGGTGATTGACGGATGGGCTACAAACCCGCCGGATCGCCGGACCGCCAAAAGTCCGCTCATGACCAATGCCGAACTGAAAGCCGTGACCCTTGAAAACAGCCCGTGGCTGGCCGAGGCCAAATCGGAAACCGAGCGCACCGCCCGTTTGGGGCAGTTGTTCGACAAGAACCGGCTGGCCAGTGAGCAGCGCGTGGCGGTGGAGAAACTCCGTCAGTTACAGAACGGCAACGGTGGTTTCAGTTGGTTCAGCGGCATGGAACCCAACCTGACCATGACCCTCCACATTCTGACCGTAATGGGCCGGATGCAACAGGTTGCGAGCGCGACGGGGGCTGTTCAGCCCGCCGTTGACCTCGGCGATATTCAGAAAAAAGCGTTTGGGTATGTCGATGCCGAAATAAAACGCTGGGTAGCCGAGCACCAAAAGCAAAAAAATCCGAGTCCGTCGGCGTATCTGCCTATTCAATATCTCTATGCCCGAACCGTTGGTAGCGGGCCTGCGCTGGATAAATCGGTGGTTGCCTATCTGCAAAAATTGATCGTAAAAAACTGGCTGTCAGAGAGTTTACAGGGACAGGCATTGGCGGTGATGGCCCTCACCCGAACAGGCGACCAAAAAACGGCAAAGGGGATTCTGGCTTCCCTGAAAGAGCGGGCCAAAACCTCCGACGAACTGGGTATGTACTGGCCTCAAAATCAGTCGGGTACCTACTGGTATCAGGCTCCGGTGGAAACACAGGCGTATCTGATTGAAGCCTTCGGCGTGATTGGGCAAGACGAGGTGGCGGTGCAGGAGATGAAAAAGTGGTTACTCCGGCAGAAACAAACGCAGTCGTGGCCATCAACAAAAGCCACCACAGAGGCCATCAACGCGCTGTTGCAGGGTCCAAACGGCAAAATTGGCCAGACCTCATGGTTAGCAACGGGAGTTAATACCGAGGTACTGGTGGGTGGTCAACCGCTCACGGCCCGCACGGGAAAGGAAGCCACCACACCCTTGGGTTATCAGAAAACGACCTACAACCCCGCCGAAATAAAGCCAGAATTAGGCAAGGTGCAGATCAGCAAAAAGTCAGATACGGGCGAAGCGTCGCCCGGCCCGGCCTGGGGTGCGCTCTACTGGCAACGGTTTGAGCCGTTAGACAAAATCAAAAGTGGTAGCACGAGCCTATCGGTAGAAAAAACGCTGTTTGTGCAGCGCGACACGCCCAACGGCCCCGGCATCGAACCCCTCACGGCCAAAACAACCCTGAAACCGGGAGCCTTGCTCAAAGTGCGGTTGGTGATCAAAAATGATCGACAGATGGAATACGTCCATTTGAAAGACAGCCGGGCATCTGGTTTTGAACCCATTGCGGTTTTGTCGGGCTACAAATACCGGAATGGTTTAGGTTATTACGAAGCCCCCCGCGATGCCAGTACTGACTTTTTTATCAGCGCGTTATCCGTTGGTACACACGTTTTTGAGTACGACCTGCGTGTGGTGCAGCCGGGTGATTTTTCAACGGGTGTCGCCACCATCCAATGTTTCTACGCACCGGAGTTCTCGGCTCACTCAGTCGGAAAACGAGTACGAGTGAGGTAATTTACGTAGCTACATGGCACGCGGATGACGCGAATTGAATAGATTTACGCGGATAAAAATCAAGAAATCTGTGTAAATCTGTTCAACCCGCGTCATCCGCGTGCCATTCTTTATGCAATCATTCACGGCACTGCTCGAAAAATTCGGTTCAAAAGGCGAGAAAACCGGCTGGACCTATTTTACCGTTCCATCGGAGGTCTCGGACGTGCTTTGCCCCGGCCATAAAACCTCGTTCAGGGTAAAAGGCACGCTGGATAATTTCTCCATCAAAGCTGTTGCCCTGCTGCCGATGGGCGATGGCACGTTTATTTTCGTGGTAAACGCCGATATGCGCCGGGGAATTCGGAAAGAAGCCGGGAGTCGCGTGCAGGTGCAATTAGCTTTTGATGACAATCCCCAACTCGAATCCGCTGATTTTCTGGCCTGTTTAGAAGACGATTCCGTTGCGCTTGAGTTTTTCAATACCCTGCCCAAAGGCCACCAAAACTATTTTTCGCGCTGGATCGAGTCGGCCAAAACCATCGAAACAAAAGCAAACCGCATTGCCAAAGCCGTTCATGGATTATCCATGCGGCTGGGGTATAGTGAGATGGCGAGGTATTATAAAGGCAGGTAGAGCCCGCACCGGCGGACCGGCAAAATTTTGCCGGTCCG
>JANOCD010000038.1:0-1940 GCA_031411995.1 Cytophagales bacterium
TTTTTTGCGCGATTTCAGACTGATTTTCTACCAGCACCGAGTCAACCCCAATGGTACGTATCATCGCTTCCAGATGGTCGGCGATGGCGTTGTCGAAGCCCGCATCCTGTCGCCATTGCAGGAACGCATCGTAAAACGTCCGCATCGTTTGGGGAGGCTCCGGTGTCCAGATAATCTTCTCGTGGTTATAGTCGAGGAGTGCCAGAAAGCCGCCCGGCTTAACAAACCGCTTCATGTTCAGCAGCGCAGCTTCGGGTTGGGCCAGCCATTGCAGCGTTCTGGTGCACGTAACGAGGTCGAATTGTTCGGCTATATCGAACGAATAGACATCAGCCTGTTGGAACGAAATGCCCGATAAACTGACCGCGTTTTGCCGGGCTTGTTCAATCAGGTTTTCGTTGGGGTCGATGCCCAGAACACGCCCGGACGGACCGGTTTTTTCGGCAATGCTGCGGGTAATCGCTCCTGACCCGCAACCGATGTCGAGTACAGACAAGCCCGGTTTTAAGTATTTCAAGTGGTTCCGATTGGCGTTTTTGACCGTTCTGCGCTCCAGAATCGGGTTTTGTCCAGCGGGCATGGTCGCCCGTTCAGTGAAGCTTTGTTCAGACATGACCAAGAATTAATTTGCAGAAACAGTTCCGACAAGGCGTACATTGGCTCCCTTTCGACCAGTTAGATCATCCCCTAAATCGACGCGGGCTTTCTCGGCAACGGTTTGCAATTCAGCCATAATGTCGGGATTCATGGCCTGCACATCGTAGCGTTCGCCGGGGTCACGGCGGAGGTCGTACAGGGCCAATGGAAAATCGTGGTCTTCCGGGATTTTGCCGGGGTATCCGTCTTTGCCGGGCATATTACCTTCGTAGGTGCGGCCCGGATGCGGCAATACTAATTTCCAGTCGTCGCGCCGGACGGCTTCGAGGTTGTTTTTACGGTAGTAATAATAAAAATACTGCCGGGGTGTTTTGGCAAAATCTCCCCGAAACAAAGGTAGCAGATTCACCCCGTCGAAAGGTCGCGTGGGCAGACTGGCTCCGCAGGCGGTCGCAATGGTGGGAAGCAGGTCGAGGGTAGCACTTAACTTCGTGCAGACCTGTCCGGCGGGCGTAACGCCCGGCCAGCGCACGAGGCACGGAACCCGGTGACCGCCTTCAAAACTGACGCCTTTTCCTTCGCGCAACCCACCGGTCGATCCGGCATGGTTCCCGTAATTCAGCCAGGGGCCGTTATCGCTTGTTAAGATGATCAATGTGTTTTTGTCGATGCCCGTTTCTTTCAGCGTTTTCAGGATTTCGCCCACCGACCAGTCGATTTCCATCATCATATCACCGTATAAACCCTGCTGGCTTTTCCCCCGAAAGCGGGCCGAAGCCGCAATCGGTACGTGTGGCATACTGTGGGGCAGGTACAGAAAGAAGGGGTCTTTGCGGTGTTTTTTGATGAACTCGACCGCCCGATTTGTGTACTCTCCAGTCAAACTTGCCTGATCGTCGAGGGTTTGAATTGCGCGAACTGGCGTTGTCTCCTCGATCAAAAACAGGGGCGGAAATGATTTTTTGCGCCTATCATTTTCATCTGTAATCGGTTGCCCGTTATACTCAACCGGCCACATATCATTGGAGTAAGGCAAACCGGCGTACATATCAAAACCCTGCTTCGTTGGCATAAACGCCGGGTTGTCGCCGAGGTGCCATTTGCCGAACATGGCCGTTGCATACCCGCTTGCTTTTAGTAATTCGGGCAGGGTGGTCTCGTCGGGATTCAGTCCAATGGGCGAACGCGGATACAACGCACCGCTCAGGCCGAGCCGGTTCGGGTAACAGCCTGTCAGCAAAGCCGCCCGCGATGCCGAGCAGACGGCTTGTGCCGACAGGAAATTGGTAAAGCGGATGCCCTCAGCCGCCATCCGGTCAATGTTGGGCGTTTGGTATTGCGTG
>JANOCD010000039.1:0-13426 GCA_031411995.1 Cytophagales bacterium
GCCGGGTAAAAATAAAACCCCGTCAGGCTCGACTCAACGCCAAACGACCAGGGTTTCCGCAGATCTGCCCAGCGATACTGCGCATTGACTCCATACTGATTATTGTAGAATGACCCCAGCGACAGACTGAGGAAATTGCGCCGACCCAGAGCCAGAAACTGATTCAGATAGATGGGGCCGGGTCGGAGACCTTTTCGCTCATTGTCGAGGTCGTTGATGAGGGCAAACGTGGCCCCCGCGTTCAGGGCCATACCGGGCCACAAAATCAGTTGGGTTTGAAGCAGGAGGTTAGTTTTGGTTTCAAACGGGTTCGATTTAAACCCAAACCGGGCAATCAGTTCCGGCTGAAGCTTGAAATCAGCTTTATACCGTCGCCAGTTGAACGGTGCCCGTTGCCGCAGCATCTGCCGGTCGGCCTGATCTAATGGTTCGGCTTCGATGGTTGGCCCAATTTTGTAACGGGCGATGGGAATGCCCTGATGCATCGGAACAAACTGCAGGCTGTCGGCATCCGGGATGATCTTTTTCAGTTCGAGCAGACCCCGAAGCGGATTCCGGTACAGTCGCTGTTCATAGATCACCTGCTTGTTGGTGGTATCGAGCGTCAGGTTTTCGTAGTTCAGCCGGGTTTGGTCGGGTCGGGGGTCGGGGGTGGTTGCGAGCACCCGTTTGGGTAGTTTACGCAGCGAAACGGCATAGGATGTTCCCACCGTGACCTGATCGAAATTGAGCAAACCTGCCTGCACCGTCCAGCGGTCAAATAGTGTGGCATAGCCGCCGAAGTTCAGGTGCCGGGAGTCCCATTCGGCCATGAGACCCGCCCGCCCGGAAAACCGCAGCGCGGCCCCGCCAAACGGGCCTGTCAGGTATTGACCCAGGTTTTCGTTTTTGTTCCGAAGTTTATAGCCACCGAAAAAATTGTATTTATCGCGATCACCACTCTTGTCAAAATAATAGGGGCTTCCATAGCCCGCCGTTAGTTCGGCGGTGATTTTCTCGTTGAGTTTTACGTTTTTAGTAGCGACAAGGGCGTGGGTAATCAGCGAGTTATTCAGGCCAAACGGTGCCGACAGAAGGATGGCTACGGCGGGTCGGTTGGCGCGTTCGGTGAGGGCTAGGTATTTGAAATCGAACTGCCGGTCGCCAATACCCCTCGCTCTCAGCGGGATATACCCATTTGCATTGAGGACCGTGACATTGATCTCAAAACGGGGCAGCGCACAGAGCGTGGCATAAACGATGGTCTCGGAGTTCTGGTGGAGAGCCGACAGCGACCCCGGGTTGTTGATGCCGGAAAACGAATAGCGGATCGGGTTGAAGGCGTACCCAAGCTGGAAATCACCATCCTGAAGGCTCCGTGCCGTGGGAATGTAGATCAGGCCTGGTTTGCCGGCAATGTTGACCTGTGCCGAAACGGCGAATGAGCCAAACAGCAAGGCAAGCAGAACAAACTGCCTGCGTAGTCGAAAATCAAAAAGTTGGTTGATAGACACGTATTGAGCCAATAGAAGTAGTGCGGGACAGTGCTGCAAAATACGATCGTTGTCCCGCAACTACCAGTCTATTGGCTCATGAATATCTCAAAAACAGCCTGTTTTCTGATTAAACCTATTTATTGGCTCCTTCTCTGATGGGGCTACCTCTCACTTACTCCACTCGCTTCATCATCGTTTCTAAATCGGCTTTGGGCATGGGCACTTTGCCGGGGTTTTGATCGACCCAGGTGCGGAAAGCCTGTTTGATGGTTGGTGTCCAGGCCTGATCTATTTCGCCGGGCGTAAATTTGCCTTCGCGGAGCATCTGGTGGCCGAAACCGTCGCGCAGCGCAACAAACTCCGACTCCAGAATTACTTTTTCGGCTAAGTGCGCCGGAATAAACACAATGCCCTCCTTTTTGGCTAGCACCACGTCGCCGGGCAACACAATGGCCCGCCCGATGCGGATGGGGCAGTTGATGCAGGTCATGGTCATGTCCTTAATGAAGCTCGGATCGAAACCCCGCACCCAACCGTTGA
This sequence comes from Cytophagales bacterium, assembly GCA_031411995.1. Classification (GTDB taxonomy): domain Bacteria; phylum Bacteroidota; class Bacteroidia; order Cytophagales; family Spirosomataceae; genus Rudanella. The sequence goes on from JANOCD010000039.1 coordinate 2,016, forward strand.
AGCCCGGAATTTCTTCTAATCCTTCCAAATCACGCAAGCTGCCATCGAAAATCACACCCGTTTTCGATTTGGCATAAATCGAGTTGCCAAGGTTATCGCCAATCAGGGTGCCATCCACAATTTTGCCCATACCGTCGGCCACGTAGATGTCGCCGTTCTGGAGCATATCGATGGGCCAGGAATTGGTGTTGCCGCTGCGTTTTTGGGTCTTGCCTAACTCCTTGATAGGCTTCTCCATGTCGGGGCGCATGGGCATATATTGGGCCGTGAGTGCACGACCCACCATGGCCTCGCCGGGCCGGATAATCTGCCAGTTGCCTTCAAACTGATTGGTGTAACCGCTCTGTCGCAAAACACCCCAGGCCTCTTCCAGCGAAATCTCTTTGAGCCGTTTTAGCAGGGCATCCGAAACTTTCGGGCGACCGTCGGGCGTGCGCTCGCCTTTCCATTCGGCGGTGTAGAATTGAAGTTGATCTTTCGGAATTTCGATTTGGGCATAAAGGGCTGGAGAAAGGGCCAGCCCAAGGGCCAGTAGCCATAGTCGTTTCATGTAGGGGAAAGCTGGTTTAGAATTTCACACAAAAGGCAGTAAATCAGCATGAACTACTGATTTTGTGGGAGAACAAGAACCTTACTAACTCCCTTATGAAATCTATCCTTGACCGCTTCAAACTGCCTGCAGGCATGGTTGATCCCAACTTGTCTCCAACTCCCGCGTCGGATCGCCCTTCACCGGACCGCCGGACCGCCACCGACCGTCGGTCATTCATGCAGAAATCTATGTTGGGTGGTCTGTCGCTGGGGTTGGCTTTTGACAAGAAGCCGGAACGCGAACTCGAATTCATTACCCAGCGCGTGTCCCGCGACTCGAAACCAAACGACCTGCGTATTACGGATCTGCGGGTAGCTATTTTGTCGGGAGTACCGTTTAGCAGCCCTATCATCCGCATCGACACCAACCAGGGTCTTGTAGGTTGGGGCGAAGTACGGGATGGGGCATCGGCTAATTATGCCCTGATGCTCAAGTCGCGTTTGTTAGGCAAAAACCCCTGCAACGTGGAGCAGTTGTTCAAGATCATTAAGCCGTTTGGCGGGCAGGGTCGCGCTGCCGGTGGTGTGTGTGGTGTCGAGATGGCATTGTGGGATTTGGCCGGAAAAGCCTACGGAGTGCCTGTTTATCAGATGCTTGGCGGGAAATATCGCGATTTTGTCCGGCTCTATGCCGACACACCCGAAGGCAAAAGCTACGACGAGTTTGCTGTCAACATGAACAAGCGGAAAGATGCTGGCTACAATTTCATGAAAATGGACTTCGGCATCGGCATGTTGGCCGACAGCAAAGACACGCTTGTGAATGCTAAAAACTGGAGCGTAAAACAAGCCTATCGGGAAATCGAAGGCGCGGGAAAAATGGGGAACTACGCTAACACGCGCCACCCGTTCACCCGGATTCAGGTGACCAAAAAAGGCCTTGATCAATTGGTGGAACACGTTGGAAAAGTGCGCGACATTGTGGGCTACGAAACCCCGCTGGCTGCCGATCACTTCGGCCATTTCGACGTGAACACCGCCATCCAGATTGGCAAAGCGATGGAACCCTTCCGGCTCGCCTGGCTCGAAGACATGGTGCCCTGGTTTTATTATGACCAATGGAAGCAGATTTCCGATGCCATCGAAACCCCGACCCTCACCGGTGAGGATATGTTTGGTAAAGAAGAATTCATTAAACTGATCGACAAGCGGGCTACAGACATGATTCACCCCGATTTGGCCTCGTCGGGTGGCATTCTGGAAACCAAAAAAATTGGCGACTATGCCGAAGAAAACGGCATTCCAATGGCTATGCACTTTGCCGGGTCGCCCATTTGCATGATGGCCAACGTGCATTGCGCGGCTGCCACCGAAAACTTTGTGGCCCTCGAACACCACGGCGTTGATGTGGACAAGTGGGAAGACATCGTGACGGGATTAAAACCCATTGCCGACAAAGGCTTTGTGCGGGTTCCCAATTCGCCGGGCTTAGGGGTTGAGCTAAACGAAGAAGTGGCCAAGTCGTTCCTCAAAAAAGGAAATACCTGGTTTGCGCCCACGGACATGTGGAACACAAAAGACTCCTGGGATCGGGAATGGAGCTAAAAGGGACTTTTTTTAATGGGCTGCAACGCTCGAATCTTTTTCATGGTAATAGCTTATTGAGAACAGCAGGCGCCCCGTTCCGAGTGTCTTATTGAAACAATCAAACTAAGCTACATTCCATGAAAAAGATTCTTTTGTTGTGCCTGATGGCGGTTTCGCTGGTAGGTTTTTACGGTTGCAATTCTGCGAGTTCTACGGTGGATCCAGCCGATACCGATGAGTTGCTGGGCGCAGCCCGGATGGGTGCTTTGGCATCAGGGCAATTGAGCGGAAGTGCTGTTACTCCGGTTTCTGTAACGGCATTGCCGGCCACCATTACGGCTTACATAGCCAGCAATTATGCGGGTTATACGGCTCATAAGGCGGCTAAAAGCGCAGACGGTAGTTTTCTTGTTGTTATAAAAAACGCTGCCGGCGAACATAAAGCCCTTTCATTCGGGCCTACTGGTACATTTCAGCAGGAAGTAGCCTTTATGGGCCGTGGCAAAGACCACAATCGTCCCGGTGGCCCACATGAGCGTGGCCCCAAGAGTTTCACGGCCATTGACGTAGCTTCGTTACCAGCCGCCATTACCAGCTATGTAACAAGCAAATACGCCAGTTCAACCATAAGCGGAGCAGCCCAAAATGCCGAGAAACTGTTTGTTGTTTTTGTGAAGACAACAACGGGCAAAGTGTTGCTCGAATTCAACGCCGATGGCACATTTAAGCAGGAAATTGTACGGGCAGGAAAAGGACGGGGTAGCTTTACGGACATCACAGCGGCTGAACTGCCCAAAACTGTAACCGACTACATCACAAAGACTTACGCTGGCAGCACAATTAACAAGGCAGCCAAAAGCAGCGTGGATGGTGGTTATTTGGTGTGGATCAAAAAGGCTGATGGCACCAATGTGGGCCTGTCTTTTGCTGCCGACGGAACGTTTAAGCAGGAAATGACCTGCACCAAAAATCAGAAGCCGACCGTTTAAGAGACATGGCTTCCAGAATTGAAACTGACAGCTAAACATGAAAAAAACGGGGCCGGTGCAGCAATGCGTCGGCCCCGTTTTTCTTTTCCTTATTTTTGCCCCATGAATACCAAACCGTTTATCGTCGGTATCACCGGCGGCAGTGCATCGGGCAAAACATCGTTTCTTAACGAGTTAATGAGTGCCTTCCCAAAGGAGCAAATCTGCCTTATTTCGCAGGATAATTATTATCGCGACATGGCTTCCATTGCCGTTGATAATCAGGGGGTTCACAACTTCGACCTGCCCGAAACCATCGACCATCTTCGCTATGCCAAACACATCCAGGAACTCCGCGAAGGCGGCATTGTGGAGCAGATGGAATATACGTTCAACAACCCGACCATAATTCCCAAAATCATTACCTATCAGCCTGCGCCCATCCTTGTGGTGGAAGGGATTTTCGTATTTTATTTTCGGGAGATTGCCGATTTGCTCGACCTGAAAATTTTTATCGACGCGAAGAACAGCATCAAACTCGAACGGCGCGTGAAACGCGATGCCGAAGAACGCGGCTACGACCTCGACGATGTAATGTACCGCTGGAAATACCACGTAAAGCCCACCTACCAGCAGTTTATCAAGCCCTACCGCTCCGAAGCCGATATCGTGATTCCAAACAATGTCCACTACCGCAAGGGGTTAGATGCGGTGATTGCCTATTTAAAAACCAAAGTTTAATCCGTTCACCAATGCCTCATATCCAGATTCTGCCCGTTACAGAAAGCGACGTAATAGCACTTAATCAGTTGGTTAACAGTGCTTATCGGGGCGATTCATCGCGCCGGGGGTGGACCACCGAAGCCGATTTGCTCGACGGTATCCGCACCAATGAACCGCAGTTGTTGGCCACTATTCAGAACCCGGCCATCACGATTCTGAAGTACGTGCAGGACGGGGAATTGGCGGGTTGTGTGAGCCTGGAAAATAAGGGTAACGCCTTGTATCTCGGCATGTTAACCGTTTCGCCCGATATTCAGGCGCAAGGCATTGGTAAACAATTAATGCAAGCTGCCGAGGCCTATGCGCGGGAGCATCAGTGCCGAAAAATTACAATGACGGTACTGTCCACGCGCCACGAATTGATCGCTTTTTATGAACGGCGTGGCTATCAACCGACGGGCGAAACCAAACCTTTTCCTATGGACGACCCTAATTTTGGCCTTCCAAAACAGGCGTTGGACTTTATCGTGATGGAGAAGGAGATACTGTAAAATGGATAGGCTAAACCAACGTAGCCGTGAGTAAACGCCCTACAGCTTCCAGCCCGTCCACATCGGCCTGGGCAAAATCATCTAACTGATCGCTGTCCACGTCGAGCACCATGGCCACGTTGCCGTTGCGGTCGAAAATGGGGACAACGACTTCTGATTTTGAGGCCGAACTACAGGCAATATGGCCCGGAAACTGCTCTACATCAGGCACTAAAATGGTTTCCCGGCGGGTGTAGGCAGCTCCGCAAACCCCCTTATCAAAGTTGATGCGGGTGCAGGCAATTGTCCCCTGAAACGGCCCAAGCACCAATTGGTTGCCTTTTTTAAGATAAAAACCCACCCAGAAAAAGCCAAATGCTTCTTTCAGGGCAGCCGCCATGTTGGCCAAATTGGCCGTGAGGTCAGGTTCGCCCTCGATCAGCGCGGCAATTTGCGGGACAAGGCTTTCATAAACAGCCGCCCGGTCAGTGGTTTGGGGAAGAAAAAGAGATTCTGCCATTTGTTCAACCAATTACCCGTGCGAAATACCGATTCAGCCAGGTTTGACTGGCGGGCTTCATCCAGTTAGCCGCAAAGTCGCCCTTTGTGCTTACCAGTGTGTTGAAGACCAACGTGTCGGGGGTCAGGCGACCGTCCATCACAGCGTGTTTGATCGTCGGCAAAGGCAGTGTCAGCACCTCGCCCAACCCGTCGGACCGCATTGGCCCGACATAAGCCGCAGAACGGTCAAAAAAATCAACAGGGCCGCTCCCGGAAAGTTGTTGCCCAATGGTTTTCAGGAAGTGCGTTGACGCGTCGATGGAGCAGCCGCTCGGCAGGTTGTGGCCCTCGTCAACGGCAATCACCACAAACCGATTAGCCACCACCTGCGCCGAAGCCAGCAGCGGTTGCCCGTGTGCCGCCCACCCGCTCAAAGCCGGTTGCAACGACTCTTCGATATGCGCCACGTCTGCATCCGTCAGCGGGCGATTAGCCTGATACACCCACAAACGGGCATCGTCGGGAAGTTGAGAGAAGGGGATATACATGATTTTACAACCCCTGCCCCTGGGCAATCAGTTCCGAAATGTCATAGACCTTCACGGTGTCTTCGCGGTTCTGGTTCTTCACCCCATCCGACATCATGGTCATGCAGAACGGGCAAGCCACCGCAATCGTGTCGGCACCCGTTCCGAGAGCCTCCTGCACCCGCTCCACGTTGACCTCCTTATTGCCCGGTTCCGCATCCTTGAAATACTGAGCACCACCCGCCCCGCAGCAAAGGCCGTTGGCTTTCACGCGCTTCATCTCGACTAAATCGGCATCCAACGCAGCCAACACCTCGCGGGGGGCTTCGTAAACCTTGTTGGCCCGACCCAGATAGCACGAATCGTGGAACGTGATTTTCTTGCCTTTGAACGACTGACCACCTTCCACTTTCACGCGGCCCTCGTTGATGAGGCCCTGCAAAAACGTGGAGTGGTGAATCACTTCGTAGTTACCACCCAGTTCGGGATACTCGTTTTTGATCGTGTTGAAGCAGTGCGGGCAGGCCGTCACAATCTTCTTCACATTATAGCCGTTCAGCACCTGAATGTTGGAAACGGCCTGCATCTGAAACAGAAACTCGTTCCCCGCCCGACGCGCCGGGTCGCCGGTGCAGGCTTCCTCCGGTCCCAAAACCGCGAATTTGATGCCTACGTGGTTCAGAATACGGACAAACGCGATGGTCACGCGCTTATACCGATCATCGAAAGAACCCGCACAGCCTACCCAAAACAGAATTTCAGGTTCGTCGCCAGCAGCCATCATGTCGGCCATCGTCGGGACGGAATATTGCTTTATTTCTTGAGTCATGTTTTTATTTTTCGTTGACCTGATCGGCCCAGTTGAAGCGGTCGCTTGGTGAGAATTTCCAGGGAGCCATGTTATTTTCGATATTGCTGAACATCGCGTTCCATGAGCCGGGTGCCTGCGATTCCTCCATGACTTTATACCGGCGAAGTTGCAGGATGATGTCTAAAGGATTGATGTTGATGGGGCAGGCCACCACACACGCCTGGCACGTGGTGCAGGCGTTGATTTCCTCCACCGTAATGTAATCGCCGAGCAGTGATTTGTCGTCTTTGTGATCGGGACCGTTTTTCACCCAGCCTTTCTGAATGTCTTCCAGCCGGTCGCGGGTGTCCATCATGATCTTGCGGGGCGACAGTTTTTTGCCTGTGATGTTGGCCGGACAAGCCGACGTACAGCGTCCGCACTCAGTACAGCTATAAGCGTTCATGAGGTTGATCCAGCGGAGGTCTTCCACGTCTTTCGCCCCAAATCGACCGATACTTTCCGGCTGTTCGCCGTTGTCATTGCCTCCGGTTGGGTCGGCTTCGGCAGTTTGTTCGGGCGTAAGACCCAGCATCAGTTGCACCTCTTTGGTTACCTCGGGCATGTTGGCCATCTCGCCTTTTGGTTTCAGGTCAGAGAAATAAACGTTGGGGAAACCGAGCGCAATGTGCAGGTGCTTGGAGTAGGTAACGTACACGGCAAAGGCCATGATGCCGAGAATGTGCAACCACCAGGCCGCACGTTCGTAACCCACCAACGCGCCGTCGCCGAACCCGGTGAACATCGGTTTCAAGAACTGACTGATCACAAAATCGGGCACAATGCCCTGTAATTCGCCGTAGTGGCCGATTCCGCGGTCGCGCAACACGCTGTCGGCGGCATTCCAGGTCAGGAACAAGAACATCAGGATAATTTCGGCAACGAGAATATTGGTGGCATCTTTCACGGGCCACTGCTTCAACTCGCGGTGGCGTGATGGCTGCAATCGTTGCACCCGCGTGACCCACCGACGAGTCAGAAAGACCACGCAGACGGCAAAAACGCCAAAGGCCAGCACCTCAAACACGTTGATCAGGAAGGGGTAAATGGGGGTGATGTAGGGTGCAAAGAGCCGGTGCGTTCCCAAAACCCCATCCAGAATAATCTCCAGAATTTCGAGGTTAATGATGATGAAGCCCGCATAAATCACAAAGTGCATTACGCCCACCAGCGGGTTATCGAACATTTTTTTCTGCCCGAATGCCACCTGTATCATGATTTTCAATCGTTCGCCGGGATTGCCCGAGCGGTCTTCGGGTCGGCCCAAACGGATGGCCCGGCTAATGAGTTTGACACGTTTGGTGATGAACCAGCCCGTTGCCGCCACCGCTACCACGAAAAGAAACTGTTCTAAATAGGCCATGTGAAAAGTGTATTCGTTCTTGACTGTCAACTGATTGACGAAGCCGTTTGTATGATGATGAAAAAAAGTTTCTCAAAAAGTTGCTCTGCGGGCTATTACGCCCTACTTTTGCACCCACGTTTAACAGATCACCCGGTGATGTAGCTCAGTTGGTAGAGCAAAGGACTGAAAATCCTTGTGTCGGCGGTTCGATTCCGTCCATCACCACCGGGGTAAAAGCCTTCTCGAAAGAGAGGGCTTTTTTATGACCATGTCTGAGATAGTATGCGTGCATAACAATTTTCGAGTGAGCAAATATACATGTTTCGTATTAGTCGGCAAGTTACAGAGTCAGAGAAATTTGTACTATAGGTTCCCCAAAAAGTCCATCTCCCTGAGCTAGTTCGCTCATTTTCTGACTCGTTCGATAGGGCAAATGCACGAAAGATTCGGGAAGATTTCTATCTTATCGCTTTACCGCATCAAACGACCTTTATGGAAACGACACAAACCTATGGTTTACCAGTTGGTGTAACACTCGACCGTTACATTCAGCGACGGCAAAACGACTTCCCCTTTGCCACCGGCGAACTTTCTCAACTCCTGCGCGACATTGCTCTGGCCGGGAAAATTATCAACCGCGAAATTAATCGGGCAGGCTTGATTGATGTGACGGGCGAGTTTGGCACGAACAACGTTCAGGGGGAATCTCAACAAAAGCTCGATGTAATTGCTAACATCCGCTTCATTCGCGCCCTCAAAAATGGGGGCGAGTGCTGCGCGATTCTCTCTGAAGAAGATGAAGAAGTGATTTACACTGACAACGACGGAGCCAAGTATGTGGTAGCTATGGACCCGCTTGACGGTTCGTCGAACATTGATGTCAACGTGTCGATAGGCACTATCTTCTCTATTTATCGCCGGATTACGCCGGTGGGAACCCGCGCTACGCTGAACGATTTTTTGCAGGGTGGCCGCAAACAGGTGGCCGCCGGTTATATTCTCTATGGCTCTTCGACTATGTTGGTGTATACAACCGGTCACGGGGTTTCGGGCTTCACCTACGACCACTCGCTGGGCGAATATTTTTTGTCTCACAAGCAAATTAACAGCCCGGCCAACGGCACCATTTATTCAACTAACGAAGGCAATCTGCCCAATTACCCCGAAGTTGTTCAGAAATACGTGGAAACATGCCGAAGCCGACAGTATTCAGCACGGTACATTGGCTCGCTCGTGGCCGATTTTCATCGCAACCTGCTCAAAGGGGGCATTTATCTGTATCCTGCTATGCTTAAATCGCCAGCCGGCAAACTCCGACTGCTCTATGAATGCTACCCGCTGGCTCTGATCGCCGAGCAAGCCGGGGGACGGGCCTCCGACGGTTTCCGGACTATTCTCGACATAGAACCAACATCGGTTCATCAGCGATCTCCTTTGTATATTGGATCACAGGAAATGGTAGAGGAGGTGTTGAAGTGACTACCTTTGTAGCATGGAAATCAACCAATTCGAGGAGTTCGCGCTGAACAAGCAGTTGCTTACTGCCGTGGCCGATGCGGGCTATACCGTCCCCACACCGATTCAACAAAAGACGATCCCGCTTATTCTGGCTAACCACGACGTGTTGGGTATTGCCCAAACCGGCACAGGAAAAACGGCGGCTTATGTGTTGCCGTTGCTGATGCGGATAAAATATGCGCAGGGGAAAAACCCACGAGCCATTATTCTGGCTCCCACGCGGGAGCTGGTCATGCAGATTGACGAAGCCATCGGGCAGTTGGGCAAATACACCGACTTGCGCCATGTGGCTCTGTATGGCGGTTTAGGCCCAAAAACCCAGATTGCCCTGCTCGATGCCGGGGTCGATATTATCGTAACCACGCCGGGCCGGTTCATGGATCTGTACCTCCAGGAAAAGATTGTGACGAAGGAGTTGAAAACCATGATCCTGGATGAGGCTGACAAGATGATGGATATGGGTTTCATGCCGCAGATTCGGAAGATTCTGGAGGTGATTCCGCGCAAACGGCAAAACCTGCTCTTTTCGGCCACCTTCCCCGAACGGGTTGAACGGCTTTCGGCGGAGTTTTTGGAGGCCCCCGTGCGGGTAGAGGTTAGCCCGCAGGCATCCACCGCCGACATGGTGACGCAGAAACTCTATGAAATGCCCAATTTCCGTACGAAGATCAATATGCTGGAACACATTGTTGATCTGCCTGATTTTCAGCGGGGTATCATTTTTACCCGCTCCCGAATTACTGCCGAAAACGTGTATAAATTTCTGTTGCGAAAAGTAGTTGAAACGGATCAGGTTCGGGTAATTCATGCCAACAAGGGTCAGAATACGCGCATCAATTCGATGGAAGCCTTCAAAGAGGGTAACATTAAAGTGTTGGTAGCCACTGATGTAGCCTCGCGTGGTATCGATGTAGCCGAGGTGTCCCACGTGATTAATTTTGATGTGCCGCTGATTTATGAAGACTATGTTCACCGGATTGGCCGGACGGGGCGCGCCAACCACACGGGGCAAGCTATCACGTTTATGACCCCGCCGGAGGAATACCACATTAAAAAGATCGAGACGATCATCCGCATGAAGATTCCGCGTGAAGCCGTACCCCCGGTTGTTGAGGTTGCCGAAACGCCAACCGAAGAAAATCAGGCGATGTTGCGCGAAATTGATGAACAGCGTAAAAAAGAAGATCCGACTTTTCAGGGGGCTTTTCACGAGAAAAAATCGTTGGGAACGGCCAAGGCACGGGCCGCCAAACGGAACACCTTAACGGCCAAAGCAGCCAAATTAGGCGTAAAATCGGCTGGCGGGGTTTCTGGAATCCCTAAAAGCAAATCGTCGGGTTCGCGCACGGGTGGAGCCAAACGGACAGGCCGACCCGGTGGAGCCGGAAAATCCTCATCGAATAAAGGACGGGCACGGAGATAGTTGTTTAGGAAAACACTATATTTCCCGTCCTTTTCGTTCTATTTGGGCAAGTGCATCATCGAGTATACCAATGAGCATTCGGATCTCCCATAATACGTTTCTCTTCACGCTCGTGCTGCTCCCCTTTTGGGTGGCTGCTCAACCCAGCCAATTTATCAGTTCGGCCCGGAGCTTGAGTTCGCAGAACATAAGTTCGGCGACTGGTAGCTCGACAAGCCGCGAGGAAGGAACAACTGCATCCGATTCAAATGGGGGCAGTACTGAAACCGCCAAAACTTTACGAACGATGCCGCTTTTTGGCGAACGGGCCAAGTCGGGGGAGCAGATCGAATTTGAAATTAATTTCCTGAACGATTGCGACCAGAATTTTAGCAATCGCCCCGAAGCAAGCCAGTTTTTTGCCGCCCGTGGCTGGGACTATCTCGGTGAAAGTCAACTCGATACCGCGGCCTATCGCTTCAATTTGGCCTGGTTACTCAACGATAAAAATGTGGATGCGTATTGGGGGTTAGGTGTTGTCTGTTACCAGCAAAGCAAACTCGATCAGGCCATCCGAATGTTGAGCAAAGGCCTTGCCCTTGCTGATACTAATGCGGTGTTAATGACCGATTTAGCTACCGTCGAACTCATGCAGTTTCAGGTCAAAAAAGATCCGAAACACTTGGCCGAAGCCGAAAATCACCTGACCAAAGCCATCACCATTTTGCCCGATAATGCGACGGCACACATGAAAATGGCCTTGCTTCAATACACTAAAGCCGATTATGGCCGGGCGTGGGAACACATTCATCAGGCCCGTCGATTAGATTTCTCAGCCATCGACCTCTCGCTCCTCAGCGATCTGTCGGCCAAACAACCTGATCCCAAGGGATTTTTCAAGTAGAGCCCGCACCGGCGGACCGGCAAAA
>JANOCD010000040.1:0-75386 GCA_031411995.1 Cytophagales bacterium
CGTGTAAAGGTGTCAGACATCTCCAAGATTTCTGACACCTTTACACGCCACGCCCGTTATTCCCTCCTCCCTTTTATTATGCCAATGCTTTCCGGTACAACGTCAGCCGCTCGTGCAGGGCATACATTTCTACGCCGGAGCGATAGGTGCCACTGGCGTTGAGCGTGAATACGCGGGGGCCAACGGGCAATGTGTTGTATTTAGCCAGTGCGTTGAACCAGGTGGCCCGGTTCTGATACGGAGCCAGTAATAACCGGCAACGGCTCAGGTAACGGTGCTGCTTAGGTGTCCAAACCGCCCGCTTCTGGTAAGCCGATTCCCGACCGTTGAGCAGGTCGGGAAGGGCTTCGGGGGGAGCCGTTGGCAGCAATTCGGCCAGCAAATACAAGCCTAATTCGACATTGAGGAGCCGGTTAGCTACCTGACCCGGCAAATTATGACCATAGCGAAGGCGCGTGGCCAACGGCTCCTGCCACCGCATCAAGTGCAGGGTAGCAGGATGAGTCGTTTGCGTAAATTGGGGAAGCGTTGCCGTTATCATTAGTACTGTTGTTTATTGTTCTATACAAAGATTCACCCCCCAAAACGTAATCTTTTTACGTTGTACTCTTTTTTTGAAAAATATTTTCAGAATTTTATGAGATTATAAATAAGCCAACCAAGGGCCAATAATCAGTTTTTATAATTTTTTTCAGAATAAACACAATCATACCAATTCGTTGCATCTGTTCCATTCAATCGATGTGTTGGTATTGGGTTTACTCCGTTTCCATTTATCACAAACTGGCGGTTCTACACCCATTAATTGCTATTTTTACCAGCACAACAACGTTAGAGTACATTCATCAACCGTGTGAAGCCGTTCATTTTTACCCGCATTCAATACACCTCCGGAGACTGGGATACCGATCAGCGGATGCCGGTCAACCTGCTGCATTCGCTGGTGGAATACACCTCGATTCCGGTTGACCACAAAGAGCGCGTGGTGCAGTTGAGCAGTAACGACCTGTTTAAATCGTCGTTTTGCTATTTGAGTGGGCATAAACTGGTGGACTTTTCGGCTACTGAACGTGACCATTTTCGGCGGTATGTGCAGAACGGCGGCTTTGTCTTTGTGGACGACTGCAATCACGACATCGACGGGCTTTTTGCCAAGTCGTTTGAGCAGGAAATGGGCCGGACGTTTGGCCCCAAAGCCATGCAGAAAATCCCGAATGATCACCCGCTTTACACCTGCTTTTTCAAATTCTACGAAGGCCCGCCAACTACCTCGTTCGAGTTGAATGGCTGGGGCGACGACCTTGTGCATGACTACCTGAAAGCCATCACAATCAATGGCCGAATCGGGGTTTTGTACAGCAATAAAGATTATGGTTGCGAGTGGGATTATGACTTCCGCAACAAGCGGTTTCTGGCCGAAGACAATACTAAATTTGGCGTAAACATTGTGACATACGCCTTAACTGCCTAAAATTTGAACCCACAACATTACAAAGCCTTAGTTGCCAAGCTCCCCTTATTAAAAGCTGAGATTGGAAAAGTGATTGTCGGACAACAAGAAGCCATCGACGAGGTCTTGATTACGCTACTTGCCGGGGGGCATTGCCTGCTCGAAGGGGTGCCGGGACTGGCCAAAACGCTGTTGGTGAAAACAATGGCCGATGCGCTGGCAATGTCCTTCAAGCGGGTGCAGTTCACGCCTGACCTGATGCCCGGCGATATTATCGGGACGGAGGTGCTGGAAGAAGACCATCAGACCGGCAAAAAGTTCTTCCAGTTTAACCGGGGACCAATTTTTGCCAATGTGGTGCTGGCAGACGAGATCAACCGAACCCCGCCCAAAACCCAGGCCGCCCTGCTCGAAGCCATGCAGGAATACCGCGTCACCTACAACGGTCAGGACTACCCGCTGCCCCGGCCATTCATGATTATTGCCACCCAAAACCCCATTGAACAGGCCGGAACCTACCCCCTGCCCGAAGCGCAGTTAGACCGATTTCTGCTCTACATCCGATTGGGTTATCCATCGGAGCAGGAGGAATTGGCCGTACTTCGCCAGACCACCGGCACCGACCGACCCGTTCTCCAAACTATTCTGAATGACCAGGACGTAATTGATTTACAGACCCTTACCCGCCAAGTCCACATCAGCGACGAATTACTGACGATGGTTAACCGGCTCGTGCGTTCGTCGCGGCCGCGGTCCGACGCTTCGGGCGAAGCATCGGGAGCATTTGTGAAACAGTGGGGCGAGTGGGGTGCCGGACCAAGGGCGGGGCAAGCCCTGATTTTGTGCGCCAAAGCCCGCGCCGTGCTCAACGAGCGGTTTTCAGTGATTCCCGAAGACATCCGCACGCTGGCTTACCCGGTTCTACGGCACCGCATCGCCCTCAATTTCCGCGCCGAAGCCGAAGGAATCACCACCGATACGTTGATTAGTGAACTCTTGAAACCGTGACGACGATTGATTTTCTGCGCCTGAACGACCTGCACCTCGTGAGCAAACTCATGAGCGAGGAGTTACGGCTGGGCTTGCATACGAGCCGGCGGACGGGCGTGGGAGCCGAATTTGAACAATACCGGCATTACCAACCCGGCGACGATCCCAAACGCATCGACTGGAAGTTGCTGGCCCGCACCGAACGCCACATGGTGCGCGAATCGACCACGGAAAGTAACCGGCAAATTCGGTTTCTGATTGATTTGTCGGGGTCGATGAACTATGCAGAAAATGGCGTTTCGCGTCTCAATTATGCCAAAATCGTGCTGGCTTCGCTGGCATATCTGGGCTTCCGACAGGGCGACGAGATGAGTTTATACGGCCTACAAAACGGTGTGGTGCAGCCCTTGGTGCCGTCGGGTCGCGGGGGTGCGTCGTCGCGATTTCAAAAGATTATTGTGGCCCTGGAACAAGCAACGGCTTCGGGCGAGTGGAATCCCACCCAACCCGCTTTGCCCGCTTTTGGCACCAAAACAAACGAGATGCTGATTATAGTCTCCGACCTGTTGCAAGTAAGCGACGAGTGGCTTTCGCTGGTGCAGAGTCTGGCGCACCCACGCCGGGAAATGCTGCTGTTTCAGATACTTGGCGATCAGGAAACGGACTTTACGATGACGGGCTTTTTTCGGTTTCAGGATTTGGAAACGGGCCGCGAAGTTGAATTGGAAGCCGATGCCATCCGCGAAACCGTTCGGCAACAGGCAGCGGCCTATTTTGAGAAATTAGACGAAGGCTTACGCATTCCCTACCTCCGACTTGTGCGGGCAAAACTAAGCGAACCCATCGCGCTGGTGTTACGACGGGGATTACTGTAAATGATATGACGTTTCTGCAACCGGCTTTTCTTTGGGGACTTCTGGCCATCGCCATTCCGGTGCTGATTCATTTGTGGCATCAGAAACGGGGGCAACCGCTACCCTGGGCGGCCATGCAGTGGCTCCGCGAGGCCAGTGAGCAACAACAGCGCGGCCTGAAATTCGACGATTGGCTGTTGCTGGCCGTGCGCTGCTTCGTAATCGCTCTCTTGTCGGTTCTGCTGGCCCAACCCTTCTGGCAACAGGATGCTGACCCCAAAACTATTCGGGTAGTTCATGTAGTGGCTTCCGATTCGCTGGTGCGGTCAACGTTTCGGTTTGAGTTGGAACGGGCACGGCAAGCCGGGGAAACCGTGGTTGCGTTACCTGCAAATAATCCGCTGAACCCCTTGTTGTTACAGGCGGTTCTGGATTCAGTCAGGCAACCGGATTTGGCCGTGCATTTATACGTCCATAATGATGCGTCGCTGGCCGATGTGCCGCAAATTTCGGTGCCAGAGCGGTTCAGTTTGCACACCGCCATGTTGCCGCAACCGACAACTCAACGGGTTTCCGGGACTAATCAGAAGCCATTTTCCGGGGTTAAAAGTCCACTTTCCATTTTATTGAATTATCGAAGTCCGACTGAACGACAGACGGTGACGGCAGCATTACGGGCGTTGGCCGGGGTTTACGCGCTGACACTCAATCTTAGCACCAATCCAAACTCAACGAGCAAACCCGATTGGGTGTTGACAGATCACTTTCCCGGCAACCCACGTCCCCAAACCCTATACACCGTGTCGGGGGCCAATGGGGCGAGCGCACAAAATCGAGTAGCCCAACTTACGCCAAACGTCGTTTTTGTATCTGACACACTGACTCCCCAAACCTCGGAACGGGTGGCCAACGGGCAATTGCCAGAGTGGTTGGGTAATCAGTTACTTACCTTTTATAAACGCAATCCGGCCCCACCCGCGTTAACACAACAGGAAATGGCCGGGCTTTTTGTACGAACTAATGCATTAAATGTTACCCAAACCGCATCTATTGATCGAACACGGGAGCAAAACTGGTTGCTTCTGGCGTTGTTCCTTTTGATAGGTATTGAACGCTGGCTGGCTTTACGAAAATGACACCAAACAACATCATCACCTCGGTTCGAAACCAACTCTATCTCAATGCCTTGCTCAAAGGAGCGTTGCTCGGTTTGGCAGGCTATTTTTTGGGTGTCGCGCTGGGTTTGCCGTTGATATGGGGGGTGCTGTTGGGAGCTGTTGGCGGAGTAGCCGGCTTGTTGCTCGGGCAGGTTCACCAACCCCGTCGCCCTGCGGCAGTGGCCCTGATTCACCGGGTGGTGGGCGATGCCGAATATAGCCTGCCCCTGCTCGACAAACCCACGCTCAACATTGCCGAGCAGATGCAGATGGAGCGGCTGTCGGCACGCTTGGTCAATGCCCGGATTCCAACGGTTTGGCAAGCTAACATCTGGCCCTATTCCCTCGCGTTGGTAGGTGTAGTCGGGTTAGCCTATGGCCTTCCACTGGTGTTAGCGAAAAGCCAACCCGTGAAGACTGAATCATTGACTATCAGCAAGAAATCTGTACCGGAGGAGCTGCCTAAACCACCTCTTTTAGCATCGGCAACAGTTCGGGTGCAGCCGCCGGGCTATTCGGGTTTGCCTGTTCGCCAAACCACCGACCTGAACGTGGCGGCCCTGACCGGCTCGCAATTGGCATGGCAAATTCGGTTTTCGGATAACCGGAACCTGCGCGTTCGATTGACCAACAGCCGAGGTGAGGAACTGGCATTTCGGGCCGGGAACGGCGGGTTTGCGTATGCGGATCGGTTGCTCAATTCGGGCCTGTATTCGGTGCGGGCCTACTGGAAAAACCCCGGCAATGGACAAGACTCATTGTTCTATCAGTCAGCGTTTTATCGACTCGAATCCCAGCCCGATCTGGCTCCCAAAATTGAACCGGCGACCAAAGAACTATATAGGTTTCATACCCTGAAAGACCCGAAACAACTGACCGTTTCGGCTCGAATTTCGGACGATTTCAGGGTGCAACAGGCGTTTATCATTGCAACGCTGGCACGGGGGTCGGGCGAAAATGTGAAGTTTCGGGAAGTGAGGATGCCCTTGAGTCCGAACAATTTCAAAGATGCCCGACTCAGCAAAACGCTCGACCTGAAAGCACTCGATTTTGCTCCCGGCGATGAGTTATATTACTATTGGGGAGCCATCGACAACCGACAACCTGAACCGAATTTCACCAAATCCGACACCTATTTTGTGGTGTATAAAGACACCTCGAAAGTCGATGATTCGCAGTTGGCAACGATGGCCGTGAACATCATGCCCGAATATTTCAGGAGTCAGCGGCAGATTATTATCGACACCGAAAAACTGATTGCCAAACGCGGCAAAGTGCTCAAAGAAACGTTCAACAGTTTCTCGAACGAAATCGGTTTCGACCAGAAAGTATTGCGCTTGAAATATGGGCAGTATTTGGGTGAAGAGTTTGAGAATCAGATTGGTGGCCACTCACCATTAGCCGACAACGACGCGCACTTACTCGATGGCTATATGCACAAACACGATGCCGACCCCGATAAGGTTTCAGGCAGCGAAACGCCCCGCACGTTTGCCTTTAAAATGGCCGAAAAAGCGCAACAGGCGAGCGCGCAAACGCCCGACGGTGGTGCGCCAAGTGGGGCAGGTGGTGCATCGAACGGGGATGGACACGATCATGGAGGAGGCAAGCCCGGCGAGGAAAAAGACCCGTTGGCCGCTTTGATGGAGCAATATGTTCATGCTCACGACAACGCCGAAACGAACACCTTCTACGAACAATCGACGCGCTCGCTGCTGAAAATGGCGTTAGAACAAATGTGGCAATCGGAGCTACATTTACGGCTTTACGAACCAGAAAAGGCCCTTCCGTTTGAAAAACAGGCTCTCGAATACCTGAAAACAGCCCAACAGAAAGCCCGCGCCTACGCCAAAAAAACAGGCTTAGACCCGCCCCCTATCAAAGAAAAAGAAACCCGCCTGACCGGCGAACGCAAAAACGTAACAAACCGCTTCGCCCAATCGCGCACCTATTCCGATGCCCAGATAAACAGCCTGATTGCCAACGTTTTGGGCTTGCTCGATCAACCAAAACTCACCGTCGATCAACGCCTGATTATTCAGCAATTGAGTGGTGCGTTATATAATCGCCCGTCGGCTTATGGTTTACCCAATTGGGCGATTTTGAGCGGGTTACAGGAGTTGGCGGCTGGTCGGGCATTGGCTGTCGGGCAACGGCAACAGCTAAAAACGAACCTGTACAAAGCAATGGGCAACTCCGACAGCCAAAAAATGGCTTCGTTTGGCAATAATGCGCAATTGGAACGGGCGTTTTGGCGAAATTTGTAGCACTACATGACATCAATTCTCTATAGTTGCCTTGCCTTTCTCGCCCTTCTCCAAGTCTGGCTGCTTGTCCGCAACCGAACCAAACTCAGCACAAGCCGATTGTTGGTTCGAGGTGGGCTGAACGCGCTGCTGTGGCTGATTTTGCTAGCTTTTGTGTGGCAACCGACCTGGACGAGTCAACTGGAAACGACCCACGTTTTGCTGGTAGGCGAGGCAACTCCCGCATCGGTTGCCCGGCAGGTGCAAGACAGTTTGCACATTCGGGAGCGGGCTACGGCAACAACCCTCAAGCCGGAACAGGTTGATTCGGTTACGTTGCTCGGACAGGATTTTCCGCCTGCCTTGCTGGCCCGGCTGAGTCGGCAAACGGTACGCTGGGTGCCGTTCACTGCGTCTGACAAGCCAATTGATTTGCGCTGGAAAGGGATAGTTCGGGTTGGTGAAGAACAACAAATTCGGGGGACAATTCAAGCAACGAAACTGCAAAAACTGACCATCCGATTGGGCAACCAAACACTTGACAGTCTGGGGATTAATCCGGGCAATCAATCGTTTGTGCTTCGCTTTTCGGCACCGGCGCGGGGGCGCACCGAAACCGTGCTTTTTCGGGATAACGAGCCTGTTGACACCATCCGGTTTTTTGGGCAGGGAACACGCCCGATAACGATTCGATTTTTGTTAAGCACCCCCGATTTTGAAACCAAAACGCTGGCTGACTGGCTGGGTCGTCAGGGGAACCGAGTAGAGTTAAGCAGCAGTTTATCACCCGGAATCGAAGCCAATCTCCAGATCAACGCATCGGGCAAAACAACCAAAACTGGCAATACCGCGCCTGATTTAGTAATTACGGAGCCGGGTTTGGTGGGTCAGGCGTTGGTCAAAAAAACGTTGGCCGACCGCAAAAGCGTGTTGGTGCTGAACCTGAACAACCCACCCTCTGAAGCGATCACAATAAACCGGGCCATTGGCACCAACTGGCGATTCCAGAAGGTGAATAACGAAGAAACCATCCCCGCCGGAAACGGTCTGACGGCCCTCCCCTACCGTTTCGCACCTGCCCTCAATCAGTTTACTACTCGGGGCACTCCCGTAGCCGTGCAAAACGTGGGAGGGAAAGTAGCCGTGAGTTTGTTCAGCGAGACGTTTCCACTTAAACTCAGTGGTGACAGCCTGTCCTACTCCCATATTTGGAACGCAGTTCTGGCCAAATTACAGCCGGTGCAGGTGGACAATTTTTGGGTGGAGGGGCCTGTTTTGCCCGCTCACCGACAGGCTGTCCTGATAAACAACCTATCCGGGCAAAACAACCAACTGAAATTAGCCGGGGACACCATTTCGCTCGTTTCCTCAGCCCTCAATCCGCAATCGCTCACCACACAATACCGCTTCCAAAAACCTGGTTGGCATCCCCTCGCCGACTCGGTTGAGGTCTATGTGGAGGATAGCCTGGCAAGTTCAACGCAGATCATAAGTCCTTGGTTAATAACACATAATCAGTATCAGACAGTCTCCAACCGCGTGGCTACCACCCGCGAGCAGCGCATTCCCGACTGGATTTGGTTGTTGCTGATTCTGGGGTGTTTAACAGCCTTGTGGGTAGAACCGAAGTTGTAAAGCCGGGAGTTTTTGTGGAGATTGGCCCACAAATGAAACACATCCTATTCCTGCTCCTTTCCCTCCCCGCTCTGGCCTACAACCCGGCAGGAATTACCCCTGCGCTGAGTCCACGCAATGCCAGCTACGAGATTGACGTGTCGCTCGACCCGGCCACCAAACGGCTCATGGGGCGGCAAACCCTGCGCTGGCGAAACACTTCCAGCGACTTAATCACGGAGTTGCAATTTCATCTGTACCTCAATGCCTTCAAAAACGACAAATCCACGTTTATGCGGGAGTCAGGCGGGCAGTTGCGGGGCGAATACATCGACAAAAATGACAAGCTCGCCTGGGGTTCCATCGACCTGCTTTCCACCCGCCTGACCCACGATAACGGATATGGCTCTGCCGAAAACCTGAGCGGAAGAGCCACGTTTTTCCAACCCGACGACAGTAATCTTGACGACCGAACAGTTATCCGAATTCCATTGACCACGCCTGTAAAGCCCGGCGAAACGGTGGTGATCGACATGGCCTTTCGGGCGAAATTGCCCAAGATCTTTGCCCGGACAGGCTTCAGTCGCGACTATTTCCTGGTAGGGCAGTGGTTCCCGAAAATCGGAGTCTATGAGTCGCCGGGGACGCGCTACCAGAAGGGGCAACAGGGAAGCTGGAACTGCCACCAATTTCATGCCCACTCCGAATTTTATGCCGATTATGGGGTGTATGATGTCCGCATCACAACTCCCAGCGAATACGTGATTGGGGCAACTGGGAAGCTACAGACCGAAACCACGAACACAAAAGCGAACACAAAAACCCTGCGCTATCGGGCCGAAGATGTGGTTGACTTTGCCTGGACAGCCTCGCCCCATTTTGAGGTGGTCAACGATGTCTGGAAACGGCCGTCTGGTGGTGAGGTGGCCATTCGGCTCCTGATGCAGCCCGAACACCGCTCCAAGGCCGACCGGCACCTATTTTCCGTGAAAACCGCTCTCACCTATTTCGACCGGGTGCTTGGCCGCTATCCGTTTGCCACCCTCACCATTGTTGACCCGCCCGTGCATGGCGCAGGCTCAGCGGGTATGGAATATCCCACATTTATCACGGCTGGCACCAGTTGGGGAATGCCGGCGGGTGTTCGTGCTCCCGAAATGGTGACGGTTCATGAGTTTGGCCATCAGTACTTTATGCAACAATTGGCCAGCAATGAGTTTGAAGAAGCCTGGCTCGACGAAGGGTTTAACCAATATTTTGAGGGGCGGATTATGGACGAAACCTACGGCCCGAAATCGTCGCAGGTGGATTTTTTCGGGTTCCGAATGGGCGACATGGAAAGCTCCCGCGATAGTTACGTGCGACTGGATGACCCCGCTGTTGGGCCGTCGTTCGGAAACGTCTGGCAACTCCCCGACCAGTATTATGGCCAGTTAACCTACTCGAAAACTGCTACCTGGCTCCGCACGCTGGAAGGTCTGGTGGGTCGCAAAACGATGGACGATATCATGCGAACCTACTACCAGCGTTGGCAGTTTCGGCACCCCAACGCCGACAACTTCATTGCCATTGTGAACGAGATTGCCCCCGCCCGCACCGGCTTCCGCTATGGCTCAGACATGAACTGGTTTTTCGATCAGGTGCTCTATGGCGACAACGTTTGCGACTACGAATTAGACAAAATTCGCAACGCAAAACAGGGCAACAGCACCCGGTCGACCATCCAGGTAACGCGCCGGGGCGATGCCCAAATGCCCGTGGATGTGCTGGTTCATTTTGACGATGGCAAGGAGTTGATGCTATTCTGGGATGGCAAAGCCCGCGCCCACACGTTCACCATCAACCAGAAAGCGGAGGTTGTCTGGGCCACCGTTGACCCCAAACAAAAGCTGTACATCGACACAAATTTCAACAACAATAGTCTCACCCTTCGCCCTTCGAGCGCACCAGCCGCCAAGTTCGCCACCAAAATGCTTTTTTGGGTTCAGAACTGGATGCAGTGGTTAGCATGGCTTTTTTAGAGATGACAAATTCTCTCCTAACTACCCTCCGTTCGCGTCCGATGCTGGCGGTGCTCTACGGACTCACCCTGGCCCTGGGGCTGTTGGTGGCCTTGCCCATGTTCTCGACGCTCACCGCCGAAGATGCTAACTCACTGGCCCCCCTGCAGTTGCTGCCTGGCTTCGACTATACAATCTATTCTGATTTCATGGCCCAAAGCAGTAAAGCCATCTCACCCCTGTTGCGGGTGGGCCGCTGGACGGGGCTGGCCTATGTGCTGCTCAGTGTGTTTTTTGCTGGGGGCATTCTATATCGGTTCGCGCAACCCGGCCCTACGTTTCGCATGGTCGATTTTTGGCGGGCTTCCAGCACCTATTTTGGGCGGTATCTGCGGCTGCTGGGTGTTTCGGTTCTATTTGTGTTTTCAGCAGCCTTCATCTGGCTGGTGATTGGTTCACTGGTCATCATCAGCGTCGAAGACACCTTCACCGAACGCGGCCTTTTCTGGTTCGGCTTCGGGTTCTTTTGCCTGTTTGGACTGGCGGCCACCCTCGTGCTGTGCATCGGCGATTATGCCAAAGTGCTGATGTTCCGTGAAGACGAAACCAATGCATTTCGGGCGTTCGGGCGGGCGGCCGGATTGGTTCGGCGCAACCCCCGCGCAACCTATGGCCGCTACCTGTTGCTGATTGCCATTGGCGCGGGTTTGTTCGGAATCTATTTCCTTCTCGACAACCTGATTGGTATGAGCAACTGGCCCACCATCATCATTATGTTCGTTGTGCAACAGGCGTTTATCATCTCACGGGTGGGCTTAAAGGTCTGGAATCTGGGCGTAGTGAGTGAGGTATATGGGCGGGTGAAGTAGGGGCCAAACCACGCTCACGCCCAAATCATACTCCCGACTCCCAGCAACATGATCGCTTTGCAGAGCTGACTCAGGAAACCAAAGTCGCGCCGGGTATCGGCATGAACAAGGCGGTAGATGAGCCAGGCAATGGGTGCCAGCAAGGCGAAAAAAGTAATGTTCAGGTTTCGATTGTCGAGGTCGCCTGCCACAATAAAAAGAGTAGCTATAAAACTGGCAATCAGGATATAAAGAAACACTTTAGTTCGGCGGATGCCCCAGACAATGGGCAGCGTTCGGCAACCAAAACGAGCATCGCCCCGAACATCTTCCATGTCTTTGATGATCTCCCGTACGAGCGTAATTACAAAGGCAAACGAGGCATAAATGAGCAGTAGATCAACGCTTTGGCGGTAATAAACAGCCAACACCAGCAGCGACAGAGCCGTTAAGAACGAAACGACAAAGTTGCCGATGAACGGTTGCCGCTTGAACCGAACCGAGTAAAACCAAAGCAAGGTCACCGACAAAATGTCGAGCACGAACACCCAGCGGCTTAGATATAAGCCCACGGCACACCCCATCAGGTTCAGCACCTGATGCGCCCCCATGGCCACCCGCCTTTTTAGATAGCGGCCAATCACAACGCGTTCCGGCTTATTGATGATGTCGATTTTAACATCGAAATAGTCGTTGATAATGTAGCCCGCTGCGGCAATGCAAACGGTTGAAAAGGAGAGCAGCAACATGGCCGGGTCGAGCAAAGCGCGGATCAAAGAGGTGCCGGGCTGGTCGATGAGGCAAATACGGGCGAGGTATTGAGTCAGCACGACAATAAGCAGGTTCTGCACACGAATCAGGCGCAAAAAACCAGCTACAAAGGCCAAAAAGGGCAAACGTCGTGTCATGACAGGGGTAAACAGAAAGCCGGTAAAACTAAGCAAAAGTAGGGAGTAATGGTGTGTCCATATTTCCTATTGGATAAGTTCAGGATATTGTTTTGGTAATACGGGAAATCATTTGGTGTTCAACTGATGTTCTGACTCAAACCGTTCGCATATACGGCTCGTTCGTTCTTCATGAAAATTGGTATTGTTTGTTACCCGACGTTTGGCGGAAGTGGCGTAGTGGCAACTGAGTTAGGCAAAGCACTGGCCAAAAATGGCCATCAGGTTCACTTTATCACCTACCAGCAACCACCCCGGCTCGACTTTTTCAACGAGAACGTTTTCTATCACGAAGTCAATATCCCGTCGTACCCACTCTTCCAGTTTCCGCCCTACGAAACGGCCCTTGCCAGCGCCATGGTGAACGTGGTGATGAACGAAAACGTGGATTTGCTCCATGTTCACTACGCCATTCCCCACGCTTCGGCGGCTTATATGGCCAAAATGATTTTGCGGGCGCAGGGGCGGCATGTACCGGTAGTCACAACCCTTCACGGCACCGACATCACGCTGGTGGGCAAAGATGCCTCCTACGAACCGGTCGTAACCTTTAGTATCAATGAGTCGGATGGGGTCACGGCGGTTTCGGAAAATCTGCGCGAGGATACCTACAAGCATTTCGCCATCACGCGGGAAATCGAAGTTATTCCGAACTTCATTGACCTGACCCGGTTCCGTCGGCAGAACAAAGATCACTTCAAAATGGCCATTTGCCCCAACGGCGAGAAACTGGTGGTTCATACGTCCAACTTCCGCCGTGTAAAACGCATCGACGATGCTGTAATGGTTTTTTATCACCTGCGTCAACAAACCCCCGTGAAGCTGTTGCTGGCGGGCGACGGTCCTGAACGAACTCGCATTCAGCAGCTTTGCCGCGAATTGGGCATCAGCGAAGACGTTCGTTTTCTGGGTAAACTCGATGCTGTCGAAGAAATTCTGTCGGTAGCCGATTTGTTCCTGATGCCTTCGGAAAACGAAAGTTTTGGTTTGGCGGCTCTCGAAGCCTTAGCCTGCGAAGTGCCACTCATCACCTCAAACGCGGGTGGCCTCCCCGAACTGAACATTCCGGGTGTGACGGGTTTCCTCAGCCCCGTTGGCGACGTAGCCGATATGGTCAAAAATGCCCTTTATGTGCTGGATGACGCGAACTTGCCTCGTTTCAAGGAGAATGCCTTGGCCCGCGCCAAAGAGTTTGAACTCTCGAAAATCCTGCCCATGTATGAGCGTCATTATGAGCGAGTTCTGGCTGTTCACTGAAAATTGAAATTATGACTCCAAATATTCCCCAAACCGACCGGAAGCGGGTGGTTATAGTTGGTGCTGGTTTTGGCGGGCTTCGACTGGCCCGGATGCTGGCCCATCGCCGTGAGTTCCAGGTGGTGCTCATTAATCGCACCAACTACCACGAATTTCAGCCCTTGTATTATCAGGTAGCTACGGCGGGCCTCGAAGCCAATTCCATTTTGTTTCCGCTACGGGCCATTTTTGGCGGTTGCGAGAATGTCCATATCCGGGTAACGAACGTTGCCGGGGTTCGGACTGTCGACAAAACCGTGGATACCGATCTGGGGCCGATTACTTATGATTATTTAGTGATGGCAACCGGAGCCGATACCAATTTCTTTGGTCAGCAAAACATCATCGAGAAAGCCTTACCCATGAAATCGGTTTCGGAAGCGATTGCCCTGCGAAACCGGATCCTGCAAAACTTTGAGGATGCCCTCAGCGTGGAGACATTGGACGAACGCGACGGTCTGATGGATGTGGTGGTGGTGGGTGGTGGGCCAACGGGCGTTGAACTTTGCGGCACCCTCGCCGAAATGAAACGAACTGTGTTGCCTAGTGATTATCCCGAACTGGATTTCAACATGATGCAGATTTATCTGATCGAATCAGGTGGAGAATTACTGGGGCCAATGTCGGAAAATTCACACAAGAAATCGGAGCAATACCTGAGAGATTTAGGCGTGATTGTCCGTCTGAATACCCGTGTAAAGGATTTCGACGGGAAAACCGTGTTCATGAACGATGGCACCACCCTCCGCTCAAACAACCTGATTTGGGCCGCCGGGGTGAAAGCCAGTCCATTGGCGGGTTTGCCGCCGGAGGTTGTTGGGCGGGGCGGTCGCGTAACGGTTAATCGATTCAGTCAGATTCAGGGTTTTACGGATGTGTTTGCCATTGGCGATGTGGCCATGATGGCCGAAGGTGAGGTGTGGCCAACAGGGCACCCTCAGGTGGCCCAACCCGCCATTCAACAGGGTAAGTTGCTGGGAAAGAACCTAATACATCTGCTCAAAAATCAACCCATGCAGGCGTTCACCTACAGCGACCTCGGAACAATGGCCACCATTGGGCGGGGGCTGGCCGTGGTCGATCTGCCGTATCTGAAATTTAGTGGTGTGCTGGCCTGGCTCACCTGGCTGATGGTTCACTTAATGGCCATTGTGGGTGTTAAAAACCGATTGCTGATTCTTATCAACTGGATGTGGAATTACCTGTCCTACGATAACTCGCTCCGACTGATTATCCGTCAGAAGCTGCCTGCCGGAAATTTAGCCAACATGCAGGAGAGGGTAGCAGACACGTTAGTTGTCAATAAACAGAATTGATGCTGTACGGTTGTAGGATTAAAGAAAGGTTAACTTAGACAGTTGGCCCATTCGCTAACCTTGGTGAACCGGGCAGTTGTCAAGTTGGTTTACTAATTAGTTCTCGCACTATTCAACCGTACTAAACACGTTATGCAAGCTAAAATTGACGATTTTAGGCCTGGGTATCACGCTCGTCCTAAAAATAATGGCACCAAACAACTCTTCGAAAACCCAATATTAGAAGCATTGTCGCGCACCCACATTATGGTGCCGATCAGTATGTGGCTGATCTCTTCAGCCGTGTTGGTTTGGTACGCATTCAACTACACTAACTTCTCAAACGGAGCCATCATTGGCTTATTTTTGATGGGCCTTTTCGGCTTCACCTTGTTTGAATATGTGTTGCACCGGTACCTGTATCACTTAGAACCCAAAACGCCCCAACGGGCAAAGATTCAGTATACATTTCACGGAGTACACCATGAATTTCCGAAGGATAAAACCCGTTTGGCTATGCCTCCGGCACTCGCGATTCTGGTTGGCTTAGGATTTTTCGGTTTGTTCTTCTTATTGATGGGTGAAGCTGCCTATTCATTCTTCCCCGGTTTTCTGGTTGGTTATTCGGGCTATCTGGCCGTGCATTTTATTGTACATGCCTATGCGCCACCAAAAAATTCGTTTAAGAAACTATGGATCAATCACAGCGTTCACCATTACAAAAACCACGATAGCAACTTCGGTGTTTCCTCACCGTTTTGGGATCACGTTTTTGGAACGTATCAGAAATAACGGGTACAACAGAGTAGGGGCAGTAAAGGAATGAACGGGAGGAAATGCGATTGCATTTTCCCTTTCGTCCCTTTGCTGCCCCTACTCTGTTGTACCCTTCTACTTATTAATCTTCGATCACGCCTTCCTCTTCCTCTACGCCACCGGCGGGGTCGAGGAGGGCGTTTTGATCTTCGCTGATTTTGGCGCGGATCTTGGCTTCGATTTCGCCCATCAGTTCGGGGTTATCGAGCAACAATTCCTTCACTGCATCGCGACCCTGAGCCAAACGGCTGGTGCCGTAGGAGAACCAGGAACCCGCTTTCTTCACGATCTCCATTTCAACGGCGAGGTCAAGAATTTCACCTACTTTCGAAATACCCTGACCATACATAATGTCGAACTCAATCACTTTGAAGGGAGCCGCCATTTTGTTTTTCACGACCTTCACCTTGGTGCGGTTACCGATCACGTTATCCGCTCCTTCTTTAATTTGCCCAATACGACGAATGTCTAAACGAACAGATGCGTAGAATTTCAGGGCGTTACCACCGGTGGTTGTTTCGGGGTTTCCGAACATCACACCGATTTTCTCGCGCAACTGGTTAATAAAAATGCAGCAGCAACCCGTTTTATTGATTACCCCGGTCAGCTTCCGCAACGCCTGCGACATCAAACGTGCCTGAAGACCCATTTTGCTTTCGCCCATTTCGCCTTCGATCTCGGCTTTTGGCACAAGAGCGGCCACGGAGTCAATCACGATAATGTCGATGGCCCCCGAACTGATCAGGTGTTCCGTGATTTCGAGAGCCTGCTCACCGTTGTCGGGTTGGGCGATGAGGAGGTTTTTAACGTCGATCCCTAATTTTTCGGCATACGCCCGGTCAAAAGCGTGTTCAGCGTCGATAAAGGCAGCAATGCCGCCCGCCTTTTGTGCTTCGGCAATGCAGTGCATCGTCAGGGTTGTTTTACCGGAAGACTCTGGGCCGTAAATTTCAACGACACGCCCACGTGGCAGACCGCCAATTCCGAGCGCGAGATCAAGACCCAGCGAACCCGTCGAGATAACTGGAACGTCCATCACCTTCGTATCGCTCAGGCGCATTACGGTTCCTTTGCCATAGGCTTTGTCGAGTTTCTCGATGGTTGTTTGCAGTGCTTTTAACTTATTATCAGTTGCACTGGCTGCGGCTTGCGCCATGTCAGATTTAGCCATTTGTTGTGTTTGATTAGCCTATAAAATTACGTTTTTTTGTCCGTTCTGCCAACTAATTTTTCAAGATATTTGCTGGCACACAAACAGCCCGTAAATAAGCTGTTCTGAGCCGTTTTTGGCCCTTTGACGGAACTTTTCAGGGCTGTTACTCTATCGTCAAAATTGACAATCCAATGCTTATCACCACTGCCCAAACCACCGCCGATCTTCAGGGCATTCTGGACCTTCAACAACAGAACCTGTCGCAAAATCTCCCACCCGAAGTTCAACGCGAACAAGGCTTTGTAACGCTGCAATACACCCTCGACCAAATGCAAAAAATGCACGAGTTAGGGCCAAGTGTGATTGCCAAAGATGGCGAGCGTGTGGTTGGTTACGCCATCACAGCCATGCCCGGTGTTCGCACCTTTATCCCCGAACTGGAAACGCTGTTCGACATGCTCAATACGATTCACTATGAAGGTAAACCCCTCAGCGAACACCCCTATTATGTGGTTGGGCAAGTATGTGTTGGTGATGGTTACCGGAGCTTGGGCCTTTTCGACCAGCTCTATCAGCACCACCGTGCCGTATATGGCCACCAATTTCGGCTGTTCATCACCGATATTTCCCTTCGCAACACGCGCTCCCTTCGCGCCCACGAACGGGTAGGGTTTAAGGTCGTTCACCAATTTCACGAACCCGATGCGGGCGAAGAATGGGCGTTGGTGGTGTGGGATTGGGATAAATGACTCATCACTTCCTACTGACAAACCGATTCCCTTTCACATAATACCGATAAGGCAGGTCAACGCCCTGCGTGATGCCGATGCGGGTGGTGGTGACCATGTCAAAGTCATCCAGCACGCGCGGAGTAATGGTAATGGGGCCGTTGACAAGCGAGCTGCCGTTGTGGTCATGGCGACTGATACCAAGAGCGATAGTCAGCTTGCCGGGTCCGTTGCAAAGGTTGCGGAACCCGTCGGCGGTATTGGGGTCGATAGTGTTGTTGCGATAGCGTTCGAATCCCGTTTTAAAAGCCTCGTTTCGTCGGTGAGCCATCAACTCAATGCCGTCGGTTGGTTCGAGGGCACGAATCAACACGGCCTCACCCACACCCGCAGGCCCTGTCACCACGTTGATGCAGTTGTAATGGTTATAAATCTGGTATACGTATAGCGTCCCCGCCGGGCCAAACATGGCCGCATTGCGTTTGGTCTCGCGCCGATAAGCATGGCAAGCCGGATCGCCCGTAATATAGCCTTCGGTTTCCACGATGATGCCCGCCGTTCGGCCTTCTTCGGTTTCATGGACGAGTTCGCAGCCAAGCAGGAGTTGCGAAAGAGTCAGGGTATCATGTTTTTCGTAGTAGGCGAGGGGGAGGTTTGGGGGGCGTGGGGGCATCAGTATGAATTATTGGGTAACTTCCTTTTCGTCAATCATCGCAGAGACTCTGATTTTCAGGGATTTGAGAAGCCCCAGAATATAAAATACCTCGTCGGTAACGGCAGAGTAAGCTGCACTAATGGCGTATTCTTTGCCGAGTAGCATCAGGAAATACCAATTTTGCCCGACAACATAACAGCCATACATAGGCTGACTGAGATTACTGTTGAGAGTTTGTCCCGTAAGCATGGCCGCGAGACATTGTCCACCAGGATCTCCGTCGGGGTCTTTCTCGCGTTTGTACTCCGTGACGACGGACCGCTGAAAAGCAAAATAAGGAATTTCGGGACCACGGTAGCCGGAGGCCAGAACTCCATCGGGTTTACCGGATAACAGAATGAGATTGCCATTTCGGTCAGGTACTTCGGCACTAATAAACCGTTGGGCAAACAGGTTCATTTTGGTTACGATGGTAAAGTGAACGATGCTGAACATAGGGCCTATGAAGTGTAACGAAAGCTCCTGTTCGTTCCAGTGAAGAGCATTGTCAGCCAATAACTCACGTAATCCAATCGCTTCGAGTTGTTCTAATTCGCTCAACGGCACTGGTTTGGTTAGCCATTCTTGCAAGAAAGCTGCCTGCCGATTTGGAATTAACCCAAATGACTTTTCTAAATTTTCGAGGGTACAGGAACCGAGGTCCATTGGCGGTATTGTTTACCCAAAGATACGCAGAAAGGGCCTCATCACCCCAAATAACTACCAATACTGACCATATCGGCAAACACGCCGGAGGCCGTAACTTCGGCACCTGCGCCGGGACCTTTAATCACCAACGGTCGCTCTTTGTATCGCTCCGTGATGAACGAAATGATGTTGTCGGCTCCCGACAGGGTGTAGAATGGGTGGTCGGCATCCACAGCCCGGAGTTCGATGGTAACTTTGCCGTTCTCAAAGGTGGCCACGTAGCGGAGTTTCTGGCCCTTGGCTTCGGCCTCGGTTAGCAAACTCTCGAAATAAGCGTTGTTGGCTTCCAACTCATCGAAAAAGGCCGGAATCGTGGGCGCGTCGATGCAGGCTTGCGGTAGCAGGTTGTTGATCGTAACGTCGGAGGGTTCGAGGGCGAAACCGGCTTCACGCGCCAGAATCAGGATTTTTCGGCCCACGTCCTGCCCGCTTAGGTCATCGCGGGGATCGGGTTCGGTGTAGCCTTTCTCTTTGGCCTCGCGCACCACGTCCACGAATTTCGTCCCTGACTTAAAGTTATTAAAAATGTAGGATAACGTTCCCGATAGAATGGCTTCGATCTTGATGAACCGGTCGCCCGCCAGCATCAGGCCCTGAATGGTGTTGATGATAGGCAAACCCGCGCCGACGTTCGTTTCATACAGGAATTTCACTCCCCGATTCAGGGCGGTGCGCTGCAACCGGCGATACTCGGCGTAGGAACCAGAGTTGGCCACTTTGTTGGGCGTTACCACCGACACGTTGGCATCCAATAACGAATCGTAAAACTGCACAATGTCTTTGTCCGACGTACAGTCGATGAATACCGAATTGGGTAGGTTATATGATTTTATTTTTTCAACAAAAGCTGGTAATGAAGTTGTTACACCTTCAGCCAGTTGCCGTTCGCGCCAATCGCTGAGGTCGATTCCGGTGGGGTCGAGCAACATTTTCTTGGTATTCGACACCCCGACAAGGCAGATTTTCAGCATTTTCTCGTCGCGCAAATACCCAAACTGGTTGTGAATTTGGGTCAGTAGCGTCTTGCCGATCAGACCTGTTCCGACCACAAATATGTTCAGCATCCGGGCCTCCGACTGGAAAAACACGTTGTGGAGCGCGTTGAGGGCCTTCGAGATGTTGGTTTTGGCAATCACGATTGAGATGTTGATCTCCGACGATCCCTGGGCCACGGCCACAATGTTAACCCCGTTTTTGCCCAATACCGAAAACAGTTTCCCGGCAATTCCCGACGATTTCCGCATCCCCTCGCCCACCGTGGCAATAATCGACAACTCGCGTTCGATACTGATATTGTCCACATGGCCACTGGCAATGTCCACGGCAAACTCGTCGTCGAGAATCGTTTTTACACGGTCGGCCAAACGCGGGTCGATGGCAAAGCAAATGGAGTGTTCCGATGAGGCCTGCGAGATCAGAATCACGCTGATGCGGTGCAGAGCCAGCACGCCAAACAACTTGGCCGACACCCCGGCCACGCCGATCATGCCTGATCCCTGCACGTTGACCAAGGCAATGTCGTCGATGCTCGAAATCCCCGTGATCGTGTATTGCCGACGGTCGGCAGTACGACTCACCAGCGTGCCCGAATGGGACGGGTTGAAGGTGTTGAGCACCCGAATCGGGATGTTGCGGGCAAAAGCGGGTTGCAAACTCGGTGGATAAATCACCTTCGCTCCAAAGTGGCTCAACTCCATCGCTTCGGCGTAGGTGATGGTCGGAATGTTGAAGGCGTTGGTCACTTTGCGCGGGTCGGCGGTCATCATCCCGTCCACGTCGGTCCAGATTTCGATCAGGTCTGCATCCAAAGCCGCGCCAATAACACTAGCCGTATAGTCGGAGCCACCGCGCCCCAGGGTGGTAGTTTCGCCTTTTTCGGTGGAGCCGATGAAGCCGGTAATCAGTTCGATACTGTTGGAATTAGCGAAATAATCGCGAATCAGTTGGTTGGTGAGGGTATAGTTCACCTCGGCCTGCCCAAACTGCGCGTCCGTTTTAATCAGGTTTCGGGCATCGCAAAACCGCGCCGACAACCCTCTCGACCGGATGCATTCCGAAATGGCGAGGGTAGACAAGCGTTCGCCGAAGCTGGTGATAAGGTCGTGGGTGCGGGGCGAGAGTTCGCGGATGAGCGACACGCCCCGGAGCAGGTCTTCGAGTTCGTTGATGACACCCCGGATATTGGCGAACACCTTGCTCTGTTCCTTCACCGGAATCAGGGCTTTCACCACGTTGAAGTGCCGGTCTTCGATCCGCCGAACCAGATCGAGATAATCTAAATTGGCGTTGGCGGCCATCCGGCCAATTTCGATCAGTTGGTTTGTAACGCCCCCCATGGCAGAGAACACCACGGCAATGTTGCGGCCTTCGGTGGTTGCGGTGCCGCGCGAGGCATCGTCGATAATCTGGATAACCTGCTTAATACTCTCAACGGAGCCTACGGACGTGCCGCCAAACTTTAAAACGTTCATGTAATGAGTGAAAGAGTGAAAGTGTGAGAGAGCGAAAGAGTGAAAATGCGGACTTCTTCAAGTAACATTCTTTCACTCTTTCGCTCTTTCGCCAGTGGGCAAATATACGGCAAAAGGTGGGCCAACTTACCCGACTACCCCAACGCCAAATGCCCGGCAACGACCGGCTCTCCCCAGAAAACGGTGGCCTGTCGGCTAAAATCGGCGGGGGAATCGGTGGTTAGGAACGTGCGTTGGCCGGTTTGGGTGCAGCGGTCGGCCATGCCGGGGTGGCGGTGCAGGTAACCCGCTAAACTGCGGGCCACAATCTCCCCCTGACTCAAAATAGTGATGTTGTCGGGTGTGTATTGTCGGATTTTGGGCAAAAGCAAGGGATAATGCGTACAGGCCAGCAAGAGCGTGTCGATGTTGGGCGATTGCGCCAGCAACCGATCGATGTGTTGCTTCACAAAATAGTCGGCTCCAGGCTGGTCAAATTCGCCGTTTTCGACAAGCGGCACCCACATGGGGCAAGCTTCCTGAAACACCTGCACAGTAGGGAAGAACTTCTCTATTTCTACCACATACGAGTCCGACAGGACAGTTCCTTTTGTGGCCAAAATGCCCACCTGCCCCGTTTTAGAATAGCTGCCGATCACTTCTGTGGTGGGTCTAATCACGCCCAAAACTCGTCGGTTGGGGTCATTCATTAAGGGTAAATCCAGTTGCTGAATGTTGCGGAGGGCTTTAGCCGAGGCTGTGTTGCAGGCCAAAACCACCAGCGGGCAGCCTATTTCAAACAGCTCCTGCACACATTCGAGAGTGTACTGATACACAGTCTCGAAGGAGCGGGTGCCATAGGGCGTGCGGGCATTATCACCCAGATAAACGTAATCATAGTGGGGTAATATCCGCACAATTTCACGCATAATAGTCAGGCCACCATAGCCTGAATCGAAGATACCAATTGGGTGCATACACCTAAGCAACAAAAAATCAGGCACATTATTTGCGAAAGGATTAATTACAGTAGTATTTTGTCGGTATTACAGCCCCGAACCCAAATGATAACTCTCCGTTTATTAATTTCTTTGATCCTGATTCTGAGCCTACTCAGCCTCGATGGTTGGGCACAGGGCAACGTGTCGATGAGGGCTAAAGCAGGCAAGCCACTCCAGTCGGCTCGCTCGAAAACCCCGGTTAAACCAGCCCCTGCTCCAGCCGCAAAACCAGCCTCGCCCCCGAAGAAGAAGCCGAATGATTCGTTCCGAATCAAGACCGACATTACCGTGGATATGCAACCGCGCCCTCTACCACCGGTCCTGCCCGAAGAACCTCAGCCGGAAGCAGCTCAGAAAGAGGAAATTCGCTGGCATCTGGCCGAAATGAGTTTTCAGTGGCTGATGACGACCTCGTGGAACAGCGCGTCGGGGAGTGGCTCGGCTGCTTTTACCGATAACTTCGGGAGTGGGTTGCGAACAACGGTTGGCCCGAACATAGACCTGTATTTTTTTCAGGACCGCTATGCCTTCGGAACGGGCTTATGGTACACCATCAAACGAATGGGATACAGCCATCCTCCCGACCGCGTACTCAATCCGGGCACGTTAATCAAAACCTCGGCTTTTAACCTTCAATATCTACAGGTGCCGCTCACCATGAAACTCATGAGCAACACCCTGTTCCGAACCGGGAGGGCCTTTGTTCAGTATGGCGGAACAATGGATTTTAAATTGGCCGAAACAGCCATCGATTATGAGAACAATTACCTCCGTCAGCGCGATGGTAACATCGATCAGTTTTCGTCGGCGGGGCTAAGTCTGCTGTTGGCCGTGGGATATATGCACCGGGTGAGCCATACGAATGACCTCATGATGACCATGCAATACCAGCGCAGCCTGACCAACAACGCCATTCCAGACAACTTGTGGGCCATCAGTCAGCATTTTGCGTTTGGGATTGGGTTGAGTTTCTGAAAGATTCACGGTAGTTCGGGTCATCTTAACTCACTCACTACTTTCCCCGCGAACTTTTTCTTGTAGTAGGCCACTGTCCGGCCAATGAGCATTCCGCCAATGATGGACGGGGCAATCCAACCAGACAGATAAACCCATTCGGGGGTTCCGGTTGGGAGCATCCGGCCATTGTTGTTGACCAGAAAGGCTGTGAAGGCGGCAATATAAGAACCGCCCATCCGGGTGAAATGCTGGAAAAACCAGTGCATTTTTTCAACTGGTTTCCGGAACAGAAACAAGTCACGGGAAGCAAATACGAGCGTCAACACCCCAAAAAAGGTAAACAGAATGCTCATAAACGAGGCCGAGCGGGTAATCAGAAACAAACCGTAGCTAATCATCCCGAGACTCACGAATAACGTGCCGTAGGTAAGCCATTTATCAACGGGGGTAAAGCCGGTTTTCTTTTGTTTTACGGCCCGCCAGCCGGTTGTGCTGAGGTAGAAACTGAACACGGCAATGCCAGCCAGAAACAGGCGGAAAATCGTAAAGGACTGTAGCACAAACAAGAGAGCTGCCGTGGCTGCTACATAAGTCATACACCAGACATAAACCCGCCCGGTGCGGTTGTGCAATGAGCTACCTTTTTTTGAGAACATTGGCACCAGCCCAATCAGGAGGGCAATGGTTCCGGCGGCAACGTGGCTGATGAGGAGGATCGTGATAAGCATTTTCATGACGACGATTGGTTGGCGTTTCGTTGTCACAAAGGTGGGGTAGCCCTGCGGCTCAGGCCAAATAATAGGGCTTAATAGCACCGTTTGGGGTGTTTGGCAATCATTGGGCCGTTTGGGGAGGGAACAGGGGCGTTTGTCAAATCCTTTGCCCCCGACTTAAGTCGGGGGCAAAGGATTCCGCAACCCAGCCACCAGTGTTTCGTTGTAACGCCGGGCCACGGGAACTTCCAGCTCACCATGCAGCAGGTGTAGTTTGTAGCCTTGTGCGTTACCCGTGACCCGCTCCACCTTGTCCAGATTGACAATGAACGACCGATGACACCGCACCAGACGAGGGTAGTTGGCCAACTGGTTTTCCATCCGGCTCAGGCTGCTTCGGAGGAGGGGCTTATGCAGTTTGCCGTTTTGCCCGTAATAAACGGTACAATAATTATCGCTCGATTCGATGAACAGCAGATCGGTCGGGGCTATCGTCAGGCTATCTTTCTCATTGTCGGCAAGGAGCGAGATCAAGGATAGTTCGGGCTGGCGGAAAGCGTCTGTTTGGGGGGTTTGCTCAAGTTCGGGAGCTGGACTTGGGTGCGCCATTGGTTGCATAGTAGCTGCTAAATCCTGATACTTGTGCAGTCGGCGGATGTAGCCAAGCATAACGGTTCCGGCCGATGGAAACACGCCGACTGCCAGCGTGACAAGAACCATCCAACCCAAATTGACCCAACTAAAGGGAAGGTTGAGGAGGAATCCCAGATACAGGAAATTGCCAACGGCAATCAGCAGGATATTCAACAGTACAAACCCAATAGATCGACCAACGGTCCAACGTTGTTCGGCAAAAAACTGGGGAAAAAGGGCAGGCCAAACCGTGAAATGAATCGCCGTGATTATGAAGGTTATCCATCCAAACCCCAGCATTTTGGGCCATTTGTGGTCTGTTTGCCACTGACTAAGGCCAAATGGTTCAAAAACCAGCAGGAATAGGCCAATGAACAACCCAATAAACCCCGCACTCCGAATCTGCGCCGGGGCAGGTTCCAGGACGGTGTAGGGTTGACGAAGAATTGACCAATTACCCATTTGCCAAATTACCGTTTTGCCCGATTCCTAAAACAACCGCCAGCTACCTACCTGCTCAAAAAACGACCCGATCACACCCGGATACGCCACAATCATAAAAATAATACCAAACAACGCTCCGTAGATGTGGGCATCATGGTTGATGTTGCTGCCCCCCCGCCGGGATTCATAAAACGAATAGGCCAGATAGAAAATCCCGAAAATAAAACCCGGAATGGGAATCGGAATAAACATCAGGTATAAAGGCGTGAGCGGACGAAACAGAATCGACGCAAAAATGATGGCCGACACGCCCCCCGATGCCCCCAACGAGTTGTAGCCGGGGTCGTTGCGGTGTTTGAAGTAGGTTGGCAGGTCCGACACGATAATGGCCACTAAATAGAAACCAATGAGCCAGACCGCGTAAAGTGGGCCAAACAAAAGGGCGAACAACTGCTCGATATAGCTTCCGAAAAAATAGAAACTCAGCATGTTGAAAATCAGGTGGCCCCAGTCGGCGTGGAGGAACCCGGAGGTCAGCAGCCGGTAATATTGACCTTGGCTTGCCACTTTATAGGGGTTCATAATCCAGCGATCCATAACGCTGTGATCGTTCCAGGCCCATAAGCTAATGGCGACTGTTATTACAATGATAATCAGGGTAATGCTCATAGATCAGCTTTCGCGTTGGACTAATTGGGTGGCAAAATCAATTAACAGGGCTTTGCGGGCGGGTTCGGCCACCACTTGTTCAAAGTTAGCAAAGCCACAGGCAAAGTATTCGTTAATGCGGGTTTCAGCTAGTTGTCGGATACCCAATTCATCATAAATACGGGTAACCGCTTCCACTTTTTCGGCCTTGTCGAATTCGATGCGATTGAGCCAGCCAAGCAATTCGGTTTTGAGGTTGCCCTCGGCTTTTTCGAGAGCCTCGATCAGCATGAACGTCTTTTTGTTGGCAATAATGTCGCCCCCGACCTGTTTGCCAAACTTGATGGGGTCGCCATACACATCGAGCAGGTCGTCTTTGAGTTGAAAACCGATGCCAATGTTGATGCCACCTTCGCGGAGGTGGGCCACACTCGAATCATCGGCGCGGGCGATGAGGCCCCCCAATTCGAGGGCAAATCCGAGCAGAACGGACGTTTTGAGTTTGATCATCTCAATGTATTCGGCCTCCGTTACATCGTCGCGGGTTTCAAAATTCATGTCTAACTGCTGCCCCTCACACACCTCGGCAGCCGTGCGATTGAACCGGGCTAACACCTGCTTCAGAATGGGCGTTTCCACGTCTAAAAGCAACTCGTAGGCATTCACCAGCATCACATCGCCTGATAGAATGGCAATGTTATGATTCCACTTTTCATGCACCGTTGGCTGCCCACGTCGGAGCGGAGCCTGATCCATAATATCATCGTGCATGAGGGTGAAGTTGTGAAAAACCTCCACCGCTACGGCAGGTTTCAATGCTTTTTGCCACTCGTCGGTGAAGAGGTAGGTGGCCAGCAGGGTCATTAAGGGGCGCAACCGTTTCCCACCAAGATCCATAATGTAGCGAATGGGGTCGTACAGTTCGGGGGGGTGATCGCCGTATTGAGTATTTTTGATTTGGTTAAGCAGTGCGTCAGCAAAAAAGGCTGGATTCATCGAGTGGGGCGGCATACCGCAAGGTTGTGGGCCAAAAATACGCAAAAAGGCTTGTTTCACCACCCAATAAGCCGTCTGTAACGTCGGTCGGCATCGGTGGTAAGTTGGCGGGTGAACCGGAGTGTCAGCGAGAAATATCCGTCGTTTCTGGCCGGATTACCCCGCTGATCGCCCGGTTGGGCCACTGGTAGCCCTAAGCCGAGGGCATAGCGTCGGTCGGAGAGAGCCTGACCCAGCGGTTCGAGCTTCGAAATATCAGGATAAACCGTGCTGACATCGTCTAAATAATCGCTGAAGAGTGCGGTATAGGCCAGTTCAGCACTCAGCCGATACCGAAACCGAACCCGGAGGGCGTGTCCTACTGCTATTTTCAGCAGCGCAGGATACCGGCTATACACCACGTTCTCGGTACGCAAAGGGGGGAGCGTGACCCAATGCTTCTGAAACCGGGTAAGGGTATTTAGATAAGTAACGCCCAAGCCCACAAACAGATAGGGGTTTATTTTCCGGTCGCGTTGGTCAGCGGGGAAAAGATCAGCCTGCACACCTGCACACAGTTCGGGGTTTATCGCGATGAACGATAAATTATTAAACCAGATACGGGTGTTTTCGTGCTTTCCCCAGACCACATACATCCGGGCATCAGCGCGTGCGGTTAGCCGTTCGGCGAAACGGTACAGAACTGATATAGAGCCTTCTGCGCCCAGACGGGGCCGAACAAGCAGGTCTTTTTCTTCGCTTAGGTCACCCGCATAACGGGTGGCTCCGGCTGCCATAGCCATCGACCAGGTGCCGGGTTTGTCTTCCCAATATTTCCAGGGCTTATATTGCGCTGAGACAGTCGATGCGCAAAAAAGACTGAATAAACAGGTGGTAATGAGTTGATTCAAGGACACTTACGGGTTGGGTTAGAACCGCAAATTTAGTCAGATTTTATTAAAGGAGCGATGGGTGAAGGTGTCAGACATCTTGGGGATGTACAGACATCCTTCGCTCTCACCCCCTCACTGTCAAATTCCCCCCCGCGTTGTACTGCAACACAGCTTCGGCCAGCATTTGTTGTACAGCTTCGGCCAAGGTTTCGGTGTTGGTGCGGGCGAAATAGTCGGCTAATTGTTTGGGCGACACGCCGGGGCCATCGGCCTGCGCTATGTAGTGCCAAACCTGCTCGCGAACGGCATCGGTAAGGTCAGGGCGGGCTTTTTGTTTGAGACAATTGTCGCAGATTCCACAGGCATCGGAGGGGTTTTCGCCAAAATAGGCCTGTAGCAAGCGGGTTCGGCACTGTACAGGATTTTGCACATAGGCTACCGTAGCCCGCACTTTGGTCATGGCGCGTTGCTTGCGTTCGTTCAGAAGCTGCGTGTCGATGGGCAATTGGCTGGCCACAAACCGAGGGGTGAGAAATGTGAGTTGGGGTTTGTCTTTCTGTTTTTCGTAGATAAGAATCGTGCGTTCGTGGAGTTGCTGCAACAGGGCCACAATTTCTTTTTGGTCGATGAAGAACGCCCGCGCCAGGGCTGTCTCCGAAATAGTCAGGAAATCGGTAAATATCTCTCCACCATACATCCGAAGAATCAGTTTGATGAACGGCTCAAAGCGTGGGTTCCGTAGCTGAAATTCATACAACTCCCTGTTATTCAAACTTATCATTAATCGAGAGGGCTTAAAATAACTCTCGGTTAGGCTGATGAATCCTTCGTGTTCCAACTGCTTCAGGGCAAAATGCGTGTCCTGTGAGGGCAACTGAAATGTGGACACGAAGGCGGTCATGTCGAAGTCGTAGGAAGAAAACTGACCCCCTCCGGCTGGCACAGCCGTGTAGTTAGCGAGGGCCTGATAGGTTCGTTTGAGGAGTTCGACAGGAGGGTATTGCTGCTCGGTTCGCAGCTCCACCGTGCTGAGGTCGGCGGGGGTGTAGAGCAGCACGGCGTAGGCTTTCAGGCCATCGCGTCCGGCCCGGCCCGCTTCCTGAT
The DNA here is from genome assembly GCA_031411995.1 of Cytophagales bacterium. Classification (GTDB taxonomy): domain Bacteria; phylum Bacteroidota; class Bacteroidia; order Cytophagales; family Spirosomataceae; genus Rudanella. The sequence goes on from JANOCD010000040.1 coordinate 28,615, forward strand.
AGTAGGCTTCGGGTGTGTCGGGCACGTCGAGGTGAACCACCACCCGCACATTGGGTTTGTCGATACCCATGCCGAAGGCGTTGGTGGCCACAATCACCCGGATTTTGTCATTGATCCAGGCTTCCTGTTTTTCGTCACGTTTTAGGGTATCTAATCCCGCATGGTAAAAATCGGCGAGCACGCCATTTCGATACAGGAACTCGGCCACCTGTTGGGTTTGCCGCCGACTGCGTACATACACAATGGCCGAGCCGGGCACGTTGCCTAGAATTTTGAGCAGGCGGGCTTCTTTGTCGCTTTCGGGCAGGGCCGAGTACGACAGATTAGCCCGGGCGAATGTTTGCCGAAAAATAGCCGGTCCGCCGTTGCGGTCTGTGCCGGGCCTCATTTCGAGCCGCGCCACAATATCGGCCTGCACATCGGGTGTGGCAGAGGCCGTGAGGGCGATCACTGGCACCGAAGCGGGCAGTATGGCCCTGAATTCCGCGATTTTGAGGTAGGGAGGCCGAAAATCGTAGCCCCAGGCCGAGATACAGTGGGCTTCATCGACAGCTAACAGGCAGACTTTCATCAGTTTAGCCCGTTCGATCATGATTTCGGTCTGGAGCCGTTCCGGCGATACATACAGAAACTTGATGTTGCCGTACACACAATTATCGAGGGTGGTGTCGATTTCGCGGTGGTGCATCCCCGAAAAAATGGCTGCTGCCGGAATACCCCGCCGTTTGAGTTGCTCCACTTGGTCTTTCATCAGGGCAATGAGGGGCGTAACCACAATGCAAACGCCCTCCATCACCAGCGTTGGCACCTGGAAACAAAGCGACTTACCGCCCCCGGTTGGCATCAGCACGAGCGCGTCCTGTCCGGCCAACACCGTGTTCACGATGTCTTCCTGCAACGGACGAAACGCCGGGTAACCCCAATATTGCCGTAAAATGTCGTGTGGTGTCATGAAGCCCGTTCGTAATGCACAAATTTAGGACAAGGTCAGACAAATTGACCCTGAAATCGTTTTGTAATCAACAGGCGCAACGATTTTATCCAACTGTTCGTATAGAGTTTTAACGAAGACATGATGCAGAAAGTAATAAAAACTGACGAAGAATGGCGGGCGCAACTCACTCCTGAACAATATCGGGTGACGCGCCAAAAGGGAACCGAGCGGGCTTTCACGGGGGAATACTGCGAACGCAAAGACCCCGGCATTTATGCCTGCGTGTGCTGCGGCACCGACCTGTTTGAGTCAACCACCAAGTTTGAGTCAGGCACGGGGTGGCCCAGTTTTACGGAACCCATCGAAGCCGACCGCATTCGGAACATACAGGATAATAGCTACGGGATGAAGCGCTTAGAAGTAGTCTGCAACGTCTGCGATGCACACCTTGGCCACGTTTTTGATGATGGCCCACCACCAACTGGTTTGCGGTATTGCCTCAATTCGGTATCTTTGGTAATAAAGGAGGAAAAATAAGTTTCAGGTTTCAATGGCTTCGCCGTTTGTTTGGTTTCATGCTTCGCGTTTCAATGGCTTCGCCGTTTCTGTCATTTCATGCTTTGCGTTTGAAACCTGAAACAGCGAAGCATTGGAACTATAGAAACGGCGAAGCCAATGAAACAGCGAAGTGTTGAAACCTGAAACTCCCATACCATAACCCCCCTTTCTGTCGTTACCAGTTCAATCAATTTCGTTTCTATTTGCTCTAACACTTTACGTTACTTCACATGCGATTTTTGTTTGCCGCCCGACTACTGGCCTCTGTTGCCATGTGGTTTGTAATGAGTGCTGCAATGGGGCAAAAAACGGCCTCCCGCTCTGCCTATCAACAATTTGCCATGCAGATGCGTCTGGACAAGCCCGTTAGCATAACCTGCACTGCCCGACTCGATAACACTAATTTTTATTCCGTTCCTGCCCCAGAGTCTTTTCTGCGGTCGCGGGGTAAAGGCACAGCGCGGGTTGCCGCCCCGCAAACGTCTACCTTTGTGGTGACGTATAATGGCTTCCCTGATAATGCACGGGCCGCTTTTCAATTCGCTGTCGATATTTGGTCGTCCATTATAAAATCACCTGTCCCCATTAATTTAAGGGCCAACTGGACCAATTTAGGTTCGCCCAGCCGCAGCCGGGTAACACTCGGCAGTGCCAGCCCCGGCGATTATTACCGGCTGTATGGCCCTACCCAAAAGGCGGATGCTTTTTATGCCATCGCTCTGGCTGAAAAAATTGGCAGAAAAAACCTCAATGGCACTTCCCCTGACATCAATGCCAACTTCAACAATCAGGTAGATTGGTATTTAGGGATCGACGGAAAACCCGGTCCAACTCAGTTGGATTTTGTGACGGTGGTATTGCATGAGATCGGTCACGGACTCGGCTTCGTGAGTGGTCGAAGTGTGGGGAACAATAACACTGCCAGTGTGTTACCCCCGCTGATTTTCGATGCGTTTGTGGAGAATGCAACCGGCCAGAAAACAATCGACGCAGCTCTATTCGCCGATAATTCGGCCGTACTCTACAACCAGTATGTTGGTGATAACCTGTTTTTTAACGGGCCAATTCTTCAACAGAAAACTGGTCAAAAAGCCCGACTCTATGCCCCGTCAACGTTTCAGGCCGGGTCCAGCACGTCGCACTTAGACGAGCGTACTTATCCCGATGGCAACCCCAACGAGTTGATGACTCCCGAAGCAAGCAATGGCGTAGCGGTGTTCAATCCCGGCCCGCTCACGCTGGCTATGTTTGAGGACATGGAATGGAAAACCACCTCCCTGATTCATGATAATCGCCTGCGCGACAGCGAAGACGTGATTGACCGGGTGTTAAGTGTAAACATAACCAGCGACACGACCATCGTGCCAAACTCCGTGCAGCTATTCATTGGCCGGGGGGCTTCCGTAACAAACGTAGCCAGTTATTCGGCTGTAACGCCAACCCGCGTCGGCACCACCGATCAATATACCTACACCCTGCCCGCCAGTTTGGCAACGGGTGTTGTTGGTTATTATTTCCAGGTAAGGGATGCATCAGGACGGACGTTCAACAACCCCGGCAAACTGTCGGCATCGGGTCAGCAAATGATTTACCGGGCCACACTCGGCCCCGACAATGTGGCTCCGACACTCTCGCGCCTGGGGTTGCGAACCAATGGCCTGTTTACCTCACCAACCGCTACCACCACAGCAGGCACCAACAATTACTATGTGCTGGCCGGAGCAACCGACACGCTGAATATCAGTGCGATAATTGCCGACGACCGCATCACGGGTGTCGATACTGCCTATGTAGAGTGGCAGATTAATGGAACCGCACAAGCTCCTGCGCCCATGCGATACACCATCCAGACACGCCAACTAACGGGTGGAGTCGATGAAATTGACAGTGTTTATATGGCCCGGCTTCGATTCCCAACGGGGTCGTTAACCGCCGGAGGGCGTATTCAGTACCGTATTGTGGCCATCGACAGTGCCCGTACGAAAAATCGGATAACGTTCCCAGCTTCGGGATTCCAGGAGATTGCTGTGGTTGCTCCACAGGCGACCGTTCGCAGCAACTATAACAACGCCTTTACGGACCCGGCAGCCTCGGCGGCAGACTTTGCCACCAACGGATTCACCATTGGGCAACCGTCTGGTTTCCAGAGTCCATTGCTACAAACCGATCACCCCTATCGAAACGGAAGTACCTACGATTACGAGAACAATACATCGGCCTTGCTGCTGGCTCCGATCCGGCTTAAAGCCAATCCAGACAGTGCCACCATTCGGTTCTCCGAAATTGCACTGGTCGAACCCGGCGAAGTGGGCAGTCGATATGGCGACCCCAATTTCTTCGACTTCGTGATTGTGGAAGCCTCGAAAGACAATGGAAAAACCTGGCAACCACTAATCGAGGGATACGATGCCCGCGAAAATAACGACTGGAACCGGGCCTGGAATGGTAGCCTGACCGGCACAGGAATCGACGTTAATTCGACCGCTATAGGTACGCCAGCATTATTCAAAACTCGGGAGATTCGAATGCTTGAGTCGGGCCTTTTCAAGGCAAACGATGTGATACTGGTTCGATTCCGACTTTATGCCGATCAGTTGTCAGTTGGTTGGGGCTGGGCCATCGACAACCTGCAAGTTCAGATTCCACCTCCACCGCCCATTCTGGCTACGGAGCCTATCAAACCAGTTCTGTTCTCGGTTTATCCGAACCCGTCGAGCAATGGCGTAATTCGGGTGGAAGCACAACTGACAAAAGCGGCCACCCAGGCAGGTCTCACCCTGACCAGCCCGATGGGGCAAACGATCCGGGCCATGTCGCTCCCCGTTCGCGGAACAACCATCAACGAGCAGGTTGACTTTGGCCAACTGCCCACGGGTCTGTATTTCCTGCAACTGAAAGCTGGGGATACGAGCGAAACGAAGAAGATTATGATTGTTCGGTGATTTTTTCGAGATGTCATCTTTCTAAACAAGATGACATCTCTTTTTGAGCCGTTGTCTGTACGTTTGTGAAACGTCTGACAACGGCTTTTTTTATGCGCCTTCTCCCCGCCCTTTTTCTGCTTTTTCTCATTGGCTGTTCGCCGGCCAAAAAACTAAGCCGCGACCTCCGTACAAACACCCAGTTTACGGATCATTTCACGGGCTTTGCCCTCTATGATCCGGTGACCGATAAAACGCCCATTTCTCACAATGCCGAGAAAGGGTTTGTCCCTGCGTCGAACACCAAACTGTTCAGTTTGTATGCCGGTTTACTCACCCTGCAAGACTCCTTACCCGCGCTTCGCTACTTGGTTCGGGGTGATTCGTTGATTTTTTGGGGAACCGGCAACCCGCTCCTACTCCACCCCGATTTGCCCGATACCAGTGCCCTGCGATTTTTGCGCAACCGCCCCGAACGGCTGTTCTACTCAGCTGCCAACTACAATCCTCCCCGACTTGGTCCCGGCTGGGCCTGGGACGATTTCAACGATGATTACTCCTGCGAACAGGCTCCACTGCCTCTCTACGGCAATTTTGTTCGGTTCACCTACCCCGACCGTCGGCCCGAGGTGTCGATTCAACCAGCCTTTTTTGCAGATAGCACAGTCGTCTCCACCATTCGCCCAACCCCCCGCGAAGTGCAGCGTGATGAGCACCGAAACCGCTTTGTACGGCCCCAAAACATCCGCCCGTTTCGGCAGGATGTGCCATTCCGATGGTCGCCCGAACTGGCCGCCAAGCTCCTGAGCGACACCCTGAACCGGCCCGTGGGTTTGGTCAGTATGGCCATGCCAACCGGCACCCGCCTAGTGTATGGAACTCCCACCGATTCGCTCTACAAACGCACCGAACACGTTAGCGACAACACCCTTGCCGAACACATTTTGCTCATGGCATCGGCTCAACAAGGCGACCTCGTGCTGAATCCCGCCCGCATTCGGGCGATGGTCGACTCAGTGGCATTGGGAAAACGGAAAGACATCCGGTGGGTCGATGGATCGGGCATGTCGCGTTATAATCTGTTCACGCCTAGCAGTTTGATTGCTTTGCTAAAACTGATTCAGGTTAAAGTGCCTCAGCAACGCTTGTTTACCTTGCTCCCGGCGGGCGGTCAATCGGGGACACTGCGCGGAATGCTCAAGAGTGACAAACCCTACGTTTTTGCCAAATCGGGGTCGATGACCAGTGTTTATAACCTAAGCGGTTATCTCGTTACGCGAAAGGGTAAAGTTTTGTTATTCAGTATGATGCACAATAATTTTGTTCAGCCTGTTTCGGAAATACGTCAACGCACGGCTCAGTTTCTGGAACAGATTCATAATCAGTTTTAGGTCTATACCCCTTATGCGCTTCCAACTTCTCCTACTCTTGCTTTGGCCAGCGGCCACTATTGCCCAACAGCAACAAAAAATCGTTGCCACCGACCTCACCCGCATCAAACAGGTGGGGGCTGTCACACTCTCGCCCGATGGCCAACGGGCAGCTTACAATATGATGACCATCGAGGCCAACCCCGACCAACCTGGCGAATTTGACTACCGGACACACATTTACCTCAGCAACCTGAAGGCGGGCGATGCCAAGGCAATCACACGTGGAACCGAAAGTGCCCGCCAACCTGCGTGGTCGCCCGATGGTACCCGGCTGGCGTTTGTTCGCACTGTGAAAGGCAAGTCGCAGGTGTTTGTGATGCCGCTGGACGGGGGCGAAGCCTACCAACTCACCACCATCAAATATGGCGCGGGAAGCCCCGTCTGGTCGCCCGATGGAAAGCAGATTTTGTTTGAGAGCAGCCTTTCGTTTGCCGAAATGGTTAGCGACAGTATCCTGAATCCTGGCCGCCGGGGGCCGGTGTGGTCGCTCGAAAAGCCGGGGTTCACTACGAATGATTTTGTGAAGCCCGACAAATCCGTGAAAGCCAACCCTGATGGATCGCTGGCTGAAATTCGGGCGTATCTCCAAAAAGATGTCGAAGATAAAAAGGCCAAAGTTATCACCCGGCTCAACTTTCAGGGTGAATCGACCACCGAACCCGACATGAATTTCACGCACCTTTACGTGACCGACATGCGCGAGGGTGCCATTGCCCGCCCCATCTCGCGGGGCTTTTATTCCTTTAACTCAGCCACTTGGTTGCCCAATAGTCAGCAGGTGTTGGCCGTTACGAAGCGCGATACCCTGAAACACCCCGACCGCGAGCAAACCAGTGTGATTATGGCCCTTCCCGTTGACGGAAACGGTCGCCGGACGGTGGTTTTGGGGGGCGAGGGGCGCAGTTATTTCTCGCCCGAACTCTCCGCCGATGGCAACCGACTGGCGTTTCTGAGCAGCCCCAGCGAGGGCGTGAGTTTTGGTCAATTGGGTATTGCCACTCTCAGCGGGCTGCTTGCGTCCAACGTCGAAACGCTGCCCTTCGACCGGGCAGCAGGCAACATGGTCTGGGCTGAGACAACACCCACGTCAGGCAGTCGGAGCCGCCGGACTGTGGCTGTTTCGGCCACCCCCGTACTTTATTTTACAGCCCCAGCCAACGGCGGTTTTCCGCTGTATCGGCTCAATGCTATTACGAAAGAAATTACGCAACTGACCAGCTTCGAAAAAGGCATCACCAGTTTCGATGTGACTGGCAATCAGGTGGTGTTTGCTCAAACCGAAGTGGCCAATCCGTCGGAATTAGTCGTGGCCGATGCCGACGCTAAAAATCCGATCGTTCTCACCACCCACAACGATTGGGTGAAGCAAAAGTCCCTCAGCTATCCCGAAAAGCGCGTCTATACCAACTCGAAGGGGCAAGCAGTGGATTATTGGATTATGAAACCAACCGTTCTGGCGCAACAAACAACCACCGATGGCGGTCGCCAAACGCCGGGCCGCAAACACCCTTTATTGCTCAATATGCACGGTGGGCCTACTGCCATGTGGGGGCCGGGCGAAGCGTCGATGTGGCACGAATTGCAGTTTATGTGTTCGCAGGGCTACGGCGTGGTGTATGCCAACCCACGCGGTTCGGGTGGTTACGGGCTGGCTTTTCAACAGGCCAACATAAAAGACTGGGGCACCGGCCCCGCCGAAGATGTGTTGGCAGCCGCAACCGATGCGGCCAAAGAAGCTTGGGTGGACACCAGCCGACAAGTGATTACGGGCGGCTCCTATGCGGGCTACCTTACTGCCTGGATTGTGGGCCACGATAACCGATTCAAAGCCGCGTTTGCCCAACGGGGCGTGTATGACCTGACCACATTTATGGGCGAAGGCAATGCCTGGCGGTTAGTGCCGAACTATTTTGGTGGCTACCCCTGGCAACCCGAAACGCAAAAAGTGCTGGATGCCAACTCGCCCTACACCTTTGTTCAAAACATTCGGACTCCTTTGCTCATTAAACATGGAGAAAACGACCTCCGCACGGGCATCATCCAAAGCGAAATGATGATGAAAAGCCTGAAAGTATTGGGCCGCCCCGTCGAATATGTCCGAATGCCGGGTGCCACCCACGAACTGAGTCGGTCGGGCAACGTCCGGCAGCGCATCGACCGGATTCTGCGGATCTACGAATTCTTTGAACGTTACGTAGGGCAACCGGCCACTCAAAACTGATATGGAAAAACTTGAAGACGCACCCAAATTCCGGTTCTGGAAACAGCAACTGATCAATAATGGATTAATAATCAAGGGAATCAAAAAGCATTTCATCCGCCGACGGCACAACGGCGAGGTGCTGTTTGCCATGCTCGAACTGGATGCCGACACCCCCGAAGGCGACAAAATCCCACCTGTTTGTTTCTTGAAAGGCCACGCGGCTTCCGTTCTGGTGTGCCTTATTGACGAAAAAACTGACGAGAAATTCGTGGTACTTGTCCGGCAGCGTCGCATTTCCGATGGCTCCCAAACCTACGAACATCCGGCGGGCATGGTCGATGCCGATGATGATGCTACCGACGTAGCCGCCCGCGAAGTGGGTGAAGAGATTGGCCTGACTATCAAGCCGGAAGAGTTGACCAAACTGAATCCGCGTCTGTGGTTTCCAAGCACCGGCACGAGCGATGAGGCTATGCACTATTACTGCGTGGAAAAGCGCATGGATCGCGAACAAATCATGGGCTTCCATCACCAGCGCATGACCAACGACTCCGAGTTTGAGCGCATTACCACCTTGGTCACGACCCTGCCCGAAGCACACCAGCTAATCAATAATGTCAATGGCCTGCTGATTCATTTTTTATACCTGAAACACATCGGCGATTACGAGACAATGAAGCTTTTGTAATGAAAATCCTGAACAACTTTCTTGTTCATTGCCCGGTTTTGATTACTTTTGCAACCCGAAACGGCTGACAAAGCCGCCCGGCTACGCTCCCGTAGTTCAATGGATAGAATTTCGGTTTCCGGTACCGACGATAGGGGTTCGAATCCCTTCGGGAGCACAAATGATGATTTTTAACTGATTTGATAGAGTAAAGTTTGCCTGATTATCAGCAACTTACAAATATAACTTTATCGTAATTTATTCCTGAGGGGACGGTTTTATACACGAAATCCGTCCCCTTTTCCGTATCCTACAATTCTTTTTTGGGTAGTCCTAAATAAGTAATGATGGCTTAAAAAGTGCCGAAGCCGGGCCGTAGTTTTGGGTCGCCAAACTTAATCTACTGCTTATGTTTATTCAACACAATTACCTGGCTTGCGGCTCAACAAATGTAGTCAAGAATGGGGCTACTTATTATGAGAAACCCCGCCTTAAATGTACTTCACAAGCCATAAGACTTTATATTACGCATGATTTGTAAGCTAAAAACCCACTGATAGTCTGTGTTTTAACGATCTCTTTTTTGATCCGCATCTTTTTGAAAAGCAGCCGCAAAATACCCTTCCGGATGCCGGGAAGCCATCGAAACAATGTTCTGACTATCAGTTGGTAAGCCCAGCCATACAAGGTTAATATCATCGGAAACCCATACCGGGAGGTGGGCGTTAAGTTGGCCTCCCTGACATAACTAACCAGCGTTTTCAGGCCGTCCCGGGTGAAATAGTCGCTGTGTTTCCAAACGCCCGACGTGCTGTTGGCGTACATCCGCTTGACCGTGAAAACAGCCGGATTATAGTGCATTGGCCCGTGCATTCCAACGGAAAAAAGCCAGTAGATGTCGGAATAATGGTTGTTGGTAGCTACAGGTTTGAGGAATAAGTTCGTGTTTAGCACCCGTTCGCGATCAAAAATACCCCGCATCGGAACGCCCATATTCCACAGCAACAACCACCGCAAACTGCACCAGGGCGACCAATTCCCCGATGATTGCCAGGCAGGAAGTTGAGCGATTTCAACCCGCCGGGGTTTCCTGAAAACTGAGTATAAGGTCCCGAAACTTAGCCAGATAGCAGGATTGCGTTCAAAATCGGCGAGCAACGTTGGTATATAATGCCGGGGGAACGTATCGTCGTGGGGCATCCACATAAAATACCGCCCGGTGGCTTGCGTCAGTAGTTCGTTGTAATGGTCAACCCAACCAATACGATCCGTAAAACGCAGAAACCGAATGCGGGGGTCATGGCCAAATTCCTGTTCTAAAATGGTCAGTGTGTCGTCGTCGCCATGCCGGTCGGAGAGCAGGATTTCGGCATCGGCCCCGGTGATATGGCGAATATTTTGCCGGATTATCCGCAAAAACCGCTTCGACCGATACAAAGGAATCGCTACCGTGATGCGGGGTTGAGCGGGGGTCGTCATAGCTGTTGCGCCAGTTGGTGGGCAAACAAGGGTGCCGTGGTCAGTTTGCCGGTATTGATGGAAAAATAGCCATCGAATGCCTCAACCCCAATTTGGTTGCGTTGATGAAGCCCACTTTCGGGTTGGTCGATGTCGGTTTCGCCCCACGAAAAAATCACCCCGGCACTTAGGTGTCCAATCTGGAATTGATTCATGCCCGGTATCAACTCGTTCAACCCACCCAGCGCATTCTGAACCCACGGATGGTCAGTCAGCAATTGTTCCTCCCGGCAACAAGGCTCCCACTCGGCGGGTGGTTGCAGCGCGTCTGACCAACCCCTCATGCAGGTTGGATACCACGAAATATACGTCGGGGCATTCTGGTAGGTAACAATATCTCCAAAAGGCCCCAAGGCCACCGTGTACGATTGCAGACTTGCCAGTTCGGGGGGCAATTGCCCTAACATTCTGAACTTCAACCGATAAACCCAGGGCCGGGATGGCCTAATGCCTAGCGTCGCATCGACCGACAATCGACTCGTCCACAGACAGTTGACAACCAAGCCACCATCTGCCCGCCAGTCGGTTCCGTCTGTCTGCGTACCTTTCACGCAAAACCCAAACGAACTGCGCTCAACAGAACGAACAACACGGTTACCCAAAAACTGGACACCCCGGCGTTTTAGGGCATGACGGAGAAGTTGCCGGAGTCTTTTTAGATTGAGCGCAACTTCCTCCGTTAGAATGAGCGATTGAATAACGGATGGATTTACCGGCGGAGTGACCCCCGTGGGAACAAACCATAGTTTCTTAGGCTGACTGCCTACATAATGAAACCCCGCATTCCGGTAGGTCTCATAAGCATCTTGCAGTGTTTGATAATGGCTCAAAAGGGCAGCTTCTGAAACCATAGACTGCTGATGAACAGCATATTGAAAGGGCGACGACCGCAACGACAGCCAATCGACAGGCTGCCCCACCCAGCTTTCCACCAACGGACCAAAGTTCATGGCCCCTTCGAGCATCAGGGCCGAAGTCTGGAAACTTCGGTCGTTGGCATACACAAAACCTAAGTGAATTTTGCCCTCATTGCGAAAACTGGTTCCTTTAAATGGCTCATCGTCTTGGTCGATAAGCGTTACAGCATAGCCTTTAGCTGATAGCGACAACGCGCAACTAATTCCCTGGATACCGGCACCCAGTATCAACACTCGTTCACGCATAGATCAACGCCGTTATCGGTTAAAGAGGAATTCTTTACTGTCTTGACGTTGAGCAATATATAATGCTGAATGTGTAATGCGTACTATTCGTGCGTCAGCCCATTACTCGTTACGCCGGTTCGCCGGTGCGATTCATCATTACGCATTCATTTAAGCTTTCCTTCCAGTTCTTCGGCTTCGAGCATGGTTGTTTCCCACTGATCCTGAAGCTGGTTGATTTCTTTTTTTACGCGATGGTACTCGTCGTTTTTAGCCTGCATCAGCTTATTATCTCCATAGGTGGCCGGGTCGGCAAGTTCGGCTTCGAGTCGTTTTTTGCGGTCTTCCAACTGGCTGATTTTGGTTTCGGATTCTTCGGCCTGCTGGGTCAGTTTTTTCAGTGTCCGCTGCCATTCTTTACGCTCGTCGTCGGTAGCACGGGGAGCAGGGGCTTGTGGTTTGGGGCTTGGGGCCACTAGTTGAGGGGCCTTGCCATTACTTCCAAGACCTTTACTCTCAGCTTCTTTTTTCTCCTGAATCCACCACTCATATTCATCAAATGTGCCGGGGAACTCCTTGATCTGCTCGTCTTCGATATACCAGATTTTGTTGGCAATCTGCGACACGAAATACCGGTCGTGCGACACCACCACGTAGGTGCCTTCGTACTGTTCCAGAGCCTGAATCAGGATGTTCACCGACTGCATGTCCAAATGGTTAGTCGGTTCGTCTAACAGCAGGAAGTTAGCCTGCGACAGCAGCACTTTGGCCAATGCCACCCGCGATTTCTCGCCCCCAGACAGCACTTTGATTTTCTTGAAAACCTCGTCGTTGGAGAACAGAAAGCAGCCCAAAACGCCCCGCAATTCGCCTTCTGATTTGGTTGGAGCGGCCCCTTTGAGTTCTTCGAGCAGGTTGTCGTCCACATTCAGCGATTCCAACTGGTGCTGCGCATAGAAACTGAACGATACGTTGTAACCCAGATTTCGACCCCCTTTGTCCACTGGCTCCGACCCTGAAATGATCCGCAACAGCGTGGATTTGCCCCGTCCGTTGGCTCCAATCAGGGCCACCTTGTCGCCCCGTTCGAGCCGGATGTCGGCTTTAGTCAGGATTCGTTTAGGGCCGTAATGTTTCGTGATGTCGTCTAAATGCAGAATATGGCGGCCCGGCTGGGTAGAGAACTGGAACTTGAAATTCACCCGCGCCGATTCATCAATCACGTCATCAATTCGCTCCATGCGAGCCAATTGTTTCACCCGACTTTGGGCCTGCTTGGCTTTGGTAGCCTGGGCTTTGAACCGCTCGATAAACCGCTCTGTTTGCCTGATTTTGGCCTGTTGGTTTTCAAAAGCCCCCTTCTGAATCTCGTTCCGCAGGGCTTTCTCTTCCAGATAAAACGAGTAATTTCCCGAATACAGATTGAGTTTGGCGTTGGCCACCTCCACGGTCACATCAATCACATTGTCTAAGAACTCGCGGTCGTGCGACACCACAATCACGGCTCCTTCGTAGGTCTGAATATACTTCTCCACCCATTGAATCGACGGAAGGTCAAGGTGGTTGGTTGGTTCGTCCAACATGAGCAGGGAGGGCTTCTGCAACAGCAGTTTCGCCAGCATAACCCGCATCCGCCACCCGCCCGAAAACTGCCGGAGTGGTTTCTGGAGATCGTCGGTCGAGAAACCAAGCCCCTCCATAATCTCTTCGGCCCGCGACTGTACGGTATAGCCATCCAACGCTTCGAACTCTTCCTGCGCTTTGCCAAGCTTATCCACCAAATCATCGGTGTAGTTGGTCTCCATTTCGTGGAGAATCTCGTCGATTTGGGCTTGAAGCTCATTTTGCCGCTCAAAAGCCTGCATGGCAACGGACAGAATGGAATCGTCGGTTTGATAGGAAAGCAGATCCTGATTCAGAAAACCGATGGTCACATCGCCCGCTTTGGAGATTGTTCCCCCGTCGATCTGGTATTCGCCGGTGATGATGCGGAGAAGCGTTGACTTGCCGGTTCCGTTGAGTCCGATCAGCCCAATTTTCTGATTCGGTTTTATATGCAGGGAAGCATTTTCATACAATGCTCTGCTTCCGAGGTAATACGATAGGTTCGTAATGGAAATCATACCGCAAATTTACGAAAAAACAGCCCGGTACAGATGCAAAATTTTGCGTCTGTATTACCATCCCATTATATTTGCACCCTATTTCAGTGGAAGGGGTAGCTATTCGCTGCTATTTATTCACTGAAACAAGCCTCCTTAGCTCAGCTGGTAGAGCACTTCATTCGTAATGAAGGGGTCGTAGGTTCAAGTCCTATAGGAGGCTCAAAAAAATCCCTACTCCGGATGAGTGGGGATTTTTTATTGATAGATAGTGAAGAGGCAACTCTGTACGCGTTTCATTAAAACCTGAAAACAACCGCTTGGCACTAAGTTATTGGCAAGTTTTGATGTATACTTATTTTTACTGGCGAACAAATTAATCAAGTCGGTTTTATACATGAGACCAACTATTGAACAGCTACAGAATACGGATCGCTACGAGTTGATCGATTCGTTTCGGATTGATGAAATGGCCCAGTTTCTGACGCGGGAATTGGGCTTTACCAGAAAGGATACAGCTCAGAAGCCAACACCAAAGAAGTGGATGAGCTGGGTGTTTCTGCTGGTACTGGCCATTGGTGGAGCCATTATTGGCTATATGCTGGGAGCTGCCTTTGTGGGAGAAGGGTCTAAAGCGGATGAGACTATTCGTATGATGAAGTCTGCTCAGCGCACAAGTATCATTGGACAGTTTGGGTTCGCTTTTGTTGCCTTCTTTATCTTGCTACCCATTCATGAAGTGACTCACGCGCTCGTTTTTAAATATTACGGAGCGACCAACGTGGGCTTCGGCGGGTCGTGGAAGAGCCTTATTGTGTATGCCTACGCCCAAAAGTTTGTGCATACTGGCCGCGAATTGGCCTGGATAGCCGTTATGCCTTTTCTGATTATTACAGCCTTACTGGTTATTGCCTGGATTGTTTGGCCGCAGTATGGAGTCTTTTTCGGAGCAACTTTATTTATTCACACGACGGCCTGCATCGGCGATTTTGTGCTGATTAATTATCAGTATAAGAACCGCCACCGCTTGATCTATACTTATGACGATCTGAAAGAAGAAAAACGATCCTATTTCTTCGCAGAGCGTGGGTAAGTTTTAAGAAAATGGCTGAAAATTAACCTCCTCTCAACTAGAAAACCCCCTAAAATCCCTGAAGGGATTTTAGGGGGTTTCGTACCGCTTTCACTCTTTGTTACAAGTGAATCGCTTCATCATAAGCCGCTTCGGTTGCGTCTTTGATGGCTTCCGACATGGTTGGGTGCGGGTGAACCGTGCGGAGAATCTCATGGCCGGTGGTTTCGAGCTTGCGGGCGGCCACCACTTCGGCAATCATTTCGGTTACATTGTTGCCAATCAGGTGGGCACCAAGCCACTCGCCATATTTAGCATCGAAAATCACTTTCACGAAACCTTCCGGCGTTCCCGATGCTTTGGCTTTGCCCGATGCCGAGAACGGAAACTTGCCCACTTTGATCTCATAACCGGCTTCGCGGGCCGCCTTTTCGGTGTAACCTACCGAGGCAATTTCGGGTGAACAATACGTACAGCCCGGTATGTTGTTGTAGTTCAGCGGCTCTACGTGGGGAAGACCCGCAATTTTCTCGATGCAAATAATAGCTTCGGCTGAGGCTACGTGCGCGAGGGCTTGGCCCTTAGTGCAATCGCCAATGGCGTAGTAGCCTTCGATGTTGGTGCGGTAATAGTCGTCGGTGACGATTTTTCCCCGGTCAGTTTTGATGCCCGTTTCTTCCAGCCCGATGTTCTCGATGTTGGCTACCACTCCCGCTGCCGACAGTACAATGTCAACGGCAAACGTTTTTTCACCTGCTGGAGTCTTCACAAACACGTTGCAGCCTTTGCCGCTCGTATCCACTTTCAATACTTCGGAACTGGTGAGAATCTCGATGCCTAATTTTTTGTACTGTTTGGCCAATTCTTTCGAGATGTCTTCGTCTTCAACCGGCACCACATTCGGCATGAATTCTACAATGGTCACTTTCGTCCCCATGCTGGCATACACATACGCGAACTCCACCCCAATGGCCCCGGAACCAATCACGAGCATCGTATCGGGGCGTTTTTCGAGGGTCATGGCCTTGCGGTATTCAATCACCTTCTCCCCGTCGATGGGGACAGTGGGCAACGCCCGCGCCCGGCCACCCGTAGCCACAATAATGTGTTTGGCTTCGTAGTCGGTGGCTTTGCCGGCGGCATCGGTTACCGTCACTTTTTTGCCGGGAATCACTTTACCGGTGCCGCTGATAACGTCGATTTTGTTTTTCTTCATCAGAAACTGCACGCCTTTGCTCATGGCATCGGCCACGCCCCGGCTCCGCTTGATAACGGCCCCAAAATTGGCACTCGACTCACCAACGGTAATTCCATAATCGGCTGAGTGCTTGATGTATTCAAAAACCTGGGCACTTTTCAACAGTGCTTTTGTGGGAATACAACCCCAGTTTAAGCAAATACCGCCGAGGCTTTCGCGCTCGATAACGGCTGTTTTTAGCCCTAGTTGCGAAGCCCGAATGGCAGCTACATAGCCGCCCGGCCCGCTACCTACTACGATCACATCATACTGTGAAGCCATTGTTTACTGGAGGATGGAGAATGTTGAACCCCTTATTTGAACAACACAAAGGTAGTTTGAAAAGTTGATTAGCGGGCGCAGCGTGGTCGCTACAACCCTTTCCAAAGTTCCCGGCTCCACTGTCGGTGGTAAGGCCATTGTTTGTTGCGGAGCGCAAAAGGCAGCAGGGCATGGCTTTCTTTAATGGTTTGGGCGTAATACTGATCGTCATCGGTCAGAACGAGACCTTCATATTGATTACCCTCGCGGATGGTGAGGTCGGCAACGGGGAGTTCGGGTTGCCAGTTGGGATGTTGAGCGGCCAACTGGTTTTTGAGCCATGTTGCCCCTCGCACAGCCCCTGCACCACTCTCAATCTGGCGGGGTTGGGGCCGAAACTGCCCCTCTGATACCTGTTGAGCATAACTCAGGTACGCTTTCAGCAAACGCGGCCCCTCATTGGCGACATTATCCACGGTTAGTTGTTCCGGGCGCAGGCTCGTGATCACATACACTCGTTCGCGGGCGCGGGTAACGGCCACATTCAGGCGATTGGCTCCCCCAACCATGTTCAGACTGCCAAACTGCATGGCCAACCTGCCTTTTTCATCAGGAGCATACCCAACCGAGAAAATAATTACGTCGCACTCGTCGCCCTGCACGTTTTCAATGTTCTTGACGAAAGTAACGGACCTCTTGCCTGCTTCCAACAACTCCTGAATCAACTGCTGTTGGGGGAAGTTAAACGTGACAACGCCGATAGATCGGCCCGGCATGTCGGTGATTAATTGCACCACCAGATTCACCACGGCTTCGGCTTCCACGGGGTTCGTGTTTTGTTGCCACAGGCCTGGCACTAACTGATAGCGAATCGCCGGGATGTGCTGATTAAGTGTCTGACGGTCAGGAAGCAGTGTGAGTTTGTTTCCGTAAAAATGTTCGTTCGAGAATTGAATCAGATCCATCGAACGGCTCCGATAGTGACCTGTCAGCGAAACCTGCGGCAACGATTGAGCCGCCAGTTCGAGCAGCGATTCCACTTCCAGAGCGGTTTGGTCTGCCTCCTCGTCCCCATTTTCGTCTTCAATTCGGGTGCGATAGAGGTCGCTGGGGCGGAGTTGCTGACTGTCGCCGGTGATGATCACCTGCTTAC
Organism: Cytophagales bacterium; assembly: GCA_031411995.1. Lineage (GTDB taxonomy): Bacteria > Bacteroidota > Bacteroidia > Cytophagales > Spirosomataceae > Rudanella. Next base: position 45,816 of record JANOCD010000040.1, read on the forward strand.
CCCGGAACATGGCTGGTACTCCGTTCTCGGCGAAACATTGCGAGGCTTCATCAAAAATTACCAGATCGAACAAGCCTTCCTGTAGCGGAAAAATGGCCGATACTGACTCTGGTGAGGCCATCCAGCACGGCACCAGCCGGAATACCTCGTCGGCAAACTGACTCATGAGCCGCCGAACGGGCCACACGTTGCGTTTTTTGGTGGTTTGATGCAACAAATCGCGGTAGGTGGTCAGGTTGTTTAGCCGGTTAAACGCAAGGTTCCGGTAGGTTTGCTGGCGGAGGTGCATACCCAGAATATCGCGGCTCAGTTGCTGTTTTTTCTGAATGCTATCCTGCAAAGCGGCTTCCTGCTGACTCATTTTCAACGACGAAACGTCTCGCAAAACCGGGAACTCCTTTTCCAGATGGTTGATCCATGAAAGCCGTAAACTATTCAGGAACAGCGCAACTGGTTCAGTTTGGCCCGCCAATCGCCCACTTGCCGTTTTTTCTGCTTCGCTGAAACCCGCCCAGATCCGGTCGTTCTCGATCAGCAAATCAAAATCATTTCGGAGCACCTTACGAAGTGCGTTGGCGTGGTTTTCATCGGTCCAGATCGCGTCGATTTGCGTGTTGGTCAGATAGGATTGCCAATCGGCAAGTGCCTCGGACACTGTTTCAGCCTGTGCCAACAAAGCCCGAATTTTTTCGGTGAACGTGGGTGCCGAAACCCAGGCTTCGGCCGGCAATGTGGCCAGCACAGGCAGGTCGGCGATGCGGGCGGTGAGTTCGCGGGCCTGTTGTAGCAATCGGAGGGTGGCTGGTTCGTTAGGCAGCGCAAGACCGGTCAATAGCTCATCCGTTTGCGGTTTCAACTCCTCCAGCATCTCACTTTTTTCGAGCCTAACCCGTAATATCCTCAAATCATTAGCTGAAGTCGTTAGCCCGTTTTCCTGAGCTACCTGCCGAAGTTGGTCTTTTCCTGGATTGGTCAGTTGCCACCAGTTCCAGCTAATAAACGAGTCGCGGGCTTCGAGAGCCGAATCGACGAGAGATCGGGGCCACCCGGCGGTCATCTCAAGCGGCCCCGGACTGGCCAACGCTTCCTGCCACAGGGCAGCCAACCGGAGCAGCTCGCCTTCGGCAATGGTATTGGCGGGGTGGTTGGGCGAGATGCGGAGAAATTGTATAGCTGTCCAGAGCGCGCGGCTATCTTCACCGGTCAGCAACGATAACAAGGCTTCCAATGCCCAGGCCGATTCGTGCCAGTGGCTCCAGTCTGCCGGCAGTAAGCCTTCGCCTACCTGCTCCATTGCTACGGAATCGGCGATTTTAGCCACGCTGCCAACTTCAATAACAGCCCGGTCGATCACGAATTGATCGGCGGTCGAGAAGCGGTCAAACAACACCCGGTCATGCCAGGGATGACCTGTTCCTACCCGTTGTTGATAGCCGGTATAGTTGGTAAGCCGCTGCGCGAAGTTATCCACTTCGGTGAGTGGAAACTGTTCATAAACATCATTCAGCATGATGGTTTCTGCTGAAGGATCGCTGTTCAGATACAGCTCCTTGGCCGAAACCCCACATTCAGCCGTGTTGAACAGCGCGTCTTTGAACGATTGCAAGTCGGCCACCAATTCATCAATCTGACGGCACTCGCGGTCAAAATCCCGCTCGACCAACACAGCATCCAAGCCAGTATTTTGTTGGCGATAGCTCTCAATAGCCTCAATTTGGCCCGCTAATTGGGCATAAAGAGCCTTTCGATCATCCTGAAAATCGTGAATCAGGGCTATAAACCGCTTCATTCCCACCTCCTGAAGCCGGGCATATACCACATCAAGCGCGGCTCGTTTCTGGCAAACCAGCAATACCCGCATGCCCTCAGCGGCAGCGTCGGCCATGAGGTTGGCAATCAATTGCGATTTGCCCGTACCCGGTGGCCCCTGCACCACCAAGGACTCTCCCGCCTTCACCGCCCGCACAGCAGCCTCCTGCGATGCATCGAGTGGGAGGGGAGTGCGGAGGGACTTTTCTTTGAAGAAAGAAAGGGAGGAAGGTTTGCTTGCGCTTGCGACCCTTTCGGTCTCTTCTTCCCTTTCCTCCAGCAAAGCATCATAATCTGGCACCAGAAACGATCCGGCTTGGGGGAAAATGCCCAGTACGGCTTCGGGATATAGCTTCAACTCGCCCGTTTTTTCGAGGGCCAGCAGCGTTTTCTGGTTGACCTTGTCGAACGGTTTGAGCAAGTCGAGGAACAGGTCCTGGTTGAAATTGATCTTGAACGGACTGGCTTTGAGCCACTCATAGAGCTGCGTTCTGAAGGCCAGCGCATCTTTGTCGAAATCGTCAAATTCCTTCTCTAAGTATTCAGGAGGTAGTTTTATGGCGTTGAAGTGGGCGTAGGCCAGCGTGAAAGTCGGATTTATGAACGCTTCTTCGTCGCCCCGTCGGGTGAGATGCCATTGATCGCCTTTTTGCTCGATCTGAACCGGAAAAAACAGCAATGGCGCGTGAACCGAGGTGCCATCCAAGAACATCCCCCGCAAAAACGGCCAGCCCACATACAGGTCTTCTGTGCCGCGTTCTTCTTCAATAAACTGGGTGGTTCGGGCAATGCGCCGGAGCTTTTTGCTGACCTGATTGGCCCGTTCATGGCGCGGGTCAAGCACTTCGCACAGCGGAATACTGGCTTTGCGGGCCACCAACTGCTGGATACTGGCAAACGAGGGTTTGTTCAGCAAATAGTCGGTATCGTGCAGGTCGAGAAACTGATCGACAGGCAGGCTCGACAGCAACAATGACCGATTTCGGCTGCTCAGGTTGGTTAAGCGACGACGATAGGCACGGAGTGTTGTTGAATTCTGAACCAAGATGTCTGAACCGCACGGGTGGCCCCGCAGGATTTTTACAATATTAAAAAGATTAACCGCGACGGCGGACCGCTAAGATAGAAACGCACAAGATGTCTGTTTCACACTTCTGGTTCAGACTTTTTCTCTGGTATCAACCACGAAGCTAACACGCTCGTGGCCAATATGGCAACAATGATATAAAGCGAGTAAACCGGCTTAAAACCCCAATCTTCCAGATAATGTTCGAGCAACATTTTGACCCCGATAAACGTCAACAGGACCGCTAAACCCACTTTCAGGAAACGGAATTGGCTCATGATGCTCGACAGGAAAAAGAACATTGACCGCAGACCCATAATGGCGAACACGTTGGAAAAGAACACGATATAGGGGTCTTTCGTGATCGAGAAAATGGCCGGGATGGAGTCTACTGCAAACACAAGATCCGTGACTGAAACCACCAGTACCACAATGAACAGGGGCGTTATGAACAGTTTATTGTCGGTTTTGCGCCGAACAAAAAAGTGGTCGATCACATTTCGACGATATACATTGAAATATTTCGAGACGAACCTCACCACCGGGTGATTCTTGGTGTCGATCTGCTCATCCTCGCCTTTCTGGAAAAATAGCTGAACGCCCGTGTATACCAGGAAAGCTCCGAAAACATAAATAATCCAGTCGAAGCGTTGCAACAAAGCGGCCCCCACGAAAATGAAGATAAACCGGAGGACAATGGCCCCTAGAATACCCCATACCAGAATCTTTTTGTAGTACCGCTCCCGCACCCCGAACGAGGCAAAAATCAGGATAAAAACAAAGATATTATCGGCTGATAATGAGTACTCTACGAGATAGCCGGTAATATATTCCAAAGCCATATTGTTCTGGAATAATTGCAGGCTCTGTTCAAAATTTCCGGGAATAAGCTGTACGTGATCGGCATATTTATCACGTACTTCCTGAAGCCGGGCAAAGTCCCGGATACCGTGGACAAGGTAGCCGAAATTCTGAATAAAAAAATAGAAAGCGATGGATAAGGCTACCCAAATGGCGCTCCAGATGGCCGCTTCTTTGAAACTGACAACGTGGCTTTTTTGCTTTGTAAATACCCCCAAATCAAGGGCCATTACCACCATCACGAAAGCCGCGAAGCCCAGAAAAAAAATTGTTTCACTCGTTAGCATAGTTTTTGCAGGTCAATCAATTAAACAACCGGCTTACCTTCGTAAAAGTTGGTCGGGCGGTAGAAAAACGGCGCAATATGGGCAAAGAAATGCCCCGCTCCATCTCTAATGTTGATATAAACCATCAGTGTGCTTAGTTTTGGGACATGTTTAATGGCAAAAAAGTAATAGTGGTCATGCCTGCCTACCGGGCTGCCCTTACTCTGGAACGTACCTACCGCGAAATTCCATTCGATATTGTTGACGAAGTTATCCTGGTCGACGACTTCAGCCCGGATAATACCGTTGAAGAAGCCCAACGCCTGGGAATCCGGCATGTGATCCGGCACGACCGTAATAAAGGATACGGCGGTAATCAGAAAACCTGCTACAGCAAAGCCCTGGAGCTTGGCGGAGATATTGTGGTGATGCTTCACCCCGACTATCAATACACGCCCCTGCTGCTGACGGCCATGATTTCGATCATCGGGAACGAGTTGTACCCCGTTGTTTTTGCATCGCGGATTTTAGGCAAAGGAGCTTTGAAAGGCGGCATGCCTATGTACAAGTATATTGCCAATCGCTTTCTTACCCTCACGCAGAATATTCTGATGAACCAGAAACTGTCGGAATACCACACGGGCTACCGGGCGTTTTCGGCAGAGGTGCTGCGGGCATTGGATTTTACGCACAACTCCGACGATTTCATTTTCGACAACGAAATGATTGCCCAGATTTTCTTCAAGGGGTTCGAAATTGCCGAAGTAACCTGCCCAACCAAATACTTCAAGGAAGCCTCGTCGATCAATTTTCGGCGGAGTTCGATCTACGGTTTGGGGGTGTTGGGTGTTTCAATTCGCTACCGGCTCAGTCGATGGGGACTGCTTCCGTGGAATGTGCTGACGAAGTAATGAACGACTCGGCAGGGCGGCTGATCACTTCCAGAATCATGGATTCGAGGGTCAGACCCGGCCCGAAAGCACAACTCAAAATGTGTTCGCCATTCTGCGAAGTAGCCTTTGAATCAATTAGTTGATCGGTTTTCTGATCGGCCAACAAGTTGTCCCAGATGGCTTTGAGCACAAACAACACCGTGGCCGACGACATATTACCAAACTCCCGTAAAACCTGGTAGGCAAAGCGGTCGTCGGTTGCGTCGATGCCCAATTGTTGCTCAATTACTTCCAGAATTTTTCGTCCACCGGGATGAATAGCGTAGTGGTCGATATCGCCGATGGTGAGGCCGCTTTTTTGCAACAAGCGCGATAACAACTCACCAATCCCCTGCTGAATGTAGCGGGGTACCTCCGAAGTTAGTGTCATCTCGAACCCAAAATCACTAACGTGCCAGGCCATTTCGGCTTTGCCTTCCAGGAACAAGTCGCTATAAAACGACCGGAGCCGAAATGCCGGACCACGGAGTGCCGGCCCCTGGAGTGATGACTCCATTTGCGGTTCGCTCTCGATCAATACGGCGGCTGCCCCATCGGCAAAAAGGGCGTTGGAAAGCAGGTGGTCGGTTTCGGCTTTTTTCTGGAAATGAAGCGTACATAACTCTACGCACACCACCAGCACTTTTGAGTTTAGATCGGCCCGCACAATAGCATCGGCGGTTTTGAGGCCATTGAAAGCCCCGTAGCATCCCATAAAGTTGATCGCTATCCGCTGCGTTGTGGTGGGCAAACCCAACACCTCAATCAATTCAATGTCGGGGCCGGGAGCGTATAAGCCCGTACAACTCACCACAATGAGGTGTGTAATAGCTTGTCGGTCAAAATAGGGTTGTTGAGCCAGGCAATTTTCAATGGCCCGTTGTGCCAGTGGCACTGCTTCCTGCCGGTAAACCTGCATCCGCTGACTCACGGTTGGAAATGGCTCTAAACCGGGTGTATTGGGGTAGAAAGAATAATCGCCATTCTTCCGGTTATAATCAGGCAAAACAGAATGTCGTTTCTCGATTCGGGTTTGTCGATACAGGGCATTTAAACGCCGTCGGTCGCGTTCATCGAAGGCCATTGCATCGGCCATGAACTCGGCAATCTGCATTTGCGGAACTTCATATTGCGGTACAGCCGTGCCAATAGCCGTTATGTATGCGCTATATTCGTGTCTATTCGTCTCCAAAGTTCAATAGCATAAGTTGTGCAACGTATAACCGACCGTTTTTTGTTAATGTTATGCTTTTTATTGTCACTTAGTGTTCTCCTCCTGCGCTCATGACTCTGCGTGCCATTCTGCTCCATTTGCGATTACCGTTCTCCCTGTTTCTGCTGCCGGTATTCTGGTTCGCTCTGAGTCAGTCAGTTACACCCGATTTGCAGCGTTCTTTGCTGATTGCTTTCATTCTGCACTTCCTGCTCTACCCGGCTAGTAATGCATATAACAGTTTTTTCGATAAAGATGAGGAAAGTATCGGAGTTTTAGAAAACCCACCCCCCGTCGACCAAAGTCTGCTCTATGTAGCCTGGGGTCTCGATATTCTGGCCCTACTCCTCGGAATGCTTGTGGGCTGGCCGTTTGTGCTGTATTTGCTCATCTACGGCCTCGTCTCCAAAGCCTATAGCCACGACCGAATCCGACTGAAAAAGTACCCGGTCTGGAGTTGGCTCATTGTCAGCTCGTTTCAAGGCGGTTTCACTTATTTAATGACGCTCCAAGCCATTAATACCATTCCACTTGACCAATTGTTCACCAACAAAACGCTTTTGGCCAGTTTACTCTGCACCTTAAATGTCATGGCCATGTATCCGGTCACCCAAATCTACCAACACGCCGAGGATGCCCGCCGGGGCGACCTGACCCTGAGTCGCCTGCTCGGTATACAAGGTACGTTTTTATGTGCCTTCCTGGTTTTCACTTGTTCACTGCTGGGCTTCTATATTTATTTTGAAGGCCGTTCCCCGTTCTACCTGTTGCTGGCCTTTATTCTGCCCGCTATCATATTTTTCAGCTTATGGTTTCTGCGCGTTCGCCAGGACTCGACCCGCGCCGATTTTCGCTCGGCCATGCGCATGACCATTCTGTCGTGCATTGGCCTAAACGGCTTCTTTCTGACGTTGTTGTTGATGAAGTAAGTGGCAGGGCAAACGCATTGCCACAAAAAAATACCTTTATAAGCCCCTGAACCACAAACCACAAACTACAAACAACAAACTTTTTTGAATGCCCCTCTTGACAAACACCAAAAAGACCCTTACTTTTGTACCCACAATTCAGCAACACAACGCCGAATTGACCAGAGCAAAGTAATTTTGCGAAAGTAGCTCAGCTGGTAGAGCGCGACCTTGCCAAGGTCGAGGTCGCGGGTTCGAACCCCGTCTTTCGCTCCACAATGAAGCACCAGGGCAACCAATGGTGCTTTTTTTGTAAAGTGGAGTTCAGAGTAAAGTATGCCGGGATGGTGGAATCGGTAGACACGCCGGACTTAAAATCCTGTGGGCCTAAAGCCCGTGCGGGTTCGACTCCCGCTCCTGGTACCACACCCTCTAAACAGGGAAAACAAACTACTAACAAAACCGCTGATTATCAGCGGTTTTTGTGTTTTAGGGCTGTTAGGTTTTCTGTTACTTTGACCTTGTTTTACTGTTATTTTTTACCCAGTTTCACAACTTATTTGTATGTCTACCAAAGGAATACAAGAGATAAACAACAGCAAATACAGGGTATGGCTATCAAAATCAGGAAAAAGGCTTTATCAACAGGTAAACTTAGTCTCTACCTCGACAATTGGGACGGGGAACAGCAACAGTATGAATTTTTGAAACTCTACCTCTATCCACGTTAAAGACCCTTTAGAGAAGGAACATAACAGAGAGACGCTCAGCAGTATCATCAAGCTAATTTCACTCAGAACTCTCAATCACAAGTGTCCGGCTAAACTGACCCACCTCACTTCTATAAAAAGGTGGTCAAGGTGTTAAATCCCAAATCTACTGATTTACTCTTTCCACCGTCCTCCTTCAACCGGCACCAAGTTTTCCGTTGATGCGTTGTAGGTATAAATCCAGCAAGTCAGCAACTCCTTGCCCACTTGAACAGGTAATGCCTTGCGGACATAGATTCCTGAGCTATTAGCTGCCACGTCTTCGTATTCATCCAAAATCCGGAGTGTTTCGATAGGGGTATTTAGTTGATACACTTCGCCGTGTATGAGTGTGGTGACCGCTGCTGAGTCGGGAACGGCACCGGGAAACCACGACACCCGAAAAAGTTGGCCTGGCAGGTGTCCACAACCCACAAACTGGCTCTCCCGACGCAGTTGTTGGGCATAGAGGTTAGTGTAGCCCTGCATGAGCGTTCCGTAAACGAATAACAAATCAGTAATAGGCGGCTGATGGGCGGCTGGCATGAGTTCATTAGTTTTGTGTAAATTTAGTGCATCAACTAGGAGAGCGGGTATGTACGAGAAGAATATAGGAACCAAACAGAAGGCACTTCGCATTAACCTCGACCGCAAAATCTACGGCTCGTTTGCCGAAATTGGGGCAGGGCAGGAAACAGCCGCGATGTTTTTTAAAGCAGGCGGGTCGTCGGGGACTATTGCCAAAACGATCTCGGCCTATGACATGACCTTTAGCGATGCCATCTACGGGCCCGAAGCCAGCGGACGTTATGTGTGCGAGTCGCGGTTGCTAAAAATGCTTAACCGGGAATACAATCTGCTTAACGTGCGCCTTGCCGACAAACGCGGCCCCGACACCACGTTTTTTGCCTTTGCGAACACAGTGGTAGCCCTTAACTACCAGAAAACCAACGAGGCCCATGGCTGGTTGGGGTGCCGGTTCCAGGTGAATCCGCAAGCAGGCTATAACGACGTGATTGTTCACGTTAGAATGCTCGACAATGAGAACGTGTTGCAGCAACAGGCCCTCGGCATCATTGGCACCAACCTGATTTTCGGTTGTTTTTATTACCAGAAATCGCCCGAAACACTGTTGCTTTCGTTGATGGACGACCTCTCGCCGGATCGTATTCAAATTGATATGGTTCGGTTCGACGGGCCAGACTTTGCCGATGTCGATAACCGGCTGATGAGTTTACGATTAGTGCGTAACGGCTTCACGGATGCGGCTTTGTTTGGTGCCGATGGGCGCGTGTTGCAGCCTTCAGAAGCTCTTTATAAAAAGAATATCCTCGTAATGCGGGGGCGGCTTCGGCCCGTCACGAACGTTCACATGGACATGATCGAAAACGGCCTTAAACAGTTTAAGGAAGAAGCCGACGTGGACCCCAGCAAGGTGGTGGCTCTCTCGGAGTTGACGTTGCAGAACCTGAAAGCCAGCGACGCGGGCATCGACGAGAAGGACTTTCTGGACCGGGTGGATATTTTGTGTTCGCTGGGGCAAACGGTGATGATCTCTAACTACCACGAATATTTCCGGTTAGTGGCGTATCTGGCTCGGCTCACCCGGCTCAAAATTGGCCTGATCATGGGCATTCCCAACCTCGAATACATTTTCGATGAAGGCCATTACGAGTTTCTGCCGGGCGGTATCCTGGAGTCGTTTGCCACGCTGTTCAGCCGGAAGGTAAAGCTGTTTATTTACCCCACGCTTCGGTCCGATGGCAGCATTTATACCTGCGACGATTTCCACGTTTCGGATCACTTGGCCCCGCTATTTACCTACCTCACCCAAAACGATAAGATCGAACCCATCACCGACTATAACGAAGAGAACCTGCACATTTCGACCGATAACGTGCTGGAACTGATTCAGGCCGGCCAAGACGGCTGGGAAGCAGTTGTGCCGGTTAGTGTGGTGAAACAAATCAAAGAAAATCACCTCTTCGGCTATCCCAAAGACGTGCAATACGTACCCATTGGCGAGCAAGTTCGGCAACAGGCCGTAGGGGTATAGATACAAAACCATGAAATTCGGAACAAAAGCCATTCACGCGGGGGTGCATCCCGACCCCACAACGGGGGCCATTATGACCCCCATTTACCAGACTTCGACCTACGTTCAGGAGTCGCCCGGCAAGCACAAGGGCTATGAGTATGCCCGCACCCAAAACCCCACCCGCGACGCGCTACAGGCCAACTTAGCGGCCCTCGAAAACGGGCAACACGGCATTTGCTTTGCCTCTGGCCTCGGCGCAACCGATGCCATTCTGAAACTATTCAAGCCCGGCGACGAGATTATCGCCAGCAGCGACCTCTACGGCGGCACCTACCGAATTATGGTGCGGGTGTTTGCGGAATATGGTCTGAAGTTCACCTTCGTTTCGCTCGATGACCCAACCAAACTCGAAGCCGCTCTGACTGAGAAAACCCGGATGGTCTGGATTGAAACGCCTACCAACCCGCTGCTTCGGATTGTGGATATTGCGGCCATTGCCCAAATCACCCAGGCGAGGGGTATCAAGTTGGTGGTTGACAATACGTTTGCCTCCCCCTACCTCCAAAACCCGCTCGATTTGGGGGCCGACATTGTGGTGCATTCCGTAACCAAATACATCGGGGGTCACTCCGACACGGTGATGGGAGCCATCATCGCCAACGACGATGACACGGCTAGTCGGTTGAAATTCATTCAGAACGCCTGTGGAGCCGTGCCGGGGCCGCAAGACTGTTTCCTGGCGTTGCGGGGCATCAAAACCCTGCACATCCGCATGGAGCGGCACTGCCAGAATGCCCAGCGGGTGGCCGAATACCTGCAACAGCACCCCAAAGTGGGCAAAGTTTATTATCCCGGCCTGCCCGACCATCCGGGCCACGAACTGGCTAAACGGCAGATGCGCGGCTTTGGCGGAATGGTTTCGTTTGAGTTGGTCGGCGATTCGTTGCCGGAGGCCATCAAGGTGATGGAAAGTTTCGAGGTGTTCTCCCTCGGCGAGTCGCTAGGAGGGGTGGAGTCGTTGTGTACGCACCCCGCGAGTATGACCCACGCAAGCATCCCGAAAGACGAACGCGAAGCCAACGGCCTGAAAGACACGCTGATTCGGTTAAGCGTTGGTATTGAAGACGTTGAGGATTTGATTGAGGATTTAGGTCGGGCGATTGGCTGATTCACCTCATACAGTATAAACCCAAACCCGCCAGTAACTCGCCGGGTCATCGAACACGCCAACTTGCCGCCAACCCAAATTGGCGGCATTTTTTATGGCCACCGCCGAGAAAATGTACCGCCCGCCCATCGCCCGGAAAGCCGCCGTGTTAAACCGTAGGTTCTGCACCACCCGGTCGTTGACGACGTAGTTTTGGGACTTTCCAATTAGGCAGTTCATGCCGAGTTCTGTAGGGAAAATGTAGCAGCGGTTGCCATACGCATCGAAATAAGGCTTGATCTTGCTCGCTTCTGGTTTGGCCCACTCGTCTGCCATGATTTGCCGGAACTGGTGTTTGTAGGCCAATGGATAATTGTTCTGGTAGCTGTCTAAGGTATAAAAGCCATTCGTTTGGGCAATGATCGGGTGCATCCCGATGCTCACCACCCGGTAGTCGGCGGGGGAGCCGGGAAGTGTTTTTTTGATTTGATCGAATAGGCTTTCGGCGAAAAAAGCCCGGTAGGATGGTTGGTTCGGCTTCCGGTCGAAACCGGCAAGGGTTAGCGCGTTGGCCCGCCATTCGGTGTTCAGGGCGAGGGTGAGGAGGAGTTGTACGGTTAGAGAAATGTACACCGGAGTGATACTCCGGTGGGCCGTAAGGCCGATAGCCGAGTCTTTTTTTGGCCTTACGGCCCACCGGAGCACCGCTCCGGCGTACACCGCCCACAACAACGGCAACAAAAAATAGAACCGGTCGAGTTGAAACACCGTGAGCAGTTTTTGCGGGATGCCGGAGCGCGTCAGAAGCCACGGATAGAAGCCGTGAAGCAGGCAGATGGCCAGGATAATCCCCATGAGCCAAAGCGGGAGACTGTTCCGTTGGCGGGATCGCACGAACCACCACGTCCACAAAAGGACGATGGGCAATGGGCAAAAAATCCCGGCATGATATTGCCCCTGCACAAACAGCAACACGGCGTTTTTCAAGCCATCGAGCAAGCTGGATGAAACCAAAGCGGCCGGGTCATACTCGGTGCGGTGCGACACGAACGAGTTAGTCAGGTATGCACCAATCATCGGAAAATCGACCAGCACATACAGGCCCGCCAGCCCGAAAAGCCCCAGCCAATATACCTTGTTGATTTTGTGGGTTTTAATTAGATCCACAAGGCCGAGAATACCCAGCCCCACCAGAACATACAGCCCCGACCGGACCAGAAATGAATAGAACGGAAAGGCGAGAATAATGAGCCAACTCCCCCAACTCGCCCGGCGTGGACTCGCTTTGTGGTTGAGCAGATTCAGAAATGCCAGCAACAAAAGCGGTTGACCCATCACCGAGAGGCCATAGTTGGTATAAGTGGGAATCAGGGCAAAAATCAGGGCCACGCCAGCCGCCACGAATGACTGCCCCGGCTCAGGCAGGATGTAGGCACGCAGAAGCGCGTACATCCCTACGAGTCCGATGGCATGAACCAGCAGGAAGTTGAGCAAAATAGCCCAAAACGGCGGCAAGAAGGCGAAAACCCAAACCGACACATACAAACCAGAGTGCATGGCCGGGCGAGGCAACCCGTTCATGATATTCGGCAGAGTGGCCCCGGCCCCAAAGTCAAACGCCTTCCTAGACTGCACTAAGGGGCCGAAATTATACGACGAGTCATCTAAGAAATCGTGAATCAGAAAAAACGCATCGGGACCCAGCAGCCAGTAAGGGGCATACAAGACAAACAACAGCAACAGCGACCCCATGAGGTATGGGCGTTCGTGTTTCCAGTCGATTGGGCGATAAGCAGACATTTTGCAAAGTTGGCACAAAGTCCGAACAAGCTCGCAACGTCCTATCTTTGCCCTCACCATGAGCAACGTCGCCATTATTACTGCCAGAGGGGGCAGCAAACGCATTCCGCGCAAAAATATCCGGCCCTTTTTGGGCAAACCCATCATTGCCTACGTGATCGAAGCGGCCCTGCAATCGGGGCTGTTTCAGGAGGTGATGGTCTCTACCGACGATGCCGAAATTGCCGAGGTTGCCCAGCAATACGGGGCCACAGTGCCGTTTATGCGGAGCGCGGAAAATGCCGATGATCATGCCACGACCACTGCTGCATTGCTGGAAGTGATCACTGATTATGAACGACTTGGACAATCCTTTACCATTGGTTGCTGCCTGTATCCAACCACGCCTTTTGTAACAGCAGCTTTGCTTCGGCAGGCGTTCGACACGCTCACGACTCAGGCATTCGACACGGTTTATCCGGTACAGGCATTTGGGTTTCCGGTGCAGCGGGCAGTGGGTTTGGCCGCTTCTGGGCGGGTTCGGTGGCTCCAACCCGAACACCAACAAACCCGGTCGCAGGATCTTGAGAAAGCTTACCACGATACGGGGCAGTTTTATGTGTTTAAAACGGCGGCTCTGCTCCAAAATCGCCAGTTGATCAGTGCCAATGCCGGGGCAATTGTGATCTCCGAAATGCAGGCCCATGACATCGACACCGAAGAAGACTGGCAGATAGCCGAGTTTAAATGGCAACTTTTGAACCAATGATTCCAAACTCACAACCTTCCGTATTATTCCGCGCCGATGGCAACCCCCAAATCGGGTTGGGCCATGTGATGCGATGCCTGGCTTTGGCCGAAATGATCGGCCCAATATATAACCGGCGGTTTGCCATTGTGCAGCCCGCGCCGGAGGTGGTGAGCTTGATTGAGGAAAAGAGTGTTGCCATAATCTCGTTGCAAACGACTGATTTAGATGCATTTCTGGATCTTGTAGAAACGGATGAGGTGGTGGTTTTAGACGGTTATTCGTTTACCACCGATTTTCAGCGAGCCGTTCGGCAACGAGCGCGGGCGTTGGTGTTCATTGATGATCTGGTGACAGACTATCAGGTGGCTGATGTGGTTGTGAACCATGCCGGGGGGCTTACGGAATATGACTACAAGGCCGAACCCTACACCCAATTTTTGCTGGGACCGCGCTACGCCCTGTTGCGCCCGCCCTTCTTTACTCCCAAAACTCCCATACCGGTAGAAGGGCCAATTTTTGTCAGCCTCGGCGGTGCTGATCCCAGCAACACAACGCTCCAGGTATTGGAGGGGATCCTGGAACGTTTTGGATCCCTGAAGCAGGAATGGCGGGTCCATGTGGTGGTTGGCCCCCTGCAACAAAACCGCCCGGCTATCGAGGCTCTACAATCGAGTTTTAAATACCTGAAAATTCTGTCGAACCTGACCGCTGAACAAATGGTGGCCGAACTGACGAAGTGCCAGTTGGCCGTTACAGCCTGTAGCACGGTCGCTTATGAGGTCTGCAGCGTTGGAAGACCATTAATTGCCATTCAAACAGCTGATAATCAGGAAAAAATAGCCCGATTTATGAGACATAACGAGTTGATACCAGCTATACTACTAGCTGATGGACCGACTCATCAGATTACCTTCGCACTTTATTTCGGTATGGACCGCAGTTATGCCCCTCTCCGAAAGCAGGCCGTTCAAAACCAACGTCGTTTTTTTGATGGTCAATCCCCCGAACGGTTCCGGGCGTTGTTCAACCGCCTGACAGCCTGAACTTTTGGGGGGAATTTTCGTATAGTTAGTTAAGAAGCAATCTCGTTTGGGATGGTTTACGAAAATACCAGCTTTTCGACGTTAACTTTATTGGAAGACAGACATCTACTAACCTGTCTCCATCACCTGACTGATTTTGTATGCCTGCGAACACACTTTTTAACCACGAGTCATACGAAGTTGGCCCTTTTATCAACGTAATTGGTGTGGGCGGTGCAGGCGGCAAAGCTGTTGAGCACTTGGTGAGATTAGGTATTAAAGATGTCCGGTTTGTGGTTTGTGATACTGATCATCAGGCGTTAGCCAATAGATACGTATCGACCAAACTACGGTTTGGCGAAGGCATTGGCACGGGAGAAGAGGGAGAAAAAGCAGCCCGCAACAGCATCGACAATATTCGGAACCTACTGGCACCTCCTATCAGAATGGTTTTCATTACGGCGGGAATGGGCGGTGGGACCGGAACAGGAGCGGCTCCCGTTGTGGCCGAGGTTGCCCGCGAACTCAACTTACTGACAGTGGCCGTAGTAATGGCCCCACACAGGCATGAGGGCATGGAAAGAAAAAAACAGGCCCTGGCAGGAATTGAGAAGCTAAAACGTAGCTGCGATACAGTATTGGTGGTTTTGAACGATAAATTGGATGAACTCTACAGCGATTTAGATAAGAGGGAAGCCTACGCCCACGCTCATAATGTGCTGGCCAATGCCGTGAGCAGCATCACCGACATTATCACAACTCAGGGCGACATTAATGCTGACTTTGACGATGTGAAGAAGGTGCTAAGTAATGCCGGGTCGTCGGTAATGGGCGTAGCAGAGGCCGATGGCGATAACCGCGCGCTCAAGGCCATTGAAGCGGCTTTGGATTTCCCCCTGCTCAAAGACCGCGATATTCGCGGTGCCAAACGAGTGATGATGGCGGTAGCGACAAGCAAAATCTACCCCTTGATGATGAAGGAGTTAACGGTTATATCAAGATTTGTGAATGATAAAATTCAGGTCGAAGCCCAGATGGTGAAAGTGGGGGCTATTACAGACGCAACCCTGGGAACTAAGCTCCATATAACGATTATTGTTACTGGTTTTGATGTCGTGAATGATCTTGGTGAGTTTTAGGGCGCAAAAGAAACTATTGCCGAACTAAAAACCACAAATAATAACAGCACTATGGCAACCCAACTCCAACCTCCGCAACAAACCGACCCGCTGGGCCTGCAAACCTTCGCCCTGAGCGAATCGGCGTATGATTTGACGTGCAGTTTAAGGGGTATGTTGGGTCGACTTTGCCACGCCAAACGCCAGAAACCCGATGTCGATCAACCACTAATTAGCTACTGGCAAAATCGTTCTAAAGAAATTGGACGCGCATACCGACGTTTAGGCGGTAAGAGTTTACCCGAAATCGAAGAGTAATCCCGATCAGGCTTCTTTTCTGGTTAATCCCGACACCATCAAATGGCAGCAAAAACTCATTGAATTTGCTATCGGTACTGGACGCAACTTGATTCTGGATGGCACGCTATGATACAAACACCCCTCATTTACCGCACCGCTCAACCTTCCGATGCCCAGCTTTATTTCGATTGGGCTAACGACCCCGTTACCCGGAAACAGTCGTTCAGTTCGGAGCCTATTCCATGGGAAAATCACCGTGTTTGGTTCTCGTTTAAACTGAATGACTTAACCGCCCGTTTGCTGGTTTTTGAAACCCAACAAGGCGAACACGTGGGGCAAATCCGGTTTGAGCGACAAGCCGATGAGGTGGTTATCGGTATCTCGCTCGACGCAGCTTTTCGGGGACAGGGGCTGGCTCCGGTCATGATTCGGGCTGCGGCTGCATACTATCAAACCCAATTCCCCGGCGACAATTTGCCCATTCATGCCTACATCCGACCCGACAACCGGGCTTCTATTCGGTCGTTTGAGAAGGCCGGGTTCACGTTCTCGCACGAAAGCGGTAAATTTGGAGTTCAAAGTGTAGTTTATGTCTATTCAGATAGCCCATCATACCATTAGCCCCAACCATCGGCCCTTTGTGATTGCCGAGATGTCGGGGAACCACAACCAATCGCTCGACCGGGCGTTGGAAATTGTCGATGCCGTGGCCGATGCGGGCGCACAGGCGCTCAAACTCCAGACCTATACCCCCGACACGATCACGTTCAATGGCGCGTCGGAAGAGTTTTTTATTCGGGACAACCAGTCGCTGTGGGCCGATAAGAACCTGTACAAACTCTATACGGATGCTTATACGCCCTGGGAATGGCATAAACCGATTTTCGAGCGGGCCAAGCAGCGGGGAATGATCGCGTTCAGCTCGCCGTTCGACACCACGGCGGTCGATTTTCTGGAATCGTTGGATGTGCCGCTCTACAAGATCGCGTCCTTCGAGAATACCGACCATATTTTATTGAAAAAAGTCGCCCAAACCGGTAAGCCCGTCATTATGAGCACGGGCGTTGCCTCCGTTGCCGACCTCGATGAATCGGTAAAAGTGCTCCGGGCTAATGGGTGCCTCGATCTCGTACTGCTCAAATGCACGAGCACTTACCCGGCCACCCCCGAAAGTACCAATCTGCACACGATTCCGCACCTCCGCGACCTATTCAACGTGCCGGTGGGCCTCTCCGACCACACAATGGGCATCGGCGCGGCTGTGGCGGCTGTGGCCCTCGGCGCGGTTGTTCTCGAAAAACACGTTACCCTGCGCCGGGCCGACGGAGGTGTTGATTCCGCTTTTTCGCTGGAACCCGACGAACTTAAAAACCTCGTTATCGAGTCAGAACGGGCGTTTCTGGCCATGGGGCAGGTCAATTATACGCTCACAGCCAAAGAACAGAACAGCCTGCAATTCAAGCGGTCACTCTATGTGATACAGCCCCTACGAGCGGGCGACCCATTTACCCCCGCCAACGTCCGAAGCATCCGCCCGGCTAACGGCCTCCATACCCGCTACTACGAACAGGTACTGGGCCAAGTCGCAAGTATGGATATTGACGCAGGAACGGCGTTGAGTTGGAATCACGTAGCGTAATGGGCATCATCAAACGCCAAACCATTCTTAGTTCTGTTTTTGCGTATGCGGGAACCGGGGTCGGATTCGTGACTCAGGGCTTGCTGTTTCCGCAATTACTGACTCCCGCGCAGGTGGGCCTCACGGGGCTATTGCTGTCGTGGTCGGTGGTACTGGCGCAGTTTTCCAATTTGGGCCTGAACGGGGCGGGGAATCGCTATTTTCCTTATTTCCGCGATCACGACCGGCAACACAACGGCTATTTGCTGCTGAGTATGCTTACCACATTCGTTGGAGTGTTGCTCTGTGCGGCATTGCTCGTGGCGTTTCAGCCGTGGGTCGTACAGCGGAACGCCGAAAAGTCGGCCCTTTTTGTCGATTATTACTATTGGCTCATTCCGCTGACGCTGTTTACGGTGGCATTCAACGTGTTCGATAACTACGCCAAACTGCTCTATGACTCGGTGCCGGGGTCGCTTTATCAACTGTTTATCAATCGGTTAGTGATCCTCGCGGCTATCATTGCCTATTGGTTGGACTGGCTCAATTTTCACCAGTTTATGGTGGGTTGGATGATCGCTTTCCTGACCCCCGCTGTATTAATGGGTATCCGGGTGGCGCAAAAACATGGCTTTTCGATGAGTTCACGCTACCTCTCGGTAAAACCCGAACTGCGGAAACAGATCACCCGATATGCGGCTTTGTCGTTGCTCACGGCCTTGTCGTCCAACGCCATTTTGAGCATCGGCAGCATCATGGTCAACGACACGGAGGGTCTGAAAAACACCGGCATTTACACGATCATGGCCTATTTTGGGTCGGTGATTGCGTTGCCTGCGGCCTCGCTCTACAAAGTGGCAGGAACGATTATTGCCGATGCCTGGAAGCGAAACGACCCCGTCCACATCGCCGATGTCTATGCCCGATCCTGCCTTAACCAGTTGATTATCGGAGCGTTAGTATTTGTTGGCATCGCGGCCAACCTGCCCAACGTGTTCCAATGGCTCCCGGCAGGCTATGAAGCAGGCTATTATGTGGTGCTCTGGATTGGCCTCGGCAAACTGATCGACATGGCCACCGGTGTGAACGGCGTTATTCTGGCTACCTCGCGCTACTACGCCTACGATTCGGCGTTTTTTATTGCCCTCATCATCGTGACAATCAGCGTGAACGCCTGGCTTATTCCGCGCTATGGCATCAACGGGGCGGCAATGGGGGCGGCTTTTGTGACGGCTCTGTATAACTTTGTGCGGACAACCTTCGTCTGGATTGCTTTCCGAATGCAGCCCTTTTCGTGGCGGTTCGGGGTGGTGTTGCTGGTGGGAGCCGTGGTTTGGTGGCTTTCGGTGCAGTTTCCGTATGGCAGCGGCCCGGTCCGGGTCATCACCGATTTGGTACTCCGGTCGGCCTTTATCACGATCCTGTTTGGGGGCTTGGTCATTGGCCTGAAACTCTCACCAGATTTGAATCAGATGGTGGGAGGGCTACTGAAAAGATTAAAATAATCTTCCATGCGCTTACTTCGATTCCTCTTTAAAGACCTTTTTCGATCCCTGCAAACGGCGGGTGGGCGGCAGTTTTTGTGGCTGTTATTTCGCTATGCCGACCGACCCCGGAATCAGCCGTTTCGAGCAGCGGTCGGGCCGTTTCGGTTTCGGGTGATTGATGGGTTGTCCTTTGCGTGGCAATACAAAGAGATTTTCACAGACGAGTTTTATCGGTTCAACACCACCGAAACGGCACCCGTTATTTATGATTGCGGGGCTAATATCGGCATGAGCATTGCCTATTTCCGGCAGCACTACCCGAAGGCTCGCATCGTGGCGTTTGAAGCCGACCCCGGCGTAGGCGAAATTCTGGCTGACAACCTGAAAACCAATGATATTCACACTGTGGAACTTATCAACAAAGCTGTGTGGATAAACTCAGATGGTGTGGATTTCGGGGCTGGCGAGGCCGATGCGGGGTCCATGTTCAGCTCCGAAGGGCGGCAACGGGTTCCGTCTGTCCGGCTCCGCGATTACCTGCTTCGCGAATCCCGTATCGACATGCTCAAAATGGACATCGAAGGAGCCGAAGCCGATGTATTGGCCGACTGCCACGATGCCCTCGCCAATGTTCAGAGTCTATTTATCGAGTATCATTCCTACGTCGGGCATCCCCAGTCACTGGCGGGTATCCTGACGCTGCTCGAAACGAACGGCTTCCGGTATTACGTCGATACGAACCAGCATCGAACGAGGCCGTTCATCACCCGCCGATACAAAGGCAACGATGTTATGGATTTGCAGTTAAATGTTTTCGCCTACAGGGAATGAAAGTCACTCTCCTTAGCACCTATCACCTCAACGGCGGGGCAGGCGTTGCCGCCACCCGGCTGCACCGCGCCTTACTAAAAACAGGCGTGGAAAGTTCGTTGCTAGTGGAGGAGGTGACGCGGCCAGAACCTGGAGTTATTCCGTTGGCTGATAGCTATTTAGGCAAGAAATGGGCCACGGCTCGGTTTGGATTAGACAGGCTGTCGTTTGTGCCCTATGAAAAAGACAAATCGGTTCGGTTTCACTTTTCACCGGCCACC
Organism: Cytophagales bacterium; assembly: GCA_031411995.1. Taxonomy (GTDB): domain Bacteria; phylum Bacteroidota; class Bacteroidia; order Cytophagales; family Spirosomataceae; genus Rudanella. Next base: position 65,971 of record JANOCD010000040.1, read on the forward strand.
ATTGGGACCGATCTGAGCGAACACCCGGCTGTTCAACAGGCTGATGTCCTGCATATTCACTGGACAAATTTCGGGTTCCTGTCCCTATCGGGCTTGGCCAAATTAGTTCGCTTAGGCAAGCCGATTGTCTGGACATTGCACGACCAATGGGCGTTCACGGGCGGGTGCCACTACACACGCGGCTGCACCCGTTTCCTGACTCAATGCGGACAATGCCCGTATCTCCGAAACCCCGGCCCCAACGATTTGTCGGCGCGGGTGTTTGCCCGAAAAGCCGCCATTTTGACTCCCGAAACGAACCTGCACATTGTGGCTCCGAGCAAATGGATGGCCGACGAAGCAGGCAGCAGTCAACTCTTGGAGTGGTTCCCGGTCAGCACGATTCCCAACACGCTCGACCAAACCGTTTTTCGCCCGATTGACCGCCAACTTGCCCTGAACCGCTTTGGCCTGACCGACCCCGACCGACCCCGGCTGTTGTTCGGCAGTTTCAACACCACCGACCCGCGTAAGGGATTTCAATACTTTGCCGACGCGCTTACCCTGTTGCATCAGCAACACCCCACGGCAGCGGCCGACCGGGCAGCGGCCGACCGCCTGAACCCCGAAATTCTGGTGTTCGGCAAAGGGCAAACCGACGCGATGGCCGCCCTACCCTACCCCGTTCGGCAATTGGGCGTGTTAACCACCGACGATGATCTGGTGGCAGCCTATAATCTGGCCGACGCGCTGGTGGTGCCGTCGCTGGAAGACAACCTGCCCAACACCATTGTCGAATCGCTGTCGTGCGGCACGCCGGTGGTTGCTTTCCGAACCGGCGGCATCCCCGAAATGATCAGTCAGTTCAAAAATGGGTATCTGGCTGATGTCAGTTCCACCCCTAAATTAGCCAACGGCCTTGCCTTTATCCTAAACTACCCCACCCCCGCCGATCTCCGCAAAAACGCCCGTCAATCAGCCGAAAGGCTCTTTTCGGAAGAAGAAGTGGGGAGGAAGCATCGGGAACTTTACCAAAGAGTGAAAGAGTGAAAGATCGAAAGAGTGCCTGCCGGATGGTTTTCACTCTTTCACTCTTTCGCTCTTTCGCTCTTTCACCAAACATGACCATCGTCAACCGCCACTACCCCCCTAACCCCGGCATCACGGGCGAATCGGCCTGGGATTTAGCCCGGTATCTGATCGAGCAGCACGGGCTTGAGGTGGTTGTCGTGCATATCGACCGGACCTATGACGGAGGAGGGGCCATTCGGCAACCCGTGGGTGAAACTCATCCCGTGAAAACGATTTATGAAGGCAAAAACGGCCTTATTCGCTTGCTGGCGGGACTTTTGGATGGTTTCTTTCTGATTCGGAAAGCCATGAAAGTTCGCAAGGGGCCGCTGGCAATTATGACAAGCCCGCCGATGTTGCCGTTTTGGGCTTCGCTGCTGTTACGAAAAACCCCGTACTGGCTCTGGTCGATGGATTTGTTCCCGGAGGGGTTTGCCGCCGAAGGAAAGGTAAGTGCTACCAACCCGCTTTACCAATGGGTCATTCGCCAAACCTATCGCAACGCTCCCGAACGGCTCATTGCCCTCGGCCCCCGGCAAGCCGCTCATGTGTTAGCCAAATATGGGCGCGAAATTCCAACTACAGTGCTGCCCTGTGGCGTGCTGATGCACCAGGAACGCGACCCGAACGCACCGACCTGGCGCACCGAAAACGATGGCCTGATTTATCTTGGCTATGCCGGCAATATCGGTCAGGCCCACTCGGCGGAGTTTCTCAAAAGTATTATTCTCAACCTCGATCCCAGCCGTTTCCGGCTTATTTTAGCTCTTTACGGCACCAAAGCCGACGAGATTTGGGCGGTGGCTAATGGTCGCGAGGGTATCATCCGGTTAACCAACATTCCCCGGAGCCAATTGCATTTTCTCGATGTGCAGCTGGTGAGCCTGCTGCCCGAATGGACGCATATTGCCGTGCCTTCCAAAGCCATGAGTGCCATTGGTTCCGGTTCACCCATCCTGTTTTGTGGCGACCCCGACAGCGATAGTTACGTGCTGTTGCAGGAGGCCGCTTTTCTGATTGATGCCACTCAGAACATTGACAAGCAGGTGGTTGATTTTTACGAAACAATCACCCCAGAAACCGTTGCCGAATATAAGGTAAAAGCTGGACAGGTGGCCATGAATTTGCAGCAAATGGTCGGGCAGGCGTATGATGAAATTGCTAAGAAATCCGTTTAAATCAATTCCGTTACCTCCACCCGCGTTCCCATCCCATTTTATCTCATAAATTTGGGCTTGAATTACGACTGTTGTTGGCTGAATTAGACCTTTTCTTTTAAAAAATTAGCTTAACCTATGAAACGAATCGCTGTATTTACCTCTGGTGGCGATGCTCCGGGTATGAACGCCTGCATCCGGGCTGTTGTTCGGGGGGCCGTTTACCACGGAATCGAAGTGTTTGGCATTCGTCGGGGGTATAACGGAATGATAAACGGCGATATATTTCAGATGACTTCCCATTCCGTAAGCAATATTGTGCAACGCGGAGGAACCATCCTGAAATCGGCACGGAGTAAAGAGTTTATGACGGTCGAAGGCCGCAAAAAAGCCTACGATCAACTACAGAAATTTGGCATCGAGGGTCTGGTTGCCATTGGCGGAAACGGCACCTTTACCGGCGCAACTATTTTCTACGACGAATACGGCATTCCAACCGTGGGCGCACCCGGCACCATCGACAACGACCTCTACGGCACTGATTATACTATTGGCTTCGATACGGCAGTGAACACCGCGCTCGAAGCTATCGACAAAATTCGCGATACCGCCGACTCGCACGACCGTATCTTTTTTATTGAAGTGATGGGCCGCGACTCAGGCTACATTGCTATTCAGTCGGGGATTGCGGGTGGAGCCGAAATGGTGATGGTGCCCGAAGTGCTCACGCCCATTTCCGAAGTGGTCAATGTACTGAAACAGGGTTGGAGCCGTCAGAAGTCATCCTCGATCATTGTGGTGGCCGAGGGCGAAGAAGAAGGCAACGCGGTTGAAGTAGCCGAAAAAATCCGCAAACAAGTCGATCCCGAAATCGACATGCGAGTAACGACCTTGGGCCACATTCAGCGCGGGGGCATTCCAACCGCCTACGACCGGATTCTGGCCAGCCGGCTGGGCCTTGGTGCATTGGAGGGGTTGATGGATGGCCACAAAAACGAAATGGCAGGGGTTATCAACAACGAATTGGTTTACACCCCATTCCGCGATACCATCCGGCTTCCCAAACCCATCAACCAGGATTTGCTCCGAATGGTAAAAATATTGTCAGTCTAAATACCCAACTACCCAATAGGTTGCGTAGCCCACCAACTCCCGAAAGAGCAAGTGGGCATCGTGGAAGGCCTTTTCGTTGGGTAACAGATAGGCTCCAGGCGCAGTAGCCCGGCGTTCGCCCAGTTGGGCGGCTGGCCACGGCACCACCGTTACGCCCTGTTTTTGGAAACAATCTCTCGCCCGGCGCATATGCCAGGCTGATGTAACGAGTACGCAGGAGCTTTTTGGCAAGGTTTGGTGCAGCACCCCCGCCGAGAATTGGGCGTTCTCGTATGTATTTTTCGATTTGTTTTCCAACAGAATGTCCGTGGCTGGCACACCCGCCGTTTCCAGAAAAACCCGGATCATCTGGCCTTCATCAACCGCGCTGGGAGTCTGAAAAGCCAGATTGCCTTGGCCTCCACTGATCAAAACTTTCTGCACTCGGCCGGTTTTGTAGAGCCATAGGGCTTGCCCGGCGCGGTCGGCTTCGGTGCTGAGTACCGGTCGGGTGGGAGCTGGTTTATACAGGCCATTAATCATGCCGCCTGTCAGCACAACGGCCACACGGGGCGGTTCGTCGGGTGTTTGCGGGGGTAAAACAGGCGCTTCAACTTCCCAAATTCTGATGGCTTCGTTCACAAGCGGTCCGTTTCCCAGTAGCCAGAATAACCCCAATGCCGTGATCAGAAACCGCCGTTTCCACCGAGGGTTACGCAGAAAAACTGCTCCCAACAGGGCAAAAAACACCCATCCGGCAGGTGTGAGGAAGTAAAAAAGCGTTTTGGAGAAAAAATAAAACATGTGGTTTTGTGCGATGAAAAGATCGTTCAACGTTAGAGAGTTGCGTTTGGATGTGTGTCCAATATCCAACGTCTCAATATCAAGTCGTAAAAATTATAGCGTAAATTTGTGGTTACCACCCTCTTCGGCAATTCGATAAAAATGTATCACTCCGCATGAAAAAAATAGTCTGTCTGGCATTGCTGGTCGTGTTGTCCACAACTGCCCTTTTTGCCCAAACCACCGACAAACCCTTTCGGATCAGCGGTCAGGTTAAAGGCCTGCGCGATTCCTCTATGGTACTGGCCCACTGGTATCGGTCTGGCACCCAGTATATCCCGAAAGATACGGCCAAAATGGACGCTGAAGGCCGCTTTGTGTTCGAGGGAAAGAAAGCCCTACCGCAAGGATTGTATCTGGTGCTGACTCCCAAACAGCGGTATATGGAGATCATTGTGGACGATAATCAGACATTTTCGTTTGTTACGGATACGGCTAGTTTTATCAAAGCGATGACAATAACTGGCTCCAAAGAAAACGAGAAGTTCTACGAATATCAGCAATCACTGGCTAAACTCTACGATGAGGCCCAGGCTATTGAGATCCAAAAGAAAATGCGTAACGACGCTGTCTCGGCTGCCATGTTCAATAAGCAGCAAGCTGATTTGTCGAAAAAAGCAAATACCTATCGGCTCGATTTCATCAAAGCCAACAAAGGCATGTTTGCCGCCAAACTGCTCGAAGCGGCTGCCGAACCAGATGTTCCTGCGGCCCCAAAGGCATCAAACGGCCGTCCTGATTCGGTTTGGACATTCAATTATTACAAAGCCCACTATTGGGACGGCTTCGATCTGACCGATGAGCGGTTTCTGCTTACGCCCATTTATCAGCGTAAACTGGAACGGTATATTAAGGAATTGACCGTGCAACAGTCCGACTCGCTCATCAAAGAAGCTGAGTTTCTGGCGGCCAAAACGAAGCCAAACAAGGAGATGAACCTCTATACGATTTACTGGATCACCAGTGAATATGAGCGGCCCAAAGTGCTGGGAACCGATGAGGTATTCATCCACATGGCCGAGAAATATTACCTGACCGGTATCATGCCCCTTTCCGACTCGGCAGCCTTGGCCAATGTGAAAGAGAAAATTGCTACCGTAAAACCCCTGCTTATTGGCAAGCCATTTCCGCCAATGTCGGTGAGCGATACTCTCCGCCGACCCATAAATTTCCCCGGTATTAAAGCCGATTATCTGATCGTGTTTCTGTATGACGTGGATTGTGGCCACTGCCGGAAAGCGATTCCCGAAGTGAAAAAATACATTGACGCTAACAAAAGTAAAGGGGTAGAAATTCTAGCCGTTCCAACGTCCAACGCCAGCCCCGAAAAATGGAAAGGCCTTGTTCGGGAATTCAAGATTTACAACTGGATCAACGGCTACGATTATGATTTCCGAATCGACTTCCGCCACCGATACGACGTGTTTACTACGCCAACCGTTTATGTCTTAGGCAAAGACAAGAAGATCATCGCACGGGGCGTTCCGGCCGAGCAGGTTGGCGATTTTATTGATTTTCACAAACGTCAGCAAGCCGCCAAAACAACAACGGCAGCCCCCTCACCCAAAAAAGAGCCAAAAGCGGGGAAATAAGCAAAAGGAGGAAAGGAAGGAGGGGGAAGAAAGGGATTGCTAACTTGCTTTTTGGTTGAGCGTCAGCAATCCCTTTCTTCCCCCTCCTTCCTTTCCTCCTTTCTCCCCTATTTCATTTTTGTCCGCTTCACCAGATACGAACTCAGAATCTGATCGAAGCCACGGGCGATGTCGGCTTCGATAAAGTCGATTTTGTATTGACCGCAGCGGAGTTTTAGCTCCTGAAAATAACTCTTTACGGCTTCCTGGTAGGAGGTGCGAATTTGGCCGGGCTGTAGTTTCACTTTTTCGCCCGTTTCGAGGTCAATAAACTCGTAGGGCCGCTCATCGAACGCAAAATCTTCTTCGGTTTTCTTGTCCGTTACGTGGAAAACCAATACCTCGTGCAGGTTGTGCCGCAGGTGTTGCAGGGCCGAAAAAAGAGCGTCGGTTTTCTCGCTGTTCTCGAACATATCGCTGAAAATGATCACTAGTGAACGTTTGTTGATCTTCTCGGCAATCTGATGAATTACTTCGGCTGCCGACGTTTTGCGGGCCGTTTTAGGCTGTTGCATCAACTCATTGAGGTTGGCAAACAGCTTATGAACGTGCGAGGGAGTGGACTTCACCGGCGTTTGCATATCAATGGAGTCCGCAAACGTGGTCAGACTTACGGCATCTTTCTGGCGTTGAAGCATGTAGGCTAAACAGCCGGCGGCCATCACGCTGAAGGTCAGTTTGCCATAATTTTTTTCGGGGTAATACATCGACGACGATGTATCGACCAGCAAATGGCACCGGAGATTGGTTTCCTCTTCGTACCGCTTCACAAACAGTTTTTCGGTTTTCCCAAACACCTTCCAGTCGATGTGACGGGTTGTTTCACCCGTGTTATAGAGCCGGTGTTCGGCAAATTCGACCGAGAACCCGTGAAAAGGCGATTTGTGAAGACCCGTAATGAACCCTTCGACCATTTGCCGGGCCAAAAATTCGACATTCCCGTATTCCCGAATCTGGGCCAGGTTGAGTTGCTGCTTCATGCTGTCAAGATAACGAAAAAACCGTTCGACCCATACACCCACCGGAATTGCACGAACGGTTTTTGGGCGACACAGGGGTCGAACGGTCTCGAAAAAAACGTGTAGTGTGAATTTTATTCACTGCCCGGATCGCGCATCCATAAAAGCGAGCCACCGGAACACTACACCGCGAACTCCCGTCCGCGTACTGAATTGTTAGAATCGGGTAACCGGCTCTGAAAGTAGTTGAGCTGTTGGTTCCGCAAGTGCCGGGGCAAGGGCAACAACACCGTTGCGACCTACTACCCGAATTTTGACATTGGCGACCCCTCTTTGGATCATGCCAAGTGCTTTTGCTGCCGCGTGAGTTACATCTAAGATGCGGCCTTTTGAAAATGGACCCCGGTCATTGATTCGTACAATGACGGATCGGTTGTTGGCGAGATTCGTAATCTCAACCATTGTGTTAAATGGCAGCGTCCGGTGGGCGGCTTCGAAGGCGTTGGCATTAACGCGCTCCCCGCAGGATGTCTTACGACCAGTGAATTTTGACGCGTAAAAAGATGCCTTACCCTTTTGCATGAAGCCCGAAGGGGCCTCTGTCGGTTTGATAGTGCTGAACAGCAACATCAGGGACATTATCACATTCATACAGTGTATGGTTTAGTGAAAAATTAGAAGTGGTAGCATTGTAGAATCTACTCTACACCAAACTTCCCCAAATTGTGCAATTCCGACAACACAAAGGTAGCAACAAAACGGATGCCAGCCAACTCAATCGGGTCGTACTGAATGCCATATGGCGTTTTCTTGATTGAATGGCCCCAAGCAGTCCAGAAAATTTAGTTGATAAGTTTCTTTTCTTCCTAATACTATTACGCTTACTTTGGCGTTTAAGGCGATTGCTTAACCCTCACTGATTGTGGACGAAAGAGACAAGGAAACCATCTATTCCAAGCGAGTGCGGGCAGGCAAGCGCACTTATTTTTTCGATGTAAAATCAACACGCGGTAACGATTTCTACCTGACCATTACCGAAAGTCGCCGACACCCACAGGGAGAAGGTTTTACCTACGAAAAACACAAAATGTTCTTATACAAGGAGGATTTTGACAAGTTCACCAACGCACTTCAAGAAGCCATCGAACACGTCAAAACAGACCTGATGCCCGGCGTTGATTTCTCTCAATTCAACCAGCGCCACGAAGTTGACGAGTTAGGTACAGAGCTCAATAGTTTTCTGTGAACAGCCAGCAGGTTTACGCGCGGCTCTAAAGTTGTTTTCCAATCTGACCATTCCTAAACCCGAAGCCTCCGGCACTGTGCCAGAGGCTTTTTTGTTGTAGTTTTGCAGAAAAATTAAAGAGTAAAAGAGCGAAAGAGTGAATGAGCAAAAGAACGCGCCAGCATTACGATGGCAGCCTTACGCGCTCTCCGATACGTCGGACTGTCACTCTTTCGCTCCTTCACTCTTTCACTCTTTCTTTTATGGGTCTTCAATGTGGAATCGTGGGCTTGCCAAACGTAGGCAAGTCAACCTTATTTAATGCTATTTCGAGCGGCAAAGCCGAAGCCGCCAATTATCCGTTCTGCACCATCGAACCCAACGTGGGCGTGGTAACGGTGCCCGACGAACGGTTAGACACCCTCGAAGGTCTGGTAAAACCCCAAAAGGTGGTGCCGACTATTATCGAGTTTGTGGACATTGCCGGTCTGGTGAAAGGTGCCAGCACAGGCGCAGGACTGGGTAACAAGTTTCTGGCCAACATCCGTGAAGTGGACGCTATCGTTCACGTTGTCAGGTGTTTCGAGGATGAGAACATCGTCCATGTCGAGGGTCGCGTTGATCCCGTTTTCGACAAAGAAATCATCGACGCGGAGTTGCAGTTGAAAGATTTGGATTCGGTCGAGAAAAAAATCCAGCGCATCGACAAGGCCGCCCGCGTGGGTGATGCCAAAGCCAAAGGCGAACTCGAAACCCTGAAACTGTACAAAGCTGCTCTCGAAGCAGGCCAAAGTGCCCGCACAGTGCAGGTTTCGCCCGAAGAACGCGAAGCCGCCATCGGCGATATTTCCCTGATGACGGTGAAGCCCGTGATCTATGTAGCCAATGTGGACGAAGGCTCATTGCCCGACGGCAACCAGTATTCCGATAAACTCAAAGCGTCTGTTGCGGGCGAAGGTGCCGAAGTAATTATTATTTCGGCGGGCATCGAATCGCAAATTTCCGAAATGGAAGACCCTGACGAGCGCGAACTGTTCCTCGGCGAATATGGCCTGACCGAATCCGGCCTGAGCAAACTGATTAAATCGTCTTATCGGTTGTTGGGCCTAATTACTTACTTCACGGCGGGGGTAAAAGAGGTGCGCGCCTGGACAATTCACCGGGGTTGGAAAGCACCGCAGGCAGCGGGCGTGATTCACTCCGACTTCGAGCGCAAGTTTATCCGCGCCCAAGTCATGAAATTGACCGACTTTGCTCAATTCAAAACAGAAGTAGCTGTTCGGGAGGCCGGCAAAATGTCGGTCGAAGGCAAAGAATACGTAGTGCAGGACGGCGACATTATGGAGTTCCTGCACAGCGCGTAATGGAGTGGTGGGGGGGGGTTGTACGACCCACAACAACAACAAAAAAAACAAAAAAAAACAAAAAAACCCCAACACCACACCCCCCCCAAAAGGGT
>JANOCD010000041.1:0-11259 GCA_031411995.1 Cytophagales bacterium
ACCGACCACCCCACCAACCCCACCCATACCCACCCCCAAGGCCGTGGCCCCGATAGTGTGGTATTGGGGGATGTAGACGGGGATGGCGACCTGGACCTGCTGACGGCAAATAGTGGTAACAGTAACGTGAGTGTTTTGCTTAACGACGGGTCGGGCAACTTTACCCCGCCCGCTACCAACCCCAACCCCGTCGTGGGTGCTGCTCCCGGTAGTGTAGTGTTGGGGGATGTAGACAGGGATGGCGACCTGGACCTGCTAACGGCTAACATAGGTAGCGATAACGTGAGTGTGTTGCTCAACCAGTCCCTGGACGTGGCCCCCACCATTATCGGCTTCAACTCCCTCGACGACCCCGTTTGTGGCAGTAGCCCCCTCACCTTTACCGCAACGGTGAGCAACGTGAACGGACCTTACAACTACACCCTCACCAACGGCAGTATCGAAACGCCGACCGGCACTACGATGGACATTGCCACGGGTAGTACTTTCAGCCAGAGCTTGACGGCCAGCGGCTCGGGTCCGCAAACATTCACCCTGACCGTGAGCAATAATGGACAGTCGGCCACCGCTACCACGAGTGTAACGATCACAGCGGCTCCGTCGGCCACCATTAGCTATACAGGCTCGCCTTTCCTGACCAGCAGTGGCCCCGTAACTGTTAACCAGACCGGTACGGCAGGTGGCACCTATAGCAGCAGTCCGACGGGCTTAAGTCTGAATACCACCACCGGCCAGATCACCCCGGTCAGCAGTAATACCGGTAATTATACGGTGACCTATGCTATTGCTGCGGGCGGAGGCTGTGCGGCCTTCAGCACCACGGCCCCGGTAGGCATCCGGGCATCGCAGGCTGATCTGACCATTACCTACACCGACGGCCAAAACTCGGTGGTGGCCGGTAGCCCAATTACGTACACGATTGTAGTCTCTAATGCGGGTCCATCGAGTGTAGTAGGGGCGCAGGTAACCGCTCTATTTTCGCCCAGCCTGACGGGGGTAATGTGGACGGCAGTTGGTGCGGGCGGGGGTGCGCCCGGAACACCAACGGGATCGGGAAATATCACGGAGACCGTAAATCTGCCTGTTGGTGGCTCGGTGACCTTCTCAGTGACGGCGACGGTCCGTCCGTCGGCTACGGGTTCGTTAGAGAACACGGCCACGGTAACGGCTCCAGCCGGGGTTGTGGACCCTAATCCGGGTAACAATTCGGCGACTGATAGTGATAGCATCACGCCAGCCCCGCCCACCCCGCCCACCATCACGGGCCTGGCGGCCAGTCCCTCGCCCGTTTGTGAGAGTAGCCCTATCACGTTTACCGCAACGGTGGGCAACGTCACCGGCCCCTACAACTTCACCCTGACTAACGGTAGTATCGGAACGACGGGCAGCACTACGATGGGCATTGCCACGGGCAATGTTTTCAGCCAGATGCTGACGGCCAGCGGCAGTGGTAGTCAGAGTTTTACTCTGACGGTGAGCGACAATGGCTTTCAGGCCACTGCTACCACGAGTGTAACAGTCAATGCCCTGCCGACAGCCACGCTGACGGCTAATTTGGGGGGTACGCTGACCTGCGCCCAAACTTCACTGACGCTGACAGCTACAGGGGGTACGCAATATATGTTTGCCCGGCAGGGGGGTGGTGGCATTATCGGTGTTTCAGGGGTCATTCCTGATAGGGTGATCCGGGATGGCTTTGCCATTGTCAATCTGGCCGGTCTCTACTCAGTGACGGTGACCAATATCAACACCGGCTGTTCGAGTACAACCAGCACGACGGTCTTCAGCAACACGGCCGTGATCACAGTCAGTAATCCCACCACCAACACGGCCACCCAGGGCACGGCATTCAACCAGCCCTTCACGGCTGCGGGCGGCTCAGGGCTATGCAGTTTCTCGCTGGCCAGCGGCAGTCTGCCCACCGGCCTGACCTTAGCCTCATCAGGAGTGGTGTCGGGGACACCGACCCAGACGGGTAGTTTTCCCATCTCGGTGCGGGCTACGGATGATAATGGCTGCATGAGCGTCGGATCGATCTATACCCTGGTCGTGAATACACCCCCTAGCCGCCAGCCCACCATCACGGGCCTGGCCGCCACTCCAGGAGCGGTCTGCGTGGGCAGTCCCGTTAGCTTCACGGCGATGGTGGGCAACTTCACCGGCAGCTACAGCTACACACTCACCAACGGCAGTAACGGGATAACGGGTACAGCCAACAGCATGGCCTTTGCGCAGGTGCTCATCGCGGGCGGGTCGGGTAGCCAGAGCTTTACCCTAATCGTGGCCAATGGCGGACAAGTGGCCACGGCTACTACCACTGTGCTGGTCAACCCCCTGCCTACAGTTTCGCTGTTGGTCAGCGGGGGGGTGCTTCAGGCATCGGCTGCTGGCGGGGTGCTTTTTGAGCGGGTAATTGTGATCGACCGCATCAATGGCTACGAGATCCGCCAGAGCGACAGCAACGCCACCGGCTTCTTTGCCATCACCCGCACGGGTTCTTACCGCATGACGGTGACCGATGGCAATGGTTGCCGGGCTACCGTGGAGGGTCGTATTGACACCCTGCCGTGAGAAACGCGCAGGACCTCATTCACCCAAAATATAAAATTAGAGTTAACGAACATAGCCGGAAGAAAGCGTAGTGCTCGGGCAAGTTCGCCCGGGCGCTGATCCCTTGTCGGACGGGCGATGGCGGTCTGGGCTATCTTGCCATCTGTTTCTGATCGGCCTGCTAACCGGGTTACTCAGTTCCCGTTGACTGGTGTTCCGGTTAGCCGGCCACGGGCAACTCCATTAGTGAACGCTCCATCAGTTCTTTGTCTCATTTTTCAGATAAATTAAAACAAATCAGTTAATTTCTTTCACTATTCGGTTATGATGCACCAAATGTGCACCTATTTGGGCGAAATCTGCACATCCGTCTGGCGGCCTTCGGCTAAACTTGCACAGGCATTCAAGACCGAAAAGCCCCCATTTTTTATCCCCCGATTGGGGAGAATAATCCGGGGTTGAATGCCTTCGGATCTTCCTCTTTTTTTACCCTATCCGTTCCGCATGCTTTACCTGTTTGTACCTACCGGTCTTTACCCGTTCATGCCAACCCCTCGGCCTCCCCCGAATGGGCAACAATGGAAGTAGTCCATTTTGAGGGAAAGCCCAATGACCGGCACACGCCGGTAGGGCTATACAATACTCAGTTCCTAACTTAATCAATCGTAGTATGAAGACGACAATGTTAGTTCTAGTCGGTAGCCTGGCTCTAGCCACCGGGGGCATGGCCCAGCGCCTTAGCCCAAGCGTACTGGCTGCCGGTGGAGGCTCCGCCCGGACGGCCACCATGAGCCTCGACTGGACTTTGGGGGAATCGGTGGTTGAAACAGCCAAATTACCCGATCGCATTTATACCCAGGGATTCCACCAACCAACCTTACAGGTAACTGAACAGGTAAGTTCGGCCAATCCGCTGTTGACAGTTGACGAATACCTGATACAAATAGCTCCCAATCCTGTTCAGGCTATTCTAAATGTGCGAATTAAGGCTTATGACGGCTCGGTTGTTGGTAAGATGGACGAGAAGGTACAACTCCAACTGACCGACATGACCGGTAAGGTGCTCCAGGTCAGAGAAGCATTCCTGTTTGATGATCCCATTCAGGTAAACATGGTGGCCTTACCGGCGGGTATGTATTTGCTTTCTGTCCAGAAGACGGCCGGGACACCCATAAAAACGTTCAAAGTGCTGAAAGATTAATGTAGTTCTTAAACGAATCCCTACCCCATGAAAAAATTATTACTCTCTTTACTTATTGCTTTTTGTTTGCTTTCCGTTTCCTACGGGCAAACTGTCCCCCAGGGTATGAAGTACCAGGCCGTTGCCCGCAGTTTATCGGGTGAGGTGCTGCCCAACCAGCGCGTTACGCTCAAAATCACCCTGAATAGTAATAGTGGCCTGACGAAGACGCATTACAGCGAGACGCACACTGTTACCACCAACGCCTTAGGGTTGTTTGACCTGACCATTGGCAACGGCAAGGCAGGAAACGGCACGTTTAAGGGCGTACCCTGGAGCAGCGAAGACATCTGGATGGAAATTGCCATTCAGGACGGCAGCAACTTCACCACCATCAGCAGTAGCCGACTGCTGGCCGTTCCCTACGCCTTCCACGCCATGACAGCCAACGAACTGGTTAGTAATTCAAAGGCACGGATAGCGGCAGCAGGACCGGGGGATGGCGTTCCCAGTAACGTCTGGTCAACTCAAGGCAATACCAAAACGAATCCCACCACCGACCGGATGGGTACAATGGACTACGTAGACCTGATTTTTGTGACCAACGCGATCGAACGGCTGCGTATTACCAAAGACGGCGACATTCAGCTCAAAGGCAGCTTATTTGTTCAGAATAACCTGACGGTCGGCAAGAGTGGTGAATTTGGCGAGGACCTGACGGTAAAACGTAACGTGAACCTCAACACGGTTAGCGGTAATACTACCATCAACGGACCCACTACACTGAAGAAAACACTTTCGGTCGAAGGGAGTACTACTATCTCCAATACGACCTCCTCCTCTAGCTCAACAACCGGTGCCCTGGTGGTTAAGGGTGGTGTAGGTATTGGCGGTGGCCTGTATGTAGGTGGGGTGGCTAATTTCGGCGGGGCTACCACATTCGGGGGCAAACTGGCTGTAACTGATGCTACCGAGTCATCGAATACGGCAACCGGTGCCGCCGTAATAACCGGGGGGGTAGGAATCGGCAAAAACCTGAATATTGGCGGCACTACCAATATAACCAAAAACCTAAACGTAGAAGGGTCCACTACGCTTGGGGGCATTACCGCGATTAGTAACAACCTGAACGTAACCGGGGCCACTACGCTTGGGGGCATTACCACGATTAGTAACAACCTGAACGTTGGGGCACCCTCAGCCCTGAATGGTCAGGTAACTATTACGGCTGACATGCCGGGCACCGATCAGAATGACTACAATAACTATCCACTGCGCGTACAGGGGAATGATCAGGGCATAGCGGTGCAACTAACGGCCTCTACTCCCCTGCCCGGCAATAACTTCATGACGTTTTTTGATAGCGGTGGCAATGCGAAAGGCCGTATCGAAGGGTCAGGGGGCATTGCCAACGGACTACGGGCGGCTGTGATTTCGCTAGTAGGCACGCCCAGTTTTGATGATGCCTTCGGTTCGTCGCAGAGCAAGGATGGACCCGTCAATCAGAGCATTCCCGGATCAGCGGCTGATTTCTTCACGTCCGACTACGCCTTCGGTGCTTACCAGCTGACACTCGATCTGGTGGGCGACATCATTCGCCTGATCACCAATATTATTGGTGCGTCGGGCCTTTGTATTTCGGGTGACTGCGACGACGTAATCTGGAGCGCCGTAGACGTAGTAGTAGGTTCGCTTCAGTTAGGCGGCTATGTTGCCTACAACGAAGCTCAGGCCGGCGTAGCCTTCGAGTCAGGTGGTGCCGACTATGCCGAATGGTTGTTAAAAGCCAACGCCAAGGAGACATTCCTGTTCGGCGAAGTAGTAGGTGTCAAAGGGGGCGTTGTTTCCAAAACCTTCATGGATGCCGAGAAATTTATGGTTGTTTCAAATGCACCAGCCGTCATTGGGGGCATGCCCAACAAAAAGAAGGTCGCTCTCTACGAAAAAATTGCCTTCATGGGCCAGGTGCCGGTGAAGGTACTGGGCCGGGTTCGCAAAGGCGACTATATCCTGCCATCGGGCAAGGGGGATGGGATGGCCATGGCCGTTACGCCCATTAACATGAGCACACTCGACTACCGCCGTGTGATTGGGGTTGCCTGGGCTGATTCAGACCCGAAAAAAGCGTTTAGTTTTATCAATACGGCCGTTGGTCTGAACACCAACGATCTGGCCGCTACGGTGGATCAGATGCAGTCGGTGATCAATGAGATGCAGCTGGCCTTGCAGAAGGCGGTTCCCGACTATAAACCCGCCCTGTTTGCTACCAGTGGTAAAACGCAGACGACCAGTTCAACAGGCTATTCGACGGCACCGTCCATGCGCGAGGTCATAAAGAATGATATTGCAAAGGGTGGCTATACCAACGTCCGCGAGGCTATGCAGGAGGTAAAACAATATATGGGTGCGCAGGGAGTCGATTTGAGCCAGTATCCGTATATGACTGAACTGCTGAACAACCCAACACCCGAAGTAGCCCGCAAAGCGCAGGCTCACTACATGGGCGTACTGGTTAAGGCACAAGCCCTGCTGGCTCAACAGCAGAAGTTCTCGGCCCAGCCCCGGTAAGGCCTGATTAGTGTTGCTGAAACACATCAGTAAAGTCAAATACTTCGCTACCTGCTTTTCGTACTCGTGAGCGGGGCCTGACTGACAGAAAGCTGTCAGTCAGGCCCCCTTGCCTACCTCCCCCTGCCCTGCATCGTCACCCCGGATTGTATCGAACGAGGTATGGCTGCGGCATATTTACGACATGGGCGTCGACAACTCCGGCGATACGTTGCGCATCGGCCCGGAATCACGCCGGGTGCAAGATGGGTCACGCTATGTCCGCGTCTAAACCCGATTGCCCCCATCCCGGCAACAACCCACGTAACTGGTTTCTTTTCTGCGTAAACATCGCTCAACGAATCATCTTTATGACGCTTACTTTACCTTTCCTTACCCGTTTTCCGGTGCTAGCTGTCAGTCTGCTGTTGCTGCTGGGTGCTAACCTGCTGGCGCCGGCCCAAACAACCCGATACGTTTTTACGACGGGCACCAACACCAACCCGGCCAGCGCGACGAGTTGGGCCACCAGCACCACCAATTTGCAGGGCGCCATTGACGCGAGCGTGGCAGGCGATCAGGTCTGGGTAGCCACAGGCACCTACAAGCCCGGTGGCAATGCCAATACCAACCGTGACATCAGCTTTGCCATGAAGAACGGGGTGAGTATCCTTGGGGGCTTTGCCGCCACAGGCAGTCCCACCCTAACCGAGCGGAATCCCGCCAGCTTCACTACCGTGCTCAGTGGCGATATCGGTGCCGTGGGCGACAACGCCGACAACAGCCTCCATGTCGTCTACAATCCTGGGGGCCTGAACGCTTCGGCGCTGCTGGATGGGGTTGTCATCACAGGTGGCAATGCCAACGGCAATGGCTATTTTTCAGATAAAAGCTCTGGCGGGGGAATGTACATTTCCGACAGCAGCCCTACGCTGATTAACTGTCGCTTTATGAATAATTCGGCTACGGACCTTGGGGGGGGATGTACAACAGAAGAAGCGCTACCACCTTGATTAATTGCCGCTTCCTAAATAACTCGGCTGGCTATGGCAATGGCGGGGGGGTGGCCAATGAATACGATAGCAATCCCACCCTGACTAACTGTAGCTTCCTAAATAATTCGGGGAACTCTGGCGGGGGGATGGACAATGAACATAGCTCTACCACCCTGACCAACTGTAGTTTTGTGGGCAATTAGGGTGATGAAGTTGGGGGGGGGATGTCCAATAGCTTTTGCTATCCCGCCCCCAGCCTGACTAACTGTAGCTTCCTAAATAATTCGACGGGCTACATGGGAGGAGCCGTGTACAATCGTGAGTGCAATGCCACGCTAACCAACTGCGTGGTGTTTGGCAATGGAGGAGCCAATACGTTTTATAATGGTACATATGGATTTGTTAGTCGTGTCCTGGCTGCCTATAGTCTATTTGAGGCTGGGGTGACGGGTTATGAGGGAGAGAACAACCTGACCACCCCCGTTTCGCCCTTTGTGAGTCCCACCGATGCAAGGCTCAACGGCTGCTCACCAGCCATCAACACCGGCACTAACGGGGCCAATACCACCACCACCGATCTGGATGGTAACCCCCGTCGCTACAACAATGGCGTCATCGACATGGGAGCTTATGAGTATCAGGCGGCTCCGAGCGTCGTCACTCTCACCGCCCCTGGCGTGAGCACGGCGACGGTGGGCGTGGCCTTCAGCCAGAACTTTACCGCTGCGGGCGGCACGGCTCCCTACAGCTACAGTGTGGCCAGCGGCAGTCTGCCCCCAGGTCTGAGTCTGGCCACCACGGGCGTGCTCAGTGGTACACCCACCCAAAGCGGCAGCTTCACCATCACCGTGCTGGGCCGGGACGCCACCGGCTGTGTAGGCACCGGTGCAACCTACATCCTGACGGTGACCGCCCCGCCCACCCTCACGAACTTTGCGGCCAGTCCCTCGCCCGTTTGCGTGGGTAGCCCCGTAACCTTTACGGCTACCGTGAGCAATGTGAACGGGCCTTACAACTACACCCTGACCAACGGCAGTAACTGGGTAACAGGCACAGCCAACAGCATGGCCTTTTCTCAGGTATTCACCGCAGGCATACCTAATAGCCAGAGCTTTACCTTAATCATCAATAATGGCGGGTCAGTAGCCACGGTTATTACTACCGTGCTGGTCAACCCTCTGCCCACAGTTTCACTTTTGGTCAGTGGGGGGGTGCTACAAGTTTCGGGCGGGGTGCTCTTTGAGCGGGTCATTGTCATTGACCGCATCAATGGCTACGAGATTCGTCAGACCGACAGCAACACCACCGGCTTTTTTCCCGTCTCCCGGACAGGCCCTTACCTCGTGATGGTGACGGGTGCCAACGGATGCCGGGCTACCGTGGAGGGCCGCATTGATACCCTGCCGTGAGGAGTGTAAACCGTTACACCCACGCCCAAAAAGCCCGGAAATCCAGTGATTTTCTTGAGGAATCGTGCCGAAATAATCCAGTGTTTTTTTCAGCACAATTTTGCAAGTGCCACTTGCAAAATTAGACAATTGCTTCTTTTGCTATCATTGCCTTTTTCACCTGTTGAACTGGGTCAGCGGAAACTTGGCGAATTGCCGCAATCTGGCGAATGCTTAACAGGGCCACCCTGCGCCCTTGTTTTAAATCCTTGGCAACCAATCAGTTTATGTTTCTGCTCAAAAACAGCTATATTTGGTTCAAAATAAATTAAGCAGGTGCTTAACTTTGTGAAGCGAAAAGCGATTATCTTTCAGGAGTCTATTGATGGCAAGCGATGTGTTGCCGTGGATGCTCAGAATGCGGAAGCCTTGTTGGCCTACATCACGCAGGACGCACGCCATGAGAAGAAGTTTCGACATATCGTTGAGCTGATTATCAATGGCTTGCGCAATACGGAGCTTTATGACAAGGAAGCTATTAATGACCAGGCCAAAGGGGTTACAGCCATGAAACTCTTTAAGGGGCAGGAGAATGATCGAATTTATTGCAAAGAATTCACGACCGCAGATAAAAAGTTTGTGGTCGTAGCCGCCGAATTGCGGCAGAAAAAGAAATCCCAAAAGAATAAACAAACAGAAATCAACCTGATTGAAACCGTAGCAACTTATGAGTACGAACTTGAGAACCCCGGAAGAGATTAAGGCTGCTTTTGGTGGCTTATTTACGAACCGAACCGAGGAGCAACACCGGCAGGACGCTGCTCAACTGCTCTCCTTCCGCTTTTTGAGTGAGGTGGAGCGGTTGATGACTGAGCGCGGCCTGACGAAGCGTCAATTAGCCAGCTCGGTAGGTACTTCGGCCAGCTATATTACGCAATTGTTTCGGGGTGATCGTCTGGTCAATATTGATATGCTGGCTCGCTTTGAACAGGTATTGGGTATTCAGTTCGTAAGCAGAGCGGGTGAGTCCTCGATAGTGGCCGCTAAAAAGCCAAAAGCCAAGCGTCCCTCACCGTCTGCTTCCCCAATCTCTGCTCGCCGTGGTTGAACTCGAAGGACTGTATTCTTACCTGAAGAACAAGTCTATGGAGTCCTATGCGAAAGTGTAATGCCCTATTGTGTTGCAATAAATAGTCAATCCATTTACTAATTAGGCCAAGACTGCCCATTTTCGGCAATTTGATGTCCCATATACTCTCATAGCAATGTACTTATAAAAACACTTGATTCGCGCGGCACAGGGCAGGATCTTTCGGGAAGCAACCGACCGCGTAGCGGTGAGGGCGCAAGCCGGAAGATCCTGCCCTGTGCCGCGCACCGGCGGGGATGGCCCGCAGGGCGTTCTCCGCCGTACCCCTTTGATTTTAGGATGAAAATCTTTTACTTGCAGTATAGCGTGTTCGTTGCTAAGGCTCTCTTAGATTTAACATAGTGCTGATCATAGAAAAAGTTTGGATAGCCTATTTATGAAAAAAACGTTCAGCCTTCAAGCCTTTGCGATTGGCTCATTCATGTTCCTTTGGCTGGCAACTTGTTTAGCTCAGGCACAAAACCGAGTTACCATTTTAGTCGATGCTTTTAGCCAATCACCAACCCTGAAACAAGACTGGGGATTCGCAGCACTGATCGAATACCAAGGTAAACGCATCTTATTCGACACCGGAAACAATGCCGATATATTTGCCAACAATACCAAAGCATTAGGCATCGACCTCACCCGGCTCGATTTTGTCGTCATCTCCCACCGACACGGAGATCATACCGATGGCTTGCGCCACCTGCTCAAGATCAATCCTGACGTCAAGATTTACGTCCCCAATGATGAATACTTTGGGGGGCCAACCCCCATGGGTTTCTTTCGGCGGAAAGAGCCATCGTTACCTGCCCACATGCGCTATTTCAATGGAGAACCGCTTAAAGAAGTACCCCATGGAAGCCCCTGGCCACAGGACAATATGATTCGTATCGATAGTAGTGCTCAGGTATTGTCTGGCTTCACTATTGTCCGCAACATTGCTCAGGTTCGGCTTTTTGGTGAAACTCCTGAGCTATCACTTGCTATTCAGACGCCTGCTGGACAAGTTCTGATTGTGGGGTGTTCGCACCCAGGGATTGAACAGATTTTAGGGTCGATTGGCACCAAACAGAATCCAGTCTATTTACTCCTTGGTGGGCTACACCTGGTTCAGACGCCACCAGCCGAACTGGATCGGCTAGTTAAAGCTTTACGCGATGAGTGGAAGGTAGGTAATATTGCTCCGGGTCATTGCACGGGTGAAGGGGGCTTTATTAGTTTACAGCAAGGCTTCGGAACTCGGTATCGGTATGCGGGTTTGGGAACTCGTATTGAGCTACCATAAGTAAGTATAGATTTGGATTATCATAACGCCCATTATACAACAGTTTGTATCTCCCTGAAATAGCTTGACACTAATCGTGCAAAGCTATGAAGATCAGCAGTTTTATTAATTTCAAGAAAAAGTACAAAAGAGGCCCCTTCCGATGGCAGGTCATCGAGTTGTACCGCCTGGACGCGATT
>JANOCD010000042.1:0-18654 GCA_031411995.1 Cytophagales bacterium
ATGGTTGATACCTTCAATATGATCAGCCAGATAAGTAGCTGTGTAGTTGATGTGGCTACTGAGCAGAAACTGGCCGTAAAGCTGAACGGTAACTTTCATCTTTTTTGCATTCAAGTTACACCAATTGCGTAAGTCCTAAAACTATTAAAATAGGCCAACAATTTCTTTTAGATAAATTTGGCGAACAATAGTTTCAGCTCATTCCTCAGTGCTTCTTTTTCTCGTAATGCACTTTCAGCATATCCTCCCCGAAATCGTTGGTTAAATCCCGCACCACGGTATGAACGTGGTTGGCATTGGTTTGGGTGTTGTCGTACTCGATCAGGATGGTAGGGCCGTGAATTCGATAATACCAGCCTTTCCCATCGCCCAATTGCGGGGTCAGGTCGCCGGCCCAGGCAAACCGGAGGGAGTCAACACCACTTTTCTGGAGCTTGTCCATCTGCTGTTTCGCCAGCGTCACCCGGTAGTTGTTCAGGTAGGTCTGTAGCAACTCCATGAACAGGGTACGTTGTTTAGCCGTCATTTGCGAGAGAGCCAACCCGTCCATACGCTCCAGCGAAGCCGTTCGTTTGTTGCTCGTTACAACCTCTGGATAGGCCTGTGCAGCCAAAATAGCCTGTTTGCGTTGTTCGGGTGTAAGGGTTTCGAGCAGCGCGAATGCCTGTTCGGTTTCGCGACGAAGAATTTGTCGCCCTTTCTGGGGAACCTCGGCCCGCACCTCGCCCGGATTGCTCCCAAAGAACAAAGGCGTTGTGCCCACCACCCGGCCCGTCAGCGACGAAAACTGCACCGATATATGGTGTCCCTCAAACCGCCATCCCCAGGGGTTTTCACCCTCATGGTCCCCAAAAATGGTCACAAAATAATTGTCGGGATCGCGGTAGGTGTCGTTCTCCGGGCGTTTTTCGACCACTCGCAACACGTTCTCGGTGTCCATAATTTCCATTGCTTTCCGGTATCCCTCGTCGCTCAGTCCCGACCGGAGCAAGGCCATTGCTGCCAGCCGTTGCGGGGGAGTCATCCGCTTCATGGTCAGCCCTTTGCGGGCGTGTGGCGTAAAAAACCAGGTGTAGCGTTCTTCGTTTTCAAAATCGAAGGCGGCTTCTTTTTTCTGGTCGTCGGAGAGGGTAGCCACAAAAGCGCGGGCGGCCTCGCGCATGTCGTCTTTTGTGGCCTGTGGGGTTGCCTTGGCTGGTTGCTGAGCCTGTGCGGCCCAGGGCACCATCAGGAGCAAAAGGAGGATAATCGAGTGCCTTTTCATGCGGGAAGGGGTTTTGACATGAAAAGGCACAAGGGGATGAAAGTTACCGAAGATACTACTTCACCTCGAACTCCGAGTCCTTCATACCATCGTTGAGTTTTACTTTGTCAACAGTCATTTGCATGGCGCGACCTCCCGTTTGCGAAATGGTAGTCGGGTATTTAAGTCCCTTAAAATCTTTGTAGTCTGAATACTGGGTAGTCTGGAGCGTGGGGCCTTGCTGCCCGCGCCCGGTGGCAACGGTTTGCACTTTCAGGCCCGATTCTTTGTCGTAGAAATCGGTCCAGGTGGCGGCTCCGTCGGTAGAGGTTTGCACCACTTTGTAAGCATCTTTACCGTTCACAGCTTCCACGCCCAACACATTGCTTTTCACGCCGAGGTCGGCGTACCGCATCTCACCAAACAGAGTGTTCTGAAGGAGTTGCTGTTGGGCATCTTTGCCTTCGATGGTACGGCTCCCCTGCATGCCTCCCATCACAATTTTGCTGCCATTGCCCGTCATTCGCATCATCTCCATGCCGTTGGCGTTGATCACCTGCACAAACTTGTTGGGGGCTTTCATCTTGCGCGTGACCAGGATAGGATTGCCATTGAACTCAGCGGACATGTCAACGCGCATATCGGTGATGGTGGACAGGAATTCTTTGCCGCCAATGGCAGCCACATACTTGTCCATAATCTGCTTGGCCGTGGGTGTATCCTGAGCCATAGTCTGGAAACACAGGGCGGGTACAAGGAGCAGTGCAATGAGTGATCGTTTCATAGTGATTTGCAGGAATTTTAGGAGTAAGAATGCGCCAATTTACATTTTTTTGGCACGTCAATGTACAAAAAAAGCCACGTCGCTAAACGTGGCCTACTCATCTCAATCGGTTGTTCCTATTGGCTCTAAAAAACCCGCTGCCGGTTTCCGAACAATATGGTGATACCTGCCGAAAGATTAACAACGCTGATGGGTTTGAAACTCGTCATGATATTGGTTTGTCCCTGCCCGTTGCCGGTACTGGTGGCCGTTTTCATATCCTGAAACGTGAAATCGGCGCGGGTATAATCGGAGTTGAGTTGCAGGGCGATGCTTCGTCCCAGTCGGTATCGGAGCGTCAGACCACCATTGTAGGAACGGGTCACCGAGCGGGCTTCGGCTGTTTCGATACTCATCGGAATATCCAGGAACCGCCCGCGAAGGCTGGTGCTGGGACAAACCCCCGTTGCCCGACCGGCAGTTGCCCGAAGTTGCATGGTCCAGCGACCGAGAGGAATGTTTACATACGGACCGGCGGTGATGCTCGTTACGGCCCAGTAACCAGCGTTTGCCGTCCATTTATCGCCCTGAGCGCGGTAGAGTCCGTCGAGCAACGCTTCCTCCTGAATGTGGTTACGGAACACTTCGCCCCGAATCATCAAACCCACCGGACCCACCACCCGATAACCAGCCGACAAACTGGCCATGGTGCCCTGACTGGCTAAACCAGCCTGTTCGTCGCGGGTGGAACA
The DNA here is from genome assembly GCA_031411995.1 of Cytophagales bacterium. GTDB lineage: Bacteria > Bacteroidota > Bacteroidia > Cytophagales > Spirosomataceae > Rudanella. Next base: position 2,759 of record JANOCD010000042.1, read on the forward strand.
CTCGGCAAACTTGCCAACGGGTAAGCTCACACCACCGTTGATGGTGACGAATCCATTTTTAGGCTGATGCTGTAAAATAAACCCTTTCTGGGCATATGACGACAGGAAACTCATCAGTAAAAGCGCAACAAAGTAAAAGCGTCTCATAAGTAACTCATTGATTTTAAATAGCTTGTGTCTGTTATAATAGACACAGAGCAAAATCAATGCCAGTTGGACTTTGGTGTCCCGAAAACCTTTACTAACGGGTAGGGTTTATAGCATACAGTACTGGTAAAAACCAGCTCGACAAAACCAACTCAATTGTTATGGCAAACTCATCAGCCCTTTCCGACGGTGCACAACAGGCCAATTTGGTCTCTAACGAAAACGCAGAAACCATGTTCGGAGCCGATCAGGCAGAAACCAACATGGTTAAATTAGTCGATGGTAAACTCACCCCAATGGGCGATACCGAAGATGATGTAATGGACGAACAACTCCGCAATCGCTACAGTAGCGACGAAGAACGAAGCCTCCAGGGATTCACCGAAAAAACTTACGAAAACTCGGATGCAGCGCTCCGCGCAGGCGATGATGCCGAACCGAGCGTTATGCCGGAATCTGCCATTGCCGAAGCTGATATTACAGCCAGTCAAGCCAATGACAGTACGCCGAATGACCGCATACAAGCGAATGGTGAGGATATGAAATCGACGGCTACCAGCAGCTTTTCAGTTAGTGCCGATATGGTACCAACATTGCCCTCCACGCCCGATCCAAACAATCCCGTTCCCGCAGGCCCCGACACGCCAACCCCGCCGATGTCGCCGGACACAATTCCCGAAATCGCACCATTGCCCGGTCAGCCAGTGCCAGCCCAGCCCGAAATTCAGGAGCCGGGCGAACCAGATCGGTCGCATCAGATTGGTTTTCAGTATGGCAACAGAAACGACGTAACAAATTGGTCCGCTAACAATAAGCTGTCGTTTACGGCTATGATCGCACCAAGCCCTGCCGATCAGTTACCGATCACCAACGAGGACATGGAACCGGGGAAAGCCGTACCGGGTACGCAATATGAAGGAATGGCCGCCGGCCCTGAGGGAGTAGCCGCAGGCTCCGAAGATGAGGGAATGGACGATCAACCCGAAACCGGCGATTCGTCGCACCCCTATGATGTGAAGGGCAATAAAGACTCTTCTTATCAGCCCGGCGAACGGCCCCAGGAATCGGCCCAAATGATGAGCCAACCCCGTTCGACACTAGACGAAAGTGGTGTAAAAGCCGAGGAGATGACCGGCAAAAACACCGACCGCTCGGAAGTTAAATCGACTGATGGTTTAGATCGTAAATACAATGATCTGGACGCGGAGAAGAGCAAAACGGCATATTAATTAATGCATAATGATGAATGCGTAATGCCGCTTGAAAAACGCTTTCGAGGCATCCATTACGCATTCATCATTACGCATTACACGTTATTTCAAATCCACCACTTTCCCTGTTTCGGCGGCCCGATAGATGGCCTGTAAGAGCCGCACGTCGCGCTTGCCTTCTGCGCCGGTGATATGATCGGGGAGGGTTTTCCCGTCTATCAGGTCTTTGCAAACAGCATCCATGTGGGTGGCCTGATGGTTCACAATGGGTTGCTCGATGGGTCCCTTGCTGGTACGCCCTTTGAGGGGACCATATCCAAAAGCGGGCGACAACTCGAACCAGCCTTTTTCGCAGGAGGCATAAAGCCGTTCAACACCCGCCGTGTAGCTGGTGGTTGAATTACAAACGGCCCCGCTTGGAAAGCGGAATTGCCAGAAAAGGGTCTCTTCTACTTCTTTGAACTTTTCGGGTTCGGTTTTGGGCGATAATTGCGCCGTTACCGAGATGGGTTCTTCTCCCGTTACGTACCGCGCCCCCTGGATGGCATAAATACCCACATCCATCAGTGGTCCACCGCCCGCCATGGCTTTTTTCATGCGCCACTGCGTGGGGTCGCCGATGCGGAAACCATCGCTGCTCTCCATAAACTTCACGGCTCCAAAGACTTTTTCCTGACCCAGGCGCATTACTTCTTTAGTGAATGGCTCATAATGAAGGCGGTAACCGATTGCCAGTTGCCGGTTTGCTTTTTTGCAGGCATCAATCATGCGCTGGCAATCAGCTTCGGTAATAGCCATTGGTTTCTCGCAGATAACGTGCTTACCGGCCTGAGCTGCCCGAACCACATATTCAGCGTGCATGGAGTTGGGCAACACCACGTAGATCACGTCAATGTCCTTATTGTCGATAATGCGGTCGAAGGTTTTATAATCGTAGACGTTTGTTTGGGGAATGTTATACTTTTTAGTCCACTCCTCCGCTTTGGCGGGTGTCCCCGTCACAATGCCCGCCAGCCGACAGTTTTGCGTGAGTTGCAGAGCCGGAGCCAACTGATTCTTGCTATAACTGCCAAGGCCGACTAGCGCAACGCCCAGCTTACGAGCTTGTTGCAGGGGCCGTCCCCAGGCATCGGTCAGGGTGGGAATGGTGAGGGCGGCACCACCAACCGAGGCCAGAAATTGTCGCCGTGATTGAGAAGCTGTATGTTTCATAAAAGCGAAAGGGGTTTGGTATCAGAAAGCAAACCGCGTAGTGGCTTTACCTGTATTATGTACAATGCAGCCCCGATACATTCTGCACAAAATACACGATTCTGTCCTTTGGAATCGTTCTATGTACGATTTTTGCGCGTTCATAATCCGTGCTTCCCTTCATGAGAAACCCATTCCTGCTACTCAGCGGCTTCCTTTTTGTTGTTTTGTTCAATGCCTGTCACCGGCCCTATGCCCTAGTTCAGCGCACACCATCTCCCCGGTTCCAGTCTCCACTCAAAAGTACTCTGGTCGATACGGCCAAAACCAGCCTTGTCGCTGAAAGCCAATTCATTGACAAACAAATCGACTCGACAGTTTCTGTCTCAGATGCCCTTGATGTCGCGCTGGTCAGTTTACTCCCTTACCCCGCCGAACCGGCACACGCACCGGTTTCACGCCGGATAAAACGAATAGAAACGCTTCTTCATCAGTCGGCTCAACCAGCAACCGAGCAACCCCGTCCGAGGCCAAAAGCCAAAAGTCAATTGCGGTTAGGCAACCGAATTCGGGAGTCGTTAGGTTTACCCCTGCGCCAGGAACTGAACTGGTGGCAACGCATCGACTGGAAATTAAAATCAGCCGTTTTTGTGGTTGGGTTTGCCGTTCTCTTTGCCATTTTAGGGTTAGGACAACTCGCCCTGGTTTTTGGCCTGATTGGAGCGGTATTGCTTGTACTTGGCCTGAAACGGTCGTTCAAAACACGGCGACCCTGGTTGTAAATTTTTTGTCAGTAGCTTCGCGGCATTCGTTGTCATTTTTTGCTTGACCTACCCATGACCAGCCATGACTATAAGCCCGCGTTTTTCCCGTTATCTTGAAGTTGCCGTTTGGACGGGTGGTTTGCTATGGCTTGGTTTAACGGAGGTAGAATCTGCCCATTATTCGGTGTGCGTGTTCCGGGCAGTGGGCTTGCCGCACTGCCCCGGTTGCGGGCTGGGGCATGGCATCAGTCATTTGTTTCATGGCCGTTTGGCCGAGTCCTGGGCCAGTCATCCGCTCACTATTCCGGCCCTCCTGATTTTGTTGAACCGAATGCGTCAACTCCTCACCTTTAGGCCATTAGTTCACAAAATAACGCCATGAACCCCCAGTCAAACCCCCTCATGTTTCTGCCCGATATGCAGCCCGATGAGCTGAATTACGTGCAGACCATCACCCGCGACCTGACACCTGAACAGCTTCAGCAGTTCGCGTATTTATACCGCACCAAACGCAAAGATAGGCAAACCATCCTGATCGTGGCTCTTGCTGGATTTGTTGGTTTTGCGGGCATTCACCGCTTCATTCTGGGGCAAATCGGCATGGGAATTCTGTATTTCCTCACGCTCGGCCTGTGCGGCATTGGCACCATTGTCGACCTGATCAATGCCCGCTCAATGGCCAACGAATATAACCAACGGCAAGCCATCGAAAGCCTCCAGATGGTGCAGATGGGCGGACTGCGGTAAAGTTATTGAATTTGTATTTTAACCACTGCTTTTTCGGGAGTGGTGGTCAAGGCATTCACCAGTTCGATTGTCCAGGAACGGCCCCCAACGGTAAGCGTTGTTTTGGCAGGCTTGCCTTTCTGAAGAGTCTGACAGTCAGGACCTATGCACAGTGAAGCTGTCACCGGGCTGCCATTTTGCGTGGCTACTACATCAACCAAAACCTCCCCTCCCCGAATACAGTTTGCATTGGCAGGACACAGGCTATTCTGAATCGTACTAACTGTCAGAGTAGCCTGTCCGTCTTTGGTAATGGTCGCCGTTTGGCCTTCGTCAATGGTATATTGCCCATCAATGGCTTGGTCTTTGCAGCTCATGGTTAGGGCAAGCAGCCCGATAAATGCGAGGAATTTCATGGTCTTTGTCGTTTTTGTATAGACCCCAATCCCCGCCCAACAGTTGGAATCCCAGCAGAAAAAATGTCAAAAAATCTTGGGGTAGATATAGACCTACGTTTGGCTGAGTTAGCCCCCGAGCCCCCTTCAGGGGGCTGGGGGCAGAATCGACTGAACTTAACGACCCACCCATTCAGGCATTCAGAAAATAAACGGTTGCGGACTGAAGCTGACAACAAAAATGGCCAATGCCAGCCAGCCAAGCACTTTTCGCTTGGTGTCCAATGGTTCCTGCAATTCGGTTTCGGGGTGGTAAACACCAAGGAAACGGCCCAGGATAAAGATAAAAGCAAAAAAGCCGGGGTAACCTTTCAAATCGGGGAAAACATACGACAGGCCCAGTTGCACAACCACAACCGACAAGGCCAGCAGCCAGGCAGTGGTCTTGTTCGTCTCAGAAATACGTGAGAAACAGATCGACAAAAAGAACACGTACAGAGCCAGATTGGCGAGTTTGGCCAAAAAATCTTCGTCCTTCACCAAATTAAACTCAGCAACCGTGAACCAGCCTAAACCCGCATAAAAGGCAAAACCAACAAACAGAACCGGGGCCAATCGCCGGAACCAATCGCGACCAATGAGCGCGTAGAGCACATGTCCCCCGTCGAGTTGGCCAATGGGAATAAGGTTGAGCGAGGTGAAAAAGAGAGCCAGAAATCCCGCCAGCAAATAGGGGTAATGAATCATCTCGTAGGCGTGTGGCAAACGAGAGGCATCGGCCACGTAGGTCTTGAAAAACCAGAACAGCAGGTTATCACCAAAGGCGATGGTGCTGCCTTCAGGCAGGTTTTTATAGACATATTTGCCGTAGTCGAGGCCGTATTTCTGGTATTCGGGGTGAATCGAGAAAATGAACCGGGGGTCGGGGAGGTGCGTAAACCCATACCACAACACAATCAGAGCCAGCACAAACCCCGCTAATGGCCCGGCCACGCCGATATCGAAGTATTTCCGGCGGCTGTTAATGTAGTCCTGAATACGGATGAACGCGCCCATTGTGCCAATGCCTGAGCTGCCAAACCAAAGTGGAATGTAATAGGGCAAGCTCACCCGCACTTTGTTGTATTTGGCCGTGAAATAATGCCCAAATTCATGCACCGTCAGAATGGCCAGAAACGGCCCGGAATACTGGAAACCTGCCCAGAATTCGTTCCAACCCATTGGCACTATTTTTTTGATTAATTCGGGGTCATCCGTAAGCCACGATGTGGGAATAAACGACCGCCCAAACATCCACTCAGCACCCGCTAAGGTGGTGGTGATGAGGGTAATAACGAATAAAAGAAGGTGAATTCCGTATTTGCGCATTAATTTCTCTTCCTCCGCTCGTCGCGACGGGATTTTTTCTGGTCTTTCAGGGCTTTTTCGGCCTCTTTGTGTTGCGCCGATTTGCGGTCGGCTGCATCAACTACCTGTTTGTAATAATCGCGGGCAAGGTCGTAGTTTTTTTCGCTATCGGCAATTTTGCCGAGGTTTAGCAGCGAGGCCCAGTAATAGCCCGCGTTGGTTGCTTTAGTCTGCCGGGCAAAATCAATCGACTTCTGATAATACTCCTTGGCAACAGGCAGGTTGTGGTGGAAGTTCTGGTTTACATAGGCCAGAATATAAGTCGCCGTCCGCCCACTCACAGGTTCGTAGCCCGCTTTGGCCTGGTTAATTTTTTCGAGAAGGCTCTTCGACACGTTTTCGGCCTCGTTCAGATACCCCCGCACAAAGGCTGAACGGGCATAATACCGCTCAAAAAACGGGTTATCGGGGTATTGCTGATGCATGTACTTGGCCATGTCGTAGGCTTTTTCGTACTGGTTTTCCATGCTATACATTTGGAGCAGGAAATACCGGGCCTCCGTTCGGGTATAAAATGCATTATTGGCATTTTTTTCTAACTGCTTGATACCAAGGGTTTTGTTGCCTTTTGGAAACAGCATCAGAATTGGTTTCAGTAACGGATAATTCTGCGGAATCCATTGGGCATAATAATTATACAACCCATCGCCAAACAACAGTTCGGGGTTAACGTCGCCATTCCCTTTGCACTTTTCGAAATATTTAAGGGCACTTTTCCCGGCAAACGTAGCCTTCGTCCATTTTTTCCGCTCGGCATAGAGTCGCCCTTTGAAAGCGTAGGCGGCTGCCAGAAAGAACGACGGTTCAACCTTGTTTTCGCTGTTGTCGTAGAGTTGTTCGGCCAAAATAATGGTGGTGTCCATCAGGGCCAGACAGCGGTCGTCGTAGTCGGTCACGTCGATGTCGGGCACGATTTTCCACCACTCGGCCAGTCCCATTAGAAAATAGGGCATGGGGTGTTTGGGGTAGCGGACCCTCAACCACCGGAACTCCTTGTCGGCTTCGTAGAATTTGTAATTGTACAACTGATTGATTGCCTCTGCCGACTCTAACTGCACGCCGGGGTGTTTCAGCAGGCCATCATATTTTTTATCGAACGCAGAGGGGTCGTAGAGCTGCGCCTTCGCAAGCGTGGCGAAGAGCAGGATCACAACCGTTAGCCAACTAATTTTTTTGTTCACTGATTTTGCTTTTTGGATGGGAACGCGGATTGAACGGATGGGGCGGATTAAAACGGATCTTTTATCGTGTGAATCAAAAAATTCGTTGAAACCCGTTGAATCCGCTCAATCCGCGTTCCTATTAATCAACGCAGAACACCCCAAGTCCGTTTGCTTTGACCCCATTTTTTGGTTGAAACTACCTCTCAGACATGTTTGGTATAAATAGCAGCGGACTTGGTATAATCTTACGCTTCGTCGCCAATCAAGCGGGTAGTTTTGTGTAGAACATAAACAAACTGTTTTGCCATGAACCGAATAACCATCCATCTTTCCCTGTTAGTGGGCTGTTTCCTGACGCTGTTTTCCGCCTGTCAGAAAGACCAGCTACCAACAAACCCTGCCGCGTCTGTTGAGGAGGCCGACGCAGCAATCAACGATATACTGAAGAAAGAAGGACTCATGGGCCTGTCGGTGGCCGTGGTCAAAAACGACAAGCTGGTCTTTTCCAAAGGCTACGGATTCGTCAATCAGGAAACCAAACAGCCTGCAACCAACGAATCGATATTTCTGATTGCGTCGATCTCTAAAACCATAACCGGTATGGCCGTCATGCAGTTGGTAGAGCAGGGAAAACTTGGTTTAGACACCGACATTAACAACTACCTGCCCTTTAAACTGACCAATCCGAAGAACCCCAACGCCACCATCACCTGCCGGCATCTGATGACCCATACCGCTACCATTGTCGATGCCCATTATGAGCAGGTAGCCAATCCCGCGCTGTACACATTCGGAGGGGATCCGACGCTCTCTCTGGCCGATTTCGCCCGCGCTTTCTTCGTTCCCGGAGGCACCTACTACAGCCCCAATTCGTTTGGGTCGGGGAATCCGGGCGGGCAGTACGAGTACACAAACCTCGGCATTGCCCTGTTAGGTTATGTGGTTGAGGCTGTTGCCAAAAAGCCCTTCGATCAATACACGAACGAAATGATTTTCGGGCCGTTGGGCATGACCAAAACAAGCTGGCGGCTACGCGATCTGCCAGCGGCTGAACTGGCCATGCCCTACACCGACAAGAATAAACCCTACGGACACTATACCTTCGCCGACTATCCGAATGGAGGATTGAGAACCACGGTCAACGATCTCTCTAAATTCCTGCGGGCCATAATGCTGGGAGGAGTTTTCAATGGCAAGCGCGTGTTGAGCGTAACCAGCGTGGCCGAACTGGAGCGTATTCAATACCCAACCTTGCCCGGTGCCGAACGGCAAGGGCTGGTTTGGGGCTATGTAAGCCCCGCCGATGTGGGGGCATCGCCCGCGCAGGGTTTACCCGCTCAGGTGTTCGGTCATGCGGGGGGCGAGCAGGGTGTTTTTACACTCATGTTTTTCGATCCGGTAAGCCGCGCCGGAGCCATTATTTTTACCAATGAAGACATCGCTTCGGAGCAGGGCTATCAACGCCTGATCGACCTGGAATTATCGCTCATTCAGCTTGGGGCGGCTCAATAACCAAACCCGCCATTACCTTTAGGAGTCAGATTCATCAACCCGATTCTGACTCTTAAAGCCCGTTTGCAAAAACTATGTCTCAACCACCCGACTTCCCTGATGGCGAGCATCCGATAGCCCGGTTCGTTCTCAGTAGTGAACGGCTTTACCGGGTGCTGCGTAATGCCCTGCTAATCGGAGTTATTGGCTTTCAGTTTGTTGGTGCCTATACGGAAGGTCGGGTTGAGTTGGGCTTCAACTGGGCCTTAGCCGTTAACAGCAGCCTGTTTGTGTTGATGCTGACACTGGTTTATACCAATCTCTACGTGCTGGTGCCCCGGCTGCTGTGGCCGGGGAAGTTAGTGGGTTATGCGGGTGCCGTGGTGGCGTTGGTCGTTGTTTTCTGGCTGTTCCTCGTCGCCTGTATCCTGATTGCTCCCCGTGGCCAGTTGATGATTGATTACCCAACGACGTTTTCGCTGGTCAATTTCTTAGAGACAATCCTGTTGCCGCTGGTATTTATCGGAGCTACAACGGGCTTGCAGGTATTCAGGCGGTGGATAGGCGATATTCGGCGGATGGCTGAATTGGAAACCCGCCATCTTCACGAGGAACTAACCCAGTTAAAAAGTCAGATAAACCCGCATTTCCTGTTCAATACGCTCAACAATCTGGAAATACTCACCCGAAAAGACCCCGAAAAAGCCTCCCAAATTCTGTTCGCGCTGTCTGACATCCTGCGCTACCAACTGTATGAAAGCAACCGGGAGTTGGTGATAGTGACCCGCGACATCGACAATATTCGGCAACTGCTCATGCTGGAAAGCATCCGCCGGGATCAGTTCACGTTTACCATCACCCTTGGCCCAACCATTGGACCGCAAACCGTAGCCCCTTTTTTGTTTATGCCGTTTGTCGAAAACGCGATCAAACACAGCGCCGTTGCAGAGGGGCCTTCTTTCGTTCATCTGTGGGTTGCCGAAGAGGGGGGGAAGTTGGTGTTTCAGGCCCAAAATTCCAAGTCAGCGCGGCCATCGACTGCTTCGCCAGGAGGCATTGGGCTAAAAAATAGCCAGCGTCGGTTGCACTTGCTCTACCCGAACCAACACACTTTAACACTGACAAACACCGACACGCAGTTTTCGGTAAGATTGGCACTACAGCTATGACCTGCATCTTGATTGACGATGAACCACTGGCCCGCGAAGGGCTGGCCGATCTGATCGGGCAAATCCCGACCCTAACGGTGCTGGGCGCATTTAGCAATGCCCGCGAAGCTGGTGAATTTCTGACAATCAACCCGGTGGACTTGCTCCTGCTGGATATTCAAATGCCCGAACTGAACGGACTTGACTTTGCACGCTCGCTGACTACCCGACCGCTCCTGATTTTCACGACCGCCTATCCACAGTTTGCCCTCGATAGTTACGAGCTGGATGCCGTTGATTATTTACTGAAACCGATTCGCCGGGCGCGGCTGGAAAAGGCAATTCAAAAAGCAGACCACTACCGGCGGCTATTGCAGGAGGTTCAGCGGCAGGACGACAGTGTACACAGCGACCATTTTTTTGTGCGGGCCGACCGCCGATATCACAAGGTAATGTTTAGCGATGTGCTGTTTATCAAGGGTTTAAAAGACTACGTGATTATCCATACCAAGGACAAAAAGCTGATCACGGCCATGAATATCAAAACAGTAAGCCAACACCTGCCAACAGCCCAGTTTTTGCGGGTCAGTAAGTCATTTCTGGTCAACACCACCTACATCACCGCGTTCGATTCGACCAATGTCTATCTTGGCGACGAAGAGATTCCATTCGGAGCGGTGTATCGGGATAGCTTTCTGGAGCAGTACCGGGGCAGGCATAGACTGATTTGACCATACCGACCGTGGTAAATACAATTTTCCTCGGTAATATTGGTCTATCCTTAACTTAAGCCTGCTATGAACAAACGTACCTTTCTGAAAACCTCCTCGGCCCTGCTCGCCAGCACTATGTTCTCTCCCCTCATCTCCTGCCGCGACGAGCAGAAACCGCTCACCAACTGGGCCGAAAACCTGACCTACAGCACCGGCAATGTGAGCTACCCAAAAACAGTTGCCGAGGTGCAGGAAGTGGTTCGAAAGGCCGACAAAATCAGGGCGTTGGGTAGCCGTCACTCCTTCAATGCCATTGCCGACAGCACTGTGGAGCAACTTTCTCTCAAGGATATGGAGAGGGTAACGACTTTAGACAAAGTGAATAATACCATCACGGTGGAGGGAAGCCGACGCTATGGCGACTTCTGCGAAATGCTTCACCAAAGCGGCTACTCGCTCCATAATTTGGCTTCGTTGCCCCACATTTCGGTGGCGGGTGCCTGCGCCACGGCTACGCACGGGTCGGGTATTAAAAATGGCAATTTGGCTACGGCGGTCACGGCCATCGAGTTTGTGAATGGCGCGGGCGAATTAGTCACGCTCTCACGGGCGCAGAACCCCGATGCGTTCGACGGGGCCGTGGTGGGTTTGGGAGCGTTGGGCGTTGTTACAAAAGTGACGCTGAACGTGCAGCCTACATTTATGATGCAGCAGGCCGTGTATCGAAATCTGCCTGTGTCGGCCTTAGCAACCAATTTTGAGACAATCATGGGCAGCGGCTACAGTGTCAGCCTCTTCACCGACTGGCAAAAGGAGCGCGTCAACCAGGTTTGGATCAAAAGTAAGATCGAGGGCAATAGCACCGCACCGGTGAAACTCGCTCCCGAATTTTACGGGGCCAAACTCGCCACCCAGAACATGCACCCGCTCGACGATCACTCTGCCGAAAACTGCACCGAGCAAATGGGCGTTCCGGGGCCGTGGTATGAACGGTTGCCGCACTTCAAAATGGGCTTCACACCCAGCAGCGGCAAGGAGTTGCAGTCGGAGTTCTTCTTGCCAATTGAGAATGCCTACGAGGCCATGATGGCTATAGCAACGCTAAAAGATCAGATAACGCCCCATTTATTCATTTCCGAAATCAGGACAATTGCCGCCGACACGTTCTGGATGAGTCCGCATTACAACCACACCTGCGTGGCGATTCACTTTACGTGGAAACCGGAGTGGGAAGCCGTTCAGAAGTTGCTCCCGCAGATCGAGGAAAAGCTGTCGCCGTTTAATGCCCGGCCGCATTGGGGCAAGTTGTTCACGATGGCACCGGCTGTGTTGCAATCGCGGATTCAGAAACTGGCGGAGTTCAAGGCGTTGATGGCCCAATATGACCCAACCGGCAAGTTCAAAAATGCGTTTTTGGATTCGGCTATTGGGTAATGATGGGAACGCGGATTGTTTATCTTTGCGCGATGCTAACAATCCACGACAAAACCTTCGTGCCGTTTATTGCGGCCCACGACATTCAGCAGCGCGTTGCCGAATTAGCCACCCAAATCAACCGCGATTATCACGACAAAAAGCCCTTGATGGTGGTGGTGCTGAACGGGGCGGTGTTATTTGCGGCTGACCTGTTCAAGCAACTTACCATGCCCTGCGAGATCACATTTTTGCGGGTGTCATCCTACCAGAAAACAGCCTCCACGGGGCAAGTAAGGCAACTTTTGGGCCTTTCGGAACCCATCACCGACCGCGATATAATTGTGGTTGAAGATATTGTGGACACTGGCCTGACCCTCGGCGATGTGTGCGACCAACTCCGCGAATCGCGGCCCGCTTCGCTCACCGTGGCTACGCTGCTTTTCAAACCCGAAGCCCTGCAACGGCAGCTTCAACTGAACTACGTAGGTTTTGAAATCGAGAACCGCTTTGTGGTCGGCTATGGCTTAGATTACGACGGGCTGGGCCGAAACACCAAGGACATTTTTGTGTTGAGTGAGTGAGCGTCCAGTTATGTTCGTTATATTCAACCTTTGGTAAAAACATTGACATGGTAGCAACCAAGAGTAGTATAGAACGCAGAAAACCCCGACTGAAAGTGCCTGATTACCTCGTCTATGAGCTTATAGATGGCAAGCCAATCTATTACAAAGGCTTTAGAGAGGTAATGTCAGGAGAAAAGACATTTTCGGAAATTATGGGATCAAGTACATTACAGTCGTTTATCGTTGCGTATTTTCAACGTGTGCTGTTTAAAAATCTCAGCGAAGATGAGTTTACAATCCTGTCAAGCGAGACGGGATTACACCTCGACAGGCGCAATAATCTGGCGGGAGATGTCTTGATTTTTGATAATGCGACGCTGCCCATTACCGCTATCAACCAGAACTATGCTGATGTGCCGCCCAAAATTGTCATTGAAGTGGACATCACAGCTGACCCCACCGATATAACTCCCGGTAATTATATATTTCAAAAAACGCAAAAACTGCTCAGTTTTGGGGTCGAAAAGGTGATCTGGGTTACAACCGATGCCAAAAAAGTGACCATTGCCACGGCAGGCGATACCGATTGGCTGATAAAAGACTGGCACAAAGATGTCCAGATTATGGACGGGATTATCGTCAACATTGGGCAGTACCTAACTAGAAAAGGCTCGCCCTACGCCTGAAAATAGTTGATTAATACATTAGCACATCGTCCAGTCCCTGGCGGATCGCCTTCAACTGCTCTTTAGTGACTTCGCCGAGCTTTCCTCTCAGGCGTTGCTTTGCAACAGCCCGTATTTGAAACGTAATTACCTCTGAATCAGAAGTTAAATTATTAAGACTATCTTTATTAAGAATTACGCAGCCCGGTAAGTGTTTGATTCTGGAAGATACCGGGCAACCAATAACCACGCTAAAGTTGTCATTCATGGCGTTGCCACTGACTATAACAACAGGCCGAACACCTGCCTGTTCGCTGCCCTGCGAGGGGTTTAAGTCAGTCCAATAAATGTCTCCCTGCTTCATTATTGACCGAGTTGGTTCAGGTAATCGTCCATTCCCTCTTCGGCCATTTCTGCAATCTCAGGGTCTTGCTGGGCACGCTTAAACCCGTCGATAAATTCCTGCCGCTTCTGACGGTCGAAAAATTCACTGAGCGCAAGTTCTATTACTTCGTTTTTGGGCTTGCCAATCCGTTTGGTGTATTCTGTCAGTTGCCGAACAGTCGTTTCGGGAAGGCTGCTTGTGTAGGTTATTTGTCGCAACATTGGTAGATCGTATTTATGATTCAGCAATATAACAACAGAAAAAGCAAAAAGCGTACTGATAAAGAGCAAAATTATCTTCTCTACCCCCCAATTGTTGACATCGACTCCGTAACCGGGCCGCGCTCGCGTTCGGCCTCGAAACCGTTGGCCGGGCGGTGCGAAAAGGCTTTCAGAAAAGCGGCTCTTACTTCATTGTCCGTTGCGCCAGAGCGAAGCAGCGCACGAACATCGAGCACGCCATTGTCGTAAAGGCAGGTTTTAAGGGTTCCCTGAGCGGTCATGCGAATTCGGTTGCAAGTGCCGCAAAACGTCCGGCTAAAGGCCGCAATGATGCCGATGTTACCGGGATAACCCGGAATCTGGTAATCGTAGGAGGTCGAAAAGGGGCCATCCTGTATCTTTTGGAGACCCGGATACAGCGATTGCAACTCGTTCAGAATACGCTTGTGCGTCCAGTGAAGAACGGGGTAATGCGTGCCTTCGCCATTGAACGGCATTTCTTCGATAAACCGCACCGACACGCCGGGCCGTCGCGAGAGTTCAGCAAGGGGGCCAATGTCGTCGGTGTTTTGGCCATCCATCACCACCGCATTGATTTTCACGGAAATATTGGCTTCCAGCAGTTTATTTAAAGTGTTCAGCACGGCGGGGAGTTCGTCGCGCCGGGTGATTTGGTGGAAGCGGGCGCGGTCGAGCGTGTCGATGCTGAGGTTCACCGACCGCAGACCGAGGTCGGCGAGTTCGTTGATGTGCGGAGCCGTTAGCACGCCGTTGGTGGTCATGGCCAGCTCATTTATGCCGGGAATACGACTCAGGTTCTGCATGAAATCCATCAGGCCATTTCGCACGAAGGGTTCTCCACCCGTAATTCGTACTTTCGACACACCCAGATCGGCCAGAATCCGGCAAATCCGTAGCATTTCCTCGTAAGTAAGTAGCTGGTTTTTAGGCAGATATTTGATACCTTCTTCGGGCATACAGTAAAAACAACGAAGGTTGCAACGGTCGGTTACAGCCAGCCGGACGTACTGTATGGGGCGATTGTGATTGTCGTAGATCATTAGAATACGCAAGATACAAAATGGCCGCTACCTTTGCGGTATGATTCAGCTTATGGCCAGTGATGTTGGCAAAAAATATCGGCGTGAATGGGTTTTCAGGCACCTCGACCTCACGCTGACGAGCCATCTCTCCCCTACCGACATGGCCAACAGTTATACCTTTGTTGGGCCAAATGGCAGCGGGAAATCGACCCTGTTACAACTGCTGTCGGGCGCACTCCCCACCACCGAAGGCACACTAACCTTCTCAGGTAACGGCAAAACCATCAGCTCCGACGACTGGTTCCGGCAGGTGGTGATTGCGGCCCCGTATCTGGAACTAATTGAGGAACTGACCCTCAGCGAAATGCTGGCGTTTCATGTTCAGTTTAAGCCCTTCAAAGCGAATTTAAGCAATGAGGAAGCCGCCGACCGGATGCGCCTAAGCCATGCGATGGCCAAAGAAATCAAATTTTTCTCGTCGGGTATGAAACAGCGGGTTAAACTCGGACTGGCTTTTTTCTCCGATGTGCCACTCGTGATCCTCGACGAACCAACCAGCAACCTCGACCGGCAGGGCGCGGCCTGGTATCACGAACAGGTGCAACTCCTCCAACCCGATCAGTTGCTTTTGATCGGCTCCAATGACCCGGCTGAGTATGATTTTTGTCCTAACGTGCTGGATGTCATGCAGTGGAAAAAATAGTATCTTTGCTTTTAAAATCGCATTTCACAATGAAATACACACTCATCCTTGCCCTATCGCTGGGCCTCGCCGTAGCGGCCAATGCCCAAAGTGTTCACGGCAAAAAAATCTCGGAAGAAGGTGCTGTTCCCGCTCCTGAACTGGTTGCCAAACTTGGCGACAAACCCGAAATGCCCACGAAAGTACAGGGAACGGTAGAATCGGTTTGTAAGGTAAAAGGCTGCTGGATGAAGGTGAAAACTACCGACGGCCAAACCATGCGCGTGACATTCAAAGACTACGGATTCTTTGTTCCGAAAGACATTGTGGGCAAGGAGGTTGTGTTTGAAGGCATCGCCCAGCAAACCACCACTTCCGTTGCCGAACTGAAGCATTATGCCGAAGATGCGGGAAAAAGCAAGGCCGAAATCGCCAAAATCACCGAACCCGAAAAAGCCCTCACGTTTGTGGCCGACGGGGTAATCGTAAAAAACTAACGTACCTGATTCCAACGGTTTGTTGGCAAAACGGGTCTTGTGAAGCGTAGTCCATGCAGCCAATGGCG
>JANOCD010000043.1:0-80163 GCA_031411995.1 Cytophagales bacterium
GTACAGACCCGAAGTCGAGGTGGTCGTAGTGGCAACCGCCGATCCATTACTATATAAGGTAACGGTCACATTCGGAACACCCGGTTCGCCGGGGTCCTGAACACCGTTGCCATTATTATCTAAGAATACCAGATCACCCAACGAAGCCGCAACAGGCACCAGACCCGCATCCACTGTTGAGTTGCTTTCGCCACCACTCAGCGTGTACGTCTGTGTTTGTCCGGTTACGGGGTTTGCATCGCTGTCGGTCACATCAGAACCAACGTTGGCATTTGTGTAGGTAAATCCAGTAGGAGCCGTAAAGACGACATAATATTCGCCCGGAATAAGATCAGAGAAGAAATACTTTCCGCTACCATCCGTGACCGTTGTCGATAAAGCCGTTGTGTTTCCAGGCTGGAAAAGCTGAACGGTTACACTTGGAACGGGGGGTTCCAAGGCAGCCGTACCTTGCTGACCATCACGATCAGTGTCTAACCATACATAATCACCCAAGCTGGCCAGTGGACCTGGGTCAACCTGGATATTACAACAATTGGTAGCCTGACATCCACTTACGGAGGCAGCTACCGAATACGTACCCGTACTTTTAATAATCAGATTTCCGTTGACATCAATTGATGCCTCAGTCGCTGGCACATTAGGCCCACCAACCAGGTTAGCTCCTTTGAAATACTGAACGCCAGAAAATCCGGCCGGGGCCGAAACCGTATATTCTTCACCGGCATATAAAAGCAGCGGTACCGAAAAACAAACGTTGTCCAGATCATCCTCTAAGTAGCTCCCATTGTTGGGCACTGAATCGCTGTCCGATTGATCAGCCGCTGTTACTTCAGCTGTTAAAAACGCAACACCCCGTTCAAGTACCGTGGCAGTAATCTGAACGGTCGACGAACTGTTGGCTGAAAGTGAAGCAATAGCCCAGTCGCCGGTAGCCAACGTATAACTGGGTGCCCCTGTGGAAGCAACATACGAAGTAGCCGAAACATAGCCTGCAGGGAGAGTCACTTTCAGCCTGACATTGGTAGCCGCCGTGGTGGAGCTGTTGGTGACAGTAACTGTATAGGTAACGACTCCACTCGGGGCCGGGTTAGCATTACTGATAACAGCATCGACCATTAGGTCGGTTGTTGCCGTTTGAGCCGATGCCCCCAAAGCCAGGAACACAAGCGCGAACGACATCACCAGCGAGCCTAGAAATGTTCGCTGGTGGTTGATTTGCTCAGGTTTATGAGCAGACAAGTTCGAAGGGGGGCCGTCGGCGAACCCGTATGGACCTTCGGCCCATCGGACTGACCCTGCCTCAGTACCAAAACGAACCCACTGGCGGCACTGCTGCCAGAGGAGTCGAATTAGGTTGATGCTGTTCTTCAGTAAAGGTTGCTCATTCATTGGTAAACGTGATAAAGAAAGTTGATTCGGTAATTGATCAGAAAAGTTTGGGGGAAATCGGTCGGGGGGATCAACCCGCATACCAAACCCATAGCGGGTATAAATTGGGGAAGCATGCCTTCGACCCGTTTGCTGCTTAGGCAGTTGCACCGCCCATCCAGACGGGGGCGATGCCGTATTGACCCAGGAGCGGGCAAACAGAACCAGTGTTCTGATAAGTTTGGCAACCATCAGATACCATTGACCAATTTGCTTTGGCTCATGTGGTGATTCATTACGGGCAGACTGACGGCGTAGGGTATCACCGTGTTCAGTCAATAAGGTAGATTTATTATTCATCTGCTGCTTCATTTTGGGGCAGAATATAAGGTTGCGCAAAGACCCCCGAACAAATATTCCAGAATAATCGCTTATGGCGACACTGGGCATTGTCGAAAATTGGCACTTTTTGCTACTCCAGAAGTATCTAAAACTATGCCAAAACCATTTGGCTATTAGTTTAAAACACCTCAGAAGCTGTAAACACTTGATAATAAGGTATTTTCCTAGTTAAAACGAACCTAATAATTTAAGAATCATTATTAAGCAGCACCGTCAGTTCAGCAATAATTAATTTCTTGTGATTTGTGCCATTTAGCGAAAACTATGCCAAATAAGCCAATTTTCAACAAGATAACATCATATGCTGAATGTACGCTATTATCCACTAACAAAAGGCAAGTAACCTTTTAAGCCGATAGTACAGGAAAAGTGAGAGAGAATATGCCGAAGGCAGACGTGATCACCAGTCAATCAACGAGTAAAGCGTAGACTGATCAGCCCACAAATATAGCCACATGTTGTCACAAATCACTTAATTCTCTATTTTTTTCAGTAGTGTTCGCCACATACGAACTGACAAAAAAAGGCATTGGGTGATTGATAAGCCAAACAGCCTCAATCACCCAATGCCTGAATTTAAACCACTCCTGAATTTTAAAAATCGTAGCCCAGCGTGAGGTAGGGAATGGCCGGGTTCACCACGTTATTCTCCAGACCCCAGGCATAATCAAATTTTACGTAATAGCCCAAAAGCATGGTCCGTGCCCCGACTCCGTAACCAATCAGGAACGGGTTTTTGAAGTTTGTTACTGTTGCTAGGAACGGTAGGTTTCCGCCACCAATGATCTCTGTATTCAGGTTATTTTGCCGGTTAAATGGACCCTGTCCTGACCAGGCAGTGCCCACATCGGAGAAGGCTACCAACTGAAGATTACGCAAGAAATTAGACGTAATATTACCTCGATACAAATACTTAACCAGCGGCAAACGCAGCTCTGCGTTAAGCAGCATATGGCTATTCCCAGTCAGTTTGCCCAGCCGGAATCCACGGAGGTTCGTCACATAATCAAGGAAGAAAATATCCCGGTAATCGTCCCGCGATTGCACCAGTCCATTCGGAATCAGCAACGGATTCGACGCGACTGGTTCTTTCTGGGGAGCTACCCAGTTTTCCATCCCGCCGAGTGTACTCTGCTTGGGAGCCGGCCCACCCGACTGACTCACTGACAGGCGAACAGCCAACATCAGATCACGGTGAATTTTCTGGTAATGGCGCAGGTCGATGGTCAACCGGCGGAAGCTTTGCGATGACGAACGAATACCCGCGTAGTTCTCAAATTTCACTTTTGCACGGGTTCCTTCGATCATATTCATCCCGTTGATTTTCGAGTTGTCATACACAAACTCGCCCCGGAGGCCGGCATAATCAGAAGTCCGGTCGGCCTCAGAAATGTTCAGTAACTCTATCCGGCGGGTCAGCGCATAGAACGGCGAAACGGTGAAACGGGTCGTTACTGAGATCGGATACGAAGCCGATAAAGACACCCGGTTGTAGCGATACTTCTGATTTAATGACTCATTATCGAGATATAATGTCTGACGATCTACCCGAACACCAAAGTCGATTCGATTAGTCAGGTTATGGTATTCGGCAAACAGGTCGCTGTTGCGGAGGGTGGTCGTGATGAACAGACCGGCTTTGATGATGTGGTTTTCCAACAGATCATTCATGGTGATGTTCTGAGAAAAACCAAAACCCCGGATCGGGTCGATGCGCCACGATGAACTGGCATCATTGGCAATGAACAAACCACGATAATCGAAAGGCCCCCGAATGGTGATGTTCTCCCGTCGGCGGTTGCGCAGAATGGGCGAACTGGCCGATGCCAGCGGAATGCCCGAACTCCGGCGTTGCCGAAACTCAGCCGCTTTCACCACCTCCGGATCAAACTGGTAATTGTCGGTATCGACTTCGCCGGGTTCCAGAGCCAGCCGACCGGGAACAGCCGCCGTGGTGGAGGTAGCCGGGCTGGTGGCCGATGCCTGGGTAGTATCTGTCCGGGCTGGTGGCGGAGACACTGGTTTTGGTGTGTTGGTGATGCCCAGCAACACATTGCGCTGGGTAGGTGCCGTTGTCTGTGAGGTGTTCAACGGCAATTGAGAGCGGTAGCCAAGATAAACTTCCCCATTTCGAAGCGCACTATAGACAAACCCGCCATTGGCCGGAATCAAATCGTATTGCCGGATGCTGCTCGGGAAGGCTGTTACCTGACTCACCGTTGAGGCCGCCGTGCTGTCGCCTACCGACAGGCGATACAGGTTCTGAATGCCATTGGCTGTTCCCAAGAAATAAACGGTATTCTCGTTGCCGGCAATAGGCCGCACTGCATTGGTCAGGGTGTCGGTCAGGCGGGTAACGGAGGTTGCCCGCGCTCCCCCCTCGTGCCGAAATAGGGAGTACCGGTCCCGAATGGTCCGAAACGATCCTTTATCCACGCCCAGCGTATCCGCCGAGCGATTCGACGCAAAAACAATATCGCGCGAACTCCGCCCCACAAACACCGGATCAATGTCGTCGTAAAGATCGTTGGTGAGTTGAGCGTAGTTGCCCCGATTGATGCTATACAGGAAAATATCGTTCTGTCCGCGTCGGTCCGCACTCATCACCAGGCTGCCCCCGTCGTCGGATGCATCAATGCTCACAATTTGTGTCAGCCCGTTTATAATTTGCCGGGACCGCTGTTTGGGTCGCTTGTCGAGGTCGGTATATATATATAGGTACGACTTCCCGTTTTCATCGGTCGCCACCACCAGGTTGTTATCACGCTGCCAGGCAACCAGCGGGGTGCTGGTGAAGGTGGCATGACCATCGAGCCGGTAGCCGCCCTGCAAAACCGAGTAGCGTTTTTTGGTCGCCGTGTTATACACTTCAACACTAAACTTACCATCGTTAACCGTCGAAAAGGCAATCAGCGACTTATCGGGACTAATTTTGACATCATTTAGAATCTGCTCGAGTCCCGGCCGCCGAATAGAGATGGTGGCATCGTCGGAGCCGCCCGCCGAAGGTGTTGCTTTGGCCATATTGGCATAATATTCGCGCCACTCGCGCAGGAACCGGCCATAAGGAACCCCCAGCGTACTTTGAATACTGCTCTGCTCATTCCGAATAATTCGGGTGAGGTTTAGTATGTTCGATATATTATCCCGACCATATTTCTGAGCAATGTAGTTCCAGATGGAGTGTCCAACCCGCTCGGCATCGCGACCCTGCAACAGGTTGGGTTTCCGAATGCTGCGGCTCACCGATGCATCGCGCATGTAGTCGTCCAGATCCACGCTATAGCCTTCAGCAATGTAGGAAGCAATGCCGGGCATGAACCAGTCGGGCAGGGTGAGCAATAAAGAACTTTGGAGCGCATCTTTCAGACTGCCGCCGTAGAGCATGTCATACACAAACAGCATCGACACGTCGTGAATGAGCCGCTTTTTGAACGTGATCTGATCGCCGGTGAATGCAATCTCTAGTCGCGATTTGGCCAGGTCGATTTCGCGGCTGTCCAGCTCGCCCACCACACTGATGCCAATGTTGCTCTGGGCCAGTTCCTGTGGCGAATTATACAGAAATATTTTGATGCGGTTGTACGGCGTGTAACCGAGCAGCTCGGTGATCCGGTCAAACTCCGACTCAGCGTATTGCGCTGTTAGGTTGGCCAGCGTGTTGCCATCCTGATAGAAATAAATTTCGAAATTGGCCGTGCGGATAATCTTCCAGTTGAAGTTCCGATACTGGATTCGATTCTTCCCAAATTGTTCGAGGGAAGGATAGTTCTGCGCGTTGGCACTGAGCAGGGTGCCAACCCAGAGACACAA
This sequence comes from Cytophagales bacterium, assembly GCA_031411995.1. Taxonomy (GTDB): domain Bacteria; phylum Bacteroidota; class Bacteroidia; order Cytophagales; family Spirosomataceae; genus Rudanella. The sequence goes on from JANOCD010000043.1 coordinate 5,587, forward strand.
CAAAAGGATGTACTGCTTGTGCATAAACCGTTTTATAAATACGCTACACTATAACGAAAGGCAACGTTGAATATTCACTTCACTATCTAAATCTTTGCCTTCCAGTAAATGTCGGGCAAACTGATTGGCAAGATACGGACTCAGCGAGACACCTTTACTCCCGAAGCCACCAAATATACCTACGGATGGATGCTGCGGATGGATGCCGATGAACGGTCGCCGGTCTTTTGTAGCCGGACGAATCCCCGCCGATTGGCCAATGATTGTGTAAGGTATGGTTAGAACCTCACGCACCTTCGACTCTAAAAACGCCCGACCATCGGCACTTGTTTCCCAATCTACGTCGTGCCAGCTATATGTAGCCCCAATTCTTATCGTAGAGTCATTTACCGGCAAAATAAACACGCCCCGGTTCACGATGTTCTTGATGGGGTAATGATCGACATGGGCTGTCAGAATCTGGCCTTTCACCACGTTAAACGGCAACCAGTTGAACAGGGGGTTCTCCCGATTGTGGGTTCCGTCGCAGAACACAATTTTCTGAAAGCAAAGACCGTTCCATTGCACCTGCCCAGGCTTGATTGTCAAGTCGTTGACATTGATTTGCGTTGCCTGAAATTGTTTCTTCTCCTTAAAATAAGCCCGCACCGACTGCACAAAGTGGGGAATGGTGAGCCATCCCGACTGGGTTACTTCCAGCCCCCCGAACGGATTGCAGATGACTGATCTGTATGCCTGATTATCAACCGATTGACTCACATATTTTTGCACCGACGGATCAGCAGTAAAGGCTTCGTAATCCGCTTTTTCGTCCAGCGAGCGATAAGGTCGGTAAATGGGCAGCGGGTGAAAAAACGAGCTGGAGCATTTCGCTTCCACCTCGCGGTAAAAGGTATGTAAAAAAGGAAAGAGATCATCGGCCCGCCAGGTTCGAACGAGTTTGCGACCCGTGAGCGGATTCACAATACCAGCCGCCACACCCGAAGCCGACGGCAGGTCAGGCGCATCGGCCACCATCACCCGGCACCCCAACTGATCGAGGGTCCAGGCCAGCACTGACCCAGCCACGCCCTGCCCCACAATCAGAAAATCGGCGGTGATTCTATTTGGCATAAACCCGGTTTAAGGTTATGCAAAGTAAGGCCAAAAAGTCAATCGTTTGTAAAGTAGTCCTGAATCGTCTCAAGTGTATCTTATATATTCTCAAGTTGCACCGAGACCCATCAATCCTGAACCTGCTCTACTTTTGGGCTACCTAAAAACAGGCTCTAACGTTCGCTCATGGACTATCAATCGATTATCAATCAGCTATATCAGGAGTTTAACGCCCGGAATCTTGATGCCGTTTTAGTCCATATGCACGATGATGTGGCTTGGCCGAACGGCTGGGAAGGTGGCTACGTGTATGGTCATGACCAGGTGCGGGCCTATTGGCTTCGTCAGTGGCAACAGATCAACCCTGTTGTTACGCCTGTCTCGTTTCAGGTAAGGCCCGACGGGCAAATTGATGTAGGCGTTCATCAACTGATAAATGATTTGAATGGTCACGTTCTGACCGATAGCCAGGTGAGCCATGTATACACCTTTGACGAAAGGAAAGTAAAGACAATGGTCATTGAGTTGGATCGAACGAGTTGACCGAGTTGGAACTGGATCGAACAAAAAAATCATAAGCCCGCTGGGCCTGTTCGCGCAGGTGATCCAACAGAGCAGGTGGTTCGACAACGGTAACGGCACCCGCGTAGGGTAATAACCAGGTAGCCAGGTAGGCCATTGTGCCAATTAAAAACGTCATCACCACACGGCCATCGGGCAAGGGTTCGTCGCGCACCCAGCCATACTGATGTTTGGTATCCTGTACATGCTGGGCCAGCGCGGGCGGTACGTTAGCCGCCTGAAACTGAATAACAACCTTTTCTTTCGACCTCTGCCTGGCCTCGTCCACCCAATATTGTTGCAGGCGGTCCGGCGATCCGGTTTCAGGGCGAGAAGCAAACACATCGTCGCTGAGGGTTAGGTGCAGGACGCGGTCGAGACGAAAATTGCGGAAGGCTTGCCGCAGCCGACAATACGCCACCACGTGCCAGTGCTGGCTTAGGTAAAGCCCGATGGGTTCTATATCGCGATTGGCTGGCACATCTGTATCGGCGGCCTGATAGGTCATATGCACTACCCGCTGCGCCATGATGGCCGTTAACAACTGCTGGTAGGCGTTAGGACGGTCAGGCTGGCTCACCGGCCCCATCACCTGAATGTAGGGGTCGAGGGTTTCGAGGTGGTCACGGTCGGCACGCCGTAATGCCGCCCGCAACTTGTCCATCGCGGCACCACTGAGTTGAGCCGTAGGCGCGTCGGTGAGCCGGGCAACCAGTTTTTCAGCCGTGAGTAGGGCAATGGCTTCCTCGCGGGTAAACATGATGGGTGCTAGTCGATACCCTTCCAGCATGGCATAGCCTTTCCCCTCCTGGGTGACCACGGGAATACCTGCCCCTTCGAGGGTTCGGATATCGCGGTAAATAGTACGGGTACTGACCGAAAAGCGACGGGCTAATTCGATGGCGGTCAATACCCGTTTTGTTTGTAGCAACGTCAGCAACGCAACGAGCCGGGAAAGGCGGGGTATTTCGTGGTCGATCATTGGTTGGTGACAGTTGGTGCTGCTGAGGTGATTATTTTACCACCGTAGCTTCCAGTTCAATCGTTAGGGTTGCATAAAGGCCCTTCACTTCGATCAACGAAGTGGCCTGCTTAATACCCTGTCTAACAATCCATTCCTGATAAACATCCGAACAAGTTGTGAAAAACTCGGTGGTTGACGTGGTAAAAATGTTCAGCCTCACAATACCCTTGCATTCATACTCAGCCTCTCCAATCAGTTGTTCCAGATTTTGAATGGTTTGGATCAACTGAGCGCGCATATCGGCGGCACTGGGTTGCCCATTTGCGTCGATGGCTACCTGCCCGGAGCAATAGAGCGTACTCTCTGCCTGCTTGATGTCAACGGCCTGCACCGAATTGGTGAACTCACCCCATTTCCAGGGATCAACGGTTCGTTTTTCCATTTTTTTGTTGTTTGAATTTGTAGAGTCAAGGGGGTTTGTCCCTTGACTCTACAAAATTCGTCCCCGCCGGTGACAGCCTTATGTCATACCCTAACCGGGGCATACAAAAAAAATCAGGAATAATTCGGGTCGGCTTGTAGCCTTGGTCGATCTATCAGGGGCTGATCCCCGTTTCAGGACTGTTGTCGTCGCTGTAGAATTGCCCCGTCGGGCCGTCTGTACCCAGCACCAAAGGCGGCTGAGGAAAACGACCGTGGATACCGGCGTTGTTAAATCGAGACAGGCTTATCTACATCAATCTCAATGGTTTCTACCTGCTCTAACCCCTCCAACTTTAACTGGTCAACGGCCTACTGATCCTTTTGCCCATCGCGGCTGCCGAGATATACCTAATATCCTTGCTGTCATAACTGCCGGGTGGTTTCAAAGCCAATTCTTTTGTTGGCTCCTGTGATCAATACTGTCTTCATAACGGAGTGTTTAGCGACAAAAAATCTCAACCTATACCAGTCAGCCTTGCTGTCAATGGCGAACGATAGAACGACTTAATTAAACGAGTTGCGAAATTCAACCGGGGAGTAGTTGGTTTTATTTTTAAACAATTTGCTGAACGACTGGGGATGCTCAAAACCCAGCATGTAGGCAATTTGACTTACTGATAAGTCGCTGGCAGACAGCTTTTCTTTCGCTTTCTCGATCAGTTTGTCGTGAATATGTTGCTGCGTACTCTGGCCCGTCAGCACTTTTAATACATTACTCAGGTAATTGGGCGATACGTTCAGTGCGTCGGCCACGTATTGAACGCTGGGAATACCCTTCTCTAACAATCTCTCCTCTGCGAAATAATCGGTCAGCACCTTCTCCAGTTGATCGAGCAATTGGTGGTTGGTGATTTTTCGGGTGATGAACTGCCGATGATAAAACCGCTCCGCATAGGTCAGCAGTAGTTCGAGATGTGCGATCATTACCCCCTGACTGAATTTATCGATGTTGGCGTGATGTTCGTGGCCAATTTGCTGTATGATGCCCGATACGATACTCTCTTCTTTTTCCGACAGGTGCAGGGCTTCGTGAACGGCGTAACTAAAAAACTCGTACTGCCGGATGGTTTTGGCTAAGGGGGTATTCCACAGAAAGTCGGGATGAACAATCAGCAGCCACCCCGAATGGCGCGCCCGCTCGTCAGTCTCAACGGAAATCACCTGACCGGGGGCGATGAAAACCAGCACGCCTTCATCAAAATCGTACTCCTGCTGACCGTAGCGCATTTTTCCGGTAAAATCGCGTTTGAGGGCAATGGAATAAAAATCATGAACTAAGCTGTTCGGCTTCTCTCCTGACGCACCTTTCATATCCTCGAACCGAAGCACGCTGATGAGCGGATGAGCCGGTTTGGGCAATCCCACAAGTTGATGATATTCCGAAATGGTGTTGATCTTGTGGGGCTGTGAGGACTTCATGGTTTATTGAGTTACAACTTATACAGACTTTTTAAACCTTCTTTGAGGGGTGTCGGTTTCCGGCCAAGCCAGCTTTCCAGGTCCGGGCTGATCGAATCTTCCTGCCCGTTTTTGATGTCGGTCATAAATCCAATGGTCATTTGCACGACCCCATCGGGCACGCCCCTCCCTTTCATGCGTTCTGCCAGCTCTTCCGGTGCACTGTCGGCATACTGCACCGGTTTCCCCGATAATTCGGCTAAGGCAGCCGCCACATCATCGAAGGAGTACGATTCTGTGTTCGTAAAGTCGTAGATGCGATTAGCACAATCGTCCCGTACCAACACGTTGGCAATGGCCTCGCCCATGTCGCTTCGAAGGGCGTATGACACCCGACCCTGTCCTGCGGGGAGCGAAATACCCGTCTCGAACACGGTGGGTCCGGTAAAAATAGGCAGTGTGTCCATATAGAGAATATTCCGAAACAGCACGTAGTTCAGCCCACTCGCTTTTATGTAATCTTCAGTCTGGAAATGGCGAACCATCAGTTTGTTCACCAGTGTGTCGCGGTTTTTCAGGGCGCGGCCTGTGTAGGCAATACATCGGACACCGGCTTTTTTGGCCGTATCCACCACATTCTGGTGCTGTTGCAGGCCGTTGGGGGCATTGCCGCCGGCAATCAGCAGCACTTTCTCAACGCCCTGCATGGCCTGGTCAAGGAGCTCAGTATTATCGTAGTCGCCCACGCGGACAGAGACTCCTTTGGCGGTTAAGTCAGCGGCTTTGGCCGCATCCCGCACGTAGGCGGCAACCTGACCGGCAGGAATGTGAGTGAATAACGTCTGAATGACGGTGTTTCCTAAGTGGCCGGTTGCTCCAGTGATTAAGATCATAACTGAGTTTGTTTTACGGGAGCAAAGGTCCGCTGAAGCTGGCCCGCCAACGTAGTTGAATCTACGTTTGTTGTAGCCAAAAAGAGCTTCTAATTGAACCGATCACGGCATCAGTCAGAAGCTCTTGGACTAGGAAATGATCAGCATTTAGGCCTTCTTCGAATCGAAATGGCCTTCGCGGTGGAGTTCGGCAATACGTTGGTCGGCTAGGGCTACCACCCATTCAACCTGCTCTTCAATGGTCATGTGAGTGGTATCCAATGGGATAGCATCGGCAGCCTGAGTTAGGGGGCTTTCGGCGCGGGTACTGTCGATGCGGTCGCGCTTTTCGAGGTTAGCCCTGATTTCTTCAACCGAAATCATTTCGCCTTTGGCAAGCAGTTCGCGTTGCCGACGGAACGCCCGAACCCCCGTGTCGGCCGACATAAATACTTTTACTTCGGCATCGGGAAATACTTTGGTGCCAATATCGCGGCCGTCCATCACAAATCCCCGCCGACGGCCCATTCGCTGTTGTTGGGCCACCATGGCCCGGCGCACTTCTACCACGGTGCTGACCTCGCTGACGTAGTTGGAAATATACATTTTCCGAATTTCCTCCTCCACGTTCAAGCCGTTCAGAAACGTTTCGTTGCGCTGCGTGCGGGGGTTATAATGAAACGTGATATGGATGTTTTCGAGCGCGGTCAGTATCTCTTTTTGGTTGCTTAGGGATATGTGTTGCTCGATAAAATAGAGACTCACTGCCCGATACATGGCCCCGGTGTCGATGTAGCCATAGCCCATTCGGGCGGCCACCGCCTTGGCTGTTGTACTTTTTCCGCAACTCGAAAAGCCATCAATGGCGATGATAATTTTTGGCATGAAACTCGGTGTAAAGTTGCGCAAAGTAAGCCCAAAAAGGCCGTAAAATCAACGAAAGGGAATAGCAACAGGCGCACGCCCAGGCTATTTCAGACACCTGTCAATTATCATTCGGGACGACTAATTTGCTGTATATCAGCCGATTTTACAGATTGAGCAATAAACTCCTCGCGGAGGATTGCGTAGATATATTCATCGAGATATTGGTTGTTTTTGACGGCGGCTTTCCGATGAATAGCCTCGGCCCGGAAACCCGCTTTGTCCAGCACCCGCATCGACGGTATATTTCCTTCTAACACGCAGGCAAACAGACGGTTAACCTGAAAACTCTTGAAAATATAATGTACCATAGCAGGCAAAATTTCGGAGGTGATACCCCGCCCCCAATAGGCTTCGCCCAGCCAGTAGCCAATCTCGGCATTATACCGATAAATGTCGTCTTTCACTGTGAATCCAATATTACCCACCGCCTTTCCGTCGACCTCAATAGCGAAGTTGTTGGGCTGGGTGTATGATTTATTGGAACGCACCCACGAACTCGCATCCCGAATGGTGTAGGGATACGGAAAAAAATCGCGCACGTTGTTCCAGATGCGCCGATTACTGGCCTGTTGAGCCAGCGATTCTTCGTCGCCCTCTCGCCAGGGACGCATTCGGCACGTTTTTAATATAAATGAATCCAAGCGACACGTTTAAGTTAAGAGAATATGATGCTTAACAAGGTCTGCCCACAAATGTTGCTAAACGCTATCGCTGACTATATCCCCTGTTTTTGCGTCAATTTAGCACGATTTCAAACCTCTCTCCTACCCCAGGCGTTAGAAAAACAGAGAAGGTCGATTTTATGGGTAAATTGACCTTTGTTTACCCCCAAAAGCTATGAACTGGGATTGGATCGTGAGTGCCTGTTTAGGCGTTGGATTGGCGGCCTGCTGTGGCTTCCGGGTGTTTGTGCCGATGCTGGTGGCAGGTTTGGCCACTAAGCTGGGAATCATCGGCATCCTGTCGGGCTTCGAGTGGATCAGCTCCTGGCCCGCCCTGTTTTTGCTCGGCTCGGCCACCGTGGTTGAGTTGGGTGCCTACTACGTTCCCTGGCTCGACAATGTGCTGGACACCATTGCCGGGCCGGCAGCCATTGTGGCTGGCACGGTTCTCAGCACTTCATTTCTGCAAATCGACAGCCCCGTGCTCGATTGGGGCCTTGGCCTGATGCTGGGCGGGGGTTCGGCTGGGTTGATTCAGGCCGGAACGAGCCTGCTTAGGTTGGGTTCTACGGCCACCACTGGCGGGTTGGCCAACCCCGTTGTCTCGACCGCCGAAAACGCGGCTTCGTTCGGGTTCTCCATTCTGGCCGTGTTGCTGCCCTTGGTCTGTATCGTACTGATTATCATCATTTTGATCTACATAGCCAGCCGTCTGGCCCAGCGTGGTCGTGTCATCTTCACGAAACCGGGCAAACAGTGATCAGCCAACAGTTTTTGCTTGCGCGTAACAAACTGTTGGCTGTTCGTTGTTCATTGCTATTGTCCCTCTTTCTTACTTGCCCGGTTGGCTTGTTTGATGGTTTCACCGATCATGTCCCACTGGTCTTCGGTCACTTTTTCGAGGTGGCTGAACTCGCCCGCTGCCAGCACTTCGCCCCCGTCGATGGTGATGCACTCGCCCGTCATGTAGCCCGAGAAATCGGAGAGCATATAGGCCGCGAGGTTAGCCAATTCCTGGTGTTCGCCCACGCGCTTCAGCGGAATGCGACTTGTAGGGTCCATCATGCTGGCCAATGGTTCGGGGAAGAGCCGATCCCAGGCACCTTTGGTTGGGAATGGGCCCGGCGCAATGGCGTTGAGCCGGATGCCATATTTACCCCACTCTGCCGCCAGTGATTTGGTCATAATCAGCGCACCACCTTTGGCCACCGCACTGGGCACCACGTAGCCCGAACCTGTTGTTGCATAGGTCGTTGAGATATTCAGAACGGTGCCTTTGATCTTGTTTTCGATCCAGTATTTGCCAATTGCGAGGGTGAAATAATACGTCCCGCGCAACACAATATCGACCACCGTGTCGAACGCCTTGTACGACAACCGCTCGGTGGGGCTAATGAAGTTACCCGCCGAGTTGTTCAACAGGCCATCCACCTGCCCGAATTTTGCGACCGTTTGGGCAATCACATTCTCGATTTCCATCGGGTTCCGAACGTCACACTGCACCGCCAAAATCTGCCCCGCCCCCTCAGATTGCTCCATTTCGGTGGTCAGTTCGGCGGCTGTCTGGTCGATCACGGCCTGCCGACGACTACAGATGGTGACGTTGGCTCCCAACTGCAAAAAATAACGGGTCATGGATTTGCCCAAACCGGTGCCTCCACCCGTTACAATAATTGTTTTTCCTTTCAGCGCGTCCTCGCGCATCATACCTGTGGTCATGTAGTTAGTTTATTGAGTGTAAAATAATTCGGTAATTTAGTCGTAAAAATTCCACACTGGAAGATTTATACCCGACTATAAGTAACTAAAACAGATGGTTTCACGGAAATTTGTAACAAAGCGCGACCATTTTTTGGTTATTTCTGTCACAAAGCGTGGTCATAGTGTACTTTCAATGAGTCAAAAACCTCCGCATGACGGCCAAAACCGAGTCTATTTCAGTATCGGTATTGTAATAATGGGGTGAAAACCGCAAGGCCCAGGTTACGCCTTTCCTCTCCCAGTCGATTAGGGCGAAGTTCGTGTAACTCATCGAGAAATTGATTCGGTTTTGTTTCAGGGTCGCCATCAGAGCAGCGGGGCTTTCGTGGTTAGGCAGGGTGAACAGCAGCAAACTGGCGAGGGTATCGCCTTCGTCTAAGAGCCGTAAACCCGGTAGTTCGGCCAAACCCGCCCGGAGCCGTTCGCGGAGGTGCTGGTTGCGGGTTTGGATGGTAGCCAACCCCACTTTGTTGGCGTGTCGGATGGCTTCGGCAAGGCCCAATTGCAGAGCAGGGGCCGATTCCCATTGCTCGAACCGCCGGGCCGTGGACTGGGGCGTATAGGTGTCGGTGGTGGCCCAATCAGCCCCGCGCATGTCAATAAAAAGTGGTTCCAGACCAGCTTCCAACACCCGGTCGGAGACATACAGAAAACCCGTTCCGCGCGGGCCACGCAGGAATTTCCGGCCTGTAGCACACAAAAAGTCTGCCCCAATTGCCACTGCATCCACCGGCATCTGCCCCACCGATTGGCACGCATCGACCAAATACCAGGCCCCGATTTCACGCGCCACTGGCCCAAAGGCTTCCACAGGCTGAATGCGCCCCGCATTGGTTGGCACATGGGTTACGGCCAGCAAAACGGGCCGCAGTTGCCGGGCCAACTCGATAAAGTGGGCAGGATCAACGCCCCCGCCGGGTAGGTCGTTGGCCCGTTCGAGCTGAATTCCGAATCGTTTTTGCAGGGACAGAAACGCCGTTTGGTTCGAGATATAATCGTCGTTAGTAGTCAGAATCACATCGCCGGGCCGGAACGGAATCGCCGACAACGCACGGGAATAGGCATCCGTCGAGCTATAGCAAAAGGCGATATTTTCGGGTTTGGTGTTGAGGAGTTGAGCCGTGTGGCTGTAAAATTTCAGGAGTTTGTCGGCATAGATAGCCTGAGTTTCGTAGCCACCATTGGCAGATTCAGCAGCCAAATAATCGGTAATGGCTTCGGTAACGGATGTGGGCATAAGGGCAGCCCCGGCATTATTGAGATGGATCATTTTGGGAAAATAAGGTGCTTCACCAGCCAATCGACGGCGGTTTGCAGGCCAGCCTGTGTTACGGCGTGGCCCGTATCTTTTTGCAAATATAGTTTCAGTTTGTCTTGGGCGTTTGCGTTGCGGTAAGCCTTTTCGGTGGCCGTCATGCAAGCCATGAGGCCGGGCAGGGGCGTTCGGGCATCGGAGTCGCCGTTGATCAGGAGCAGGGGGCGGGGGGCAATGAGTGGCAACATGGCCGAACCATCGAATTGGGTATAGATGCCCGGCACGACGCGGTCGTAGAATTTGCGAACAAAGGCCGCATCCACCTTGGCCACGCCCTCGTCTTTGGCAGCCGCATCAATGGCCGCCTGAAACGTACCAACCCGCGACATCCACATCTCGTGATCCAAAGCCCAGGCAAAACTTTGCGCCCCAATCATCGGTACGGCCACCACGATTCGTGGATCAACGGCAGCAGCTAAATAAGTTTCCATGCCGCCTTTCGAGAAGCCCGTCACGCCGATGCGGGTTGCGTCCACGTCGGGGCGGGTTTCCAAATAGTCGATGAGCCGCATGACATCCCAGGCCGTGTCATACAAAAATGGGTGGCCTTTGCCCGTTCGGTAGGTTTGTAACATGGCCTCCACGTATTGCGCTGAACCCGTGCCGGTTTGCCGTTCGCCGTGGAAACGCCCGTCGATAGCCACGGCTACAAACCCCTGATTAGCAAGGGTTTTCAACACGTTTAATTGCCCCTCTTTGGTGCCGCCCGTTCCATGCAAAACCACCACAACGGGCTTGCGCTCTGAACCAGGCTTTTTCATCATAATCCCCGGAACGCGCTCGTTTTTCTCGGCTGCAAACGTGAAATGCTCCTGCATCAATCCGTCAACATCGGGCCGTTTCTCAACGATAGGCGCAAGAGCAACCCGTTGGCGGTCAATCAGTTTCAGAAAAGCCGTGCGGGTGTTTGCTTCCTGAGCCATGACACTGAGGGGAAGAAGAGCTATTATTGCCAGCCAGAAAGAGTGCTTATTTTTCATAAAAACCAACTGTGGGACAGGTTCTAAAAATTTGCTTAACCCTACCCCCGTCGCATGGGTTGCGGTTTCCAGTAGGTCAGGCTGCGCCAGAGCCATTCAAAGGGGCCAAACCGGAAGTATTGCAACCAGATTGGACTGATGATAAGCTGAAAAATCCAAACCCCGAATACCACGTAATACAACTGATGGAACGGCAGTTTTCCGTAATAACCCAGGCCGTAGCCGTAGAAAATCAGGGAGCAGATAATTGATTGCATGAGGTAGTTGGTGAACGCCATTTGCCCCACGGCAGTCAACGCTCGCATAAGCCACGGCACTACCTGCGAACGGTAAATCAAGAGTAACAAACTGGCGTGGCCGAGGGCCAGCAATACTCGGCGGATGTCGTACAATTGGAATGGCACGGTTCGGTAGTTGTCAACCGTGGGGCCAATGTGCAACATCCAATCAACCTGGGCCTCAACGGCATAAAAATAGCTGATGGGCAGGCCAAGTCCGTAGCCCACAAGAAGTGTTGTGGCGTAGGTGGAGGTGGACAGTTTATTGGAAAAGAACCCCCATCGCAACAGGACAATCCCGATAAACATCATCAGCAACATATCCCAGGAACCAAAATAGGCACCGTAGGCCTCGTTGCCACTGTTTCGGGGAATCATGTGCGTGAAAACCGTGCCATAATCCCCGCGCATCGCCTTCAGCTCCTTCGCATCTTTTTTAGGGTCGGGTTTGAAACCCTTCTCGAATTTTTCCCAGGCCTCTTTGGCTTCTTTCTGTTTCTCGGTCGGTTTCTTCTTCGCTTTCTCCAACTGAACAGCCGTCAGGTAGCCCGCCCTGTTGTCGCGCAATTCACTATACCACAACTCAGTACGAAAAATATTGATACCCATACAGACCACCGCAAGCACAATGAGCCAAACCGATTTGGTCCGGCGGAACGGGTAAAGCAACATCCCGCAAAGACCATAATAGAACAGAATATCGCCTTGCCACAGCAATACATAGGCGTTGATTACCCCAAACAGAACCAGCCAAAGGAGCCGCCGGTAATAATATTCGGCCACGGTGGGGCCGTGTTCCTGCTCCTTCTTGTTCATGGTAAACAGCACCATACCGGCTCCAAACAGCATCGAAAACAAGGCACGCATGGTTCCTTCAAACGCCGTTCCAACAATGGTAAAGGCGAAATAGTCAGCCGTTCCGGGCTTGCTCACCACCGATCGGAACGCAGAACCGAGGAACCCAAACCCCGGAATGTTCATCATCAGAATACCCAGCAGAGCCAAGCCCCGAATGAGGTCGATGGTTTGGATTCGGTCGGCTTTGGCAACGGGCTGTGGGGCGTGCCGACTTTCGGAATGGTCAGGGGAGAGGACGGGTTTCAAATTGTCGGCTGCATCCTGTAAAATAGTAGTGGATTCCATGAGCGTAGGTGGTTGAGAGGTGAATCAGACAAGGGCGGGGGTTGCCTGTTGAACAGGCTGCGAGGAGATCGACATGGTTTGCCATTCGCCGTAGGTGAGCGAACGCCAGAGCCATTCCAGAGGACCAAACCGGAAGTATTGCAGCCAAACCACGCTGAACACGAGCTGAATCAGCCAGATTTCGGCCACCACAAAATAGAGTTGATAGAGTTTCAGATCACCGAAATATCCAAAGCCATAACCATAGAAAAACAGCGTGCAAAACACCGATTGCATGAGGTAGTTGGTGAACGCCATTTGCCCCACAGCACCCACCGCCCGCCAAAGCCACGCGCCAATCTCCAAACGATAAAGTAACACCACCAAACTAGCCCAGCCCACTGCCGAAAACGCCCGCTCAAACGGCATACTTACCTCAGCAAGCGGCAACACATTGGTGCTGATGTACTTCGCAAAGTCGGTTATTTCTAACTCAGAAGCGGGCAATGAGAACCATGCCATGATCTGGCCAATTAGCAAACCACCGACCGCCAGCATGGAATATTCACTGGTGGTGAGTTGGTTCGAGAAAAATCCCCATTTGAACAGGGCCATCCCCAGCAACATCATCGAGACAATATCCCACAAGCCAATCTGGTAGAAAAACGGGGCCTCCATGCGCTGAATCTTGGGCAGTTGGTGGCTCCAGACGGTCGCATAGTCGGAGCGCATGGCTACAACCTCGGCATAGTCGGCTTTTTTGTCGTATTTGTTGCCTTTCACCAAGCCCTCCCAGGCCGATTTCTCTTCTTGCTGATCGTCGGTCAGCTTTACTTTTTTGGTCTTCTTGTCGGGTTTGGTTTTCTTTTCAAACGCCACAACTTTCTGATATTTCTCGTATTTCTGCTTCTGCTCGGCGAACTCCCAGTAGTTTTTGCCGCTATAAATCAGCCCCACCACAAGGGCGCACACCAGCAACGCCCGCGCCGACAATCGCTTGAATGGAAACAGCAAAATGCCCACGATTCCGTAATGAAACAGAATGTCGTAGTGCCACAGCAGGCCAATAGCATTCACCAGTCCAAACACAATGAGCCACATTTGCCGCCGAATAAACAACTCCGGCGCGGCCATCCCCGACCCATCCCGGTTTTTGGCCAGAAACAGGATGATTCCCGCGCCAAACAGCATCGAGAATAACGCCCGCATCTTGTTCTCAAACAGAACGTGGATAATGGTTTTCAGCCAGTAGTTACCCCCGTGCGGCCCCCGAACCAGTTGGTCGAGGCTGGCTTCGGTCAGCCCGAAAACCTGAATATTCATGAGCAGAATACCCAACAGAGCCACGCCCCGCAGAATGTCGATGGTTGGAATGCGTTTGGTTCGCGGCAGGGGCTGCACCAGGGATAAAGTTGAGGAAGGATTCATAAAGCAGGCGGAGGTTAGTCAGAGAAGTTTCACTTACTGGTTAATCCATTTAACAGCTTTGGCAATAGCCTGATCGTCGGTAACAAGTTCATCCGGCATGATCTCCTTACCGTATATTTTGCCCATCCGGTCCCCCATGTTTACGGTGAACAGATTGAGCCTGTAGCCGTAGAAGGGTAGATTATATTGAGTATTCCCAGTCGTAAGCCCACAGCTGGCGGTTCCAAAAAGGCGTGTATTGGCCCGGCCGATAAAGGCAATAGCTGTTGCTTCGCCCGAACTGGCCGTACTATTACCCAATAATACGGCTACTCTAGGGCTATTGTCAATCAGTTTATAAGGTTTCGCAGCAGTAGTAAGTGGCTGCTCACCAAGCCAGGCAGCACCGTTTTGGTACGAGAATGGTTGTACCGGCTTATCATCCGCATCATAAAAATAGCCGCATAGTCCTTCACCAATTATAGGCCCTAATCCAGCGATCATCGGGTACATATTTCCGCCTAGATTGCGCCGTAAATCGACGATCCATCCTTTCAGGTTTTTGTCGTCCTGCCGAGCAATATCATTCTGGATATTCTCGGCAAAATTGATCGCTTCCTGACCCGATCCGTTAAATCCCTCTACTTTAACGTAGCCAATATTCGGTTCAGCAAACACAAATGGGCTAAGGGCTGGCAACGGCTGGCAGCCTATGCCACCGTACAAACCCCGCTGATTATCAACGATAATACCGCTATGGTTATCCTTCAGTAAGGCCATTGCCAGAGTCATGGCCAACTCTGTTTTGGGAACAGTTTGCGCTCCGCCTACCTTTGCCCACACCTGGGCTTTATAATCAGCCCAATTTATTTTCCGGCGATTAATGGAGTTCTCTTCCACAATCTGAATCAGTTGCGTGAAGAACGCCTTAACCGGCTCTGCAGGCTCAGGGGCAACCTCTTTGGTCGAGCAAGTCGAAAACACAACGGTCAGTATTGGCAACAGACCAGCCGATACGAATCGATGAAAAACGGTAGTCGATTGCATAGTGAAGGAGCAAATGAGTGAAAGAGCACAAGATAGAAAAAGTGCTTGTTATCGGCTACTCGGTGACCGGATAGTTTGCTGCCGCACGCTGAGACGCAAAATTTTGCGTCTCTACCTAATACCCCCGCTCCGATTTCTTGTTGAACGCGGCTTTGCGTCGCTCCATGGTCGCGCTCATGGCCTCGCCAAAATCCACCGATTGCATCTGGCTTGAGTTCCAGACCGCCACGTATTGCATACCATCTTCAAGGTCTTTACCGATGCCGTAGTTCAGCACTTCTTTAGCTCCCTGCACGGCGGCTGCCGGCAGTTCGGCAATGTCGCGGGCCATCTGGTCGGCGGCAGCAAACAGAGCTTCAGGCGTGTCGTAGACATGATTGACAAGACCAATTTTTTCGGCAAACGTTGCATCGAAGTCTTTGGCTGTCAGAGCTAATTCGCGGGTGTAGCCCTGCCCGATGATGTGGGGCAGAAACTGAAGGCCGCCAATGTCGGGCGTGATGGCGAGTTTGGCTTCGCGCAGGCTGAATTTGGCATCGACAGCGCAAAGCCGGATGTCGGCCCCGGCAATCATGTTCACGCCCCCGCCAATGCACCAGCCGTGAATAGCCGCAATAACGGGAATCGGCGACTCGTGCATTTTCACAAAACCAGATTGCATAAACCGAATTTGCCCCATCAGTTTGCGCCGTTCGGCGGCAAGGGGATTTCCACTGGCCATTGCCCCAATGCGCGGAAGCATTCGGGCCACATCGAGACCATAGCTAAAATGGTCGCCACTGCCCCGAAACACAATGCAACGGACATCGGGCATAGCCGTGATTTCGTCCATGGCCACGGGCAGTTCGTCCCAGAATTCGGGACCCATTGCGTTGCCTTTGCCGGGACCAAGCAGCGAAACGGTCATTACGCCTTCGGTCAGGCTGAGGGCTAAAGATTGATAAATCGAGGTCATAGTAAATTGATAGTATGCGTGCATACAAAGTACCGTAAATCTAATCAGAAGGGGTTGAGGTTGTACACCTTGGCGAAAAAAATGCGCTTACCATTCGGAACCCTCTTCCCCACTGCTGCCGTTAAACGACCAACCAATACGACCCAATACGATGCACTTCGATACACTGGCGATTCAGGCAACCCACCACCCCGACCCACAAACCGGGGCCGTGATTCCGCCCATTCATCTTTCGACCAAGTTTGAGCGTGATGAAAACTACGAGCTGGTTAGCGAACATGGCTATTCTCGGTTCAGCAACCCCAACCGCAACGCCCTCGAACAGGCATTGGCCACTCTTGAAGGAGGGGCTGTCGGTATGGCGTTTAGCTCCGGTCAGGCCGCTACGATGGCTCTGCTGCAGGCTTTGCGTCCCGGCGACCACGTCATTATGCCGCGTCAGTGCTATTTTAGTACGCCGATGTTGTTGGAACAGGTGTTTCACCCGTGGGGACTCACGTATACCCGCGTCGAAATGAGTGATCTGGATGCGGTGCAGGCGGCTATCCACGAAAATACACGAATGATCTGGATCGAAACCCCCTCGAACCCCCTGTTGACGCTATCAGATCTGCTCTGGATTTCGCAGATGGCCCACGAGGTTGGGGCCATTGTGGTGGCCGACAATACATGGGCAACGCCCGTACTACAACGCCCTTTAGACTTCAACTGCGATGTGGTAATGCACTCCACCACCAAGTATATCGGTGGTCATTCCGACGTGTTGGGCGGTGCCTTAGTCTTCAAGGATGCCAGCCACGAAATGGCCGGGCGCGTGCGGCTCATTCAGCAAATGGGCGGGGCGGTTCCGTCGCCGTTCGATTGCTGGTTGTTGATGCGGGGGCTTAAAACATTGAGCATTCGAGTTCGGGCGCAACAAGCTACAGCACAGCTTCTTGCCGAATTTCTGGAAGGCCACCCCGCCGTTGACCGGGTTTATTATCCGGGCTTGGAGAGCCACCCGCAATATGCCCTGGCTAAACAGCAAATGAACGGGCCGGGCGGTATGTTGTCGTTTGATGTGAAAGGCGATGCCCAGGCCGCCCTGCGGGTTTGTGCCAACCTGAAACTATTCACTAAAGCCACGAGTTTGGGCGGCACCGAAAGCCTGATTGAACATCGCCCCACCATCGAAGGCATCCATACCATGGCCCCTCAAAGCTCCCTGCGGGTTTCGGTTGGCCTGGAACACATCGAAGACCTAATTGCTGATATGGATCAGGCATTGAAAAAGTGAGGGGTGAACGTGTCAGTCATCCTGGCGATGTACAGATACGTTCACCATTCACTTTTTACGGCGCGGTATTTTCCCCTTCGTAGACATCGGTATCGCCGAAGTATCACTCTTCCAAATCGGCATATTGTCGAGCGTGGCCCGAGCTACATTTGGATCATCGCCGGGCCGACGATAGAACTCATTTTAAGTCCGAATGGTGGGCATTTTATATTGTACTTCCACAGAGCGTTCTGTTGGCATAGAGTCGCGCCGGGTTGGTACTTGGGCAAAGGCAGTGCCCGACAAAAGCAGGAAGACGTATAGAGGTCACATGTCTATGTAGGATATTCATTTCGCCAACTACGCTACATAAGAGATGCAATACCCCTGAAAATTCCACACGAGTCCTTTTTCAAAAGTTCCAGAAGGGTATTTCCGTCTCGCATCGGAATCAGCACTTCCCGGCGGTAATACCGGGTTTGGGGCTTGGTCTGAGCCGAGACAGTAACGGTCAGTAGCACGGCGAGAGGCAGGATGGGGGGGTCGTCGAAATTTTATAGTTTTATATCAAAATGAACGGGATTATGACGACAGTAGAAAAAAAGCAAAAGTTGATCGATAAAATACAGGAACTACCTGACCACTTTATCGACGATGCAAACAACGCGCTGGATGCTATCCTTGAAAAGGAACATCAGCGTAAAGAGCAGTTTGATCAATTATTGGCAGAGACTTCAGAGCGATACCACGCAGTTTGGAAGGCTTTAGCGTGAGATGCACTACCTCCGCAAAGACGAGATCGTTACATTCACCAACAGGCGGGTCTATACATGTTCAACATTGTCTGTAATCATATTTTTCAGGACGGAAATAAGCGTACTGGCTTGCAGGCCGCCATTATTTTTCTGCTGATTAATGGTCATGGATTTATCGAGTCCGTTGACGATGCTACATTGACCAATTTTACCCTGTCGTAGCCTCCGCTGAACAATCGTTGGAGCAGGTGCAGAGCTGGTTTGAGGAACACACCACTGTCTTAGCAGACGATTGAGGCTATATATACAAAGATGGTAGGAAATCCTCCTGCGGAAGCGAAAAAACTACTTTAATAAATCCCTTATGAGCAACTCCCGGCGCAGGATTTTCCCGACCGCACTTTTGGGCAGTTCGGCCATAAACTCGATTTGCTTCGGCACTTTATAGGCTGCCAGCCGCTCCCGGCAAAAAGCCGTTACCTCGTCGGCAGTGAGTGTTTCTCCGGGTTTCAGCACAATGAATGCTTTCACCGTTTCACCCCGGTAGGCATCGGGAATACCCACGCAGCAGGCTTCCACAATGGCCGGGTGCGTGTAGAGAACTTCGTCCAGCTCGCGGGGGTAGATATTGTAGCCCCCGGCAATAATCATGTCTTTTTTGCGGTCTACGATATAGAGCCAGCCGTCCTCGTCCACATAGCCGATATCGCCCGAATACATCCAGCAATCCCGAATTACCTCGGCGGTGGCTTCGGGTTTGTTCCAGTAGCCAGCCATTACTTGTGGCCCCCGGAAGCAGATTTCGCCGTGTTCACCAGCAGGCAGGATCGTCAGCCCCGTTTCTATATCAACAACTTTGATGGCTCCGTTGGGATACGGTACGCCGATAGAACCGGCTTTAACCGAGTTGGCATGAATGGGTGTCCCCGTCGCAAAACCGCCCAGTTCGGTCATGCCCCAGACTTCGCTAATTGACCCCTGCTCACATTTTGCCATCAGTTGCGGATAGGTCGAAGCCGCCATCGGGGCCGATGAGGTGATCAGCACTTTAAGGCTCGATAAATCCAGCTCTGCCCAACGTGGGTCATTCAGTAACCCAACGTAAATGGTCGGAACCGCACCTATACCGGTTGGCTTAAAGGTTCGCAGCAAGTTGATAATACTGTCGGGGTCGGGTCTTGGCACCAACGCTATTGTTGCGCCGTAGCTGAGACACAAGGCCTGAACACCCACGTAGCCACCCACGTGGAAGAATGGATAAATAGCCAAATTACGCTCCTGTCCATCCAGCCAACCTTCGCCAAAATCAGCTCGTGCCTGCTGAATATTGCTCGACATATTGGCGTGGGTGAGCATCACGCCTTTGCTCTGTCCGGTGGTGCCACCAGTGTACATTAACACCGCCAGGTCATCCCACCGGCTCTGGTCGGCAAAGGGATGACCAATGCCGTAATCTTCCTGCAAATCGCGATAAGTGTAGATACCCTCGCTCGTTTCCACTGCCCGATAGGAGCCTGGCGGTAATGCCGCTGTCGGCACCGGAATTAGGTCGTTCACATGGCAGACGATAAGCTGTTTAAGGGGCGTTTGAGGCCAGACTGCCTTCGCTTTGTCGATGAGCGCATCCAGCAGAATCAGCGTTTCGGCACCAGAGTCATTCAACTGATAGGTTAACTCAGGAACCGTATAGAGCGGGTTTAGCATCACGGCCACAGCTCCCATATGCAAGATGGCGTAGTTGGCTACCACTGTTTGCGGCAAGTTGGGTAACATGATGGCCACCCGGTCGCCGGGTCGGATACCTAAATTGGTGAGTGCTTGTGCCATGCGGTTCACCAGATCGGTCAGCGCATTGTAGGTGATCGAAAAACCCATAAATACCAGGGCCGGGCGGTCGCCGTAGTACAGCGCCGACCGGGTGAGCAGCTGCGTTAGGGTAAGAGATTCCACCGCAACGGTGCGGGCAGTGATCAGTGAGAGTTGGGGATTCATAAAAGGCAGGAGTTTACATTGCTTACAATCAATGCCTTATAATTACCAATACGAAGCTAATGTCGGCACTTCAGCCCCGCAGGAGCAGGTACTTTCGGTAGCGTCTCGGCTAGTGACGACCTTCCCGCATACCTGACATTGAACCGTTGTCGCTATGCGAATAGGAACCCATACGCTGGTCAGGCCGGTGAATTCTGTCACTTCGGCAATCCCGTTCTGATGGGTCTTCAATCGCATGACACGGCGCGGATGCTCGGGGGTTTCCCAGGCCGTTACCGTACACATTCTGTTTCCGATTACGGTGGATGTAAAGCCTAAAAAGCCCTCCATACCGGTCATCTCGATCACAATTTGCCGACTGTAGTCTCTCACCTGTTGCTTTTGTTCCTCAGAATTAGCCTCCAGCCAGGTAATGGAAAATGCACCGGGTGCAACCGGTCGACCCATGCTGACCCCAGTGCTGGTGCCAAACTGAAACGGGCCAATGGCCGTAGGCTGAACAATCACCTGCAACCCGAGCTGGCGGGGTACCGACCCGGAATCGAAATACCCCTGCACGGAGCGGATTTTTCCGTTTTCTACCTGAAAGAAATCAGCACCGGGCAGTTCAACGGGGAGATTGGTCGGTGGCAAACCGTTCATAGAGCCGTAATTGGTGCCCCGCATGAGCCATTCCGTTGCAACCCGACCATCGGCTGTTTCGGCTACGCTCACGCTGTCAAAAGACAGGTCGGGGAAAGCTGCCCATAATCGTTGCACGTAGGCGGCAATGGCTTCGCCGGTCAATCCCTGACCGGCGTTGGGATCACTATACGTGCCCTCTTCGGCGAAGGTGGCCAGTAGTGCCTGAGCATCCCGACGATTCCAGGCGTCTGTGTAGGCGTGTACTACATCAATTGGTTTCATGTAATTGGCTGGTTTAGATGGGCAATGATCGTTCAAAGTAGTGACCCAGCTCGGGCGACCGCTACGGGTTGCGCATGGTGGCGTAAACCTGGTGGCCGCTGCGGGCTAACACGTCGGCGGTGGCAAAGCCAATACCGGTACTACATCCGGTAATAAGAATGGTAGACATGAGTTGGTTAAGGGGTTTAGGACGTTACGATTTACAGGGCCACGGAAACTGACTCCTTGGGCTTACTGGTCTGAAAGCGGGCGTTGAGGTATCGGCGGGCGGGAATTTCAATGAAATTGTAGGTTAGTGCTGCTACCGTGAGGGTAATACAAACGAGCATTACACAAAATATCTGCCCCGCTGCATAGTCCGGATTAACTGGGCCAGTTGGCGAATAATGGGCAAGAAGGTCTGGTTTCTGTTGAAGCCATGGAATATAAAAAAAGTAGATTATAGGGACGTGAACCATATAAATGGAAAAAGACCAATCTCCCAGACGTTGTAAGGGACGAACGTTCAACGCTTGTTTTACCCAGCCCGTTTGGTAAGCTGCCGATAAGATTACTGGCAGAAAAAGGGCAATAATCAGTAGTGAATGCAGGCTTGCATGCATAGCCAGCAACACGGCTCCAAACGCCAGCAAAAAAAACAACCCGTTACCGGCAATTTGTCTTCCCCAGTTATTTTGGTAAGCATCGTAGAGCAACATGCCCAATCCAAAACCAGCGGCACATCGAAAAAAGCCCCAGTCGGCGACTAAATTGAGCGTAACCTGGCGTGTCAAACCATACTGGGGAGCGAGGTAGTACATCAAAAAAAAGTAAAAAGCAGCCACCCCCAGCCAGGAAAGTACTTTCCCAAAAACAGGTAATCGTCGCAAGGGGCCTACAAAAAGCGGAAAGAGCATATATACCCACCATTCTGTGCTAAGCGACCAGGAAGGTCCATTCAACGGGGCAATTGGAAAAATATGCATGGATTGAATAAGCAGCAGCGATGCCGGAAAGCCCCAATAACTAAACATGGGTTGTAGAATAGGGTCAATTTGGCTTGCTTCCTGACGAATAAACACGGCCGCTATCGTGATCCATACCAACGAGAAGAGGTGAAGCGGATAAATCCGCGCAAACCGTGCCCCAACGTAGGATATGAACCGGGCTTTGGTGACTGACGTCTCAAAGTAATGACCATACACGTGACTAAGGACAAATCCACTCAGTACAAAAAAGAAGTCGACCCATAGCCAGCCTTCCTTAATTACCCCAGTTATTGCTGGATCAACAACGGGCATTGCATAGATGCTAGAATGAAAAATGACTACCAATAAGGCGGCAATGCCACGTAGAGGTGTTAGGGTAGTGAGGTAGGTTGCTTGTTGGTTCATGATTGATTTAGGAGGAGAAGAAGTAGGCTGGCCAGTATCATCACCGGCCAGCCTGACGAAAAATAGGCTACTTTTTAGCCACTTCCGGTGGGGTAACCTTAAAGCCGAGCTGGGAGAGGATGTATAGGTTATCGTAGTAAATCCGGGCACTCGTAACCTTGCCATCGGCTACGCTGGCCGTGTACTGAAAGGGAAACGTGATCGTCTTTCCTGCCTGCGTAAACGTATAATCCCCCCAAAGCGACACCCAGTTGCCTTTGAGATTACCCGACAGTACCTTAAAGGTTTGGGTCACAAACGCGACCTTGCGGTCAGACTGGGTTTTGTAATTTGCCTTCCAGCTCGTCAGTTCCTTATCGATGTTAGCCGAATCTAACCGGCTTGGCCCCCGGCCAATGTAAGTTGGAGCAGCCAGTGATTTGGCTTTGTCGAGATCGCCCGATACGAGCGCGTTCACAAAATCACCCACGACTTTCATATCGGCCTCTGCAGTGGGGTTGTCGACCACCACATCTTTGTAGCGTGGCGTGTTCTGGGCCTGCGCTGATGCGCTAACGAACAGGAGGCTGGCGGTTAAAGCCACGAGCGGGAAACGGAATAGGGTTTTCATGCGTAACAGGGTTTTGGTTTAACAAATAAGTGAATTGGCAATGATCTTAATTTATTTGCACCCGGCTCCGCTCTTCGTCGGAACCAGTGGCCCGTTTGCTGGCGGCTTTCACCGTCTGGCTACCGAAGTTGCGGGTGTAAGTGAGCCGAACTACGCGGGGTTCTCTCAGGAGAGTATAGTTGCCAATCTGGCCTACGGCCGGGTTGTCCGTAATAACCCGAAAGCGGTTCGTCCAGAAAATGTCGGCGATGTTGACCAGCAGGGATCCCCCGCTGCCCCGACAGATCGCCAAACAGGTTCAGCTTGCCAGTGCGGTGTCGTGGCAGTTACCTCAAACGCGGCTGATCGGTTGGTTTTATAACCGACTGAACTAGCCGATACAACGTATCGCCCGGCCCGAACACCCGTTAGTTCGTAGATACCGGTTTCACTGCTAATGCCGCCTTTTGCCAATGTTGAATCGTTGGCGTTCAGCAGGGCAATACTGGAAAAGGAAAGTGGCTTTCCGGCCCCATCGCGGACGGATCCAGTAAGGGTTGATTGAGCAACGGAAGCGGTCGTCAGGCAACAAATAAAAAAGAGGAGGGCAATTCGTTTCATGGTCGCAGTACAAGTAGGGTTGTAGTCAGCAGTCGTTGCCGACTGGCTGTACAAAAGTCCTCTACGAGCTACAAACGGGCTGTTGGTTTTGCGCCAAATGCTGTCGGTTTTCAGCCAAACATTTCGTTGAGTGAGTTTTGTGGGCGTTTTTAACCACTTATCGAGCTTTCTCTACCAATGGCAAAGTCAAACCCACCAGATATACAGTCTCGGTTACAGGCCCCTTTTGGTTGCGCTAATTTTGATCTACCAACGAAGTAGCAGGCACCTTCCTGATCAAAAACAACCACATTCCAACCCCATGAACGTTCTCCCTATCAGCGATAAAGCTGCGATTGATCTAGCCATTCAAGAGATACATCGGTATCCGATTCTTATTCAACTACCTACTGTATTTGGCCTTCTGGCGGCTCCCACCAGCAAAGGCGCCCAGCAGTTAGATACGGTGAAAGCAAGGCAGGCCGACAAAAATTATGGAACCATCATTGGGTCGCTGGACAAATTTATTGCTCAGGCCAGACACGATTATTTGCCCAACGCCTTTACCAGTCCTAACCACTTTACAACCCTGAATGGAGCGTTTATCCGACTCCAGTTCCAGGACCAGCATTTCCAGTCTAAAGCAATCAAAAATGGTACGCACCAGGGGTTGCTGTTGACTGGTTACTACTCAAATCTATTCACGAAAATCGAAGCCTCTTTTGCGGGTTATCCGCCCGACAAAATCTGGAACTACGCCAATTATGGCGCGCCATTAGGCACCAGTTGCAATATTAGCGGTGACCCGGACGGCTCCATTGTTACGTTCGATAAGGCATTCGAGTTTGCCAGGGCGCGGGGTATCAAACTCATTCTAACAACCGCCGATCTAGCCGATCAAAAAGGATCGTATCCTATACTCGGTTTCGAAAAACACCAGGTTACCATCCACCGGAAAGGGCCTAGTCTGGACTCATTCAAGGCCAAAATACCGGCCCACCTCAGAAGCTGGTAATGTGCCCACTGATAGGGTGCATTTGAAGACAATTCGGAGTTTACCGCTGCGAAAATTCAGTTGGCGTTTTATGGAATAACTCCTTGAAGATCTGGGAAAAGTGAGCCGGGCTTTCGTAGCCAACGAGGTAGGCCGCTTCGGACACATTACGCCCTTCAAGCAGAAACTGAGCCGCCCGTTTCAAGCGGTGCTGCCGGATGACGTTGTTGGCCGACAAGTTGGCAACAGCAGCCAATTTGCGGTCGAGCGTCCGGCGGCTCATACCCACTTTTCGGGCCAGTTCGTCAACGCCAAACGCCGGGTTATCCAACT
This sequence comes from Cytophagales bacterium, assembly GCA_031411995.1. Taxonomy (GTDB): domain Bacteria; phylum Bacteroidota; class Bacteroidia; order Cytophagales; family Spirosomataceae; genus Rudanella. The sequence continues at coordinate 30,211 of JANOCD010000043.1, forward strand.
GTTCGTCGATGCTTGCGTGCAATTCCCGCAGGAAATCGTCGGTCATCGTTTCGGGTTGAAAACTGGTATCGGGCAGTGTAAACTGCTTGTGGTAATAGTCCCGCAGGGTTTGCTGGCGGGTTAGCAGATTATGTAGTCGTTGCCGCAGCTCATCAACGTGAAAGGGTTTGGTGAGGTAATCATCGGCCCCCTGGGTCAGGCCTGTCATGCGACTCTCATGGGCAGCCCGCGCCGACAGTAGCATCACCCCGATATGATTGGTAAGTAAACTGGTCTTCAACAGATGGGTCAGTTCGTAACCGTCCATGAGGGGCATCATCACATCTGAAATTACCAGATCAGGCAGTTCAGCCTGCGCCAGCTCCCAACCTTCTGCCCCGTTGGCCGCTGTCAATACCCGGTATGTCTCTGCCAGTTCACCAGAGATGAAATTACGTAGTTCCTGATTGTCTTCAACTATCAGTACCAACTGATTAGTAGCAGGCTGGCTAGTCGGCAAACTTACCAAACGCTCGGGTACATACGTCAACTGGTTTTGTATCGAAGCAGGCAGGATCAGGGCCGAAACATCATCGCCGATTAATACAGGCAGAACGGGGAGATGAATCGTAAAGGTTGTGCCTTTGCCGGGTTCGCTGGCCACCGCAATGGTGCCACCCAACATATCCATCAGTTCTTTTACCAGGGCAAGGCCAATACCCGTGCCGTCGTACGATCGGGTATGTGTATCATCAACCTGGTAGAATCGATCAAAAATATGGGGCAATTTCTCCGCCCGAATGCCAATACCGGTGTCGGCAATAGTCAGGCAAACAGTCCCCTGTCCATCGTCGGTCAGCTCAACGGAGACCCGCCCTCCTGTCGGGGTAAACTTCAAGGCGTTAGCCAGAATATTCGTACTTATTTTCAGCCACTTATCCGAGTCAAATAAATAATCTCTCTCCCTAGTTTCAGTCCAAAAAGTCAGCGTTATCACTTTCTGTTCGGCAGCAGTTCGAAACGTGTCAACGATTTGTTCGACAAACTCGGCCACATTGCCCCGCGACAAGGAAACAGCCATGCCCCCACCTTCGAGTTTTGAGAGGTCCAGCAATTGATTGACTAATTGTAATAGCTGCCCGGCGTTTCGGTGTACCGACGACAGGGTCTGCCGGGTTGGAGCGTCGTGTTTGGCTTCCTGCAAGAGTTTTTCCGTGGGTGATAAAATCAGCGAAAGTGGCGTACGAAACTCGTGGGTGATGTTCGAAAAAAAGCGGGTTTTGAGTTCATCAACTGCTTTTAACTGTTCGGCTTCCCGCTGTTGAAGCTGCATCGTTTGCTGCTCGTGCAACCGACTCAGGCGCAGGCGTATAAAGCCCAAAATCAGTCCGGTAAAAACCAGGAAATAAGCCGCGTACGCCCACCAGGTTGCCCAGATTGGGGGTGTTATGTGAACGGCAATCTGCTTGACAAGCTGGCTCCATTTACCCTCGGTATTGGTACTATTTACTCGGAAAACATAGTCGCCGGGCGCTAACTGGGTATAATTGGCCGTGTTTTGCCCGTTGGTATTCACCCAATCAGGATCAACGCCCACCATTTGGTATCGGTACAGAATTTTCTCCGGTTTACTGTATTCCAGCGTAGCGAACTCAAACGTCAGAAAATTCTGTGTGTGGTCAAGGGTTAGATGGTCGAGCGCATTCAACGTCCTGAGCAATGGGCTGCTTTCCTGCCTGACATCAGCCGGTTCGTTGTTAATCCGAAGGCTTGACAACACCACCGGCGGCTCAACGTTACTTTCTTTCAGGGCAGCCGGGTCAAACACAGTAATCCCCGTGCGCCCGCCAAAAGCCAGCCGATTGTTGGGCAACTGAACGGCCAGGGTATGGCCAAATTCATCATCCTGTAACCCGTCGGCCCGCGAGAATCGGCGTGTCTGAAACGTCCGCGTATCCATCCGTACCAAGCCTTTGTTGGTGGCGACCCAGAGAGATTTCTGCGAGTCGGTAATCAGGCTGTAAATGGTGTTGTTGGGCAGGCCCGTTTGCTCCGTAAAAATCCGAAAGTGCCCCGTTCGTGTGTCGTAACGAGTGAGTCCCTCGCCCACTGTCCCAATCCAAAGTACGGTGGGTTCATATGGGTCAACAGCCAGGCAAAGCAGTTGATTGGTTGGCAACGACTGCTTGTTGGCGGGGTTATGAAGCAACTGGGCAACAAATTTTTTCTGTCGGAGATCGTACTTGAATAACCCTTTCCCCAGATACGAAGCCATCCAGACGGTACTACCCATTGGCTGGAGATCAGCCACATCTAAACCAGCGTTGATAAAGGTTTTCGGTACGAGGCTATTGGGCCAGAAACGCTTGATTCGCCCAGCCGAATCCATTTCGGTTAAGCCGCCTTCGAAGTTTCCGTAGACCCACAAATGGCCCCGCTCATCGGGTTTCATAGCAATTTTACAACTGCAATTATCAGCCTTCAGATCACTACTTGTCGATGTGTACGTAGGCCGGGGATTCTTCAGGTTGCATTGATAGAGGGTAGCCACATCAATAAACCACAGCCGCCCATTGGTATTCGTAAACCGTGTCCAGCTATCACCAGTCGACAACTCCCAACTGGGTGGTTTCACACCTAGTACAGTCTCAAGCAGGTCTGATTTCCAGTCGGTTCGGTAAGGCAAAGCCTGAAAGGGTTGCACTCGCTGGTCGAGCCGTTTAATGTCACCCGCTTGTGTGTGAAGCCATAACACGCCAGAGCGGTCTCTAAGGTAGGGTAAGCCATACGATTGCTTCTCGCCCTGTGGCTTTTCCCATTCATATACCAGCAAAAACCGGTCATCGGGCAACAGTTCATACAAGCGGTTGGCCATACTGATATACACCTTACCATCAGCCAATACGCGCATCCCATAAGCCCCATTACGAACCAGATCGCCGGGCATTTTCAATTCGCGATACTGCCCCGTTTTTGGGTTTAGCAGCAACAGATACTGGCGCCCAATCACCATAATTTCGCCGTTGGGTCGTTCAGCAACCGGTTTCCAGTCGAAAACGGGCATAACCCGGTTGAGCCAGTGCGCTATTGGCCCCTTATACAGCAACAGTCGATGTTTCCCCGTCTGGGCATCCAGTTCAACCAGGCCCTCATCACAATGGGCATACACCCGCCCGTTGGCCGCTGGGGCAATACAATGAAGCGTTTTGGTAGCGTTACCGAGCACACTTTCATCCCAGGTATGGCGCACTTGGAGTTTTTGATCGAAAACCTGAATCTTTTCACCCCGCCAAATAGCCCAGAACGTTTGTTTTAAAGCCCGATTGCCAGTGGGGGCAACCCAGCCTTCATCGATCTTTCGTTTGCCTTGTTTTGCCAGCGGCAGGAAGGGGGTAAACTGCTCGGTACGGGGGTCGAATTGCTGGAAATCTCCCGTATGTGTTTGCAGCAAAAGGGCACCATTAAACAGCATATGTACACTGCTGATGGCGTTTTCGGTCAGTGAATTGGCCAGTTCATCGTGCCGAAACACCTTGATCTGTCGCCCATCGAAACGGGCCAGGCCGTCGGCGGTACCAATCCAGATAAAGCCGGTTTGATCCTGTACAACGCCCGTTATGGTAGAGTTTGGCAAACCATCGGCTGTTGTCAAAACGCGATTGTGGGGACTTGCCTGCTGCGCTACTACTACACAGTTGCGATGTAGCAAGAGACTTAGTAACGCAATCAGTCGGAGCGCAGCAGTCATTTAGCGAAGTAGAATGGCAAGGGGCAGAGAAAGGTAGCAGATTACGAACTCATTGTCAAGCCAATACAAAACAGTTTTACCCGGAAATGGTACAAAAACCGAGTCAGAAACCAAATACAGACACACGCGGTTTTACTCCCATAACACCCGGTTCGCCGGTTCGACAGACATCACTTCCATGACTATTACTATTGTTGCCAGTTCGCCCCGTAAAAACAGCAACTCTCTGCGGTTTGCCACCTACCTCAAAAACGTCCTGACTGAATTAGGTAACAACGATATTCGGCTAATTGATTTTGCCCACTATGACATCCCTTTTGTGGGTACAGGTTCGGTTCATCCCGACACACTGACTCCATTTCAAGAGGATTTTACGTCAGCCTGGGCAGCGGCTGACTTAGTTATTTTTGCCATTCCCGAATACAACTGGACTACCACGCCCCAGTTCGACAATGCCATTCATCAGCTTGGTGGTCAGGCGTTTAAACACTTATTCAACAACAAAGTGTTTGCCTTTGCGGGTGTCTCATCCGGGCGGGGCGGTCGCCAACCGGCTTTGGATGCAACCACGGTGGTCAACAAAATAATCAGCTTCTCGAACAGCTATTCGGTGGTGTCGCCCAAGATTTACGAATCGCACGAAACGGCCATAAACGTAGATGAGAACGGCCATTTTCAGGGCCACGAAATCTATGCAAAAACCGTTCGGGCCTTCGCCGAATACTCTGTGAATGTAGCCCAGCGGTGGGGAGTAGGGAGTTTGGTAGAAACTAAGTAGTAAGAGGTCTTTAGAACTTTCGAGAGCCCGAATGGTATATAGCCATCGGGCTTTTTTACGTTATTAGGTTCTATACTATTTTTTATCCCACACCATCCACCATGCCACAAAAACTACCTTTTTGGGGATTTCTGTCTATTAGCTCTCTCTTCCTGTTAGTAGCCTGCTCAGAGAAAGAGCCTACCGCCAGTAAAACCCCAGCCATTGAGTTTCTGTCGATAAAGAAATACACCCTGGAAGCCACAGGTTCTTCAGTTCGGCGCGACTCGGTCATTGTTGATTTGAACTTTACAGATGGTGACGGAGATTTAGGCGAAGACCCCCGCGATACAACCCGGCTTAAACAGATATTTGCCAATCAGCCCTGGGGGAATTATCAAATTCGGACCATGCAGTTGGTGAACGGCAACTTTATAGAAGTTCCAATTGCCGCTAACGCCAAATTGTTTTTCCCACGCATCACTAGCAAACCCGCCTATCTGAACGGTACACTCAGCTTTAAGCAAACGTTCATTTATCAGGCAACTGCCAAACTGGTTCCGATCAAGTTTCAGATAAAGATCAGGGATCGCCAGCTTAACGAGAGTAACACGATCGAAACTGACACCGTCCGTGTGCCAATTCAGTGAGGTAGATCAACGTTTAGTCGCATACCGTTTTCTGTCCCCTCCCAACCACCTGCAAATTCCACCACTCATGTAGAATGAGTTGTCTTTTTACTGACTCGACGGGTAATTGCCCTCACTCATCCAGTCGCTAATTGATAATCCCCTCATGGTCAACAAGACAACAACGGCTACTGACAAGTCGCTTAAACTCAAAAAGTCCCCCGTTCGTGAGTGGTTCGACTCCGTTTTGTTTGCGGTTGTGGCTGCTACGCTGATTCGGTTTTTCACGTTTGAAGCCTACGCCATTCCTACGCCCTCTATGGAAAACAGCCTGATGGTGGGCGATTTTCTGTTTGTGAGCAAACTGCATTACGGCATCCGCACGCCCAAAACGCCCCTGCAAGTGCCGCTGACGCACCAGAAACTCTGGGGGACGGATATTCCCTCCTACAGCACCGCCATTCAGTTGCCCATCTACAGGTTACCCGGTTTTACGCACGTCAAAAATGGCGATGTAGTGGTGTTCAACTACCCACCACTCAAGCCCGGCGAACCCGCCTACCCCACCGACCTGAAAACCAATTTCATCAAACGCTGCATCGGCATTCCGGGAGATGTACTTGAAATCAAACAGGAGCAGGTGTTTGTAAATGGCAACCCCTTCCCTGTGCCGCCCCGCTCCGAAACGTTCTACTTCGTGAAAACATCAGAAGTGCTCGACGACCGTTTTTTCCGCCGGTTCGACATCGTCAATGATTTTAACTCCGCCGAAGGGCCATTCATCAACTGGCAATCCGTGGAGACCTACGACGAAGCCACCAAAACAAATGTACTGGCGGGCTACCGGGTGAACATGACGCGGGCAACGCTGCAAAAATTCAGGGAATTTGATTGGGTAAACCGCATCGAACCCATTGCAGAGGCTCCCGGCCAACCCGGCCCCGGCATCTACGGCGGATCGGCCCACATCTGGAATCAGGATAATTACGGCCCGCTGACCATTCCAAAACAAGGCGTTACGGTTACCCTAAATCCTCAAACCATTGCCGTTTACGGGACCGTGATCGAGCGGTATGAGGCCAACAAAAACGTGGTGGTTTCTACCACGGGCATCCAGATCGACGGGAAACCTATCACCAGTTATACCTTCAAACAGGACTATTATTTCATGATGGGCGACAACCGCCACAACTCCGAAGACTCGCGGTATTGGGGTTTCGTGCCAGCCGATCACGTTGTGGGCAAAGCGGTGTTTGTCTGGATGTCTATTGACCCCGTTCCGGCTGATGTCTGGCACAAAATCCGATGGAACCGCCTGTTTCGGGTGATTGAGTAAGACTACGAAATTTATTCTCAATGCACCCCCAACAGAATCAGGCTGCTTTACAACTGCGCCAGCAAATCGAGCAGTTTGTTCCACTATCCGACGATGACTGGGCCTTGTTAAGCCCTCATCTTCGGGTAGTTACAATAAAGAAACATGGTTTATTTGCTCAGGAGGGTACCGTGGCCAACGAGGTTGCGTTTGTACTGGAAGGAATGTTCCGCCAGTTTTACACCAAAGACGGCGAGGAACGAACCACTTATTTTTTCTTCGACAATCATTTCCTGAGTGCCTACATCAGTTGCCTGACGGGCAAACCCGCGCAGATTACCATTGAAGCCCTCAGCGACAGTACCTATATCAGCTTCCCCTACTCCGTTTTGCATGGCCTGTTCGACCAACGGATGGCCTGGCAGAAGTTTGGGCGGTTAATGGCCGAATACCTCACGGTGGGTCTGGAAGAACGAATGGTAAGTTTGCTGTTACTGAGTCCCGAAGAACGGTATCTGGCTTTGCTCGAAGGCAACAAAAAGAAGATTCTCGAGCGGGTCCCTCAACACTATATCGCTAATTATCTGGGCATTACACCCGTCAGCATGAGCCGCATTCGCAACCGGATTCTGCGAAAATAGCGTCGTTCAATTCCTTATCTTTTGTTATCGTTTCGGGCGATGGAGGGGGTGCAATTTTGTATCATCAAACCAAACGCAAGATGAACACACAAATCAACCCCCAGGCACCCGTTGCGTGCAGCAAGCAAATTCTCATCAACGCCAGCCCTAAAAAAGTATGGGCCGTACTCACCGACATTAACCGCTGGGCCAACTGGCAAACCGACATCACCAAACCCAAACTGGCTGGGCCGCTGAAACCTGGCACCACCTTCGACTGGAAAACTGGTGGGGCAGGCATCCACTCGACCCTGCACACGGTGGAACCCAACAAGGCCTTTGGCTGGACAGGTAAGACGTTTGGCATGTTCGCCATTCACAACTGGACACTAACGGAAACAACAAACGGAACACTGGTTTCGGTGGACGAAACCATGCAGGGCTTACTGGCCAGCCTGCTCAAAAAATCGTTCAACAAGAACCTGGCTACTGGAATGCAACGCTGGTTGGAATTGCTTAAAAGCGAGTCGGAAAAGTAACCTACGTAACCTCACTTCAACACGCCTTCTTTCTGGTATAAACCAACGAGCGTTTCCACGGCATAGTCAATCTCGTCGGCGGTGTTGTATTTGCCAAATGAGAACCGGACGTAGCCCCGGTTGGGGTCGAGGCCGGGCAGTGCCGACAGCACGTGCGACCCAATTTCGGAGCCGCTCGAACAGGCCGAACCACCCGATGCCGATATTTTGGCAATGTCGAGGTTGAACAAGAGCATATCGCTTAGGTCGGATGAGGGCAGGCTCACGTTCAGCACCGTGTAGAGGCTGCTGTCCACGTCGGCAGAGGCTCCATTGAACTGGATCGGCCCGCCGTCATAGGCATCGAAACGGGTGCGAAGTTGGTCGATCATCCGGCGTTTCAGGCCTTCAATGTGCGTCCGGTGGGCATCCATCTCGCGGTAAGCGATTTCTAAGGCTTTGGCCAAGCCCACAATACCATACACGTTTTCGGTGCCGCCCCGCTGATTCCGCTCCTGCGAACCACCGTGAATGAACGGGTGAATGGGGCCGCGCCCGGCTTTGGTGTCGCCGTTGGCGTAGAGAAACCCAACCCCTTTTGGGCCGTGAAACTTATGGGCTGCGCCCACAATGAAATCAATGGGAAGTTGTTGCAGGTTGTGCCGGTAATGACCCATCGTTTGCACTGTGTCGGAGTGGAAAACGGCTTTGTGTTGGCGGCACAGTTCGCCCACTTGCTGCAAGGGCAAGAGGTTCCCGATCTCGTTGTTGCCGTGCATGAGCGACACCAATGAGCCATTGGGATGCGCGGGCCGGTTTTGGGCCAATAACTGTTCCAAATGACTCAGATCGAGGGTTCCGTCGGGGTCAATGTTCACTAAATTTAATTGAATCTGCCCCCGGCTGGCTGCGTACTCAAGCGTATGCAACACGGCATGGTGTTCGAGTGGGGAACTGATGGCGTGGGTGATGCCGTAGGTTTCAATGCTGCCCATGATGGCCGTGTTGTCGGCTTCGGTACCGCCGGAGGTAAAGAAAATCTCGGCGGGTGAGGTGTTCAGCAACTGAGCCACCGTTTTGCGTGCTCTTTCGATAAACGACCGCACCTTGCGCCCATGCGTGTGAATGGACGACGGATTGCCAAACTGCTCGGTCAGGAGGGGGAGCATGGCTTCGAGCACTTCGGGGTCGAGCCGGGTGGTGGCGGCATTGTCTAAATAAACGGGGGCGGGCGGGGTTGACATCATACCGCAAAATTACGGTTTTTGGTTGGTAAACAGGAAACTTGCCCGCTGCACCGGGGAATAGAGAATAAAAACTTTGCCCGGCCTAAACCGTTAATCGGGCATGATAACACTCGCTGACGCATCCATGCAACTGGATGAAACCACCAAAAAACTGAGCCAACAGGCCACCACCCCGGCTCCTACCGAAGGCATCGACCTTATTGACCAATGGGCCGGGCCGTTGCAGGAAGTTGAGATGACACAACCGCTGTCTGAGACATTGATGACCCTGAAAAAGTACCTTCAGGACAGCCCCGACAACAAAAGCGCGATCCAGGAAACGGTATCGAAACTGGCCCAACAAGTGTCGGAGTTGAGTTCGAAAATGGGAGCCGAAGGCGAGATGCCATCCCTGTTAGAAGGTCTGGCATCCGCTCTGCGGCAATTGGGGGAAGTCTCTAAAACGGATGTGGTGAAGTAGGCAACAAGGTTCAGGAAAGAACCTCTTTTTTCTGAATCCCTTCCGGTTGCCCGGCCAACACACCCTTTGCTTTCTCGACAACGTTCTCGACCGTGAACCCGAAATAGGCCATAACAGCTTCACCCTCACCCGATAAGCCAAAGCTATTCATGCTGATGGTGGTGCCTTCGTCGGTCACGTACTTGTGCCAGCCTATTGGTGAACCAGCCTCCACCGCCAGCCGTTTCTTGAGAGCTGGAGGCAGCACGTTGTGCTGGTAAGCCTGATCCTGTTGCTCGAACAACTCCCAAGAGGGCATACTAACCACCCGCGCCCGAATGCTCTGCTTGTTGAGTTCGTCCTGCGCTTTTAACACCAGCGACACCTCCGACCCGGTAGCAATCAGAATCAGTTGGGGGTCGCCCCCTTCGGCTTCGCTCAGAATGTAGGCACCGCGTTCCACGCCCTGCGCTGACCCGAATTTAGTTTGATCCAAAACGGGCAGTTTCTGCCGCGACAGAATCAGCACCACCGGCGACTTGGTTTTGGTCATAGCCACGCGCCAGGACCAAGCCGTTTCGTTGGCATCGGCGGGCCGCAATACAATAATATTCGGGATGGTTCGCAGGGAGACTACCTGCTCAACGGGCTGGTGGGTGGGGCCATCTTCGCCCAGGCCAACGCTGTCGTGCGTGAACACAAACGTTGCGCCCGACTCGGCCAGAGCAGTCAGGCGAATAGCTCCGCGCATGTAGTCCGAGAAATTGAGGAACGTGCCGCCGTAGGGTCGCACCCCGCCATGTTGCGCCATGCCGTTGAGGGCCGCGCCCATCGCGTGTTCGCGCACCCCAAACCAGATGTTCGATTCCTCGTAGCGGCCGGGCTGAAAACTTACATCCCCTTTTGTTGGCATATCGTTGGACGAAGCTAAATCGGCCGAGCCGCCAAACAGATAAGGTATGCTTTCTTTGAGGGCCATTAGCACTTTGCCCGATGCCTGCCGGGTAGCCATAGCACCATCGGCGGGGGTAAACTGGGGTAATTTACTTTCCCAACCATCGGGCAATTCACCGGTAAATGAATGCATAAACTGTTCTGCTTCAGCAGCAAAACCAGTTTTGAAAGCCTCAAACTGTTTTTGCCAGTCGGCTTGCAATTTGGCTCCCCGCTGTCCGGCTTTGGCGAGGTGTTCGCGCACACCAGCCGGAATCACAAATGACTCGTTGGGGTCGAAGCCAAAGAATTCTTTGGCTTTGCGCAGGTTCTCGTCGCCCAGGGGTGAGCCGTGCGTTTTGCTGGTTCCCTGTTGCGGACTACCAAAACCAATGATGGTTCGGATGGCGATGATCGACGGGCGCGGATCGACCTGAGCCGCCCGAATGGCGGAATCAATCGCATCCAGATCATTGCCATCGTCCACCTGTTGGGTGTGCCAGCCGTAGGCATCGAAACGGGCCAGACGGTTTTCGGTAAAGGCCAAACTGGTTGGCCCATCCAGCGAAATGTGGTTATCGTCGTACAGATAGATCATTTTTCCCAGTTGCAGATGCCCCGCCAACGAAGCCGCTTCGGAGGCAATGCCCTCCATCAGATCGCCATCGCTGACAATGGAGTAGGTGTAATGATCCTGAACCGTGTGGCCATCGCGGTTGTAGTGTGCGGCCAGAAACGCTTCGGCCATGGCCATGCCTAACCCGTTGGCGAACCCCTGCCCCAGCGGGCCAGTGGTCACTTCGACCCCGGCGGTGAGGTTCGACTCCGGATGGCCGGGCGTTTTGGAATGAATTTGCCGGAAATTCTTCAGATCATCGAGCGAGAGGTCATAGCCATACAGGTGTAACAGGCTGTACAACAAGGCCGAACCATGCCCCGCCGACAGCACAAATCGGTCTCGGTTGGGCCAGTGCGGGTCTTTTGGGTTGAAGCGCAGGAAACGCGAAAATAGCACGTAGGCCATTGGCGCAGCCCCGAGTGGCAAACCGGGGTGGCCGGAGTTTGCTTTTTGCACCATATCAACCGACAGTAGTCGAATGGTATTGATACTCAGCTGATCAATGTCAGTTTGGTTGGTATTCATGAATCGTTGCGGATAGGATTAACCGTAAAATTCCCTTCAAAATACAACTGTTCCGAGAGGGTTTCCTGTGGTTAACTTTCTGCAACAGGATTTGGCCTGAAAAAAGCAGAAAACATTACCTCCTGAACAGTGTTGAAGGGAATAAACTCAACGACTATGACAATGAACTATGTCCGGCGTGGCTCCGGCAAGCCACTTCTCCTGATTCACGGCATCGGCAGTAGCCACCGCTCCTGGGATTTGATTATTGATGAATTGGCGGCCCACCGCACTGTTATTGCGGTTGATTTGCCGGGGTTCGGAGCCACTCCCCCACTCAGGGGCGAAACCTCAATAAGCACACTTGCCGATGCAGTAACGTCTTTTTTGGCTGACCAAAACCTCACGGGTATCGACGCGGTGGGTAGTTCGATGGGGGCCCGGTTGGTACTCGAACTGGCCCGGCGTGGTGGTGTCTTGGGGGCGGTTGTGTCGCTCGATCCGGGTGGCTTTTGGGCTGGTTGGGAGGTGCCATTTTTCTACCATTCCGTGCGGCTGTCGGCGCAACTTGTCGATGCGCTACAACCCGCTTTACCCGCCCTGACAGGAAATCCCATCAGCCGGTCGTTGCTGTTTTTACAGTTTTCGGCGCGTCCCTGGGCCATTCCGGCTCCGGTGGCTTTGCAGGAGTTACGGACGTTTACGCCCACCCCTATTTTCAGCGAACTCCTTGATAATCTGGCATATGGTGAACCGCAAAAGGGCGCACGAGCCGGGTCTATACGGCATCCATTGGTGATTGGCTGGGGTCGGCAGGACCGGGTTTGTTTGCCCAATCAGTCAACATTGGCTATGAACTTGTTTCCTGATGCAGCCTTGCATTGGTTCGATCACTGTGGCCATTTTCCGCAGTTGGATGCTCCCGACGAAACTATCGACCTGATTCTGGACGTAACCAACGGAACGTATCAACCCCAACAGGAAGAATCGCCAGAACGGGTTACTGTCCCTACAACCAAACAGGCTGACACGGCTCTACTTGGTGCGGGTACTGCCGTTCTGGCGGCTGTGAGTTTGTTCGTGATTGTGCGGGTGTTCAGTTGGCGTTGACGAAATTCCGTCAACATCATTGCCGTTTAGCCGCCGTTGGTATTCAATCCATTGCGTGGCAAAAATCGCACTCAGTAGTCCCAGCATCAGGCCAATCGGCTGGCTACATAAGCCCGGCATAGCTGGTGCATCAACATGCGTTGAGAAGGCAATAGACAGCAGCCCGCAACCTATTGTGGCGACCTTACATACGTTTCGCTTTTTCATGGATTTGTTCGCTAGAAAGACACCATAAACATACCGGGAAGCAAGCAGACAGGCCAGCCTTACTTTATAACGGGTAGGTTTTGGGGCATAACTGGTGTTTTCGGGGTTATGTTGGGTAATTGGAATGCGATTAGCCTCAGTCAAAAATCCCGGCAGAAACCCTATAAACCTCATGGTTAAAGAGCAGGGTGAGTCGCTTATAGTGGGAGTCCGTTTTGGTGTGTCGGTGGCCTGGTAAAAGACCGCATAATTTTTGAGTTTATTGACGTTAGGGGCCTTTTGACCAGTGTAACACAGGCAACGACAAGCAAATTATTGCGCATTTTAGTTAGTAACACTTGGGCAAAATTCCTTAGATTTGTCCCAAAGTGACCTATATGCATGATTAATACATTCTCCATCCCGGTGATTCCCCAAAACGACGAAGACCGACTTCGGGCTTTGGATTATTATCAGGTACTTGACACCCCGCCCGAACAGGCATTTACCAATCTGGCCCGCATTATTGCCGAGGTTTTCGAGATGCCCATTGCCCTGATTTCACTGGTTGATCGGGAACGTGTTTTTTTCAAAGCCAATGTGGGTATGCCGGGGGTTACCAGTACCAGCCGGGGGATCAGCCTATGTGCGCTGGCAGTGTTAGACGATCAACCCACTGTTTTCGAGGATGCACTGGAATCGCCCTGCCTGATTGCCAATCCGCTCGTACAGGGCGATTTCGGGCTGCGTTTTTACGCTGGTGCTCCTCTAACAACTCCCGATGGGTATCATATCGGTACGGTGTGCGTGGTGGATAAAAAACCGCGCGAATTTTCGGAAGCAAACCGACAGCTCTTGCAACGATTTGCCTCGGCGGTTATGCATGACATCGAAACGCGGCTCATAGCCCGTCAGAAATCCGATGAGTTAGAACAGCAGGTTGAAGCCCGATCTTCAGAACTGAAAGCGGCCAATCTCGATCTGTTAAAGGCCAATCAGGAATTGGAACGCTTTGCCTTTGTGGCTTCGCACGATCTGCAGGAACCCCTTCGTAAGTTATTGATGTTTACGGACTTACTATTTACTGAAACCGGGCAGAATTTCCGGGGCCAATCTCTTTTCTACTGGGAGCGTATTCGTCATAGCACACAGCGTATGCAGCAACTGATTCGGGATGTGCTGGCCATTTCGAAAATAGGCAAGTCTCCTGAAACGACTTCAGTAATCGATCTGACAGCCATTGCGAATGAGGCCTGTCAGGATCTGGAACTGGTTATTCAGGACGTAAATGCGCGTATTATGATTGGCCCATTGCCCCACATTCGGGCAGTTTCGCATCAAATTCGGCAACTGTTTTTTAACCTCATCGGTAATGCCATTAAGTTTTCAAAACCGGGCACAAACCCGCAGGTCGATATTACGGGTGAATCGCTGTCGGCTCGGCAAATCAGTGACTACAAGCTCCCGCCTGATGTCGCCTATGTACGCCTTGTCATAGCCGACGAAGGGATTGGCTTCGACGAACAATTCAGGGAACGTATTTTCACCATTTTTCAACGTCTCCACGATAGAACTGTTTACGAAGGCAACGGCATTGGTCTGGCCATTTGTAAACGCATTGTTGAGAACCATGACGGCCTTATCTGGGCCGAGAGCGAGCCAGAAAAAGGTGCCCGCTTCACGCTTGTGTTGCCCAATTAACAATTTCTTATTCAGAGCGTTGGTGCACCAATCGGCTAATTCTTCTGACCGTATCCTTTGAAAAGGGTATAGCTAAAAACCCCATCTATTTCGGCAGTGCGGTATAAATCATTGACTCCTTTGTCAAAAGTCGGTTTATCGATAATCCCTTCCAGAATGGCTCTGTCGCCAACTTCTTCGATCATTAACGCAAATGTGTTTATGAACTGGCCAACGCAATCATTCCTATTGGCATCGATATAAATCAGCTTTGGCGATATGAAGGTATTTTGAAGGCCAGCCGATTGAAACAACGAATACAACTCGCGGCCAATGTTTGGATTACCACCGTTCAGACCTTGAAGCTGAACCTGACAATCAATGGCTTGATGGGCTGCTTTGCTGTCGGGATAAAAAAATAAGGATCCGTGGTCGCCTTCGATGGCGACCATTTTCCCGCCTTTTTTCAGCACTCTTTTTAGTTCTCTCAGCACTTGTGCAGGGTTTCCGAGATGTTCCAGCACAAAACAAAGCACGATACTGTCAAACGTTTCGTCGGCAAACGGCAGATTGTACAAGTCTGCCTGTTCAAATTGCACATTCCTGAGGCCCAGTTGCTTTGCCATTAATTTCGCTTCTGCAATGGAAACGTCAGAAATGTCAATCGACATAAAATTGGTCTCCGGGTTTTGGGTGGCCATTATTTTTGTTTGCGCACCAACGCCACAACCGGCTTCAAGCACAAGGCTCCCTTTGGGAAACAGTGTATCGTCGTGAATAACACTGGCCAACGTATCTGCCTGATCGTAAAGCCTTTGGGTTTCTCTGTTGGAGTAACCGTGAACATATTCTTTATTTTCCATTGTCGGTTTAAGTTTATGCTCAAAGTTGTCGGTTGCTTCAGAAACGATCAAAAATAGGTACTCGAATGGCCGATAAAGCCGTATGAAACGTAGCAAAACCATTATGAGTCGGAATTTCCTAATTCTCCACGATACCAAAGGCGACCTTTCCTTTGTTGGTCTCAAAAGTCGGCCCGCCAATAATGAAACTGCCATTGGAAAGCCCCACACTATAGCCATTGCTTGTATTGGCCGGGGAATTATCCACCACCTGACGCACCCGTGACCAGCTTGTGCCTGTGCGCTTTTAGACATAGGCCGAGCCTTGATTGGTGGTAGAGGAATGATTTCATGAATGTTGTTTTGGAGAAAACTATTTACTTGTTTCATTGGCGATCAATGCCTTCATCGCATTGAATCCAGGTTCGATATCGTCATTGCGGGTAGCCTGCTCTACATAGGTCTTCACCGTAGCACCATCCGGAGCTTTATAAGCGACATTGGCTCCTTTTTGTATGAGCAGCGAACAGATTTGCCACTTGCTAAACGCCGAAGCAAACAGCAGGGGCGTGTAGGATTCAACCGTAGCGTCATACGTACTGACCGGGTCATAGTCAGCTCCCCGACTAACTAACAGTTCTACTTTTTGGAGTGATTCTTCTCCTCCCCGAATAGCACTAAAGATAATGGGCACACCGTGATCGCTTTTGTCATTGGGGTCGGCACCGTGATCGAGCAGAAAACGCAGCAAAACGACCGGGCCATTGCTAACGGAACCGGCATGGGTTGACAGGCGCGCCGAATCGGTGCTATTGATTGTGGCCCCCGCAGCGATCAATACTTCCAATATCCGCTTTGTCTTTGGCCAGTGCTGGGAGTAGGGGCTGTAGTGCGAGGCTGTATAATCGAGGACGGTTTGCTCCCCATTGGTGTCCAGCGCATTAATCAACGGCATGGGCTTGCTCAACAGGGCTTCAACCCCGGCTACGTCTTGCTTGAAAATGGCCGCTAACAAGGCTTTGCTTTGGGGATCCGAAAAATAAGACGATCCATCATAGTCCGACTGCGAGTAGGTTAAGGCCTGAGTCACTTTTTGTCCCAGCGTCGTTAGTCGCTCATAGGCCTTACTACCGATTATGAACACAACCGGCGACAGGATCAGGGCAAGGGCCGTATATTTAGCCCAGGGAAAGGGTAGCCAATTGAGAATCAGCACAATGACCAGCACAATACCCGTCACCGTAAGAATAAATTGGCCCATAGCCCGACCGTAGCCATCTCCTCCTTTGTTATCAAAGATCAGGGAGATTAGTAGCAGACACCCTACCAGGGCTATGGCAATCCAGTTAATAGTTGTGATGTACTTGAGCATAAAACATAGGGGATGAGGTTAAACGACACTCAATTCTCCACGATACCAAAGGCGACCTTTCCTTTGTTGGTCTCAAAAGTCGGCCCGCCAATAATGAAACTGCCGTTGGAAATGCCCACACTATAGCCATTGCTTGTATTGGCCGGGGCGTTGTCCACCACCTGACGCACCTGTGACCAGTTTGAACCTGTTCGCTTAAAAACATAGGCCGACCCCTGAGCATTGTTCGAGCCAACTTCATCCTGAGCAGCCCCCACGAGGGCATAATCCCCTGAAATGGCTACGCTGCTGCCAAAACGGTCGCCAAGCACCCCATCGCTGGCCGTGAGTTTCGCCTGTGGCGACCAGACAAAGCCAGCCCGAAAAAACACATAGGCCGCACCAATGCCGGCACCATCCAGCGGAGACCCCACCAGTGCGTAATCACCCGAAAGAGCCACGCTGTAGCCAAAAAAATCAGCCGCAGTCCCGTCGTTGGCGGTGAGTTTAAATTGTTGGTTCCAGAAAGCGCCATTGCGTAGAAACACATAGGCCGCCCCCTGATTCGCGTTCGCGCCGATGGATTCTTTATAAGCCCCCACCAGCGCATAATCGCCTGAAAGAGACAGACTGTAACCAAAATTTTCGCCCCCACCCCCATCGAGGGCCATAAGTTTTGCCTGCTGTGTCCAGGTGGAGCCGCTCCGCAAAAACATGTAGGCAGACCCTTGGTCTATGTTCGCTCCATTATCATCCAATGCCGCTCCCACGAGGGCATAATCGCCCGACAGCGACACGCTGCTGCCAAAATTATCGGTCGCAGTGCCATCGCTGGCGGTGATTTTGGCCTGTTGTGTCCAGGTGGTGCCAGTCCGCAAAAACACATAAGCCGACCCCTGATTGCTGTTATCGCCGATAGCCCCTACGAGCGCGTAATCACCCGCAATGGATACACTACGGCCAAAAAGATCACTCCCAGTTCCATCATTGGCCGTCAGTTTGGCCTGCTGCGTCCAACTGCCGCCGTTCCGAACAAACACATAGACTGAGCCTTGACTATTGTTGGCCCCGATGTTATCCTGCAAAGCACCTACCAGCGCGTAATCGCCTGATATAGAAACACTAATGCCAAAGTTATCATACGCTACCCCATCGCTGGCAGTGCGGGTGGCCGGTAAAAGGTTGGCCGGGTTCTGAAACGCCAACGGGAGCCAGTTGTGCCCGTCGAAAAGATAAAACGTATTTTGGTCGCCATCGAAAACAAACGCGCCGGGTTGGGGGTTCGCAATGGCTTTGCGTTGGGCGGTGGTGAGCCGGGGCGGGTAAAAGGCTTTGTTGGTGGCTTGCAGGTCGAGAACCGCCGAGGGGTGGGGAGTGCCGCCCATGCCGATCTGAGCGATAGCAGGGGGCGCAAAAAGGACGCATAGCAGCAGCAGGAGATAGAGGAATGATTTCATGATTTGTTAGTTTTGGTTTAAGATTCGCCAGTTCGCATCTCGGTTCTGAACTGTTCGGCGCGTCGGCGGGCAATGGTCACTTGCTCGCCATTGGTGAGTTGAACCGCCGAACGGTGGGCATATACGCGAGCCACATGCGCTCGGTTGACGATATGCTTTTTGTGGGGCCGCACAAACGCGCCTTCCGGCAGTCGGTCGGCCAAACGGCGCAGGGTGAGGGCTACGAGCAGTTCGGTGCCATCGGTAAAAATGCAGGTGGTGTAGTTGCCAATGCCTTCGAGCCGGATGATCTGGTCGAAGCTAACCCACGCACGCCCTTTTTGGAAAGGCAGCAACAGGGCCGTTGGCGACAGAAAATCGGTTTTATACACTTTGGGCGGTTTCATTAGAGGATGTTGTTTGTTGTTTACGTTTTGGGGTCTGGTCACTCAGTTCTCCACGGTTCCGAAGGCAACCTTGCCTTTGCTGGTATCGAAGCCCGGCCCGCCAATGATAAAGCTGCCGTTGGAGATACCAACGCTTTGGCCATTACGGGTATCGGCCGGGGCGTTGTCCACCACCTGTCGGACTAATGACCAGCTTGTGCCTGTGCGCTTATAGACATAGGCCGAGCCTTGGTTGGCGTTTAATCCAACATCATTATTATAAGCCCCCACCAGTGCGTAATCCCCTGAAATGGACACGCTACCGCCAAAAACATCATCTACAGCCCCATCGCTGGCGATGAGTTTGGCCTGCTGTGTCCAGGTGCCTCCGCTCCGCACAAACACATACGCCGAGCCTTGATTAGCGTTCGCTCCGATGTCATCATAAGCAGCCCCCACCAGCGCGTAATCGCCCGAAATGGACACGCTGTAGCCAAAATTATCGCCCCCACCGCCATCGCTGGCGGTGAGTTTGGCTTGCTGGGTCCAGGTGATACCATTGCGTATAAACACATACGCTGACCCGAGACTGCCATTATCCACGGCAGCCCCCACCAGCGCGTAATTGCCCGAAAGCGACACGCTGTAGCCGAAATAGTCACCTGCCGCTCCATCGTTGGCGGTGAGTTTGGCTTGCTGGGTCCAGGTGGTACCATTGCGTATAAACACATACGCTGACCCGCGACTGCCATCATCCTGAACAGCCCCCACAATGGCATAATCGCCCGAAATGGATACGCTGGTGCCAAAACTATCCCCAACAGCCCCGTCGCTGGCGATGAGTTTGGCCTGTTGCGTCCAAGTGGTGCCATTCCGCACAAACACATACGCTGACCCTTGACTGTTGTTCGCTCCTACATCATCGTAGGGAGACCCCACTAGGACATAATCGCCCGATATGGACACGCCAGCGCCAAAACTATCCCCAATAGACCTGTCGCTGGCGGTGAGTTTGGCCTGTTGGGTCCAAGCGTTAGCACTCCGAAAAAATACATACGCTGACCCTTGACTGCCTTCATCTATGGGGGCACTCACCAAGGCGTAATCACCCGAAATGGACACGGTGATACCAAAAACATCACCTTGACCCCCATCATTAGCCGTGCGGTCGATAGGCGCAAGGTTGTTGGTCGTGGTGAAAGCCATCGGGAGCCAGTTTTGCCCATCGCATAAAAAAAACGTGCCTTTATCGGTATCGAAGACAAACGCGCCCGCCTGGGGATTCACAATGGCTTTGCGCTGGGCAGTGGTGAGCCGGGGCGGGTAAAAGGCTTTGTTGGTGGACTGCACATCGAGAGCAGCCGAGGGGTGGGGCGTGCCGCCCATGCCCAACTGGGCCAGAACGGGCGTAGCAAACAAGCTGCATAGGAGCAGGAGAAGTAGGAATGATTTCATGAATAGCTGGTTCTGAAGCCATTAACTGGCTCCGTTCGTGATTGACTACATCAGATTACTAACTCGAAGGTCAGCGTCGGGGCAGCTATTCTCAAAAAAAAGAAGGTGAGTCGTCGGTTAAAGCCAATGGATCGTAACCAGAAGCAGACGAATCGTTTTTACAGAAGCGGGATAGCCACGGTGAAATGGGTAGTGGTTTCGAGTATTTTCACTTCCCGCTCGCTCAGGTAATGATACAACGACTGCAGGCTGCTCAAGCCCTGCTTGTTGGAGGTTTCCACAAACCCTTTCTTTTGCAGATTATTCATAACATACAGCGTGTCCTGATCGGTATAAATACGAATCAGCAGCGGGGTTTCTTCGCCCAAACTGTTGTGTTTAATGGCGTTTTCGAGCAGGTTCTGAATCGTTACCGGCACAATCTGAGTATCTAACTTATCGTCTGGCACGTTGACCGAAATCTGCAAACCATCGCCAAAGCGGGTGGTTTGCAGGTCAATATAATGCTGGGTAAACGTCAGTTCATCCTGAAGCGAAACGAGTTCTTTGTCTTTGTTTTGGAGGATATAGCGGTAAATAATAGACAGCTTTCGTAGGAAGACCGAGGCTTCTTTGGGCCGGGTAATAATGAGGCTGTTGAGCGAGGTGAGGCTGTTGAACAGAAAATGCGGATTGAGGTGGTTAATCAGGTTCTGGTACTGAATGGTGGTTTTGTCGCGCTCTAAGCGGGTGGCCTGCACCTGGAGTTGATGAAAGGCACGGGTTTGCCCGGTACGGTAGCGGTAAAAAATTCCAGCTAATCCCAACAGTATCAAGGCGAGAAGCACCTTAAACCAACTGGTTTCGTAGAAATACGAATCAATATGCAGCATCAACGAGCGAACCGCCGTTTGGTGACCATCGGGGGCAATGGCTTTCACCGTAAACCGATAGTTGCCACCCGGTAGTCGGTTATAGGCCGCAAAGGGTTGGGCAGTTTGCCGGTGCGACTTATCATATCCTTCGAGCTGATACTGATATTGATACGGCGCGTCTTTTCCGGTTGTGATAACCCCAAAAAACACGGTAAAACTTTTATCGTCGGCGCCCACCCGAATCGACTCAACGCCCCGGTGAATCAGGTAGGTGGTGTCGCCCACGTCTACCCGACTAACCAACACGTTATCGACGCGGGCGGATGGTAGCTGCAACCGCTTTTCGGGGTCTATATCAATCAGAAAATCTTCGAGCAAAGCCAGTATATGGCCACTACGCAAGGGAAACAGGCGGTTTGGAAAGTTAATATCTATTTGATTCTGGAGCATAGAAATGGTAGCAAAAGAACTGTCGGCGGGCCTGAAAACAGAGAATTTGTTGGCACACGACACCCAGATATCTCCCTGTTTGTCGGCCAACGCGACCCAGGAGCGGTCACTGGCCAGACCGTCGCTTTCATCCCAGACTTTATATTCTTTCCGGCGGGGGTCATAGCGCACTAATCCATTGCCGAGACTGGTCATCCAGAAATAACCGCTGCTGTCTTTGGCAAAAGAAGTCATCATAAGGCCGATCTCTTCGTTCTGGTGTGCGCGATCTATGGTAAACTGCCCTGTTTTTTCAGAAAAATGAGCAAATCCATCGGGGTACAGGTCTAACCAGAGATTTCCCTCCCGGTCGAATAGGGATTGGCGTACCCGAAACTTGGGATCGGTTGTCGCCGATGGAAGTGTATAACGCTGCCATTGCTTCGTCGCAATCGTATAACAAAACACCATTTTCGTACTTCCGTAACACCAAATCCGATGGTTATATACCACAAAAACGCGCCCTATATCTTTATTTCGGGTCAGCGTATCGGGCAGGGGAATCTGGGCAAAGCGTTTGGTTGATAAATTGAAGGCAAACAATCCATTTTGCGACCCTGCGTACAGGGAGTTTCCATGCTGAAAGACCGTATCGAACGACCGGGTATGAAGGGGGTCAATCCAATCCACGGGCAGATTATACATGGATAACTGACCCGTTTTGGGCCAATACTGCATCAGACTGGCCAGGTGCGTACCAAACCACCACGACCCATCGGAGGCTTCGGTGTGAGAAACGATAATGTGATTCTGCTTTAGGTACTGAAAATGCGTGCCTAAAGGGTATGCGGTATAAAAACTACGTTCGAGGTTGATATAGGAAATACCGCTGGCAGTGGTGCCCAACCAAACCGAACCGTCGGGATGTTGCCAGCCACTAAGAAAAGAATTGGCCCCCATGGAGCCAGGATTGAGCTTATCGTGGAAAAATTCGGTCAGGCGGTAGGTGTTGGCCTCGGCAAAAAACATCAGGCCATCGGTGCAGCCAATCCAGAGGTTGTGTTGCCGATCCACAAAAATGGTGAACAGGTCAAACGCGTCCCGGCCTGTTTTGCTCACCAACGGAAACGACCGGATAAGTTTCTGTTTGCGCAGGTCATAGACCACCACGCGGTTGTCGGTTGCGTCGCCAAAAATGAGCCGATCCCCGTCGATAGTCAGGGCCGTTACGTAGTGTTGGGTATGCGCTTTGAGGTAGGTATGTTGGGGGGGCAGGCCAAACCGCTGCCGGCCAATATCAAAGTATTGAACGCCCTGCTTTTTGTCAGCAATCCAAAGCCCGTTCTGGTGCGGGTCCTGCACAATACTGTGCGTAAAAATCCGGCTGGATATAGTCTGCGGGGTATCCCTGGGGTTGAAGGGAAAAAACTGGATAACCCCTGTTTTCATGATGTAGCGATACAGCCCGGCATAATAACTTGCAAACCAGATATCGCCGGTTCGGTCGCAGTAAATGTTGAAGCAGGTATTCAGGTTGCGCCCGGCAATCGATTTAATGTTTCGGAACCGGCCCGTTGTTTTATCGTAACAGCTAATTCCTTTGTTACCAGCCACCCAGATGTTGCCGTTGTGGTCTTCGCACACATCATTCACCGTGTTACTCAGCAACGATGTCGGATCATTTTTTTTGCGTTTAAACGTAACAAAATGCTGGCCATCGTAGCGGTTCAACCCATCGAAAGTACCCATCCAGAGAAACCCGTCGTGATCCTGAACAAAACTGGTAGTGATGTTCAGCGAGATACCGTCTCGCTCTTTAATATGCTGAAAATCAAACTGGTTGGGTCTGTTTTGCGCCCGCAGTCCATCCGCACAACTCATTAGCACACTTACCCACAACACCCGCCACCACCAGGAACCGCTTATTTTTCTAACCATTTCTTAAACGTTGGGGCTTTATCACGGCTGATGCTGATGTCGAGTTTATGGTTGGGTGCCTTCAGCATGAGTTGGATTTTCTGGTTGAGCAAGCTATTCAAACTCTGCACTGCGTCGATATTAACGATGCAGTATCGGGTGGCCCGATAAAACTGGTTGGGGTTCAGCATCGACTCAATTTCTTCCAGCGTGCCGTAGTCCAGGATATAGCGTTCGCCCGTGTGGGTCACCAGAAAGTTGATTTCATCGCGCATGAAATAGGCCACCTCAGCCACCCGGACCGGCACCCAGCTATTGCGCAAATTGGCCAGCAGATGCTCTTTGTACACAGGTTTCAGCAAGCCTGGCGTTTGCAGGGCTTCCAGCAGTTTATGGACATCAATGGGAATTTTGCTCTTGTTTTTGTTGAGGGCGCGGGCTTTGGCAATAGCCTGCCGGAGTTCGTCCCAGTCAACGGGTTTCAGCAGGTAGTCGATGCCATTCACCTTGAAAGCCTGGATCGCATATTCATTGTAGGCCGTGGTGAAAATGATGGGGCAGGTAAGCTTAAATGTCTCGAAAATGGTAAAACTGACCCCATCGGACAATTGAATATCGGCAAAAATCAGATCCGGTTCGGCGTTTTCGGCAAACCAGCGCAGGGCTGTTTTCACACTGCCTACGGTGCCGATAATCTTAATGGCCGGGTCAACTTCGGCAATGCTGGCCATCAGTTCTTCGGCAACCAGTTTTTCGTCTTCAATCAGGAGCGCGTTCATAAGAGGAAGTAAAGCGGTTAAGGGTGGCTAATCTATCGTAAATCTTTTACTTTCAGGATGTAGCAGCAAACTTTTAACCATCAACCGTTTAAAATCGGGGATCAATGGTACCAAAATGGCTTTGAGTCGTTTGGAGGACTGGATCAACTAATGATGCGTGTTATACGATTGAATGCCCAAAACCGACGGTTCGTGCTGAAAAAGTTGGCAGGTCATCAATTCATGCCTTGCTTTGCGGGTAACATTTACTTGTTTTTACCTACTGAGATCGCGACGATGACCACTCAACAAATTCAACTCGTTAAACAAAGCTGGAAACTGCTGCGAGACATTGACCCCATTCTGTTGGGCGATGTTTTTTACGGACGGTTGTTCCTGCAATATCCTGGGTTGCGCTCGCTTTTTAAGGGGTCAATGGAGGCTCAGTATCAGAAGTTTGTGGATACGCTCACACTCATTGTGTCCCGTATCGACCGGCCCGATACAATTATGCCCGAAATAGATGGGCTGGCCGAACGTCACGAAGGGTATGGCGTGAAACCGGAGCATTATGCCCCGGTGGGCGAAGCCCTGATCTGGACGTTGAAATCCGGCCTCGGCACCGACTGGAACGCCGATGTTGAAGCTGCCTGGTTAGCCTGCTACACGGCCTTGACGCAGGCTATGCTCGAAAAGGTTTAAGGCAGAAACCAGCATGAATGGTTTCTGCCTCGTTGGTCGGAGGGCTTCCTACTGCCCATACGGAACAAGTCGGAACCGATACCGCAGCCGTAGACCCTGTTGGGCATCAGCGGGCAGCGGGACCTTCTGAAATGGAACCGGCTCCACCCAACCCGACCAGTCGGTGGAGGCTTTGGGATGCTTCGGCAAATCCAGATTGAACAGGAGGGGGTCATTGCGCAGAAAAACCATCACTCCCCAATCACTGACCTTGAGGGGCACGGTTTCCCAGGGCAAAATTATGTAGTCCCCCTCGTCTCGAACAAGGTCAGGATGGGGATTATCGAGATCCGTTCCGCCCACAAACATGATGGTTGCCTCAGAGTCGATGGATTTCCCGGCGAGCATGGTTTTAGTGGCCCTCAGTTCTACCTCAAGCACAGGCTGCTGGCCCTCGTAGGTCAGTTTATGTTGTCCATCGGCGGCAACAATCATATACACACACACCCAGCACAACACAGCCATGGCATCAAAAATCTGCACGGCCCGCAGGTGCTGAGGCAGCAGAAATCGGCTGGTCAGAAACCAGACCAGAAAAAACCCGAACAGGGCAGCCGCAAACCCACCGAACGTGCTGAGGTAGGCCGCACCCAGTCGGGCATCGGGGCCGCTGGCATCCTGATTGAGTATCTCGAGCAGCCAGACCGTAAAAAAACCGAAAAGTAGAGCAAGAGCAAGGCTGGCGATAAGCAGGGTGATGAAGCGTTCCACGTTAGTATTTCAGACCTCGAAAGGCAGGTCATAGTGCTTGGTGATGACTTTGGAGCTACGGGTTTTCACCTGTACCCGCGCTTTCAGGGGTGAACCCAAAATGAGGTAGTTCTTAACAAACTGATCCTCGTGGGCCATCCAGGAGTTGTCTTCCAGCAAGTACTCAGTCACGCCTGCTTTGGTTGCCTGATAGGCCCAGCGTTCCGTAATCAACGGCTCATAATTGACGATATAGCCGAGATAATATACCTGAATACCCGGCAACGACTGATTGCCCAACTCGGTGCAATTCATCACCGTAATGGTAAGGGACGAGCCATCTTCGAGGTCTCTAACGGCCCACTCTTCGATAAGATTCTTTTGATTTGCCATTGTTATAGGGTATTGGAGTAAGAGGTAAATGGGGCATTTCCCAGTTACCTCTTTTGATGCTTTTTGATCCATGCTTCCACCTCGTCGGTTGCCGTGAAGCGGATGCGCTCGCCTTGATTGGGCTGGGGACTATCCAGCGCTTGTTTAAGCCGAACCACGCTCGGGTAGAAATCAACGCCTGTGTTCAGAAACTGCCCGTCGATGCCCCGGAGCAAGCAGTCGATACCATACATTTCAAAGCTCCAGTTTTGCAGATTGTTGCTTTCGGCAATATTGGTTTTGATGGCCTCGGCCAGCAACAAAATGCTCTGGTTCAGAGGCTGGGCAAACTGTTGGGGATGATCCACGGCGTTGCCATCCAGAAAATAATACACCTCCCGATACGACTTTTTATCGTTCAGCAGAGCCAGCAAGTCTGCTTCCCAGTTGGGGTGGCTTTTGACTTTTGCCACTGCTGCTGCCCGCGTGTCGGCGGGGCGCACCTGCGTGGTTTGGCTCAACAGACCAAAGATGGGGTCGGTTGGTTTATGGGCCGCAATCTCGTCAAGAACCTTTTGGTGCCAGATGTCATCTCGCTGCTGGTTTTCGGCCATGTTCCGGTTGGCCGTTCGGGCCGAATCGCTCAGGTAGCCAAACACCAGGCCAACAGAATAGACACCGCTCAGGAGCAGACCGGCATAAAAGGCACCTTTCAGGGCATTGAGCGGCAGGTTCCCCAACAACTGGCTATTGAGCGAAAAGAAACAGGCAACCAGCCACAGCAACGGAATCCAGATTTGCCCGTGGTTAACGGCCAGCCAGTGCAAAAACTCCGGGTAGGTGTTGTCGCTATCGCTGTGCCACTCCCATTTGAAGGCGGCACAGAAAAAGGCCGTCAGCACCATGCAGAGCCAGGCCAGCAGCGTTAGTCCGGTGCGGGCTTCGGGGCTGGCTGCCACCCAATGAACGTTACCTTTCACAAGCAGCATAATGGTCAGGGCCAGGCTGCTGAGGGTGAGGCCAAGCCCAAAGAACGCCAGCCCCAACCCGTAACCCATCGCACTATCGCCAACAAGATTGGGCTTCGAGGCCGTCAGGATCGCCAGCCCGATGTAGAACACCGTAGTCAGGCCAAATAACACATAGACCATTGGTTGTCGGGTTTAGTCGGAACCTTATGCCGTTTTGATTCCTGATGCCGGTTCGGCTCCATACAGGTTTGGACCAGGGGTGCCGGGCGTGATCGCCAGGATGAGGTTGTAAATGGGAATCAGCGCGTACCACCATTCCTTGTCCACATCGTGCATCCGCCGAACACAAACGGCTATTGCCGGTACGATGATGGCCAGAAAGTACAGAATGTTCACGATAGAAGCGACTGATGGCGATACTAAGGCGATCACAAAGGTGAGGACAAACGAAACCAGAGTATTGATGAGGACAAAGTACCAGTACTCGCTGCGGCTGCTGCGTCCTTTGAAATCGGCGTACCTTGTCAATACGGTCAGGTAGTGATTTACCGGGGCGAAAGGCGTGACCGGTGCTGTTGGGGTTTTCGCAAACGTGTTCATGATTGTTTTGGTTGTTTTGGTTATTAAATGCCTACTGGTTTCAGTGGCGAGGTTTGTTTTACTGGTCAAAGTTGTTGGTTGGCTGAATGGGCACCAAAAATAGTAGCCCGAGTGGTTGCTTAATCCATATGAAACGTAGCAAAACGGGCATGAGCCGTTTGAGATACTGAAGAGGTTTCATTGATCTGGGTATCTGATTGATAGGCCCAAACTTAGGCTACTGGCACAGCCTTTTGCCAGCCCCAATCAACAACAGGCGGGTTTGGGGGAATAACCGGTGGGTTTTCCCTTTTACTTTACAGAAAGTGATTTTGTCGTTTAGTCGGAAAGAGTTGGCAATTGAATCACGACGGTGGTGCCGGTTGACTGACCAACTTCGTCGGTTTTGTCGATTACCTCAACGCCACCCGCCTGCCCGCTTTGCTGGCTAATGAGCTGGAGCCGCTCTTCGGTCACTTTTAGGCCCATGCTTTTGTGGGAAGCAACTGTTCGGCTTTTTAACTCTGCCGCTTTTTTGCGCCCCACCCCATCATCGTCGATGGTGCATTGCAGGCCATTGTCTAAGGGCTTGATTAACACCCAAATGTGGCCGGGTGTTTTCTTATGAGCCATGCCGTGCAGAATCGAATTTTCGATATACGGCTGAATAATCATGGGTGGAATCGACACCGCGTTTTTGGCAATGGAGGGGTGAGCCTCCACTACAAAATCAAATTTATTGTCGAACCGAAGTTGCTCCAATTCGAGGTAAAGCGTCAACTGCTCGAGTTCGTCGGCGATCGAGACCCACTCCTGACGCGAGTTTTCGAGGATAAGTCGCATCAATCGCGAAAACTTTACGAGGTATTTGTCGGCATTGTCGCTGTCGTTTTGCAACACAAACAACCGAATGGCATTCAGCGAGTTATATAGAAAATGTGGATTCATTTGCGAACGCAGGGCTTTCATTTCGGAGGCTGCAATGCGCTCTCGGAGGTCGCTTTTTTCTTCCTGTTCCTGCACCAACCGACGTTCGCGCCAACGGGCAATCCAGATTGTCAGGCCCAGAAGAAGGGCAAACAACCCCACCCGAAACCACCACGTTTGCCAGAAAGGTGGCTTTATCACAACGCCAAGCCGGTAGCCCTCCCGGTTCCAGACTCCGTCGTTGTTGGCCCCAATTACGTGCAGCACATAACTGCCGGGCGGCACGTTGGTATAGCTGGCAAACGGTTGGATACCCGCCTGATTCCAACGCTCCTCGAACCCTTCGAGCCGATAGGCGAACTGGTTGCCCGACGGGTTGTCATAGTTCAGGGCAGCCATATCGAAGGTGAATCCGTGTTGCGAATAATCAAGTTGAATGGGTGATGGATTTGTGATTTGACCCGGCAGAAACTCCTGTCCATCGACCCGGAACGAGGTCAGAAAAATGGGTGGAACAACCCGGTTTAAACGCATCGTGTGGGGCTTCACCGACACCAGTCCCCGCCCGGCCCCAAAGAAAATCCGTCCGGTAGAGTCGCGGGCAACAGCATCCGACTCAAACTCCATCGGGGTAAGCCCGTCGTCTTCATCGAAGGCTATGAACTGCAATTTTTGGGTATGTGCGCAGGCAAGTCCCTGACTGGTGCTCACCCAAAGCGTATCGCCTACCACCAACACGGCGGCTATGTCGTTACCAGGAAGCCCATTGCGAGTGGTAAAGGTTTTGAAACGTCTTGTGCGCTGATTCAGGCGGGCCAACCCATTGTCGGTAGCCATCCAGATATACCCTTGCTTATCTTCGGCAAAACCCGTCACACCTTCGTCGGGCAGGCTGTTGGGATCGTTTTCCTGCTGGGCATATTGGGCCAGTAACCGCAAATCGGGGCTGATTTTATAGACCGGCCCCAAGCCTCCTACCCACAAATTGCCCGCCCGATCCAAGTGCATATGGTTGTAATTCCGGCCCGGAAGTTTGCCGATGCGCTCGTCAGTAAACTGATTGCTGAACTGGCCGGTTTGAGGGTCATATACCGTCAACTTTTCGGTAGTGCCTATAAAAATGCGGCCATCAGGGTATTGCAGCATCGAAAACACCTGTTTACCCGCTACAAAGTTGGGCTGCTTACCAACCACTTCTTCCGGCGAATTGAAACAGGCAATCTGCTCGAACCGATTGCGAGTGGGGGCAAAACGGCTCAGGCCTCCTTCGCCACCTGCCCAGATAAACCCTTGTTTATCAGCTAAAACAGAATACAATAAATCTCTGCCGAGGCTGTTGGCATTGGTCGAATTATGCCGGTACAGTTGGTGAGTCTGCGTGTTGGCATCAACTCGAAGCAAGCCTTCGCGGGTAGCTACCCAAAGATTATTTTTTGAATCAACAGACAGCTCGTCGGCATCGAGTCCCTGAGAGGAAGCCGGTTTGTATCCCACCTCATCAAATACTAAATGAAATTTCTCAACGGTTGGGTTAAACCAGTTTATGCCCACATCGTCGGTTACAATCCAGACAATCCCATTGCGATCTTCATACAGCCCTTTTATGCAGTTACAGCCCAGACTGCGGGGGTTAGCCTCGTCGCTGACATAGGTGGTAAACGAATGGGTAGCCGGGTTATAGTGGTGCAGCCCGCCCGTGCCGTATCCTACCCACAATTCGCCGGTTGTGGTGAACAAGAGAGAAGCCACTGTTTGCGTGGCTGCTCGCAATGGCAACAGCCGAAACTGGCTGGCCCCCGGTGCTAGCAGAGCCACCGTTCCGCCCTGTGTGCCCACAATCAACTCGCCCGTTCGGGTGTTGCGGGCCAATGCCCCTACATAATCGTTGGGGAGCGACAAGGGGTTTTTGGGTTGATGCCGAAACGCCCGAAACTGCTTTGTGTGCCAGTTATAGGCATACAGCCCTGCCTGCGTACCCAGCCACAATGTTGAGCCATCAACCAGCAACGCCCGGATGTTGTTGGCTCCCGACTGCGAAGCCGAATCGGTTGGAATATGAATCAGATTTGCCTTTTCGGTGGCCGGATCAAACTGAAGTAAACCGGCTTTGGTGCCGCACCACAACTGGCCATCGGGTGTTTCGGCTATGTTGCGAATATACCGGCTGTTGTCGTTTGGCAACTTGTCGAGCAGAAAACGTTGGAAGGTTTGGGTGGCCGGGTCGTAGCGATTCAGGCCCAGTTGAGTACCGACCCAAAGCGTGCCGTTTTTGGCTGTATGCACCGACCGCACCACCCGGTGCGACAACGAGCGCGGGTCGCCAGCCTGCCGAGTGAAATTACGGCAATTGCGACCATCGAAGCGGGTAAGGCCATTTACGGTGCTGATCCAGATAAACCCATCCTTGTCCTGGGTGATGCCCGTGGCAAAGTTGGCAGCCAATCCCTGCCGCAGGGTAAGCCGCTGAAACCCATTTACCAAAGCAGGGGGCTGTAAACCAGCCGGTTGCGCTCTAAGTAACGAAACCTGACCGCCGAGAAGCGCGACTATCAACAAGCCACTAAAAAAGGAGAGGTTCTTCAAAAGGCTGGTGGTTATTTTTCAGACCCCGCAAACTACACTCAATGATAAGCTTTTCATGGTAGTTATTGACCAAACGGCACCAGGTATTGACGAAACGACACCAATTATTCAGTTCGGCTTTCGGGAGGTCGGCTTTTTTGCGACCTTGTTGCCCCAGTGACCCCCTATGAGCCATGAACGAACTAAACAAACGAGCCACTTACCCGACCGACCCACAAAAATGGCGGGCGTTGACAGAAGAATTAGAAGCCGAAAAAGCGATTACCTTCTTCGCCACGTCGATGATCACCCAAACCACGCTCGACGAGGTGCTGTGGGATGTGGTTGGCACCTGCATCAGTCGGCTTCAGTTTGTTGATTGTGTGATCTATTGGCTTGATCAGGAACGGGGCATTTTGGTGCAAAAAGCGGCTTATGGCCCCAAAAGCGTAACCGAATTCACCATTATGGAACCCATCGAAATTCCGGTGGGCAAAGGAATCGTGGGGGCTGTGGCCGCCAGCGGGCGACCCGAACTGATTGCCGACACCACCAAAGACAACCGCTATATTCAGGATGATGCCCTCCGGCTGTCGGAGATTGCAGTACCCATTTTGTCGGGCGGGCGGGTGATTGGTGTGATTGATGCCGAACATCCCCGACTCAACTTTTTCAAGCCCCGGCACCTGAAAATCCTGACGACGGTGGCCACCCTCTGCGCCCAGAAAATCAAGCAGGTCGAAATAGAACAGGCATATCAGCAAACCGAGCGGCAACTGTTAGAAACCAACAAACGGGTGGCCGAAACCAAGCTGATGGCCCTGCGGATGCAGATGAACCCGCATTTTATTTTTAACAGCCTAAGTTCTATCAACCATTTTGTGCTGCAAAACGACAGCGAAAATGCCTCGAATCTGCTCACCAAATTTTCGCGATTAATGCGGCAGGTGCTCGACAATGCCAAAACCGAATGGGTCTCGCTCCGCAGCGAACTGAACGCCCTGCAAATTTATGTGGAACTGGAACGGCTCCGCTGCGACGACTCGTTTGCCGTGCTGGTGGAGATAAGCGACGACATCGACCCCAACACGGCTCGTGTGCCGCCCATGCTGATTCAGCCCTACGTGGAAAATGCAATTTGGCATGGTCTGCTTCCTCAAAAAGAAGTCAAGCCGATGCTGCACATTCGCTGCTACAAACAAAACGAGCGGTTGGTGGTCGAGATCACCGACAACGGCATTGGCCGCGAGGCTTCACGAAAGCAACGGGCCACCCCCCTCACGGGCCACATCACCAACGGAGTCAGGTTGGTGGAAGAACGCCTTCAGTTAGTGAACGAAATGTATGACGTTGATGCACAACTTACTGTAAATGACCGCTGTAAACCCGACGGAACGCCCGGTGGCACCAGCGTCTTTTTCACCCTAAAACTTCCTTCCTCATGACCGCTATTCTAATTGATGACGAAAAACACTGCCGCGATGTGCTGGCCCTGTTGCTGGCCAAATACTGCCCGCAGATTACTCTGTTGGCTGCCTGCGTCGATGGCCCGGCGGGTGTCGAAGCTATCGACAAACACAAGCCCGACCTCGTTTTCTTAGACATCGAGATGCCGGGCATGAGCGGCTTCGACCTGCTCAAAACCTGCCAGTACACGGGTTTTCAGGTCATTTTCACGACCGCCTACAACGAATATGCGATTCAGGCGATCCGACACAACGCACTCGATTACATTCTCAAACCCATTGATAAAGACGAGCTGAAACAGGCCGTGGCCAAAGCCGAAGTGGCTCCGTCGGTGCCGCCAACAGCATCGCCGGTGAATGAGTTTGTGGCCTACCTGAACCGCCAGAAAACCGGCGACCGTCTGGCCCTGCCCACCCTCGAAGGCCTGCAAATTCTGCAAAGCGAGGAGATTTATTACTGCGAATCGGACGGGGGCTACACCCACTTTTTTCTGACCAATGGCAAAGCCGTACTGATTTCCAAGACCCTGAAAGAGGTGGAAGATGTGCTCGAAAGCAAAGGTTTTTGCCGGGTTCACCACGGTTTTCTGATCAATGTCCGCTATGTGCAACGCTACATTCGGGGCGACGGTGGCGAGGTGATTATGGCCAACAACAAGAACATTCCGGTGTCGCGCAACAAAAAGCAGGAGTTCCTGAGTTTGCTGGAGCGCATTTGAGTTTGGTACCAATTCAAGCCAATTACCTCAGCGACGATTTTTGGCTTTGCGGGTCGGCTTCCCTTGGTTGGCGGCTTGCAGAGCCAGCATCCTGGTGGCATAGCGATGGCCATATTCATCGGCTGAGGGGCCATCGAAATGAGTATCGTCGCCTTTGTGAATCAGCCCTTCGGAGGTGGCCAGAGCCGTGTGCGGCACCATGCCGGACAGCTTTACTAACTCACTGTTAATGAGTTGGTAAGTATCTTTAAACCGACCCAACTCACCCACCACCACGGGCAGACCGGGTTGCGCGGTCAGTGTTCTGACTCGCCCGATTAGTTCGGTTAGTTTAGGCAAATAGGCAGCCGCAGCGGTTGGGTTGCTGTCCGATTCGCCCTGGTGCCAGATCATGCCTTTCACCACACCACAGCGCATAGCGTTTTGAATGCGTAGCACGGCATCATCATACGGGTGGGTTTTGGTGGCTTCGTCATAAGCACCGGGTTCCCAGCGGGTGATGCTGGTGCCACCCACGGCGCAAGGCACCAATCCAATCCGAACGTTCGGGCTGGCCCCGGCCATCTGCACGCCGAACGATAGACCCGGCCCTACTCCAATCACTGTCGGCTTGTCGAAGTGCATGGGATGTTGGGCGGTCACCCACTTACCACTGGCATTAAGCATAGAGACCCGGCTGTTACCCACGGCTTTCAGAGCCTCCGTGATCACCCCGCGACCAGCCATGTTCGACTGACCCATCAGCAGATAGATGTGAAAATTGGGGTCGGGGCGGGCGCAGGAATCGGTTTGCGCCCTGCCTTGGATGGCTATGCCAACAAGCACCAGTGCCCCTATAAATCGTTGAATTACAGTCATATTGCTTGATAAGTTCAGACAAAAATAGGGCGATTCACTTTAATTCCCGCACCACCACCTTCAGGAGAACGATTCATCCCCCACCCTGTTCAACTTACTCTGTCTCGGACGGTTGGTCGCTGCTATAGAAAATCGAGTTGAAGGCCCACGAAAAGGTTGGAGGAAACGAATTGAAGGCAGAGTGGCTCCTGTTAGTTACCGGCTAAATCAGGTGAGTTATACAGCCAAACCCACCCGGTATTCATTGGGGCTTTAATGTTGTTAGCCAAGTTGCCAGCTTTGCATCGGTAATCAACTAATCAACCCGGTTACCACTTAAACAACAACTACTAATGAACACTATTTTTCGACGATTTACCACAGTTCTTGGTTTAATGGCCACACTCGGTTTGGTTTCCTGTCAGGATAAAACCGGGCTTTCGCCCGATGCACCCACCGTCGCCACGGGCGAAAGCAGGCTGGCTTCGCCGGGGTACACCCTCAGCCGACACGGGCAGGCTACCCTTACCTACCAGAGCGACGGGCGGCTCCAGCAAGCAACCTATGCCCCCGGCCCGGTGGTGTATCCGGCTAACACGGTTTTGTATTCGTATGGTTTCCAGTCAATTACGGCCCGTTCGTATAAAGGCAGTACGCTCGTGGGAGTCATCACGTTTTTGACCGACAATACCGGACGCTGCATCGAATCGAAACACGCCTGGTATGGCAATAGCCGGACTCCGGTTGAAACGGCCTGGACGTATGCCTACAATACGCTGGGGCAGTTGGTATCGCGGGCCAGCAAAAACAGCCGGGTTAAAATCAATTATACCTTCAACGCGGCTGGTGATTTGAGCCGGGCCACTATCTTCGACCTGACGGGTATGGCCACCAAGGCTATCAACTTCACGTATAGCCTGCACAACCCCCCTGCTGATCATAATCCCCCTGGTGATCGGCCCACCGACACGCCCCTGCTGGCTGACCTTTCTCCGCTGAATGCCGACTTCTCGAACCTGTTCTACGGAATTCCGCCTGACCCCTACCAGCCCAACGTGATTCCGCCTGATCCGTATCTGCCAAACGGGATTCCGCCTTGCCTGCTCCTGCCAGCCGTGGTTCCGCCCGATCCGTGCCTACCCATTTTTGGGGTTGCCAGCACCCATTTGGTGCAACTGATTACACTGAACGACATCATCACCAACCGGGTTGAACATACCAGTTATTTCGTTTATGGTTTCGATACCAACGGCTACGTAACCGAGGCCCGCGAGTTCAACGGGGCCACGAATGCGCTGGTCGCCAGCCGACTCTACGGCTATCTGCTGCCAGCCGTGTTGGTTGCCAAGTGAGTTTAACGTTAAACAAGCCGAATACGAAAAAAGGCCGGGTAACTCTACAAGAGTTACCCGGCCTTTTTCGTATTCGGCCACCGTAGGGTATAACTCAAATGGGCTGAATTTGCTTAGTTCGGGCGTGTGATCTACTTGCCCCCACTCCATTCAGAAATCAGCGACCCACCTGAACCGTTTCGATGTGTAACAGGTCGCCTAATTTCTTGATTTTTGACGCTATGTGTCCCACCCCCACTGCACAATGATGCGCCGGGCCGTGGCTGTTCCAGTCGGTCACAAATTGCCGGGCACCCACCGGAAACCGGTATCGGCTGTTGGTGTTGCCAATCTCCATGATTGGCCCCGGAACCGATTCGCCTTCGGCCACCAGCAAAAATAAGCTCCCCCGCCCATCTTCAACCACCGAAAGCAGCGTTACCGGGCCATTTTTCACCGACATCTCCACCGACAGCCCCGCCCCCACTTTGCCGTGATAGACCTGCAAGGGGCGCACTTTGGTTTTACCCTCGGCCATCTGAACATGGCCCGGCCCGTCGTGGCCCATCAGCACCACATCGTCCGTAAAATCCATTGCGTAGTATTCGGTGAAGGAGCCGCCCGCGCCGAAGGTATCCATGATTTTCATGGCCTGGGCGTTTTTGATTTCGTACTCCCCGGCCACCGGAATCCCCCGGCCCGTCAGCAGCGACGTACCCAAAATAATAGAACTCATAGTGTCGGCATTGGTGGGGTTGCCCGTGCCTTTGTGGTAATAGGCCAGCGACCCCAGGCCGTGTTTTTCCACCAATTGATCGAGCGCGACCGAAGTGCGGGCGGCCCGTTCCAACTCCGCCCGTGAGCAATCGTTCTGCACGGCAAACAGCTCATAAAAGTCCCCAACGCGCTCCTGAACGGCTCGCTCAGAAACGGTTTCCTTCAGGGCCGACAGTTCATCGACTTCCAGAATTTTCATTTGCCCGCCAAACGTGATGAGTTGCAGCGTGGGGTCGGAATAAATGTCGAGCATCCCGCTGTAGTAATTGCCCATCAGCCCCAGGCAGTTGTGGGCCATCACCTGCGCCACATGAGCGGCTTCGATCCACTCGTCGATTTCCTGCCAGCATTCGGCGGGGTCGTAGTGCAACATGCCCGTTATCTGGTGAAACGAAATCCCCGCCCGCCGAAACACATTGGCGATCTCGGGCACAGGGCAGGCCGAGCAGTGCGCCAGCCATTCGCCAGTCATGCGGGTACGGTCGTTGAGTTGGTTGAACCAGGCATAGTCGATGGCGGGGGCGGGGACCAGATTGAGCAGGATGACCGGCACGTTGGCCCGCTGCACCACTGGCAAAACCGTAGCCGAGAGCGCGTAGGTCGTTACGTAGATGAACAAAATATCCACGTCGGCCTGCCGAAACTGGTGGCCTGCCTGCATCGCTTTTTCGGGGGTATCGACCAGCCCGAGGTTGACGATTTTGGCGTAGGGTCGCTGTAATTTGTCAGCTACTTCCTGCACATACCCCAAAAGCCGGGCCTCAAGCCCCTCAAACTGTGGCCAGTAGGCATCCAAACCAATACCAAACAACCCCACAGTCAGCGAAGGAGCAATGGTTTCGGCGGGAGTAGAAACAAAGGCAAGCGGTGTGTTGTCGGCTGTGGTCACAAGAGTTGCGTTAAAAAAAGGTTGGTTCACTTCAATTCCCGCACCACCACGTTCAGGAGTTTGTCGTGTCGCACATCGTACATGTACTCCCAAAACATGACACCGGCCAGCTTTTTCGATTTGACGTAGGCCATTTTCGGTACGAACGACGCTTCGTCGGCGTAAGAAATGAAGGTGCGGGAAGTGGGGTTCCAGAGGTAGGGAGCTTTGGCATCGGCATCCCAATAGCGCGTAAATCCATTTTTGCTGATGTATTTATCCATTAACTCATCATGGCTGATGAACAGGTGCTTACCGGCCGCCGGTTGAAAAAGTCCGTTGTCCTGCGCCTTCACATCCACCCAACCCCGACCGTAAAACGGCAATCCCAACACAATTTTATTGGCTGGTACGCCCGCCCGAATATGCCCCTCAACCGCGTCGGCACTGCTGTTTCGGGATTGGTCGCCTTTGGCCGACTGATGGAGACCGCTGTGGTGGCCGGTCACTTTGTCGTTGCCGTGATAGAGGTCATACGTCATGATATTAACGTAGTCTAAGTAGCGTTGGGCCTGCCCCAGTTCGGTGTGGCTCACAAAAGACGTGTCGGCTCCGGTGGCTGCCGTGAGCAGATAATGCCTGGCCCCAAGGCGGTTATCCCGTTGGCCCTGCTCGTCCAGCCGATCCCGGATGGCTTTCAGAAACAGGGTAAAATTCGGTTTGTCGGCGGGGCGAAAAATGTTGCCTGCCCCCACCTGCGCGGGGTATTCCCAGTCAATATCGACCCCATCGAGCCGGTGTTTTTTCAGGAGAGCCACCGCACTTTCGGCAAACCGTTGTCGCGAGGCATCCGTCAGGGCGGCATCGGAAAAATATTTGCACCCACCCCAGCCGCCCACTGAAATCAGTATCTGAAGTTGCTTATTGACCGCTTTCAACGAATTCAGCGTGAGCAGATTAACGGAATCTTTCGCGGTCAGCGGAGCCAACGCACCCGTTGAGTCGGGAACGGCAAAGGCATAGTTGATATGCGTCACCTTATTCGGGTCGATCTGCGCTTTAGTCCAGCCGTCGCCCGTCACGTAGCCAATAATAACAGGGCGGGGCAACTTGTTGGCAGACTGGGCAAACATGCCGGTTGGCAGCGCAGCTAACAGCAGCAGAATTGCTGAATGGAGGTAACGTGTCTTGTTTGTCATTATGTGATACAGGTAAATTATCGCCAGCCTTTAGGAGAACTTCTTAAACTCTGGGAAATAAACATAAATTATCTAAACTTACTACCTCATAAAGTCAGAAAATTTAAAAATGAATGCTTACTTATAAATAATTTTTAAAAATAAGGGCTATGTTTGTTCTATTGTACTTGAGCGAAATAGCATCTGATTTCAAAAGACCGGTTCGTGTTCGGCCTACCCCGAATTCACCAGCGGATACAGCGTGCTTTTAATCGCCGTTGCCGAACTACTTATGCCAGTTTTTACTAAATTGACTGAACTGAATTAACACACTATTATGGAGGCCGCCATAGTTTTTTCGTTTGTCGATACAAAGAAAAACAAAGTCAAACGTCAGATTATTAGAGAGTTATACCGATCAGAATCGCACACCATTGCCCAACTGGCCAAGCTGTTACATACCAGCATTCCCTCAGCAACGGCCCTCATCGACGAGTTGAATACGGGGGAATGGGTACAGGGAATTGGAACGGGAGAGGCTCAGTTTGGTCGGAAACCTTCGCTCTTTGCCCTCAACACCAACCGATTTGTGACAGTGGTGGCCGACATCAACGTGCATGATACCAAGCTATTGGTGTTCAACCTGGCCAATCAAGTGGTGCATCGGCTCGACATCGACCTGCGACTGGAAACGTCGGGGGCGATGCTGAACGTGCTGTCGGAACCACTGGAGCAACTGGCACAACAACTTCAACACGATGGTCTACAGGTCGTAGGCGTAGGTGCGGCCCTGCCGGGCTTAGTGAATACCCGGCAAGGCATCAACTACACCTATCCCAGCCTGAGCAAACCGCATCTGTCTCTTACCGAACAGTTGAAAAAGGCTTTCGATGCCCCCGTTTACCTGATCAATGATACCC
Organism: Cytophagales bacterium; assembly: GCA_031411995.1. Taxonomy (GTDB): domain Bacteria; phylum Bacteroidota; class Bacteroidia; order Cytophagales; family Spirosomataceae; genus Rudanella. Next base: position 68,861 of record JANOCD010000043.1, read on the forward strand.
AGGCGACCATTTTGGGCGAACACCATTTCGGGTTAGCCAAGGGCAAGAAACACGTGCTTTCCATCAACATCGACTGGGGCATTGGCCTTGGCGTGATCACCAATGGCGAAATTCTCCAGGGGTCATCGGGTTTTGCGGGCGAGTTGGGGCATATTCAGATACGGCCCGACGGCGATTTATGCACCTGCGGAAAAGTGGGGTGTTTAGATACCATTGTCTCGGCCTCATCGCTGATTCGCCGGGCCAAAGCTGCGCTTCAAAACGGGCAGGTATCGCTGCTGGCCAACCTCGACCCTGATGCCATCGACATCGAAACCATCATTACCAATGCCAATGCGGGCGATGCGTTCTGTATCGACTTGCTAAACGACGTTGGCAGCGAATTAGGCCGGGGCCTCACCACGGCGGTTCACCTGTTCAACCCCGAACTGATTATTGTGAACGGCATTCTGGCCAAAGCCCGCAAAGCCATTGCCCGCCCCATCGAGCAGGCCATTGCCAAATATTGCCTGCTCAATTATCGCGACAATCTCAGCATCGAACTCTCGAAACTGGGCGAAATGGCCAAGCTATACGGCACCCACGCCTATGTTTTGCAAAACCTGCTCGACCAGGAGTTAATACCATAAGAAGCCCTATTTCACTGACCTATGAAACTCAACTTTACCCCCCTCATTTCCCTTCTTATCCTCGCCATTACACCAACTCTGGCGCAGCAGCATTCGGAGCAAAATCACAGCAAATACGTCTGGCCGAAAGACCCGCAGGTGAAACAGAAACTGGATCACTGGCAGGATGTGAAATTTGGGTTGCTGATGCACTGGGGCACCTACAGCGAATGGGGCATCGTGGAATCGTGGTCGCTTTGCCCCGAAGACGAGGGCTGGTGCGAGCGCAAAGGCCCCGCGTCGGCCAACTGGTATGAATACAAAAAAGCTTATGAGAACCTCCAAACGACGTTTAACCCCGTCAAATTCAACCCCGACCGCTGGGCCGAAGCCGCCAAAACGGCCGGCATGAAATACATGGTGTTCACAACCAAACACCACGACGGGTTCTGCATGTTCGACACCAAACAGACCGACTACAAAATTACCAGCTCGAAAACGCCGTTCTCGACAAACCCACGCAGCAACGTCACCAGCGAAATTCTGACTGCTTTCCGAAAGCAGGAGTTCATGGTTGGCACCTATTTCTCGAAACCCGACTGGCACAACGAACACTACTGGAAACCGTATTTCCCGCCCAAAGACCGGAACGTGAACTACGATCCCAAAAAATACCCCGCCGAGTGGAAACAGTTCACCGATTTCACCTACAACCAGATTCAGGAATTGATGACGGGCTACGGCAAAGTGGATATTCTGTGGCTCGACGGCGGCTGGGTGCGTCCGTTCAGCACCATCGACTCCACCGTTAGCTGGCAACGCACCATTCCCTACAATCAGGATATCGACATGGCCCGCCTTGCGGGGATGGCCCGGCAGCATCAGCCCGGCCTGCTGGTGGTGGACCGCACGGTGTCGGGCGAGTTCGAGAACTACGTAACGCCCGAACAGCAAATCCCTGATCACTACATGCCCATTCCGTGGGAAACCTGTATGACGATGGGCGATAGCTGGTCGTATATCCCGAAAGAGAATTTCAAATCGTCGCGCAAACTGATTCAGACGCTGGTGGATGTGGTTGCCAAAAATGGGAACCTGCTTCTGAACATCGCGCCCGGCCCCGACGGAGAATGGCACGAAGCCGCCTATGGCCGACTGGCCGAAATTGGCACCTGGATGCAGGTCAACGGCGAGTCGGTGTATGGCACCAAACCCATGGCTCCGTATCGGCAGGGGCAGTGGGCGTTCACCAAAAACGCCACCGCAACCTACGTATCCTACCTCCCCACCGACACGGAAAGCACCCTGCCCGCCACGGTGTCGTTGCCCCTCTCGCCGGGCAAAACAATCACCCTCCTCGGCACGAAATACCCCCTGAAATGGACAAAAACGGCTTCCGGCACAACCGTAACCGTGCCGGAGTCAGTACGCAAGCAACTGACTGGTCAGGCAGTGTGGGTGTTCAAGGTGGGTTGAGGTTGGGTCACCGCAGCAACATCAACCGCCCCTGATACTGCGCGAACGGCGTTTTGATGGTGTACAGATACAGCCCCGGCTCGGCTTCGGTGCCGGCCACTTGCCCGTCCCACGGTTGAGCATAACCCACTGATTGATAGAGCAAGGCTCCCCACCGATTGAAGATACTAACGGTGCATTGGGGGTGATGTTGGGTGTTCTGAATCACCCAGGTTTCGTTCTGACCGTCGTGATTGGGCGAGAACGCATCGGGAATGTAGAGGGGCGGAATAATGCGCACGGTGACGGTGTCGGTAGCCGGGCATCCACTCCAGCTCCTGGCGGTGAGGGTGTAGGTCGTTGTTTCGGCGGGGGTAGCAATGGGCTGGGCAATCGTTGTGGAACTCAAGCCCTCACCCGGCGACCAACTAAATGAAGCCGCATTGCTCACCACGGGCTGTAACCAAACGGGTGTACCACCCAGCACCTGCCCTACCGACGGAATTTGGATCGTGACACGTTCGTTCTGGGTCTGGCCCAAAATAGTCTGTGGTTTCGAAGTGGCTTCGCATCCATTCAGCGTAATCCGAACGGCGTAACTACCACTACCCGTAACGGTCAGCGATGTTCCCGATGCCCCCAGCACTTCCGCTGGCTCCCGAATCCATTGATATCTGGCTCCCGCCACCGGATCAGCATTGATCGTAACCGGTAATATAGCGCACGGAAGACCAGTATAGCGAAGTGTTGCCACAGGCTTCGGTTTTACGACAATAGCTTGCGAAGCGGCCACAAATTGCCCCGCGCAGGTAGTTGGCCCTTTAATAAACAGCTTTACCCGAAGGCGAACCGTCGCAACCGCCGACCGGGTGGGTGCCAGATAAATAAAGTCGGGGGAGGGTGTAACCGGGCCAACAGGCTGGTCATCGGCAAACCATTGATAGGTATAGCCAACGGTGGCTGACGTTGGTGATGCCGACGGAATGGCTTTGAGCCGGATCATTTCGCCCCCACAAACCGACGAAGCCGAACTACTCAGGCTTACTGTGGGCGGGGCATCGGCATTGGTTTTGTACACATTACCCAATGCCCCGAAAATAGACAGACTATTCCCGACATTGATTCCCAACGAGTTGGGCGTTCGGAATTCGTCGGTGGCGTTATCTAACAGTTGGGCACTGCCAATGCAGTTCCCAGTCCGTTTGAATTCAAACAACTGGTACTCCTGCCCGGCCACAATATCGAACTGAACCACGGGCGTATTGTTGTTAACGAAATTAAAAAACAGATAGTCCCGATCCGGGTTCTCGCGTGGAGCGTCAACCCGACCGGTGAGTACCCAACGCATACCGGCAACCGGCGAGCTAACAGAGGTAGGCACGAACCGATCGGCACCCGTTCCATGTGGCACAGAAACCGTTATCTGAGCTGTGCTAATTCGGGCACGGGTTCCCGTGTACGCTGTTGCCGACACCATGTAGACCCGGTATGTTACCTGGTCGGTATCCAGCACGATTCGGAGCGTGATCTGCCCCAGCGACGAATGGGCCATAAAAAGACTCAGGAACAAACCGAGCAGTCTGTTCCTGAGCTTTTTATGAGTTAGAATTTGACAAACGCTACCCATTAATCCTTAATTACCTTCTTTTAATACGTGTGATCGTTATGGGTACACAGACATTAGTTGGGCAACAAGTGCCATCGATAACAATAATAGGGCAGCAGCCTGCTATCGGGCAAGACACATTCGTTTCAACCGTATAAGCCCCTGCCTGGGTAATATTGAGCGAACTGGTTGTGGCTCCCGGAATAATCTGTCCGTCACGGCGCCACTGAATACTGGTGAATGTGCCAGGGATACTGGCGGTAAAACTCTGTCCGGAACATAACTCGATCGGTACTGCAAAACACGTACTGGCTATATCATCTTCCCCGTCGAGATGGTTGTTTGGTGTTGAATTAGGATCCACTTGGCCCGACGCAATAATCTCATTCGCTACTGTGCCTATGCCCCCCAATGTGGTCGAAAAGGTGACAGATACGGTTGCGCTCTGCCCAACCGAAAGGTTTCCGATAGTCCAGAGACCAGACGTTGCCGTGAAGCTGCCAATTGAGGCTGAAGACGAAGTAACCGGATACCCGGCGGGGAGTGTTACCTGACTTACCACCCCGGTGGCTGCATCAGGGCCGCTGTTTGTCACTACGATCAGTGCTGTAGTAGTGCCGTTCAGACTCGGCGAACCGTTCGTCATTTGTACAGTAGTCGACAGGTTTGCCGATTGGGTTCTTGGCAAACAGTCGGCTGATCCCAGATAATTACTGAAATATGTATTTACCTGATTATACGCCTGAAGCGTCATCTGGTTACCCGGGTTTGTACCGGCTGAGTTGGGCGTACGGAAAGGATCAGTGGCATTTTCAAACAGCGTTACTACGCCCGTGCAAGGGCTAGACCGCTGAAACGAGAACAGTTCCAGCTCGGTATTAGCCGGAATATCAAACGCAACAGGACTACTCGCAAACGAAAACCCAAATGAAATATAATCATAAGGAAGGGCCACAGCCGGATTCCCAACACTGGACGTACTCATGGGCGCGTCGGCCCTACCCAAACCCGATGTCCACAGCATTTGATTTGCTCCAACTGTGCGGCCCTGTACATTGCTGAATGAGAAGCGGTTTGCCCCCGTTGCATGGGGTACCCGAATCGTAACCTGAGCTGTGGCAATGCGGGCACTGTTGCCCGTTAATGATACAGCCGAAGTCATATAAACCCGGTACGTTAGTTTGTCAGCGTCCAGTTTTAGTCCATACCTAACAACCTGACTTGCTGTTTGGGCACGTACAGTACCAAGGCTGGCTACGCAAATCAGGAGTATGCCGACACACAGTAGAATCTGTTTCATAGCAATAAATTGTTCAGTACAAGGTTGTTTGAAATTGTGTTAGTAGACCACCATTTTTGTAGCAAGGGTTTCTTACCTGCTTCATTCCATTTGACAGCATTTGCAATCAATACCCCAGCATTTTGTCGTCTGAAAAAAAATAAATTTTCATTCGAATACTTAGTAAGAAACAGCAAATCATTGTGGTTAAATATGACACAAAATCAATGCCAATAAAATAGGTTACCTATCTAACAATGAGCAATTTTAATGCAGCTCCAATACGCTCACCTTCTTTTTCGAGATGAACCAGGTAAACGCCTGTACTCAGTTCTGTTACGTTTAGTTCGGCCTTATTGCTTCCCTGATGCATAAATTCATTTTGTTTGAGTACTTCCCGCCCATTACCGGATTCGCTTACGCCCAGTTTTACCTCCCCCTCGTAGCCATTCAGATAATTATCCCAAATAACCGTTACGCGGGTTGTAGCCGGGTTTGGAAATAATTGCCGGAGACTTACCTGCTGACCTGTTGGTGAATCGTCAGGTAAATTTCCCGTGTACGCATTAATTGGGCCAAAACCCAGTACACTGATGTGATTTCGAACATTATAGCGATTTTGATACGCCTTGACCAGAGGATCAGAGTCATTTTCGAGCAGTTGCACCGTGGAAACGGGCGAACCACCGTTGCGAAACGTAAACAGTGGAATCTCGACACCTGCTTCGTATTGGAGCGATTTTGTCCCTATACTTCTCATAGCCACCGATACATAATCATAATCGCGGGCACCGTCGGGGCTTTTCATGACAGAACCATTATCCCACTCAACTTCGGGTTGCAGCGATACAATATCAGCTAGTGCAAAACCTTCGCTGCTTTTAACTTTCAGGCTTACCTGCATAGTACCCGTAATGGCTTGTCGGCTCGTAAGCGATTTATCGGCCACCAGACTTACCCTATAAAGCGCCGGGCCAGATCGGCTTAGTTTGAACTTTACCTGTGCCTGGACAACTGGCGACAAACAGGCCAGCATTAGAATAGCGAACAAAATTTTATGTGTCATTTTCGTAATCAATTAGTGAGTGAATGAAACCATAAAACTCACCCCCGCCCTAGCCCACATACATACGATTGTGGAATCGGGTCGGGGGTGAGTTCTCTCCCTTATGGCAGTTGTTCCCAGATAATGAAGTTGATAAACTGACCAACGGCGTTATCTGGATGCAGAATGATCTCAAAGAAGAGAATATCCACCTCATTGTCCTGGCCCTGGAAAATTACCTGACCGTCCAAATCCACATCCGATTTCAAGTAGACATTCGACCGGATGAAGTTGGTCAAACCACCTGTGTTGAGCGGATCGTCGAGCACATCGAAGAAGATTGCATCAACATCGTTGTCTGGTCCCTGTAGGATCACCGATTGATCGCCATTCGTATTACCAGCCCATAGTCCCAGTAATCCACGTTCGAGGGCCAGCGGAGCGGTTTGTGATTTAAGATCACCCGATGGTAGTCGATAAATTGGCGTTGATGCACTGGTAAAATCCACCACGGCAACAGTACCCGTGAGCGAAATCGAGTTAGCGGTCATCACACCCAGGTGATTACGGTGATGCACCGCTACCCTGTAAGCCGTTCCACCCAGCACACTCTGATCAAAGGCTACTGCCGACACACCATCGGTTTGAACTACATCGCCATCAGCCTGTACTAAGCCCGGCGTAGTTGCCAGTATCGGATACGGACTGATATCCGAACGTAGTTCAACCATCACCCAGTCGATAATGGCATTGGCTCCTGTTACCGAGAACACCGTCGATGGGTTGGCAATTGTCATACCACTACCGCCCCCAACGTGTACATAACTTAATGACGTGTACGGCTCCGTTACGGGTATAAGCCCTTTCCGTCGCAGATCATCGCGCATAAGCGGTGCCGAAACCAGGCTGGTGCGGTCAATCAGTGCTCCCTGCAAGAACACCCGAACCGGCACACTCACTAATTGTGATGGACCCTGCTGTACATTGATGCTCACGGTAGCCACATCACATTTGTTGGCACTGTTACATACCTGATACGTGAAGCTGGAAGGCCCCGTAAACGCTGGTGCTGGCGTGTAGGTATACGAACCCGTCGGCGACATCACTACTGTTCCTGAGCTTGGCTGACCACTACTAAAGGTTAATGATAAACCAGCCGGATCACTATCGTTAGCTCCAACCATACCCGATTTAGGCGTGTTGACTCTCACGAGCAGCGCATCGTCGACAGCTACTGGTGCCATTGTTGTCCCTACCGGTGGAGTTGGTTGCACATTCACCGTTACCAGAGCCGTTGTACATAAGGCAGGCGTTGCCTTATCGCAAACCTCATACGGGAAGCTTACCACACCCGTGAAGGTAGCAGGTGGCGTGTAGGTCATGATTCCATTACCGTTCACCACTGCCGTACCTACTGAAGGCTGGCTCAAAATCGTCGGATTGTTGAGTTGACCATTCAGGCTCGTTGCATTGTCAGGATCCGTATCGTTAGCAAGCACCACAATGCCAACTGGTATACCCATTGTGGTTTGGGTATTGTCGTTGTTAGCAATTGGCGGATTGTTGCCCAGCGGAGACAGTATCGGGTTGACGTTCACCGTTACACAAGCACTGCCGCTCTGCCCTGCCGTGTTACTAACGGAGTAACAGAAGTTCACAACACCTGTGAAGTTTGTTGGTGGCGTATAGGTATAGCTGCCATTAGGCGAAATCACTACTGTCCCCGCACCCGGTGGTGTTAACAAGCTGGCCACCAACGGTAGGCCCTGCGGATCGCTGTCATTCGTAAGTACGTTACCCGATACCGGCGTATTGGGGTTCGTATTGGCAATGTCAGGCGTTACCACCACTGGCAGATTCACCACAGCTGGCACAGTCAGGTAAGCCGTGGCTGTAGCACATAAGACAGGACTGGCGTTGTCGCATACCTGGTAGGTGAACTGATCCGAGCCTACGAACGTCGGTGAAGGCGCCCAGGTGTACGTCCCGTTGGTGTTGAACACCACCGTACCATTCACCGGGTTTGTCAGCTTGGTAAACGTCAGGGTTTGACCCACATTCGGATCACTGTCGTTGGTTGCTACTGTGCCTGTCGCACTCACACCCTTCTGAGTCAAGAGCGCATCGTCAATCGCCACAGGAGGCAGATTGGTTTGCGAAGCTGGCGGAGTCGGGTCAATGGTGAACGTCACCAGTGCCGTTGAACACTTGGGAGGAGTACCACCATCACAGACACTGTAGGTCAGTACATCCGTGCCGGTGTAACCAGCCGTGGGCGTGTAGCTTACCGTACCATTCGGGTTCACCACTGCCGTGCCATGAGTCGGCTGACTCACAATCACAGGATTGCTCAGCGGCTGACCTTCGGGATCCACATCGTTCGCCAGCACCGCGACTACCACAGGGACACCATCGGTGGTCTTTGGTGCATCCGGGTTGGCAATTGGCGCATCGTTGGTGGCACTCGTCGGTGGTACTGGAACCAAGGTCAAGGTCGTGGTGGCACACGCCGGGGGCGTTGCACTGTCACAAACCTGGATCGGAACCGTCACCGGAGCGGTCGTACCCACGGGAGCCGTGTAGGTATAGGAGCCGTTTGGCGAGAGTGTCAGACCCGTTGGTGGGGTGCCAATCACCGAAGCGGTGAGTGGTGTCCCCTCGGGGTCTTTGTCGTTAGTCAGCACGTTGCCTATCGCTGGAAGGCCTGGAACAGCATTCACAAAGTCAGGCGTCACGCTTGGCGCACTGTTGCTAGTGGGTTGTACCGACGTGAAAGTATTCACGTCGGTAGACGTGCCACCGGGATTACCCACCACTGCCGTCACGCTCTGGGGACCTGCCGCAAAGGTCAGGCTCGCACAGCTAAACGTACCCGAGGCCGAAGCCGTCGTTACGCACGACTGACTGTTGGGACCCAGCACCGTGACCGAAGCCAACGGCGTGGCTGTACCAGAAACCGTTGGCGTAGTCGTGGCCGTGCCATTGTCCGCCGGACTTAGAATCGCTATCGTTGGCCGTGCCACTGTGGTAAACGTCACCGGAACCGAGGTAGAACCACCTGGACTCGAGGCCGTCACCGTCAGTGTATTCGGGCCAACCGGCAGGGTCGTGCTCAACGCACAGGCAAATGTACCCGATGCCGAGGCCGTCGTGGTACAGAGCGTCACCGGGCCAGGACCCGTAATAACCACTTGGCTACCCGGTGTGGCTGTGCCCGCAATGGTCGGAGTCGTCGTCGTTGACACGTTCACCGGACCCGTTACGGTCAGGCTTGGCGGACCAACGGCCGTGAAGGTGTTCACATCGGTAGCAGTGCCACCGGGATTGCTCACCACTGCCGTCACGCTCTGCGGACCTGCCGCAAACGTCAGACTTGAACAGGCATACGTACCAGAAACACTAGCTGTGGTCACGCACGACTGGCTGTTGGGGCCAAGCACCGTGACCGAGGCCAACGGGGTGGCCGTTCCCGAAATCGTTGGCGTGGTCGTGGCTGTGCCGTTATCCGCTGGTGACAGAATCGCCACTGTTGGCGGAGCTAAAGCGGTCAACGTAGTTGGAACCGCCGTGGTGCCGCCAGGCCCAGAGGCCGTGACGGTGACGGTCGTAACACCCGCTGTCAGCGTGACTGGACAGGAGAATGTACCCGATGCCGAAGCCGTCGTGGTGCAAAGTGTGACTGGGCCGGGGCCAGTAATCACAATCACACTACCCGGTGTGGCCGTGCCTGCCACAGGTTGCGTCAAGGGTCCAAATACCGGCGTGGCCACCGTTAGGCTCGGCGGACCAGCAACCGTGAAGGTACTCGCTGTCGTAGCCGTACCGCCCACGTTGCTCGCCGTGGCCGTTACCGTGTTAGGACCCGATGGGAAGGTCAAACCAGTTACCGAATACGTTCCCGTTGTGGGATCAGCGGTGGTGGTGAAGTTCCCTCCTGCTGTAGCTAATACTACTGTTGCGCCCGGCGTAGCCGTTCCCGAAACCGTGTTGGTCGCGGCTGGTTGCGTCGTGTTGGTGGCCGGACTCAGAATCGCCACCGTTGGCGGTACCACTGCGGTGAAGCTGGCCGTCGTGGTTGAACAACCACCCGTTGTACAAGCTGTTATCGTCAGTGTCGTCGGTCCCGCTGGTACACTCACCGAGCAGGAGAACACACCCGAGGCATCAGCTGTGGCCGTGCAAAGCGTCACTGGCCCAGGGCCGGTAATGACCACCTCGCTTCCCGGTGTGGCCGTGCCAGAAATGACCGGAGCTGTGCTGGTGGTTGGCCCCGTGGGAGCTACCGTCAGCGAAGCCGGAATCGTTGGGGCTACTGCCGTGAAGGTGTTCACATCCGTAGCCGTGCCACCTGGGTTGCTCACCACCGCCGTCACACTTTGAGGACCTGCCGCAAACGTCAGGCTTGAGCAAGCGAACGTACCGGAGGCACTGGCCGTAGTCACACACGACTGGCTATTGGGGGCCAACACCGTGACTGAAGCCAAAGGCGTAGCCGTGCCTGAAATAGTCGGCGTGGTCGTGGCCGTCGTACCATCAGCGGGCGATAGAATCGCAATCGTTGGTGGAGCTACCGTGGTAAACGTCACCGGAACTGAGGTAGACCCGCCTGGCGTACTAGCCGTAACCGTCAGGGTCGTTGGCCCTTCTGGCAGCGGACTCGTCAGCGCGCAGGCAAACGTACCCGAGGCCGAAGCTGTCGTTGTACAGACTGTTGCCCCCGACGGATCGGTAATGGCAATGGTGCTACCTGGCGTGGCCGTACCCACAATCGTCGGCGTGGTTGTCGTCGAGACGTTCACCGGCGAAGTTACCGTTAGGCTTGGCGGACCAGCAACCGTAAACGCATTTACGTCGGTAGCCGTGCCACCGGGGTTGCTCACCGTAGCCGTGACCGTGTTGGGCCCCGTGGGGAAAGTCAGTGCTGTAGTTGACCAGTTGCCCGAAGCATCAGCCGTCAGTATAACCGGCGTATTACCACCAGCACTTACCGTCACACTAGCCAACGGCGTGGCCGTACCAGACACCGTGGGTGTCGTAGTAGCGGTGCTTCCATCAGCAGGGGACAGAATAGCGATTGTTGGGGGAGCTACGGCCGTGAAGCTAGTCGTTGTAGTCGAACAACCGCCCGTTGTGCAGGCCGTTACCGTCAAAGTCGTGGGACCTGCCGGTACACTCACCGAACACGAGAAGACGCCCGAGGCATCTGCCGTAGCCGTGCACAGCGTCACCGGTCCAGGACCCGTAATTACTACCGTACTGCCCGGCGTGGCCGTGCCCGAAATCACTGGAGCCGTTGTGGTTTGTGGTGAT
>JANOCD010000044.1:0-21870 GCA_031411995.1 Cytophagales bacterium
TGGCGGCTCTGACTTGGGTTCGTTTCAGGCAATTAGCGTGTCAGACAAAGAAAACCGTTTACCAACTCAAGCAAGGCCTATTGGACGATTATATGCGTCAGCAGCTAGTCAAGCCGCAATTGGCCTTTGCGTAAGTCCTAAGTTTGTTCACGCCAGGCAATCCTGACAGACAACGATACATTCATGTCAGTGAACAGATCCTCAAAAGGGCCAAAAGCCCGTTAGACAGCCTTTGAAGTTTATTGCGTATTTTGTATTGTTCTTTTCATCGCCTTGCAATTGGCAACTACCTAATACATACGCAATCAGGGTTTTACAAATTGTCACTGGCAGAAGCTTTGTCATCTTCGGCAACTCTGCTACATTTGACTAAATAGACAAAACATGCGTCTATTTAGGAGTTACCTGCAATAAATTTGGACACTCTAAGATGGCTAAGTACTTACAAGACATTTATATTTATTTTCCAAAACCTTTTTTTGACCATTCAAAAGTCGAAGATGTAAAATTCATTGCAGACAATCACCATTTGTGGAGTTCTACAAATTTAATTACCGACTTATACAATTATAACCTTCCATTCAAATACACTACGCCTAACAATTTATGGCGGCTGTTTATTAACATAACTACGGGTGCATTTCAAATTGTCGCTTAATGTGCTTAGCTTAGTGCATGACCGAAGACGAATACATGGCCTTGGCCCTACAGAAGTACTACGACCTGCAACAACTCAAAAACAAGCCCACCTTCTATGACTATGAAAAGTCATTCGATGCCATCTGGCAGGAGGTCGAATACGTGACCTACCTCGGCCGCCAGCGCAGCTTCTTTACCGTGCAGCGCCACCTGGCCAGCCTGGCCAAGTACCACCGATTAAATGAGCTGGAATCGCCCACTACCAACGAGCAGTTCAAAGTCTTTATGAAAGGCTTCAAACTCAAAAAGACGGTGCGCCAGAAACAGGCCCCTGACTTTTCACTCAAAGAGTTGAGAAAGGTCCTAGATTTACTGCCCGCTACCCCCACGGGCCTACGGAATCGGGCGATCTTACTGCTGGGCTTTACCGGGGCCTTTCGTCGGAGTGAACTCGCCCAGCTCAATATCGAAAATCTGTTGATTGATGAGGCAGGTATGGTGATCCGGCTTGACCGGTCCAAAACAAACCAATTTGGTGAGGTGGAAGAAAAGCGGTTTCCTATGGGCAGGATCATGACTACTGTCCCATCCATGCGGTGCAGGCCTGGTTATCCCTGTTGGATCGGCAGACGGGCCCCTTGATTGTGCGGATTCGGAAAGGGGAACGCCTGACCGATGGGCGTTTATCGGATGAATGGGTCAATGTATCGGTCCAAAAGCACCTGGGAGAGCACTACACGGCTCACTCGTTGCGGGCTAGTTTTGTGACCGTTGCGAAAGCGAATGGGGCCGATGATCTGGAGGTAATGAACCAGACCAAACACCGGACCACGACGATGATCCAACGCTATGATCGTCGACGCAACATTCGCAAGCACAATGCATCGGGAAAGTTAGGCCTATAACGGCCTTCTTTTAGACGTGATATACCGGTGTTCCTGGTTCGTAACCTTTAGCTTAATGAACAACGGTCGTAGTTACAGATCCTTTATCCGTACGATTCTGGCTGGGATTGGACAACGTGTGGATGAAAATAAGACTATATTTTTATACCCATCACAAACAACCTACTGTACTGAAATAATCCCCTTAGAAAAAAGCCGCGCCCATTGAATCTGGACGTGGCTTTTTCAGGCGTAAAAGTGTGGGGCGAAAATCACCCTATTCCTAACTAAAATCAATCCAGATACTGATCCATGTCAGCGAGTGGGGTCTTGAAACAGAGCAATTTTGGGATACGAAAGCCCAAGGGCATTCATTACCAATCTCCTGACTGCAACTCGCTGTCTTTTTGACTCCTTCAATCTTAAAACACCATTTTTATGAAAGCACGTTTATGTTTATACGGCCGGGTAGGTGCCAATTCATTCTGCTCCTTTCTAAGCCCTCTGCTACTGACATGTACGCTGTGGCTGGTAATCCTTACCAGTTCATGGGCACAAAGCATTGACTGGCAAAAAGCCTTGGGTGGCTCCAAGAATGATTATGCGACAGCTATCACAGCCACCCCCGATGGCGGCTTTGTCGTAACGGGATACACCAACTCCAATGATGGCGATATAGCGGGAAACCAGGGTGGAGACCACGACATCTGGGTTACTAAACTCAATGCTGCGGGCACCATCGTCTGGAATAAGACCTTTGGCGGCACTGGCGACGATAAAGCTGTTGGCATTGCCCTAAATCCCGATGGCGGTTACGTACTCACTGGCACCACAACCTCTACCGACGGCGATCTGAACGGTTTACACCGGTACACCAACGGTCCATTCAGTTATATATGGGTCTTTAAACTCAATGGTTCGGGCGACATAATCTGGAAACAGGCTCAGGGATTGGCCAGGGGCCTGTACGCTACAGCCATCACCGCTTTACCAGCCGGTGGTTACGTGGTGGCAGGGTATTACTTTTTCTCGGGCTTCAAATCCTCCGGAAATTCTTTCTACATCATGAAACTCTCCGAATCGGGCGAGATTGTTCGTACGTCGTCCTTCTATGGCCAAAATGGTAATGATGAGCTTCACGGCATAACGGCAACCGCTGATGGAGGCTTTGTAGGGGTGGGTAAAAGTTCGTCTCCCTATATAAGTTCCAGTCAGCCGCCTACGGATCATGGTACAAATCATAGCAATAACTATACTACATACGATGCCTGGGTATACAAATACGATAGTGCCGGACAAATTGTATGGTACAAGTTTATTGGCGGAAGCGGGCATGACTATGCCAACGCGGTTAGGGAGACTCCTGATGGCAGCCTGTTAGTGGCGGGTTATACCGAGTCGAATGATGGTGATGTAGCTGGCAATAACGGGGGCGGTGATGCCTGGCTCCTCAAACTGAACAGTGCGGGTACGATACTCTCCCAAAAAACGATTGGTGGCACCGGCAAGGACGAGGCCAAATCAATTGGCTTTACACCAAACGGAGATATTCTGGTGGTAGGAACTACAAACTCAACGAACGGCGATGTAAGCGGCAACCACGGAAGCTCGGATGTTTGGCTAGTCAAACTGAATGCGATAAGTAGCCTAATCTGGCAAAAGACGCTGGGGGCGCTGGGGCTGATATAGGCACAGCGCTAACCATGTCGCCTACTGGTGGCTACGCAATAGCGGGCTACACGCAGTCTACCGATGGGGATGTGATCGGCAATCATGGCGGCACTGATGCTTGGGTGGCCAGCCTGAGCGAACCTGCCGGAGGGTTACTACTCTCGACGCCCCTGTACAACTGCGAAACGGGTTAACTGACGTTCAGAGCCAGCGGAGGCAACGGCTCGACCATTGAGTTTCAGGCACCCGGCGTAACGTCTTGTACCACCAACCCCGTTGCTACCATCGAACTGGGGGTTAGGCTAGACCCCAACAGCCAGCCAATCACGCTAATGGCTCGTCAGAACGGCGTAATTGCTACTTTATCCTTTAACTTCAAAGTGTACTGTAGCGGAGCTATGAGCCCTTTCCAGCTATGGGAACCTAGTTACAACTGCGCCACGGGGCAGCTAATTTTCCATCCCTTGGGTGGCAACGGCTCTCTCATTGAATTCCAGGCTATTGGCGTCACACCCTGGACACCCAACCCCATCCAAACCGTTGAACTGGGCGTTCGGCTCGACCCAAATAGTAAACCGTTGACGTTAAGGGCCCGGCAGAATGGCGTTGTGGTCCAGCGCGACTTTGACCTCCACGGGTATTGTGATTTCCCCATGCGTCAGGCCACTGTGTCTGGGGAGGGATTGCAGGTACGAGTGCTGGGAAACCCGGTGGTAGGCCGCCAGCTTGACGTGGAGGTTTCTGCTAGTGAAGGCCAGACGCTACAGGTACAGCTCACGGATGTGCGGGGGCAGATTATCACTGAAAAACAGATTAAGCAGGCTACTGCGCTGGAGCAACATCGGTTTTATCTTCCTGCCCACCTTGGCGGTATGTTTCTGTTGCGAGTCTATACCAATTCGCAACAAAAAGTGGTAAAGGCGCTTCTCGCACTCTAAGTTAACGCTAGCCTGCGGGCATTAGCTTTTACTAAAAATAAATGCTATTAGGGTGGAGACACCAGTTAGTGGTGAAAAGTAGGACTACATCGGACAGAAACGAGGTGGGGAGGTTCCACCACATTCAATAGCCACAAACGAACAACCAGCCTGGGGCTCAAGGCTTCTCGATTTGATAGCAGGGGTCATCTTCCAACGGGACATAGCAACCGTTCTAGAATTAGACCAACCTTTCACAGGGAAAAATATACGACGACTTGATCTGGCAGGGAGTTGCTTGTGGATCATCCCCCACCATGAACCCTGCATCGAACTCTTTCACCGGGCTGACGCCCAACGCCTGCTCGAGCGGCTCAACCAGAAGCAACCCGCTTTAAAGAAAAGTAAATGATTATGAAGAAGATCCACATCTGGTTGATTCTGGGGTTTATGCTCGCCGATCTGCCTCAACTCATAAGGGCGCAATCGACCTGGACATTTCGGGTGGTGGTGGCGGTGGAGTCGCAAACGGCCACGTATTACCAACAAGCCTACGGTAAACCCATTGAGCAGATCGTGCGGGAACAGATGGCCTCCATCAACGCCCGTTTCAGCACAGGCTCGCAATTCAACGCTACCTATAACTTCCGGGTCGATTCGATCTACGTGATTACCCGGCCCATCCGCGACGAGGTCTTTGGAGCGCATCCTGGTTATCAGTACAAGATCGTTATCAACGGGTTTTCAGATAATGCCATTGGTGGGGGTTGGTTTGGCGATCATCAAACCATCTACCATAGTTGGCGATGGGAGGGTTGGGGTGGTCCTTTCGGGGGCTATGCCACTGACGGCTTAACCCACGCCGGGTACACTGGCCGTTTACTGCGTCCAGATAAACCTGTAGTTATAGATATTACCCTCAAATTAGTTTTGATGAACGTATTCTATGCGACTATATGGGCCATTTTTGGTAGTTTTCATAATATACATTCAGTAAAAGGCGTACCGAAATATGGAGTGATTCTGGCAAATGACCGTACTGAAGCAACCAAGTGTTAAAATCAACACAAAATGGAAATGACCCGTCTTAGGAAATGTTGACAGTTTTACACAAAACTACGGCTCTTATACAAAAAAGCCGTAGTTTTGTGTAAAAGCCTCTTAGAGACCCTTCACTATAGATTATGGATCAGACAGCGCTGGCCGACTTTTTTCAAACCCACGGCGGTATTGTCCGCACTCAACAACTGCGGGCAGGAGGATTTTCCCACTATCAGCTAAAGCCATTCATCCAGCAGGGGCAGGTGTTCAAAGTCAAACAAGGCCTCTACAAGTGGCAATCCTCCGATCAGAGTGAACTGCCCGAAGTCGCCGGTATCGTGCCTAACGGCGTGTTTTGTCTGCTCACGGCTGCTCAGCACTATGACCTGACGACCTTCGTTGCGTCGGCCTATCACGTCGCTATCCCCCGAAAAGACAAAGTGATCCTGCCTGATCACCCTCCCATACAACTCTACTACTGGAACCAGACAGCTTACGAACTGGGACGAACAACGGTCATCATCAACGGGGTAGTGATGCCGATCTACGACCCGGAAAAAACGGTATGCGATTTTCTGCGGCAACGCCATAAACTGGGGCTCGATCTGGCCAAAGAAGTGCTGACAGCCTACCTTCGGCGACCCAATCGGCAGATAGCCCGGCTGGTGGACTATGCCCGACAACTCGGCTTGAGTCAGTATATCGATAACTCGCTAAACCTACTGCTGTGAAAAAGACGGTTGCCTCCATCCAGCACCAGTTGAAGCAACTGGCCGTCGCCGAGGGGAAAGCCTATCAACTGGTGCTGACTCGCTATTTTCAGGAGCGGTTGCTGTTTCGGCTGGCGGTCTCGGTTTATAACGACCAGTTTTGTTTGAAAGGGGGTACGTTGCTCTACGCTATTGAGCAGCAAAAAAGTCGGCCCACTCTCGATATTGACTTACTGGCAATGGGGCTAACTCGCGAGACAGACCGACTACCACAGATATTCAGCGAGATCGGCAGGATTAACTACCATACGGATGGGGTTGTGTTCGATAGCTCCAGGCTGACGACCGAGCTGATCACGAAAGCAGGCCCCTATCCGGGGGTGCGACTGAAGCTTCCGGTTAGTCTGGGCAACATTAGTCAATTCCTCCAGATCGATGTTGGCTTCGGAGACATTGTAACCCCGGCTCCTGTTCGGATGAGCTATCCCACGCTGCTGGCGATGGAACAACCGCAGATCCTGGCCTATTCGCTGGAAACGGTCATCGCCGAAAAATTTGATGCTATGATTGACTTGGCTGAGATCAACAGCCGGATGAAAGACTTTTATGACGTGTATCGGCTACTGGCCGCTGAGCGCTATGAGGAACCCACGCTTCGCGAAGCCATCGGGCAGACGTTGCGGTGGCGGCAAACCGTCGTCACACCGAATCACCCGCTTTTTAGCGCTGGCTTTGCCACTAACCCCCAGCGAGCGAGGCAGTGGCAGTCCTTTCTTCGCAAGACAGGGCTGGCGGATTCACTGCCTTTCGTCGACGTTATGGGGCTAATCACCGCCAAACTGTGTCCTATCTACCAAACCTTAATTGGGGAAGACAAGGGCTGATGAAGCCAGTGAAGGCTCCACCTCAGGCATTTGTGTCAGTAATTTTGCAACAGCCTATTGCAAAATTGATCCGAAACAGAAGTGTACCAAAACAAAGAGTCCACATGGCAGAATTTCGGCATCGGTTCACTCTAAGTGCTTAACAAACAGAGCAACAAGAAAAAGCTGTCAGGTTTTCGACATGTCCTGCTAAAATCACTTGTTTTCGTATCAAAAATCCCACAAAAAAAACCTTAAACTTACGCTAAAACCTTAGGCGGGCGGTGTCGAAATAGAACGGGCGAACGTGGCTGATTTTGCCGTGGCGAAGGGTATAGACCTGAGCCATCGGCATACGAATCGACTGGCCATGCCGGGTAAGCCCCTGCACCACTGACGTAACCACGACCTGCTCCTCGCCCACAAAATAGCGAACATCTTCTGACCGAAACGCTTGCCAGCAGGAGAAGAACCGGCGGAAAAATTCCTGCATACCGGCTGCAGCCACGTAGCGACCACCGTAGGGAAGCGAATCGGCCTGTATCAGTTCTACATCGTCGGTAAGCAGGGACAGCGCGCCGGGCAAGTCAGACTGCGCCAGTCGTTCGTAAAACTGCCGGACGGGTTGCGCGATGTCGTTGGTCATGCGTCGGGCGCGTTTAGTTGCTGCATCAGGCCCGCCCAATCCACTACGTCCCAGTGTTCGGCCAGTTTGCCATTCTCGACCCGCCACCAGTCGGTTCCTGTCCAGCTTACCAAACGGTTGGTGGCAGGTACGTCGATGAAATCGCCCCGGTGCGTACCCGTCCAGATGAATCGCCCGACGACCGTATCGCCTTCTTGAACCAGTGCATCTATCACGGCGCGGGCATCGGGAAAGACGGAAGCAAACCACCGCGCCCCATTCTGAATACCGGTCAGCCCCGGCTCCACCATCGGGTTATGCTGTTGGTAATCCTCGGCAATGACCTCCCCGAAGCGGTCGATCTGGCCTGTGTTCATCAGGTCGATGAATTGGATAACGAGTTCTTTATGCATCTGTCATCGTGAAATTGTCTGCTGCAAAGGTCTCGTACCGGCCCGAATCAGGGCTTACTTAAACGGGCCAATCACTTGCGAATTTGGGCCATTTGCGCTCGAAACGCTTCGGGGGAGCGGCCGGTCAGTCGTCGAAAAAAGTGGGTAAAATGGGCCGGTTCGCGGAAGCCCAGCCGGTAGGCAATTTCCTTGATGGGTTCGTGGGCAAAAAACAATAAGCGTTTTGCTTCTAGCAAAAGGCGTTCGTGAATCACCGCCAGGGCCGACTGCTGATTGACCTGCCGACACAGCCGGTTGAGTTGTCGGGGAGTCAGGTGAAGCTGGTCGGCGTAATACTGCACGGTATGAGGCTGAGTGTAGTCGGTTTCGATGCAGGCAATCAATCGGGCAAACGTAATTCCTGCCCCTGCTGCCCGGCCATCAGTCAGAGGGGCAGGGCTTTGACGTGCCACGTAGGTAAGCAGTAACTCAATTAGCAACCGGGCAATTGTAATGGTGCTGGGCTGGTTAGCCTTCAGTTCGTCGGCAAGTTGAACCAGCGCGACGCGCACGAACTCCGCCGTAGACGGGTGAAGCTGATAAGCCGGTGGTTGAGTGAATGACCCAAACAACGCGCCAAGATGGGTGGGTAGCAGCTCAAGTAGGGTTATGTGGAAGCTGAGCACGCAGCCCTTATTGTGGCTGTGGACGGGCGCTTCAATGTAATGCACCTGTTGGGGCGCGACCAGAAACACCGATGCAGCCCCAATGGGATAGGCCGTGAAATCAATGTAGTGCGTGCCTTCGCCAATGCTAAAAAAGAAGATCTCAGCTACCGTGTGGCGGTGAGGCTGGCTGATGAACGCCCGTTCCTGGGTATGATAATCAATGGGGTAGAGCTGAACCGATATGGCTTCATTTGTCATTTGCGCAATCCATTTATTCATAAACGCACATGTTCGGTTCTTTATTAAACGATCACCGTTGCCCGTTAATTAATTTAAGTTGTATGTCACAAGTTTGTTTCGAGGGCGCAAGCCAGCAAAAACAACACGATT
Organism: Cytophagales bacterium; assembly: GCA_031411995.1. Lineage (GTDB taxonomy): Bacteria > Bacteroidota > Bacteroidia > Cytophagales > Spirosomataceae > Rudanella. Next base: position 8,801 of record JANOCD010000044.1, read on the forward strand.
TTAATGAGGGAGCCCCCTTCGGTAATGGCATGAATCTTCTTTGGAAAGCGCATTGTGATATGACTGAATACTTGCTCAATGCGCTGGCGAAGTTGCTTTTTATAAGCCGCTTCCCAAGCCGGATCGGGGCGGTGACTGTTACTTTTTCGTTGTATTTTTAGAATAACCTTCTCACAATCAGCCGGTGCGCCGGTGCGATACAACTCCTCCTGCTCATAATCTGTGTAGCCCGCATCACCATACACTTCACTACCCACTGGCAAGTCCAGATGCATCATCTGAAGGGCGGTCACATCCGCGTACGAACCGGGCAGAATGAAAAACTGTACCGGATCTTTGTCACGGGTGGTGACGAGTTGAACCCGAAAGCCGAAAAAGAAACGACGTTTGGACGCAATCTTTCCCCGGTACTCCTCCCCTTTGACCAACCGCGAGCGGCTAATGCGGATATTGTCACAAACGGCAACTGGGAAGGAATCAATCAGGTATTCTCCACTCAAATTGAGGGCTTTAAAGAAATCCACCAAGCAGTAAAACAGGGCACTCAACGTGGCCGCCAGGCGATAAAGTCGCCGATTAAATGCGGATTTTTCAAGCATAACAACCCCCTCTTTATCAGCCATGTAGAGCATGGCTGAGGCTTGATTGCCCCCGAAGAAACGGGCCGATATGATAGCGGTAGTCAACACGATGCTGTCACTCACTTTGGGAGTTGCCTGAGGCTTTACGCTACCTTGACTTCTACCTACTTCGATGAAATAATCATCCGCTCCGGCCTTTAGGTTTGAGTGCCGGTAAGATTCCAGGATTTGGGTAGCTTGCCGATGAACGAAAAACAGAGCGGGCTACCCTATCGCACGGCAAGGATAGCGACCTATGGGCCGATTTAGGACCCGCTCTGTCTCTACTTGAATGACTCGAATAGAAATGTGGGACCACAGGCCCGTTAGCAAGGTATTGAGTACAAAACAAGTAGACTTTTGGCAACTCTAAATTAGAAAGCATCATGGATATTCGCTACTTTATTGGCATCGACATCGCTAAAGCGACCTTAGATTGGGCCGTTTATGATGGCAAAAAAATGGTTCGCCAAACTAGTACACCTAACACCATCGCGGGTATCAAAACCGCCTTGCGGCTCTTGAAAACGCTACCCGACTGGAATCCACAGCAAACTGTTTTCTGCATGGAGCATACGGCACCGGCCGCCCGGCGGCATTTATAATGCCCACTTGCTTGATTTTCTTCACAAACTTCACTTTCCTATTTGGTTAGAGAGCAGTTTACAAATCAAAAAAGCGGGCGGTCTGCAACCGCTCCGACGGACCGGGGGTAAAACCGACTCGATTGATGCCCAGCGCATCGCAGAATATGCTTTCCGCTTTCGTGATCAGCTTCGGCTTTGGGAACCACCTCGCCAGATTGTTCAAAAATTAGCTCTGTTAAGTGCTGCCCGTCAGCGGCTTATCAATGTGTACAATCAACTCGCCGGACCCTTAGCCGAACAACAGGGTTTTATCGACCCAGTTCTACAAAAGCAACTTAATAAGAGCTGTCAAGCCCCATTAACTGCCCTGGAGAAAGATCGGAAGGCGGTTGAGAAAGCCATTGACGCACTCATCGAAGCTGATGCACGCTTGAATCAACTCTTTGAACTGGTCATGTCGGTTCCTGGCATTGGTACGGCTACAGCTACCGAGATCGTCATTGCGACCAACGAAATGAAGGCCATTAATGACCCCAAAAAGATGGCTTACCACGCTGGGGTTGCTCCCTTCAATTATCAATCAGGCAGCAGCGTCCGAGCTCGCCCCGGTGTGAGTCAACATGCCCGCAAGCGGCTGAAATCGTTGTTCCACCTGGGCGCGATGGCAGCCATCCGAGCGAAGGGCGAGTTGCAGGACTACTATTAGCGCAAAGTCAAAGAGGGCAAGAACACAATGCTGGTTTTAAACGCCGTTCGTAACAAGCTCATCCATCGCGTGTACGCGGTAGTGGCACGGGGTGAAAAATATGACAAAAATTATGTGTCACCACTTGCATAAACCATAGAAATCGGCCCGGCTCAAAGCCTGCTTGCTGTAAACTATTGAAGAGGGTTTGCCAGTAAGTGCCTGTACTCTCCATGGCTACTGATGTAATCTGGTGCTGGCGCAGATGGTCAATCAATTGCTGATGATCCTGAGTGTACACTCCAAAAGATTGGACGTTTTCTTTCTTCTGGTCAACGGCTACCCAGTGGGTGCGGGAGCCGATATCAATGCCTGCGGCATAGGGATTGACACCGGGCAGGACTGCGGTTTTCTTTTCCATCTTGAAGACTGATTAGCGGTACAAAAAGACTTCAGGGAATGTAGAGCAGCGTAAAGGTTTTCTATACGGGATTCTCGGGGTGAGATCACCAGTGTATTCATCAATTTGCCTGGGTAAGAGGCCTTCTACATTCCAGCCCAGATTTGAGGAAGGACTAAGCAGTACCATTAACATTGAGGAGCTTATGGCTGAAGTCGTGACAAGATAAGAAAATGGCTTGAGTTCCCTTGATCCTGTTATCGTTGGTATTCAATGGTGCCAGCAAAATCGAGCGATTTCAGGACAAGTCAGAACTGGATGCTCTGAAGAGCCGCCAGCCCCACCCATCAACCGGCACTGCCATTGAGCCGGGCATACGCCCCCACGCCATGAGCAGGTAGCGCGGGGCGGTTCCGGCTGCATTGCCTGGGGGAATAGCCCATCACCCGTTTAAAGGCGGTGCTGAAGGCACTCTCGGAGTCGTAGCCCAGTGAGGACGCAATGACCGAAATCGGGTCGCCGGAAGTGGACAGCCGGTCACCGGCCAGTTGCATACGCCAGTGGGTCAGGTAGTCCATTGGGGATTGCCCGACCGTCTCTCTGAACCGGACCGCGAAGGTAGTTCGCGACATACCCACGTGCTCGGCCAGCGACTGAACCGTCCACCGATGAGCGGGATCGGTGTGCATGGCCGTGATCGCCCCGCGCATCCGTTTATCAGCCAGCGCGAAGAGCCAGCCGACGCCGCCCTTGGCTCTGGCCACCAGATACAGCCGCAACACCTGAATCAGCACCAGAGTCGCCAGTTGTTGGGCCACCAGAAAGCCCCCAGGCTGCGGCTCGACCAGTTCCTGCCGCATCCGCTCAACACACCAGCGCAACACCGCCTTGTCCGACTCCTGCCGAATATGCACAATGGGTGGCAGTACGCCGAGCAACAGGTGGGCATGATCGCCAGTGAGTGTTAAATGACTGCCGATACCGAGAAAATCGTCCCCGCCCTGGCCGATATTAATGCCGCCATCGCCCAGGTTGGGAAAGAGCGTCATCACGTCAACTGGCACCAGCGCCAGGTCGCTGGCTAAGTGGAAGGGCCTCCCCTGGGGCAACAGCAGGCAATCCCCCGTCTGGACCCGGACTGGTTCGGCAACCTCCGCCATTGAAAGCCAGCATTGGCCGGAAACCAGGGTGTACACCTTGATGCCCTCCACCGGGCCAAACGCGATAGACCACGCACCGCCCAGGGTAAAGCCGCCTGACCAGTAACTGTGAATCTTCACCAATGACAACACATCTGAGAGGGGGTCCATCGTCGTATTCCGAACTTTTACGAAGATAATACGCATGATAACGCACAAATCGTTCAAATTCGGCTGCGTACTTTTGTGTCGCTGGTAAGCATAACCTTACCGGACTACCCAACCAGTTTGGCTGATCCACAATGGGCCGCACTGTGCGATAAATGACAAACCCCAACGGCTAACTCAACATCAATGCAAAAAAAGGATGAATCTAATACCCGCCAACACAGCCGCCTGGTTGGTCGCCAAATACACTGACCTGGCCGTCAACTCCGCCCCCTACACGCCCCCCCGTGCCAACGAAATCGTCGTCAGAAACTACGCCGTAGCCATTAATCCGATTGACTGGATTAAACAGCGTGTCGGCAATTTCCTGTATGCCTGGATCAAGTATCCATTCGTTCTCGGGAGTGACCTGGCTGGTGAGGTAGTCGATGTCGGAACGGCTGTCTCCCGCTTCAAGGTAGGCGACCGGTTGGTCGGTCACGCCCTCAGCACCGACCAGAAGCGTAACCAGTCGGCGGAGGGAGCCTTTCATGAGTATACGGTCATTCTGGCGCATATGGCTGCCCCGATCCCGGACACGATGGCTTACGAAAGCGCGGCTGTGCTGCCGTTGGGTCTGTCCACTGCAGCCTGTGGGCTATTTCAGAAAGACCAGTTAGCTCTTCAGTATCCGGCTAAAGGCGCACAACCCACGGGTAAGACGCTACTCGTCTGGGGCGGCTCGACGAGCGTCGGCAGCAATGCCATCCAACTCGCCGTCGCGGCTGGCTACGAGGTCATTACCACGGCATCGCCCGGCAACTTCGACTACGTCAAAAAACTCAGTGCGAGTCAGGCCTTCGACTACCATAGCCCGACCGTCGTCGGCGATGTGATCAAAGCGTTCAAGGGGAAGATAATCGCCGGTGCACTGGCTATAGGAAGCACGTCAGCCGAGGCCTGTTTGGCCATCGTCCACGGGTGTCAGGGAAACAAATTCGTGGCCATCGCCACATTTCCCATCGATTTCCAGCACCTGACGAAAGGGACTACTATTGGCTGGCAGCTACTGAGACAGGTTCCCCGAATCGTATCGTTCAGCGTGTCGCTGCTATTCAAATCCCGTGTGTGGCACATTCGCACAAACTCGATCTTCGGTACTACACTCATGGACAACGAGGTCAGCCGGGTCATTTACGCGGATTTCCTGCCTCAGGCCCTCGCTGAGGGCCGGTACGTCACCGCGCCGGCCCCGTATATCATTAGAAAGGGGCTCAATTACATACAAGCCGGGTTGAACCTTCAGATGCGGGGTGTATCCGCCGTGAAGGTGGTCATCTCGCTCTAAGCGCGTAATCACCAAGTGCCATTTCGAACGATCACGAAAAAAATGGGCAGGACTACCCGTTCATCCCCTGATATGCTTATGACTCGGTGGGAAATCAATACTGGATGTCATGTCTTTTCCAAATGCATCATCAACTCCTGCACCATGTTGGGCGCACCAATGAAAAACGGGCTGCTCTGGTGCAGGTCGTGCGGCTGTATCAACACCGATGACTGAGTGCCCATCACGGCCCGGCAACCAGCCCGCTCGGTGATTTAGGCCAGCCTTGCAACCACGTGTGTTTAAGCGCGAGCAATAGCATCGCTTTTTATCCAATAGTAAACTGAACGTTTGTATTTTAGAGCATTGGTTCATTACCTTATTTTATGATACCGATTCGTGGACGACAAGCCATTCTATTCAGGCTGGTAGCAATTCCAGTGGCGGCTTTGCTGGCCTCTCACCTGGTTTTCTACCGGCGGTTTCCTACTGAAGTTGACTACCAGTTCCCCTGGCCGGATTTCCTGACCATTGCCTGTATCATGGCTGCGTGTTGGGAGGCCAATCTCTGGGTATTTCGTGGCTTAGACCGGCGGTTGCCATTTCATCAGTACCCGCTGCGCCGGGTGGGGTGGCAGGTGCTGGCAGGAGGCATTGTCACGACAATCACGTTTGCCCTGGTGCTGACGCTGATTTCGGTAATTCTTTCCTACGAATTACCCTCAACTAAGATGTATGCGACAGGTCTGCTAATCTGCTTCACCATTGCGACGATCATCAACGGCATTTACGTCGGTTTTTACCTGCTCCATGTCATTTACTGGCAGGAGCAACAGTCGGCCGAACAACTTAATCAGCAATTAGCCGAGCAGCAACATCGGTTAGCCGATTCAGATGCCAAACGAAACGCTCCCCTGACGGTTCTGCCCGCACCGTCCGAAGAAGTGCCCGTTCGACCAGCGCGGGCAGGCATCCTGGTCGAAATCGGAAACCAGCTTCAGCAGCTACAACCAGACGAGATTGCGTACGTTTATTCATCGGGCGGCTTGGTACAACTTGTTCGTACTGACGGGCGGGTGTTTACCACGAATTATGATTCGCTGGCGGCTTTGGATGGTCGACTGTCAGGGGACTATTTTTTTCAGATTAACCGGCAGCTTATCGTACACCTGAACGCGGTTCGAACCGTCCGGGATGACGTAAACCGGAAACTCATTATCCACCTTGTTCCGGCGCTATCACAGCAGCAGACTGACAAAGGTGTCACCATCAGCCGATACCGAAGCGCCGAGTTCCGGCAATGGCTGAGCCGCGTTGGCCGGCGTTGACTATTCATCCCCCTGCCGGATACCATTCATTGGTTTTGCCCGCCGATTGCGAGAATAGCCGAGCTAAGGAGCGGTTCTTTGTGTCAGGGGAGGCCGGTGGTCACCCGCACAAAACCCGTCTAAATTATGGTAACGTACCGATTACTTTTTTTGCTCAGTTTCCTGCTAAACACCCAGGTGATGGCCCAGTCAATCCCGCCCACCACCATTACTGATGCTGAGCGGCAATACGCCGTTGAACTGCTGCAACAAACTAAAGCCGACCTGCTAAAAACGGTAAGGGGTTTGTCGCCCGTGCAAGTAACCTGGCAAGCTGACTCGACGCGCTGGTCGATCAGCCAGTGTCTGGAACACATCGCGCTGGCCGAGATGGGGATCTTCCAGCTTCAGCAGGGTTCGCTAAAAGCCCCGGCCAATCCAGCCAGACAGGCGGAGATTCGGGTAACCGATCAACAGGTCTGGCAGATTTTGACCAACCGCAGGGGTAAAGCACAATCCCCGGAAGTTATTCGGCCAAAGGGCCGCTTTCCATCGGTCGAGGTCGCCTTGCAATCCTACAGCCAGCAGCGCGACCGAACGATTGCCTACCTGCAAGCCACGACTGACGACCTGCGTACCCACTTCTGGCAGCACCCCGCTACGGGTACTATCGATGCGTACCAGACCCTGCTTTTATTGGCCGCCCACAACGAGCGGCACCGGCTGCAAATTCAGGAAGTCAAAGACGCGCCGGGGTTCCCAACAAACTGATATGGCCACCTCCATCAACTTCACTCTTTATGTTTAGTCTGAACCAACTAATGCCTCTGTTGTGTCTATGGCTGATCACCCAATCGTCCCAAGCCGTCACGGTTCCACAGTACACTATAAACACCCGGTTTGTGGTGGCTACCCAGTCGATACACGTTTCGCTGACCCTTTCCCTTGACAACCGGGTAGGGCAGCAAGATACCCTTCAGTTTTTGCTGAATAAAAACGCCCAAATTCAGACCATTATCGGCGGGGGGCAGCCGCTACGCTTCCAGTTCGATTCGTCGGGTCATAGCCCCAACCGGTATCAGCCCGATGCCCGGCGGCTCTTCATTCCGGCGGCTTCGCTGCCCATGGGCATTACGACCCTGGCGATCAACTACGACTGTTTTTTGGGCGATATGCAGAAAGCGGGTTGCGCGTACACACCCGAATACATCGAGTTGAACAACTACGAAAACTGGTTTCCCTACAACGATGCCTATGGCCGGTTTACGTTCCGGGTCAATGTGCTACTCGATCCGGGGTATCAGTTTACCGGGGCCGGTCGAGTGAGCGGTTCGGCGGGAAACTGGCAGTTAACGCAGCAAAAGCCCGTTAACGACATCGTACTGGTGGCTTCTCCACGGCTGAAAACAAAATTTTATTCCCGGCTGGGTAGTACCATTCGAGTCGATTATTTTGGGCTTCCTGAAGTTAAAGCCGACTCCATTCTGAATAACTGCCGGTCCGTATTAGCCTGTTACACGGCTTTATTTGGCCCCATTGAGAAATCCTCCTTAACGTTGTTTATCAACCCAAGCCGAGACCGTACGTCCTATGCTCGTCGGGAGTTTATTTCGTTTCAGATCAATGGGCAATCGATAAACCAAACGATTCAGGGTATTGGGCATGAGATTGGTCATTTCTGGTGGAATCGGGCTAACACTGACACCTGGGAGGACTGGCTCAATGAGTCTTTTGCCGAGTACAGTGCGCTACTTTACCTGCGTCAGGGACGTGGTACAGCCGCCTTTGCGCAGGAGATCGACCGCTATCGGAAGACCGCTCAATCGCTGCCGCCCCTGCGGGGTATGAATCGAAGTTTCGAGCAGGCATCAACGGTACTCTATCGCAAAGGGCCGGTTATCCTGTACGAATTGGAAAAACAAGTCGGGCCAACGCCATTTGCCGCGCTGCTGCGGGAAACCGTCCGCCGAAACGTTAGCCGAACGGACGAGTTTCTAAAGCTAATCACCCAACGATTCCCGCCCGCCGTAGCCCGCGCTGTCGATGCGGCACTGAACCAATAGCTTCATGCGTCTTTATCAATCCAGATTTCACCAATGAGAACCTATCTGTGGCTTATGGTCATCCTCACTACCCTCGGGGCCGGGTGGGCAGGGGCGCAGCCTACAACGGCCGTTTCATATAGAGAAACATCCCTAAAAACAGCACAGCCGGTAGCCAGGCCGCTGCCCCGGCTGACGAAAGCTCAGTATTACGCTGACTTTGACACGCTTTACCAGGTCCTGTCGCGGGTCAATCCGCATGATTTTGTCCGGCGAACCGTCAATGGATATAGCATGCTGGACAGCATCCGGGCGCTGCGGTCCGGCATCGATACAATCCAATCAGCGGCTTCGTTTTACGGGCTCGTCAGCCGGGCGCTGACCTACTGTCAGGATGGCCATACAGCGACGCTGAGTAGTCGCTGGTATCGGTTCGTTGATAGTACCGACCAGCAGCGGTGGCAGTCAACGGCGCAGGATACCAGCTTTATCAGTGCTTATTCGGACCTTAATCGTCGTCAGCGCGACGCTTACCAATTGCGGCTACCCATCCGCTACCAGCAGGGCGACTATCACGTCTGGGCGGATTTTGAGTACCAGCAACAGCGCATTCCCTTCGGCGCTACGCTGGTCGCCTGCAATGGAGAGCCTATTCATGCCTACGTTAGAAACCTCCTGAGCTATGCACCGGACATGCACTGGGATTTCGGCCATAAACGATTTTATACCGAAGCGTTTACCCGTAGTACTAACCTGCCTGCCTCCGGCTCCGTGCTGTTGACCTTTGCTTACCAGGGCCAGACTATTACGCATCGTTTCAGGCTGGCGGATACGGTCAACACCTCGGTTCCACCAAAAGCGACCGGTATCCCTCGCCGGAAGACAGTTACGTATCTAGCTGACCAGCAGATTTTTTACCTGCGAATACCGGTCATGGCGGACGGCGATTATTACCTGCGACAAATCGACTCGCTGGCCCGGCGGCAACCCATCCGGAAAATTATTCTGGATATCCGCGATAACCCCGGCGGCAGCGATCTGGATTGGCAGAACATAATTCGCCACCTGATTGATAAACCCATTGTCAGGGGTATCGTTACCGGTGCGAATCCGGCGAATCCGCGGGCCGACCGGCTGGATATTCGTGGGCCGAAGCAATACCTGACCCGCCAGTTTATACCGGACTCCCTGTATCAGGTGGTGAGTACAGAGCCGGATACGCTTATTCCCGACACGAGCTCGATCCAGTTCACGGGTAAAATATACGTCCTGCAAAACGAGAACTGTTTCTCTTCGGCAGGTTCGCTCATTTCCACCTGTCAGTTCTCCGATCAGTTAATTAACGTGGGTAATTCAACGGGTTGGTTTGCCGGGTTTGGTTCGATGCCCTGGGTGATGATTCTGCCGCACTCGAAGATCCTGTACTGGACTGAACCGTTGCTGGATTTTACCAACGTACAGCGGGCCGAAGATCTGTTTCACAATCAGGTCAAATTACCAGTTGATTTGACATTAGAGGCCTTTCGAGCGCGCCAGATGTACCCAGGTGATGTGTATTCATTGCCGTTTTTAGTCAATTATGATCCGCTATTTCGAACTGTCCTTAATCAACCTTGACTCATGGTTCACCCCAAAACGGACAACTTTTTTACGATCAGCTATCAGCCAATGCTTTTTATGACGGGTTAACCGATAATCGGTAAGATGTAGGTGATTTTCGCCCCACACTTTTACGCCTGAAAAAGCCACGTCCAGATTCAATGGGCGCGGCTTTTTTCTCAGGGGATTATTTCAGTACAGTAAGTTGTTTGTGATGAGTATAAAAATTAGGCGGTAGCAATATAAGCCAGGCATGGCAAATCCGCAACTTAATGCGGCCAACGCAGCGTACTGGAAGCCGAACTGGCCCTGATTAACACCAAACAGGCTCAGTTCCTGTCGCTGACCGACCTATACCGGTCGCTGTGTGGCGGCTGGGAGTGATGGGGATGCCCGCTACTTCGCCAGTTTGCCCCTCAGTACATTCACCTTTGGGGTGATCGAATTACCGCTAACGACATTTCAGGTATTGCCGAAGGCAGGGACTTGGCATTCTTAAAGATGAATAAAATTAAGCAGTCTATAGTGCGTTCTTCTACCCAATAGTATTGCAGCTGCCCTGCTTTTGGCAACACCATGTTGTGCGTTGTTTATCTGTTAAAAGTATTCTCTTCTACCACCATAGTTGTTAATTCAACAGTATGTCCGTCGGGGTCTTTTGTGTAAATAGAGTGAAAATAATAATGATCTTGAAAGTCAAATTCAATTTTTAGGTTTTCGTAATGCTTTTGCGCTTTTTCAAAGTCTTCATCAGAAACATTGAATGCAAAATGACTAACTCCTGTATTCTTCGACTGCCTATCTATTTCTGGGTCAGCAAGATTTGCAGGGAATATCGCCACTCCACTTTTACCACAGCTCATAAAGACTGGATAGTTTCCCCATTCTGGTACACTCAACCGCTTTAGTCCTAAAATTTTCTCATACCACTGGGCTGAAAGCTCAATGTCTTTAACTCTTAGGGCCACATGATCTAAAAAGCCAACTTCGAATGTTTTCATGTTATCGAAAATTACGCACAACTCTTGAATAGACGCAAGTTTTGTACGTTTTTGTAATGATAGACGAAAGTTTTTGTAAGCCAAAATTTATGTCAATAGTTTTCTAAACGCCTGAAAGTAAGTATGTTAAATTTTTTCGACGTATCATTATTTGTCTGGGTAATACAGAACACGCATTGCGCTGCTTAGACGTTGAACCGTTACTGACAATACAAAATGCGCATTGCGGCAATCAGCCCGAAACACCCTACACACCTTTAAATCAGTGAGTACAGCGGGCTCTTGATTTTCTTCAATGACTTTTCGCTGACCTGAACGTATCGTAGCGTGGTCTGATGTACCTATCTTTACCACTATGAATCCAGCAATCGAACCCGTTGACGAACCTGATTTTATGAGTTATTCACCCACGTCTTACCCGGCGGAGGAGATGCTGACCCGCAGCCGCGCTTTTTATGCCTGGCTCGACACCCGCCGAACCGTGCGCGAATTTTCGGACCGGAACGTACCCGGCGAAGTCATTGAACAGATCGTGTGGGCCGCTGGTACGGCGCCGTCGGGGGCCCACAAACAGCCCTGGACGTTTTGCGTTGTGGCTGACCCCGTAATCAAACGCCAGATCCGCGAAGGGGCCGAAGCCGAAGAGCCGAAGCCGAAGAGCAGGAAAACTACACGGGCCGCATGAACGACGAGTGGCTCAACGACCTCAAACCGTTTGGCACCGACTGGCAAAAACCGTTTCTGGAAACGGCTCCCTACCTGATTGTGGTCTTCCGCAAACCCTTCGACCTGCTGCCCGACGGTACGAAGCGGACCAACTATTACGTCAACGAATCGGTCGGGATTGCCTGTGGGTTGCTGCTGGCGGCCATTCATCACGCGGGCTTAGTAGCCCTCACCCATACCCCCAGCCCGATGAATTTTCTGGCCACGCTGCTGAACCGCCCCGCCAATGACCGCCCGTTTCTGCTGATTCCCGTTGGCTATCCGGCTCCCGATACCCGCGTACCATCCCTGACCCGCAAGCCTTTAGACGATATAGCTGTCTGGCACTGAGGGGTGCGAACGCACTCAGATAGCTCATTATCAGCTACTTACCTACCTTTCCCGTCAGCACATTTACCTTTGAATTAATCGGATTGCCTGAGGACCGCCGAAAGGACACCACCTGCCCAACGTGCCAGAGTGCGTCTTCGAGCGGGCCGTTTATCAGGTTCCAGATTGGGTAGCGGGTTGTTTTGGTCCCGTTCTGAAAAAGAATGGCATACGCATCCAGGTTGTCCGGGCCAGTCAGTAGAAGATCGCGGGCGAGTTTGAGGTTTTGGAGCGTCTGTTGCCGCTTCGTGGCAAATGGCAGGGCCGATGTTTCTTCGCCCGACCGGGTATTCACTTTTTTCTGCATCGCATTAACAACAACAGCAGACAGACCCAAGATGTGGTCAATGGTTTCTTCGGTAGTGCGGGCTTCCGGGGTTGGTTTGTAGGCTAAGTCGGTAAGGGTTAATGTTTCGGTGGCCCAGTAATAGCGAAATCCCAGACCGTCGATCATTCGGACGAGCATGGTTTTGGCCGTATAGGTTTCGGGATAATCAGGAATTTGCCGAAACGGCAGCATATCGACGGGCGATGCGATAGGTTGGGCCAGGGCCATATGGGCGGCTAAAACGAACAGAGTTGAAATAAGGATTGATTTCACGGCAGGCGAGTGTTTAAACATAGCCGTAAAGGTCATAACTTTTTGGCTGCTGACCTGCGCCGATGAATGATAAATATCGGGAACCAGCAGGGTTACCGACGTTTGTCATCCTCTCGAACTGCTGGAGCTTATTGCCTCCATTCGGCGGTTGCTGATGCCCTCACCCGATGCTATTGTATTGGATTGCAAAATTGGAAATTCTGTAAGGAACCGTAGAAATTACGTAAAAACGCTATCGGCTTTTGGGAGTTTGTAAATTGTAAACAGATTACTCAACTCAACCCCCAGTTGTATGATTGCACAAAAAGTATCAGGACTGTATCGACGCTTACTAGGCGTGCGTTATGGACGCTGGATTCCTAGCTTTTTCATCCTTGAGTCCAGCGTGGTCGGGATCATGTCTAAGATTTTTGCAGCTCCGTTTTCTCCACTCACTTTCCAGCGGGTATATTCGAGCACCGAAACGATGTGGTTCCGCTCGCAGGCTTCCATTGAAATTAGCCCCAATGAACCACCGCCC
>JANOCD010000045.1:0-29402 GCA_031411995.1 Cytophagales bacterium
GCGGTGGTGCTGTATGTGATCTGTGTGGCGGAGGGCCTTCGTCAGTTTAACCGCATTCAGTCGAAGCGTAAGAACCCTTGTGCGCCCTTAGGGTTACGGGAATCGGTGTTTCGCAAAGGTTATTCAATTGTGGTCAATGAATTAGTCAGTATTGCACAATTCGTTGATTGGCTGTTGGCCCAGTTTACCAAACCCCTCAAGGTTCCAATACGACTGGTTTTCTTCAATGTCCAGCACTGAGCTAAAAAACAACACCGACCTCAAGTATGGGTCGGTGTGTCGAATTACACTTCATCAACAAACTAAAAACCAATCGAATCGTTCGGGACGTTGACCGCGTGGGAGCGTCCGTCAGTACGATCATGCTGTAGGAGGGGGACTCGAACCACCCACGGTGTAGTTAGCCACAGTACAACTCTGGTGGTCAACCCCAGTCGCTCCGAGGAGCGGCATTATGCTGCGTTTATCCATTTATCACCACCCCCGAGACAGGAGGGCACGTCTGCCAATTTCGACACCCTACAATGAAAAAGATCACTTTGTCAAATTCTACCCCGTTGACCCGGCGTTATCTGATTAACTTGACTTGACAAAGGTAAGGCACTTTGCTGATTCATTGCAAATATTTTATCAAAATTTCTATAAATTTACATTTCATTCAAAAAAAAGGTAGTTTTGTTATAACAAATCAAATATCCCATTTCTGAAATGGACAAAAATTTAGAAATTGATAATACCGATCTAAAAATACTATCGCTTCTGATGCAGGATGCCAATATGCCCTACACCGAAATTGGCAAAAAAATCTTCGTGTCGGGTGGTACGGTTCATGTGCGCATGAAAAAAATGGAGCAGATGGGTATTGTGAAAGGATCACAACTTGTGATCGACTACACCAAACTCGGTTGGGATATCAGCGCGTTTTTGGGTATCTATTTAGAAAAGAGTTCGCTGTATGCCGAGGTTGCCGAACAACTCATGACTATCCCCGAAGTGGTCAATATTCACTATACAACGGGTATCTACAGCATTTTTGCCCGAATCGTTTGCCGCGATACCACGCACCTCCGCGAGGTTTTGCACGACAAAATTCAGAAAGTGCAGGGTATTCAGCGCACCGAAACCTTTATCTCCCTCGAAGAAAGCGTGAACCGGCCTATTCCGCTAGAGGAGTAGTAGAAGACAAACTTTCACTACACCGGAACGGGGCCGTTTACTAAATTGTTACTTTTGTAGGATGAAGCGGTAAATCGGCTTCGCGACATACTATGAGCAAAGAAGTTGAACTCTTAGAGAGCATCACCAATTCGGAATATAAGTACGGATTTGAAACGCTTATTGAAGCGGATGAGGCTCCTCCGGGCTTAGACGAAGATATTGTCCGGTTTATTTCGGCCAAGAAAAACGAACCCGAATGGCTGCTCGAATGGCGGCTGAAGGCGTTTCGGATGTGGCAGGACATGACTGAACCCCATTGGCCGAATGTGAAATACCCCAAGATCGACTACCAGGCGATCAAATACTACTCGGCCCCCAAGCAAAAGAAAACTGTTAACTCGCTCGACGAAGTCGATCCCGAACTGCTCGACACGTTCAAGCGGCTTGGCATCTCGCTGAACGAGCAAAAGCGATTAGCGGGCGTGGTGGAGCAGGAAGGTGATCGGCCCCGTGTGGCAGTGGATGCCGTGATGGACTCGGTATCGGTGGCGACCACGTTCAAAAAAGAACTGGCCGAAAAAGGTATCATTTTCTCGTCGATTTCGGAAGCCATCCACGATCACCCCGACCTGATCAAGAAATATATGGGGTCGGTGGTGCCGCCCAAAGATAATTATTTTGCCGCCCTGAACTCGGCTGTTTTTACCGATGGTTCGTTTTGCTACATTCCAAAAGGCGTTCGTTGCCCAATGGAACTCTCGACCTATTTCCGCATCAACGCGGCTGGTACGGGGCAGTTTGAGCGGACGCTGATTGTGGCCGACGAAGGCTCGTATGTTAGCTACCTCGAAGGTTGCACGGCCCCCATGCGCGACGAGAATCAGCTTCACGCGGCTGTGGTAGAACTAATTGCCCACGCCGATGCCGAAATAAAATACTCAACGGTTCAGAACTGGTATCCAGGAGATAAAGAGGGACGCGGAGGTATTTATAACTTCGTAACCAAACGCGGTATCTGCGACGGAGCCAACGCCAAAATCTCGTGGACGCAGGTAGAAACCGGCTCGGCTATTACCTGGAAATACCCGTCTGTTATCCTGAAAGGCGATAATTCAATCGGGGAATTCTATTCGGTGGCCGTTACCAACAACATGCAGCAGGCCGACACGGGCACCAAAATGGTACACATCGGCAAGAACACCAAGAGCCGGATTGTATCGAAAGGGATCTCGGCGGGAAAGAGTCAAAACTCGTATCGGGGCCTTGTTGAAGTGATGAAGCGGGCCGAGAATGCCCGGAACCACTCGCAGTGCGACTCGCTGCTGCTCGGCGACAAGTGCGGGGCACACACGTTCCCGTACATCGAGGTAAAGAACTCCACGGCAACCGTTGAACACGAGGCAACTACCTCGAAAATTGGCGAAGATCAGTTGTTCTACTGCAACCAACGGGGCATCCCAACGGAGCAAGCCGTTGCCCTGATTATCAACGGTTATGCCAAAGAAGTACTGAACCAACTTCCAATGGAGTTTGCCATTGAAGCCCAGAAACTGCTGGAAATCAGCTTAGAAGGGTCGGTCGGGTAATCGGAGAGAAAGAGACAAGACGAAAGATAAAAGACGAACCCCCGTGTCAGCAATGGCGCGGGGGTTTTGTTTATTCGGGGAGTTAGGAGAAGTGCAAAACAGTCGCTACTCGTTTTTGATTATAAGGCTGTACGCTTATAATTGAGCGAGATAAGGCTCAATGCTTATTGTCAATCCCTATGCTAACCCCTACTGTTTCTCCCCTTCATCCGCACCTACATTCCCTCGGCGAGGGAGCTTTCTGGCACCACGATCAGCAACAAGTATGGTGGGTCGATATCATTGAAAAACAGCTCTACTGTTCCGATGCAGACGGGGCAAACCTTCGTCAATGGGCTATGCCTGAGTTGGTTGGCTTTGCCTTGCCACGTCCTGATGGCCGGTTTTGGGTAGGACTGCAATCAGGATTGCACCTTGCCGACTTGCTCGATAAGGGCGAATCGCGTTTAGAACGGGTCGATCATCTGGTGCATCCGGGGGGTGAAGTGCGGTTCAACGATGCGGGTTTGGGACCAGACGGGTCGTTGTATGCCAGCACAATGGCAATGGACGGAACGTCGGTGCTGGGAACGATGCTCTATTATGATGCCAATGGCAACCGAATGACCCTGGCCGACAATTTTGTAATTGGAAACGGCCCCCTCTGGCACGCGCAAGCCGGGTTGCTGATGGTGGAAACAGTTGGCCACCCCGACCGCCCAAAGGGAATTTACGCCCGTCACCCAACCGCTGCCGATGCGCCCGAAACGCCCTGGTTCCTATGGGAGTGGGACTCCTCACCCGATGGCATCTCTGCCGACGACTTAGGCAACATCTGGGTAGGTGGTTACGGCGGCCACGAGATCCGTCAGTTTTCGCCCATGGGTCAACTTCTCCAAACCATCGACCTCCCCGCCCTGAACCCCACCAAAATTGCTCCCCTCCCCGACGGTCGCCTGTTCGTCACGACCGCCAGCGAAAACGTCCCCGACGAGCAAAAGGAAATGTTTCCCCTAACGGGTCATGTGTTGATGATTGCCCATTACCAGTAGTTTGATGGTAATTAGTGTTGACCAAAAAACGGTTGTTCTGCTCAGACCAATGCAAGAACAGAACAACCGTTTTTTTAATAACCTGATGAAGAACTCAATTCAGCCAGTTGCCCGTGAAACCGGCTTTGAGCAGCCCCCTCCGAATATGCGGGTTCTTTTTCATTAGATTCCAGACGAAGCCCGTTCGCAGGTTTTCGGCCATAATCAGAATAGGACCCTGATCAATGCCGAGGTAATCAATATCGAACCAACCTCCCTGAGTTGATCCATTCGCGAAGCTGGATCGGTGCTGATAGGTTGGATTGAACGCGTCACGGAAACCGTATTGACCATATAGTTTAGAACCGTAGCGAGCTTTCATGGCCCGTAGAGCTGGAATACAGATCTCGGGCGCAAAAGCCATTGAACCACCAGCCGCTGTTGGGGCGATAGTGCCATCATCAACGATGTTGGTTGAGGCTGCACCGCGTGCCCGATATGAGAAAAAATTGCGACCATTTACGGTTGTGTCCTTAGGCCCGTCGCAGGCGGTCAGGCCCCAGATTGTCGCGCTATAATCCTGCCATTTCCCTGGATTCGCCAGGCAATATGCCCGGTTTGCGTAGGTAGCCCGGCGCGAGTTTTCAAAATAGTCGATACCCTTACCCCGCATGTATTCGTCGCGAATACCCTTGAAATCGATCCAGCAGTGTGAGTACTGATGCCCAAACAATGGGTCGAAGTTAACGTGTGGCTGGTCATAGAAGGTTGCCCAGGGGTACGACTTGGTCCAGGCTGCCCAAACATTGGTGCCAACGGGATGGGTCGGGGAGGCAAGAGCCAAAACGTATAGCAGCATACCTTCGTTGTAACCCGTCCAGTCGTTTTGGATAAAGCCTTTTTCTGGGTGCCAGCCCATCGATACAAAGGGTTTTCGCGCCTGAAACCAGGTCCAGTCGGCGCGGCCATATATCTGGTCGGCCAGTTGCCGGATTTCGGTTTCGATGGGCGTTTTCTGATCAAAATACGACTGGGCACTAAGGATGCCTGCTAGTAGCAAGGCCGTGTCGATGGTCGATAATTCGACTTGTTTGAATCGCTCCCCCGTTTTCATGTCGAGAAAGTGGTAAAAGAACCCTTTGTATCCTGCTACGCCTGTTGCCTGATCTGATTGTGGTGCTTTAGCGAAAAAACGCAGCGTGCGCACGGTCCGGTCGGCCGCTTGCCGACGTGTAATGTAGCCACGCTCAACCCCAATCAAATAGGATGTAAGGCCAAAGCCAACAGCCGCAATGCTGCAAAAGGAAGGAGTAGGAGCACGGTCGGGAACGAGTCCATTTTCGGGATTCGCTGTTTCCCAGAAAAAACGGAAGGTATCGCGTTCGAGACTATCCAGAAAGGCTAAGTCGGCCTTCGACAGACTGGCGATGGGCCTCGCCGGCGAGCGTGGTTGCTGCCTCGACTGGCCAAATGCCGTCGCCAGAAAGCCACACAGCAGGGTTATCGTCAGGAGTTGTTTCATTATGAATACAGGCATACGAATCTTAATAGCCCGGGTTTTGTGTGAGCGCACCCCCGCTCAACTGAATCTGGTTTTGTGGGATTGGGAACACTTCATTTTTGCCCTTTACAAACGTTTTGCCGTGGGCCGTGAACGCCTGTGCCGCACGACCCGGCTGAAGTTCTTCCTGCCGGATGATGTCGAAGAATCGGTCGTGTTCCATGGCCAGTTCTACCCGGCGTTCGTGCCAGATTCGCTCCTGAGTTATAGTCGTGACTGCCGTTAGGCCCGCCCGCGTGCGTAACCGGTTAATGTCGACCAGTGCATCGGCAGGTCGACCCAGTGCCAGCGCAGCTTCGGCATGAATCAGCAGTACCTCGCCCAATCGCAAAATACGGAGGTTTTTGGGGAGCCGGTCGTTGTTGCCACAGTTTCGCTCCGAGGTGCGGCTGTGGTACGACTTGTAATTATACCGGTCGTTTTCGACAGAGTCTCGACTCGGAATCCGAAAGCCATCCCAAAGCACCGTCCCACGGGGAGCCGGGTTGATGAAAATGATCGTGGCCGCCCGACGTGAGTCGTTGGGCTCGTACTCGTTCACAAGGCTCACCGAAGGCGTACCGAAGCCGAAACCCAGATCGGACCAGCCCCGCAGCCCGCCCGCTCGTGGCCCCTGACAAACGCTGTAAATGTCGATTGCTGCATTACAGGCCAAGTTAGTTCCTGTTTGTATTTCAAAAATAGATTCGACGCTATTCGCGCCTACTTCGCGCCATATGTTGGCGTAATTGGGGAGTAGGTCGTAGGTGCCCGCCTGATTTTTGATGATCGAATCGGTCAGATTATAGGCTTGTTGCCAGTTGCGCTGATACAGATATACCTTGGCCAAAAGTCCCATAGCGGCCGCTTTGGTTGCTTTGCCAGTCTGGGTCTGGGCCTTAGTGGGCAGGTTGGTAGCGGCAAAACGAAGGTCATTAACGATCAGTGCGTACACTTGCTCCCGACTGGCCCGCGTTTGCAGCGTGGTGTTATTGATCTGCTCAACCGGCGGTACTGCGTCGATCAGTGGCACCCCGCCAAAGAACCGGACTAAGTTGAAATAAAAATACGCCCGCAAAAACCGCACTTCGCCCTCCAGCCGGTTGCGCGTTGGTTGATCAGCAGGGCTGAGCGGAACCAGGGCCAGCGCCTGATTAGCCCGTGCAATAGCCCGAAAGTAGGTGGCCCAAACGTTGTTGAGGTTACCAACTCCCGGCGTGGGATTGAGGTTATCAAGTGTTCCATAGGAGTTGGCTCCATCGGTGGCCGAACTGCCCTTGTCGGCATCGTCAGACGCGATATTGGTCATGCCAACATAGTCGAAACCATGAATGCCCCCTTCCCACATACTGTTGTAAATGCCCGTCACCAGGCTTTGAGCAGCCGCTGGGTCGTTACGCACCGCAGCTTCGCCAACGAGGCCTTGGGGTGGCGTATCTAAGAAATCGTTACAGGCTGCCATGCCCGTACCAAGCAGAAGTACCGACAGCGGTAAACGGATGAGTTTTCCAATATGATTCATGTTCGTAAGGTCGAATAGTTAAAAGCCCAGGTTTAGTCCGGCAGCAAACGTGCGGACGGTGGGGTAGGAGTTAAGTTCAATGCCGGAATCGAGTGGTCCACCCGGTAATTCGGGGCTAAATCCACTGAATTTTTGCAGCGTAACCAGATTCTGGGCGGTTACGTAAATCCGGGCGGTGCGGAACCGGGCTTTCTCTCGCAGCGCAGTAGGCAGCGTGTAGCCCAGCGTCAGGTTGTTGAGCCGAACGAATGAACCCGATTCTACAAAATAGGTCGATGCGGGTGTGGCAGCAGTAATCAGGCGCGGGTCGGTTTGTGACGGCCGGTTGGTTTGCCACCGGGCATCGGCATAGGCGGCCTCGATGTTGTCGGTGTTCTCGAAGCGAAAGGCCTTCTTACCATTGTAGACCTGATTGCCCGCATTTCCGTAAACATCGGCCGACAGGTCAAATCCTTTCAACGTCAGGCCGAGGTTGATGCCGTAATATAGTTTGGGCTGGTAAGAACCCGCATAAATCCGGTCGTTGCTGTCGATGATGCCGTTGCCGTCTACATCGCGGTATTTCAAATCGCCGGGCCGAACGTTAGTCTTTGTTCCGAACACCGGCGAGCCGTCAATTTCGGCCTGATTCTGAAATACACCAATGGCATCAAGCACATAAAAACTGCCTACCGGCTGCCCATTGTCGCTACGGGTTGTGAAACCCTGCTGCCCAACCCCCCCCGATAGTAAGGCCTGCCCACCGTTGAGACCAACAATCTGGTTACGGTTCAGGGTCAGGTTGCCGCCAATGTTGTAACCCAGACCGCTTTTCAGCGTTTCGCGCCAGTTGAGAATAAACTCAAATCCCCGGTTGCGGAAGGAGGCAATATTAGTCAGGAACTGATTGTCGGGATCACCGAAAATGGCCGGAATCACCTGAAAGGCCAGCGCATCGCGGGTGGTTTTGTTGTAATAGTCAAGCTCGCCCGTTAATCGGCTGCCGAGAAAAGCAAACTCCAGACCAGCGTCAACTTGCTGGGTGCGTTCCCATTTCAACTGCTGATTCTTGATGTCCTGAATGGCTGAGCCCAGTGTGAGTCCGTTATTGTAGAAATACGGGATATTAACGGCTGCTGTCAGAATATAGGCGTTGCTGGCAATATTGTCGTTCCCCAAAATGCCCCAGCTTGCCCGGAATTTGAGGAAGTCGAACAGCTTTTGACCCTTCATGAATGACTCATCGGAGATCACCCAGCCCACACCCGCCGTTGGAAAGTAGCCCCACCGTTCCCGGAACTTCGAGCTGCCGTCGGCTCGCAGCGATGCGTTGAACAAATACTTATTCGAGAGGCTGTAGGTGACCCGCGTTACAAACGACTGCCGGGTCTGGAGGTCGCCCTCGCTATTGTTCGACAACTGCTGATCGGGATTCCCCAATCCCAGATACCACTGGTTCGGGTCGTTGGGCACGTTGATGCGGGCACCTTCGATAAAGTCAGAGGTAAACCGCTCGGTCACCGCTCCCAACAGGAACGAAACGTTGCTCTGGCCAAACGCCTTGTCGAACGTCGCGGTGTTGTCGATGATGTACCGCACCGATTTGCTTTCGTTCAGGGTAAGCTGGCTGTTCTGCTGCCGCTGGTTACCCCCCGCTGTGATAAACGTGACGGCATCGTTCTGGAACTGCCGGAGGTAGGTTTGATTCCGGTTGAAAACCAGATCGGTGTTGAACGCCGAGCGTAGTGTGAGCCATTCAACGGGTTTGTAGTTGAGTGCTAGATTACCCTGCAAGCGGTTGTTTATGATCCGATTATTGCGGGAGTCCAGGCTCAAGATGGGGTTGTTGACATTGCCGAAGGCCGACACGTTTCCGTACTTCCCATCCTGGAAAGCAGGCACAATGGGAGCCGCCCGGTAAAGGCTTTGGTACACCCCGTCGAGGTTGACCCCACGTTCGTTACCCCGCGAGAACGAAAGCTGGTTGCTGAAGGTCAACTGGTCCGTAATTTTTACTTCGTTGTTCGACCGGATGGTCAGGCGTTTGAAGTCGTTTGTGTTTACCACACCCAAATCGGTAAAGTAACCGGCACTGAAGAAAAACGTATTGCGTTCGCTACCACCCGAAATGGACAGGTTCTGGTTCGATTGAGCACCTTGACGCAAGGCTTCGTTGAACCAGTCAGTTGTGCCAGTGTACGTCAGCGGAGGGTTGTTCACATTCGCGGTTGGGGCCGCATCGGTCAGGTAGCTGAGGTACTGATCCCGGTTAGCCATTTTTACCAGATTAGAGGCCTGGCGGAGGCTTATGTTGGCATCATACTGCACCTGCGTGGCACCCGATTTACCCCGGCGGGTAGTCACAATCACCACTCCGTTGGCGGCCCGAACCCCGTAAATGGCAGCTGAGGCATCTTTCAGGACTTCGATACTCAAAATATCGTTGTTGCTGATGTTTCGGATGTCGTCGGTCAGCACCCCATCCACCACATAGAGCGGACTAACCCCGGCCAATGCAGAGCCAACCCCCCGTACCCGAATCTGCGGCTGCTCGTTGGGTCGCCCTGAGGCAATTACCTGCACCCCGGCCAGTTTGCTTTGTAGCGCCTGCGTGGGTGTCTGGACCGGGTATTTCGTGATTTCTTCACCCTTCAGCTGCGCCACAGACCCCGTCAGGTCGCGTTTCCGCTGAACCCCGTAACCAACCACTACCACTTCGTTGAGGGTCTGGCTATCTTCGCCCAGCTTCACGTTCAGCGTAGTCTGGTTTCCCACCACAATTTCCTGGGGGGCAAAACCAATGTAGCTGAACGCCAACACCGCCTGATTGTCGGGCACACTGAGTTGGTAGGTTCCGTCTACATTGGTGGTAGTACCCCGTGTTGTTCCTTTGATCGACACCGTAACACCCGGCAAGGGCTGAGACTGTGCATCGGTAACCACGCCCGTTACGGCAATTCCCGTCTGGCTGCTTGCCGCCGTAGCGACTGGCTGAGCGGGGGTAGCAGCTGGGGGATCAGTTGTTGTTGGCGATGCCGACGACGTGGTGGTCGGCGGCTGGGGCGAAGCAGGCTGAGTGGTGGTTTGGGGCGGGGTAGGCGTTGGCGTCTGAGCCTGAGTCGTATAGCCGCAAACCACGCTCAGCAAGAGCAGGTAGCCTATGTTTTTCATAAATCGTTGAGTTTACACTACTAAAATGGTATTTTAAACAACCTTAATCCGTTCTATTTGTTCTTGGTAGATTCATGAGTCTGCTTTTAGTAACTTACGAAAAGGGCAGTAAGAATTCTGGTCTGCTAAATTGGTTGAAGCGAATACCCTTGAGACAGAGATTGTTTGGCTGCTGGAAAGCGGTTTGTTAGGAGGCAAAGCCTGTAAAAAAAGAAACTGAGATTTCTAGTTTGAGGAGCTGGCCCATGCAGCTTGTTTGGGGCTGCAAATGCGTTTATTTCTACCCTCCTAAGGATGCTGACCAGGCGAATGGTGCCTATTTGATGAAAATAACGGTGTTTCTTCCCTGGGTTCCGTTCAATCATGGCCCCATTCTGGCTCATGCACCACCAAAAAAGCCGTACCTTTGCGGTTATTTTTTCAACTCCGCTTCGGCGGTCCGATCCAACATGGTGCAGTACAAGCAATACGAAACCCTCAACTACGCGAAGATCGCCGATGAGGTGTTGCAACAGTGGAAAGAAACCAATGCGTTTGAAGAGTCGATTCGGGTGCGCGAGGGGAAACCTACGTTTACGTTTTATGAGGGGCCACCCTCAGCCAACGGAACGCCGGGTATTCACCACGTGATGGCTCGCACGATCAAAGATATATTTTGCCGCTACAAAACGCTCCGGGGTTTCCAGGTAAAGCGCAAGGGCGGCTGGGATACCCACGGTCTGCCCATTGAATTGCAGGTAGAAAAAGAATTGGGGATCACCAAAGAAGACATCGGGAAGTCGATTTCGGTGGAGGCCTATAATCAAAAATGCCGCGAAACCGTGATGCGGTTCACCGACCAATGGAACAACCTCACCGAGCGAATCGGCTACTGGGTTGATCTGGAGAATCCCTACGTAACCTACGAAAATAACTACATCGAGTCGGTCTGGAATCTACTTAAAAAACTGTACGACAAAGACTTGTTGTACAAAGGCTATACCATTCAACCGTTTTCGCCGAAGGCCGGTACGGGGTTGAGTTCGCACGAACTGAACATGCCCGGCACCTACAAAGATGTGCGCGATACGACCATTGTGGCCATGTTCAAAGTGAAGCCAACGGGTAAGTCGGGTTTCCTGTTTTTCGATTCCAAGGATGCCGATGTGCATATCCTGGCCTGGACAACCACGCCCTGGACATTGCCTGCTAACTCGGCCCTGACCGTGGGCAAAAACATTGATTACGTGCTGGTAAAAACCATTAACCCCTACACCTTTACGCTCGTGCATGTGGTGTTGGCGAAGGCGTTGGTGGGTCGCTGGTTCAGCGAAAAAGGGCGGCAGGAGAAAGACGATAACCGCGTTTTCGATGCCTATTTGCCCAATGATAAAATTGTGCCGTGGGTGCTGCTGTCGGAGTTTAAGGGTCAGTTTCTGGATGGTGTAGAATACCAGCAGTTGATGCCTTATGTGCAGCCCAAAACTCCCGCATTCAAGGTGATCTTAGGCGATTTTGTGACCACCGAAGATGGTACGGGCGTAGTTCATACCTCACCCACGTTCGGGGCCGACGACTTCCGGGTGGCGCAAGCCAACAACATCCCCCCGATTATGGTGCAGGATGAACAGGGCAAAGATGTGCCGATTGTGGACCGTCAGGGCCGGTTTGTGGCTGAAATTACGGATTATGCCGGGCGGTATGTAAAGGAAGAATACTACTCCGACGAAGAACGGGCCGACCCTGAGTTTCGCCCGACGGACGTGCTGATTGCCATCAAACTAAAAGAAGAAGGCAAAGCATTCCGGGTCGAGAAATACGAACACCCGTACCCGCACTGCTGGCGAACCGACAAACCCATTTTGTATTACCCGCTCGATAGCTGGTTCGTGCGCACAACGGCCCTGAAAGATCGGCTTGTTGAGCTGAACAAAACCATCAACTGGAACCCCGAAAGCACCGGTACGGGTCGTTTCGGCAACTGGCTCGAAAACCTCGTTGACTGGAACCTCTCGCGGAGCCGCTACTGGGGAACGCCCCTGCCGATCTGGCGCACCGAAACGGGACAGGAAGAAGTGTGTATTGGCTCGGTTGCAGAATTGGTAAAATTCAGTGAATCAGCGATTGAGCGAATGAGTGAATGGGTAAGCGAGGGCAAAACCGAGTTTCAAACATACATCGACAAAAACAAGGTATTTCTGGCGGCATATGCCAGTGGCAACTTCGATTTGCACCGGCCCTATTCTGATGAAATTTATCTGGTTTCGGAGTCGGGGCAACTCATGCAACGCGAGCCGGACCTGATCGACGTTTGGTTTGATTCGGGGGCGATGCCGTATGCGCAATGGCACTGGCCCTTTGAGAATCAGGACGTGTTTAACGAGTCGTATCCAGCCGATTTTATCTCGGAAGGCGTGGATCAAACGCGGGGCTGGTTCTTCACGCTCCACGCCATTTCGGTGCTACTGTTCGACTCGGTTGCGTTCAAAAACGTGGTTTCCACGGGTTTGGTGCTCGACAAAAACGGCGAGAAAATGTCGAAGAGCAAGGGCAATGCTGTTGACCCGTTCAAGACGCTCGATACCTACGGGGCCGATGCCACGCGCTGGTACATGATTACGAACGCCGAGCCGTGGGACAACCTCAAATTCAACATTGAGGGGATTGGCGAGGTGCAACGGCGGTTCTTCGGAACACTGTTCAATACCTATAATTTCTTCGCGCTCTACGCCAATATCGACGGATACCAGATCAACCAATTCGACAGGATTCCGCGTGAACAACTGCCCGAACTGGACCGCTGGATTCTGTCGAAACTGAACACGCTGGTGGCCGAGGTGACGGAAGCTTTTGAGAGTTACAACCCAACCAAAGCGGGCCGCCTGGTGCAGGATTTTGTCTGCGATCAGTTGTCGAACTGGTACGTGCGGCTCTCGCGTCGGCGGTTCTGGAACACGGCAGATGCAGCCGACAAAAATGCTGCTTATGAAACGCTGCAACACTGTTTGGTGGCGGTGGCGCAGTTGATGTCGCCCATTGCGCCGTTCTTTGCCGACTGGATGTATCACAACCTGACCGATTCGGTTCGGGAGGAGTCGAAGGCGAAAGGAACCCCGTTCCAGTTTGATTCGGTGCATTTTACGGACTGGCACCCGGTTGAAACCAACTGGATCGACGCTGATTTGGAGCAGTCGATGGCGTTGGCGCAAACGGTTTCATCGCTGGTGCATTCATTGCGGAAAGGCCACAAAATCAAGGTTCGGCAACCGTTGAGCCGGGTGTTGATTCCGGTTCTCAATCCCGAAATTCGGCGGCAAATCGAACACATTGCCCCGCTGATTCAGTCGGAGGTGAACGTGAAAGCGATTGAATTTGTGGACGATGCATCGGGTATCCTGAAAAAGAAAGTGAAGCCGAATTTCAAGGCACTTGGTCCCCGGTTTGGCAAGCAGATGAAAGACGTTGCAGCCGCTATTGTGGCAATGAACGAGGCAGAACTGAAAGAACTGGAACTGAACAACCACCTACAACTTGCGACTTATGACTTACAACTGTCTGACGTTGAGATCGTAACTGAAGATATTCCCGGTTGGTTGGTAGCCAGCGAAGGCGGTATCACGGTTGCTCTCGACGTGACCATCTCCGACGAGCTGCGCCGGGAGGGTATTGCCCGCGACTTTGTGAACCGGATTCAGAACCTCCGCAAAGACCGCAACTTCGAGGTAACCGACAAAATCAACATCACCCTCGACCGCAACAACGACACCCTTGCCGAAGCCATCGAAGCCAATCAGGATTATATCCGGCAGGAGGTGCAGGCCCGCAAACTCGAGCTGGTCAACGGTCTCAACGGCGAAGCCACCGAGATCGAAATGGATGAGTTTGTGTTGCGGGTAGTGGTAGAGAAGGATTAATACGAAACATACGTCCGCTCCACGGTGCCATCATTGTATAGATCAAGCAAGGCATAGCCGGCGTGGGTGCCTTTGAAGGTTTTCGATTGCCACCAGTTGCCCGACACGGCCCCGTTGCACAGATACGACACGCCATTGTGATCGACCTGATCGAGAACGTGTTTGTGGCCGCTGATGCAGGTTTTTACGTTGGGGTATTGCCTGAATAACGAGATAAGGGTCGGTGCATCCGTGTGCATCGACCCATCGCGAATGACCCATTGGTTGGGATTATTTTTCGGCAGAGCCGGAAACGCACTCGCACTTACAATGGGCACGTGAGACATCACCAGCACGGGCGTTTTTGGAGAGGTCTTCTTGAGATCGTTGCGGAGCCAATCCATTTGTTTTTCGTCTAAGCGGGCTGAAAACCAGCTTTTATCTGCCTTTGGCTGAATATCGTCGAGCACAATGAAATGCCAGCCCGCTTTGTCGAAACTCCGGTAGCGGTGGGTGAAGTGCAACTGCTCCTGCGCCCATTTTTTTCCGGCCAACGGGTCTTTCTGTGACTCCTCATGCGCCCACACATCGTGGTTTCCCAGGCAATGCTGAATAGGTAACGAACATTCTGCCTTGACAACTGTTTGCCAGGCTTCCCACTGCCGCCGTGTATCGCGCCGGTTGCGGGACAGCGAGTCCATAATGGTATCGCCCCCGTTCAGGATCAATGTGGGTTTATCGGGCTGATTTTGAATATGATGCAGGCAATCGGCCAAACCGCGCATGGGTCGTTTGCGGGGCATCAGGTGAACATCGCCGAGGTAGGCGATGCGTCCCATGCGTTGGCGCGAGTGGGCGAGTGCGTCAATTGATTCGGATAGGGAAATCCAGGGCAGCAGGGCCGCTGCTTTCAGTAGTTCTCGTCGGTTCATAGCTGGTTGTAAAAAGCTTGTCGGGCTTCGATAACCTGAACTGAATTACGCGCTTACGGAGCTAAAATTCTTATCTAAAAACGCCTTTAGTTCGGCAGGATTCATGGTGCCAACGAGAATTTTGCCACCACTCTTCTTTTCGATCTGTAACCCGTATGTGCCATTCAGCGCATACACCCATCCATTTGGCCCC
The DNA here is from genome assembly GCA_031411995.1 of Cytophagales bacterium. Taxonomy (GTDB): domain Bacteria; phylum Bacteroidota; class Bacteroidia; order Cytophagales; family Spirosomataceae; genus Rudanella. The sequence continues at coordinate 14,964 of JANOCD010000045.1, forward strand.
TGCCGAATGCCTCCTGAGCCACGTGGATATTCGCCGACTAAGGCGTATTCCCGAACATAGGCCCGTTCGATTTCTTTCCACGGTATTACCTGCCATTTAACCGACAATGGCGAAACTCGAAACCGGACAGATTCATCATCAATCTGAGTGGTTATCGTTCTGTAGATAATCACGTAGAAGAATAATAACATCAACAGTAACGGACCCAAAGCTATCAGACGAATGAACCTCCGAAACCCAGGATCATCAAAGGATGATTCATTAGTAATAGAAAAGAAATAGTACCCTCCTACCAGAACTATGATAATAGCAAAAGCCATTGCATAGACCCGATAAGGAACCCGTTGGATTTCAGTGTACATAGGGAATGGATGTTTTAGCCGTAACCGCGTTGAGAACGTGGGTTGGGGACCCGTTGCAGGCAGGTTCCCAAACCTGCCTGCACTCGTTTTCCTACGTCTTTTGCTTCTTTTTCTTAGCTGCCGGGAACAGGATATTGTTCAGAATCAGGCGATAACCGGCTGAGTTGGGGTGCAGGTTGAGGTCGGTGGGTTCTTCGCCAATTTCGTGACGGTAGTCTTCGGGGTCGTGGCCGCCGTAGAACGTAAAGAAACCCCGGCCATAAGGCGCGTGAATGTAGCGGGCTTCACCGGCGGCTTTGGCTTCGGCCATCACCACTACTTCGGGTTTCAGATATGCTTTTTTGAAAGCCGTTGTTTGCCCCATAAATCCCTTGATCACATTCAGGTGATTTTGGGTCAGCATGGTGGGAATCGGGTCGTATTTGGCCGAGAACTGGAACAACGAAAAATAATCGTTGTGCTCCGACAAACCGCGCTCCTCGGGCTGATTGTCGATGTTTGAGAACTCGATCATGTACGGATTCGTGTAGACCTGGAAGTTCCGAAATGCCATTGTCTCGCTGAAATCGAGCTTACTGTTCACGTTTGGGTCGAAACCGTCCCCATCATAAAACGCATCGACCATGTCGGTGTTTTGGGCAGCAAGAGCAATGTCGTAGGTATCAGTGGCGTTGCACATGGCAAACAGATAGCCCCCACCCAGCGTGAAATCGCGGATTTTTTTGGCAACAGCCAATTTCATTTGGGGCACTTTCGAGAAACCATACTTTTTGGTGATTCCTTCGGCTTCCTGACGTTGGGCAATGTACCAGGGCGTGTCTTTGAAGTGAAAAAACTTTCCGAATTGACCCGTAAAGTCCTCATGGTGAAGGTGTAACCAATCGTATTCGGGTAGTTTGGTATCCAAAACTTCCGCGTCAAATACCACGTCGTAGGGGATTTCGGCGTAGGTCATCACCATCGTCACGGCATCGTCCCAAGGTTGTTTGGTCTTGGGCGAATACACCGCTACTTTGGGTGGTTTCTGGAGTTTCACCGCGTCCATGTTGGCATCGGGCGACTGCACTTCGGCCATAATCTGGGCGACCTGCGCTTCGGAAATGATCTCGTAGCTCACGCCCCTAATCACCATTTCGTTGATAAACGCCTGACTTTGAGGCACCAGAAACGCCCCTCCCCGGTAGTTGAGCAGCCAGTCGATTTCGGTATCGTGGGTTTTCAACACCCAATAGGCAATACCATACGCTTTAAGGTGGTTCTTTTGTGCATCATCCATCGGAATCAGCAAGCGGTTGGCAAGGGCCGGGGCCATCAGTCCCAGAAAAAGGATGAGTGGTAGGAGCAGACGTTTCATCGGTTGTATTGGTAACAAGGGCTACCGTAGCTTTGTAATAACGAATGTAAGCAAATTTTGTGCTAAATGAATTTACTCGAAAATATCCGTGAAGGCCTTCGGTCTATTGCCGGGAATCGGCTTCGGACGATTCTGACCTCGGCGATTATTGCCATTGGCATTACGTCGCTGGTAGGAATCCTGACGGCTATCGACGGAATTCAATCCTCGTTGACCAGCAGTTTCGAGGGGCTGGGAGCCAATACGTTCAGTATTTTGGTGGAACAACAGCGGGGCCGTTTCGGTGGTCGGGTGCAGCAAATGGACGAACCCATCACGTTTCGGCAGGCGGTGCAATTCAAACGGCGGTTTCCATATGGAGCCACTATTTCGGTTTCGTCGCTCATTTCGGGAGCTTCGCAGGTGAAGTTTGGAGCCAAAAAAACCAACCCCAATATTCAGCTTTATGGTATCGACGAAAATTACCTGACCGTTAAAAACTATAAACTGGCTCAGGGTCGGGCACTGAACACCAATGATATGGAAAATGGGCTGAACGTTACCATTATTGGCAGCGAGCTGGCCGGTGCTCTTTTTGGCACGACCATAAATCCAATCAATCAGGTGATTCGCGCCCAGGGGGTGCCGTTCAAAGTGATCGGTATTCTGGAAAAAAAGGGCAGCCTGACTGGGGCGGGCGACGACCGGGTGATGTTTATTCCTATCGACAATGGTCGCGTGTTGGCGGGAACCCGCGCGCTTTCGTTCGATATTACGGCTTCGGTGGCCAGCATTGGCGATCAGGAAACCGCCATTGGTGAGGCTCGTGGCACCATGCGGCAGGTTCGGCGCGACCCGCTGGGCCAACCCGACTCGTTCCGAATTGAGCGGGCCGATCAATTGGCTAAAGATCTTGGCGAAACTACCGGCGTGCTTCGGGTGGGCGGCTTTGTGGTAGGTTTTATTACGCTGCTCGGCGCAGCCATTGCCCTCATGAACATCATGCTGGTGTCGGTTACGGAACGCACCCGTGAGATCGGCATTCGGAAAGCAATGGGAGCCACACCCCGCCTGATTCGACTACAATTTCTGATCGAAGCGATTGTTATTTGTCTGCTGGGTGGAATAGGTGGGGTTCTTTTAGGACTGGGCATTGGGAATCTCATTGCGCTGGTGGTTAGTCAGGGCGAGGGTGGCGGGTTTGTGGTTCCCTGGGTATGGATGTCGCTCGGTATTGTCATTTGTGTAGCCGTGGGCTTGTTTTCGGGTATCTATCCAGCCATTCGGGCCTCGCGTCTCGACCCAATCGAAGCCTTGCGTTACGAGTAAAGAACAGTGTCTATTTTGTGTACTATAAATATATTTTTTATTTAAAAAATTATATTTGTTGATTTTTGGGTGGTTTATAATAAAATACAGTATTAATTTCTAATTATAAGCGTAGTATAAATTGGGAGGAGGTAGAATGATTGATGTTATTTTACTCATTGGGAAAATTTACTTCTCAATTTAACTGATAACTCCAACTATTCTATGTTGAATCATTGCAAAATCAATAGATTTCTATTGACCACCGTACTCTTAATTTTTGTTACTGTGGGCAGTCTCTTTGCACAACAACTCATCAAAGGTGTTGTTAAAGATGACAAAAATTCCCCCTTGCCAGGTGTATCGGTAGTTGTTAATGGCAGCACGAATGGCACCACTACCGATGCCGCCGGGGCTTACACCCTCAAAGCAGCCGCTGGTTCCTATAAGATCAGCTACTCATTCATTGGCTTTAGCACCCTTACCAAAGATGTGACGGTGGCAGGCAGCGATGTGACAGTCGATGTGTCACTTGATGCCTCAACAGCCAATTTGTCGGAAGTGATTGTGGTGGGTAGCCGCGCCACACAACGGTCGCTCATCGACTCACCACTGCCTATCGACATTTTGTCGGCGGCTGATTTGCGCAGCACGGGCCAACCCACGTTCGACCGCTCGTTGCAGTATCGGGTGCCTTCGTTCAACACGGTGAACACGCCCGTGAACGATGCTACTACCCTGCTCGATCCCTGGGAATTGCGTAACATGGGACCAAGCCGGACATTGATTCTGATCAACGGTAAGCGCAAGAACCTCAGCTCTTTGTTATATGTGCAGTTCTCGCCGGGTCGTGGCGAAACGGGTGTCGATCTGTCGGCCATTCCGCAAACGGCCATCAAGCGGGTCGAAATTCTGCGCGACGGTGCCTCCGCTCAATATGGTTCCGATGCCATTGCCGGGGTTATGAACATCATCCTGAAAGATAAATACGACTACACGAGCGTGAACCTGAACACGGGTGTTACGGCGAAAGGTGATGGCGGTATGTATAATCTGGCTCTGAACGGCGGCAGCAACATTGGCGGCAAAGGATTTGTGAATTACACCATCGATTTCATGCAGCAGAACAGTGCGGTGCGGTCAGGAAATGTTCACCTGCCAACCGAGATTGCCACGTTTGGCGATGGTAAAGGCGGTGCTCAGGACGCACTTATTACGGCTTACCTGAAAGACTATCCAACGGCCAACAACATCAACGGCACGGGCGAAACAACGGCCGGGCGGTTCCTGATCAATACCGGTCTTTCGCTGGGTGATAATTACCAACTCTATGGTAACGCGGCAATGGTGGTGAAGCGGGTGGCCTCTTTTGCCAACTACCGCACTCCCTACTGGCGGCAGGATCGGGGTTTGCTGCACAACCCAACGGATAACGGTGGCAAAAACTACATCACAGCCGCCACGCTTGCTTTCCCAATCGAAGACAACGTCGACCTCTACAAAGGGTATGTCGGTTATGTGCCAACCTTCGAGGGCGACCTGCTCGACTACAACGCAACAGTGGGCGTGAAAGGCGAAAACAATGGCTGGAAACACGATGTCAGCCTGACAACGGGCTACAATGGACAGCGGTATTCGGTTGACAATACGGTGAACCGGACACTGGGAAAAGCAAGCCCAACCCGCTTTAAGCCAGGCGGATATGAGTTCTCACACCTGGTGGGTAACATCGACGTATCGAAGCAGGTGAGCGAAAAATTTGGCGTTGCCTTCGGTATGGAAGCCCGGTCCGAAAAATACACGATCATCGCCGGCGACGAAGCCTCATACGAAGGTGAAGGGTCGAACTCATTCCCCGGCCTGAACAAACTGAATGCCGGATCTAACCAGCGTTTCAACATCGGGGCGTATCTCGATTTGAGCTACGACATCACGAAAGACTTCCTGGTTAACGGAACGTTCCGTACCGAGAAATACAGCGACTTTGGTAATGCCAACGTTTGGAAACTGTCATCGCGCTACAAAATCGCCGACGGAAAAGCTGTAATCAGAGCGTCAGCTTCAACAGGTTTCCGGGCACCAACCCTGCATCAGATCTATGCACAGTCGGTACAGGCGGCTTTCGTGGGAGGCACCATACAGTTGTCGGGTCTGTTTAACAACCGCAGTGCGCAGGCCCGTGCGTTGGGAATCCCCGCTCTGAAGCCCGAAAAATCGACTAACTACACGGTTGGTGTGGCTTTGAATCCAACGAAAAACCTGAGCATCACCCTCGACTATTTTAGTATCAACGTAGCCGACCGGATTGTCTATAGCTCGTCGATCTCATCGTCGGATGCCAACAGCACACTGGGTAAGATTTTGAGTCAGGCGGGTGTACGGACTGTTCAGTTTTTTATCAATGGTATCGAAACGGCTACGTCGGGTATCGACTATGTCATATCGTACCGCAACCTGCCGCTCGGCAAAGGTAAATTGGGCCTGAACCTGGCTGGAAACAACATGCTACAGAACAAAATTGTGGGCACACCAGCCGACCCAGCCGCCATAAAAGCAGCCGGATCGAGCATTCTGAACACGCAGATCAAATCGTTACTGACTGAAAGCCGCCCGAAATACAAAGTGATTTTTGGGGCTGATTATGCTGTTGGCAAATGGAATCTGAACCTGAACAACACGCTGTTTGGCTCGACCTCGTTTCAGGATTTGGACAACGGTGGTTCTGACATGAACAACATCAAGGCAACGTTTACACCTGCCGTGGTAACAGATTTGAGCGTTGGCTATTCGTTCTCGAACAAAGTGTCGCTGACGCTGAATGCTAACAACCTGTTCAATGTGCTGCCGAAGTGGGATTTGGTTGCATTAAACGCAGAGGGTGCAAAAGCTATTGATACCCCTGAGAAAAAAGCATTGTTACGCGGATTCCTGGGCTTCAGTGGCCGGTATGACATTCTTGGTTATAACGGTTCTCAGTTCAGTCAGTTAGGCACTGTTTTCAACGCCAACCTGAACGTTAAGTTCTAAGAAAATCTCCTGAATAAATTCATTGCCCCCGACAAATGGCCCGCACCGGCGAACCGGCTGCCATTCATTCGGGGGCTTTTTTTATGCCTTCTTTGCGGAGAAAACCCAGGTGTCGAAGGCGTAGGTGGGTTGCCGTTGTTCGGCCACAACGGTCAGGCCAGCCAGCTGAAGTAGCAATTTGATTTCGTCGGGCAAAAAAGCGCGTAAGGTTGCATCGTCGGTGGCAACGGGTTGGAGTGATTGCCCCGCCTGTTCCACAAAAAAATCGGAATGCCAGTCCCAGGTGAAGCCGGTGGTGCCGTTTGGCTGGTAGCGACTTTGCCGGAGGTAGGTTTGCCCATCATACATCGCCCGATGCTCGACAACCGTTTCGGGATTTATACCTGGCAAAAACGTCGCTGCGTCGATGAAATCGAAATGCAGGGTACCGGTGTGAGAAAGGTGTTGCCCTAAACGCCGGAATGTGGCCAGCACATCGGTATTGGTCAGGATATAGCTCAGGCTCCGGGCCGTAATCAGCACCGCATCAAACGACTGGTTCAGTTGAAGCGTTCGCATATCGCCCTGCTCAAACCGGGCCATTGGGCAGCGTTGACGGGCCAGCGCGAGCATTTGCGGGCTGATGTCGATGCCCGTATAGTCGTAACCGGCATTCAGAAATCGACTGGCCAAATGCCCACTGCCACAGCCAATTTCCAGCACCGACTTTACGGGGTAAGTGCTGAAACAGCCTTGATACAGTTGAAACTCTGCGTCATAATCAATGAAAGTCTGATAAAGGGCATCGTAGAGATAAGCCAGATCAGAATAGAGCTTTGTCATGGTGGACAGGATAAAAGCAATTGACTTCGATTCCGTCTAACTCAACCGATCCTTGAAACTTTCATAGCCGAATTCCCGAATCAAATCAAATTGTCCGTTTTCGCGGATGATACCGATGGCGGGTAACCCAACACCGTTGAACGTGGTGGTTTTCACCATCGTGTAGTGAATCATGTCCTCGAAAATGAGCCGGTCGCCCACCTGTAGCGGCTGATCGAAGGAATAATCACCCATGAAATCACCCGCCAGGCAGGTCATGCCGCCCAGTCGGTAGGTGGGTTTGTCGGCAACGGGTTCCTGATACGCCCCCCGAATGCGAGGTTTGTAGGGCATTTCGAGGGTGTCGGGCATGTGGGCTGCAAACGAGGTGTCAAGTACTACCACGTCGATGCCTTGACTGTCGAACACATCGAGCACCGTGGACACGAGAACCCCCGTTTGCCAGGCAATAGCCGAACCGGGTTCCATAATCACGTCCACGTTATATTTCTCTCGGAACCGTTTCAGCACCCCAATCAGGTGGTCGGTATCGTATCCCTCCCGGGTCATCAGGTGTCCCCCGCCCATGTTCACCCATTTGGCCTGATGCAGCAAATTGCCAAACCGACTTTCGAGGGCTTCCAGCGTCCGTTCGAGGGTGTGCGAATCGTTTTCGCAGAGCGTATGGAAGTGAATTCCTTCCAGCCCATCGGGCAACTGATCGGGCAGTTTATCCCGTGTCACACCCAACCGCGACCCCGGCACACAAGGGTTATACATATCCGTTGCTACCTCGGAATACTGCGGATTCACGCGAATGCCGAAGGAAGTCGAATCAGTCGCAACGCGGCTGATTCGACTTCTAAACCGTTCCCACTGACTCCACGAATTAAACGTAACGTGGCTGCTGCGGGTCAGTACCTCGTCGAATTCATTGTCGCGGTAAGCGGGGATATAGGCGTGGGCGGGTACACCCATGTATTCGTTTACCAGTTTGATTTCGTTCAGCGACGAGGCTGTGGCCCCACTCAGGTACTCATGCACGAGTGGAAACACGCTGAACATGGAAAAGCCTTTGAGTGCCAGGATAATCGTAACCCCGGCAGCCTGTTGCACCGAGTCGATCAGTTGGAGATTCTGGCGGAGTTTGCCTTCTTCGAGCACGAAGCAGGGCGACGGAATGGAGTTGAGGTGATGCTCGATGGTTGAATTCATGGAGCAAAGGTACGGAGATGTCCGCATGGGCGGCCCTGATCTTATTTAGAAAAATCGGGACCGTCCATGCGAATATCGTTTTTGTAAGTACTCGCACCTGATTATTTGAATCAAGAAAATGGTTCTTTCCGGTCAACCCCGCTCCTAAATCCCCTAAAAGGAACTTTGTCCGATGTTGAAATAAGTCCACTTTAGGGGATTCAGGGGCGGAGCAACCTTCGGAAAGAGGTTGATGGTTTTAATCAATTTGGGCCAGCTAACTTGCTTTTCCGGTAGCCATAGGAAAAATAAACAATCAGTCCGAGAACGAGCCAGATGCCGAAAATCTGCCAGTTGCTGGCACCGAGTTCGGTCATCAGATAGAGGTTAGTGAGCACACCGATAACGGGTAACAGTGAAAAATTATACCGGAAACCCTGCACGGCCAATACTACCCAAACCAGCCAGAACACAATGAGCAGGGGTTTATTTCCTAGCGTTTCCAGGAAGGTTGTACCCATAACAGCATAGGCTAACACCGCCAATAGCACTACTCCAATAATGTATTTGCCATTGATATACGGCACTTTGAACTTCGATTGGGCCGACAAACCTTTTGCATCCAGGAACAAAATCCCCGCGCAAACCATGATAAAGGCAAAAAACGTCCCGACGCTCGTTAAGTCCACAAAGAATTTCAAGTCCATGAACAACGATGGAATGGCCACCAGAAAACCCGTAACAATGGTCGCAAACGAAGGCGTTTTGTATTTAGGGTGAATTTTGGAGAATCGTTTCCAGATCAGACCGTCGCGGCTCATGGTCATCCAGATACGCGGCTGACCGAGTTGATACACCAGCAAGGCACTCGTGATGGCCACCACCGCGCTCACCGAAATAACCCCGGCCACAAAATCCAGGCCTACTTTCTGGAATACATACGCCAGCGGATCGCTCACCCCCAGCTCTTTATAGTTCACCATACCCGTTAGCACAAGCGTAATCAGTACGTATAAAACTGTGCAAATTGCCAGGCAGTAGAGCATGGCGCGGGGCAGATCGCGTTGGGGGTTTTTACACTCTTCGGCGGTGGTCGAGATGGAGTCGAACCCAATGAAGGCGAAGAAAACCGAAGCCACACCACTCAGCACACCCGCCACCCCATTCGGTGCAAAGGGCGACCAGTTGGCAGGTTTTACATAAAACGCACCCACGCCAATCACCAATGCAATAACGGCTAACTTCAACACAACCAGAATGTTACTGGCCGTGCGCGATTCTTTGATGCCGATATAAACCAGGGCCGTGATCAGCACTGTAACGGCCCCTGCGGGCAGGTTGGCAATAATATGAAGGCCGCCAATCTGGGGCGCATTGGCGAAGGCATCGGCCAGCACGCGGGTGTTTTCGGGTAGGGTTGTCAGGGCGGTGCCAGCTTGTTGGGTTTGCTGCACAAGGTCATAGGCCCGCGACGCTGATCCATAGTCGGTGGCAAAATATTTGGGGAATGTGATCCCAAAACCGCTCAGCATCGAGGTGAAATACTCCGACCATGAGATGGCTACCACCATGTTACTCACGGCATATTCCAGAATCAAGGCCCAGCCAATTACCCAGGCAAACAACTCGCCAAAGGCCACATAGGCGTAGGTATAGGCACTCCCGCTAACGGGTACGGTGCTGGCAAACTGGGCGTAGCTGAGGGCGGTGAACACGCAGGCAATAGCCGTGAACACAAACAGCAGCGACACGGCGGGGCCACCGTTGTAGCTGGCTAACCCAATGGTGCTGAAAATACCGGCCCCAATGATGGCCGCAATACCAAACGAGGTTAAATCGCGAACGCCCAGTGTTTTAACTAATTTGGATGACTCACCTTCGGCGGCATCACTCAGAATTTGTGTTACGGTTTTCTTGCGGAATAGAGAGTTGCTCATTGTGTAGGGGGCAGGTGTATTTACAGCATTAAAGGCTAAAAATAGAAATAGTTTTTGGATAGTGGACGTTGGATGGTTGATATTGGACGTTGGATTATTCAGCGTCCAGCATTCAATGTCCCAATACCCCCAATCATGTCCATTCGCGTTGAGCAACTAACCAAGCAGTACGAATCCGGCCAGAAGGCCGTTAGCCAAATCTCGTTTACAGTAGAGCCGGGGCAGATTGTCGGTTTTTTGGGACCAAACGGAGCCGGAAAATCCACGACCATGAAAATGGCAACGGGTTACCTGTCTCCCACCGAAGGCACCGTTGTGGTGAATGGCTTCGATGTGCGCACCGCCCCAATGGACGTGCGACGAAGCGTGGGTTATCTGCCTGAACACAATCCGCTTTACCTTGATTTATACGTGAAAGAATACCTCCGGTTTGCCGGTTCGTTGCATGGGATGGGGGGCAAGGACTTAGGGGTTGGGGTTGCAGAAGTGATTGAGCGGGTTGGTTTGGGGCAGGAACAGCACAAACGCATTGGGCAGCTTTCCAAAGGCTATCGGCAGCGCGTGGGACTGGCTCAGGCATTGTTGCACAACCCACCCGTGTTAATCTTAGACGAACCCACTACGGGTCTCGACCCCAACCAGTTAACTGAAATTCGGCAGGTGATTCGGGAGGCTGGGCGCAACAAAACGGTGCTATTCTCCACACACATCATGCAGGAAGTGGAAGCCCTCTGCGACCGGGTGATCATCATTAACCGGGGTCAACTTGTAGCCGACAGCCCCCTGAACGAACTTCGCGCCCAGGCCGATGGGTCTATCGCTGTGGTAGCCGAATTTGAAAACGATTTGGATAACGCCGAGGTCTTGTCAACGGTAGTCGGCGTGAAAACTGTAGAGCGCATTGCGCCGGGACAATACCGCATCACCGCCGACGCAGCCACCGATCTCAGAGCCGCTATTTTCCGCCTTTCCGCTGATAATAACTTGACACTGGTTGGGTTACGTCAGCAAGAAGGCAGTCTGGAAGGGATTTTTCGGGAATTGACGAAGTAATGAAAAATGCGTAATGCGTCAAAGCTGCGCCAGCAAATACAGCACCGCCATCCTAACTGCCACGCCGTTTTCGACCTGATCAAGGATGATGCTGTGGTGCGAATCAGCGGCATCGGAGGTTAGTTCAACTCCCCGGTTGATGGGGCCGGGATGCATCAAAACAATGGGCCGGTCGAGTTCGTCGAGCATCTGTTTCGAGATGCCGAAATAGAGGGAATACTCCCGAAGCGACGGGAAATATTTGATTTGTTGCCGCTCCAACTGAATCCGCAACACGTTGGCCACATCACACCAGTTTAGGGCCTCGCGCACATCGTGACTGACCCGCACACCCAATGCCTCGATGTGTTTGGGGATTAGTGTGGCCGGGCCGCACACCATCACTTCGGCCCCCTGTTTTTGCAGGCAAAAAATATTGGACAAGGCCACCCGCGAGTGCGTAATATCGCCAATGATGGCCACCCGCTTAGCGGCTACATCCCCCAGTTTCTGCCGAATCGAAAACGAGTCTAACAGGGCTTGCGTGGGGTGTTCGTGGGTTCCGTCGCCTGCGTTCACCACGTTTGCAGGGATGTGTTTGGCCAGATAATGCGGGGCACCGGGGCTGCTGTGGCGCATCACAATCATGTCCACTTTCATGGCCAGAATATTATTGACCGTATCTAAAAGCGTCTCTCCTTTTTTGACCGAACTTCCTGATGCCGAGAAATTTACAACATCGGCAGAAAGGCGTTTTTCGGCTAATTCGAACGACAGACGGGTGCGGGTCGAGTTCTCGAAAAAGACGTTGGCAATGGTGATGTCGCGGAGCGAAGGGACTTTTTTGATGGGACGATTAATAACCTCTTTAAACTCTTTGGCCGTATCTAAAATAAGGTGAATATCTGATTCGGTCAGGTCTTTGATTCCCAGCAAGTGGCGCGTACTAAGCGATTGCATAGTGGTTGGAACAGGGGCAAACGGTTTGGCAAAGATAGGCCCGCTTTTGGCTTTTTACGCCCTCATCGCCCCAAAACTCTGGAGAGTTTTGTAATAGTCACCGGTACACAAACTGTCAAAGGGCAAACACAGTTGGGGCTTGCCAGCGTTACCGTTATATCACGCGGACAGCTCGCTTGTCCATCGAGTATCAACCACTACCCACCGTCACCGACGCACTCGAAGCGGGACTGGGGCTATTCAACATGGTTTTTAGGCCCGGATTGTTTCCCGCTGCCGAGTATGGAGCCGTGGCAATAACGTTTTCGGTGGGGCTGCCCAGACCGTTCGGAAAGCAGGGAATGACAACCGGCGGATTAGGCTGGCAGTATTCGGCGGGTCGGTTCAGGCCGAGGTTTACGGTGCTTCCTGCTGCCACCAACCGAACAGCGGTTCCGTTGTCGGTGCCCGCCTGCGTTTCGAAATAACCCGCCGGGAAATCAGTAAACTCGACCCGCAACGAACCAATACCCGTTACCAGTGTGTAGGCACCCGTTGCCGATGTTGTGGTCGTGATAGGAACGGTTGGAGCATTGCTATTATACGCAGTAACGACCACATCGGGAACACCAATTTCGGCAATTTCGGTGGTGAGCTCATGGGTGCCGTTGCCATTGAAATCGCGAAAAACAGTGCCGGTAATCAGTTAATTTTGAGCAGATGCAGGGCCGAGTGAAATTAAAACAAAAAACAGCCCCTGTAGGGTTAGGAGAAGTGAAGGTTTGTTAAAAGAAAGTACATGAAATTTTTTCATAGCTTGGTAGTTCGTTTATGTCAGGGCTGGTCGCGGAGACCATGTTGAACTAACACAACTTTAAGACCACGTCAAAAGGATAACTTATTAGTATATTAATATGGGATCTATAGAATAATATAATATCCTATCTGGCTTAAAATCAGCATAATTGATACTCAACGCTATAGAATATGACGTTTATATCAGGTATGCGATTTTGTAGCATTTTCTTGTGATAAAGTAAATTAATACATTTTTTAACGAGTAAACAGGGCCATGAAATTTGAACAATTTCCCTGGCTTGTCATAAATCATGCCATCCTTGTTTCGGATTACTAAAAAAGGGTTAGGGCTGCCACTTTTCAGTAACAGCCCTAACCTTTTTTAGTAGTTTATAACTGATAATGAGAGGGTTAGTAGATTCATTTATCCATTAGTTCCCTCCGTTTTCGACAGACTGTTTACGGTCTCAACGATTTTGTTTTTCGGATGATCACCGGAACACAGACCTCTTCAGGACAGGCACAATCAGCAGGCGGAACCACCACTGTCACATCACGGGGACAACTCGGTTGCCCGTCGATCAACACCCACACCCGAACGGTGTACGTACCCGCCGACACACTCGTATTGATGACTCCGTTTGCAGGGACTACAGTGGGGGAGGCTGGCACCGCGCTCACACTGCTGAAACTGCTGCCGGGCGATACCTGATACAGATACTCCGTAGGATCAACGCCCAGATTAATGAGCGTGATCTGACCATTGGCCTGTGGCGTGGTGCCAATACAAGTCGGGTTACCCACCAGAGCGGTGTAGGTCGGAACGCCAATCTCTTCTACATAAACCGGGCAACAGGCGGCTTGAGCACACAGACCGCTTAAGCCATCATCGGTGAGCAGTGAATACTCGCCCGCCCGGGTAGCCGTATAGGTGTTAAGTGTGCCATCGGCTACTACCACTGCCGTGGCTGAACCCGGTGCTGTATAGAGCCACTGGTAGCGGCTAAAGCCTGCGGGTGCACTCAGCTCAATGGCATAGTCAGAACCGCGACACACCTTGAAGGGTACACTGATGCAGACGCGGGCTTCATCTGTGGGAATGGACGCGGTATTGTAGGATACGCCCTCAGTCAGCACACTGGCTGAATAAATCAGGGTAGCCGTGGCGTTGGCGGGCAAACTAGCGATGGCCCACTGCCCCCCCTGCAAACCGGGGGTAAAGCTGCCCGCCGAAATCGTTACCGAACCAGGGACCAGGCTCAACCCTGTACTATAGGTATCACTCACCACGATGCTGGTGGCTGAGGCAACCCCGCTGTTAACCAGTACGACCGTAAAGGAAACCACATCCCCCAGTTGCGCTCTGGCGACACTGGCTAGTTTGGTCAGATCAAGAGCGGCCAGCAGTTGGTTGAAGCCCGCATCGAGAGTGTTGTTGGTTTGTCCTGAAGCCAGCGTCACCGATTGACTCTGTCCACCCGGATACGTCGTGGCTGAGTAGCCCGAAGGAGTCGTGAAGCTCACCGAGTAGGGTACGCCCGGCGTTAAGCCGGTGAAGCTGTACAAGCCGTCGGGGTCTGTCGTGACCGTGGCCACCACCGATCCGTTCGCGATCAGCGTCACTAGCACACCCGGCAACGGCAACTCGCCGTTGTTCTGAATGCCATCTCCATCGGTGTCCACAAACGTCTGGTCACCCAGCGTGGCC
>JANOCD010000046.1:0-64545 GCA_031411995.1 Cytophagales bacterium
TTTCCGTTTCTAGTTCATGGACACGGGCTTTCAGGCGTTGGACTTCAGCCAGCAAGCTGTTAATCAACGCCTTTATTTCTCCCAGATCCATTGTCTCTACCATAATTAAGTACCAGCAAATTGCGTACCTAAACAGTTACACTTTTTCTAAAAGCGATATTGATTTCCCAGATCAAACTACCCAAGAAGAATTAAGGAAAGCTATTACAGAAAAAATTTATTCTGAATTTACGGAACAAATTGAACAACTTTCAATTACGAGAATTGCTAAAGTAAAAGAATTTGTAAATCAACATCCAAGGTATAAGCAATTATTAAAATACAAATCAAATGAATTGAAAAGGGTACCTTCAACTCTATCAGAAGAAAAAATGGAGTTAGAATTATTTAAGATTCAGCAATCCTTAGAATTAGAGGTAAAAAAAGAGGCCACAGCAGTTTTGAGATTTATAGATAATGAAACAGAGCGAGAAAAATTCGCTCAAAACCATCAAGATTTATATCATAAAATTATTGAAGTTGGAAATTCGAAATTGTCGGAGTATGTAATTCATAGAAAATTAGTTTTAGATTTATTTCAGAAACTACTTAATGAAAAGGCGACTGAAAAAGCAGTGCATAATTTAATATTTCCTTTGCAAACTCTTTCTGACGAAATTGGATTTGAAGATCATAATCTTTGGATGATAGATGATAAATTATCTTATCATAAATATTTGGCATCGGACAAAAAATTTAAAAAAATAACACCAATTAATTCTGTTTCAAACGACAGGCCTGATATCATAGTTTTCAATAGACCATTTGTATTTTCAAACGATAATAAACCTTATGAATCTGTAGTCTTAATTGAATTTAAGCGACCTTTACGGGATGATTATACAGATGAAGAAAACCCAATTCAGCAAATAAATAGATACGCAAGAGAAATCATAGATGGCGAAGCAAAAGATAAACACGAGAGAGAATTTGATTTGAGAAGAAACACGCCCATTTATGCTTACATAATTTGTGATTTGACAAAAAAATTAAAGGCATACGCGAAAGATAGTGGTTTTAGACCCTTGCCAAGTGGGGATGGTTTTTTCTTTTTCAATGATAATTACAATATGTATGTCGAGATTATGAGTTTTGACAAAATTCTCAATGACTCAAAAGAGCGAAATAGGGTATTGTTCGATAAGTTAAATATTATATAGTGAGTGAATAATAGATAGTAACACGAGGTTTGTAATTTATATTTAATAATAGCGCCTATTAGCTAAATAATGAATGTTAGTTATGTGGTAACTCTTTGATTTCTTTCTTTATTTTGAAAGTTTATTAACATAGTATTTAGTTCGCTAAATAGAATAAAAATAGTAATATATTAATTTTATGATTGCTATATAAAATCATAATGATGCCTGCCAGAATTAAAAATTACTACTCACCCCCAATACAGTTCCCCGCTCAATCTTCCTCCTTGAACTAAAATCGCTATTTACTGGACGAGCAGCGGGATGCTCCCTTGCCGACAACCTGCCACCTTTGTAGCATAAATCGCTACAACTATGAGTACCCCAAAAACTCTGTTTGATAAAGTCTGGGACGCACACGTGATCCGGCACGTTGACGATGGCCCCGATGTGTTTTTCATTGATCGCCATTTCATTCACGAAGTAACCAGCCCGGTTGCTTTTCTGGGTCTCGAAGGTCGCAATGCCCCCGTGCTGTTTGCCGGTCGCACGTTTGCCACCGCCGATCACAACACGCCCACGCTCAATCAGCACCTGCCCGTTGCCGATCCGCTGTCGGCCAATCAGTTGGCGGCTTTGGAGCGCAATGCCACCAAATACAACATTTCGCACTGGGGGTTGGGTCACCAGAAAAACGGCATTGTTCACGTGGTAGGGCCGGAAAACGGCATTACGCTGCCCGGCATGACCATCGTTTGTGGTGATTCGCACACGTCCACGCACGGCGCGTTTGGGGCCATTGCGTTTGGCATTGGCACCTCCGAGGTCGAGATGGTGCTGGCAACGCAGTGTATTATGCAGCCCAAGCCACAGAAAATGCGGATTTCCGTAAACGGTACGCTCGGCAAGGGCGTGTTGCCGAAAGACGTGGCCCTCTATATCATTTCGCAGATTTCGGCGAGCGGAGCCACCGGCTATTTCGTGGAATACGCAGGCGATGTGTTCCGCAACATGAGCATGGAAGGCCGCATGACGGTCTGCAACATGAGCATCGAAATGGGCGCTCGGGGCGGTATGGTTGCCCCCGACCAAACGGCTCTCAATTACCTGAACGGCCGCGACTTAAGCCCCAAAGGCGAAGCCTGGGACAAGCTTGTTCCGTATTGGGAAACCCTCAAAACCGATGCCGGTGCCACCTTCGACCGCGACCTGACGTTTGACGCTGCCGATATTGAGCCACAGATTACCTACGGGACCAATCCCGGCATGGGAACGGGCGTGAGCGGGCAAATTCCAATGGGCGTGACAATGAAAGACGGGGGCGCTAGCTACCAGAAATCGTTGCAGTACATGGGTTTTGCCGAAAACGAATCCATGATTGGCAAACCCATCGACTTTGTGTTTTTGGGCAGTTGCACCAATGGCCGCATCGAAGATTTCCGGGCGTTTGCCTCCATCGTGAAGGGCCGCCAAAAGGCCGATAACGTGACGGCATGGCTTGTGCCGGGTTCGCATATTGTGGAAGCTCAGATCAAAGCAGAAGGCATTCTGGATATTCTGACCGAGGCCGGTTTCGCGCTCCGTCAGCCCGGTTGTTCGGCCTGTTTGGCCATGAACGACGACAAAGTTCCGGCGGGAAAATACGCCGTTTCGACCTCCAACCGCAACTTCGAAGGTCGTCAGGGGCCGGGTGCGCGCACTTTGTTAGCCAGCCCGCTTGTGGCTGCCGCTGCTGCCGTCACCGGCGTTGTTACCGATCCTCGGGAATTTTTATAGTGATGAGTGATGAACGATGAGTGATGAGTTTTTGCCAGCTCATTCATCGTTCATCACTCATCGTTCATCACTTACATCATGGCTTACGATAAATTCACCATCCTCCGCTCTACTGCCGTTCCGATGCCTACCGAGAACGTCGATACGGACCAAATTATCCCCGCCCGTTTCCTGAAAGCCACTGAGCGCGTAGGATTCGGCGACAACCTGTTCCGCGATTGGCGGTACAACAACGACGATTCGCCCAAGGCCGATTTCGTGCTCAACAACCCGACGTACCGAGGACAAATCCTGGTAGGAGGCAAAAACTTCGGGAGCGGATCGAGCCGCGAACACGCTGCCTGGGCTATCTACGACTATGGTTTCCGGTGCGTGGTGTCGAGCTTCTTTGCTGATATTTTCAAAGGCAACTCCCTGAATATCGGCATCTTACCCGTTCAGGTCAGCCCCGAATTTCTGGCCGAAATATTCGCAGCCATCGAAGCCGATCCAACCACCGAACTGGAGATCAACCTGCCCGAACAGGCCATCACGCTGCTGGCCACGGGCAACAGCGAATCGTTTGCCATCAACGGCTACAAAAAGAACAACCTCATCAACGGCTACGACGACATCGACTACCTGTTGTCGATGAAGCAGGAGATCGAGGAATTTGCCGAAACGAGACCGTTCTAAAAGTGAAAGAGTGAAATAGTGAAAGAGTGCTGTAACGGGCATTAGCTGTCGCATCCAATAGCACTCTTTCACCGCTTCGGCGGCCCGGTCTTTCGCTCTTTCGCTCTTTCACTCTTTGAAAGATGCGTTACATTGAAATTATGGATACGACCCTCCGCGATGGTGAGCAAACCAGCGGGGTATCGTTTTCTGCCTCCGAGAAACTGGCCCTAGCGCAGTTGCTGCTTACGGAGGTGAAGGTTGACCGCATCGAGGTGGCCTCGGCACGGGTGTCGCCGGGCGAGTTGGAAGCGGTGCAGCAGATTACCCGCTGGGCTGCCAATGCGGGCCTGCTCGACCGGGTAGAGGTGCTGACATTTGTGGATGGCCTGGCCTCCCTCGACTGGATGCGGGCTTCGGGCGCGACCGTGATGAACTTGCTTACGAAAGGCTCGTTGAATCACCTGACGCACCAACTCAAGAAAACCCCCACCGCTCACTTTACAGAAATTGAGCAGGTTATCAGCGGAGCACAGGCCTCTGGTATTCAGGTGAATGTGTATCTGGAAGATTGGAGCAACGGGATGCGTAACTCCCCCGACTATGTGCTTGAGTTTCTTGACTTTCTGCAACACCAGCCCATTCGCCGGGTGCTGCTCCCCGATACCCTCGGTGTGCTGACCCCCGCTGAAAGCTACACCTTTGTGGCCCAATTGGTGAACCGTTACCCAAACCTGCACTTCGATTTTCACGCTCACAACGACTACGATCTCGGCGTGGCCAACGTGATGGAAGCGATTCGGGCCGGGGCGCATGGCATTCATTTGACCGTGAACGGCCTCGGCGAACGGGCAGGCAACGCGCCTATGGCGAGTGCGATTGCGGTGATTCGCGATTTCATGCCCGACGTGAAATTGGGGGTGGTCGAGAAGTCGCTGTATCAGGTTAGCAAGATTGTCGAGACGTTTTCAGGGCTTCGAATTCCCGACAACAAGCCGGTGGTGGGCGACAATGTGTTTACCCAAACCGCTGGTATTCACGCCGATGGCGACAAGAAAAACAACCTGTATTTCAACGCCCTGTTGCCCGAACGCTTTGGCAGGAAACGCAGCTACGCGCTCGGCAAGATGTCGGGGAAGGCCAACATCGACAACAATTTGCGCGAGTTAGGGATTCAACTGTCCGACGATGACCTGAAAAAAATCACGCAACGGGTCATCGAGCTGGGCGATTTAAAAGAGGTTGTTACTCGCGAGGATCTGCCCTATATTATTGCTGACATTCTGAATACCAGCGCAGTAGCTGCACGAGTAGAAGTACTTAACTACGTGTTGACTCACTCCAAAGACCTGAAACCCTCAGCCACGTTGCGGGTTCGGATCGATGAGGAACTGTTTGAAGAAAACGCGCAGGGCGATGGGCAGTACGATGCGTTTATGAATGCGCTGAAGAAGATTTACAGCCGCAAAAAGATGACCCTGCCCATGCTGACAGATTACGCCGTGCGGATTCCAACGGGCGGGCGCACCGATGCCCTGTGTGAAACAATCATCACCTGGAAATCGAAAAATAACGAATTCAAAACCCGTGGCCTCGACTCCGACCAAACCGTGTCGGCGATAAAGGCCACTCAAAAAATGTTAAATACGTTAGAATGAAAAAACACATTCTCGTGGTTCCCGGCGATGGTATCGGGGCCGAAGTAAGCACCGTTGGCAAGCAGGTTCTGGAAGCCATTGCTCTGAAATTCGGGCACGAATTTACCTACGACGAGGCCCTGATTGGCCACGTCGCCATCGAAGCTACCGGCTCGCCACTTCCTGCCGAAACCCTGACGAAGATGCGGGCCGCCGATGCCATTTTGTTTGGTGCAGTGGGCCACCCCAAATATGACAACGACCCAACGGCCAAAGTGCGCCCCGAACAGGGGCTGTTGCAGATGCGGAAAGAGTTGGGATTATATGCCAACCTGCGGCCCATCAAACTTTTCGATGAACTGCTCGAAGCCTCCAGCATCAAACCCGAAATTCTGCGCGGGGCCGATATTCTTTTCTTCCGCGAACTGACCGGCGACGTGTATTTTGGCAAGCGCGAACGCCTGGACGATGGTAACACGGCTTACGACACCATGATCTACAGCAAGTATGAAGTTGAGCGGATTGTTCGGAAAGCGTTTGAAGCGGCCCGCACCCGGAGCAAGCGGCTATGTTCAGTTGATAAGGCAAACGTATTAGAAAGCAGTCGGTTATGGCGTGAAGTGGTCATGGCTATTGCCCCCGAATACCCTGACGTAGCGTTGGAACATCAGTTTGTAGATGCAGCCGCTATGTTGCTCATCAAAGATCCAAAGCGTTTTGATGTGGTGGTAACAGGCAATTTGTTCGGGGATATTTTGACCGATGAAGCCTCGCAAATTGCCGGGTCAATGGGGATGCTGGCTTCGGCCTCAGTGGGTGACAGTACCGGCGTTTACGAACCCATTCACGGGTCGGCGCACGACATTACAGGCAAGGGAGTGGCCAATCCCCTGGCTTCTGTATTGTCGGTGGCTTTGCTTTTAGACATCTCGTTTGGCCTCAAAACCGAATCGGATGCCGTTATTGCCGCCGTGGATGCCGTGTTAAAAGATGGCTTCCGCACCCGCGATATTGCCGATGCCAACACCCCCGCCAACAAGCTGTTGGGTACAAACGCAATGGGCGAGCAGGTGTTGAACCATTTGGTGTAATAAATTGCGAATAAACAGTTGGAACTTTGAAACGTGTTCCTATTTTTGTGGTGAAATAACGCCAACAGCGAAATTTCGCAGCAAAATGGAAAAGCAGCTTCTCCTTCTAAACCAGCTACTGCTGGCTCGGCACCGAGTCTGAAGGGGATTTATGGATATACCAAAAAAGCCCTTTCAGCCAGAAACGGGCTTTTTTTACGCCAAACTACCAGTTAACAAGACCAAACGAACCATGAACCAGCGCATTTACATCTTCGACACGACACTCCGCGATGGAGAACAAGTACCCGGCTGTCAATTGACTACTGAGGAGAAAGTAACAGTAGCCCTCGAACTGGAACGACTTGGTGTTGACATTATTGAAGCTGGATTTCCGATCTCAAGCCCCGGCGATTTTCGGTCGGTGGTCGAGATTGCCAAAGCCGTAACCCGCCCCACAATTTGCGCGCTCTCACGGGCTGTTAAAGGCGACATCGACGCGGCCGGGGAAGCCCTGAAATCGGCCAAACGCGGTCGGATTCACACCGGAATTGGCGCATCGGACATTCACATCAAAAACAAATTCAACAGCAGCCGTGAAGCCATTCTGGAGCAGGCCATTGATGCCGTAAAACACGCCCGAAACTACGTTGATGATGTTGAATTTTATGCCGAAGATGCCGGTCGGGCCGATCTCGATTTTCTGTGCCGCCTGACCGAAGCCGTGATCAAAGCCGGAGCAACTGTGGTTAATATTCCCGATACAACAGGTTATTGCCTGCCCGGCGAATACGGTGAAAAGATCAAATACATCTACAACTGTGTGCCCAACGTTGATAAGGCCACGATTTCGATTCATTGCCACAACGATTTGGGACTGGCCACGGCTAACACGTTGGCGGGCATCATGAACGGAGCACGGCAGGTGGAAGTGACCATGAACGGCATTGGCGAACGGGCGGGAAACACCTCTCTCGAAGAGGTGGTAATGGCTCTGAAAGTGCATAAAGAACTTGGTTTCGACACCGGAATCGACACCACACGCCTGTTCCCGGTGAGCCAATTAGTATCGAACATGATGCGGATGCCGGTGCAGGCCAACAAAGCAATTGTGGGCCGGAATGCTTTCGCGCACTCGTCGGGAATACATCAGGACGGTTTCCTGAAACACACCGAGAACTACGAAATTATGAACCCGCTCGATGTGGGTGTCGATAAGTCAATGATTGTGTTGACGGCCCGCTCTGGTCGGCACGCGCTCAAACACCGGCTCGAAATTTTGGGCTATCGCTACGACAAGCCTACGCTGGACACGATTTATACTCGCTTTCTGGACATGGCCGATTTGCGCAAGGAGGTCAATGATAAAGATTTGATGGAGTTGGTTCGGTGAAACATTTATGCGGAACAAAATGTATAATGCGTAGTAGTGAATCGCACTGGCGAACCGGAGTAATGCGTCAGCAAATTCATCATTACTCATTTACCATTACTCATTAACAGTATGGCACGACCGAACCTTGAACTCATTGAGGCCCTCCGCCGGACGGCCCGCAACCTGCAAAAAGGTGCCCATTATCAGTGGGGCCATATGGGTGGCTGCAACTGTGGCAATCTCGCTCAGGAACTAACCAAATTGAGCAAAGGCGATATTCACCGCTACGCCATGCAACGCTACGGCGACTGGAACGAGCAGGTGGACGATTACTGCCCCACCAGTCAGTTACCGATTGATTTGATTATCAACGAAATGCTGAATGTCGGGCTTATGCTTGAAGACTTGAAACACCTCGAAAAACTCGATGATCAAGCCGTTCTTTTGCAGCTTCCGGTTGAGCAACGTCATCTTAAACACAACGTCCGCGACGATGTTGTGCTGTATATGCTCACCTGGGCGAACCTGTTGGAAGAAAAGCTTTTGGAGCAAATTCGACTGCCGAAAGAGATTTTTGAAAGCGAGTTGGTTCAATAAAACGCATCCTCAATGTGCTTCACTTTCATTTCGCCCCCGGTGCGGACAATGGCCACAATGTCGAACCGGACATCGTGTTGCCAGTCTTTGGCGTAGATATAATGTTCGGCGGCTTTTTTCACTAAGCGCACTTTGGTATAGGAAACGAACTCTTCGGGGTTACCAAAGGCCGTGCTGCTTCGGGCTTTTACCTCGATAAAAATTATCATCTTGCCTTTCTGGGCAATCAGATCGATCTCAGCGTGTTGGTAGCGGTAGTTCCTTTCCAAAACCTGGTAGCCGTTAGCCGTGAGATAATGCATGGCTTCTTCTTCGCCCTGCTTTCCGAATTCGTTGTGTTGTGCCATCGTGGTGGGTTCCCCGAACTTAGTTCCCGAACGTCTGCTGGGGTTTTACTGTTAGGATAGTAAAGCAATCACTATTCGCGTGAATAAGCAAGTACAGGTACAACATTGGGGACTCATTGACTATCAGCAGGCTTGGGACGAACAGGAGCGGATTTTTGCGCAGACTGTTGCCCAAAAGGTAGCCAACCGGGGTCTCAACGCCGATGAGCAGGTTTCTACGCCCAATTACCTGTTCTTTTGCGAACATCCCCACGTTTATACGCTCGGTAAAAGTGGCCACGAATCGAACCTGCTGGCCAACGACGATTTCCTGAAAATTATCGGGGCTACCTACCACCGCATCAATCGCGGGGGCGATATCACGTATCATGGCCCCGGTCAGTTGGTGGGCTACCCGATTCTGGATTTGGATAACTTTTTCACCGACATTCACCGCTATATGCGGTTATTAGAGGAGGCAATCATCCGAACCATAGCTGATTACGGCATTGTGGCAGGTCGGATTGAGGGCCTGACGGGGGTTTGGGTTGATTATGAAACTCAGGAGAGCCGTAATGCCGAACCTCGGAAGGCCGTACCGAACGTCGGCCCGCCGAGTGTCGGACCATCCCGCAAAATTTGTGCGATGGGCGTGAAAGCGAGCCGTTGGGTAACGATGCACGGCTTTGCCTTGAATGTGAATACCGATTTAAGTTATTTTGGGCATATTGTGCCCTGTGGAATCACTGATAAAGCCGTAACCTCGATGGCGGCTGAATTGGGGCATCCCGTTGATTTAACAGAAGTTGCCAACCGTGTTCAATCGCACCTGGCAACACTATTTGAGATGGAATTGGTTGACTATGAAGAAAGACATTCCCTTTTTACCCGTTGAGGGCGTTCAAGTTGTTGTGGCCCGAAAATTGAATGAGATTAATCAGTATGACTGGCAGGTGTATCTGATTAACCGAAACAGCGTACCGATTCATACCGTGTTTGTAACATCGCAGGGCTACGGTGTAAAGAACGGCGAACCACAAAAAACGGCCACGCTTCGACACTTTTTTGTACAGATAGAGCCGGGCGCAAATGAAATAGTTGAGACCATAATGCCCGATGTGTTTCACCTAAATAATGAATTTTGGGTGAGTTATTTTATTGATGATCAGATATTTGATAAAAAATTCATCTTTGTTCCCGACAGTATCGTCGAGAGCCATTTAGTGCCTGTTCCGGCTCTTGGTGGGTTGGAAGGCATCTTACACGAATGATAAAGAATGGATCATGAACAAATAAAGTACAGTCTCCATTCACACAAAAAATGAGAAGTAAAAAACCAAAACAAAATGAATATAACCGACCAGAGGCCCCATCGGCGGGCGCAGTTCGCCCCAGCATAGCGCGGGCAGCCAGTGGTCGGGCAAGGGAGCAGGGTGTCCGGGGAAAAGAACCCCGCTTAGGCAACACTGACTCCTTCATAGATGAATTAAAAGCTGATATAGCTGCCTTTTTTGAGATTAACAATGAGTCAGCATACGCTCAACAGCAGGTCATGGATCACTTTGCCGTTGGCGACCGCAAAATGAAATTGATCATTCACGGTTTGGTAGGTGAACTTACTGAGGAAGGACGTTTAACCCGCCTTGCCGATGGAACCTATCAGGCCAACGACGAAGCTACCACTACCCTCGGCACGGTTGAACACGTGAATGAAAAATTCGCTTATGTGACTCCCGAACGGGTTATTGGTGTTGCCCGCGACAGAGACGACGACGTTTGGGTATCCGCCGATGACATGGGTGGAGCTATCGACGGTGACAAAGTCCGGCTCATGAAGTTCAGCGATGGGAGTGGCGGGGGTATTCGTCGATCGGGACGGCGGCAGGAGGGTAAAATTGTCCAGATTGTGGAGCGGGGCCGTACAGAGTTGGTGGGCACGATTGACGTTTGGGCAAAATATGCCTATGTGCAACCCGATCACAAACGCATTTACGAGGAAGTTTATGTACCCGGCGATAAAATTGGCGGGGCAAAACAGGGCGAGAAAGTGATTGTTCGCCTGACCAAATACCCGGAAGACCTCAGCGGCAAAAACACGCTCGAAGGTGAGGTGATCACTGTTTTGGGCATGGCCGGACAGAACAACACCGAAATGCACGCTATTCTGGCGGAATTCGGATTGCCCAACGAGTTTCCAAAGGGCGTTGAAGCTGATGCCGAGCGTATCCCAACGGCTATTCCGAAGTCCGAAATTGCCAAACGGCGCGACTTCCGGCCCATCACGACCTTTACCATCGACCCTATCGACGCGAAGGATTTTGATGATGCCTTGTCGATTGAATATTTAGACAATGGCAACTACGAAATTGGCGTTCACATCGCCGACGTAACGCACTATGTCCGACCCGGTTCGGCCCTGGAAGACGAGGCTTACAAACGCGCTACCTCTGTTTATTTGGTGGATCGCGTGGTGCCAATGTTGCCCGAAAAACTGTCGAACGGGCTGTGTTCGTTGCGGCCAAACGAAGACAAACTGACCTTCTCGGCTGTGTTTGAACTAACGCCCGAAGCCAAAATCGTGAAGGAATGGTTTGGCCGCACGGTGATTCACTCCGACCGGCGATTTGCCTACGAAGAAGCCCAGGAAATTATGGATATGGGGGCGGGTGATTATGTGGAAGAACTCCGCCTGATGAACGCGTTGGCGCACAAACTTCGAGCCGAGCGTTTCCGCAATGGAGCCATCAATTTTGAGACCCCCGAAGTGAAGTTCCAGTTGGACGAAAATGGTATTCCTATTGCCGTTCGGCCTAAAATTCGCAAAGATGCCCATAAGCTGATTGAGGAATTCATGCTGTTGGCCAACAAGTTAGTGGCCGAATTTGTGCATAATCAAGCCCGTCGCGGGCAAGACAACACGATGGTTTACCGCGTTCACGAAGGCCCCGACGATGACAAACTTCGGGTGTTTTCCGACTTTGCCAAGCGGCTCGGCTACAAGCTCAACGTGAGCGACCCTGATAACATTTCTGGCTCCATGAATGCGTTTATGGATCAGATTCAGGGTCGGCCCGAAGAAAATATGCTCCAGCAATTGGCCGTCAGAACCATGTCGAAGGCGCGGTATAGCACCGAAGATCTGGGTCATTTTGGCCTTGCTTTTAAGCGATATTCACACTTCACGTCGCCCATTCGTCGCTACCCCGACATGATGGCGCACCGGCTGTTGCAGCACTATTTAGACAAAGGGCAATCGGTAGATGCCGGGCCAATCGAGGATCAGTGCAAACACGCATCGGAACGCGAAAAAGCAGCCGCTGAAGCCGAACGCGCCAGTATTAAATACAAGCAAGTGGAATTCATGAGTCGCATGGACCCCAATCGCGTATTTGAAGGTGTGATTTCGGGGGTTACTGAGTTCGGTATTTTTGTCGAAATTCCCGAAAACAGTTGCGAAGGGCTTGTCCGCATGAGTGACCTGTCGAGCGACTTTTTCGAGTTCGACAAAGACAATTACCGCATTATAGGTCGGCGTTCCAAAAAGATGTATACCTTCGGCGATGCTGTTCAGGTGAAAGTGAAAGAAACCAACCTTGCCCGCCGAAGCATGGATTTTGCTCTCGTTGGTGACAGCGGAAAGCGCGCTTCTGATGCCGATATGAACTTCACCAGCAACAGTAGCCGCGACAGTGGTCGCCGTGACAACGGTTCTGGTCGGCGCGGTTCAGGCAGCCGGAGCAGTTCTAAAAACGAAAAAGCAAAGGCACCCGGCCTTGTTGAATCGGGTCGCTCGAAACGCAGGGAAGGCACTGCACCCAAAGGCGAAAACCGGCGTGGTGGAAAGGGAAGGAGGTAAATATTATTCTCCAGCACGCACCCAAACCTCCATTTGGTTCAACATCATTGGCCCAAACTGGGTCGTAAAGGCAACATCAGCAGCATCACGTCCATAGGCAACCGTAACCCGGTTGCCTTTTGGTTCTGTTTGGGTGGCATCGAAGGTATACCAGCGACCATCCACATAGGCTTCAAACCAGGCGTGCAGGTCCATCGGTTTCAGGCTGTGTAGATAGCCGACCACCATCCGGGCCGGAATGTTTATGTTGCGGCACAACGCAATGCCGAGGTGGGTAAAATCGCGGCAGACACCCATTCGTTGATGGGCAGTGTCGGTAGCTGATGTACTGGCATTACTTACACCATATTGATAGGTAACATTTTGGTTGATCCACCGTCGAATAGCCTCGACCTGATCGTATCCCGGCGTTTCAACGTTACCCACAATTTCGGCAGCCAGATCGTTCATCTGGTCTGACTGGCAATAACGACTGGGCAATATAAAGTGCAATACATCATCGGGCAGGTCTTCCACAGGCACAAACGGTGCGCCGGGTGCCACATCAATGGCATCGTCGGTTTGCACGGTGGCGGCTGTGCGAACGGTGAATGGCCCAACGGGTGCCACCAAACGCTGGCACAGGTTGCCATATCGGTCAGTGAATTCAGTAACGGGAACGTTGGGGGTGATTTCGTATTCTTCGGAGATAATCCACTGACCGCTGCCGGAGCGGGGTCGAAGCATAAAAATGACAGGCGTGGCTTCCTGAGCGTCAAATTGGAGGGTACAGCCGACGTTAAGTTGCATAGGGTAAGACGTTATTCTCCGAAAAATTACTTTTTATCAATTAATTCAATCAATTGCTGGCTCAGGGCATCAACGCGAGCCGATGCGTTTGATAACACCACAATTGCCATTTTGTTGTCAGGACTGAAGCCCGCGAAACTGGTGAATCCGCCGGTTCTGCCATTATGATAAAACCAGCCTTGCTTATCCGTAAACCAGCCAAGCCCGATCTGCCGACTTGTTTCGCTAAAGGTAGGTTGGTGGGTTAAACGAATGGCTTTCGTCAGCGATTTTGGGGCCGCGCCCATTTGGGCTTTCAAATACCGAATCAAGTCGTTAACCGTTGACCGAATGCCCCCTGCACCCGCCAGCGATTGAAACTCCCACGACGAAGCCGGGTTCCGCTGGATATCATGCCCCTGTACAAACAAAAGCTTATTTGTGTCGCTGATCGTTAGAATAGTATGGTTCATTCTCAATGGCCCGGTGACACGCTCTTTCAGCATGGTTTCGTAGGATTGTCTGGTTTTAATTTCCAGTACGGTTCCGAGCAAGCCAACGCCAAGGTTTGAATAAGCCAGTGTTTGCCCCGGTGGTGTAGCTAGTTCAACCCGTTTCAAAAAGGCAAACAACGCATTCCGATCATAGGCTTTGTAGGGGTTGATTGGATTGGCCAGCATCATATTACCGGGTAAACGGGGCAAACCCGAGGTGTGGTTACTCAACGTGAGCAGTGTTACGGATTTACCATCTTTCTGAAGTGCCGGAATCGAATCAGGTAGATAGCGGTTTACAGGGTCGGTTAGTTTGAGTTTGCCACGTTCGACAAGGTCAGCCAGCAACGTTGCCGTAAACGTTTTACTGATGGAGCCAATCTCGAATAAATTGTCGGCTGTGGGCGGAGTTTTGTTGCCCTTCGTTGTTTCGCCGTACCCAAACACAAATAAGCTGTCGTTTCGTAGCAACCCGATGCTGAGGCCCACGGCTTTATTTTGGGCAAAAAACATTCGCGTTAGCGAATCCACCTGCTGATCGAAACGGGTTCGCAGTGGGTTCGTATTAACAACCGTCAGGAGCGTGGTGGGTGGGTCAGGTTCGTAGTTGCGAAACAGAAACGTCTCAATTCGCCCGGTGCTGTCCTGACTCAGGTAAAAGTCCATCGGCGCATTGGCAAACATCGCCTTATAACGAATCGCTGACCCCTTAAAGCCCCTAAACGTGTTCTGTTTCCAATTTCCCAACTGCGTTGACAAGCCTGCCGTAATCGTCCGAAATTGTTCGGCAGAGATTTCTTTATGGAAAACTTCACCCATCATCGCATAAAGCGAATCCGCTTGCCGGGCATTCAGATACTGCCTTGCTTTGTTAGCCAGCGAGTCGAGTGCGAAGCGGTTTTGGGCTTGAGCAGGATTAATGAACGAAAATAGTGGCAGAAGGAGGAGGAACCGGAACATCGAAATAGTGGCAGAAATGGCGACCTAAAATTACAACGAAAAAACCCCTGCCAATCACTCAGCAGGGGTTTTGTATTTTATTTCATCAACTGCACGAACTCATCGAACAGATACCTTGAATCATGTGGGCCGGGTGAGGCTTCGGGGTGATATTGCACCGAGAAAGCAGGTTTGTCTTTTCGCCGGATGCCCTCAATCGTTTTGTCGTTCAGATTCAGGTGCGTCACTTCTACGTTATCGTGGTCGCGAACCTCGTCGGCTTTCACGGCAAACCCATGATTTTGCGAAGTCACCTCGCACAAGCCTGTGATTAGGTTTTTCACCGGATGATTCAATCCCCGGTGGCCGTTGTGCATTTTATAAGTCTCGATCCCACTGGCCCGCGACAGAATCTGGTGACCCAAACAAATCCCAAAAAGTGGCTTATCTGTTTCTAACGCTTTTTTTACGGTTTCAACGGCATAGGGCATGGCACCCGGATCGCCGGGGCCGTTCGAGATAAAATAACCATCGGGGTTCCAGGCGGCAATGTCGGCAAACGGCGTTTTGGCCGGAAACACTTTGCAATAAGCTCCCCGGTCGGTCAAGTTTGATAGAATACTGGTTTTCACACCCAAATCCAGAACAGCCACTTTCATCGTGGCCGACTCGCTGCCCAATTCATAGGTTTGCTGCGTACAAACCTCCGACGAGAGTTCAAGCCCGGCCATATCTGGCACGTTAAGCAGTTCGGCCAGCAACTGAGCGGGGTCCAGAATTTCCGACGAAATAATACAGTTCATCACGCCCTTATCCCGAATATAGCGCACCAATTGCCGGGTGTCGATTCCGTGGATACCCACAATATTTGACCGCTCAAAATAGTCCTGCAACGAGCCATCAGCCGTATAGCGGGAGTGAATTTGCGAGAAGAAGTTACACACCATTCCCCGAATTTTCACGCCACTCGATTCTTCTTCGGCATTGCGTTGCACCCCATAATTTCCAATGTGCGAGGTCGTGTTAATCACAACCTGACCGTAATAGGAAGGGTCAGTATAGATTTCTTGGTATCCGGTCATGCCGGTGTTAAAGCAGATTTCGCCCCCGGCGGTGCCTCGCTTACCCAGTGCAAATCCTCTGTAAATGGAACCGTCCTGCAAAACCAGTAGTGCTTCGGGCTGTTGCGTGTGTTTCATGTTGTTGTGTTACCCTAAAAAAAAGGGTTAACCGTTACCGGCTAACCCAATTTCTATATGACGTTAATTGGTATCATTAAGCTTCCTCTCGACCACCTTTCAAACGATCCTGCATTTCTTTCAGCTCATCCCACTTCCCGTCGCGTGCCAAAGCAGCCTGCTCATTCCAGGTAGTGGCATCGTGCCGGTTGAAACTTGGGCCGGCATCGACTAACACTTGCTGTACGGTTGCATCGTCACTATCAGCCAATTGGGCAAACGTTGTGATACCTGCGTTGATCAACAACTCAGCGATTTTCGGGCCAATGCCTTCAATCTTTTTCAGGTCGTCGCCCGATGTAGCAGGAGCAGCGTCAACTTCGGCAGCAGGTGCTTCGTCTGTTACTACTTCAGCATAAGGTACATCGGCAACAGCGGCAGGCGTAGTATCAGCAGCTTTAGCAGCTCCACTTCCGCGACGGCTCCGGCGAGTTTTGGTTGTTGCCTGCTCCTGAGCGGCTGCCAGCAACGTTTCGTTGAAGTCAACCAGTTCAATCAGACAGGTTTCTGCATTATCACCAGCCCGGTTGCCCAATTTGATGATACGGGTATAACCGCCCGGACGAGTAGCAATTTTATCGGCTACCGTACCGAATAATTCTTTGATTGTTTCCTTGTCGGTTAAGGTTTGGAAAACGATCCGGCGATTTTGGTGGGTATCTTCCTTTGCTTTCGTCAGCAATGGCTCCACAAACTTCCGTAACTCCTTCGCTTTAGCCAATGTCGTTTCAATCCGCTTTTTCAGGATCAACGACGAGGCCATATTCGAGAGCATAGCTTCCCGATGCGAATGGGTACGGCCTAAGTGATTATCTTTCTTACCGTGTCTCATTTTTTTAAGTGATTGGTGGCTGGTGGTTAGTGGCTGGTAACTCGTGTGAAACACTAGCCACTAACCACCGACCACTAACCACTATCTTTAGTCTTCGTCTAATCTGTATTTAACTACGTCCATGCCGAAATTCAGTCCTTTTTCGGCTACTAACTGCTCCAATTCCGTGAGCGACTTCTTCCCGAAGTTGCGGAATTTCATCATGTCGGAAATCTCTAAGCGAACTAATTCGCCCAATGTCCGAACATCGGCTGATTTGAGACAGTTATAAGCACGAACTGACAAATCCAGGTCAGAAAGAGGTGTTTTGAGCAGCTTGCGCATGTGCAGCATCTCCTCATCAACCACATTTTCTTCTTCTGGCTTCGTTGTCTCGAACGTCATGTTCTGATCCGAGAACAGCATGAAGTGCTGAATCAGGATGTAGGCTGCTCCTTTCAGAGCTTCCTCGGGGTGAATCGAGCCATCGGTTTCGATATCGAGAATCAGTTTCTCAAAGTCGGTCTTTTGCTCAACCCGTGTGTTCTCGACGCTGTATTTCACATTCTTAATCGGCGTAAAAATCGCGTCGATAGGAATGTGACCAAACGGGAGTTCGTTCGCCCGTGGCTCGTCAGCAGGAACGTAACCGCGACCTTTTTCAACGAAGATTTCCATCTCCAGTTCGCGGGTGTCATCAAGGTGGCAGATAACTAGATCAGGGTTCAACACTTCAAACGAAGCACTGAACTTAGAAATGTCGCCAGCCGTCAATACAGATTGTTTCTTGACGTTAACCGTAATTTTGCCGTCGATCATATCGGAGATCTTCTTAAACCGAACCATTTTCAGGTTCAGAATGATCTCTGTTACGTCTTCAACCACGCCCTCAATTGACGAAAATTCGTGCAACACGCCTGGAAACTTTACGCTCGTGATCGTATAACCTTCGAGCGACGACAGCAAAATGCGTCGTAATGCGTTTCCAATCGTAACGCCATACCCTTTTTCGAGGGGCTTAAACTCAAATACGCCGTGGAAGTCGTTGGCTTTTTCAACAACAACCTTGTCGGGCATTTGGAACGCTAAAATGGACATCTTTTTTATGTTAACAGCAGCTTGACTGCTTGTGAAGTAGAAATCCGATAAAGGCAATGGTAATTTGGGAACGGTCCGCCGTAGCGGTGTGGATTTGGGATTTCGGATTTAAACAATAACCCAGCTTTATTAAGCGTAAGCCACAAATCCGCAATCCCAAATCCGCAATCCCAAATCCGATTACTTCGAATACAATTCGACGATCAACTGCTCGTTCACGTTTTCTGGAATCTGGTCGCGCTCAGGATAGCTGATAAACTTACCAGTCATCTGTGAGGCATCCCACTCAACCCAGTTGTAACGCTTGGCGTTCCGAGCCGATAAGCTCGTGGTTACGGCTTCCAGCGACTTCGATTTTTCACGAACGCTGATAAGCTGACCCGGCTTTAGGGAGTACGAGGGGATGTTGACCACCTCACCATCAACCACGATGTGCTTGTGTGATACTAACTGACGGGCAGCCCGGCGGGTTGGCGCAATGCCCAACCGATACACCGTGTTGTCTAAACGAGCCTCACAGTATTTGAGCAAGTTCTCGCCGGTAATACCATCTTTCACGGCGGCCCGGTGGAACAGGGCTCGGAATTGCCGCTCAAGAATACCGTAGATATATTTAACTTTTTGCTTCTCCAGCAACTGAACCGCGTATTCGGATTGCTTCCGCTTCCGACCGCGCCCGTGCATTCCGGGAGCATAGTTTTTCTTCTGAAGCGCTTTGCTTGGGCCTAAGATTGGCTCGCCAAACTTGCGCGAAATTTTGGCTTTTGGTCCTGTGTAACGTGCCATTAATGAACGAATAATAAGTTGGAACGTGGACAGACACAACCGAATGTCGCCTGACCTTATTCAATTCACCCGTATTAAACGCGACGGCGTTTGGGTGGCCGACAGCCGTTGTGGGGCATCGGTGTGAAATCGCGGATCGTGGTTACTTCGATACCTGAGTTCTGAATAGTACGGATTGCCGACTCACGGCCTGCACCCGGTCCTTTCACGAACACTTCTGCTTTGCGCATACCCAGATCATGGGCAACGGCAGCACAGTTCTGAGCGGCAGTTTGAGCAGCATACGGCGTGTTTTTCTTGGACCCTTTAAAGCCCATTTTACCCGCCGAAGCCCAGGAAATTACCTGACCGTTCATGTTGGTGATCGAAATAATGATGTTGTTAAACGTAGCCCGGATGTGTACCTGACCAACAGATTCAACAACGACGATACGCTTCTTCGCCTTGTCTTTGCGTTTTGCTTGTGCCATTTTACTGCTTACTTCGTTGCTTTCTTCTTGTTAGCAACTGTCTTACGCTTACCTTTCCGCGTCCGAGAGTTGTTCTTCGTATGCTGACCACGAACCGGCAGACCTTTCCGGTGCCGCAGACCCCGGTAGCAACCGATGTCCATCAAACGTTTGATGTTCAACTGCACCTCTGAGCGCAGCGCACCTTCCACTTTCACATCATTCGTAATCGCGTTACGAATAGCGCTTGACTCTTCGTCAGTCCACTCGCCAGCTTTCTTGTCGAGGCTGATACCAGCTCCTGTCAGAATCTTCTGTGCGGTACTCCGACCGATTCCGTAGATGTACGTGAGCGAAATTTCGCCACGCTTCTTATCCGGAATATCTACACCTGCAATACGTGCCATAGAAAATTAACCTTGTCTTTGTTTGTAGCGGGGATTCTTCTTGTTGATCACGTACAGTTTCCCTTTCCGACGGATCACGATGCAGTCTTCACTGCGTTTTTTGATTGACGCTTTAACCTTCATCTGTTTTAAAGATTTGGGATTTGGGATTTGGGACCGCGTGGGCGGCCCCAAATCCCAAATCCGCAATTATTTGTATCGGTACACAATTCGCGCCTTACTCAAATCGTAAGGCGACATTTCTAACTTCACACGATCACCGGGCAGAATCTTGATGTAGTTCATCCGCATTTTACCCGATATGTGAGCAATTACCTCGTGCTTGTTGGCCAGTTCTACCCGGAACATTGCATTCGATAAGGCCTCCAAAATAACGCCGTCCTGTTCTATTGAATTCTGCTTCGCCATATTCCTTTTTAAACTGCTACAGGGCTGTTAAGCTCGATTGCCAGGCTGGTATTTGCTGTTACCTCCTCAATATATTGGAAGGTTGTCAGTATTTCCGCCTTGCCTTTCCGTACGGCAACCGTGTGTTCAAAGTGGGCCGATGGTTTTCGATCCGCCGTGCGAATTGTCCAGCCATCTTTGTCCTGAGTAATGCCTTTTTTGCCGAAGTTGATCATCGGTTCAATCGCCAGCACCATTCCCTCTTTCAACTTCACGCCCTGACCCCGCTTACCGTAGTTGGGTACTTCGGGAGCCTCATGCAGACTCTTTCCAACTCCGTGTCCGACCAATTCCCGGACAACCGAGTAACCGAAACGCTCTACATACGATTGGATTGCAAACCCTATGTCGCCAACCCGGTTGCCATCAATGGCTTTCTCCAAACCTAAGTACAGAGACTCTTTTGTCCGAACCAGCAGTTTGCGAACCGAAAGGCTTACTTCCCCAACGGGGTAGGTGTAGGCACTATCGCTATGATAGCCGTTGAGTTGTACTCCACAGTCAATCGAGATAATGTCGCCGTCGCGGAGTTCGTATCGGCTTGGAAACCCATGTACGACCACATCATTAATGGAAATACACAGTGAAGCCGGAAACTTATTGAACCCTTTGAAGGATGGAACGCCACCCCTATCTCGAATAAACGTTTCAGCAACCTCATCCAGTTCCCGCGTGGTAACACCCGGACGAACAAGCTTGGCAACCTCAGCGTGTGCTTTCCCCAGAACCTGAGCACTTTCCTTGATCAAGTCAAGCTCCTCATCGCTCCTGAGGTAAATCATGTTACTCTTAGCAGACATTAGGCAGCAACCGTTTCAGCGCGTCCCTGTACGCGACCCGACTTCATCAGACCTTCGTACCGACGCATGAGCAGGTAACTCTCCACTTGCTGAAGGGTATCGAGTACCACACCAACCATAATTAACAGTGATGTGCCCCCAAAGAACTGGGAGAAACCAGTAGTCATACCTAACAGGTTGGCAATGGCAGGCAGAATGGCAACGATGGCGAGCATTATAGCACCCGGCAACGTGATCCGATCTAATACCAAACCAATGTATTCTGAGGTAGCAAGACCTGGCTTAACACCCGGAATGAAACCACCGCTCCGCTTCATGTCATCAGCAATCTGAACCGGGTTCACCGAGATGGCTGTGTAGAAGAACGTAAAGATGATGATCAACAGGGCGAACAGTACGTTATACTGCCAGCTTGTATAGCTTGAGAAAGCGTTCTGCACCGAAGCAGCAAAGTCGCTTTTCTCGGCGAACAGGCCGGCTACATACGTCGGAATAAACATCAGAGCCTGCGCAAAGATGATCGGCATTACACCAGCCGCGTTCAGTTTCAGTGGCAAATACTGCCGCTGACCGCCCACAACCTTATTCCCGATAACTTGCTTGGCATACTGAATAGGAATCCGACGCACAGCTTGTGTTAAAACAACCGCACCCATCACTACGAAGTACAGGGCAACAATTTCCAGTACAAAGATCAAGAGACCTGAAGATCCACGTGAGCCAAATTCACCCATGATTGCACCCGGAAAGCGAGATACGATACCGATCATGATGATCATCGAGATACCGTTTCCAATACCTTTATCCGTGATCCGCTCACCTAACCACATACAGAAAATTGTACCGGCTGTCAGAATAAACAGAGACGAGATGGTAAACAAGCCTCGGTCAATAAACAGTGCATCCGATGGAATCGTTGTTTGAATGTATGTCAGTGCCTGTACGGCTGTTACACCAATAGTAAGAACCCGCGTAATCTGGTTGAGTTTTTTCCGGCCAGATTCGCCTTCCTTCTGCATTTTTTGAAAGTACGGTAGGGCCAGCGTCAAAAG
This sequence comes from Cytophagales bacterium, assembly GCA_031411995.1. GTDB lineage: Bacteria > Bacteroidota > Bacteroidia > Cytophagales > Spirosomataceae > Rudanella. Next base: position 21,759 of record JANOCD010000046.1, read on the forward strand.
CTGAATGGCAATAGAGGCCGAGATATACGGCATTATACCCAATGCAAAGATTGACGCTTTGCTGAAGGCACCACCCAAAAAGGTGTCTAACAAACCCAAAAGTCCTTGCGGGTTCAGGTTCAGACGTTTGGGGTCAACGCCGGGCAGCACGATGGCCGAACCCAGACGGAAAACCGTAATAAACAATAGTGTATTGAGGAGACGAGTCCGCAACTCTTCTATTGAGAAAATATTTTTGAGCGTGGTGATAAGACGATTCATAAAGATTTCAGGCCGTTGCCGTGCTCACAAGTTAATTCTTCTCTTCCTGTTTTCCGTATTCAGGCACAATGGCCTTACCGCCGGCTTTTTCGATGGCCTCTTTGGCACTGGCTGAGAAACCATGAGCGTGAACTTCGACAGCAGCCGTCAATTCGCCACGATTCAGGATTTTGATCAGGTCGCCTTTGCCCATCAAACCATTTTGCTGGAGTAAAGCAGCATCAATAACGGCAGCGTTTGTTTTCTCAAACAATGCCTGGAGCGTGTCCAGATTGATTGGCTTGTACTCAACGCGGGTCGGATTTTTAAAGCCAAACTTTGGCACCCGACGCTGAAGGGGCATTTGACCACCTTCAAAGTGTAATTTACGGCTGTAGCCGGAGCGTGATTGTGCTCCTTTGTGACCACGGGTAGATGTCCCACCCATTCCAGAGCCTTGTCCGCGACCGACTCGCTTGCGCTCTTTGGTAGAACCCTTAGCCGGTTTAAGGTTGCTTAAATTCATTTTATTTTGCTTTATTACGTACAATTGTGGTTTGCAGCCTGCAAAATTCGTAAAAAGAATTGCAAACCGCAAACCACATAGCCAACAATGTAGTTGACTTAGATTTCTTCTACTTTAACAAGGTGCTTTACCTTGTTAATAACACCGGCAATAGCTGGTGTTTCGTCCAGCTCAATGTACCGATTAATCTTACCCAAGCCAAGCGATTTGATCGCGTTTTTCTGGGTTTGCGGACGGTCTATAATGCTCCGAACCTGTGTGATACGTACTCGTGCCATGATGCGATCCGTTTAGCCGTTAAACACTTTTGACAATTTCACACCGCGCTGGAAGGCCACCTGATGGGGCGCACGCATCTTTTGCAGGGCGTTGATTGTTGCTTTTACCACGTTGTGCGGGTTCGACGAGCCTTTCGACTTCGCCAATACGTCGCGGATACCGGCACTTTCCAGTACAGCGCGCATGGCACCACCGGCAATTACACCCGTACCCGGAGCGGCTGGTTTCAGCAGCACGAATCCACCACTAAACTTGCCTTCCATCTCGTGAGGCACCGTGTGCTTCAACAAAGAGATTTGCAGCAAATTTTTCTTGGCATCTTCTGTGCCTTTGGCAATAGCGTCGGTCACTTCGTTGGCTTTGCCAAGTCCGTATCCAACCACTCCATTACCATCACCGACCACAACGATGGCCGAGAAGCTAAACCGACGACCACCTTTCACAACCTTGGCTACACGGTTGATAGCGACTACGCGCTCTTTCAGATCGGACTCGTTTACTTTTGAAGGTCTTGCGTTCGTTACCATGTTTGCCTTAGAATTTGAGGCCACCCTCGCGGGCACCGTCGGCCAATGCTTTCACTTTACCGTGGTACAGATAGCCGTTTCGATCGAACACCACGGCTGTGATGTCTTTGGCGGCTGCTTTTTCGGCAATCCGCTGACCTACTTGCTTGGCTACGTCCACCGTAAAGCCGTTAACTTCTGATTTCAACTCAGTTGAAGATGCAGAGGCCAGTGTATGACCAGCAACATCGTCGATAAGTTGCGCGTAGATCGCTGTGTTCGAGCGAAATACGGACAGGCGAGGGCGTTCTGCCGTTCCTGATACCTTGGCGCGGATCGAGTATTTGATCCGTTGACGCCGTTCAGCTTTATTCGTTGCCATGTTATTTGATACCGACCAAATAGGCGATGAGTCTTATTTCTTGGACGAAGACTTACCAGCTTTCCGGCGAATGACTTCACCCACGAAGCGGATACCTTTGCCTTTGTATGGCTCAACCTTGCGGAGTGAGCGAATTTTTGCAGCTACGTCGCCGATCAATTGCTTGTCGATACCTTCCAGGATAACCTTTGGGTTTTGACCTTTTTCGGTGATGGCTGTTACTTTGATTTCAGTCGGCATCGCCACAAATACGTTGTGCGAATAGCCAAGCTGCAATTCAAGTACGTTATTGGCAACTGTGGCTTTGTAACCAACGCCAACAATTTCCATTTCAGTACGGTAGCCGGTGCTAACACCAACCACCATGTTGTTCATCAAAGCACGATACAAACCGTGAAGTGCTTTGTGACGCTTCTGGTCGGTGGGGCGTGAGACTTGAATGTTGCCTTCCTCAATGGCCACCGAAATATCGGGATCGACCGTTTGCGAAAGAGAACCTTTGGGGCCTTTCACGGTTACGATGTTGCCATTGTCGATGGACAACGTAACGCCACTGGGCAGAGCGATTGGTTTTTTACCTACGCGAGACATTGTTTGTTCAATGGATTAATAAACGTAACACAACACTTCACCACCTACGTTCATCGTTTTAGCTTCTTTGTCAGTCATTACACCTTTAGAAGTCGATACGATGGCAACACCAAGGCCGTTCAAAATGCGCGGCAGGTTGTCGGCACCCCGATACTGACGAAGACCGGGGCGGCTGATGCGCTGGAGGTCAACGATGGCGGGTTGCTTCGTCACGGCGTTGTACTTCAAAGCGATCTTGATCACTCCTTGCGGGCCGTTTTCGTCGAACTTGTAATTCTGGATGAACCCTTTGTCAAACAGAACTTTTGTGATTTCTTTCTTTATGTTGGATGCAGGGATCTCCACAATCCGGTGCTTGGCACGGATAGCGTTTCTGATGCGGGTCAGATAGTCTGCAATTGGATCTGTGTTCATCTTCCTCGTGTATAAGAGTTAGCAACTACCAGCTTGACTTCGTTACGCCCGGAATCTTGCCTGCACTGGCCATTTCGCGGAATGTTACCCGTGAAATACCAAACTTGCGCATATAGCCTCTGGGGCGGCCTGTTAGTTTACAACGGTTGTGCAACCGAACAGGTGATGCATTGCGGGGCAGCTTGTCTAAACCAGCATAATCGCCTGCTGCTTTGAGAGCCGCCCGCTTGGTGGCATACTTGGCCACTGTTGCTTCACGCTTCCGCTCCCGTGCTTTGATTGATTCTTTTGCCATGTCTTTGTGCGTTATAGCTTATTTCTTGCTGCTGGCAAATGGCATTCCGAGGGCCTTGAGCAACTCATAACTTTCGTTGTCTGAGTTGGCTGTCGTTACGAACGTGATGTCCATTCCCGAAATACGCGATACCTTATCGATACTGATCTCCGGGAAGATGATCTGCTCCTGCACACCAAACGTGTAGTTGCCCCGACCGTCGAACCCTTTATCGCTGATGCCTTTGAAGTCTCGAACGCGGGGCAGTGCAACTGCCGTCAAACGATCCAGAAATTCGTACATCTTGTCGCCACGGAGCGTTACTTTCGCACCAATTGGCATTCCCTCCCGAAGCTTGAAGTTCGAAACGGCTTTCTTAGCGATGGTTGGAACAGCTTTTTGACCCGTGATCTGAGTCAGTTCTTCCACTCCTACATCTACTAATTTCTTATCTGCAACGGCGGCTCCAATTCCCTTGTTGACGACAATTTTGCTCAGGCGCGGTACTTGCATAACCGACTTATACTGAAACTTGTCTTTCAACTGGGCGACCACCTCATTGAGATATTTCTCTTTTAGTCTTGGCGTTGCCACTTTCTTGACTCGTTTAATGGTGATTAACTACCAGACCGATTAAATAAATTTGTCGGTCTTCTTCGAGTACCGCTGTAACTTACCGTTCTCATTCATCCGGCGACCTGTGCGCGTCGGCTGTTTGGTGGCGGGGTCGATCAACATCAAATTACTGATGTGAACCGTACCTTCCGTCTGAAGTAAGCTCCCTTGCGGGCTTTGTGCGGTTGGTTTGATGTGCTTGGTGATCATGGCGACCCCCTCAATTTTAGCACGCTCTTTCTCAACCAGCACTTCCGTTACTGTTCCCTGCTGACCTTTTGAGTTACCAGCGATCACCACAACGGTATCGCCCGTTTTGATGTGAAATTTTGCTTTCTTCTTTTCCATCTTACAGTACTTCCGGGGCTAAAGAAACGATCTTCATAAATTGCTTCTCGCGCAGCTCACGGGCAACTGGCCCGAAAATGCGGGTGCCGCGTGGCTCGTCGTTATTGTTAAGCAAAACGGCGGCATTGTCTTCAAACCGAATATACGAACCGTCTTTCCGGCGTATTTCCTTTTTGGTCCGAACCACAACAGCTTTCGATACCGTTCCCTTTTTCATGTTGCTCGACGGGAGAGCCTGCTTCACGGTAACAACAATTTTGTCGCCTACCGATGCATATCGCTTGCCCGTACCGCCCAGCACGCGGATAACCAGTACCTCTTTGGCACCACTGTTATCGGCTACGCCTAATCTTGATTCTTGCTGTAGCATGACTTACTTGGCTTTTTCGATAATTTCGACTAATCTCCAACGCTTGTTTTTGCTCAACGGACGGGTTTCCATAATGCGAACCGTATCACCGATACCGCAATCATTGTTTTCGTCGTGAGCCATGAACTTCGTGGTACGGTTCATAAACTTACCGTACATGGGGTGCTTCACCTTACGGTCGACCGCAACGGTGATGGTCTTTTGCATTTTATTGCTTACCACACGCCCAACTCGCTCTTTCCGAGCACTACGCTCCACCGAAACGGCTTGCTCCGACTGGGGCTGATCTACTTGCTGTGCTTCCATCGTAGTATAGACTATTCGGCTGTTTGTGCCTGGCGCGTTTTAGTGGTTAGCTCCGTGTGTAAACGGGCAATCAGTTTGCGGGCCTCACGGATACGCATCGGGTTTTCGATGGGCGATACAGCATGAGCAAACTTTAGTTTCAGTAATCGGTTCTCTTCTGCCGAGATCTGATCTTTCAACTGCTCGGCTGAAAGGGCCTTGATTTCTTCCTTTTTCATGACGATTCTGCGATTGTTGACTGCTGGTGACGGTTTAAGCCGACCAGCAGCCCCGAATCAGATGTCTTGTTTAGTCTTGTTCCTGATAGTCGCGACGTACAATGAACTTTGTGCGAACGGGCAATTTTTGGGCTGCTAACCGCAACGCTTCCATACCCGTTTCTAAGGGAACACCTGTTGTTTCGAACAGGATAGTGCCGGGCTTGATAACGGCTACCCAGTATTCGGGAGCACCTTTACCTTTACCCATCCGCACTTCGGCGGGTTTCTTGGTGATTGGCTTGTCAGGGAAAATACGAATCCAGACTTGTCCTTCACGCTTCATAGCACGAGTTACTGAGATACGGGCTGCTTCAATCTGACGGGCCGTAATCCAACCCTGCTCCAGCGATTTGATAGCAAACGTACCGAATGCAATCTCTTGGCCACGGGTGGCAAGACCTTTGATCTTGCCCTTGTGCATCTTACGGAATTTGGTTCTTCTTGGCTGTAACATCTTAAATAAGAAGTTAGTAGTTTTCAGTTAAGAGTTAATAGTTGTTCCTTAAGAGATTGATTTGAGCCTACTTCTTAATGGTTAACTTTTAACTAAAACTCATTTATCGTCTTCCTCCTCCACCACCGCCACCGCGATTGCCACCGGCACCACCGCCACCGCGATTGCCACCGGCACCACCACCGCCACGGTTACCACCAGGACCACCACGGTCATTACCACCACGGTCGTTGCGGCCACGGCCACCCCGGTCGTTACCATCGCGGTCGCCACGTGGGCCACGACGGTCGCCACGGTCATTACCACGGTCGCCCGTAGAACGCTCACCAGCAGCAGCAGCAGTTGCCAACGCAGCCGGCGACAAGTCACGCTTGCCATAGATCTCTCCCTTGAACACCCAAACTTTAATTCCGATCTTACCATAGACCGTCTGGGCTTCTGAGATAGCGTAATCAATGTCAGCGCGAAGTGTGTGCAGAGGAACACGACCTTCTTTGTACTGCTCGGTACGGGCCATTTCGGCACCTCCCAAACGACCCGACAGTTTCACCTTTATACCCTGTGCGCCAACACGCATGGCAGCCTGAATAGCCTGCTTCATGGCGCGACGGAAGGAAATACGAGCCTGCAACTGTTGAGCGATGGCTTCACCGATCAATTTGGCGTCGATTTCGGGGCGTTTAATCTCGAAGATGTTGATCTGAACGTCCTTACCGGTGATCTTTTTCAACTCTTCTTTGATCTTGTCAACCTCGCCACCGCCTTTACCAATCACAATACCCGGACGAGCCGTATGAATAGTGAGAGTAATCCGCTTCAGGGTACGCTCGATCACTACCCGCGAAATCGCTCCTTTCGGAATACGAGCCGCGATGTATTTTCTAATTTTTTCGTCTTCGACCAGTTTCTCGGCGAATTCTTTGCCGCCATACCAGCTTGAGTCCCAACCACGGACGATACCAAGCCGAAAACCAACCGGATTAACTTTCTGTCCCATGTGCTATGACTCGTTTTCCTGGGTTTGCGTCATTTGTTCCAATTCTTCCGGCATTGCTGCGCTGTCAACAACCAATGTAATGTGGTTCGACCGCTTCCGAATCCGGTGACCACGGCCTTGTGGAGCAGGGCGCAGACGCTTGAGCATCGGGCCGCCATCAACAAATACCGTTTTCACATATAGATCCGCATCTTCAATGCTGGACTCGGTGTTTTTTTGCTGCCAGTTGGCAACTGCCGACAAAAGCACCTTCTGCAATACGTCAGCACCCTGTTGGGGCTGGTATTTCAGGATGCCGAGTGCCCGGCTCACGCGCTGACCGCGAATCAGGTCGGCTATCAACCGCATTTTGCGGGGCGAAGAGGGCACGTTCTTTAATTTTGCTACTGCTTCCATCTTATTACCGTTTGCCCTTATCTTTCTTCGCTACGTGACCACGGAAGTTGCGGGTTGGGGCAAACTCACCGAGTTTGTGACCAACCATATTTTCCGTTACATACACCGGGATGAACTTATTACCGTTGTGAACGGCGAACGTGTGTCCAACGAAATCCGGGGAGATCATCGAACGGCGTGACCAGGTTTTGATGACCGACTTCTTGCCCGATAGATTTTGGGCCTGAACTTTATTGTCCAGACGGAAATCTATATAGGGACCTTTCTTGAGTGAACGTGCCATTTTATATTATTTTTTCCGTCGGCTAATGATCAACTTGCTTGATGCTTTCTTAGGAGCACGGGTCTTTTGACCCTTGGCGAACTGCCCGTTACGTGAGCGTGGGTGACCACCCGATGCCCTGCCCTCGCCACCACCCATTGGGTGATCGACTGGATTCATGGCAACACCCCGAACCCGTGGACGACGGCCTAACCAGCGCATACGGCCAGCTTTGCCCATCACAACGTTCATGTGGTCTGGGTTCGATACCGAACCAACCGTTGCCATACAGTTGCTCAAAACCCGGCGGGTTTCGCCCGATGGCAACCGGATGATCACATACCTCTCTTCGCGACCAACCAACTGAGCATACGTACCGGCCGAACGAGCCATTGAAGCTCCTTTACCTGGTGTCAGCTCGATGTTGTGAATGATCGTACCGATTGGCATCAGCGACATCATCATGGCATTTCCCACATCGGGAGTTACACCTTCACCCGAACGGATTGTCTGACCAACGGTCAAACCTTGTGGGGCGATGATATAGCGTTTTTCGCCGTCTTCATACTGCACGAGGGCAATACGGGCCGAGCGGTTTGGGTCATACTCAATGGTCATGACCTGTGCCGATACTTCAGGCTTATTCCGCTTGAAGTCGATGATCCGGTACATTTTCTTATGACCACCGCCCATGTAGCGCATTGTCATACGTCCCGAATCATTCCGACCACCTGACCTTTTAAGGGGTTCGAGCAAACTCTTGGTAGGCTTGCTGTGGGTGATCTCGGCAAAGTCCGGTGCTACGCGAAAGCGGGTACCGGGCGTTACTGGTTTAAGTTTTTTAACTCCCATTTTCTTTTTGTGCGTTTCAGTGCAACCGCCTTGTTAGAGGTCAGCGTAGATGTCGATTACTTCACCCTCCGCTACCGTTACAATGGCTTTTTTGGTTGTTGAGGTCATACCGCTTACAATGCGACCTTTGATGTTTTTGCTCTTCTTTTTTCCGAGCGTAGTCATCGTCCGTACAGATGTTACACTAACACTGTACATTTTCTCGACAGCCTTACCGATTTCAACTTTGTTGGCAGATTTCTCCACCTCGAAAGCATACTTTCCAATCTTAGACTGGGCTGTCATTTTTTCCGTGATAATTGGTCTTTTTAGAACGCTCATGATTGTTGCTCAAAAAGAGTTTGGATGGTTGACAGCGCTTCTTCACTAATCAGCAGACGATCCGCATTCATCAGGTCATACGTGCTAACCTGATTGGCCGTCATCACTTTTGCTTTCTGTACGTTCCGGCTCGACAACACCACATTGGCATTTACGTCGGGTAGAATGAGCAACGTTTTCCGGTCAGAAACCGAGAGCGCGTTCAAAAACTCAATGTAACTTTTCGTACGGGGAGCGTCGAATGCGATGGTATCAATGACAGAGATACTGTTCTCCTGCGCTTTGACGGCGTAGGCCGACTGACGCGCCAATGATTTCACTTTCTTGTTCAGCTTGAAGCTGTAATCGCGGGGACGGGGACCGAAAACACGGCCACCACCAACGAAAACGGGTGATTTCAAGCTACCGGCACGAGCACCGCCCGTTCCTTTTTGCTTCTTGATTTTCCGGGTTGACCGGTTGATCTCGGCACGCTCTTTCGACTTGTGTGTTCCCTGACGCTGGTTGGCCAGGTACTGCTTCACGTCTAAATAAATCGCGTGTTCGTTTGGTTCAATGCCGAAAATGGTTTCTGGCAGCGTAACCTTCTTGCCCGTATCCTCGCCTTTGCTGTTATATACGATTGCTTCCATGTCCTTACTTTTCGATAATTACGAATGAATTTTTGGCGCCCGGAACCGAACCACTAACAACAAGCAGGTTTTGGTCAGCCATAACCCGCAGCACCTTCAGGTTTTGAACCGTTACCCGGTTACCACCTGTCCGACCTGCCATCCGCAGACCTTTGAATACCCGTGATGGGAACGAACAGGCACCAATTGAACCTGGGTGGCGACCCCGGTTGTGCTGTCCGTGGGTTTGACCACCCACACCGGCAAAGCCATGACGTTTTACAACGCCCTGAAAACCCTTTCCTTTCGACGTGCCCACAACATCTACAGAATCGCCTTCGACAAATACGTCGGAAACTTGCAGTGTTTGTCCCAAATCGAGTTTGTCTTTGAATTCTTTGAATTCGACCAACTTGCGTTTTGGGGTGGTGCCAGCCTTTTTGAAGTGGCCCATTTGCGGCTTGTTTGTGCTTTTCTCACGCTTCTCACCGAAGCCAAGCTGCACAGCTTCATAGCCGTCTTTTTCCTCAGTACGTACCTGAGTGACGACACAGGGACCAGTTTCAATGACTGTACATGCCAGAGCCTGCCCGTCCGCATTGTACACACTGGTCATCCCGATTTTTTTTCCTATTAAACCAGACATTTTTTTTGTTGTAAGCAGGAAAAAGTTTGAAAAATTGTACTCCTCTCCGAAAACGGAGCCGCAAAAGTAGTGATTTTCAGCGGAAACTGCAAGCCACGTTTTGCATTTACTCCCGAAACATAAAAAGGTCAGGCGCAAAAACACCTGACCTTTCAGACAGCCGTACCGACGCATGACTGCGCCTTACTTCCTGTGAATGCCAGATGTGGTTTCCTTTCGGACCTTCACCCGATGTATGTTTCTGTTGCTTCTGTTACGAAGCAACCCTCACTTAAACCTTGATTTCTACATCAACACCGCTGGGCAACTCCAGTTTCATCAGGGCATCAACAGTCTTGGCCGACGTTGAATAAATGTCAACCAGACGCTTGTAGGTGCAAAGCTGAAACTGCTCCCTCGACTTCTTATTCACGTGTGGTGACCGAAGTACAGTGTAGATCTCTTTGTTGGTTGGCAGTGGGATCGGGCCACTAACAATGGCACCCGTCGATTTCACTGCCTTTACAATTTTCTCGGCTGATTTATCAACCAACATGTGGTCGAACGACTTCAGCTTGATGCGAATTTTTTGGCTCATTATACTTGGTTCGTTTTGGGGTAAAAGAACGGAATTGGGAAAGAACCATTTACTCCCCGACCCGTTTTGAGGGTGCAAAGGTAAGAATTTATCCTTCAATAAAAAAGGGTTAGCCCGAAAGCTATCCCTTTTTACTTTGTTTTTAATCAATTATGCGTGAACTGTTCCCTTCGCCTTGGCAACTACGCCTTCCGCCAAGTTGTTTGGCAGTACTTCGTAGTGAGCGAATGTCAGGTTAGCCGTGGCACGGCCTGATGACATGGTGCGGAGTTCCGTGATATAACCGAACAGTTCCGACAGGGGAACGTCAGCCTTAATTACCTGCGAACCAGCGCGAGTATCCATACCCTTCATGATACCCCGGCGACGGTTCAGGTCACCCGTGATCGGGCCGGTATATTCTTCAGGAGTCAATACTTCAACAGCCATGATTGGCTCAAGAATTTTCGGACCGGCGTGACGGGCTGCCTCGCGGAAACCGATACGGGCCGCTAATTCAAACGACAGTGAGTCGGAGTCAACGTCGTGGTATGAACCGTGATACAGGCGAACCTTCATCGAGTCGAGCGGGTAACCAGCCAATGGGCCGTTTTGCATCGATTCGGCGAAACCTTTCTGTACGGCAGGGATAAATTCTTTTGGAATCACACCACCCACAATGCCGTTCACAAATTGAAGACCGGGCTTCACAACCCCATCTTCTTCGTCGCGTGGCGAAATCTCGAACAGAATGTCGGCAAATTTACCACGACCACCTGTTTGCTTTTTATAGACCTCACGGTGTTCAAACTTCTTGGTCAGTTTCTCTTTGTAAGCTACCTGCGGAGCACCCTGATTCACTTCAACCTTGAACTCACGACGCATACGGTCGATGATGATCTCAAGGTGAAGCTCACCCATACCCCGTATGATGGTTTGGCCAGTCTCCTCATTCGACTCAACTTTAAGCGTTGGGTCTTCTTCGATCAACTTACCAATGGCCTTCGAGAAGTTGTCCTGATCGGCAGTTTTCTTCGGCTCGATGGCATAACCGATAACGGGATCGGGGAATACCATTGATTCCAGAACGATTGGATTCTTCTCATCGCACAGGGTATCACCCGTTTTGATGTCCTTGAAACCAACTACGGCACCAATATCACCAGCCCGCAGTTTGTCGATCTGGTTTTGCTTGTTGGCGTGCATCTGGAAAATCCGCGAGATACGCTCCTTGTTGCCCGACCGGGTGTTCAATACGTATGAACCTGAATCAAGCACACCTGAGTAAGCCCGCACGAAACATAAACGACCCACGTAAGGGTCAGTAGCGATTTTAAACGCCAATGCCGCAAACGGATCAGATTCGGTTGGGTGACGAATGGCTTCGGCCTCCGTATCGGGGTTTGTACCAATAATTTCCGGCTTGTCCATTGGTGAAGGCAACAGGGCCATCACATAGTCGAGCATGGTTTGTACACCTTTGTTTTTGAACGACGAACCGCACAGCATCGGAACCACTTTCATGGCGATGGTTGCCTCGCGGAGGGCTTTCAGAATTTCGGCTTCAGTGATCGAGGCTGGATCTTCGAAATACTTCTCCATCAACGTATCATCAAATTCGGCTACGGCTTCGAGCAATTTCTCGCGCCACTCGGTAGCCTCTTCAACCATATCGTCGGGAACAGGAATTTCGGTGAACGTCATGCCTTTGTCATTCTCGTTCCAGATGATACCCCGGAAGTTAATGAGGTCAACAACGCCTTTGAATTCGTTTTCGGCACCGATTGGCAACTGAAGTGGAACGGCATGGCTACCCAGCATTTCGCGTACCTGCTTCACTACATTGAGGAAGTCGGCACCCGAACGGTCCATTTTGTTCACGAAGCCCAAACGAGCTACGTTATAGTTGTTAGCCAAACGCCAGTTGGTTTCCGACTGTGGTTCTACACCGTCGACGGCGGAGAACAGGAAAACCAAACCATCCAAAACACGCAGGGAACGGTTCACTTCAACGGTGAAGTCAACGTGGCCCGGGGTGTCAATGATGTTTACGTGATATTTCTGATCGCGGTAGGTCCAGTCAACAGTAGTAGCCGCCGAAGTGATCGTGATACCACGCTCTTGCTCCTGCTCCATCCAGTCCATGGTTGCAGCACCTTCGTGTACCTCGCCAATTTTGTGACTCACACCAGCGTAATACAGGATACGCTCGGTTGTCGTCGTTTTACCGGCGTCAATGTGAGCAGCGATACCAATGTTGCGGAGGTATCGGAGATCAGTTGCCATAATAGTATTTGAGAAATGTAGTTGATTAGTACAGAACCGTGATGAGCGTTTGTGGATACGAAACGTCCATTTTCACAATTAGGACGCAAAATTACGCAAAAACAATTTAGAATCAAAGCATCAACCTAATTAAGCGATTGTTAAAAGGTAGCATATTGGGTAGGGGCAGGGTTGTAATTTTCTCAGTTGAGCAGACTGATAGAGTGATCGAAAGAAGTCATTTCGACAGAAATCCTTTGGCAATCAGATACGGGATTAGTATCCAGAGAAGGCCTTTTACCAGGAAGAAAAGGAAGCCCAGCCAGCCTACTCGCTTGAGCCAGTAACGAAATCGCTCATTCATGGCATGAAAACTCAAAAATGGGTCCTGAAGGTTCAATGGATTAGCGCAAGCAGCAAAAATTGAACAGATAACTGGCTGTTAGATCCTATCAATTACCTGAAATTGAATAGCCCGGCTAGCAAACTGAAGAGAGTTGTATAGTACGCTCTCTGAAACTAATGGCTAATTGCATGTAGTCTCTTTATAATAATTATATAAAAACTATAAATAATTATAAATTTAATATGATTTCTCCCTGCTATTTACTAAACTTTGTCTCTCCATTTCCTTGATGATCTATAGGAATAGCACTGAACTACAAACGAATAGCCTCACATAATGCGACACCTTTTAATTCCTGACCAATGAAAACGATTCCACTGCTGGTGCTGCTATGCCTGACCACTTCGCTGTCGGTAGCCCAGACCTCAACCACACTAATTGCCAGTGGCACGAGCTGGCAGTACTTAGTTGCTTCGGGTGCGCCTGCTTCGACCTGGAAAAGCGATCTGGGTTTTAATGATACGAGTGCACCCTGGTACGGCGGCCCTTCCCCCCTGGGCTATGGCGGACAGGGGCCAAGTGCAATCTCTGTTGCCAGCGAAGGTGGCACCTGTGTGAATCAGTGCGTGAGTGGCACAGCCACAACCCCAAGTTGTCTGACCTGCGCTGCCAAAGAAATAACGACCTATTTCCGGAAGACGATAAATGTGACCAACGTTTCCAGCTCAACGTTCACCATGCACTATCAGCGCGACGACGGTCTGGTAATCTATGTCAACGGTATCGAGCGGGTGCGGGAGAATTTGCCCGCGTTTCCGACTACAATCAGTCACTCAACAACTGCTACGGCCTTCCCCTCCGATGCCGATGAGGTGGCTTGGGTGCCTGTGAGCATTGCGGCTGGCTGGCTACAGGAAGGCCAGAATCTGATTGCTGTGGAAGTGCATCAACTGTCACCAACCAGCTCCGACATTCGTTTCAATATGCAATTGGTTCAAAGTCAGGCGGCATCTCCGGTTTCGTCTACTTTTATTAGTGGGGCCAACTGGCAATATTTAGTAACGTCCAGTGATCCGCTTGCGACCTGGAAAAGTGATCTAGGCTTCAACGACACAAGCACCCCTTGGTATGGTGGTCCTTCGCCCTTTGGGTATGGTGGGCAGGGGCCGGGAAGCCCATCGATAGTCAGCGAAGGCGGAACTTGTGTAAATCAGTGTGTAAGCGGCACTGCAACAACGCCCAGTTGTCTGACCTGTGCTGCCAAATCGATCACGACTTATTTCAGAAAGACCATCAATCTGACCAACGTTTCCAGTTCGTCGTTTACCATGCAATACCAGCGCGACGATGGCTTGGTGATCTATATTAACGGTATTGAGCGGGTGCGGGAAAATCTGCCCACTTCGCCCACATATTCGACAACCGCCACGGCAATTCCCGACGATGCCGAAGAACTGGTCTGGAAGCCTGTGACGGTGCAGGCGGGCTGGTTACAGGAGGGCCTGAACTTGATTGCGGTAGAGGTGCATCAGACTGCGTCGTTTAGCTCTGACATTCGCTTCAATATGGAACTGCAGCAGCAGAATTTAGGTACACCTATCATCACGCGAGGGCCATACCTGCAATTGGGCGGGCAAACGGCGGCCACCATCCGATGGCGCACCAACGTGCCCACGGTAGGCCGGGTGACCTATGGGCTGGCAACGAGTGCCTTGTCGGGTAATGTGGCCGAACTAGGCAGCACCACCGAACATGAAATCCGCATAACGGGTCTCGTTGCCGATAAGCAGTATTTTTATTCGGTTGGCACTTCGACCACGGTGCTGGAACAGGGAGCGAATAACTATTTTCTGACTGCTCCTCTCTCCGATACCAAACGGAAAATCAGGATTGCATCCTTCGGCGATTGTGGTAACAATGAGGTTGATAATAATCAAAGCAAAGTGCGTGATGGATTTCTGGCCTACCGGGGTAATACTCCCACCGATCTCTGGATGCTTATTGGCGACAATTCCTATGATGGCGACGACCCGACTTATCAGACCAAGTTTTTCAATCCATACAAAGATAATTTACTGAAAAACTGTATGTTATATACAGTACCGGGTAATCACGATTATAATGACAACAGAGGCAATGAAGCAAGATCTCGTGGGGGAACGGTATCAGGACCGGTAACAGGAACGGTAACAGTAGCGGCCTTCCCGGCTTTTGCCTATTTCCAGAATTTTACCTTGCCCACAACCTTCAACTCTCACTCTTCCGTTCAGGCAAACACGGAAGAATGGTATTCGTTTGATTATGGCCCCATCCATTTCGTGATGCTCGATAGTTACGGTACGCAGGAGGTGGGCGGAGTGGAAAAAAGACTTGATATTGGCACGGACAATCATCCACAGATACAGTGGCTAAAAGCTGATTTAGCCGCTACAACTAAAAAATGGAAGATTGTCTATATGCACTTTCCACCCTATACAAAAGGTTCACACAACTCCGATACAGAGGCTGATCTGATCCCGCTCCGAACTACACTTAACCCTATTTTGGAGGGGTTTGGAGTCGATTTAGTACTGACGGGCCACAGTCACGGCTATGAACGGTCGTTCCCGATTCACGACCAATATGAGCCAACTTCATCCTCGTTAATTTCAGCCAGTAATATCAGTACCTATCGCTATCCGGGTGATGAAAGTACAGGTAGATACGAGTCTTCTACTTCATGTGCCTACAAAAATACCTCGGCCAAAACCAAACAGGGTACTATTTACGTCGTGACGGGGTCAGCGGGGGCCCTTACCCAGAACCCACCCACAACTAACCATATTGTGATGGCAACTGATTATTCGGTAAAAGGAAAAGGCGGTTCATTTTACATGGAAATAGAAGATAATCGGCTCGATGCTAAGTTCTTACAGACTACTCCTTCCAGTTCATTCTCGATTGCCGACCAGTTCACGATCATGAAAGACGTGGATATTGTTCAGACCCTGACGCTCAATACCGGGCAATCGGCCACGCTCACGGCTTCGTTTATCAGCGATTATGTCTGGAGCAGCCCTGGCAATCTGAGTTTCACGGCACCGGCCTCGCGAACGGTGGTGGTGTCGCCCACAACCAGCCAAACGTTTGTGGTAAAAGACAGTAAGCAGTGTATTCAGGATATGTTTGTGGTACAAATTTGTTCGGGGCCGCTCTACAGCGTGAAAGCGGGCAATTGGGACGACCCCACCGTTTGGTCGTGCAACCGAATTCCCCTCAGTAACGATCATGTGCAGGTGAAACACAATATCCTCGTGCCGACCAACTTACAGGCTCATGCCCTAAAGGTACAATTCGACCCTAACACCAAACTGACCTACGGAGCCAATGCGCGACTCTTATTGAGTCAATGAGGGTTTTTGGTGGCAGGTCCCCTGAACCATAGCCGCAAAGCGGCTAACTATTTATGTGTTCGGTTCGGGGAACCGATTGGTGGCATGTCGGTGGACCTGCCACCACCACAAAAAAAGCCCCGCCAAAACATTGGCGGGGCTTTTCAATTTTCGCTTCGACTGGGTTGTTTTAGAACCGGAAGTGGGAGAACGCCTTGTTGGCTTCGGCCATGCGGTGCGTATCGTCTTTCTTCTTCACGGCTGCCCCTTCACCTTTCGCTGCGGCCACAATTTCGGCAGCCAGGCGGTCGGTCATGGTTTTTTCGCCACGCGAACGGGCATACTTAATCAGCCATTTCATGCCTACCGATACCTTACGGTCAGCGCGTACTTCGGTGGGAACCTGGAAGGTTGCTCCACCAACCCGACGGCTTTTTACTTCGACCGAAGGCATTACGTTGTTCAATGCTTTCTTGAAGATGTCGATGCCATTGTCGTTAGTACGTTTGCTAACGATGTCGAGCGCGTCGTAGAAAATGGTGTACGCGATGCTCTTTTTTCCCTCATACATGAGGTTATTCACGAATTTGGTTACCATTACTTCCTTAAACTTCGGATCGGGTAACACGTACCGCTTGGGCGGTTTTGACTTTCTCATTGTGTCTTCAGATTCTGGATCTTACTCTGCCAATAGACGTTTTGCCATTGGGCAGTTTTAATAATTTCGGATTGGGAATTGCGGATTTCGGATTGATAGTTCCGGTCTAGAAAATCCGAAATCCGCAATCTCCAATCCGAAATCCTAATTACTTCTTCTTCTTCGCTGGTGGTGCGCCTTTGCCGCCTTTGGCCACTACCTGACCGGGTTTCGGACGCTTGGCACCGTATTTCGAGCGGCTTTGCAAACGACCGCTTACGCCAGCCGTATCCAGGGCACCCCGAACAATGTGGTAACGAACACCCGGAAGGTCTTTAACCCGGCCACCCCGAATCAGCACGATTGAGTGCTCCTGGAGGTTGTGGCCTTCGCCCGGAATGTATGCGTTGACTTCTTTCCCGTTCGACAAACGAACACGGGCAACTTTACGAAGGGCCGAGTTTGGCTTCTTCGGCGTCGTTGTATATACACGAGTACATACGCCCCGACGTTGTGGGCAGGCATCCAAAGCTGGTGATTTCGACTTGAAAATCAGCTTCTCGCGGCCTTTACGTACTAATTGTTGTATGGTTGGCATTGCGCTGAAATGAATAATTGTGACAGTCGTCGCGAAAATTGAGGTGCAAAGGTACGGAAAGACCCTTGAAAATCAAAGAGAAGATCAGCGATAACAGCCGGTAATCCCTTAGTCGGTTGTTTATCCGTAAAGCAGCGATTACCCAACCTGATTCACCAACCCCTCCAGCGTTTGCAATGACTGCACACCCGATTTGCGCCAGACGATCTTGCCCTTGTGGAACAAAATCAGCGTTGGCACACTCTGAATCTGGAATTTGTTAGACACAACCCGGCTCTTGTCAATATCGACTTTGATAATCCTGAGTTTTTCACCCATACGTTCAGCCAATTGCTTGAGCGTGGGAGCCTGTTGTTTGCAGGGGCCACACCAGTCGGCATAGAAATCAACCAGCACAAGGGTGTCGCCTTTTATGAGTTCGCCAAAGGGAGTTTTCATCGGAGATTTTTTCTTATTAGAACAGCAAGTTCGGTGCAGTGGTTTCAACAAGGCATGTTCGGGCTGTTTGGTCACCAGTTAAGGGCCAGCTTATTCACAAAAAAGCCCGTTACGCTATTTGGCAACGGGCTTCATTGAAAGCTATTCATTCGTGTTATCTAGGCCCTCTCAATCCTCCACGGCCTCCACCGCCACCGCCATTGCCACGCTCAGGCGATTGAGTTTGGGCTGGCGGTTGCCCCATATTCCGCTCAGCCTCCTGAGCACGTCGTTCAAAACCACCGGAACGTTGCTCCCGTGCCTGACCGCCATTTGGTTGCGGGTTAGCGGGTTGGCTGTATTCCGGCCCTTGCTGACCATTGCCCCGTTGCGAGTACCCTCCCCCACCCCGTCGGTTGCCCCGGTCGGGCTGCGAAACCGTTTCCGGGCGGGAAGATGGCTGTTGAGAATACGACGGCTGATTTTGCGGTTGTTGATAGGAGGGTTGGCTTGGTTGAGCAGGCCGTTCGTAACGATTTCGTGGACCACCCTCATACGTACCCGGGTTTGTTCGGCTGTTATCAGGGCGGGAGTACGTACTACGGTCACCGTAGCTGTTGCCCCGCCCATTGCGGCTCATATCGGGACGGTATATTCCCACCGAATTGTTCCGAATTTCGTCGCGGCCAGGTCGCCCTGATTTCTCAACCCGATACACCGGCACCGACCGACGGGTAACGCGCTCGATCTCATCCCGACGCGGTCCATAGGCATAAGAGCGGTTGTTTACCCGATACACGTTATTGATAATGGTAGTGTTCTGGTAGATATTGACCACCCGTTGCCGGGGAACGCAGTAACTGTAGAGTCGCGGACTGGTGATATAAACCTGCGGCACAAACGTCCACCAGGCCGACGGCATGTTCACATTTACGTTGATATTGATGCCCGGTCCCAGTGGTGCCCAGCCATAATAGCCTCCACCCGACCGCCACGATACCCAGGCCGGTCCCCAGTCACGGCCCGGAATCCATGCCCAGCCACGGTAACGGTCCTGATACCAGCGTCCGTAGTGAAACGGTGCCCAGCCCCAGGCATAATCCGATACCCAGGTGTTACCATATTCCGTTACAACCCAGTGACCACCACTGGCATAGGGTTGAAAATCCGGTCCTGCATCCGGAATCCAGACTCGCCCATATTCGGGCGTTTGCACCCATTGGCCATATGGTGACAGGTCGTCGTAAAAATCGCCGTCATACGGTTGGTCATACCCCGGTTGACCGTAATTCTGTTGATTATAACCCGGTTGGTCGTACCCCGGTTGGCTGTAGTCCGGTCGACCATAGCCGGGTTGGCCATATTGCGCCAGCGTCACGGGCGCGCTCATCAGGCTGAGTGCAACACCCGCCGCTAGTATCGAGAATATTCCTGCTGTTTTCATTACCGTATGGTTGGGACGTATACGAGTTAGATGGAGTTAGCAGGTAAACGTTTAATTGGCTGAGTAAGATTCATTAACCGAAGCAGTTGAACACCGAAAACAGGTTCTTCGGCAAGGGATTAACGCTCCATCATCACCGGTGTATTTTGCAGTACAAATCAAAAGCCATAAAGAGATATATTAACCAGTATATCAGCATGTTATCTTGCCAAATTAGTTCCGATTGAGCGAACGAAAAACGCGAGAAAAACGTTGAAAATATATGGAAGAAACCAAGTACCCCTTAGACATTTTAAGCAGCCCGATTCAGCCCGACGAAATTGAGTGGCGCGTGCAGCAACAGACCAAAACCGGCAAACTTATTGTGGTTCCCTACATTACTAACCGCTGTGTAATGGAACGTTTCGACAGGCAGTTTGGCTGGCACGGCTGGCAAAATGACATCACCGAAATTCAGGACGGTTTTCTGTGCCGCATCACCGTAACCCTTCCCGACGGAACCCGTCTGACCAAAACTGATGGAGCTAATCGAACCGATATTGAACCAATCAAAGGCGGTATTTCCGATGCCATGAAACGTTGTGTTGTGCAGTTTGGCGTTGGCCGTAACCTATATTCCTATCCTCGCGTGTTTGTGGAAACCCCCGACAAATACATCCCCGATTGGGCAACCGGGCAATTAGAATCACTTGTAAAGAAAATAAACGATGGCACCTACAAAGGGGGCGAATTTGTAACCCTGAAAGAGTCCTATCGCAAATAATGCCCGGCTTGGCGGGCATTATTCAGGATTAACCGTTACAGAGCTATAGCAATACCTGACTGACCATCACGATAAATTGTCGGGCATCTTTTTTGAAAAGATGCCCGGTCACCTTTACTGCAAAATCCCCTCTTCATCCTGCGTAGTCACCTTTGGCGGAATGTAACGTTGGCTTGAGTCTATGTAATAGCCACCACAGTCGATTTTGTATTTATCGGGTTTACGGAATCGTTCGGGTTTGTAGCGGGGGAGAGCCGGATCTTTATACACGCGCTGCATATAAATGGCCCAGGCGGGCATAGCCACACGGGCACCCTGCCCAAATTCGAGGTTGCGAAAGTGAATGCTTCGGTCGTCGCCACCAACCCACAGGCCTGACACCAGATTTTGGGTCATACCCATGAACCAACCATCCGAATAGTTGGACGTAGTACCGGTTTTAGCCGCAATCTCGTTACCACCATCAAGCAGTTTATACTGATTTTTGAGTCGGGCTGAGGTGCCATTCGGGTCTTCCACCGCTCCGCGCATCAGGTAAAGCATATCGTATGCCCGTGAGGCATTAATCTCCTGGTTAGCCAGCGGGCCGAAACTCGCCAGCACATTGCCATCTTTGTCGCGGATGTCCAGAATGAGCATGGGCTTCACCCGGTAGCCTCCATTGGCAAAGGCGCAATAGGCCCCCACCATTTCAAACACCGTCACGTCGCTGGTGCCCAGACAAAGGGTTGGGTTAGCCGTGAGCGGACTTTGAATCCCCAGGCGTTTAGCATAGTCGACCACCGTGGCCGATTTTGATTTTTTCATCAACTGGGCACTCACTGTGTTAATTGACTGTCCCAATGCCTCGCGCAGCGACAAACTCCGGTAACTGTATCGACCAGTTGAGTTTTTAGGAGTCCACGAAGGCCCTCCGTTGTTGTCTTCACCGTGGGCAAATGTGGTGGGCTGATCGGTGAAATGATCACAGGGGGTCATAAACGCCTTATCGAGGGCCGACAAATACACAAATGGCTTGAATGTTGACCCTGGTTGTCTGCGGCCCTGCCGCACGTGGTCAAACTTCATATGCTTGAAATTAATCCCCCCTACCCAGGCTTTCACCTGCCCTGTATTGGGGTCCATCGACATGAAGCCCACGTTTAGCAGCCGCTTATAATACCGAATCGAGTCGAGCGGGCTGAGGGTAGTGTCTTTCTCGTTTTTCTTGCCCGCATAGGTAAACACCTTCATTTTGACGGGCTTCCGCATCTCGCGCCAGATTGCTTCTGTATCGTCGCCATATTCTTTCTTAAGTCCTTTGTAACGAGCCGTTCGTTTAGCAACTTGTTCGATAAAACCTTTGATTTCAACAAATTTCTCGCTTCGGGGGTCGCGTTCAACCCAGGGGTTTCGGCCCCGCCAGTGTTCGTAGAACTTGCGTTGCTGATCGCGCATGTGTTCCATCACGCTGGCTTCGGCGTAGGCCTGCATCCGGGAATCAATTGTGGTGCGAATTTTGAGACCGCTGCTGTAGAGATCGAGTTCGGTGCCGTTGTTTTCGTTGTATTCTTTGATCCAGCGTTGGAGGTCGTCTTTGACAACCGCTCTGAAATAAGCGGCCATTCCCGAATTCTGGTTCTCTACACTAAAATCGAGTTTAATGGGTTTCTTGCGATAGGTTGCAAACTGAACATCGTCCAGAAAACCGTACTTTTTCATCTGACCCAGCACCACATTCCGGCGTTGCTGCGCCCGTTCTTCATGGGTACGTGGATTGTACAGGGATGGGTTCTGGAGCATCCCAACCAACAACGCACTCTCTTCCACATTCAGTTGCCAGGGTTCTTTACCAAAATAGGTCTTGGTAGCTGTCTTAATACCATACGTATTATTTCCGAACGAAACGGTGTTCAGATACATCATCAGAATTTCCTGCTTCGTGTAGTTCCGTTCGAGCCGAACGGCCAGAATCCACTCCTTTGTTTTAGAAATTACGGTACTGACAAGCGGGATATACCCCAGAAAACCCTGGTATTTTTCGGTGCGCGTTTCAAACAGGTTTTTGGCCGTTTGCTGCGTGAGTGTGCTCCCCCCCCCTTTCCCACCAAAAGGCAACGCACCCGTTATAGCCCGAAATAACGAACGGGGGTCGATGCCGGAATGCCGGGTAAAGCGGGCATCTTCCGTGGCAATCAAAGCCGAAATAATGTTTGGAGAAACCTGGGTTATCTCTACTGGGGTCCGGTTTTCGGTGTAATACTTGCCCAGCAACGCACCATCTTCCGAATACATTTCAGAGGCAACTTCGCTTTGCGGATTTTCAAGCGTCTTCAGGCTGGGCATACCGCCAAACAGCCACAGAAAGTTGAAGCTTACGGCAAGAATGTAGAAGATAATCAGCCCTAAACTGAGCAGAGCAAATTGCCAAAGTCTTTTTATGAGTGTACGGTAGGGGCCGGAAGCGAGTTCGAGCATTTGTTATGGGATGTTAGACATTGGATACTAGACATTAGATTACTGCTTCTGATAAAAGTCTAACGTCTTTATATCATTTCCGCTTCGCCGTTGGCTGTTCGGCAGCGGCTTGTAATTCTTTAACATGTGGCACTAAAAGGCTGGCCGGGTAATCGCGAATAAACTCAGCGAGTGCCTGCCGATAGGGATCGGCCCCCTGCACCTTGCCAATCAACATAACGCGCAACAGGGCAAATTTATCCTCAATCTGTGTACCCGTAAACTGCCCCAGCGCGTTTTCTACCTGTGCCAGACCTTCGGTAAGATTGCCTGACTGATACAAGTAATAAACATCGGCGTATTTTTTCAATGCCAGCGATTCTGTTCCCGAACCAACGGCCTGCCCGGCGGTTTTTCCGGCTAACCGAGCATACGATGTGTTTGGATACTCGGCCAGCAACTTGTCTTTCCAGTTTGAAGAACGGGCTAACTGCTCGTTGGAAACAAACAACAGGTAATAAACTTCCGGTTTTTGAAGCGTGTTCGGGTAGCGCGTCAGCAGTTGCTCAAACATTCCAATAGCCTCGGTTGGCTTGTCGAACTGGAATTTGTATAACTTCCCCAATTTATAGAGCGCGTTTTCAACCCGTTGGTTCGACTGCGACAGGGCTAGTGGCGTTAAGGGTAATTTCGCCTTCATCGCATCGAGTCGGTTGGTCGTTGGGTCTTTTTTAGCACCAACACCCGTTGTGGGGTCACCCGCCACGGCGTTAATCGCATCAGGCCGATTGGGAAGGGGTGTATTCGGGTTAATATCGTTGGCCGGCGTGCCGCCATTCACAGGGTTATTATCATTGGCCAATGCCCGCGAAGCATCTTTGTTACTCCGTCGCCAGTCGTCTTCAAGCGGGCGGTTGCCCCAAACGCTCGTGAAATCCTGCAAACCCTGGGTTAACCGAACCGGATTATACAAATACCAGCGGTCGTTGGGGGCCAGGTCGGAGTTGGTCGCACCGGGTTGCGACACCCCCGCAATCGTGGGACGGCCCGTGGCTTTTTCGATCACCTGCCGAGCTAGTTCAGCCTGAGCCGCATCGCGTTTATCCTGCTCCTTCATCGCCTTTGTTAGGGCTGCATTCAGGGCATCGGGACTCAATTTAGCCAGGGATTGCAAACTATCTTCGGTTCTGATTGTATTCCGATACTCCACAAATTCATCCAACGATTTTTTGCGCGCCGAAATGCTTGTATAATCCGCCGATTGTGGGGGCAACAAGGCCAATGCACTATCATAATACATCTGTGCATTCATCAGGTCCTGTTTTTTCTCAAAATACAGTTTACCCATTTCCAGATAGGTGTAAGGAACCTGCTCGGTATTGGTGGTTGTGGCCGCCACCGATTGGCGATAAAAGTCGATAGCGCGGTCGTACTTGTTCCGGCGCGACTCAATCTGCCCCATCGTGTAGTAAATCTTGTCTTTCAGGTCGGTGTTTTTGCGGTCGGCGAGCATCTGTTCAAACGACTGCCCCGACCCGCGTTGGCCACCGCTGCTTTGAATCAGGTAAATATTGGCGTAAAACTCCTGATCATAAAGGGGTCGATTGCGCAACACAGCCGCATAATGGTCGCCCGCTTTCGCCGACTGGCCCAATTGATCGAACAACTGGCCGGCAATCAGGTGAAGCCGCGCCGTAGATTCGCCTTTTTTCAGGGCCGGGAACGTAGCATCCAGAATGCCCGCTGCCAGCGCGGGTTCGCCTTTCCGCTGGTGTAAATAGGCTTTGGTGAGGTAAAAGTCGCGGGTATTGTCGTTATTAAGGGGTTGAACACGCAAAAATTCCGACACGCTAAGCGCGTTATTGTAATCGCCCGATTCTATATAGGCCCGCATCAGGCCAACCAAAGCCGCATGTTTATCATCTTCGTTGGTGCCTTTAGTATTGACGTACTTAAACACCTCAATGGCATTGGGCAAATCCTGTTTGAGCATCCGGGCTTTGCCAATCACAATGTAGGCATCATCGAGCCATTTGCTGTTCTGATGCCGCTCGGCCACCAAAGATGCTTTTTTAATCGCTTCGTCTAAAAAAGGCTTCACCGGCCCATTAGTTAGTGAATCAACGGGTAACAGAATGGGCAAAATCTGGTTATAATTTTCTTTGCGGTCTTTATATAAGGTAGTTTCCGCCTGCCGAAGCTGATCCTGCGCAATAAAATAGGCGTTGTAGTGAGCCGTCAGGTTATGATAGCCCTTACTGATTGGCCGTTGGCTATATTGCGAACAGGCACTCAAACAAGCCGCCAGCCCTAAGCAGGAGGCCCAACGAAGCAGAGCGTTGGCAGAATCGGTGCGAGAGAATTGAGACATTAATGATACATTACACCCCGCTTTTGTGCGCTGATAAACTATTCGTTTAACGTTGCCACAGCGGGTTGCATTATTGAACTACCTGCAATTTACGAAAAATGTACAACCCAACACCTCGACGTTGTACATTCGCACATGGAAACGAACCCCGACGACCCCCAAAAACCATTCGATGAGACCCGCCGAAAGGGTTCTGCTTTTGCCCAATACAGCAGCATTGGCTTTCAGATGCTGGGCACCATTGGCCTTGGCGTGTGGGGTGGCATGAAACTCGATCAATGGCAGGGCAACAAAACACCCGGCTGGACCATTGGCCTGTCGTTAGTCGCCATTAGTGCCTCGTTATATCTATTTATCCGGGGATTACCCAAACAGTGAGCAGCGAACAACCAACAGTTTTCCTACTCACTGCTGGTTGTTCGCTGTTGGCTGCTCACTGTTCACTGAAAATATGCTTCGTTCCCTCCTTTTCACGACTCTCCTCGCTTTTGTATTTTTCGTAGCTGACTATTTAGGTTATGAGCGTTTTGTGCATCCGCTTTGGAAAGTGATGTTGCTTTTTTTTGTAGCCCTGTCTTTCTTAATGCACCGGCTCGTTGAGCTTGGTAATCAGGATAAAGGCGAGCGTTTCATTCCTTTTTATATGGCTTTTACGGTTGCCAGACTCATACTGAGCGTGGCTTTCGCAGGCTTTTTCATCTACCGGGGCTTAGCAGACAGGCGAACATTCATTTTTGACTTTCTTGTACTATATATATTTTATACTGCTTTTGAAATCTACGGATTGAGTAGTAACTTGCGACGCGATTTGAAAAACCGCCTTTAAGCTTGTTATGATACGTTCAGTAGTTAATAGAGTTCTCATCGTTACCGCGCTGTTTCTTAGTTCATTAGGTTTGGCGACGGCTCAGGAACACACCCCCGAAGGGCAGGAGACCCATCAGGAACAAAAGGAAAAATTCAATGTGGGCGACATGATTATGCACCACATTCGCGATGACCGGGGCTGGGAATTTGCTCATGGCGTTACCCTGCCTTTACCCGTCATTTTATACTCAAAAGACCGGGGTCTGGAAGTCTTCTCATCATCACGGCTGGCTCATGGTGTCGTTTATAACAATTACAAGTCGGATCACGGTCATCTACACCGGGTCGATGAAGCCGGGAAGCCGGTTGAAGGCGTTCATGTCTATGATTTTTCGATTACCAAGAACGTGGCATCACTCATGTTGAGTGCCATTATCCTGATTACGATTTTCCTGTCGGTGGCCAAAGGATATAGGACAAATCGGGGCAAAGCCCCCAAAGGTATTCAGGCGTTTCTGGAACCGATTGTGCTGTTTGTTCGCGACGAAATTGCCAAACCAAACCTCGGTCCGGGCTACGAAAAATACCTGCCTTACCTGCTGACACTGTTCTTCTTTATTTTGGTAAATAACCTGTTGGGACTGTTGCCGGGTGCCGCTAACCTGACGGGTAACATCGCCGTAACGCTGGTGTTGGCTATTATCACGTTTCTGATTGTAAATTTCAACGGAAACAAAACCTATTGGAGTCACCTGATCCGGCCAACGGGTGTGCCCCTCGCGCTATTACCAATCATGATTCCGGTTGAGATTGTCGGCTTGTTTATGAAGCCATTCTCCCTGATGATTCGATTGTTTGCCAACATTACGGCAGGCCACATTATTATTTTGAGTTTGATTTCCCTGATTTTTATTGCCAATAACCTCGGCGGCTCGGCAACGGGCTGGGGGATCAGTTTGATTGTGGCTCCGTTCACGATCTTCATGAACCTGATCGAGTTGCTGGTAGCGTTCCTGCAAGCCTTCATTTTCACCCTGCTTACGTCGATGTACATTGGCGGAGCTATTGAAGAACACCACGATGCTGATCACGGCATTGGGTACGAAGGCCCCGCAGCCCATTAATTCGCATTCTTTTGTTTCTTTTTTCATAATTAATTCAAATTCTGATGTTAGCGTTTTTGCTCTCAATCTTGTTAGAAGCTACGGGTAGCGTAGCCGTCATGGGTGCAGCCATTGGTGCTGGTTTAGCTGCTATTGGTGCTGGTCTGGGTATCGGTCGTATTGGTGGCAGCGCGATGGAAGGTATCGCCCGTCAGCCAGAGGCTGCTGGTCGGATCCAAACGGCTATGTTGATCATCGCGGCCCTTATTGAGGCCGTGGCCCTGTTTGCTGCTGTAATCTGTCTGCTGGTTGCTCTGGCCTAATCGCCCGCAGTAAACCACTCTGTTTTTCGCCCGCGTATTAGGCAAGGGCACACGGAAAACAACTGTATTCCGCTACGGCGGACCGTTGTAATCCCCGCTGGTTTGAGGTTGTCGGCCAGCGGGGATTTACAAACAAAAGAATGAATTTCAACTGTTTATAGTTTTTATACTCATGGACTTACTTACCCCCGATCTGGGCCTGTTGTTTTGGCAGCTTGTCATCTTCGGTGCCTTGTTTTTTATTTTATCGAAGTTCGCTTGGGGGCCAATCACGGCCAGCCTGAAAGAGCGCGAAACTAACATTCAAAGTGCGCTTGATCTGGCCGAAAAAACGCGTCAGGAGATGATCTCGCTGAAAGCCGACAACGAGAAATTGCTGGCGCAGGCTCGCACTGAGCGCGACACCATCTTGCGCGGTGCCAAAGAAGTTGCCGATAAACTGATGGCCGATACCCAAAAGAAAGCACAGGTTGAAGGACAGCGCATTCTGGAGCAGGCCCGCGAGTCGATGGCTAATGAGCGCACTGCAATGGTGGCCTCGATGAAGAAGGAAGTGGTAACGCTTTCTATTGAAGTAGCCGAGAAAGTGCTTCGTCGCGAACTGGCCGACAAATCGGCTCAGGAGAAACTGGTGCAGGATCTGGTATCAACATCACGATTTAATTAAAGAGTTAAAAGTTGACAGTTGACAGTTAAGAGTTGCCTGCCTGAAATAGTATGATGCGCCAGCCAACTCTTAACTGTCAACTGCCAACTCTTAACTGCTAACGATATGGCAGTAGCCTCAGTAGCATTTCGATATGCCAAATCATTGCTGGATTTGGCCGAAGAGAAGGGTCTCACCGAAGAGATTCATAAGGACATGCTGTTCTTTAAAAATACGCTCGACGGCAGCCGCCCGTTGTTGTTGATGCTGAAGAACCCCATTGTTCGGAGCAGCAAAAAAGACGCGGTGTTGAATGCCATCTTTAAAGGTCGTATCAACCCCATGACCAGTGCGTTTATTGACATTATTGCCCGCAAAAACCGGGAGTCACTCATCGACGATATCGCTGTTGAGTATATCCGTTTGTACGATGAGCAGAAGGGCATTAAGCGGGCCACCGTAACCACAACCACGCCCCTTACCGACGACCTTCGGGCCAAGTTTAAGGCAATGGTTGCCCAAAAAACCGGCAGTCAATTGGTTGATTTGACCGAAAAAGTGAACCCCAAAATCGTTGGTGGCTTTATTCTTCAATTAGGCGACCAACAAATGGATGCCTCGGTACGCAGCCAATTGAACGATTTAAAGTTGACGTTTTTGAATTGACCAATTTAACGATTCTATAAAATTACCCGACCCCGGAATCAGTTCCGGGGTTTTTTGTTGTATAGCGGTTAACCCATCGTTATATTTCGCAAAACATAACGATAGCTCTAACTTTGTATGCAGTTCGTAGCCGTTTTACTTTCTCTTACTGCTCCATTGGCTACCGATTCGCTCCCTACCCCCGATTCACTGCGGGCACGGCAACTGACCGAAATAGTTGTATCGGCATCGCGGGTGCCGGAGCGGGTGTTGCGGTCGCCGGTGAGCGTGGAAATTTTGGATGAACGGACAATCCGAAAATCGGCGCAACCCTCGTATTTTGATGCGATCGAGAACCTGAAAGGCGTACAGTTGCTTACCCCGAGTTTGGGATTCAAAGTCTATAATACCCGTGGGTTTGCCAACACCACCAATGTCCGATTTGTGCAGTTGGTGGACGGTCGCGACAACCAGGCCCCCCACATCGGCGCGCCCATTGCCAACGCGCTGGCCCCATCGGATTTAGACATAAAACGGGTTGAAATCATTGCCGGAACGGCCTCCGCGCTCTATGGCATGAACGCCCTGAATGGGTTGGTAAACCTGATTACGAAAGACCCTTTTGAGTCGCTGGGGCTGACAGTAGCCCAAAAAGCGGGTGTAAATCACATCGGCGGCACGGGAGTAACGGCCAAA
Organism: Cytophagales bacterium; assembly: GCA_031411995.1. GTDB lineage: Bacteria > Bacteroidota > Bacteroidia > Cytophagales > Spirosomataceae > Rudanella. Next base: position 50,833 of record JANOCD010000046.1, read on the forward strand.
CTATTTAGCGAAAGCAGCCTTCGGTATGCCCGCATTTTTGGGTCGAGGCTGGCATTTAAGGTGAATCTTGTTTACCAGCGCGGCTACGACTGGATGGCACAAAGCGATCTGGATCTAAATCCCAATGCCAACAAATCGCTGGGCCTGTTGGGGGCTGACAACCCGGCACAGGACCCCGTCAATTCGTATGGCAATGAGTCGCCCAACCGCCGGACATTGCAGCTCGATGGTCGAAATGTGGTGGTGGCACGAACGGGCTATACTGAAACCGAAACCACCGACTATCGACTAAGCAACCTCCGGGGCGATTTGACGGTGCAATACCGGATTCGACCAAACACAACCATTGGCTATACGTATCAGGGCGCAACGCTCGATAATGTTTATCAACGCACCAACCGCTTTCGGTTAGACAACTACCGGCTTGGGCAACACAGCCTATCACTGGCTTCGCCCTCAGTGCAGTTTCGAGCCTATCGAACGGCAGAGAACACGGGCGATTCGTATAATATTCGGTCAATGGCCGAGAATATCGACCGTTCGTTTAAATCGGACAATGCGTGGTTTGCCGATTTTACGACCCAGTTCAACACCAGCACCAAAGCAGGAACCGCGTTGCCAGCCGCCCTCCAACAAGCCCGGCTGTTTGCCGACCGGGGCCGACCCGCTCCCGGCTCCGACCGCTTCAACGCGCTGGTGGATACCCTCCGAAATATCAACAACTGGGACGTAGGAGCAGCGTTGCGGGTGCAGTCGTGGTTGTATCATGTTGAGGTTCAGGTTGAACCGACGCGGGGGGCATGGCGCAAATTCCGGCAGCAAACGGGTATTGATTTACTGCTTGGAGCCGAATACCGGCAGTATGTGGTTTATCCCGACGGAAACTATTTCATTAACCCCGAAGCCCCCGGCAACAACCTGACCTACTCCAAAACGGGCGGTTTTGTGCAGGCCACCCGCACCTTTCTGAACGACCGCCTGAAACTGACCGGATCCCTTCGGGCCGACAAAAACAAGTATTTCGCGGCCCGGCTTAATCCCCGGCTGGCGGTGGTTTTGTCGCCAAGTGAAACACAGCACATTCGGCTATCGTATCAGAATGGCTATCGGTTTCCGTCCTTGTTCGAGGCTTTTTCAAACGTCAATTCGGGGGGAGTGAAGCGGGTAGGCGGCTTGCGCTTGCTATCAGCGGGGATTTTTGAGCGGTCGTATTTTCGAACCTCAATCGACGCTTTCCAAGCCGCCATTAATACTGATGTGAACACCAACAAGCTGACCACCGAGCAGGCCATCCAGAAAAACAAAGGCCTGTTGAAAGCCAATACGTACACTTACATCAAGCCGGAGCAGGTGAATAGCTACGAAACAGGCTACAAAGGGCTGTGGTTCGACAAGCGGCTGCTGATTGATTTGGACTTATATTATACCAAATACCGCAATTTCATGGCGCAGGTGGAGGCTAATATTCCCCGTGGCAACAACCCTGATTCGCTGGCCTATTACCTCGCCGACCGTACCAAACAGGATCGTTACCGGCTTTGGACCAATTCCAAATCGGTGGTGCATACCTATGGGGGGAGCCTCGGAATGCGATACTCAATAGGGTCTTTGTGGGCAATGTCGGGCAATGCGTCGCTGGCGCAACTGAGCCGCACCGAACAGGGCGACGGGTTGGAAGAAGCCTTCAACACGCCCCGTTGGATCGCCAATGTAGGCGTATCGCGGACGGGGCTGGTTGGCTTCGCCGTTAACTACAAGTACCAAAGTACGTTTGTCTGGCAATCCTCGCTGGCTACTGGATCGGTTCCGTCCATTCACACGGTCGATGCCCAGGTCAACGGGCGGATTAGAAGTATAACAATCAAATTGGGAGCCACCAACCTCTTTAATCGGCCCTACTATACCTTCGTGGCAGGGCCAAGCGTCGGCGGGTTCTATTATGTTGCGTTGACGTATTCGGTGGAATAGGGTAATTTTGCTGTATGAGGCTCCAAGTCCGTAAGCCGACTCAGGCACTGAATAAAGCATACGCCAGGCAAACCGTTATTCACGACAACGTAGAAACCTTCCGGCAGGCACTGACCCGGTTGTTTGCCCGTGTACACGAAGAGGAGCCTGAAACGCATCAGAGACAGATTATTACGGATTTCCTGAACGAGACTTTCTACACCGCCAACGGGTTTTCGGTGGGCGTGCTGATTACCGTTCGGAAAGTTTTTGCCGGGGAGATGATGACGACCCTCAAAAACAACGTCCGGTCGCTCCACGAGCTGATTTTGCACTATTTTGAAGCCTGTGAGCAACAGCCCGATAGCCGGGTAAAACACCTCATTATCACCGACGTTTACAATTGGTTTTTATTTGACGAGCGGGATTTTCGACAGCATTTTTACCAGAACGCCCGGCTCCAGAAACTGTATCAACTCAAAAGTCAGCAACACAAAAGTGATGCGTCGTTTTATGCCGAAGCCGCCCGGATTCTGCGCGACATGGACAACGAAGTCCCCGTTACCTGCCTGAATCTGCGCGAAGTGGCCGCCATGTCGCAAAAAAGCGATCCCGAAACGCTCAACCGGCTCCTTCCAGTCTATAAACTATTTTCACCCGAACACCTGCTTAACCAACCGTTTACCAACAACGCCAACACGCTTAACGCCCGTTTCTATGACGAGCTAATTCACATTCTCGGCTTGCGCGAAACCCCGACCAAAACGGGAATCCGCCTTACCCGTTTGCCCGAATCGGAACGGTTGGCGGGTTCGCTAATGGAGCAAACAATACGTTTGTTGCAGGCGCAGGAATCGTTGTCAAATGCAACTAATGACGCGACCTTTGAACAGGCTATACAATTGTGCATCAGCTGGTTGTGTCGAATTTTTGTACTTAAATTCGTGGAAGGCAAACAAATCAGGGAAGCCAAAAACGGGCGTGGCCAGCAGTTTCTGACTCCCCGCCACATTCGGTCGTTCGCTGAATTGAACGAGCTATTTTTTGCCGTGGTTGCCGTGCCGGAAGCTGCCCGCCCGGTGTCTATCACGAATCGGTTTGGGCCAGTGCCTTATTTGACTGGCCCGCTCTTTGCGTTAACGGAGTGGGAAAAACAGACCCTGACTATCGACGCACTGGATGAAAAAATAGAGCTGCCGTTGTTTGCGCAGCCCGGCACATTACCTGTTTTGCAGTATTTGCTGGCCTTTCTGGACGACTGGGATTTTAGGCTGGATGCGCCCGCCGAGGTTCAACCCGACAACAAACCCGGCTTCTCTCCGGTTATGTTGGGGCTGATTTTCGAGAAGTTGAATGGATATCGCACCAACTCTGTTTTTACCCCCGCATCCGTTGTCAGGCAAGTAGTGCGCGATGCCGTGCGCGGGGCAACCCTGTTTCGGTTCAACGAGCAATTTGGCTGGACTTGCGCAAACTTTGTTGCTCTTGCCACCCAACTCGATACGGTGCCAGTTGCCAAAGCCAATGACCTGATGAACAGCCTGCGCGTTGTTGATCCAGCAGTTGGCAGCGGGCGTTTTTTGATCGCGGCTCTCCACGAACTCATCGCCCTCAAAGCCGAACTTGGCTTGCTCTCCGATCACAAAGGCCGCCCCTTGCCCCGTTACGAGGTAACGGTGGACAACGACGAAATACTGGTGACAGACGACGATGGCGAACCCATTACGAACACACTCCTGAGGGAAACACTCTCCCGCGAACGGCAACACTTTCTCCGGCATTGCCTGTGTGGGGTTGACAGCAATCCGGTGTCTATCAGCCTGTGCCAAACCCGTCTTTGGCTCGAACTGTTGCAAGGAAACACCAACGTTGCTAACCTGCCTATTCACCTCAGAAACGCCCTGATCTCCCGATTTCACCTTGATTTTCGCATTGACTCCATCCGAAATACGGCCATACGGGAGCAGTTCAGTCTGGCAATGCAACACTACAAAGAAGGGAAGGGCGAGAACAAGTTTAACGAGTTTCTGGAACAGGCAGCCTGGGCCGATCAGAAAGAGTTTGTGGAGATTCGTCAGTTGGAAATCCGGCTGGCCCAATCAGCATTGACGTTCGATTTTGTGGACGATGATGAACATGCTCAAGCCTTAAAAGCCCAATTAGATGCAAAGAAGGCCACTTTTGCCAAAAAACAACGCGTATTTGCCCAAGCGTTTGAGTGGCGGTTTGCCTTCCCCAATGTACTCGATGATACAGGTAACTTTGTGGGTTTCGACCTTGTGTTGAGCCAACCGCCCGCCCAAAAAACCACCACCGACAAAAGCGAACGGGCCGTGCTCCGAAAGTCATTCCCGGCCACCTTTTCGGTCCGCGCCGATACCTCGCTCCTCTTCCTCGAACTGGGGCTAAACTTGCTTCGACCAGGCGGGCATCTGGCGTTGGCGGTGCCAGAGTCCGTGTCCTTTCCAGTGCCTCACTTAAACGCTGGAATTCCTGTGATCTCATTGCCCAAAATCAGCAGGTGAATGTCGTGAGTGCCTTCGTAGGTCACCACTGATTCGAGATTCATCAGGTGGCGCATGATCGGGTAGTCGCCCACGATGCCCATGCCTCCGAGGATTTGCCGGGATTCGCGGGCCACTCGCAGAGCCATTGCTACGTTATCGCGCTTGGCCATTGAGATTTGGGTGGTAGTAGCCCGATTGTCGTTTTTGAGTGTGCCGAGTCGCCAGCTTACTAACTGGGCTTTAGTGATGTCGGTGAGCATTTCGGCTAACTTCTTCTGTACCAATTGAAACGAGGCAATCGGTTTACTGAACTGAATTCGTTCGAGGGAGTAGCGTCGGGCGGTTTCGTAGCAGTCCATCGCCACACCAATGGCACCCCACGAAATGCCATACCGGGCTTGATCGAGACACTGAAGCGGGCTTTTAAGGCCACTGGATTCGGGCAGGAGGTTTTCTTTGGGGATGCGTACATCCTGAAAAACCAGCTCGCCTGTGATGCTCGCCCGCAGTGACCATTTGTTGTGAATTTCGGGTGTGGTAAAGCCCTCCATGCCCCGCTCCACGATCAATCCCCTGATTTTCCCCTGCTCGTTTTTGGCCCACACCACAGCTATGTCGGCAATGGGGGCGTTGGTGATCCACATTTTGGAACCGTTCAGAATATAGCACGAACTGGTTTCCACAAAGGCTGTTTCCATACCGCCGGGATTCGAGCCGTGGTTGGCTTCGGTAAGGCCAAAACAGCCGATCAGTTCGCCTTTGGCCAGCTTTGGTAGATATTTCTTCTTTTGCTCTTCCGACCCAAACGCGCAAATGGGGTACATTACCAGCGAACTCTGCACCGAAACCGTGGAGCGCATCCCTGAATCACCCCGCTCAATTTCCTGCATCATCAAACCGTAAGAAATATAATCCAAACCGCCCCCGCCATACTCCGTTGGGATGGTTGGCCCAAAGGCTCCAATTTGTGCGAATTTCTCTACGATGCCCATTGGGAACTCGGCTTTCTGGGCCTGTTCTTCGATAATGGGCGTGATTTCGCGGCTCACAAAGTCGCGGATCGAGGCCCGAACGAGTTTGTGTTCGGGTTGAAGCAGATCGTCGATCTCATAAAAATCGGGCGACTCGATCAGGGCCGCTGTGCGGGTAATGCCGTTGGCACGGGCCAAAGTTGGTTGTAGGGCTTGCATAGGAATTCAACTTACAAAAAGGCGGTGTTGTTGCTTTTCTTAACCGTAAAGGCGCGAAAGTTTGCGTTGCGCACGCGAATAAATGAAACAAAATCGTCGCGATCTTTGCGTAATCTTTTGCGTCTTTGCGGTTAAGTTACGTTTTTGCAGTACATAAACCTCCAAACATGAATACCCTTACCGAAAACCCCGTTACCCCCGCAGCCGCCGACAACCGTTCGGCCCTCTATACTCTGATGACCGTTTGGTTTTTCTGGAGTTTTGTGGCCGCTTCGAACGGCATTCTAATCCCGCTTTTCAAAGCCAAATTTGGTTTGTCGCAAACGCAGGCCCAGTACATCGACTTTGCTTTCTATGCAGCCTACTTTGTTGGATCTGTGTTATATCTGTTGGTATCGGCCACGCTCAAAACGGACATTTTGAACAAGATTGGCTACAAAAACGGCATCATCTACGGTCTGTTAATCTCTGCCGTCGGAACGCTTATGTTCTACCCAGCCGCCGAACTTCAATCCTACACGCTGTTGCTGTCGGGCCTGTTCATTGTAGGGCTGGGCTTTTCGCTGCAACAAACAGCCACTCAGCCGTTTATGATTGCGTTGGGCGATCCGGCAACGGGTGCCCAACGCATCAACCTCGGCGGTGCCGTAAATAACCTCGGCGGCACCATCGGACCAACGATCGTGTCGCTCGCCATTTTCGGAAGCATTGCCGCCGATGCTGCCAACAACGCTTCCGTCGAATCGGTGAAAGTGCCGTATCTGATTGTGGGTGCCCTGTTCCTGGGTTTAGCCCTGTTTTTCCGGCTCTCAAAACTCCCGCGCATCACCAACAACGAAGATGTTGAAGTGGGCACGGGCGTGTTGAAATACCCACAGTTGGTGCTGGGCATGATCGCTATTTTCGTGTATGTGGGCGTTGAAGTGACCATTGGTAGTAATCTCGGCGAATACCTGGCCAAAACCCGCAACCTGACTTCCTCACAGATTTCGCCGTTCGTATCCTTGTTTTGGGGTAGTATGATGATTGGCCGCTGGACGGCTTCGATCCCCAACTTCGACCTGAGCCTGAATATGCGCCGGATTCTGACCGTAATTGTGCCGTTTGTGGCTTTCGGTATCGTTTTAGCCGTGGCTGCTGTGGGTGGCTCCGACGTAAGCGTGATGTATCCTTACGCCATTTGTGTGTTGGTGGTGATCGGAGCCTTCTTTGCCAGTGCTGGCAAACCTGTTCGGACGTTGCTTATTTTCACCGGTCTTGGCGGGGTGGCCATGCTCATTGGCTTGCTCACCACGGGCGATGTGGCGCTGTATGCGTTCATCAGCGGGGGTCTTTTCTGCTCTGTGTTGTGGCCAAGCATTTTCTCTCTGGGTACAGCGGGTCTCGGCAAATACACCAATCAGGGGTCTGCCTATCTGATTATGATGATCCTGGGCGGGGCCATTATCCCCGTTATTCAGGGCAAATTGGCCGACACGGTTGGCATCCATTTCTCCTATGTAGTCGCGCTGATTTGCTTTGCCTACCTGTTCTTTTTCGCCATTCGCGTGGAGCAGGTATTGCGCAAGCAGGGCATTGATTTCGATAAAGACGTAGTGGCGAAAGCGGGGCATTAAAACGACGAGAACCATATTTTGATTACGTTGGGTAGCTCAGGAATTGACTACATTTGGCAGGGTTGGTTTATGTCTGAAGATTAAGGCATAAACCAGCCCTGATTTTTTTATTAACGTTCACGCAACCAGTGGCCAGGCTTTTCCGTACTGCCAATAAATCGGTTGAACATCTATTCTTACTCCCCCAAATTGATGTTATGAACGCCTTCCCAAACACAGGTCGAAACATCGTGATGATGGTAGCCCTGATGATTTCACTGCTCGCCTGCGACAACGATACAACAGCACCAGCCGGGGTCAACAACGATGACACAATTAACCTGGCAACTACCTCGCTTGGTCAAACGCTCACCGGTGTCGATGGAAAAACGCTATATTTTTTTGCAGGTGATGCCGACGGAAAAACGGGCTGCAACGCCCCCGAATGCCTGACAAACTGGTATACCTACTTTGCCGATAAAGCCACGCTGAAATTGGGCACAGGGTTGACCGCTACTGATTTTGAGACGATCACCCGCGCCGATGGCCGCTTGCAGACTACTTATAAAGGCTGGCCTCTCTATTATTCCAAACTCGATGCAAAAGCGGGCGATGTGTTGGGCGATAAGGTAGGTAATGCCTGGTTTGCAGCCAAGCCAAATTACACGCTCATGGTTGTTAATTCTCAACTAAAAGGGCTGGATGGCAAGAGTTACGTGACCACAACAAGCACAGCAGCTTACGCAGAAGGAGTTGGAAACACTATTTATCTGACTGATGCCAATGGCAGGACGCTGTATGGTTATGCGTTCGACAAGAAAGACAAAAACAACTATACCAAGTCCGATTTTAGCAATGACCCAACCTGGCCCCTGTTTCAGGTGGCAACCCTTGGCGATTTACCATCATCCTTGAACAAAGCTGATTTTAATATTATCAAAGTGTTTGGCAAAGACCAGTTGACCTACAAAGGATGGCCATTGTATTATTTTGGACCCGATGGCACAGTACGCGGGGCCAACAAGGGAGTTAGTGTCCCCAGACCCGGTGTTTGGCCAATTGTAAACACGACCACCCCTGCTGCCCCCCAATGACCAACGCTGCTAACTCGTCGGCCTTACCCGAACTGCTTGCCGGTTGCCTGCGCAATCAGCGACGTAGTCAGGAATTGCTTTACCGGCAATTCTATGGGTATGCCATGAGCATTTGTATGCGCTACACGGACTCACGGGATGAGGCTCTGGATGTGTTGAACGACGGATTTTTGAAAGTATTTACACGCTTAGACCAGTACGACACAAAGCAGCCTTTCAAAGGCTGGCTTCGTCGGATTATGATTAACACTGCCCTGGATCAGTATCGGGCATCGGTACGCCATCAGCACGAAGACCTCAGTGAGGCTATGCATTCCTCAACGGACACGGCTGATGTGCATAGCCAACTGGCCCATGAAGAATTGATTGAACTAATTCAGCAACTATCGCCAGCCTACCGTCTGGTGTTTAACTTGTACGTAATTGATGGGTACAATCACGAAGAAATAGCCACTCGACTGTTGATTTCGGTGGGATCATCGAAGTCAAATCTTGCCAGAGCACGGGAAAACCTGCGGGCAATGATTCAAAAAAAAACCAACGATGAGTATGCAAGAGCGACCCGATAACGAAGCGCCCCAGGATGGCCTCGACCGGCTCTTCAGAAAATCGGCTGAAGAGTTTGAACCACAGTACGACCCGGCGGCCTGGCAAACCATGAGTGCCAGACTGGACGAACGCGATCGAGTGATAGCCTGGGGTTATGTCCTACGCTGGGGGTTAGGCGTTATGGCCCTCGTTCTACTCCTGAGTGTGGGTTGGTATGGCTACAAACAGAGCAAGGCCAACGTAGTGACTGGTAAACAGGGGGTAGCCCAACCCATCTCACCGACAAAGTCCTTCAGCAGGTCAGCGGATGTGCCAGTAGTGCACAGCATATCCCGGCATATGCAGCCTAAACGATCATTACCTATTGACAATCAATTTCCTAACCCAAAAAATAGTGAACCGAAGGTAGTTGCTTCACCATCGCAACAAGAACTTGCCGGACAACGCATTGACAACCAACCTATGAGCAATGAGACCAGCCAACGTCGGCGGTTGAACTGGTCTGTTGTCCGGCAACCTTTGTCTCCCGAACCGAAAAACGTAGCGGGTAATACGAATCAACCCAATGCTGACCCATTGGAGAGTCGCTCACAGACAGGTTTGGGCAGGAAAAGAGCACAAGATCCGGAGCAGACAGCACCTGAACAGGCTACAACCAAAAAAGGCAGAACAAAACCGGCCCTGTCAGGATCCGTTACAACAGACCGGGTCGCGCCAGACCGGGTCACGCCGGGTGGATTGACTTCGGAGCAATTGGCGGATAATGCGGGGACAACCAAACGAGCGGGCCACGAGCATCGAAACCCGGATGGCAGCCTGCCTGACACTGAATCACTTTCTTCATCAAAAACGGCCACCAACGCTTTAGGCAGCGATTCGATTCTGTTGAGTGGCCACAACGAAATATACCGGATTGGGCCGGTAGATGCGATGGGTAACCGGGGAATCCTGCAATGGCCAGAATGGCCGATGCTGGTGCTCCCGGCCCTTTCGTTACCAGCCTCAAACCCAGCAGACAATAACACCTCGAAACCGCCCCGCGAACGGGGTTTAAGCGTTCGGGTGGCAGTGTCACCGGATTTAAGCGGCATTGGGATCAACAACTTTGCCAAGCCCGGCACCAACTATGGGCTTTTGGTTGAGTATCGGTTTAATCGGCGGTTCAGCGCGCAGTTGGGACTTATTCGGAGCAAAAAACTGTATAAAGCCTTGCCGGAGCAGTATAGTTTACCGGTCATCCCCCATACTTATGTGTGGCCGAAAAGCATTGATGCTCGCTGCGATATGTTCGATGTCCCGCTTAACCTGAGATACGATCTGCTGCTACGCCCGTCGAAAAACACAAATCAGCCTATTCGCTGGTTTGTGAGTGGAGGCATCACTACTTACATTATGCAGTCAGAAAAGTATAATTATATTTATGCAAACCCTAAAGACCCACGCATCAAGACCTGGTCGTCGTCAGGAAAAACAGGCCGCTACAATTTCAGCAACGTAAATCTGTCAATTGGCTACGAACGGCCACTAACTAGTCGTTTTGCTTTACAGGTAGAACCCTTCATGAAAATGCCCTTGAAAGGGGTTGGATTGTTCAAAGTTAACCTATTCAGTACGGGCGCATTTTTGTCGTTGAAATATCGACTATAAAGCCCCTGTAAACACCAGAATCTTTTATTGATCGTTTACCAGTTTGTTCTTACTACTTAAAAACCATTCTTTTCTTTATGCAACCCGAATCCCTAAAAACAGCTCCAGAAGTCGTGAATCGTGCCGAATTTTTGCGAAGTCTTGGCCTTAGTACCGGTGCCCTAATGGCTCTTTACTGCATGGGAACCCTCACATCCTGCTCCAAAGCTGATGATCCGGCCCCCGTAACGCCTACGCCTACCCCCGGCACCAGCACGGGTATCACGGGCAACATCGATAAATCGAAGGGCGTTATTGATTTCACCCTCGACCTGACTAATGCAACTTACTCCAAGCTGAAAACTGAAGGGGAATTTGCGCAGATAGGCGAGATTGTGGTGGCCAACGCCAAAGGAACCATGGTGGCTCTCACCAATGTCTGTACCCATCAGGGCGGTCAATTGCAATACCGAAAAGCAACCAACGATTTTGAATGTAATCTGCATCAGGGTCAGTATAACCTCGATGGCACCGTGAAAAAGGATCCGCCAACCAAAGCAGTAGCCGCTTTCAAAACGACGGTAAGTGGTAATAATCTCCGCGTTACAGCCTGAAAATCGGGGTTGGGCAACGTGCTCAACCCCACTATTTTTATTCAATGAAGAAATTTTTCTGCTGGATAGCGTGCAGCCTCTGGTTAATCACTACCGTTCATGCCCAGGATACCACAGCCGTTCGGCGTGATTCGATTCCGGCTAATACCACATCCACGGGTGCCGATGATCTGTTGGCGGGCCTAACCGATTCGACCGAGGCCGCGCCTTTGTTGCCCAAACACATGATTTTCACGCAACGGGCTTTTTGGGGCCCAAAAGGTTTGTTGCGGGTAATGAATGTGGCTCCGTTAACATCAGAAGGTCGTATTAAAGAGCTGAAAGTCAGACGTACAATGCTCAGAACACACCAGATCCTGGGCTTTGTTACGTTGGCGGGTTTTGTAGCGCAGGGCATTGTAGGATCAAAACTGTATAAAGCAACGGGCGAAGATTATCGGCGAATTAAGGACACGCACGAGATGCTGGCCACCGGCATCAACATCACCTATACCACAACGGCTTTGCTATCGCTGACAGCACCGCCCAAAATGGTGAGTGAACGTCGAGGCCTGAGTTCGATCAAAATTCATAAATACCTGGCCGTGGTGCACATGGCTGGTATGATTGCCACCAATATCCTGGCACGGCAAGTTTCGGAGCAGCGTAATCTGGCTGATTATCAGCAACTAAAAAGCTGGCACAGGGCCGCTGCCTACACCACATTCGGTGCGTTTGCTGCGTCGATCATTGCGATCAAATTTTAGGTATACCCATCATAAATCCCTTACAATCATGAACCAAACTGCTTCTTCAGGCAGGACACTGTTCCTGCTGACCGGACTCTTTATGCTGTTTAGTTTCGTGGCTCCGTCGGCCAAACGAAAACTGATGGCCGACAAAAAAGCGTCGACCATTACCTATGCCATGCGGCACCCTATGCATAGCTGGGAGGGTGTCAGCCGCGAGGTTACGGCAGCTATCGTTTTCGATGACGAAACAAAAAAAGTGGAGACTGTGGCCGTGGTGGCCAAAGTAGCTTCGTTCGATAGTCAGAATGCCAATCGTGATTCACACGCTATCGAGTCCATGGAGGGGATCAAATACCCCAACGTGACCTTTTCGAGCCAACAAGTGCAGGACGATGGGGCAGGCAAATTAACAGTGACAGGTAATCTGGCTTTTCATGGCATAACAAAGTCCATTACTATACCGGTCACCCGCAAAATGAGTGGAGGTATGACTATTTACGAAGGCAGTTTCGACCTCAAACTAACCGATTTCAAGGTCGAAAAACCGACTCTGATGATGGTTCCGGTTGAGGACGAACTCAAACTGAAATTCTCGCTGGCTTTCAAGATGTAGTTGAACGGGATTTAGTCTACCGTCACCAATTTTGGCTTATGAAAACCGCGCCAGGCCAAGGTGGCACTAATCACCGTGAGCACGGCACTCAGTAAATAGGGCGCACCGGGAAAATAGACCGGCGCGTTAGTGGCCGTGAAGAACGAAAACAAGTTGGTCATAATCAGCGGTCCAAAGATCGAGGTGGTGCTGGTTAGGCTGGTCAGTGCGCCCTGCACTTCGCCCTGTTCGTTGGCGGGAACCTGGGTCGAGATAATCCCCTGAATGGACGGCCCGGCAATACCACCCATTGCATAAACGCCCATGAAGGCGAACATCATCCAGCCTTCACTAGCCAGAGCAAAGAGCGCAAAGCCCAGTGCCGAAAACATCAGACCCACATAAACAGAGCGTTGCTGACCCAGTTTGGGAATAATCACCCGTGTCAGGCCACCCTGTACAATGGCAAAACACAGCCCGATCATGGCCAGCGACCAGCCAACGGTTTCTTCATTCCACTTAAACTTCTCCATCGTATAGAACGTCCAGGTGCCCTGAACCGAGAAACCGGCTATGTAGATTAGTACAAGCGAGGCCACCAACCCCAGAATAACGGGATAGTGCCCCAGCCGCCTGAGCGAGCCAATTGGGTTGGCCCGTCGCCAGTCGAAAGTCCGGCGGTTTTCGGGAGCCAGTGACTCGGGCAGGATAAAGAAGCCATACAGAAAGTTAACAAACGCAAGTCCTGCCGCTACGAAAAAGGGAGTTCGAGGGCCAAACTGGGCCAATTGGCCTCCCAAAGCAGGTCCCAAAATAAAACCGATTCCAAACGCTGCGCCAATCAACCCAAAGTTTTGCGCTCGTTTTTCGGGGGGGCTAACATCGGCAATATAGGCACTTGCCGTTGTGAAACTCGCTCCGGTAATACCCGCGAATATCCTCCCTAAAAACAGCCATTCGATAGAGGGAGAGAAGCCCGTGAGTAAATAATCTAGTCCGAAACCGAACAAAGAGAAGAGCAATACCGGTCTGCGCCCGTATTGGTCGCTCAACCCACCCAATATCGGCGAAAACACAAACTGCATAGTCGCATAGGCAAAGGTGAGCCACCCTCCATAACTGGCAGCCTGACTCAGATTGCCATGAATCAGTTGCTCAATTAGCTTTGGAACAACCGGAATAATGATTCCCAAGCCCGTTACGTCAATCAGGAGCGTAATGAATATAAAAATAAGGGCAGGAGCTCGTCTGGCAGAGGCAGCGGGTTG
>JANOCD010000047.1:0-224616 GCA_031411995.1 Cytophagales bacterium
GGCGGCTCTGACTTGGGTTCGTTTCAGGCAATTAGCGTGTCAGACAAAGAAAACCGTTTACCAACTCAAGCAAGGCCTATTGGACGATTATATGCGTCAGCAGCTAGTCAAGCCGCAATTGGCCTTTGCGTAAGTCCTAAATCTGACAACGATAGTGGTTTGCCCGTGGTGAATTCAGGGGCCGTAAAAGGGTGCGCTTTATAGCCGATTTGTGTGGAATACAGGCTATCCGACGGGTCAACGGGTTGCAATTGAATCATCTGCCGTTGCAAATCTACCCCATGGTATTTATAAGCAGTCTGATTGATGGTGATGTACTGGCCGGGCTTGCTCATGTATGTCCAAACTTTCCGCTGAACGTTCGACGTGTCGTCCATCACGGCAATATCGGCTGATGCAAACGTAGGGTCCATGAGTCCTGGGTTGTCCCGTAGAACCAATAATTTTGAATTTTTGAATGAACTCAATGAAGCTACTCCAAACTGCGGATAATCATACATAAGGCCATCGCCGGTCTGGAAAAGGTTTAAATTGGATTGAACCGGAACAACCAGCCCCTTTTGAGCCTTCTCAAACCGCACCCGGTGAAAAGCCGGTACATTGATTTTGCCATTGCTAACATCCATTATGTTCATAAACGGAGCCTCAAAGGGCTTCTCATCGGCAAAATCACCGTTGTTGTTGGTATCCAATAGAAGCCAGTTTTTACCATTGGCATCAACCCCCGTGGCAATCTGCACCGTGCATTTGATGGGTTTGGCTGAAAGAGCTGTAGTGTCCATTGTCCAGCCCGAGGACGTTTGAAATTCTTTGTAGAAAGCGGCAGATAATTTACCGGCAATGACGTTCTGATAAATAAACTGGTGAGTGTCTGAGGTGATCTCCCCTTGTTTCACCTCTTTCCAATTTGCCGGAATACCTCCCAACGTTCGCTGAGTGTTTGACCAATCCGATTTTTCGGTGGGATCGTTCCAGCGAATACCGGTATAATTTGGCCTAAACGGGCCGTAGCCATCTACCACCGAGAAGGGGAGTTCGACAAGTTTGGGTTGGCCAACCGCGAAGATGATGGACAGGGCGTAAAAACAAAGAACGAGCAGATAAGGGCGCATAAAGAGTTTACTATTACGGGTGTAGTAGTAGCAAAATATACGAGATTTTGGGTGATATAAGTATGCCAATAGGGAAAATTTCCTAAAATTTGCCTTTGTGGATAAAAGGTTTCTCCAACCACGTATGAAACTATCCCTCCTGCTTCTCAGCCTTGTTCTGTTCTCCTTTGCTTACTCGTTCCGGCCCACCCCAGAGAGCGAGACCACAACACTCACGCTTGCCGATAAATCCCTGATTATCAAACAGGACAAGGCAACTGAGAGCATTATGGTCTATCGGCCCGGCCAAACAACCCCCATTCTGACGCAGGTGGCCAAAGCCAATTTCCGGCCTTATCTGCACCCGATTGTAGCTCCCGACGGCAAGGGCGTGTTGACCGAATACAGCCCCGGCCACCACAAACACCAAACGGGCCTCTATTGGGGCTTCACCCGCGTGAATGGACGCGATTATTTCCATCATCCGCAGGGCGATTACTGGCGGCAGGTCTCGGCCAAAGTGGTGGAAGCCAAAGGCACCACCGTGAAATGGCAAACGGTTTATGACTTGCTCGATTCGACGGGGAACGCGGTGCTTCGGGAAACCCAAAACTGGTCGATGCGAGAGCAGAACGGGAAATATTTGCTTGATCTGGAATGGAATGGCGAGGCTCAAACTGATGTCACCATTGGCAAATACGACTACGGTGGGCTGTTTTTGCGGATGCCGTGGCACGAAGGAATCAAGGGCGAAGTGGTGAATGCCGCCCGCCAACGCAACGAAAAAGCTGAGGGCCAATCGGCTCCGTGGGTGGATGTAGGGATGCAGGTGGAGGGCCGCACCGACCTCGTCCACATGGCGGTTTTCGACCATCCGCAGAACCGGAATTACCCCACCCCCTGGCGCGTCGATGGGCAGTTGGGCATTGGCCCGGCGCGGGCACGGAAGGCCGACTGGAGCATTAAAAAGGGTGATACGGAGGTGCTGAAGCACGAGATTGTAGTCTATACCGGCCCGCTCAACGACGTTGAACTGACCAAAAACTTCGGCGAGTTCATTGGCAATAATTCCATGTATAACACGACCGTTTTGTGGGGAATGGCCCAGAAAGAAGGCCGCGAAGCCAAGTTTTTGAGTCCCGCCGAAGCAGTGTCGGCCATGACTGTGGCGAAGGGTTATCAGGTGAACGCCTGGGCCGCCGAACCGATGATGACCCAGCCAATGGCCTTTTGCTGGGACGACCGGGGGCGGCTCTGGATTGCCGAAAACCGCGATTACGAGTCACGGGGCAAGGGTTTTTCCAACGCGGGCGACAGCCGAATCGTGATTCTGGAAGACACCGACCACGATGGCAAAGCCGACAGTCGTAAGGTATTTATGGAGGGCATTGCGTTCCCGGCGGCTTTGGCGGTTGGCTTCGGGGGCGTATTCATCGGCGCACCGCCCAACCTCCTGTTTGTGCCCGACAAAAATGGCGACGATAAAGCCGATGTGGACGATATTGAGGTACGCCTGACGGGTTGGGGCATCCGCGACCGCCACGAAACCCTGAACAGTTTTCACTGGGGACCTGATGGCTGGCTCTATGGTTGTCAGGGGTTTGCAACGCCCTCCAAGGTGCGGAAACCCGTCGGTAAGGGCCGTTTGTACAAGCACAAAGACCCGTTCCCGGAGGATGTGTTGCAGGGCGAAGGCACCGACATTAACGGGGGCGTTTGGCGGTATCATCCCACCAAAGACAAGTTTGAGGTGGTGGCCCACGGGTTCAGCAATCCCTGGGGAATCGACTACGACGCGAAGGGGCAAATGCTCATCACGGCCTGCGTGATTCCGCACCTTTGGCACGTGATTCCGGGCGGAATTTACCACCGGCAGGGCGGGCAGCACTTCAACCCCTACGTGTATAATGACATCAAAACCATTGCCGACCACAGCCACCGTTCGGCGCATGGCGGGGCAAGGGTTTACCTCTCGGATGCGTTTCCGAAGGAACAACAGGGCCGTATTTTCATGGCCAACATCCACGAACACGGCGTTTTGTCGGATGTGCTAACCCCGAAAGGCTCCGGGTTTTCGGGGCATCACGGCGAAGATTTTATGCTGGCTAACAACGCGCAATGGGTTGGCTTTAGCATGGAAATTGGCCCCGAAGGTGGTCTCTACGTGCTCGATTGGCACGATGCCGACATTTGTGGCTCCGACGTGTTGAACCAGGAAACAGGCCGAATTTTCCGCATCATGCCCACCAACTCACTGGCCGAAAACTGGTCGGGTCGCTACGATGATCTGGGCAAACTAACTGATGACCAATTGGTTAATCTGCAAACAAGCCGCAGCGAGTGGCACGCTCGGCGGGCGCGGATTATTTTGCAGGGCCGGGCCACTAAAGGCAAATTGAACGAAGGGGCTTTAGCGGCAGTCCGAACCCTTTACAACAACGCAGCCACCAACCCCGATCACCGGCTCCGCGCCATGTGGACGCTGCACGTAACGGGCAACCTCCCCGCCGACGAGTTAACGAAAGCCTTGGCCGACAAAGACCCGCACGTTCGGGCGTGGGCCATTCAATTGTTGTGCGAAGACAAGCAACCCGCGCCCGACGTTGTGGCTCGTTTTGGCGTTATGGCCCGGCAGGATGCCTCGCCCGTAGTCCGGCTCTATCTGGCTTCGGCCATGCAGCGGTTAGATAACGAATCGCGCTGGACGATTGCCGAAGGTTTGCTAACGCATAAAGAAGATGCCAACGACCACAACCTGCCCAAAATGACCTGGTATGGCCTGGAACCGCTGGTGAAAGCCAACCCCAAACGCGCCCTCGAACTGGCCACCCAAAGCCAGATTCCGATGGTGACGCAGTTTATTGCCCGCCGGTTGGTGGATGCCGACGCAACCGAAACGCTGGTGGCTACGATTGGAGCATCCACTCCGGGAGCATCCACTCCGGGAAAAATGCCCAAAAACCGGCAGAATTTGCTTGAAGGAATGCGCGATGGCGTGGAGGGCCGCTCCGACCTGACAGCCCCCGCCAACTGGAAAGCAGTTTATGCAAAGCTGAAACTAACCAACGACGCATCGAGTAAATTGGCCACCGACATTGCGGGCAAATTTGGCGGTACCGAAATGGCTATCAAGTCATTAGCCACGCTCAAAAATACCAAAGCACCCCTTGCCGACCGACAGAAAGCGGTGCAAAGTCTGGCCGGGCAGCAACGCCCCGAACTCGAAAAAGAACTCGCCAATCTGCTCAACGACGATGGCCTTCGGTTCGATGCGATCCGGGCCATTGCAGGCTACGACAACGAACCGCTGGGCAAACTCCTGCTCGAACGCTACCCGAAACTGAACCCCGCCGAGAAAGCCGAAGCCATTCAAACGCTGGCTTCCCGACCTAAATATGGCTGGTTATTGACGCAGGCTCTGTCCAAAAAAACAATCCCGAAACGTGATGTGCCAACCTACGTGGCCCGACAGTTGCGCCGGGTGGTAGGCAGCGGTTTTGTGGAGGTGTGGGGGCCAATCGACCATGTCGCGCTCGACGAAAAAGCCTACACCAAATACCGCAACCTCCTGACCGATAATGCCGTGGCGAATGCCAGTGTACCAAAAGGTCGAATGGTTTTTCAGAATACCTGCGGCCCCTGCCATAAGATGTATGGCGAAGGGGGCATCATCGGCCCCGAACTGACCGGCTCCAACCGGGCCAACCTCGACTACCTGCTCGGCAACATTCTCGACCCCAGTGCCGAAATTCAGGACGACTACAAAATGGTGGTTGTCACCACCCGCGACGGGCGCACCTACGTGGGCAACGTGGCCAAAGAAAACGACCGCAACCTAACCCTCCGGGTGGTGGGACAAGATGCAGTCGTGCTCAACAAATCGGATATTCAATCCCGCGAAGTCAACCCGGTGTCGATGATGCCAACGGGTTTATTGGAAGCCCTTTCGGAAGCAGAAATCAAGAATCTGGTGGCCTATTTACGGACGAAGGAACCCATGAAGAAATCTCAATGAAAACTCGCCCGCATGTTGCCGCCCAACGTTTTGGCCGACCAATAGCCACCCGCGATAATCCGCCGGATGCTCATGAGGGGGTCAATGGGATTCATTTTCTTTTCGGCTAATTGATAGGCAGTTAGGTAGCCGCGCTTTTTAACTTCGGGGAGCGACTCTTCTTTCCACAAGCCAAACGGATAGGCAAAGTGGCGAACGGGTTTACCCGTGATTTCCTCCAGTTTGGCTTTTGGCTCTTCTAATTGAGTTTTCCAGTCTTCGGGAGTCACTAATTTCTTCACATTCTGGTGATCCCAGGTGTGGGCAGCAATCACGTGGCCCTTGTCCGAGAGGTCTTTCAACTGAGTTTTGTCCATGTAGTGCTGCTTGCCCCGGCGACCAATGGCCACGGTCATAATGTAGAACGAAGCTTTGAAACCGTACTTGTCCAGTACCGGCAGCGCATTGGTGTACTGCGTCAAATCGCCATCGTCGAAGGTAAGCATGACCGGCTTTTCGGGCAGTTTGGCCCCCGTTGTCAGGTAAGCATAGAGTTGGTCGGGTGAGATGGCGTGGTAGCCACTGTCGGCCAGCATTTTCATGTGGTCTTTGAACGTCTGTATCGGGATAATATAATCTTTGGCCGATTTGGAGTCGGTGCCTTTCCAGTCACGAATTTGGTGGTAACACAAAACCGGCACTTGCTTGCGGGCAATGATCGTGGCGGCATCGGCAATTTTTGAAGCCGGAATCTTAGTTGGGTCAGCGTTGGCCGACTCGTCAGCGGCCGCTGATGAACTGGCAGTCGAGGCTGCTTCATCATTGGAAGTAGCCTCGTCTTTGTCGGAAGAAGCGGGTGCCGACGTGGTTGTTGCCGTTGTTGACTCGGTTGTTTTGCCGGTCGATTGGCAACTCATGGTTCCACCAGCGAGCAAGGTCGCGGTCAGGGCCGACCAGAAAAGGGGATTACGTTTCATTTGAATTAGTAGATACTGAATTTTGTACGTTGAGCAAAGTTGCTATAGTTAGTCCGATATACAGCGATGGGTATCCTATTTTTACCTGAAAAGTAATGTAAAGAACGCTTAACAGACAGAACAACAAGGATTAAATTTCGCTAATGCAGTATGGGTACGGGGGCATTTCGTTACGTCATTGGTTCTTTGGCCAGTATTATATTTGAAGAACTCCATTTTGGCCGGTTTGGAGGGCTAACCAGCCAGATGGTATGGGTTCTTTTCGCTGGCTGTACAGCCATTTTCACGATAACCGGGCTGTTGATTTGGTGGATAAAACAGTGAAGAACAGGGCCGTTCGCTCAACTTTTTCAACCTTACCAGATAATCTAGAGTTAGGCAGAAAGTATAAACAGCGGCTGTTAACCCGCATTATCAAAGCAAAAATGAAGACAAAACAGTGGATTAGCACTTTTGCCCTTGCGGCACTTATGGTAACAACGCAGGTTGCCTGTGATTCCAAAAAAGAAAACAAAGCCGAAGAGGTGCAGGATGAGCGCGAAGACCTCAACGAAGCCACTGCCGACGGAGACACCAGCGACATGCGCGACCAGAAAATGGAACTCGACTCGGCCAAAGCTGAGTATGATTCAGCCGCAAAGAACAACTAACTGCTGGCTCAACTGATACTAAAAACGGGATGCCCCACTCAAGGGGCATCCCGTTTTTGTTTGTGCGTGGTTCACGAAAACCACGTCTGTTCCTTAAAACGTCAACCGAACGCCCAACTGCATCCGCCACCGAGACGTAAGCTGGGTATCATTGAAAAACGTTGCCTGAACGTTCGTGTCGAAGCTATACGTAGGCGTGTTTGTAGCATCTACGCTCACCCCCAGCGGCTGGGCCAGACCCGTGTAGGACGCAATCTGACGAACACCCCAGTTCGACGATAACAGGTTGCCTGCGTTCAGAATGTCGAGGCTGAACTGAAGTTGACGTTTATTGCCTAAGTAGTAGTCCTGCAAAATCCGCACATCCCAGTTAGAGTACAGGGGCGACAACGATGCATACCGCTCGGCATACTGACCCTGACGGCTGCTCAAATAATCATCCTGCGCCACAAACGCCTTGAAACCAGCCTTTTGCGTTGCCTGTTGCGCATCCGTTCCCGCAAAACGCATCTGGTCGATCTGGGCATTGGTTGGAACGTAGAGCAGGTCGTTCAGACCTGATCCGTCGTTGTTGAGGTCGCCGAAATAGGTGTAGCTAAACCGGCCACCTTTCGCATATTCGGCCACTGCCGAGATCGTGGTAGCCCAGCGACCGTCAGCATACACAAACTTTTTACCCAGCGTTCCCACCACCCGGTGCGCGTTTCCAAATTGAGAGTTGCCCGAAACAGGCGTGTTGGCGTTGCCCGTAGTGGGCTGACGATCAAAGGAGTCCGACGAAATTTCGGAGTCAGTCGATGATTTGTCAACGGCTTTCAGGTAGTTATAAGCCAGGCTCATGAACAGGTTCGTTGACCAGGTCCGCTGCACCTGAATACTGCCGTTGAATGAGTAGCCCCCGCTTACGTTCGTAAAAACATAGGCATTGGTTGGGCCACCAAACACTGTTGAGCGATCGGCGGCTGCATAGGTCCGGCGATTGTCAACGCCTTTCAAGGTGGTCGATGGTGTGCGCAAACCGTAGTTCCGCACCATCATGTTTTGCAGGTCATAGCCATACAACAGATCGACCGAAGTGTTCCAGCCACTGGCAAATTTATGGTCGTACCCAAGGCTTGTTTTCCAAACCTGGGGGAATTTGAAGCTCGGGTCGGTGGTGGTGTAGAAAAAGAAGTTCGGGTTGGCCACCTGATTGCCGATCCACACAAACGGGAAACGACCCGTGAACACCCCCGTTCCCCCGCGCAGGGTTGAGGTACCGGTCATTTTGTAGTTGAAACCAACGCGGGGCGAAATCAGCGGGCTTGTGCCGGGTAACTCACGGCTGTCGAGCTTAACAGGCTGTCCGTCAGCATTGTAGTATTGAATGGTTGGGTCGTAACAGCAGTTGCGCTTGATACTTTCGTCAATTTTTGTCTGTGTATCGAAATACATCGGCAGGTCCACCCGCAGGCCATAGCTCAGGTTCAGTCGGTTGTTCACCACCACTTCGTCTTGAGCGTAAATGCCTAATTGCCCTACGTTTGTCTCGGCTAACGCCCAGGTATTTTTGGCGGCTGTTGCTTTGGCGGCATCCACAATTTTTTTGTAATCCGCTGTTTTCGAGACTGCTACAAACTCCGCTACCGAGCCGAATCCGGGACCAAAGGTGCCATCATAGGCATTCAGGTTGAACGAGTTATCGAAGCTGAACCGCTCGAAACTGGCTCCCAGCGTGATGGTGTGCTTACCCGCGAAAATGTTAAAGTTGTTCGTCGCCTGGAACACGTCCTGGTTCAGGCGGTTGTTGATCGAAAACGGCTCATAGCCAGCCACAATATACCGAACGCCATCTTTGTTGATGTTCACCACTGGAAACGGCGACGATTTGGCGTCGCGGGTATCGCGGAAACTCGTTAGGCCCACTTGCAACTTGTTGGCAAACCGCCCGTTGAAGTTTGAATTCAGTTCCACAATGCCGCCGTGCAGTTTGTTGTTGATCCGGTAGCCGGAATTCTCAAATTGCAGCGTCAGAAAATCTGGGCCCCGGCGACCAATGGCCGATGGGTGAGCGGGCTTGTCGCGGAATGCATCGAGCATATTGTAGATCACCGACAGTTTGTGAATGCTGTTGATGTTCCAGTCAAGCTTAACAATCGCTTTGGCATTGCGGGTACGGTGCGTAAAATTCTCATAAGCTCCTGGTTCATAACCCAATCCACGAAGTGCAGACCCCACATTTTCCAGGTCAGCGGCTGTTGTCCGCGACACGTTGACCCCCGATACACCCGACCGGGCGGCAATCCAGCCATCCGTACCGAGATCAGATCGAATGTCGGCTTCGGCATTGATGAAAAAGAACAGTTTGTTTTTGATGAGTGGCCCCCCGAGACTAAATCCAAACTGACTTTGACCCGATTCCGGCACATAAATATCGGTGCCCTTCACGCGCTTGCCGGTCAGGCTCTGATTTCGAAAAAAGCCAAAGGCCGTACCCCGCAGTTCGTTGGTTCCCGACTTGGTTACGGCGTTGATCGACGCACCCACGAACCCCGCCTGCGTAATATCGAACGGCGACATCGATACCTGAATCTGCTCGATGGCATCCAATGACACGGGTTGTGCATCGGATTGGCCACCGGGCTGGGCAGCATCCAGGCCAAAGGGGTTGGTGAAAATGGCTCCGTTGAGCGAGAAGTTGTTGAATCGGTTTAGTCGTCCGCCAAAGGTGCCGTTGTCACCAGCCGCCGGGTTCAGGCGGGTATAGTCGAAAATAGAGCGTTTAATGGTAGGCAGTATCCGCAGCTGATCGGAGCCAATGGTGGTGGCTAAACCCGTGCGACCGTCGTTCAGGGCATCGCTGCCTTTAATAGTTACCTCGCCCAGTTGAGTCGATGTATTTTTCAGTACAAAGGGCACCGACAACCGTTGCCCAAGCGTCAGATAGAGGTCTTCGGCTTTGATAGCCTGGAAACCAACGTAGGTAACGTCTACTTTGTAGGGGCCACCCACCCGCATGTTGGGGAGGCTATACTGGCCCTCAGCGCGGGTGGTTACGGCATATTGAGTGCCGGTGGGCAGGTGCGTGGCAATAACGGTGGCACCCGGTAGGCCAGCTCCCTTTTCATCGGTAATGGAGCCGTACATGGATGATGTTGTAACCTGGGCGTGCGTGATGCTCACCACCAGAAACAGCAGGAGTGTAAGTAGAGATTTGACGTGCATAAAATGGTTTAAAGTAAATGTTAACGATGCGTGTTTGCTCGTAAAAATACGGTAACAAAAGCAGCCTGTTAGTATTAAGAAATCATGAAACAGTATAATTATAATATTTCCATAAATGATACAAATCCCTGAAAAATGGGGGTATCATCCGGCTACAAAGTGTTGGGTTACCAGTAAATGATTGGGGGTTTCGTAGGGATTAGTAAGGGATAATTTGAGCCTGATATTCTTTAATTAACCACGAATCAACGTGTCCGACTGCTTAGCTTATAAAATGAAAAATTAATAAATCCGTTGATTATCAACCCGATAACAAACGATGTACCCACTGATACTATAGGTAGTAATAAAGACTGAAGGAAAAGAAAGGTAGTAAAGCCAAACATTCCCACCACGGTGCTGCGCAATGTTATGATAGCGGCACTACTCCCCTGAAGATAATGCGTGAAAATGGCCAAAATTGAGGTAATGATGGGAAACGGGGTTAAAATACCGCTCCAGTTCGGGCCGAGTAGAGCCGCTATTTGCGTAATCAGCACCACAAATAAGGTGGCAACAACCATGCGAATCACGATATCGTAAGGTAGGCGTTTTGTTAATACCTGTTGCTGACTGGGCACCGGAAACAGAGTCAGCACCAACCCAATACAACTCATGGTGATGCCGTAACTGACAAACAGGTTCAGTCTGTCGAAACTGACGATCATAGCCACCCCAACATACACGACATACGAAATCAGAAGGGTTGTTACGCCATTGAAACGACGCGATAATCGGGCATAGCAATAGATGAAGCAGAGCAGGGAAACGACCCCCGTGAATATGCCCGGAATGGATCGGATGCCAAACGCTTTACCCTGTTCAAGAATAAAAAACAGCAGAATTGGCCCTGCAATCCAGGGCATACTGGCAATAAGGCCACCCGTTTTGTTTCCCCATTTACGACTCAACACGGTTATCAACCCGATAACGAGGGGCATCATGATCACCTTAATGAGGAGGATATTCATGAAGATTTATCAACCCTTCGGCCTGAACACGGGCATCACGGTTTCGTCTGTCGTTAGAAATGGCCCGCCAATGAGGTCGATGCAATAAGGAATGGCCGGAAAAACCACCGACAAACATTGCTCGATGGCGCGGGGTCGGCCGGGCAGGTTCAGCAGCAGGGTTTTGCCCCGGATACCCGCCGTTTGACGCGATAAAATGGCCGTGGGAACGTATTTAAGGCTTTCCTGTCGCATCAGCTCGCCGAAGCCGGGCAGCATTTTCTCGCAAACAGCCTCGGTGGCTTCGGGCGTAACATCGCGGAGGGCGGGGCCGGTACCGCCAGTGGTCACGATCAGGCAGCAATCCTGATTGTCGGCCATGTCGATGAAAGCCTTCGCCAGTTGGTCCTGCTCATCGGGAATGACCCGATACACCGGCTCCCAGGGGCTGATGAGGTAGCGGTTCAACAGATCGACCACGGCTTTGCCCGGAATATCTTCGTAAACGCCCGCGCTTGCCCGGTCTGAAACGTTAATAATGCCAATACGAATGGGTGTTGTCATGGGGCAAAGGTACACTTCCACGGCCATTGCCGATTACTGAATGAGCAAGCATTTTTAGAAGCGTATCGGCTAACTTGGGAAGTAAAGAGATAGAATAAGACAAAACAAAGAAAAATGCTGGATATGCAGAAATTACTTATTTTTTATTTCGTAAATTTACTTATTAAATCTATATTTGTTAGGTAGCTGATCGGATCTATAAAATATTATTTGGGATGAATACACAGATTACTCACCGTTTTACAATTCGGTATATATTGGCTTTATCGTTGCTGGCGAGTCTGACCATCGGGGGGCATATGGTGGTGCAACATCAGTTGGATGATCAGCAAAATGATGCCTATCTGATCAACTACGCTGGTCGTCAGCGGTTTCAGAGCCAGCAAATCATGAAAGACGTGCTCTTACTGGCTTATGAATCAAGCCCGCTCAAACACGATAGCCTACAACGCAATCTGCGGGCAACATTACTTAATTTTGAAAATTTTCACTATCAGCTACAATCAGGGCGGCTTGATTCAGCAAACAGTACCTTTCGCAACAGCCTGATCACCAAAAAATTATACACAAATCTTGAGCCACACTTTCTTGTAATCAGCCAGCAGGTCCGGCAGCTAGTTGCCAAGCGTTTATCACCCGCCAAGTCAGCGTTGATTGTGCAGACCTTACTTGGCCATGAAAGCCAATTTTTGGTTATAATGAATCAGATTGTGGGACAGTATCAGCGGGAAGCGCAGGATAAAGTAAGTGCGCAGGCAACCGTTGACAAATTGCTGATCATCGCCACTTTGCTGGTTTTAGTACTTGAAGCCCTGCTGATTTTTCATCCTGCTGTATCGGCTCTGCAAAAAACGGTTGCTCAGGTAACTCAGTCGGAAGTTCAAATGAGAGCGGCCAATGCCCAGCTTCAGCAAACGAACCAGGAGTTACAGATTGCTCAGGAGAAACTACTACAGAAAACCTCGTCGCGGTATCGGCAGAAATTAGTGGATCAGCGACTTCGATTGGGGTTGCTGGTGCAAGGGCAGGAAGACGAACGTCGGCGGCTCTCCCGCGAACTGCACGATGGCATTGGGCAAATGTTGACAGGCCTGAAACTGCTGGCCGAGAATATCCGGTCGGCTGACCAGCTTAATGACAAAGACCGGCAAACGTTTCAGAACTTGAAAGTACTGCTTATTCGTACCATTCAGGAAACCCGCGACGTTTCGAATAACCTCATGCCCCCCGTATTGAGCGACTTTGGGTTGGAGTCGGCCCTCCGGCAGTTGATCGACCAACAATCCCGACAAACCGAAATAGTGATCGAATTACACTCTACGTTCAGCGGAGATCGGTTTGGTCAATCGGTCGAGATTGGCTTGTATCGCATTGCCCAGGAAGCCCTGCATAATGCCATCAAGCACGCCAAAGCGTCAAAAGTCCATGTGTCCTTGCTGCCTGATGGCGACAAAATCAGTTTGAACGTAGACGATAACGGAAATGGTTTCAGGCCACAACGAGTGAAAGTTGGGTCGCATGGGTTACACAACATGCGCGAACGAACTCAACTACTCAACGGCATATTTGAGATAAACTCGGAACCCGGCGAAGGCACCAGCGTAAGCGTGGTAGTACCCGTCCCTCTATAACGGCTCAAAGGGCTGCCCGGCACTCGGCAACTTTATCCGTGTTGAGCACATCGACACCCATTTTACGAAGTTGTTTCCAGGCGTTGGGGTTGTCGGGGGTGGCCCAGAACCGGATCATTTTCTTCTGGTCGTGCGCCCGCCGAATAATGCGTTTGAGTTTTTCGCGGTCAGCATCGGGAACATCTCCGTTGCCATCCCAACGCGAATAGCTCAGAAAACTATCGCTGATGAGAGCGACCCGTTTGCTGGTTTCATCGTCGTAAATCTCTGCCGAACGCCCATCGAACTTGACGAACATCGGGTAGTCGAGCATGGCTTCGACGCGGGGCCGGTTACCGCTGATAATGATCTGGATACCCGTTGGATTCGCGAGCGGATTGAAGGTATCGATGTGCTTGCTCAGGAGAGCCTGCAAAACGGGCCATACCACATCAAACTTGTCTTTTAAGTCGATAACCAGAGCAGGTGCATAAACCCGGTCGGTGCTGATGCGGCCTTTATGTTGGGCAAACAGCTGCACAATAGGGTTCAAATACAGTGAATCGAGGGTGCGGGCGGGGTTTATGTCTTTGCGCTCGTGGGCCACCATTAGTTTGCCATCCACCAGCCAAACATCAGCTTCGATGTAGTCAGCGCGGTTATCGAGTGCTGTTTGCAGCGGCACAGGTTTTTCGTAATCGTTATGGGCGTGTAGTTTAACAGCCCCTGCCCGTTGAGCCATACCGGGGAGCGTGGCCAGAAGCAGCGAAGCCAGAAACAGGAGTGATTTCATGTCGGCAGAAATTTGGCGTAAAGTAGGGGAAAGTTAGGGGTGGAAGCAAACCACAAAAAAATGTTTGTCGTTGCCAGCGTGTAGCGTTATTTTGTCGTCTCTGCCTAAAACGCACAAAATCAACGGCCATTTCCCTTTACCCGTTCTGCAAACTCAAAATGATCAAACCCGATTAAAACTTCTTCCAGTTTGTGATGGGTGGCCCAACTCGTTTAAAGCCGTGTTCTTCCCGGAATTTGTCCTGTTCAGCTTCCGACATATTTTTGGCTGCCCCTTCGCTGATCTTCCTGAAAAATGCCTCCATTTTACCGGCTGGCTGGAAATACATCAGCAGCCTGCCGTTTCCGTCGCCCACTTTCGCAAAACTGTGCGGAACGTTTCTTGGACCGAAAACGCTGTCGCCCACTTTGGCCTCGTGAACTTCGTCGCCCACTTTAATCAGAAATTGCCCTTCCAGCACATACCACCACTCGTCCTGCTCGAAATGGACATGATGCGACGGACCACCTTCTTTCACCCGGATCGATTCAAAGACGTAGATATCCCCATCGGTGTCTTTGGTGGATACTTTCGTCGAGAAGGTGTCGCCTTCCAAAAGCGAAATGGATTTATCAAAGCGGTCTTTGCCGGCATTGACTTTAAAACCATTGCCAATCCGTAATTTCTGTACAGATTCAGCCATCGAACTAACCGCTGTGGCAACGAGCGTGCCCATCGTTAGAAGACCCCGTAAAAAGATATTCCGTTTCATGATCAGGTTAGTTTAAAAACGATTAATCTACTTTCAGGGGTGGGCCGACCACCTGCATCCCGTTGTCGCCAAATATCTTGGCCACCTCCTCCTTCGAGGGTTCGTGGTCTAAGCCAGCCATTGTAACAAAAAACGTTTCCAGTTTGCCAGCAGGTTGCAACATCACCAGCATTTTGCCCGTTTCGGCTACCTGCGTCCAGGCGTGGGGCACATTGCGAGGCAGAAAAATGCTGTCGCTGGCTTTCAGGTTATATTTTTCAGTGCCAACCTGGAAAACATACGATCCTTCAAGCACGTAAAACACTTCATCCTGCGCCGGGTGAATGTGCAAGGGCGTGCCGCGTCCGGGCGAAAGCGACGTTTGCTCAAACAGAGCGAAGTCGCCGTCGGTATCGCTGCCCGATATTTTCACGTCCAGCACATTTGAATTAACGCCCTTGAGCTTGATGTGGCCGTGAATACGGCCCTCCCCTCCGCTAATTTTGAAGCCCTTTCCCCGCATAAACTTTCCTATTCGGGCAAACACAGGCAGTGTCGTCAGGGCAAACACAGCGGCAATAAATCGGTTTCGGTTCATGGCGTTCGTCAGCATTGGCTTATCGGTTTTGCCCTAAAGTTCACGCCAATTTATCCAAGGATCAATAACCCTTTTCACCTATTTAGTAAGCGGAGTAAAACCAGTCTGGACTAGATGAGCGTTGTAGCTCATTAATGCTGGCAGTAGAACGAATCGGGTAGATTGGTTTTAGATATACCAGCGCACCTTGACTGACCGATGGTGACCCGCTTCAAATCCTACTGACATTCCTGAATGGCAACTTCGCTCCACAACTCTACACTGATTAACCGCCGTGAATTTGTTCAGTCGGTGGGCACGTTGATGGCGGCTGGTGCCACGGGGCTGGTGCCTGCCGAAAGCAGTTCTTTAGCTAACCGTCAATCGAAAACCACGATTCGGGTAACCAACGTAGAGTCGAATTTTGAGCGCGAGCCGCTGAATCCGTATCGCTTCAAGGGCAGTGCCATCACCGAGAGCTGGCAAACGATAGCGATGCTCCAAAGCGAGTCGGGCATTCGCAAAGTTGGTTTATGCACGCAGGGTGTGCTTTGGTCCGATGCGAAGGTATTTGCAGCTCACTCGGAGCGGGTTGGCAATGCCCTGATGTATGCTATGACCGACCGGGCTTTGCAAATTATTAAGGGCAACTCATTCACCAGTCCGGTCGATTTGATGGAGTCCCTCTTGCCAGAGGTGCTGGCCTACGGAAAAAAGATCACGGGCAACCCCGACCTGCGAAAGACCTTCGCGCTCAATGCACTCGTCAGCGTTGATAATGCGGCATGGCTGTTATATGCCCAGGAAAACAACCTGACGCGCTTCGACGACATGATCCCCGAAGCCTACCGTCCGGGTTTGTCGCATCGGCATCAGAAAGTAGCCAGTATTCCGTCGTTCAGCGTTGGCACAACTGCCGAAACCATCAAAGCAGCGGCTGACCAGGGTTATTTTATCTTGAAACTGAAAACCGGCGCGGCAGGAACACAGGCCGACATGCTGGAAAAAGACATTGCCTTTCTGACGGCGGTGCATAAAGCCATTGGCCACTACCAAACTCCCTATACCAAAAGCGGAAAAATACCCTATTACTTCGATGCCAATGGCCGCTACGAGCAAAAAGATACGTTGCTCCGGTTTCTGGATCACGCCAAAAAAATTGGGGCTTTCGATCAGATCGCGGTGATTGAAGAACCATTTGACGAACGCAACGAAACGTTTGTGGGGGACCTGGGCGTTCGGGTTGCCGCCGACGAAAGTGCCCATACCGCCGAGGATGCTGCGGTGCGGATTCAGCAGGGATACTCGGCCATTGCGGTGAAAGCCATTGCCAAAACCCTGAGTATGACCATGAAGATTACGCAGTTGGCTTATGAGAAAAGCATTCCCTGCTTTTGCGCCGACCTCACGGTGAACCCGATTCTGGTGGACTGGAACAAAAACGTGGCAGCCCGTTTACCGCCTTTTCCGGGCGTGACGGTGGGCTTACAGGAAACCAACGGGCATCAGTATTTCAAAAACTGGAACACCCTTGTGGGCTATCATCCCAAAGCCGGTGCTACCTGGACTCAAACCCAGCAGGGGGTTTATCTCACCGATTCGTCGTTTTATGCCGAAAGTGGCGGCATACTTTTACCATCTCCGCATTACGAACAATTGGTTGGGCAGGGGTGAGAAATACGCTCAAAACAACAAACCCAATCCCAACCCGCCCAGAATCAACACAAAGGGGGGAATTTTTGTCAGTTCGAGCAGTAAAATTGTCCCCAAAACTACAGCTACCATAGGCCATTGGGGAGCCATTGGCTCAAACAGAGCGATTGCCGCTGCCGCTGTCAGGCCCGTACTGGCGGCATTGATGCCTTCGAGAGAAGCCCGTACCGCCCGGTAGCGTTTCAGTTGGCCCCAGAACCGATACACAAAGAAGATCAGGAACGTGCCGGGCAGAAAAATGCCCGCCGTCGATACGGCACTGCCCAGAAGTTGGCCCTGAATACCCTCGTTGCGCATCGACAGGGCACCGATATAGGACGCAAACGCAAACACCGGCCCCGGAATAGCCTGTACTAACCCTAATCCCGACAGAAACTCCTCGCGGGTCAGGTAATGTTTGAACGCCACAAATTCGTTGTAGAGCATGGGTGTGAGCACTTGCCCTCCTCCAAAAACCAGACTTCCGTTGCGATAAAAGTTCTCGAATAACCGCACGGGTAACAATTGCGTGATGGCTCCTAAAACGGCAACCCCAATAAAAACACCTAACCACAAAACAAAATTGGCCCACTCGATACGCAGGGGCTGCTTTTCCATCACGGTTTGCTTTTCGTAGGTCAGCGCGGTGGTGATGCCCCCGGCCAAAATCACGATGGGTGTTACGTAGGGCGAGCGGAATGCATAGGCTGTGAGGGCGGCCAGAATAGCGAGCACCAGGCCACTTTGGTTCTGAATCACTTTCCGGGCAATCCGATACCCGGCTACAATCAGGAAACCAACCGCCATGGGTTGAATGAACCGCGCAAACCTCAGCGACTGATGCTGATCCTGCAAATGATCGACAAGCATGCCAAATGCAGTCATAATCGAGACGGCGGGCAGGCACCAGACCAGCAGGGTGAGATAAGCCAGGTTGGGGCCACCGATTTTAAAGCCCAGTGCCGTAACGGTCTGGGTAGATGTTGGCCCCGGCAACACCTGGCACAAAGCATTGAGTTCGAGCAGTTCTGCCTCAGTGAGATAGGCCCGCTTTTTCACAAACCGCTCGAACATCATCGCCAGATGCACCTGCGGTCCCCCGAATGTAGTGAACGCGAGGATCAGCACATCTTTCAGGAAAATGAGGTAGCGAATTTTGCGGACGGGAGTCAATTCAATGAGCAGTGAACAGTGAGCAGCCAACAGTGTTACTTCTTCAGTCCCAATTCAATCAGTCGTTCGTTTAGGAACTCCCCAGCGGTCATGTCGGCATAGAGTTTGGGATGCTCGGCATCAATGCAGGTGTCGAGGCTGCTCAGGTTCATATCGCCCCTTGGGTGCATGAAAAACGGAATCGAGTAGCGCGATGACCCCATTTTTTCGCGGGGAGGGTTCACCACCTGGTGAATAGTCGATTTGAGTTTGTGGTTGGTCAATCGGTCGAGCATGTCGCCCACGTTCACCACCACCTGATCGGGCAGGGCCGTAATACCAATCCATTTCCCATCCCGGCGCAGCACTTCCAGGCCATCGGCCGAGGCTCCCATGAGCAACGTAATCAGGTTGATGTCGCCATGAGCGGCCGCCCGCACCGCCCCGTCGGGCGTGGTGTTGGGGTCGAGCGGGAAGTAGTGAAGGGCGCGGAGAATACTGTCGCCATTAGCCACTTTATCTTCGAAATAAGCCTCGGGCAGTTCGAGATAAATCGCAATGGCCCGCAGCAATTGCCGACCCGTATGTTCGAGGGTGCGGTAGGTTTCGAGGGTGAACTGACCAAATTCGGGGTATTCTTCGGGCAGCACGTTGGCAGGCATATCGCCTATTGGTTCGGGTTGACCAATATGGTAGAATTCCTTCAGATCGGCCACTTTTGAGCCTTTGGCGGTTTCACGGCCTTTACCCACGTAGCCTCGCTGACCATTCAGTTCGAGCTTTTCGTACTTTTTCTTGGTGGCATCGTCCGACTGAAAAAAAGCCTTCACTGAACTGTACAGGTTTTTTGTCAACTCTTCCGTAAGCCCGTGGTTCTTGATGGCCACAAAACCAATGTTGTTGAATGCTCCACCCAATGCTTGTACAAAAGCGGCTTTGCGGGTGGGATCGCCCGAAGTGAAATCCGCCAGATCGAGCGACGGAATTTCATCATATAGTTGTTGATTGTCCATACGTACTTATTCTTTGGACGAAATTACTACATCCTGACGAAAAGGGGACTATTTTTGGGAAAGGGGGCCACAGATCCCCCGCAAGATAACTTTCAGAATGGTTTGTAGGTCTGCGTTGTAGTTTTACAAAATACGTAGTACTCAATAGGCACTATTTGCTGGCTTGCTCAATTCGTTATGGATAATCAGTCAACCAGGGTTGACACTATACCCACTTCACTATGGCAAAAAGCACTTGATTTATCGGCAAGTGCTATTTTAGTTTTTGAGTTAGTAAAAACTAATGACAGCCCCGATGCACAATTTCTGGTTCAATTGATGAACCGACGGGCTGAACAGATACTCGGTTTTTCGCGGGACGAACTGATCGGACGATTTGTACACGACTTATCGCCAACGGCACTGAATCACCCACTTTGGGCTGATATCGAGACGGTTGCCCTTACCGGAAAAGCGCATCGCCGGGAATCGTTTTACCATCTCAGCCGCTCCGGGCTGGCAGCCTGGTTCGACGTTTTTATTGAGCCAACCGACGACCGGCGGTCTGCTGTTGTTTCGTTCAACGATATAACGGAATGGAAACAAACCCAGCAAAATTTACTGAGCGACTCTATTTTGTTTAAAGCCCTGTCGTCTACAGTGCCCGAAATGGGCGTGGTTGCCATTGATTTCTTTCGCAAAATTGCCCTGGCCAACGGAAGCTTACCGGGTCTGTTTAAAAGCCCTGATGCCGACAATTTGATTGGCCATCGGTTTCTCGAGACCATCGGTTCACAGTTTGCCCACGACTGGCTACGATACATTACCACCGCGTTCGACGGTGAGCAACACTATTTCACAACCCAATGGGACGGGTCGCGGTGCGAGGTTTATGTGGGGCCGGTGAGCAATGCCAATGGACAAATTGTGATGGTGCTGGCCGTTTTCAAAAACGTGTCGGAGCAGTATCAACAACAACAGGCTCTCCAGCAAGCCAACATGTCGCTCCATCGGTCCAACGAAAGCCTGGAACGATTTGCCTACGTAGCCTCCCACGATTTGCAGGAACCACTCCGAAAAATTCGTTCGTTTGGCGAAATTCTGAATGCCCGTTACGCAGCTCAGATCGACGATATGGGCCGCGATATGCTCAGTCGGATGCAGTCGGCAGCGGGTCGGATGGACGAATTGATTCGCTCACTTCTCAGTTTTTCGCGAATCAATACCGCGGTTGTCATACCGTCTTTAGTGGACTTGAACCAGGTTTTCGCCGGTATACAGGGCGATCTGGAGATGGTTATCCAGGAGAAAAAAGCCACGATAACTATTCAGGCTCCGCTCCCAACGGTGCCCGGCGACGAGCCCCAACTGCGGCAGCTTTTTCAGAATTTATTAACGAACGGGCTGAAATTCATGGCTCCCGAAGTCGAACCAACCATAAACGTATCGGCCCGTATCGTAGACGGTGCGGATACTCTACCTCATCTCGATACGGGCCGAAAGCAACAAACTCAATACGCCGAAATCAGCGTGGCAGACAATGGCATTGGCATTGCCAGAGAAAATTTCGATACCATCTTCGGGCTTTTCACCCGTTTGCACAGCCGAACGGTATACGCTGGCACCGGCATTGGATTAGCCACCACCAAGCGCGTGGTCGAAAATCACGGCGGAGCTATTTCCGTTGACAGTGAACAGGGAAAAGGCACCACGTTCAGGGTGTATTTGCCGATGTAGAACCAGGTTATCCGAAATTCTTACCGATCTTATCCCAGTCATACACATTCCAGGCAGCCGCTACATAGTCGGGGCGTTTGTTCTGGTATTTGAGATAGTAAGCGTGTTCCCACACGTCCAGACCCATCAGCGGGGTGCCTTTTTTCTCAGCGAGTGCCATCAGCGGGTTGTCCTGATTGGGCGATGTGGTAATTTCCACCTCGTTGCCGTTCTTGATGAGCCATACCCAGCCCGAACCGAAACGGCCTGTGGCAGCTTTCAACCATTCGGCCTTGAAGGCATCGAACGAACCATATTTTTTGGTGATGGCCTCGGCCAGTGCGCCTTTGGGCATTCCTCCGCCTTTGGGTCCAATCGTGTTCCAGAAGAATGTATGGTTCCAGTGCCCACCAGCGTTATTCCGCACGGCGGCTGGCGTTTTCGCATCGATGGTTTTCACCAGTTCGTCGATGCTCATTTTAGCCATCGCGGCATTTTCGGGCATCGCCACGGCTTTGTTGAGGTTGTCAACGTAAGCCTTATGGTGCTTGTCATGGTGAATTTCCATGGTGGCTTTATCAATGTGCGGTTCGAGCGCACCTGCATCAAACGGCAGGGGGGCCAGTTTAAATGGCCCCTCGGCCTGACCAAATCCAAACGTGCGGGTGGTGGCTAACACTGCCGACCCGGCAAAAGCAATTTTGAGAAATTGAGCGCGATTCATGCAACAGGTGTTTTTTAGAATGTGTGATCCGTTGTGTTCTGAGCAAATCTGTATCGGGCAAATGTACTACTACCCTTCTATTTCCAACGTGATGCCCGGCTTAGGCTAGCGAAAAATCCAGTATACGAACCTGAAATGAGATATAGAGGAGCCAGTTAGTTAACCACCGATGCCCCACATAGTTTGTCCTGGCAGAACTCGGTGAATAAATAGAATTTAAGTTTTAACCAATTTTCTATACATTAGTTGATAGAAACAGCCACGTTACCAGCATGAAAACGATCCTTATTCTCTTCGTCACCTTACTCGTCGGTGCCTGTTCGAGTACCCGGCCCCTACCCGGCCCGCCACCGCCCATGGACGAAGCCGAATATTATGCCCCCGGTCGAACCGGTGAAGAAGTGGTTAACAGCCGGAAACTCCTGCCCGACCCCATCAATGGTCTTGGCCAAACCAGCGACCCCAGCATTCGCCTGACCGACATCAGACAAACCGCCAGCTATACGGTGCTCTATATGACGTTTTCCCTCGGCGATCCGCGTGGCCGCGACTTTACCTACAGCTCGTCGAGCAGTGAGATTTCGATTCAGCCCGACGCGGTGCTGATGCCCAGAGACAGCCGGGATACCTACAAACTGGTGAAAGCAACGGGCATTCCCACCTATCCGAACTCGGTACAGGTGAAGGGGAATGAGCGCGTCGAATTTGTGCTTTATTTTGAACGCCTGCCCGACACCGTGGAGCATTTTGCCATGTTCGAGTGCAAAGGGACCAATACACAAACCTGCTGGAATATTACCGGCATGAAACTGGAGAAAGAAAAAAAGTTGTAAAGTTGCATTCACAAACCATTTCCAATGCAACGCACGTTATACATCGTTCGCCACGCCAAAGCCGAAGACCGTGGTCCGTTTGGACGCGACCACGACCGCGACCTCACCTCCGATGGCATTATGGCAGCCGCCCGCGTGGGGCGTAATCTGCATACACGGGGCATCAAACCCGATCAACTCCTGAGTAGCACCGCCAACCGGGCCAGAGATACCGCCAAAGTCATGGCCGAACAGCTTGCCATTGATCCTGAGCAGGTTGTTATGGACGATCACCTGTATGAAGGTGGCCCGCGAGCCTATCTGGCTGCCGTGAACGCGCTACCCGATGCCGCTCAGACAGCTATGATCGTTGGCCACAACCCCGATGTTTCTTACTTTTCGGAATTCTTGACGCATCAGTCGGTTGGATCAATGAGCAAAGGGGCCGTTATTGCCATCACCTTCGATGATCTCCCTTGGGCCGAGGTGTCGGGCCGAACCGGGACGCTGGCTTTTCAGGTTTCACCAAAGGAATTAACCGAATAGCCACTTACCCACTCCTCATGAATCGTAATCGCCGACTCTTTATTATTATTTTTCTGGCGTTTTTGTTCGTCGTCATCCTGATCACCATCGACATGGCCCGACGAACGACTGCCCCCTGGAATCGTCGCAAACAGGTGGAGCGGGCACTGCCCGGCGAAACCCAATCGCCGGTCGATGGCACCGCTATCGACACCACCGGGCTGGACACGCTGCGATAGAAAGTCTCAAGTCTGGCAATGTCTAACGCTCATAAATTCTCTTTCAGCACGGCCACGAAAGCATCCACATCGTTCTCGTTGTTGTAGACATTGGGCGAAACCCGCAACGCCCGGCCTCGCACCGAAACCGATACTTTTCGAGCCAGCAACGCCTGCTGAACCGCCACCGGATCGGCTGTGTGGGGCAACCACAGACCCAGCAAATGATGGCTTCGCCAGGGGTCGTCTTCCACCCGGCACCCCACGGCTTCAAGGTCGGTGAGGGCATCGGCCATCAGGTCGCGGGCATACATTTGGATGGTTTCGGGTTGCCAGTGCGTGAGCTGGGTGAGGGATGCTTCGAGCATGGGCATGTGGATAAAATGGCTCTGTTCGCCCACATTGTAGCGGTAGGCTTTCGGTCGATACGTGGGTTGGTATTCGGTCAGGCGGTGAAACTGTTCGCTGTTCACGCGGGCCATCCAGGTTTCTTCGAGCGGGATTCCATCATCGAAAGCTTCACCAAAATAGGCCAAACCCGTTGAATATGGCCCCATCAGCCATTTGTAGCCCACACAAACCAGTGCGTCGGGCCGAATGCGGTCAAGATCGAATGGCATTGCCCCAACAGACTGCGTTCCGTCGATGGCGAGCCATGCTCCCACCTCTTTGGCCCGGCTTGAAATGGCTTCCAGATCGAACCGGATGCCGTACATCCAATGCACAGGCGGCACCACCACCAGGGCTGTTTTGGCGTTGATCGTGTTTAGTAATTGCTCATTCCAAACGGGGCCTCGTGGCATCTCGGCAGGCATCGGCACCGTCACGATTTCCAGTCCCAGCTCGGCACTGACCCGCTCCCAGGCATACACATCGCTCGGAAACTCCCCGTCGACCAACACGATTTGCTGACCCCGCGCTATCCCCGGTTTTCGGTGCAGATTACGTGCCACCACACCCATTGCGTAGGACACCGACGGAACCACAGCGATGCGGTCGGGGTCGGCATTGTTGATGAGGCCCGAAAAGAGTTGCCGTACCCGCATGGGTTGCTCAAAAAAATGAGCAGCCGTAAGCGAAAACGGATTGGTTTGCAAACGAATAGCGGCCACCCCTGCCTGTTCGACAGCCCGGCTAAATGGTCCGCGAGTGGCGCAGTTGAGATAGCGAATATCCGCTGGCAACGAAAATTTGTCTTTCTGACACGTGAGTTGGAGACGATTAACGATCATTCTGGAAAATTGGTTGTTTTTTTGTAGAGACCGTGCCGGCGGACCGGCAACATCTTACGTCTCTACAAAAATGAACAAAATTATCTCTTTCGTAAAGCGGAAAATTTTCCGAATCAACCGCGACCGCTGGAACCATCAATACAACAAAGGCCTTTGGGATGGCCTCAAAGCAATGGACGAACTCGCCCGGTTCAGCGTAATTGTGGGGTATGTTAAATTTCTGAAACCTAGCCAGAACGGGCAAGGTCCTCATATTCTGGAAATTGGGTGTGGCGAGGGTTTATTGCAACAACGTTTACAATCGCAAAACTACAGTCGTTTTGTAGGCACCGACATTTCAGATCTGGCGATTCAGAAAGCAGCCGACGATGCAGGCGACGACAAAAGCACGTATCTGGTGGCCGACATGGACACATATAAGCCTGATGGTCAGTTTGATATGATTATTTTCAACGAGGTCATCTATTACAGCAAGCACCCTCTGAAAACCCTGCAACGGCTGGCCACCTATCTTAAACCCGATGGCTTGCTCATTGTAACCATCAACGACCACAAACACAGTGCTGAACTCTGGGAGGCCATCAAGGACGGATTTGCCCTGCTCGACGAAGCCACGACCATCACCTCAAAAGGCAAATGTGTTTGCAAGGTGTTGAGGGGATGAATAGCAGCACCCCAACTTTGGTCCGGGAGAAATTATTAACCTGAAATCCAAGGCCTACACTATTACGTATATACAACATAGCATCTGACTGATTGGCCTTCAACATTTTGTTTGAGCAAGTTGACCATCAGTTTATTGGCGAGAAAATTGGGTTTGAAAGTATGGCATGATTTATGCGTTAAATT
Source organism: Cytophagales bacterium (assembly GCA_031411995.1). Classification (GTDB taxonomy): domain Bacteria; phylum Bacteroidota; class Bacteroidia; order Cytophagales; family Spirosomataceae; genus Rudanella. The sequence continues at coordinate 25,092 of JANOCD010000047.1, forward strand.
TGATATTATCATTCATACAATCATCGAGTAATAACATAGTGGTTTAGGTTAGGGTTAACAGGAGTATGGGACTCCCCGTGGTCAATGGCTACGGGGAGTTTTTTTTCGTCCTCTCGGATGATAGTCGATCATGGTCTGGGTGAGAAAGTCGCGGTCGAGGTGGGTGTAGATTTCGGTGGTGGTGATGGATTCGTGGCCCAGCATCTGCTGCACCGCCCGGAGGTCGGCCCCGCCTTCGATCAGGTGGGTGGCAAACGAATGCCGGAACGTGTGCGGGCTAATTGTTTTGTGAATTCCTACCTCGGCAGCCACCCGTTTAATCATGGTAAACACCGAAATCCGCGACAACGAACTGCCCCGCTGATTTAGGAAAACCCGGTCGAGAGCTTCTTTTTTTACATCGAGCATTACCCGCACCGAGTCGATATAGGTTTGCGTGTAGTGCATGGCATCCTTGCCGATTGGCACCAGTCGAACCTTGCTTCCCTTGCCCATTACCCGCAAAAATCCTACGTCGAAATAGCAGTTCGTGATTCGCAAATCGAGCAGTTCCGACACCCGCAAGCCCGAACTATAGAGCACTTCCATCATGGCCCGGTCGCGGGGGCCTGCCGGGGTAGAGAGGTCAACGGAGTCAAGCATCAACTCAATTTCGGGGAAACTGAGCGTGTCGGGCAGCTTGCGAACGGTTTTAGGCCCTTCGATCAGTTGGGTTGGGTCGTGGTCGATCAGGTTTTCGAGGAGCAAGTATTTGTAAAAAGATTTCAAGCCCGACAGGATCCGGGCCTGACTCTGCGCTGTTAGGCCCAACTCGCTCAGATAAGCCAGAAACCCGAACAAATGACCTTCGTTTACCTGATTAGGGTTCACAGCTGCGCCGTGTAACGCGAGATATTGCCACAGCTTAACGGCATCGTGTTCATAAGCCTCCACCGAGTTTTCGGCCAGCGACCGCTCCAATTTCAGATAACTAATGAAGCTGTTGATATAACTTTGCCACATAATGAAAAAGATCCTGATTCTGAACGGCCCGAACCTCAATTTGTTGGGGAAGCGCGAGCCGCATATTTACGGAAGCCGCACCTTCGTCGATTACCTGAAAACAATCGAGGACCAGTTCCCGGAGGTGCAAATTCACTATTTTCAGTCAAACCACGAAGGTGAACTGATTGATAAAATTCACGAACTCGGTTTCACCATCGACGGCATCGTGATTAATGCAGGTGCTTATACTCACACGTCCATCGCCATTGCCGATGCGCTGTCGGCCATCACGGCCCCTACGGTGGAGGTACATATTTCCAATGTTCACGCCCGCGAATCGTTCCGGCACCACAGCTATTTATCGGCCAAATGTAAGGGTGTGATTGTGGGCCTGGGGCTAATGGGATATGAATTGGCTGTAAGGTATTTGATTCAGGAAATAGGAGTGAGGAGTGAGGAGTGAGCGGTCCGCCGTTGCGGAGTGAGGAGTTACTGAAACGTACAGGGTGTATTGGGTGGCTTAAACTCAACCAGTCGAACCGTTTATTCGAAAGGATACCGCTGAATGCGCAGCCGAACACTTTACAATTGGCCTTTGGAGTAACGAGTTACCGGCTTTATTGGATTACCTGCTGACACTCAAAACGCTTGACAACGTCCGACGTGTTGAAAAGCGCGGCTGGATAAACCGAGTCAAACCAGCACAAGCGGGAGCGTGATGGCCAAAAGTGCCGCATGAAACCATGGTTAGGGTAATCACTTACCCCTGCTTTTCACCTGCCCAATGCCAAACTGATCGCCTGCGGCAACGGGTTTGTTGCCCCGGAAATGAATCTCGATAATCTTCTCGCTTTGGACACTGTTGTTTTGTCCGTCTTCCAGCGTGGCCACAATCCGGCGGGTTTTCACGTCGATCACGTCGCCGGTGGAGGGATAGGCGTACTTTCCGTCTAAGCTCATACTGATCCAGCCCGGCATGTCGCGCACGCGGATGGAGGTGCGTTGCACGGGCGGCATCACGGTGTTATCGAACACGTGAATCCGGTCGTTTGAGCCGTCGCAAAGCCAGATTTCGCGCTCGTCGGGGGTAAGGGCAATACCGTGACTGGGGCAGCCGTGCCGTTTCAGGGTGCCGATGTTGAAGCCCTGTACTTCCACCCGGTGGAGTTTTTTACCCGTCACCAAATCACCGATCTCAAACCCAAGTAACTCGTTCAGGTTCACATACACCAGCGTTTGCGACCCGTTAATGGTGAATGGACGAATGGCCGACGAAAACGGCCCTACCTGCTTCGTCACGGTATGCGTTTTGGTGTCGGCCACGTTGAGCATTGGCGATTTTAGTCCGGCAAGGTAAACAAACTGGCCGTCAGGCCCGTAGATGGTGTTGTGCGATCCCGAATTGGTAACGATTTTCTGGATAATGCCCCCGGTTTTGGCGTTGATTACCGTCCAGAATTCTTTTTCGAGCGAAGGCACGTAAATCGTTTGGCCATCGGGCGAGATCGAAATACGGTCAACGCCCCCTTCGTATTCTCGTTCCCAAACCAGCTTTTCGGTGGTCAGGTCGATGCACTGTAGGGCTTCGAGGGTGCTGATATACAGGCAGTTCGTGGCCAAACTTGCATCGACCCCTTTCACATTGGAGGGCGTTCCGTCTTTTTTTAACCCGCCCTTTCCGGGAATAAACCGAACAAAGCGGTGGTTATTGTCAATGTCGAATACCTGAATGCCATGCCCGCCATAGCCAAGGTAATTCCGCACGCCGGGAGTCACCACATAGAGGTAGCGTTTCAAACTGGGTGTGGTGGGCTTGGGTTGTCCATCGTTGCGGTTGGACAATGCTCCCCCACTCAGCGCAAAGAGACACAGGCCGATAGCCCCGATAAAAAGAGTGAAGCGAAGCCTTTTCATACGGTTGGTTTGGTTAAACTGGTTAACAGGTTTCCAAACCTACGTAATTCTCGGCAATGGTGGTCGCCATCGCTTTCGACTGGGCAATATAATCGAAGCGGGCCTGTTGCAGTTGATTCTCGAATGAGCCGTGCGGAGCCTGTTTGTGAAACAGATAGGTCATGGCGTTCGAGAAATCCTGCACCCGCCAAACCCGGCGCAGGCAGTGGGCGGTGTAGGCAGTCAGGGCGTTTTGAGAACCGGTTTCGTAGAAGGCTGCGAAGGCGTTGGCCATAATTTTCACGTCGGCCACGGCCAGATTCAAACCCTTTCCGCCCGTTGGCGGCACAATATGGGCGGCATCTCCCGCCAGAAACAAACGCCCATGTTGCATGTTGTCGATCATGAAACTGCGCATGGGCGTGATACCTTTCTCGAAAATTTCGCCCCGGTTCAGTTTGAATCCGTTGGTATCGCTCAAGCGGATTTCGAGCTCGTCCCAGATTTGCTCATCGGTCCAGTTTTCGATTTTATCGTCGTTGTCCACCTGGAGATACAGTCGGCTAACGATCTGAGAACGAAGGCTATGCAGGGCAAATCCCCGCTCGTGGTAGGCATAGATCAACTCATCGGTTGACGGTACGGCGTGGGCCAGAATCCCCAACCAACTGAAGGGGTATTCGATGCGGAATTCGTTGTAGGAGCCAACCGGCAGAGTTGCCCGGCTGATGCCGTGGTAGCCATCGCAACCGGCCACAAAGTCGCAATGGAGCGTGTGTTGTTCACCGTTTTGCTCGTACTGAATAGTGGAAGTAGTTCCGTCGAGACCGTCGATTTGGGTGGCCGATGCCTCAAAGTGAATCTCCCCCCCTTGCGCTAAACGAGCTTTCACCATGTCTTTCACGACCTCCTGCTGCCCGTAGATGGTGATACACCGACCGTTCGTCAACTCGCTGAACGGCACCCGATTACGCACGCCGTTGAAACTCAGATAAACGCCATGATGCTCAATGCCTTCCTGTTGCATCCGGTCGGCAAGGCCAAGTTCGTGGAGCAAATCAACGGTGTTTTGTTCGAGCAGCCCCGCCCGCACCCGCGCTTCGATGTAGGATCGGCTGCGATTTTCGAGAATCACCGAGTCGATGCCTTGTCGGGCTAACAACAGCGAAAGCATCAGCCCTGCGGGGCCTGCGCCAATAATGCCAACTTGTACTTTATGAGTCATTCGTTCAGAGTGTTGCCGGATTTTAGGGCAAAAATGATACCTTACGTTGGGATAATACCAACCCAAATTTTACTATTCCTTGTACAAACCATACATTCATCAACGTACACCAGTGAATACCCATTTTCAATACGGCCGCGACTCTCTGAACGTGTCGACTGCCATTGCCCTTAGTAAAGGTCAAATTCGGGGGGCTCTCAGTGCCGACACGCGGGAGAACGTTCGCCGGAGCAGTGCCCTTGTCGAGCAGATTGTAGCGTCGGGGAGGGCTGTTTATGGCATCAACACCGGTTTTGGGTCACTCTGCACCACCATGATCTCTGCCGAAGATACCCAAAAACTACAGGAAAATCTGCTGAAAAGTCATGCTGTGGGGCTGGGCGAACCCATCCACGAATCGCTGGTGCGGCTAATGCTGGTACTGAAACTACAGGCGCTCGCGCAGGGGTATTCGGGCATCCGCGAAAGCACCCTCGACCGGATTATCTGGCACCTTGAAACGGGTGTTATTCCGGTTGTTCCCTGCCAGGGGTCGGTGGGTGCGTCGGGCGATTTAGCTCCGCTTTCGCATCTTTTTTTGCCGCTGATTGGTCTGGGGAAGGTGCAATATCAAGACAAAATCATGGACTCAGCGGCTGTTTTACAGGTGTTTAACCTGCAACCGCTCGCGCTGGGAGCTAAAGAAGGACTGGCCCTTACCAACGGCACGCAGTTTATTGCCGCTCATGCCGTACAGGTGGTTCAACGGTTCCAGAACCTGCTGGCCAATGCCAACATCGCCGGGGCCTTGATGCTCGAAGGGCTGATGGGGTCGGGCAAACCGTTTCTGGATGAACTCCATCAGTTGCGGCCCTACAAAGGCAATCAGCATGTGGCTGCCACCATTCGCAACCTGTTGCACGAGTCCGAAATTGTGGTGTCGCACGCCAATTGCAACCGGGTGCAAGACCCCTATTCGCTGCGATGCATCCCGCCGGTGCATGGTGCGGCCACTACGGCCTGGCTGCATTTGAACGAATTAGTTGAGATTGAAATCAACGCTGTAACGGATAACCCGGTCATTATCAATGAGAACCTAACCATCAGTGGGGGTAATTTTCACGGTCAACCGCTGGCTCTCGCGCTCGATTACGCCTGCCTTGCAGTCTCCGAAATCGGCAATATTTCGGATCGGCGGATTTATCTGTCTCTGGAGGGCGACACGCCCGGCGTTCCCAAACTCCTGTTTCGGGAAACGGGCCTGAATTCGGGGTTCATGATTCTCCAATACACCTCGGCAGCTTTAGCCAGCGAAAACAAAGGACTCTGTTTCCCGGCCAGTGCCGACAGTATTCCAACCTCGCTGGGGCAGGAAGACCATGTCAGTATGGGGTCGATCAGCGGTCGCAAGGCGTTGCAGGTGATTGGGAATGTTGAAAAGATTATCGGCATCGAACTGATGTGCGCAGCACAGGCACTCGATTTTCATGTTCCGCTCAAACCGGGCCGAGTTGTGCAGGCCATCCACGCGCATATCCGTCAGCAGATTAATCATGTTGAGGAGGATCAGATTCTGTATGAACTCATGCAGCGCAGCATCGACATGGTCCAACGGGGCGACCTCCCCCAACTGGCCCGCGCGGTATCGGAGCAGGAAAACCTGCCGTATGCCACGCCTTTTTCGGCTATTTTCGATTCCCTTTAGCCCACCCTTATGCAAGATAGCCTTTTCACACTGCTCGGCCCTATCCGCCAAGTCCTCACCCTGAGCAACTTACCCGACCGGGGAGCTGTTACCGATGAGGCACTGATGCCCCTGACCAATGGTGGGATTCTGGTGCGGGGAGCCTATATTTACCGGGTCGGGCCATTCAGCGAACTGCTTGCCGAAGCCACCGCCCTACAGGCAACGTTTGTGGAACTTTCCGACGATTTTGTGGCCATGCCGGGCCTGGTCGATGCGCACACCCATATCTGCTTTGCCGGGTCGCGGGCGGGCGATTATGCGCTGCGGAATGCAGGGAAAACATACCTCGAAATTGCCCAGACGGGTGGCGGAATCTGGGATACCGTCACCCAAACCCGCCACACTACCCTCTCGGAACTGACCCAGCTAACCGTTCAACGGGCCAACCGGCATATGTGCGATGGCGTAACAACCATTGAAGTTAAAAGTGGGTATGGACTTTCTGTAGCCGAAGAGCTGAAAATGCTCAGGGCCATTCAGCAAGCCAACCAACACACAGAGGCCGACCTGATTAGCACCTGTTTGGCGGCTCATATGCTCCCTAACCATTACCGAGGAACAGCAGAGCAATACCTACAGGAACTAACCGAAGAACTGCTTCCCATGTTGCAAACCGAACAGCTCACCCATCGAGTCGATGCGTTTATTGAGCAGGGGGCTTTTTCGGCAGAACAGATTGCGCCTTATTTTGCAGCAGCCCGGCGCATGGGGTTTTCGATAACGGTTCACGCTGATCAGTTTCATCCGGGTGGCAGTGCCGTGGCGGTGGCATTCGATGCCCTCAGTGCCGACCATCTGGAAGCCAGCGCAGATCGTGAAATTCAGCTTTTGGCCCAAAGCCGGGTCATTCCGGTGGCCTTGCCGGGCGCATCGCTGGGGCTGGGTTGTGGGTTTGCCCCCGCCCGTCGGTTGCTCGATGCAGGAACCAGCTTAGCCATTGCCAGCGACTGGAACCCCGGCTCGGCCCCCATGGGTGATTTGTTGGCGCAGGCTGCCATTTTGGGGGCTTCGGAAAAGCTAACTACTGCCGAAGTCCTGTCTGGTATCACGTTCCGGGCGGCCCACGCCCTGAACTGCATCGACCGGGGCAAACTTCAGCCGGGAATGCTGGCCGATTTTATCCTGTTTCCCGGCAATGACTACCGCGAAATCCTGTACCAACAAGGCCGACTAAAACCCCAACACGTCTGGAAACGGGCAATAATGGTGAGTGATAAACGATGAATGCGTAATGACTTTTCAGGAAGAAATTCAACAGGGCATACCCCTTCAGTTGCCCCCAAAGCAAGGGATAGACAGCAGCGTGAGCCACGCGCCACAGCGAAAAGACAGCCTCTCGGTCGCCGAAAAAAAACTGGCGATTCGCAATGCGTTGCGTTATTTTCCTGCCGAATGGCACGCCGAACTCGCCCCCGAATTCATTGCCGAACTGCACCAGTTTGGCCGGATTTATATGTACCGTTTCCGGCCCAGCTACCCGATGTTCGGGCGACCGCTCAGCCATTATCCCGCCATCAGTCAACATGCGGCCTGCATTATGCTCATGATTCAGAACAACCTCGATCCCGCCGTGGCTCAACATCCGCACGAGTTGATTACCTACGGTGGTAACGGAGCAGTGTTCCAGAATTGGGCGCAATACCGGCTGACGATGCAATACCTATCCACCATGACCGACGAACAGACATTGCACTTGTACAGCGGCCACCCAATGGGGCTGTTTCCGTCGTCGGCGATGGCTCCCCGCGTGGTGGTGAGCAATGGGATGATGATTCCGAACTACTCTAAACCCGACGATTGGGAACGTTTCAATGCCCTCGGCGTAACGCAATACGGCCAAATGACCGCCGGTTCGTACATGTACATTGGGCCGCAGGGTATCGTGCATGGCACCACCATCACCCTGATGAATGCGTTCAGGAAGACGCTGAAACCGGGCGAAACTCCACAGGGAAAACTGTTTGTTACCGCTGGTTTGGGCGATATGAGTGGAGCGCAACCCAAAGCCGGAACTATTGCCGGTTGCATTACGATCTGTGCCGAAATTAACCCGACTGCCGCCCAAAAACGCCATCAGCAGGGCTGGGTGGACGAATTGATTGACAATCTGGATCAGTTAGTGAGCCGGGTGAAACAGGCCAAAGAAGCGCGAGAAACCGTGTCGATAGCCTACGTCGGGAACATTGTGGAGGTATGGGAACACTTCTACGAGGCCGATATATTCGTGGAAATCGGCTCCGACCAAACCTCGCTGCACAACCCCTGGTCGGGGGGATATTACCCGGCGGGCGTTTCTTACGAGGAAGCCAACCAACTGATTGCCAGCGATCCCGATCAGGTCAAAACGCTCGTTCAGGAATCGCTGCGTCGGCAGGCCGAAGCCATCAATAAACATACAGCCAAAGGCACCTATTTCTTCGATTATGGGAATGCGTTTTTGCTCGAATGCAGCCGCGCCGGGGCCGACGTGATGGCCGAAAACGGTATTGATTTCCGGTATCCCTCCTACGTGCAGGATATTCTGGGACCAATGTGCTTCGATTATGGGTTTGGACCTTTCCGGTGGGTGTGTACCTCTGGCGAAGCCAACGACCTGAAAATCACCGATCAAATGGCTCTCGATGTACTGGAAACCCTCAAAATCGATGCTCCCGACGAAATCAGTCAGCAGGTACAGGACAACATCACCTGGATTCGGGAGGCCGACAAAAACAGGCTCGTGGTGGGTACGCAAGCCCGCATTTTGTATGCCGACAGCGAAGGCCGAACCGCCATTGCCCGGAAATTTAACGAGGCTGTGCGATCCGGTTTGCTGAAAGCACCCGTTGTGTTGGGCCGCGACCACCACGACGTGAGCGGCACCGATTCACCCTTCCGCGAAACCAGCAACATTTATGACGGAAGCCGCTTTACGGCTGATATGGCTATTCAGAACGTTATTGGAGACAGTTTCCGGGGAGCCACCTGGGTTTCCATCCATAATGGGGGAGGGGTCGGCTGGGGCGAAGTAATCAACGGTGGCTTCGGGCTGGTGCTCGACGGTACGGAGGAGGCCGACCGCAAACTCGAATCCATGTTGTTTTTCGATGTGAACAACGGGATTGCCCGCCGAAGTTGGGCACGCAACAAAGAGGCTCGGTTCGCCATCGAACAGGAGCTTGCCCGCAGCCCCAACCTCCGCGTAACCCTGCCCCATTTGGTGGATGATGCCTTGCTCGATCAGTTCTTTCGAAACCCTAACGATGACATACTATAAATTCCATTCGTTGCTGGTGCAGGCTGGCTGGTTCAGTCCGGGGTATGTGGGCGTTGACGCTCAGGGCGTTATTCAATACCTGTCCACCGAAATGCCGACTTTGCCCGATCTCGTCATTGAGCAGGTGAATGGTGCGGCACTTCCCGGCTTCCAGAATGCCCATTCCCATGCGTTTCAGTATGGCATGGCGGGTATGGCCGAGCAACACGCCGAGGGAGCCTCCGACGATTTCTGGAGTTGGCGGGAGGCCATGTACGCCTGTGCTGAACGCTTCGACCCGGAGCAAATGGAACAGGTCGCCACCAAGCTCTACCGGCATTTGTTGCGGAATGGCTACACCTCGGTAGCCGAGTTTCACTACCTGCACCACGACCCGCAGGGCAAGCCCTACGACAACCGGGCCGAAATGGGCGAACGATTGGTGGCCGCAGCCAAGACGGCTGGAATCAAGATCACGCTCGTGCCGGTATTTTACCAGAAAGGCGATTTTGGCCAGCCCCCGCAAGCCCGGCAACGACGCTTTATTTCGCCCACAACCGATACTTATTTTCAATTGTTGGATAGCAGCCGACAGGCCGTTTCGCACTACAACCGCGCCCGCTTAGGATTTGGTGTTCATTCACTTAGGGCCGTTGACGCACAGGCTATTATCACCACTTTTGAGCAGGGGCCAACCGATTTGCCATTTCATCTTCATGCCGCCGAACAACTGCCGGAAGTGGCTCGTTGCCTGGCTCATTTGGGTAAACGACCCATCGAGTGGCTGCTCGAAAACCTCCCCCTAAACGACCGTTTCCACCTCGTTCACTGCACCCACATGACTCCCGACGAAAGGGCAAAACTGGCGCAGTCGGGAGCCAAGGTAGTGCTTTGCCCCGGCACCGAAGCCAACCTCGGCGACGGTATTTTTCCACTTGTCGACTATGCCAGTCACGGCGGCAACTGGTCCATCGGCACCGACAGCCACATCAGTCTGAACCCTTTGGAAGACCTGCGCTGGCTTGACTACGCCCAACGATTGATCTCGCACAAACGCAACACCTTCCATGATGGGGCCTCGGTGCTGCTGCAAAAAACATTCTTGTCCGGCACCAAAGCAATGGGGCGGATCGCCAGCGACTATTTTGCCGTTGGGCAAGCCCTCGATGCCGTTGTCTATGACCTTGAACAACCTCTTCTGGCCCAGGCCGGACCCCAACATTTGCTCTCTGCAATCATCTATACTGCCGACCCTTCATCGGTATTAGGGACGCTGGTTAATGGCCACTGGGTGTATAAAGCTGAGAGAATGTAAGACTGTTAGTCAAAACAACAAAAGCCCCGAACCATTGCTGATTCGGGGCTTTTATTTGGGTACCGGGTGCCGGACTCGAACCGGCATGTCCTTGCAGACAATGGTGTTTGAGACCATCGCGTCTACCGTTCCGCCAACCCGGCATACTTGTTTGCCCACTGTGGGCCGGTAGCGTTCTGCTGAACGTGGTGCAAAAGTAGAGCTTCCGGCTTTTAATTGCAATAACAGCACCGAAATTAAAAACGGCTCTTACCGCCCTCGACCCGTATTGTCCTCAACAGTAGCCATTAGCGGGTACTGATCGAAGATGGATCGGACGATGCCTTTGAAGTAGTTGTTCTTGAAATTGGGGTTTCGCATCATCTTGGAAGCATAACCTTTCCAGATTACCTGATACGTTTCGGCATCAATGAGCGAAATCATCAGCGTGCCTTCGTCGAGGTTGTAGTCGATGCGTTTATAGGTGGCATCATCGTCTTCGCGAACAACCCAGTCCTTGATAACGGGTTGCTGATAGCCCCGGAAGCGGAGGTCAGAACGGAAAATGTTGTACGACACCAGCAGGTTCGGGCTGCGGTTACTCACTTTGTAGCCCCGTGCTTCCATTTGGTGCCGAATGGCATCCTGAATGTCGGAACATAACAGGGTTGAATCAATAAACTCGCATTCCAAAAAGTTGAATGATGAGTAATTTTTGAAATGACCTTCGTAGCTATAATCGTGTTCAACGAATAGCTTGCCGGGCATACAGCCGACTGAACTCAATCCTACTACGGCTAAGATAACAAGAGCGCCAATGATTTTCCGCATGACCTGTGGGGAAGTAAATGTTTAGATAATATTGTCTGAAATTACAAGTGAAATAGAATGTACTGTTTTAACGCAATGTAACCGCCAGTTGTTTGGAAACCAAGTGCATAACGCCGAATTATCAAAAATAATCTATCCCTGATAATAAAATAAGCCCTGTTTCATCTCCGATTTACTAACTGGTATATCAAAGGCGCAGCTTCCGGTGCCATTGAGTAATGCCATCAGCACTTGACCACCCCTGTTCTTCTTGTCCTGAAGGGTCAACGCCAGAATCGGTTCCACGTCTTCGTCTCTTAGTCGCGCTTTACCATATACGGCAAACACGTACTCTTCGATTTCGGTTAGCAGCGATTCGGTAATCATTTCTTTTTTGAACGCGATATAGGCTTCGGCAATCATCCCGGCAGCAATCGCTTCGCCGTGCAACAACCGCCGACGAGCATCCGTTAAAAAATGCGTTTCGATGGCGTGCCCCAACGTGTGGCCGAAATTCAGAATCTTTCGTAGTCCTTTTTCCGTTGGATCTTCTGCCACAATCCGCTGCTTTATGGCTACTGAATGAGCCACCAGTTCGGGCCAGTTTTGCTCGTCCAATTCCAACCGGCGGATGGTGTTCCACTGATCGGCATCAGCAATGAGGCAGTGCTTGATTACCTCCGCAAAACCCGACCGCAATTCATTGTACGGAAGGGTTTGCAGAAAGGTTGCGTCAATAAGCACGGCATCAGGAAGTTTAAATACGCCAATATGGTTTTTCAGCCCCTGAAAATCAATGCCGAGTTTGCCCCCCACGCTGGCATCCACCTGTGCCAGTAGGGTGGTTGGAATTTGTGCAAAGGCAATACCCCGTTTGTAGGTAGCGGCACAAAAACCGCCCATGTCACCAATAACTCCTCCGCCGAGGTTCAGCACCAGCGCGTGCCGGTCGAAGTTGGCGCGGGTGAGAGCATCCCAAATAGTTTGGCAGGTGGCCAGGTGTTTTTGCTCCTCCCCAGCCCGGATCCTGATCACCGAATGTTTGGGCAACAGGTTCTTGATTTCGGGGTAACAATACCGGTATGTATGGTTGTCAGCGATCAGGGCAATGGCCGAAAAATCGGACGTGTTCAGGAAAGCAGGCAGGCTTTCGGTAAGGGGAGCAATCGCTATTGTTGGCATAAGACAAATGTACGCAACTGCAATGGGAAGACCCCCGCCGAATTATTTTAGCCTTACATTTTGCCAAAATGAGTAACTGTAAGTTGCTAAAACCGTCTAAAGCTTGTTACACGAACTACTCAAGTATTTTTTCAAACGATCCAATCAAAATTTCTTCATTAATGTTCAAATTTTTATCGTCCTCATTGCTCCAGGTGCTTTGCTTTGTTGTACTTGTTTCAGCCTGTAAAAAAGAAGTTACCCCTGTTACACCAGCCCCGCCCGTTGTGGTAAAAAGCACTGGCAAAGCCATAAAAACGTTTGATTTCGGTAGTCTGACTCCTCCGGTTTCGGCCAGTATCGACACGGTAGCGGCCACCGTGAAAGCCACCGTTCCAGCAGGCACCGACCTTACCAAACTGGCTCCTACCATTACAATTGCTGCTAATGCTACCGTTACGCCCGCTTCGGGTGTGGTGCAGGACTTTAGCAAACCGGTTGGCTATACCATAACCGCACAAAACAGCAGCATCCAGGCATACGTCGTCACGATTACAGCGGCCGTTGCCAGCACAACATCTGTTGCCGGGTCGAGTACCGCAACAAGTGCCAGTGCCAACACAGGGGGATACGTCTATTTGGGTACCGATGTGGGCGATTTCTACGCTATTGATGCCGGCACAGGTGTTATAAAATGGCGGGCTTCGAGTGGATCGTCCATTTTATCGAGTGCATTCTCTACATCGGGCATCGTATTTGCGGGCAGTAGTGGTGGCAACATCAACGCCTATGATTCGCAAACGGGGGCCAGCAAATGGAAATTCAGCACCGGTAAAAGTGTGGCATCAAGCCCAATGGCCGTGGGTGCGTTTGCCTACGTGGGTAGTGAAGATCAGAATATCTATGCGTTCGATGTGGCAACAGGAACTCTGAAATGGAAATACGGAACGGCGGGGGGCGTAACATCCAGCCCAACGGTGGTGAACGGGATTGTTTACGCGGCCAGCAAAGATCAAACCCTGTATGCCCTCGATGCCACAACCGGAACCCAAAAGTGGAAATATTCGGCAGGTGGCCCCATCACATCCAGCCCGGCAGTTGCAGAAGGCACCGTCTATATCGGCACTAATGATTTCACTCTTTACGCGCTTGATGCGGTAAGCGGAGTGCAGAAATGGAAATACAGCACGGGTGGTGCCATTACGTCCAGCCCCGCCACGGCTAACGGGCTTGTGTTTGTGGGCAGTGAAGACAATACGCTCTACGCCATTGAAACCAGTACTGGCAAGCTACGCTGGAAATACGGGACAGGCGGTAAAGTAAGCAGCAGCCCGGTAGTGGCGAACGGCCTGGTATTGGTGGGCAGCGAAGACAAGACATTCTACGCTATTGACGTAACGACGGGTGCGGTTCGCTGGAAATACAGCACCGGCGATTTGATTACGTCCAGCCCGGCGGTAATGAACAATATGGTATATTTCGGAAGTCAGGATACCAGCTTATACTGCCTGAATGCCACCACCGGCGTGTTCCAGTTTAAGCTGCCGCTGAATGCCAAAATTCTGGCCAGCCCTTATTTGGTTAACAAAGAACTGCTCACGTTCCCGGCAGGCATCAGCGGGGGGGTGCAGTAAAAGGGATGATAGGAGAAAAGGGAGGAGGGGGACGAAAAGGATTGCCAATGTCCGGCTTTGCCCTTTTCCTCCCCCTCCTCCCTTTTCTCTTTCCTCTTTCCTCCTTTTTAACTAATCACCTTCAACCCCTCGGCAAACGCCTGCATTTGGGGCATGGTGCCAAGGCTCACGCGGCACCAGTATTGCCCGTCGAACTTCCATTGACGGATACTCACTCCGTTTTCCATCATTTTAGCTACAAAATCTTCGCCTTTCATGCGAATTGGGAACATCACAAAGTTGGCATCGGAAGGTAGCGGCTCATAGCCGTTTTCTTTCAGGACTTTGGCCAGATACGTCTTCGATTCAGCGGTTTTGCCCAACGACCATTTGATGAACTCTTTGTCGGGCATGCTCGTGAGGGCGGCCCGCACCGAAGTCATGCTCACACCCCCGCCATTCGGTGAGAACGGGGCAATTTGGGCAATCAGTTCGGGTTTGGCGAGCAGGTAGCCAATCCGCAATCCTGCAAAACCGTGGACTTTGGAGAACGTCCGACTAATAATCACGTTCTTCCCTTTCCGAACCATATCGACCATTGAGGCTCCTTTCGGATCGGCTACGTAGTCGATGTAGGCTTCGTCGATGAAGACTGGTGTTTTGTCGGCGGTGGCTTCGATAAAACTGCGCAACTTGGCCGGGTCGGTCAGGATGGCCGTGGGGTTGTTGGGATTACAGAGATAGACCAAACTTGTTTTACCCGTGATTCGGTCGCTCAGTTTTTGCAGGTTCTGATCGTAACCGTCGGCCGCCACCAACGGCACACGCTCTGCCACCATACCATGCCGGAGGGCTGCACGGGGCAGGGCCTCAAACGTAGGGTCGGGGAACACAAGGTTATTACCCGTGGGGGTTTTGTAGGCATAATACATGGCGGTGGCGTTGAGCAACTCGCCCGAACCCGCGCCCAGCAACACACATTCTTCGGGCACACCCTCTTCGGCGGCAACCATCTTGCGAAACTGCCTGGTTTGCTCCATTGCATACAGGAATCCATCGGGAGCCGCTTCAGTGATGGTTTTGATCACCTTTGGCGAAGGGCCGTAGGGGTTTTCGTTGGCCGACAACCGGGCTTTCAGACCCGCGCCTTTGGGGGGCTTCGTATCCGTTTGCTCACCACCCAGCCAGGCAGTTTCATCGAGCCAGGGTTCGCACGAGCCGGCGAACGAATTGGTAACGGGTAACCCGGCCAGTCCGAGTCCCGAAATCAGACCGGCCCGCAGCCAGTCTCGACGGTTGAGATTTTGCATGAGTTAATTAATTCCTTGAACTCGTGATAATCGACTGAATGCCTGTGATTTATGCGCCCCTGTCCAGGTTAGCAAAACGGTGTTTCCCGATTTGGGGGTGGCCACACCGAGGTCGGCCCATGCTTTGGTAATCGTTGCGCGGCCCTTGCCATCGGTGGTTAGATCACCAACCGCCGTACCGTTGCGGAGGGTCAGTTTCAACGCTAACCCTGTCACCGGGATCGAGTCGATTCCGACTTTGTTATCTAAGAGACCCGCCTTGTTGAGTTCCACAATTCGGACGCTCATGGTAACGGACCCACTTACTTTTTGCGGCACCACCGGTTCGCCCGTCAACCCACCTCCATCGCCCGATGTATTCTCGACCAGGACTAGAACGGGAGCAACCACGCGCTCCACAAACGGATCTTCAACTTTCTGACAAGCTGACAGACCTATAGCTAGGGCTACACAACCAGCAACCAAATTTACGACTTGTTTTTGGCTTTTTTGCTGAATTTTTGCCAATACAAGTTTGTTTTTTAACCAATTTTCTTTCATGTGACAGATTATTTCAAATAAAACCATCATTTTTGATCTGCGTTTGTAAACGCCTAACCCATATGTAGCGTTCTTCGAACCGCGTATTCAGTCTCGACTGAATGCGCGGTTTGAAGAACATCCCTACTTTTCAGACCACCACAGCTTAGACTTTGTGTCGTTTTTGCCCCCCATTAGAGCAATGCCTTTGGTCAGATTGTCGTTGTTGAGCGATGCCTCCGACGTTGGATACGGCAAGCGCGTGGGCAGAATACCATCGTTCTCGAACACAGCGCGGGGATCTTTGGCGGGCAGCACCGGCAAACCCGTCCGGCGGTATTCCGTCCAGGCTTCCAGCCCCTGCCCAAACAGGGCCAGCCACTTCTGATCCATTAACTTTTCGCGGGTCAAGGCGCCCACCGTTTTCAGGTAAACATCGGTCATTTTCAGACCATATTGCTCGAACGAAGCCGTCATCCCTTTCTCGAAATACGTTTGCGCACTACCCGTGATATCGCCATCGAGTGCGGCTTCGGCCAGAATCAGATTCAATTCAGCAAAGGTCATCACCACTTCGGGTGAGGTTTTTTGCAGGAAATAAGTGCCGAGGTTCGAGCTGGTGGCCAGATAGGTGGTGGCAATGGCATCGGGCAAACCGTTGGCGTGACCCTGGTATTTACCATCCTTGTTGGGCTGGGCATACACCGCCAAACGGGGATCGCTCAGTTCGGTGAGTTTGTCAACCAGCGTTTTGCTCACATTCCAGTCGGTCCGGCTGTCGTTCACCATCACCAAATAAAACTCGTTGTTGCTCGACAGCACTTCCGTACATTTCAGCGAGGCATTGTCGGCGTTGCTCGTGAAGACAGGATATTTGGTGGCATCGCCCAGAATCTCGGCCATCACCGCCCGCGACTCGGCCGATTTCTTAGCGGCCTGCCGGTTCGCCAGCCGGAGCCGAAGCGAGTTGGCAAACTTCTTCCATTTCAGAATATCGCCATTGTACAAAATATCACCCGACACGGCGGGGCCGTTCACCGAGAGTTTCTCGTTGGCCGTTTTCAGGTCGGCCAGCATCCCGGCATACACCTTATCCATGCCATCGTAAGTAGGCGAATAAACGGGTTGCTCTGCCGTTCCTTTCAGGGCTTCGGCATACGGAATAGGACCATACAAGTCCGTCAGCAGCGAAAACGTCCAGGTACGCATCACAATGGCAATGCCCTCATAATTCGTATTTGGAAACTTGCCACCCGCCTGCGAGAGCGTCACCATCCGCTGAAAATTCACCAGGCCGTCGTTATACAGGGCCTTCCAGTTGTTGTTGTAAAACGCTACTGACAAACCGTAGTTATCGCCCTCGTTGGAGTAAATATTGCGCGTCAGGTACTGCATCCAGAGCATGGCTCCGTCGAGGTTGAGCCGCTCGAAACGTTCGCGGCCACCCCAGGCGCGGTCCACAACTTTTTCGATTCCATACGGCAGCAAATACTGGGGACTGAGTGCCGTTGGGTTATTCGGGTCCACGTTCATTGCGTCGAAATCCTCAGTGCAGGACGAGACGGCGAAGAGCGCGGCTATAGACAGTAAGATGGTTCGTTTCATGGCTAAAATGACAGGTTCAAATTGACTCCTACACTCCGACTATTCGGCAACTCGCCATAGGCGAAGCCCTGCGCGTTGCCGCCAAACCGATCCACTTCGGGGTCGATGTGGGGAGTGTTGCGGAAGAGCATCAGCAGGTTACGCCCTACCACCGACAACTTAGCCGAGCGGATGAACTTGCCCGCCAGCATAGCCGGGGGCAGTGCATAGCCAATAGAAGCCTCCCGAAGTTTTACGTAGGAGCCGTCGAAAATTACGGCTTCATGATACCGGCGCGGGTTGTTATAGCTATAGAGCGTGTTGGCGGGTACGATCACCGTGTTCGGCACGTAGTTAGGGGCCTCGGCGGTGCCGATGTTCACCACACCCTTGCCAATAATTCCCTCCTCGCGGCCAATGGCTGTTTCGGCATATTGACCCGTCCAGCGGGCGGTTCCGGTGCCTTCATCGAAGAAATCACCACCCATTTTCACGTCTACCAGGGCCGATAACACAATGCCTTTGTAGCTCACGGTGTTCAACCAGCCGCCCGTCCAGCGGGGCTGAATGTTACCCAACACTTTGGCGGCCGTGGCAACCACCGGCAATCCGTTGCTGTAGATGATCTGTCCGTCGGGGGCGTGTTCAAAACCAATACCAAACAGAGTTCCGTAGGCTTCACCAACGCGGGCCTCGGAGTTGAGACCCCGCTGCGAATTCAACACGTAGGTGGTCAGACCCTCAGCCAGTTCGACCACTTTGTTGCGGTTGCGGGCAAAATTCAGGGTTGTTTCCCAGGTCAGGCCCATCGGTGATTTCACGGGTGTTCCCGTCAATACCACTTCAATACCTTTGTTCGTGAGCATCCCCGCATTCAAAACCCGCTGATTGTAGCCACTGGCTTTCGAAATATCGACCGCCAGAATCTGGTTGCGCGACGTTTGATCGTAATAGGTCAGGTCGAGGCCGATGCGACCTTTCAGGAAACGCAGGTCTAAACCAAACTCTTTGCCCGTAGTGATTTCGGGTTTAAGTGTTGAGTTCGAGATGCGAATATTCTCGTAAAACTCTGGAATAGAGCCGTTCCACGACCCACCTGACCGGAAGGTTTGCGCCAGTTGGTAGGGGTCGGCATCGTTGCCAACCTGCGCCCACGAAGCCCGTACCTTGCCAAACGAAAGGATGCTGCTCGACACGCCTAACAGTTCTGTCAGCACCGCCGAAGCCGACACTGAGGGATAGAAATAACTCCGGGCATTCGAGGGCAATGTCGATGACCAGTCGTTGCGGGCGGTTCCGCTCAGGAACAGGGAATTCCTCCAGCCAAACTCTGCCGACGCAAACAAACTGTTCATCTGCGATTTCTGAATCGCACTTTCCACGGCATTCTGACTCACATTGGAGTTGGCTAGGTTATATAAGCCATCCACAACCATCTCACCCACATAGGTATAGTTGCGTTTGTAGTAGTTTGTCCGTTGTATTCCACCCGCCTGAATGTTGGCGGTAATGTCGGGCGTAATGTTTTTGTTGAACGTGATGATGGCATCGTGGTTGGTTTCCTGCCGACGAAGAACTTCTTCGGAGAAACGACCCGGCGTTTTGTTACCATTCCGCACCCGCTCAAAGTTCACCACATTGATGCGCGTATCGGTCCAAAAATCGGTGCCACTGCGGAGCATCACGCTTAGGCCGGGCATCACCTGGTAGTTCAGCGCAATGTTGCCCAGCAAACGATCTTTGTCGTTGGTGAGGGGCAACAGTTCCGTGGTGTAATACGGATTTGTGAAGAATGTGTGTTGCCAGTTCGGTGGATCGGTGTCGGCGGGTTTGCCGGGTAACGCCCGCTGAATGTGGGTGGCCGTGTAGCTCCGCCAGTCTTTGATTTTGGTCCAGTCGGTTTGGCGGTGCGCCCAGATAAACTGCTGCCCTTCCTGATAGCCCCGGTTGCCACCCGATTTGATGTATTCGCTCGAAATCGTGACGGTCAGTTTGGGCGTGAAGTTATAGCTGCCGTTGAATTTGAAGTTGTCGCGTTTGAAGTCGTTAAAGGCCATGATGCCCGTTTGAGCCACTCGTCCCAGCGACAGCCGGAAGTTGCCTTTGTCGTTGCCTCCCGACAGCGCGACGCTGTTGGAATAGGTTTTGCCGGTTTGCCAGTAATCGTTCCAGTTATTAGGGTTAGGAGTCAGGGGGGCCACGTCGGTGCCGCTCCACCAGTGCCGAACAAGCCGCCCGTCCATGGGCGCACCCCAGCTTTCGTCGGTGCCTTCGGTGCCGCTCAAAGGAGCCAACGGGCCGTAGGCTGCCCGGTATTGCTGGGTTTCCAGGGGCGATGTAATGGCCCCGCTCCAGCCGTCGGTATACCAGGTGCGGTAGCCATTGCCTCCGCCGTAGGTGTTCTGAAAATCGGGCGAGATCCAGGGGCGTTCGAGGGTCACGTTCGAGTTGATCTCAACGCCGATACCCTTGCTGCCAGCCCCTGTTTTTGTCGTTACGATAATAACGCCATTGGCCGCCCGCGAGCCGTAGAGGGCTGCTGCGTTAGGGCCTTTCAATACGCTGATTTCCTTGATGTTATCGGGGTTGATCTCCGACAAACCACCCCCAAACTGTTTCTCGGACGTTTGCTGAATCGGTACGCCATCCACCACAATCAGCGGCTGGTTGTTGCCCGACACCGAAGCGGCACCCCGAATCTGAATGCTGGCTCCGCTGCCCGGCCCGCCATTGCTGCCAATGCGCAGACCCGCCACTTTACCCGACAACGCACTGGCCACGTTCGTAGCCCGTGATTCTGTCAGCGCAGACCCTTTTATTTCCTGCACCCCGTAGCCTAGGGCTTTCTTCTCTTTAGCAATACCAAACGCCGTAACGACAACCTCGGCCAATTGCCGGTTGTCAGAGCGCAGCGAGATAGGTAAACTGGTGCGGGTTCCAACCGAAATTTCTTCGGTTACGAAGCCTATGGCGCTGATAACCAGCATGGCCTGGTCGTTGGGGACGCGGAGCGAATAAGCCCCTTTTGCGTCGGTGGTGGTGCCATTGGTAGTACCTTTCAATACGACGTTGACACCAGGCAGTGGGCCTTCTTCGGGCGAGGAGATGGTGCCGGTCAGGACCCGTTCCTGGGCATAGGCCACCATCGTCAACAGCCCCAACAGGAGTGTGAGTAATTGTTTTTTCATCGAATGTGTCAGGTTGAGATATAATAAACTCCCTTCGCCCGACTGCCCCGGTGAGATTGGTGGTGCGAACACTGGCCGCCTGGTTCGCACCACCGCCCCCAGCGCAGGGCAGTCTGGCAAAGGCCCGTTGATCGGCATTTCAGGGAAGAAAGCCGACGTAGCAGACCAAATTGATTCAGCAACTGGAGTGGAAAATAATGTCAAGAACCTCCCTACCCGGCTTAGTGAGCCGATTGCTGAATGCGCAAGAAAACGTTGAAACAATAGGGATGCCTTCCAAACGGAAGCATCAGGTTATACAAAGGTTACGAACCAACAATAGCAGTTAGTCGTAAGGACTTCATCGGTACTGATCCAAGTGCGGCCAGTAATCAATACCGAAAGGGTAAGTGCATTTATTCAGTACGTCAAATATAGGTGTTGATGTCTTATCTCCAAATTTTATTTCTATATTTTTTGTCAATACCCACCATTATTTTACATTTTATCTAATATGCCAAATTTAATTCTTATTAATCATTAATTAAATCATTGAAAAATACAAATTTCTGAAACGGGTGTACGCTCGGGTAGTAATCAGCTTGGAGGAATCGACGTTCTGGATATGCCAGCCTAGTTGCCCAACTTCATTTTCCCATTCACAATGGTCAAAAACTGCCCCGATGTTCCGAGGGTGTCGATTAGGGTTACCACAGGATTAATAACAAGGCGTTGCTGAGTGGTGTGCCCTACAACCTGTGTGTAGCCAACAACGGCATCCTGCATCAACGACTTTGGCCGAACCCAGATAGGGGTCTGACAGACATCATCACCGTAGGGCGAAAAATTACGGCCAACCGTGAACCTGAACGCTCCGGGCCGGGTGCGAAACAGTGCGTTGATGAACGAATCGATTGGCTCCTCGCCGGTATAACCAACGGCTGTTAACCAGGTTTGTGTGATCCCCGCATGACTGAACAGATAGGTGTCGTGACGGTAGCACATCTGCATCAAATCGGCTCCAATGGCTTCGTGCAGCAGTTGCCCGATTTCCGGCGCGTAGTCATCCTGAAAGCCACTGTAGGTTTCTTCAATGGGCCGTATATAATGATAATCGTGGTTGCCGATAAGCAGGATCACCTTGTCTGAATTGGCACGTTTGTAAGCAATTATTTCCTTAAAATTGGTCAATTGCTGTTGGGCGGAGACATTGTCGTGCGTATCGAAGTAGTCGCCGATGAAAATAACCGTATCGAATGTCGTATTGGCTACGATTTTTTTCCAGTTTGTCCGACCATGTGTATCGCCGAGAGCCAGTAGGGTCATACGTAAAATCAGGTAAGTGAACGGCCAAAGATACGCCCGCGTGTTTATCTTTGTCGGTATGCCAACCACTATACCAACACTTCAAGCCAACTGGCAACAGAACTTTACGGCCCACCTCGACAAATTTCAGTCGGGGCAACAGTCGTTTGTTCCGGATTTGTTGCCCCAGACTGCCGTTAACTTTTCCGTTTACCAGACTCTCGAAATTCTGCATAAACGGCTTGGGAACGAAACACTTCGGCGGGCACTCAACCCCGACGATACCATTGCCAGCCCGGCCATTGCCGAACCCGACAGTGCGTGGTTGAAAAAGGCCAACATGGTGGGTGTGAATGTTCGCACAGTGGGTTCGTTCTGGAATGTGATCAACTATGTGCTGACCCTGCCTGCTTGCCACGACAGCATTCATTTGTTGCCCATTTGGGAACCGGGCGTGGTGGGAAGTCTCTACGGCATGGTGAGCTGGCAGATAAACCCGGAGTTTTTCAGCCTCGATCTGGCCCGGTTTGTCCCGGCTTTAGATACGGTAGAGAAACAGTTGAAAGTGACCGTGAACCTGATTCATGCCCTGGGCCGAACGGTGGGAATGGATGTGATCCCGCACACGGACCGCTTCTCCGAAATGGTGCTGGTTCACCCCGATCATTTTGAGTGGGTTCACCGCGATGGCTTCCGGTTGATCAATCATGCCGATAATGTGTATCGGCATGCGGAGGAAGTGATCTGGCAGTTTCTAAAACAAAAAGGAGCCGCCGATGGCACTCCGCTCTCGTTTACCAAAGAAATTTTCTTTGCCCAGAACATACCACTCCTCACCGACGAGCAGCGGCATTCGATTCTGTTTGGCCCTCCCGGCGACTATACCGGGCGACTCATCCGGCGGCTTAAACTCATCAGTCACCTGACGGCGCAGGGCTTCGAAACGCTACCCATGACAATGGCACCACCTTACCGGGGATTGCACATTATTCCCGACGAGTTCGTGACCGACGAGTACGGCCAAATCTGGTATCAATATGGGTTCAATCGCCCCGAGCCCATGTCGCGGGTGTTTGGGCCACTGGCCCGCTATAAATTTTATCACCCAAAAGATGAAAATCAGAACTGGGAGCTTGATTTTGACCGACCTAATCTGCCTGCCTGGACGTATCTTTGCGAGCGGTATATGGCCTGCCAACGAGCCTACAATTTCGATTTCATGCGGGGCGATATGGCCCACGTACAACTTCGGCCAGAAGGCGTTCCCAATGATCCCGGCGAATTTTATGATCCGCTGCGGGCGGTAAAGCATTATGTGCAGCGAAATGGAGTGCCTCACTTCGCTTTTTTTGCCGAGACATTTTTGGCCCCGCCCAACACGATGGCCTATGGCAGTGAACCAGACCATCTCGAAGCCATTGATGCCGATTCGACGCTGGGCGATTTGCAGTCGAGTGTGGTGGGCACGCCCCTGTTCATCAAGCGGTTCAGCGATTATGATGAGTGGCTTCGGAGTCGCTCGTTTGCTCCGAATTTTACGGTGATAACCGCCGACAAAGACGACCCCCGTTTCGATGATTTCTACCGCACGGGCAATGTTTTTCGGTATTTTATGGCCCTCTTTCTGACCGATATGCCCAGCTATGTGGCCCTCGGTTTTGAGGTGCGTAACCTGCACCACGAGCGCGGAAGCAACGAAGAGTATACTAAATTGTATGTGTTTCAGATCAACGATGATGGTGAAGCCGACAAAGTAACCCATGGACCTTATCAGTGGGGCCAAAACGCCGAACAGTTTGAAGTGATCTGCCGAATTCGGCTCTTTGCCGAGAGCATCTGGAACGAGATCGTGGGAAAGGAAATTCGGTGGATTCTGGAGCCGGGTCGGGCCGATTATGTTGCCTGGACGCAGGCCGAAAACCCAACCTATGCGTTTGTAGCGGGTATGACGGCAACCCCGCCCGACACGATCAAGAACATGCCCGCCGGATACCTTGCCTACGAGGAAGGGAACTGCCGGGTTTATCGGTTACGTTGAAATAAAAATGTATAGTTAACCAGTAGCAAAACCACAATGCCAATGGAAGCGGTTGTAGCAGAACTGACAATTGAGGAGGAAACCCGCTCGGCTTACGAAATCGAACGCGGAAAACCTATGCCCAGTAAAAATCACGGCAAGCTTCAGGCACGCATTAGCCAGCAGTTATTGAATGCCTACGAAGATCAGTTTGATGTAATCAGTGAATTATCGCTGGAAGCTCCCAATCCCATTTACGTACCGGATGTATGTATTTTTTCTGCCGAGACATCAAATTGGCGCGAAGACCAAGTGAAAGTCAGCGCGGTGCCACTGACTGTGATTGAAATTGTCTCACCTTCTCAAACCGACACTGAGCTTACTGCCAAGGCAAAAGGATATTTTGCCGCTGGAACCCGCTCGTATTGGCTCGTTCAACCCGTATTGAGAACCATTTTTGTGCTACTACCCAATGGAACTGAATTGGTCTTTCATAATGCTATTCTAACCGACCCAACGAATGGGATTTCGGTTGATTTGACAAAGATATTTCGGTGAACAGCAGCTTTCTGGCAGGGAACCTTCGCGACGGTCTCAACTTTTTCTCTAAACTGACCCTTAAACGCACGGCCAATGCGCTGAAGGTGC
This sequence comes from Cytophagales bacterium, assembly GCA_031411995.1. Lineage (GTDB taxonomy): Bacteria > Bacteroidota > Bacteroidia > Cytophagales > Spirosomataceae > Rudanella. Next base: position 49,583 of record JANOCD010000047.1, read on the forward strand.
TGGTGAGCTATTACCGTTCCCGGCAGAAGGGCCGGGCCGATGCGCGGGGCTTGCCGATGTCGATTTCGTTTGAGCCGACCACCTCCTGCAACCTGCGCTGCCCCGAATGCCCCAGCGGTCTCCGCTCTTTTACGCGCCCCACTGGAATGCTTGGCGAAGATCTCTACAAACGCACTATCGACGAGTTGCATGAGACCCTGCTTTACCTGATTTTTTACTTCCAGGGCGAACCCTATCTCCACCCGCAGTTTCTGGACTTGGTGCGCTATGCCACCGACCGCAACATCTATACGGCCACCAGCACCAACGCCCATTATCTCACCGATGCCAACGCCCGGAAAACTGTGGAGTCGGGATTAGATCGCCTGATAATCAGTATCGACGGTACCACGCAGGATACCTATGAACAGTATCGGGTAGGAGGGAAGCTGGAGAAAGTGCTGGAAGGAACGCGCAACATTATCAAGTGGAAAAAGGCGTTGAAATCGCGCACGCCCCATGTGGTGTTCCAATTTCTGGTGGTGCGTCCCAACGAGCACCAGATTGCCGACGTGAAGCAGTTGGCTCGCGACCTCGGTGTGGACGAAGTCGGCCTGAAAACCGCGCAGATTTATGATTACGAACAGGGTAATGACCTCATTCCGACACTCGATCAATACAGCCGATATGCGCCCCAAACCGACGGAACCTACCAGATAAAAAATGGTTTCGGTGATCACTGCTGGAAAATGTGGCACTCCTGCGTGATCACCTGGGATGGCCTCGTGGTGCCGTGCTGCTTCGATAAAGACGCGCATCACCGCATGGGCGATCTTCAGCAACAATCCTTCCGCGACCTGTGGCAAAGCCAACCCTACAATGACTTTCGACAAACGCTCCTCCGTTCCCGCTCCGAAATCGAGATGTGCAAAAACTGCACTGAAGGAACAAAGGTGTGGGCCTGATTTAAAGAGTGAAAGAGCGGAAGAGTGAAAGAGTGAGTTGGGGAATTGATAAAGGGACAGATAGAATCTCCATTTTTGTGCTTATTTTGCTTAGTCAGCAGAAGGGAAGTCACTCTTTCGCTCTTTCGCTCTTTCACTCTTTCACACATGCTATCCCGCGTTGCCAACTCAATTTACTGGATGAATCGCTATATGGAGCGGGCCGAAAATTATGCCCGATTCATGAGCGTTAACTTCAACCTCGCCCTTGATTTACCGCCCAATGTGGCGCAGCAATGGGAGCCGCTACTCATCGCCACTGCCGATAACTTCTTGTTTTACAAGTATTTCGAGGAGCCATCGCGCGAAAACGTAATCGAATTTCTAACCTTCGATAAGCGAAACCCGAACTCCATTGTATCGTCGTTGAGCAATGCCCGCGAGAACGCCCGCACCGTGCGCGAAACTATTTCGAAGGAAATGTGGGAGAACTTGAATGCCCTTTACCTGATGGTGCGCGATGCCAGCAGCCAACATGCCGATTGGCCGCAAAACCGAATGCAGGACTTTTTGGCCGATGTCCGCAACGGCACGCAACTCTTTTACGGGGTTATTGATGCTACATTTACGCGCAACGAAGCCTGGCATTTTGGCCGTGTGGGGCGGTTTTTGGAGCGGGCCGATAAAACAACTCGCTTCTTGGATGTAAAATATTTCACGCTGTTTCCCGAAGATGAAGACGGTTCTACCCTTGATCTGATGATTTGGTCGAGTGTGTTGAAATCGGTGTCGGCTTACAACATGTACCGGCAACAGCACCGGCATCTTTCGCCCGAAACGATCATTGGCTTTCTGATTTTAGATAAGATGTTTCCGAGGTCTGTGGCGCACTGCATCCGACAGTCGGAGTTATCACTCTATGAAATTTCGTGTAATAATGCGGCCAACGGTCACACCAACCCCGCCGAACGCGCCATGAGCAAACTCCGCGCTGAACTTGAGTTTACGGAAACTGAAGATATCACCAAGGCTCTGCACCATTTTCTCGACCGATTCCAGACCCGTTGCAACGAAATTGGCGCAGCCATTTATGAAACGTATTTTGATTTGAAGCCTGTTGAATAAGGCAGAATAGAGAAAAATCAGGAGCGAGTTTGAGATATTGATTGATTAACTATATTTACCGTTAATCAACGAAAAATCTAATGAGAACTCCTTTCCTGCTCCTTGCACTGTGTCTCTTTTGCCGTGCTTATGGCCAATCAAACGCATCTGAACCCTTAACTCCAATTCCGGTTAAAGGTGTTTGTTTTGATTTTGCCACGGCGGTTTACCTGCCAGTAGAAGCTTTTGCCGGGGCTAAAAACACCAGGGTCAAGGTGGGGCAGAGCAACAAAGAGGGCCTATTCAGTTTGCTGCTGCCTCGGTCGGCCACCTACCTCTCGTTTGAAAGCCGGGGCTACCGAACCGTCACCCTGCCCGTGCAGATTGTGGGGCAGCCCAGTGCCAAAGCAGAATTTCGGTTGGGCATTATTATGGGGACGTTTGACTCGCTACCCGTGCAACAAACGCACCAACTGCTTTTGAGCCTTGATCTGCCCGATACCACCGAAATCAACTACCATATTGGGCCAATTGGTAGTAATGCCGGGTTGCCGATGGTACAAACAGCGCACGGAAATCGAGTACCGGATGGGGGGCATATAAAGCTTCCCAAAGGCAGGCCCAGGCCAATTATGAACTTTGAAGGAGCCAAGCCTGGGCCTTACCGGATTTTTGTATCGACCCCAACCGGGCGCGTGTTAGTGAATGAAGACATAACGGTTGGCGAAGGCCTTACGCTGATGGAAGTTCGGGCCAAAGAGCCAACCGAACGCCCTGCACCAGCCACGACAAGCCAAGCAAAGAGAGAAGAAAATGCCCTCCCCGCTCCACAAACCCTCTATTTTGAACAAAGCCGCTACGAACTGACCACCCAAACCAAAGCCGCTTTGGATTCAATGGCTTCACTTCTGGCCCAACAGCCCGGTATCACGGCGCAAATAACTGGCTACACAGAAGACATCGGCGAACGGAAATTGAACATGACCCTGTCGGAGTTTCGGGTGAAAACGGTAGCCAACTACCTCAAGCAAAAAGGCATTCCCGATGAGCAGATGAATGTTGGCTGGAAAGGGCCGGAATCGGCCACAAATGCGGGCCATAAAAAGGGCAAAAACCAGCGAGTGATAGTGGAGTTTTCGCGGAGATAACCCCAGTAGGAGTGCTAATTGAGTTTATTTTTTCGTCGCGTAGCGACCAAATGTTTGTAGGAGACAAGGATTCCGTATTGCAGGTTCCGTCGCGTAGCGACCAAACAATGGGATGCCTTTATGTTTGGTCGCTACGCGACGAAGACCAAATCGGCGAGCTTCTTTTTCTACAAACCTTGGGTCGCTATGCGACGGTTTGTTGGGAATAGTTTCACGAAACAAACTCCCGATTAGCCTCCAAAACTAATTGAACTGTTTCCTGAAGATTAGCGCGAGTCTCTTCTAATGTGTCGCCCTGCGTGTTAGCACCGCGTAATTCTTCCACGAAGCCAATGTAGCCTTCGGAAACTTTGAGATAAATGGTGGTTAGTTGCATGAATTTGAGTTATTAATGCTTTTGAAAGGTAAACGATTCTGCACTTGCCTCACTGAACTATTCCCCGAAAAACTATCCCTTTCCAACGATTCTTCTTGCAAACAAGCATTTTTGCAAAATTTCAACAAACTTGCCATTGATTTGCCATTTTAAAGAGTGAAAGAGCGAAAGAGTGAAAGAGTGCCAAAAACAGGCTCGTGTAATTATTCCTTTCGTTCTTTCACTCTTTCGCTCTTTCACTCTTTATCCATGAAAGAATACATCCGCCCGATTACCCGCCTTCTCGTTGCCAACCGGGGCGAAATTGCTATCCGCATCATGCGGGCTGCCACCGAGTTAGGCATCACTACCGTCGCCGTTTATACCTACGAAGACAGGTATTCGCTCCACCGCTACAAGTCCGACGAAGCCTATCAGATTGGCCGCGACGAAGATCCGCTGAAGCCGTATTTAGACGTGGAGGGAATTGTTGCACTGGCCAAGCATAAGAAAATCGAGGCCATTCACCCCGGCTATGGATTCCTGTCGGAGAACGTGACGCTGGCCCGGCGGTGCCGCGAAGAGGGCATTGTGTTTGTTGGCCCGTCGCCCGAAGCGATGGACGCGCTGGGTGATAAAGTGCGGGCCAAAAACCTCGCCACTTCGGCTAATGTTCCCCTCATTCCCGACTCCCGCGAGCCAAATATGACTGTTGAGTTTGCCTTGCAGGAGGCCAAACGGATTGGTTTCCCGATTATGGTGAAAGCTGCTGCCGGGGGCGGTGGGCGCGGTATGCGCGTGGTGCGGCAGGAAGAAGAATTTGAACGGGCGTTCAACGAAGCCAAAAACGAAGCCAAAAACGCCTTTGGCGACGATACGATCTTCCTCGAAAAATTCATTGAAGATCCAAAGCACATTGAGGTTCAGTTGCTTGGCGATACGCACGGCAACCTGATTCACCTCTACGAGCGTGATTGCTCGGTGCAACGACGGTTCCAGAAAGTGGTCGAGATGGCTCCGTCGTTTGGGTTGCGGCAGGAAACTCGCACCAAATTATATGAATATGCCCTGAAAATTGGGCGGGCGGTAAATTATTCCAATGCCGGCACCGTCGAGTTTTTGGTCGATAGAAACGAGAATATTTACTTCATCGAAGTGAATCCCCGGATTCAGGTGGAACACACCATTACGGAGGAAGTGACGGGTATTGACCTCGTTCGGACGCAGTTGCTCATTGCGATGGGCTACAAACTGTCGGACAACGGCATTTATATCAATCATCAGGACGAGGTGCCGCTCAATGGGTATGCCATTCAGTGCCGCATTACAACGGAAGACCCCGCCAACGGGTTTAAACCCGATTTCGGGACGATTATTGCCTACCGAAATGCGGCTGGTTTTGGTATTCGATTAGACGAAGGCAGCAGCTACCCCGGCGTGAAAATATCGCCCTATTTCGACTCCATGATCGTGAAGGTTTCTTCGCGTGGCCGGACGTTGAAAGGAGCTGTTCAACGCTTGCAACGGGCGTTGATCGAGTTCAGGATTCGGGGGGTGAAAACGAACATCCCGTTTTTGCAGAATGTGATTGCCCACCCCATTTTCCAGCGGGGCGAAGCGCGGGTGTCGTTCATCGAGAGCCATCCCGAACTGTTCAACCTCCGCATCCCTGGCGATCGCTCCACGCGGGCCTTGAAATTTCTGGCCGGAGTGATTATCAATGGCAACCCGGAAGTGAAAAAAGTGGAACCGGGCAAGGTGTTCCGAACGCCCATTGTACCGATTTATGACCAATATGGCGAATACCCCAAAGGCAACCGCGACCGTCTGAAAGAATTAGGTCGCGAGGGGTTTGTGCAGTGGGTGAAAGACCAAAAGTCAATTCTCTATACCGACACAACCTTCCGCGATGGGCACCAATCATTGTTGGCCACGCGGGTTAGAACGCAGGACATGATGAAGGTGGCCGAAGGATTCGCTAAAAACCACCCCGAACTGTTTTCGATGGAAGTCTGGGGCGGTGCCACCTTCGACGTGACGATGCGGTTTCTGCATGAGAACCCCTGGAAACGGCTCCACGCTTTCCGCGAAGCCATGCCCAATATGCTCCTGCAAATGTTGTTTCGCGGCTCCAATGCGGTGGGCTACTCGGCTTACCCCGACAACCTGATCGAGAAATTCGTGGAGAAATCGTGGGAAACGGGCATCGACGTGTTCCGTATTTTCGACTCGCTCAACTGGGTCGAGGCCATGAAAGTGAGCATCCGGGCCGTTCGTGAGCGCACCGATGCCCTCGCCGAAGCCGCCATTTGCTACACAGGGGATATGTTGAAACCGGGGGGGAAATATAACCTCCAATATTACCTTGATCTGGCTCGTCAGCTTGAGGACGAGGGGGCGCATATGCTGTGTATAAAGGACATGGCGGGATTGCTGAAACCGCTGGCCGCCGAGGTTCTGGTGCGCGAACTGAAGCAGGCGGTGAGCATTCCGGTTCACTTGCACACCCACGATACGGCGGGGATTCAAGCAGCCACTTACCTCAAAGCCATCGATGCGGGCGTTGATGTGGTCGATTGTGCATTAGGGGCCTTGTCGGGCCTGACTTCGCAACCCAATTTCAACTCGGTGGTGGCCATGATGCAGGGTCATGAGCGCGAATGCCCGATTAATCTGCCTTTGCTCAACGCCTATTCTAATTATTGGGAAGACGTTCGGGAGTACTATTATCCGTTTGAATCGGGCATGAAGGCAGGCAACGCTGAGGTCTATGAAAACGAGATTCCCGGCGGTCAATATTCCAACCTGAAACCACAAGCTATTGCTACGGGTTTGGGTGATAAGTTCGAGTTATTGAAGAAGAACTACGTGGTTGTGAACCAGTTGTTCGGCGATATTGTGAAGGTTACGCCTTCGTCAAAAGTCGTGGGCGATATGGCTATCTTTATGACTGCCAACGGTTTAACGGCTCAGGATGTGCTGGAGCGGGGTGAGTCTCTGGCGTTCCCGGAATCGGTGAAGGAGTTAATGAAAGGGATGCTGGGTCAGTCGCCCGGCGGGTTCCCGACCGATATTCAGCAGGTGGTTTTGAAAGGGGAGGAGCCGCTGACAGGACGGCCAAACGAGCATCTGGCTCCGATCAATTTTGAGGAAGATTTTGAAAAATTTCGGGTGCAATACCCACAAAGCGAAGGCTTTACGGACTACCTGTCGTACCAAATGTACCCCAAGGTTTACGATGAATATTACAAAGCCCGCGAAGAATTTGGCGAGGTCAGCATTATTCCAACACCCGCCTTTTTATACGGCCTGAAAGAAAATGAGGAGATCCTGATCGAGATTGCCGAGGGGAAAAACATCCTCGTGCGGTTGCTCTTCAAATCGGAACCCGACGATATGGGAATGCGGACGATCACCTTTGAACTGAACGGTCAAAGCAGGCAAGTGAAGGTGCGTGATAAGTCGTTGAAGGTCGATAAGTTGCAAAACGCCAAAGTGAGCAAGGATGCGGCCAAAGCGGGGCAAGAGGTCGGAACGCCTTTACAGGGCCGCCTGACCCGCATTTTGGTGAAACCCGGCGACGTGGTCAAGAAAAATCAACCCCTGTTCGTGATCGAAGCCATGAAAATGGAAAGCATCGTAGCGGCCCCCGCAGCCGGCACGGTGAAGCAAGTGTTACTCCGCGAAAACACCACCGTGGAGCAGGACGATTGGGTGATTGAGATTGGGTGAAAAGCAAAAGAGCCGCTTGAACTTTAATCAAGCGGCTCTTTTGCAATGATTTATTAACCTACAGCCGCACAATCTCCGCTCCAATTGCATTCAACCGGGTATCAATATTCTGGTAGCCCCGGTCAATTTGTTCGATATTGTCGATGATGCTGGTGCCGTTGGCCGAGAGGGCCGCAATGAGCAAGGCAACCCCAGCCCGGATGTCGGGTGATGACATGCGGATGCCTTTCAGTTGCTGCTGACGGCCGAGGCCCACAACAGTGGCGCGGTGCGGATCGCAGAGGATAATTTGAGCACCCATTTCAATAAGTTTGTCCACGAAGAACAGGCGGCTCTCGAACATTTTCTGATGAATCAGCACGGTTCCGGTGGCTTGCACCGCTGTTACGAGCATGATACTCAGCAGGTCAGGAGTGAAACCCGGCCACGGAGCGTCGGATACGGTCATCATGCCGCCATCCAGAAACGTCTCGATGGTATAGCCTTCCTGAGCCGGAACATGGATGTCGTCGCCCCGAATTTCGAGTTGAATGCCGAGTCGTTTGAACACATCGGGGATGATGCCAAGTTCGGGCACCCGGCAATTTTTGATCGTGATTTCCGATTGCGTCATGGCTGCCAAACCAATAAATGAACCGATCTCGATCATATCGGGCAGCATCGTGTGTTCGCAGCCTTTCAGTTCCGAAACGCCCTCAATCGTGAGCAGGTTGGAGCCAACGCCCGAAATTTTGGCCCCCATGCTGTTGAGCATCCGGCTGAGTTGTTGCAAATAGGGTTCGCAGGCTGCATTGTAGATCGTGGTGGTGCCTTCGGCCATCACAGCCGCCATCAACACGTTGGCCGTTCCCGTCACTGATGCTTCGTCTAAAAGCATATAGGCACCCTTCAGATGGTCGCCCTCGACGCGGTAAAAATCGCCGTCGAAGTGGAACGTAGCTCCCAATTTCTCGAAGCCCAGAAAGTGGGTATCTAAACGCCGACGACCAATTTTGTCGCCACCGGGCCGGGGAATACGACCTTTTTTGAAGCGGGCGAGCATTGGTCCCAGCAGCATAACCGAACCCCGCAAGGCCGAGGCTTTACGTTTGTAGGCATCGGTTTCCATATGATCTAAGTTCACGTTGCTGGCCTGAAACCGGTATGACGACTCGCCAACCCGAGTTACCCAAACGCCCAGATCACCCAGCAGGTCAATGAGTTGGTTTACATCGCGGATATTCGGAATGTTATTAATGGTGACGGGTTCGCTGGTTAGCAAAACCGCACATAGAATCTGGAGAGCTTCATTTTTGGCTCCCTGGGGCACTAATTCGCCTTTGAGCTGCCGCCCACCGGTGATTTTGAATGAGGACATATTGTATTAAGATTTACCGTCTGCGCCGGTCGTTATTGCGGGGTGGCCCAGCCGGGCGGGGGCCGCGTTCGGTTGGGCCGCTGTTACCCCTGAAATCATTACGACCGCCCGTGTTACCATCGTTGTTGCGACCGCCGGGGCCGTTTGGCCGATTACCGGGGTTGGGGCCATTGTTGCGCCCGCCGGGGTTGTTCATATTGCCCCGTCCGCCGGGATTATTCATGTTTCCACGTCCGCCGGGGCCATTGTTGGGGCCTCCTGTGTTGCGCTGATTGTTGCGGGGGCCACCCGAACGACCGCCCTGCTGGAAATTACCGTAGCCCTGCCGGTTGTTGTTGCCACGTTGCGGCTGGCTAATGCGCTGGGGTTGCGATTGATCGCCGGTGCGTTCGCGGGGCGTTGACTCCACAAGGCCTTCCTGCCGGATCAACGCGATGTCGTCGCTTAGTTTGCCGTTCGAGAGTTCAATGATGCTCTGATAAATCGTTTCGTCTTCTATCGACTCTTTGTTCCAGATAATATAGAACGATTTCATCAGGCGAAACAAATACGACACAAACGCCCGTTTTTCTTCGGGGTCTTCCACCGCAATGGCTTTGGCAATTAACAAGTCAATGTTATGGCCAAAGTGCTTGAAGCGCAAACGGTGCGTGTTGTAAGGCACTCGTTGTGGCTGTTTGCCGAGGGCTTCTTCCGACGGGGGCGGGTAGGGGCTGTCAACGTCGAGGGTAAAATCTGAGATAATATACAGATCGTCCCAGAGTTTGTTGTAGTAATCCTGCCCGTCTTTCATGTTCGGGTGGATCTGGCGCATCAATTCGACGAGGATGTGGGCATAGCGTGTGCGTTGCTCCCGATCCTCGATGTTGACCATGTTGCCAACTAATTTTTGGATATTACTGCCGTATTCTTTCAATCTGGTGTTTTGATTCGTATGAGTACCAACAAAAGTAAGAACTTTACGGCGCAAATTGTTCAAACCGATCACTTCACGATGCGCTCTGTCCTTTTTATAGTATCTCTAAGCTGTTTTATGGCTATCTCAACCTCCTCCGAAGCTCAAACGCCCGCGCCCCCTCCGCCTTATTCCGATGCCGTCGATGCCGGGGGAGTGCTCTATGTGTCGGGGCAGATTGGCCGCCTGAATGGGCAGTTGGTCACGGAGTCTTTTGCTGCTGAAGCGCATCAGGTGATGAAAAACGTGGGCGAGATTCTGAGGAAACGAATGCTGACTCACGACGATCTGGTAAGTGTCACGATTTACCTCAAAGACATGAAGAATTACGCGGCCATTAACGAGGTCTATCGAACCTATTTCCGGGGGAGCCGCCTGCCCGCCCGCGTTTGCATTGCCGTGGCCGACTTGCCCATGAATGCGAACGTCGAAATTGCCGGTATCGCCCAAATGAGAAAGGGGAAGTAAGACGTTGGATGGTAGATTTTGGATAGTAAACATTTTTTGAATGAACTTTCGCTCTCTGCGCCCTGAACTGGCTGATACTGTTCGACTTAGTTTACCCATTGTGATTGCTCAGTTGGGAGTGGTACTTATGGGCGTTACCGACAACCTGTTTGTGGGCCGTTTGCTCGGTGCCGTGCCGCTTGGTGCTGCGGGGCTGGCTAATTCACTGTCGTTTCTGGTATCGAGCATTGGCATCGGGGGCTTGTCGGTGGTCTCGGCGATGGTGGCGCGGGCCAACGGGCAGGGTGACAAAGCACAAATAAACCAACTGTTTCGGGCTTCGTTGCGGGTGGCTTTGCTGTTTAGTCTTGTTTTTGGGGGGATTTCGGCAGGGGTGGCGGTGTTTTTCGAGTGGTTCCGCCAAACCCCCGAAGTCACGCAGATGGGCCGCGAATTCATGCTCATTCTGAGCGTTTCGACCTTGCCACTGCTGATTTTTGTGGCTGCCCGGCAATTGGCCGACGGTCTCCGCCAACCCCGCGTGGCCATGACTATAACAATGACGGCACTGGCAATCAATGCCTTATTTAATTATGTACTCATTACGGGGGCGGGGCCGTTTCCTGAGATGGGTTTGAACGGGTCGGCTACGGCCACGCTGATTTCACGTATTTTTATGGCTGTGGCTATGTTGGCCTACGTCTATCGGTCGCGATTATTCCGGCCCTTTTTGCAGGCAGTTTACAACCAACTGCCTACCACCAATCAGGTGCGCGACATTATGCGGTTGGGTTTGCCGGGTGGCCTGACCTTTTTCTTCGAGATTGCTGCCTTCTCCATTGCTGCCGTTATGATCGGCTGGTTGGGAGCCACCCAATTAGGGGCGCACCAAATTGCCATCAACATGGCCTCCACAACCTATATGGTGGCAACCGGAATCTCCACAGCCGGAGCCATTCGGGTGGGCAACGCCGTGGGTATGGGCGATGTGCTGCGTATTCGACGGGCGGGGATTGCCGCATTTTTGTTGGCTACGGGCTTCATGACTTTGTGTGCGTTGTTGTTTTTTACCGCCAACGATCTTTTGGTCAGTCTGTACATTCGCGACAACCCCGAAGTGGCTCAATTAGCGGCCTCGCTGGTGATTGTGGCCGGATTTTTTCAATTGTCCGATGGTATTCAGGTGGTGGGTATTGGCACGCTCCGGGGCCTGTCCGATGTGAACGTGCCAACCTGGATTACCCTGTTTGCCTACTGGGGCATGTCGTTGCCGCTGGGGTATTGGCTGGCTTTTCCGTTGAAAATGGGGGCCGTTGGAGTATGGCTCGGCTTGCTCATCGGCCTGACCATTGCGGCCGTGATGCTCACCTACCGCTTCTTCAAATTAGCCAATCGCTACCGGGCTACGGCATCTGATTCAGCAACTGCTCCCGCGTCGGTTTTGTGGTAGTTGCCTCATAACCAATGCCTTCGAGATCGAGATAATCCACAAAATCGGCATAGTTCTCGCGTTCCACATCGAACACGCAGCGGTTTGGATGCGGCTCATTGAACGGCTCCACTTCGGTGTGACCCGCTTTTTTTTGGAGAGTTTGGTATTGAGCCGTACTGAGGTCGTCTTGTTGAATTATAAAATGCCACATTGGATTTTGGATTTTAGATTGCGGATTGGATTACCCTTCCCAACAAAAATACCCCGGTTCTATTTCTCAAATAGAGATAGAACCGGGGTATTTTTTGGTCAACTTTTCAGTTATGACTTATCAGTGATTGTGATCATCAACGCGATCTGCTTTTTTAGTCACCGTTTTGGCTTTGGCTTTCGCACTCTTCGCATCGCTTTTCATCACTTTTTTCACCGCTTTTTCTTCTTTTTTGTGGGCTTCCTTCAGCTTCGTTTTGTCGTCCGTAACCAACGGGATTTCCACACGGCTCTTGTCATTCACATCCTGACGTTTTTCACGAGCTTTGTTCATTTTCTTGGTGGCCTTCATTTCCTTCTTGGCTTCTTTAGCCTCCTGAACAGCCTGAGCGTAGGAACTTTGAGCAAGCATAAACAGGGCGCACGTGGCGGCCATAATTACCTTTTTCATACTAGTTGAGTTTATGGTGTACTCTATCTGCCAACTGACAGACATTTAACAGTAGCATAACAGAGATTGTGTTTCGATGTTTTATTGATATAACGTAAGTCAAGAGCAACTGCTAAATTTTGTAATGGTAAGATATTGACAGTGAGCACATTGGCCGTTCCCTCAAAAAAGCGGTGACAAGACAGATCTATAAAACTTATAGATTAAACAGTGCGTTTGCCAAACCGTGTATTTTGAATAGATATAATGCTATAAAACAAAGAAGTCGCTCTTAATCGGGAGCGACTTCTTTGTTTAAACCAGTTTGGTGGGTTTAACCCAACCGATTGATGCAGTTCAGGTCTTCAAAAGCCACTTTCAGTCGGGCAATCATACTTTCTTCGCCTTTACGAAGCCACACGCGGGGATCGTAGTATTTCTTGTTTGGTGAATCGGCACCGTCGGGGTTGCCAAGCTGACTTTGCAGATAGCCTTCTTTCGCTTTGTAGTAGTTCAGCACACCTTCCCAGGTTGACCACTGCATGTCGGTGTCGATGTTCATTTTGATGGCACCATATTGGATGGCCTCGCGGATTTCTTCACGGCTTGAACCTGACCCACCGTGGAACACGAAATTCACGGGCAGCGGCCCCGTTCCAAACTTCTCGACAATGTAGTCCTGCGAGTTTTTCAGGATGATCGGCGACAGCTTCACGTTGCCCGGCTTATACACGCCATGCACGTTTCCGAAAGCAGCCGCAATGGTAAAGTTTGGCGAAATCTTCTTCAGGTGCTCATACGCATAGGCCACTTCAGAAGGCTGCGTGTAGAGTTTGGAGTCGTCCACGTCGGAATTGTCAACGCCATCTTCTTCGCCACCAGTCACACCGAGTTCAATTTCGAGGGTCATGCCCATTTTGGCCATCCGCTCAAAATATTTGCACGAAATTTCGATGTTCTCCTCAATCGGCTCCTCCGACAAGTCGAGCATGTGCGACGAATAGAGAGGCTTGCCAGTTTGGTCGAAATGCTTCTCGGAAGCAGTCAGCAGGCCGTCGATCCAGGGCAGGAGTTTCTTGGCGCAATGGTCGGTATGGAGAATAACGGGGACACCATACATCTCGGCAATGTTGTGAATATGCAACGCACCCGAAACCGAACCGGCAATGGCTGCCTTCTGACCCTCGTTGGAGAGCGACTTGCCCGCGTAGAAAATGCCGCCACCGTTCGAGAACTGAATGATAACGGGGGAGTTCACAGCTTTAGCCGTTTCGAGAACCGCGTTGACCGAGTTAGTGCCAACTACATTCACGGCCGGAAGGGCATAATCATTCTCATTGGCGTGACGGAAAATTTCGGAAACGCCTTCGCCAGTTACAACGCCTGGGGCAAAACGGACAGCTACATCGCTCATAAATACTGCTTTTTGGATAATGACAAGAAAAAGTTAAATCAGAGATAGTAAATGATAAAGTGCAGTTGAAAAACACTGCAAAGTACAATTTTTTTATGGATTGGCAGGATTAATGAAAGATGACGGGGAAAAGCCAGTGTTGGTCAACGTATCTGCACATCTCTCAATCGCCTTACTTTTCGGTGGGAACAACCGTTGACTTTCGCCGAAAAATATGAAACGTGCAGGTTTCCTTGGCAAACGTAGTCTCGTGGGTCCAGCCGTTTTTGAATAAAAAGTTGAAAATGTCCATTTCGCTACCGAAGATTTTGTCTCGTCCGTTTTCGTCCTGAATGCGGTGCAACCGTAATTCTAACCACCGAATGGTTTGGCCATAATCAATGACAGCATAAACCTGTCGCTGCATAAATAGCCGCTGATCTTCAATCAATTCAATGTATTCTACGTCAGGTAGTTGATTGATGTCTTTACCGTTGACGATGACCTGTGCTGAGGTCAGGCCTGAACACAAAAGAAGCAAGGGGATGATAAAGCGTTTCATGGTTGATAGAAGTTGATAAATGAACTAACGAATCTGAATTCGCCGAATCTCTCAATTGCCTATGTTGTCGGCGATGGGTGCGTTGTTCGGGGTAGATTTTTGCCCAAAAGATAGCACATTTAAATAAAAAGCCCGACTGCCAAAGCAAGCCGGGCCTTCATATACACCCTGACTATCTATTGCTTCGTAAATGTGGCCGTTATCAGTGCAATCTTCCCTCCCCAGGTAGCGTTCTGGTCGCGGTTGGCGGCTGTAATGGGTATTTGGGGTAAATTCCCGATGTTGCCCGTTGTCTGGAATCCCAACACCATCCTGTTGCCGGTGACCTCGCGAATGGTGAGCGGATAGTTGGGATAGTTCGTATAGGTGTAGGCAGGCCCATTTTGGGCGTTGGGCAACACCGTTCCGTGAAACACAAAATCATAATTCCAGCGGGTCAAAACGCCCCGCGTGTAAGTGGGTCGGCCAATGCGGAGTAGGGCACTGCCCGCGTCGGCCCCGGTAGTCAGGAAGAAATTGCCCTGCTGGCGGAGGCCCCTGTTGCGGGTGTAAAACGTGTCGATTTTGGCCGTTGCCACCGTGCCGATGTAGAGCGTATCGGTGAAGGGCATAATCACATTAGCCCGTGTTGCCACCAGCAGCGGGGCCGTTGTCGGGGTGAGTGTGATGGTGGTGTCGCGCTGATTGGGGGTAAGACCAACCTGGTATTTGATCTGAAGCTGTGTGGGCAGCCAAACACCCCGGAGTGAGGTTTTCAGCACATCGTCGCCAGCCGTGAGTATTGGCAACGAATCATCGTCGCAGGCTGCAAACAGGCATAAAAGCAGGATAAACGAAACGTATTTCATAGTGTTTTTAGTCGTTTTGAACAGCCAGTGGATTACGGTCTAAGTAGGTTTGGGGGATCAAAAACACGGTGAACCGGCTATTCCAGGGAACCGGCTGGCAACCCGCAACGGCACAATCGATGCTGTTGGGCGAGCTTGTCCTGTCGGCGGGGTCAATGGCCTCTTTCCGGCGTTTGAGATCGTGAACGCGCTGCCCTTCAGCGACTAATTCGCGCACCCGCTCGGTCTTTATTTCGTCAAGCAGCACCACCGATGCCACGTTCAGTGCGGGCAATCCCGCCCGTTGGCGCACAGCGTTCAGGTCGGTTGCTGCCGCTGTAAAGTCGTTTTTGCGGGCATACATTTCCGCCCGGAGCAACATAAACTCTGCCGACCGGAACACCACCACGTTCGAATTCACACCCTGCACCGGGCCGATGTTGGTGGTGCCAAGGCTGCCCCACTTGCGGGTGAACCACAGCCGGTTGGGGCTGTTCCAAAGCGTGGCCGCCGTTGCTGCTGAGGTCGTGTCGATCAGGGTTCGATACCTCAAATCGCGGGCGCGGTCGAAGTTGGCCAGGGTTTTAAACCGCTGACTCATACGGAGATTGGGGCCAGCAGTAAGCGTGTTTACGTTGGCCAACTGAGCCGCCGTGTAGGGCGATTGCAGCACATAATGAACACGCAGGTTGGCCGCATTGGTCGTCTGCACGTTGCGCCCCACCACGTTGACAAATTCAAAAATAACCTCATCGCGGGTAGCCGAGTTGGTGGTAGGCGTAATGGCCGTTCGTTGAAACAGTTGGGCCAGCATCTGATTGCCAGCCGCCAGCGGATACCGGGGAGTGCTGCCCGTGCCGAGAAGTCGATTGCAAACCGCCAGGCAGCTATCCACGTTGTCCTGTTGAGCATAAACGCGGGCCATTAGCGCAAGGGCGGCATATTTGTTGGCACGGGGTTGATAGTCAGGCAGATGCCGGGCTGGGTCATAATTTTCGGGGAGCAGTTGCTCGGCTCTTCGGAGGTCGGTCAACACCGAATCATAAGCGGCCCGCACGCTCAGACGGGAGTAGGCCAGATCGCCAAATTCCGATAACGACCGAAACGACGCAATGGGGCCGGGGTGGCTGTTGTCGGGCGTGTGGCCCCATGGATAGGCCAGCAACCGGGTTTGCTCAAACACGCAAAGGGCGCGCACAAAACGGGCCTCGCCCTCCAGCCGACCGCGTTGTTGGGCAATGTCGCGCCGGGGGTCAGTTTGGCCGGGCGTTTGCACCTGGTTGGCCCGCAAAATCTCCAGCACATTGTTGGCGTTGGTTAACCCAAATGTACTCCATTGCAGGAATTCGGCCTGAAAACCGTAGTCCTCTTCGCGGTGGGTCCAGGTATACACCCGCGACGATCGGCCTGGGCTGTTGCGATAGTTGGCGTTGTTGATGGCCACCAGATCGGCAAAGGTTTCGCCAATGATGGGCGCGTTTCCGCCGAAGGCAATATTGCGGGCAATGCCAGAGTAGGCACCCGTCATCAGAATTTCCAACTCCTGAACCGTGCTGACGTTTTCGGCCTGAATCAGCGATTTGGAGGCCACTTCGTCGAGGTAATCTTCGCAGCCACTCAGGCTCAGTGTAAGGCCCACGGCCAGCCAGGGTAGTATGTGTTTCGTTTTCATTGCGTGCGGGGTTGATAGGGTGGGTTAAAAGCCAAAGTTGATACCAATCAGCAGCGTGCGTACCTGCGGTAAGTCGTTGTTGGTGAGACCTGGCGACAGGTTTGCCGGTCCGCCATCTGCCCCGCCGTTGCGGAACACCTCCGGGTCCCAGCCGGGAAACTTGGTGAACGTCAGCAGGTTCTGCCCCGACGCATAGACCCGCAGGGACCGGAGCCGTAGCTTCCGAACAGCTTCGGTTGGTAGGTTATACCCAATCTGTACATTCTTGAGCCGGGCAAACGAGCCGTTATGCAAAAACCGCGTTGACTCGAAACTCCGGGCGTTCGATGTCCAGACCAGCCGGTTCAGGGCGGCATTGTCGTTTTGCTGGATGGCGTTCTGCACATCGCCAACGCCCGGAAT
The DNA here is from genome assembly GCA_031411995.1 of Cytophagales bacterium. GTDB lineage: Bacteria > Bacteroidota > Bacteroidia > Cytophagales > Spirosomataceae > Rudanella. The sequence continues at coordinate 66,532 of JANOCD010000047.1, forward strand.
GTTCCGGCGAAGCACCTGCCCCGTTGCCGGGTAACTTTGTGCGCGCTCGCCCTGATCATAAATCCAGTTACCCGTCTGGAAATAGACCAGCGCACTCAGGTCGATTCGGCCAAACTGAAACGTGTTGTTGATACCCCCAAAAAACACCGGATACGGGGTGCGATTCTCGATAATGAAGGCGTTGTTGCCCGCCTGATTGTTCACTGTGCCGTCCCAGAGGTTACCCGTTCGCACGGTTTGACCCGTGTTGGCATACACCGAACGGTCGCGTTCGTAGAACAGCTCGTTGCCCGTTTGCGGGTCGAAACCGGCAAACTGCGGCATGAGGTAATTGCCCAGTGGATAACCCGGCGTGGCTACGTTGGTACCATTGATAAACTGGAACGGATAGTTCAGGAACGGCGCGTCGTAGGTACTGAGCACCGTGTTGCGGTTCCGCGAGAAATTGAGGTTGGTTTCCCACTTCAGGTTTTTGCTGACAATGTTCTTGGTTGTCAGGCTGAATTCGATTCCCCGGTTGCGCACGGAGCCGAGGTTAACCGTGATAATATTGTTGATGGTGCCAGCCAGTGGCCCCAGTGAATAATCGAGCAGCAGGCCGTCGGATACTTTGTCGTAGAAATCGAAGGTGCCATTGATCCGATTGCCGAGCAGCCCAATGTCAAGCCCCGCATCGAATTGCCGTGTCGATTCCCAACTCAGAGCGCGGTTGCCGAGGCTCGTAAACTGCCCCCCCTGAATGCCCCCGTAAATAGCTGCGTTGTAGCCTACAAACGTGAAGACCTTTTGCCATGAATAATTGCCGATTTCGGCGTTGCCCGTGAGTCCATAGCTGGCCCGGAGTTTCAGGAAACTAACCACTGGGATCTTGCTCATGAACTGCTCATCGCTCACCACCCAACCCACTGATGCACTCGGAAACGTGGCCCAGCGGTTGCCCGGTCCAAACCGGCTCGACCCGTCCGTCCGAACGCTTAGTTCAGCCAGGTACTTGTCGCGAAAAGCATAGTTGATCCGCCCGAAAAACGACACAAACCGGAAAGCAAGCTGATTATCGAACACCACCGTACGGGCGGTGTCGGTGCCGCCTTTGGCTCCTTCCGGCACGTTTTCGGTGATGTATGTAGCGTTGTCGCCGAGGGTACTTTGCACACTGTTGCCCGCCAAAACGGTGAGTCGGTGGTTCTTGTTGAGGACGCGGTCGTAGGTAACGATGTTGTTCAGGTTGATGTTTTGGTTGGTCACGTCGCGGTTTTCGGCCCGCCCGTTGCCATTTCTTTCCTGACCCGAAATACCAGCCGGATACAACCGCTGGTTTTGCAGAACATCGCTTGCCGTTTGCTGATAATCGTACCCGACTTCCGAGCGGATGGTTAGCCCCGTCACGGGTTTTAGTTGCAGATATGCCGTGTTGGTGCTGCGGAACGTGCTGGTTACATTCGAGTAATTGTTCCGGTAAAAAACCGGGTTGGTGCCAATGCTGAACGTGTTGTTGGTGCCATTGGCAATGCCGTTGAAAAATGTTCCGTCGGCCAATTGAATGGGGTAGGCTGGGAGGGCCGAACCGAGCGCGTACTGGAAGGAGTTACCCAACGGAACGGTTTCGACTTTCACCCGGTTGGCCGACAGGTTAAACCCGGCCTGAAGCCACTGAACCGGCTTGAAATCCAGATTCACACGACCGCTAACCCGCTCCAGCGATTGCCCCACCACAATACCATCTTCGCGCCGATAGGCACCACTGGCATAGGCCGATATGGTTTTGCTGCCCCCGCTCACGCCCAGCGAAGCCTGCCGGAATCGACCCTGCCGAAGCACCTCGTCGAGCCAGTTGGTGCGCGAACCATAGAGTGTGGTCGAGTCGACCAGGCGGTTATCGAGGGCGGGGGCAAGTGTGCCTTTCAGAATGCCCGTTGGCAGTAAATTGCTCAGATTTGGCACTACGGGTGTAAGCCCCGTGCGGCCCGTGTTTTGGGCTGCTCGTTTATAGATATTGAGCAAATCGGCCCCGTTATCCACAAAATCGACCCGGTTGGTGGGCGAATTGACCCCTTCCTCATACCGGACATCGAATTTGGGTTTGCCTTTCACGCCTTTTTTGGTAGTGATCAGAATGACTCCGTTGGCCGCCCGCGAGCCATATAACACCGAAGCCGAGGCATCTTTTAGCACTTCCATGCTGGCAATATCGTCGGGGTTGATCTCGGCCAATGGGTTCATGGCCACGCCACCCGCCCCAAACGCCGACGACAAAATTGGCACCCCGTCGATCACGAGCAGCGGCTGCGAGTTGGAGTTGATCGAAGCCACGCCCCGCACGTTGATCCGAACGGCCCCGCCCGGTGTGCCACCCGCCTGCGTAATCTGCACCCCGGAGGCCCGGCCCTGCAAGGCCACATCGGGGCTGGCAGCGGTATTGAATTGAAGATCAGTCGCTTTAATGCCCGCAATGGAGCCGGTTACGTCGCGGGTACGTTGCTCGCCGAAGGCCACCACCTGCACCTCGTTCAGCGACCGTTCGTCGGGTTTCAACACCACATCGAGTTTGCTTTGCGACCCCACCGCGATTTCCTGCCGTTCGTAGCCCACAAACGAAAAAACAAGCACCACGTTGTCTCCCGGTCCGTCGCTACGGTCGGGAATCGTCAGGCTGTATTTACCTTCCCGATCCGTTACGGTGCCTTTTGACGTTCCTTTCAGGCTGACGTTGGCACCGGGAATTCCATCGGGGCTATCAGTGGCCGTCACGCGACCGCTCACGGTGCGTTCCACGACGGCCACCGCCGGGGCGTTTGGGTCTGTTTCGCGGAGTATAATTTGTTTGCCGACTACCTCATACGTCATTCCCAGCGGCCCAAACAGGTCGGTTAGCACCCGGTTCAACGGCTGATTATTGGCCGAAACCGTCTGCCGGACGTTCCGCAATCGGTCGGTACTGTACAGAAAAGTGAAGCCCGTTTGCCGCTCAATGGCCTTCAACACCTGGTCGAGGGACCGGTTATTGGCGGTCAGGCTGATGTATGTTTCGCGGGTAGGAGGGGTGTCCGAGCGGGCCACCGCATGTTGAGCCAGCATCGACGGATTGGGGTGTTGTGCTTGCCCGGTCAGGCTACCCCACAGGAGCGCGTAACCCAGAAGTATAAAACGAATCATAAACGGTCTGTTGATTGTGGAGGGGTAGTATATAGTTGATAGTCAATGGTTTGTTGGTGTTTACTGACAGCCCTGCCCCCGAATGGTCAGGCTGGCATTGGTCAGTGTATAGTGAAACCGGCCCGTGCGCGTCATCAAATCCATGACTTCGCGGAGCGATTGCCCCTCGAATGTTGCTGTCAGCGGGCAGTTGGCCAGTTCGGGGCGGTCGAGCAGTACTGTGACTCCATACCAGCGTTCGAGTGTTCGGGCCACCTCGGTCATCGGCGTTTGGTCGAACACCAGGCGGTTGTCTTTCCAGGCGGTTTCTTTCTGTGCCACCACCACTTCCTGAATAACAGCCCGCGTGTCAAGCTGTTGAACAACGTGGTGATTAGGCAGAATAAACACCGTATCGGCTGGTGCTTTGGTAGCATTGGCAGTTTGGGCAGGCCGGTTTGGCACAAACGCCACCCGACCCGTTACCACCGTTGTTTTCACGGTTTCGTCGCCGGGGTAGGCCCGCACGTTGAACGAAGTCCCCAACACGCGAATACTGGCCGTTTCGAGCCGAATCACAAAGGGTTGTTTGGGGTTGTGCGTCACGTCGAAAAAAGCCTCGCCCACCAATCGAACCTCGCGCAGCGGCCCGTCAAATTTTTTGGGATACTCCAGTTTACTGTCGGCGTTGAGCCACACCCGACTCCCATCGGACAGGGTAATCAGCGATCGTTTGCCCACTGGGTTTTGGGCCACCTGCGCCACAGGTTTGGTGGGGTCAATGGTTCGATAAAGTGCGTAACTGCCTATCAGCAAGCCCGCAATGGCCGCAGCTACCCGCCATTGCCCTGCCGTTCGTTGCCACCACGCTGGTGCTGTGTGCAAGGGTTGCACGAGCGTTTCGGGTTCGTTGGCCAAATGGGGAGCGATGCGACGGTCCCAAACCGATGCCGGATCAGAGTCGGGCAAATCGGTTTGGGCGTGCGTCCAGTGTTGTTGGATAGAGCGGAAAGCCTGACGGTTGGCTTCGCTTTCGGCCAGCCATTCGTCAACAGCGCGCCGTTCGTTGTCGGTAGCTTCGTTGGCGAGGTAACGGGCGATGCGTTGCCAGTGTTCGTCGTTCCAGTTGGCGGTGTTGGACATGCGTGTACAGGAAAGGTGTCTGCCCATAGAGACAGCACCCACCCCACCCCACCCCTAAACTATTAGTAGAAAAAATACGAAAAAACAAAGGCAAACAGCAAAATTGGGTTGCTTTCACCCAGTGTCTGCACCAGTTGCCCCAGGCGTTTCAGGGCTATACCCATCTGAATTTCAACGGTTTTCGGGGCAATGCCGAGCGCGTCGGCCACGTCGCGATAGGATTGCTGCTGCTCGCGGACCATCTGAAAAATAAGCTGACAACGGGGTGGGAGTGAGGCAATGGCTTGGTTGAGAGCCTGTTGCATTTCGACCCAAACCAAATCCTGATCGGGCCTGTCAGTGGTTTCGGTGTTTATAGTAAGCTCATTATCGTCCAGCGACAGGGCTTCGGGCTGGTGCTTGCGGAGGTGGTTGAGGCAGTGATTTTTAACGGCGGCAAGCAGGTAGGACCGGGGATGCAGCACCGTTCCCAGCGTGCCGCGCCGATCCCAGATCTTCATGAAAACGTCGGAGGCCAGTTCTTCGGCTGTTTCTTTGTCCTGAACGTAGAAGAATGCCAGCCGGAATGCATCGCGGTAATAATGGTCAAAAAACTCCCTGAACGCCCGTTTGTCGTCATACAAGGCCATTTGGTCAAGCCAGTAGCGAATGGTTTCGGGGGCAACGTTCATTAATGAAAAAAGATCAGATTGGTTTGACTATCCAAAGAAAAAGTAGGAACGCATCAATAGCAATAACTGCCTTTGGGCTTGTTTTGTGTTGGGACGACGTAAATTGAGTTCCAAATTGGTTAGATTGCCCCAACCTGCTTCTTCTGTCCAAAAAATCCTTTACCAAACTATCCCTTGAAAACCCTTTTTTTCTGCCCCATGTGGGGCATGGAATCCCTGACCTACGCCGAAGCCGCCAAACGGGTGAAAGCCGCCGGATACGACGGGATGGAGATTGCCGCCCGCGACAAAAAATATGGGGAAGTGTGGAAAGCCATGCGCGACAATGGTCTTGAACTAATCCTGATGGCTTTTGGCGGCAGTGCAACCTTCGCCGAGCACAAACCTAAATTCCGGGACGACCTGCTCGAATTAGTTGCTCAGAAACCCTTGTTCATCAACGCGCATACCGGCAAAGACTTTTTTACCTACGAACAAAACGCCGAGTTGATTCAGGTGGCTGTCGAGGTGCAAAAGCAGTCGGGCGTGAAAATCCTGCACGAAACGCACCGGGGGCGGTTTTCTTACTCGGCTCCGGCTATTCAGTACTATATTCAGAACATCGCCGATCTGCGGCTGACCGGCGATTTTTCGCATTGGGTCAACGTGGCCGAGTCGTATCTGGCCGATCAGGCGGGTAACATGACCCGCGCCATGGAGCGCACCGACCATATTCATTGCCGGGTTGGGCAACCCGAAGCCCCGCAGGTGAGCGACCCCCGCGCCCCCGAGTGGCAAAACGCGCTCGAAACCCACGCCAAATGGTGGGACATAATCCGGCAACGTCACCTCGCGGCTAACGCCCCAACGCTGACCGTGACCTGTGAGTTTGGCCCCGCACCCGGCTACCTCCCCACGCTGCCCTACACGAATCAACCCGTTGTGAGTCAGTGGGATGTGAATGTGTTTATGATGGAATACCTGAAAAAACGTTGGAAATGAACAGACGCGCTTTTATCCAAACTTCTCTTGTTACGTCGGTGGTGGCTCCGGCAATCGTCACGCAGACTGGTTCAGTTTTTCCGTCGTTGGATCGCCGGAACGCGCAATCCCTTGACGTACTTTCTAATACCCTACCGCGTTGGCGGGGCTTCAATTTGCTGGAGAAGTTTGTGGGTAGGCCACGCCGTAACGACGGACCGAACCCGGATGCCAACCGGGGAGGCCGACGGAGGGGCGTTTACCGCGAAAGTGATTTTGAGTGGATTGCCAATTGGGGCTTCGACTTTGTGCGGTTGCCCATGTCCTACCAATGCTGGTCGCCGGGTGATCCCGATCATTGGACGGAGTTAGACGAAACCGTGTTGAAAGAAGTCGATCAGGCGGTGGCGTTTGGGAAGCAACACAAAATCCACGTCAACCTGAACATGCACCGGATTCCGGGTTATTGCGTGAATCCACCCGCCGAACCGCTCGATCTCTGGACCGACGATCGCGCCCTCGAAGCCGCCGTTTTTCATTGGAAACACCTCGCTCAACGTTACAAAGGCATTCCCAATACCGAAGTCAGCTTCGACCTCATCAACGAACCGGCGAAGGTAGACGAAGCCAATTATGTGCGTGTCGTGAAAACACTTGTCGAAGGAATCCGCTCTGTTGACCCCGACCGGCTCATTGTGGCTGATGGGTTGCAATATGGTACTATTCCGGTGTATGGGCTGGTCAATATGGGGTTGGGGCAAAGCACGCGGGGTTACGGCCCCATGACCGTGAGCCACTATCAGGCAAACTGGGTGTCGGGCAGCAGCGATTGGCCTGTTCCAACCTGGCCGACAGCCGGAAAAGGACCAAACTGGAATGCCGACAAGTTGCAAAAGAGCATGATTGACCCCTGGCAAAAGCTACAGTCTCAGGGTGTTGGCGTGCATGTGGGCGAGTGGGGATGCTACAACAGAACCCCGCACGACGTGGCTTTGGCCTGGATGGAAGACCAGCTCAAACTCTGGCAAGCGGCAGGGTGGGGGTGGAGTCTCTGGAATTTCCGGGGGGCATTTGGCATCCTCAATAGCGACCGCCCCGATGTGGTTTATAAGGACTACAAGGGTGAAAAACTCGACGAAAAAATGCTGGCTTTGTTGCAGCGATATTAAATGAACATCAAAGACCTCCTGAATGCCTTTCCCCGCGCCGGGCGGGTTGACTGGATCGGCATCCGACCCGAAAAACGCGGCACGGTTAGCGTGATTGATTCTGTTCACGTGTCGGAAAAAGAAGGCTTAATTGGCGATCATTACTCCGGCCATAGCGACGGACCGGCCAATGGCAAGCGGCACGTAACACTGATTCAGGGGGAACACCTGCCCGCTATTGCTTCCTATGTGGGTCGCGATGGGGTTGACCCGGCTGAATTGCGCCGAAATATTGTGGTGTCGGGCGTAAACCTGCTGACGCTCAAAGGACAAACGTTCCAGATCGGCGATGCTGTGCTGAAATATACGGGCGAGTGTCATCCCTGCACAAAAATGGAAGTGGCTCTGGGGCCGGGCGGCTACAACGCTGTGCGCGGACACGGGGGAATCACAGCGCGGGTGGTGCAAAGCGGAACTATTCGGGTTGGCGATTCGGTGACGGTTACTTCTCCGGGTCAGCTTTGATGCGCGAAGGCCGTCGACCGGATTTATATAGGGTCAGCCGACGCTGTATGCCATTAATAAGTTCGTAATCAGAGGATTGAAGTACGTCTTCATCAGCAAAGTCGCAGAACTCCACAAACTGATCGACCTCCACGCCTTTGAGATCAGTGGCCTGATCGACCAGTAAGCGCATCCGTTCGGTGGCGAGTCGTTGCCGGCGGTATTCCTGCGACAACACAGCCGCTTTCCGGCGACCTTTGGCCTCTTTGCTGAACATTTCGTAGAGCAGGGTAATCCCCGCTCCGTCGGCCATCCGGTCGAAAGCCTGCTCGCCGGTAACTTTTCGGGAAGCCGTTGGCTCGGCTAAAAGCTGTTGAATTTCGCGCTTCACTTCCTCATAACGCCTGGCTTTCACCGTCACTTCGGCAAGGTCGTAGGTGCGGCTAATGTCGAGCGTATAAGGGAGTTTGCTGATGATAATCACCGGTTTATCGGAACCATCCCAGCGGATACCAATTCTGAAATGGGTTTGGCTGGTGGCAATGAGCGAGTCGTTGGGAAGAGCCGTAATGAAAAACCGCCCTTCGGCATTAGTACGCACGCGCTGTGTGGTACGTTTGTTGGTCACAAACACCCGATCAACGCCTTTCTGATCGGCCTGATCCAACACCATCCCAACCACGTAGCGACCTTGAGCCTGTGCAGGTTTGGCTCCGATTAACAGGCCGAAAAAAACAAGAATGACGAGACTGAATAGACGCATGAGAAGCCGTAAAGGTACTTCTTAACGCAAAGAGACCATCCTTTAGTTTGGTTAAAAAAGCTTAACGGGCCAAACGGAACCAAGTCGCTTATTCTCTTATCTACCCGACCTAAACCGGTTTGCCGTGGCTTTCTTCTACTTGAAATTTCTTATTGCTGGAGAGTTGGCACCTTGTGCGTGCTGCCAAAAATGCCAATCCTGAGTAGACAGATGCTGTTTTAAATAAGCATCCGCCGATTCGTTATAGACCAAATCCTGGTAGTCGCCCGTTTGAAGGCGATAGGTTTTGATGGCACTAATAATACGACCGAAAGCGTCTATCTTGTTCATCAATTGCATTGGGGTAGCGGTTTTATCGTGGATTTTTTGTCAGTCAATTGGGATGCAAAAAAGGTACAGTGAAGTTTTTTTCCTCACCGTAACCCGACTTATCCAACCTTGTAGTGGGGTTTGGGGCTGATAACTGCCAACTTTTTTCAGTGTGCGAAAACGGTTCGTTCGATTTTTTCGATGCTGGTGCCTTTGGTTTCGGGCATAATGCGCAGCACAAACAGCAGTTGCAGCACCATCATGGTTGTGAAGAACAGGAAGGTATTGCCCCCGCCGACCTGTTCAGATAGATACGGAAACGTGAAGGTGATGATGGCCGCCATGAACCAGTGGGTGAAACTGCCCAGCGCCTGACCACTTGCCCGCACTTCGTTGGGGAAGATTTCGGAGATAAACACCCAGATGACTGCTCCCTGCGAGAAACCAAAAAAGGCGATGTAGGCAAACAGCAACAAGGGTACAGTCATGCCGCTGAAATCTTCGACGTAGAAAGCCCGGGCCACCAGACCCAGCGTGACAATCAGCCCAATGGAGCCAATTTTCATTAGGGTCCGTCGCCCGTAGCGATCAATCAGGTTCATCGAAATCAGCGTGAAAATGAGGTTGATCAGCCCGATACCCGCCGACGACAGCAGCGACGAACTTTTGCCTAAGCCCGTCATTTCAAAAATGCGGGGGGCGTAATAAATGATGGCGTTGATGCCCGATACCTGGTTGAACACCGCAAACAGCACCGCCAGCATGATTGGCGTGTTATACTGCCCCGAAAACAGCCTGGTCGACCCTGTTGACCGGGCATTGCTGTGCTGAATGGCGGCCAGCGTTTCGTTGGCCGTGGTGGGGTCAATCAGGGTTAATATGCCAAGGGCTTCAGCCACGTTTCCGCGTTTGAGCAACAGCCAGCGCGGGCTTTCGGGAATGTTGAGCACGGCGATCAGGAAAATGACCGAGGGCAGGGCCTGAATCCCCAGCATCCACCGCCACGATTCGTCGCCCATGTCCGACAGCAGGAAGTTTGACAGGTACGCCACCAGAATCCCCAGCACCACATTGAACTGGAACAAGCCCACCAGCTTCCCCCGCGACCGGGCAGGTGAAATCTCGGTGATATACATGGGAGCCGCCACCGACGATGCACCTACGCCTAGCCCGCCCAGAAACCGAAACAAGAGAAAAATGGGCCAGTTGGGGGCGAGGGCAGTGCCAAGCGAAGCCAGCAAGTACAGAATGGCAATCCAGAACAGGGTTCGTTTGCGACCCAGCTTTTCGGCAGGAATGCCACCCGTCATGGAGCCAATCACCGTACCGATTAGCGCGATGGAAACGGTCAGGCCGTGTTCCCATACATTAAGTTTCCAGAGCACTTGCAGCGACTGCTCAACCCCGGAGATCACGGCTGTGTCGAAGCCGAAGAGGAAACCGCCCAGTGCGGCCGTAATTGACCAGAAAAAGATCCGTTGATGTTGACTCATGGATGACAGGGAAATGTCGTTTGATGAGTCAAAACTATTGCCCCGATGCTGCGTAGAGCTTATGAGGATCGTTCAACTATTTTTGAAATTCTATAAAATTTTACTGATCTGATAGTTAGTTAGTTATCCTTAAATTAATTGGACCGAATTGTGGTAATGTTACGGGGAATTGTGGTTTTGTTGCAAGGTTATTTTGAGGTGTACTCAGGGTTTACTCATCGCTTCCATTTCACCACCAATGCCACTACGGCAACCACTGCGAACAGCCCCGATGCGGCAAACGCGGTTTGGGTGCCACCCGCCATGTGGTTATAGAGCCATCCCGAAACCACGGCTCCGATGCCGATGCCCGCTTCGAGGGCGATGTACATGGTGGCCATTGCCCGGCCTCGCGTGTGTTCGTCGCTGAGGTCGGCGGTCCAGGCCTGGATGGTGGGGGAGTTGGTGCCCCACGACAGTCCGAACGCGATGCATCCCGCCCAAAACCAGAGCATGGTGTTTTCGCCAGCTGTTCCCGCTATCACCAATAAACCCATTGCCACGGCCAAAATAACCGCCGAAACCGTGATCACCGGCACCCGCCCGTAGCGGTCGGAGGTGCGCGAGAAAAAGACCCGAACGGCCAGCGAGGCCACTGTGTAAACCGTGAAAAACAAGCCCTTATTGGCAATGCCCAGCTTCACGCTGAGGGCCGGAACTACGGTCAATACCGCTCCCGATGAGAACGAGAGCAGCAGCAAAATCCAGAAAGGCCAGCGGGCGTTACGGTCGAATAACTCGTTGGTTTTGAGCTTGAGCAAGCCAAACCGAAACGGCTCCCGCTCGTGCAGGGTTTCGGGCATTCGGAGGAGAATCAGAATGGAAAGGAGCGCGAAAACCGAGGAGGTGTAGAACATCGCGTTGAGCGAAAATGAATCAGCCAACCCACTGCCAATGGCCGGCCCCAGCGACATGCCGGTGGCCGTAAACAAGCCGAGTGAACCCATTGCCTCGCCCCGTCGGTCGGCAGGAACCACGTCGGCCACGTAGGCTGCCGTGGCGGTGGGTTTGGTGCCGGTCGAGAAACCGTGAATGAGCCGGAGCAGTAAAAAACCCCACACCGAGAGCGCGAGGGGATACATGAACCCGCAGACAAAACACACCACCGAGCCAAACGCCATCACCGGCACCCGCCCGATGCGGTCGGTGAGTTTGCCGCTGAAGGGCCGCGAGAGGCCCGCCGTGAGGGTAAACAGCGCGATGATCAGGCCCACGTATTCGCGACCGCCCATGCCTTCGAGGTAGGCGGGCAGTTCGGGAATCATCATGGAAAAACTGGCCGAGAATAAAAAGTTACTCGAACACAGCAGCCAGAATGGCAGCGTGTAGAGCGAGGGGCGGGAGTGAGTAGCGGTAAGCATTCATAGTCGTGTTGTACCTGCTACAAAGATACGACGCATGAACGTTTCAGATGTAATTAAGTAGTAATCACCTGATTATTGCGATACAAAAAGTTGATATTGTTCAATCGTAATGCCTGAGACGCGAAGCTGTGTAATCGGTAGCCTTCGGTTCTCCGCAACTAAGACAGTATAATAGACCATCTTTGTCTGTAAAAATACTTGACTATTTTTATCCATATATGTTGAGTGGTTGTCTTGTTTTTAACATTTTAATAATGAGTTAGTTAGCGTACGTTATGTTTAAGTAGTATAGTGGATATACGATACAAAAGGAAGAGGGTTGTTTTTCGGATAGCGTTCAAAAGTAAATTATTATGTAGTTTCATGTGTCAATAGTCAAAGGACTTCGTCTAAGCCCCAGGCCTACCACAATATCTACTGTATCATGAGTAAATTTCTATTATTACTACGCTACATAATAGTTTTTCTTTGCGTTCTGTGTACAATACCAGCATTAGCGCAGGAAAGCAATTGCACCAACGGAATCGACGACGACGGCGATGGCCTTGTTGACTCTTACGACCCCGATTGCCCCGACTTTCCCCGAACGATCAACTGTGCTCAGGCTAATGTTTGCTACATGCCGCCCATTTATGCCAACCCTGTGGGGGCTGCTTCTGTATTTGGTACACAAGACCTTATTTTATCGACCAGTGCCCCCATAGCTAAAGTGACGATTCGGAACGCTGATAACTCGTTTACCCGAACTGTTGTGGTAACCAACACAGGATCAACCATTGTGTCGTTGCCGTTGAGTGTTATCCAATCGACTACTGTCAATACAGCCCAAACAACGAAAGGATTGATTGTCAGTTCTGATCAGCCCGTTCAGGCAACGTACCGGCAAACGGCCACCAACAACCAGGATATTATTCCGCTAAAATGTGAGGGTGCGCTGGGTCAATCGTTTTACCCGGCCAGCCAAACGCGACTTGGTAACATCAACAGCGTGATCGATGAGCGGCATTTTATCTCCGTAATGGCTACGCAACCCGGCACTGTTGTTACGTTTACGCGACCGGCAGGTTCCTCCCTAACGTTCCAGGGCATCAGCACGTTTCCGCACACGGCCACTCTACAGGCGGGACAAACCTACGTGGTTGCGTCAAACACAACCAACGCAACCACCTCGGTGAACCAGACAATCAGTGGCGTTCTGGTAACGGCTACCCAGCCAATTGTGGTTAATTCAGGATCGCAGCATACGCCACAACCCTATACCGGCAATCGCGACGCAGGCATGGATCAGCTCGTGCCTATTCGTAGTACCGGTACAAGCTACGTGGCTATGCACGGTCAGAATACGGCCAGTAATTCGGACTATCTGATTGTGATTGCTTCGGAAAACGGCACATCGGTCAATATATCCGGGCCTTTAACGGCCGCCGGGACCTCAACGCTGCTCTCGACCACAAGCCTCAACGCGGGGCAGGTCTACACCTTCAATATGCCCATAGCTCCGAACCGGGCGTTCACGGTCAACACAAGCAAACGAGTGTATGTGTACCATGTTGCGGCCTACGCGCAGAACGAATATGGTATGGGTATGTTACCCAATATTTCTGTCTGCAACGGAAGCCGACAGATCGACTTTTTCCGTACATCGGGGGCCTCATCTGATCAGGCGGTAGCGTTGGTGCCGACCTCAAGTTTGCCGAGTTTGCGGTTTCGGGGACAACCCTACACCGTGTATGGTTCCGTAATCGACAATGCAACCGTGGGGGGCGTAGGCTATAGCGTCGTTAACTTTCCTAATGGGAGTATTGCCGCCGTGGGAAACGTAAATCGGGTTTCTGCTAATGACCGCATTCATGTGGGGGTTCTGAGCGGAACAGGTGGTAATACAGGAAACTTCGGGTTCTATTCTAATTATGAAGTGAAAATCGACGTGGCTCAGCCGGGTACGGGCCTGCCAACCACGTTCTACAGCGCGGGCAAAGTGCCGGTCAATACGGCAACACCCCACTGCCTGACCCTGTCGAGTTGCGGCCCCAACAACCGCATTAACAGTGTAGCTTTTGGGCCACACACCCAAAATATTACGTTCTCCGGCTCGTGCATTACCTACACCATGAGCAGCACCGCCCCCATTTGCGCCCGTGATACAATTCGGGTGGGGGTGATCAACGATACCGGGCAGCTTGGGTCGGTTTGCCTCGAATTTGTGAACCAGAACAACGATCTCATTGCCGATGTACTACCCCAATCAGCCACATTGTGTCAGCCGGGGGCTATTAGTTCGCTGACTGTGACCACAAGGCCCCGCACCATAGCGGGTATACCCAGTTATGCCTTTGAGTGGGTTGCTCCCGATAAAGCGTTCTACAGTACCTCAGTCATTTCGACTACCGCCATAGGTTTATTTCAGGTTACGGTAATCGACCGGGTTAGTGGCTGTAGGGATACGGCTTCGGCGGTTACCGTTACAGAGAGTGCCAGCATCGCTTTTGGCAGTGCTCCCACAACTGCCTGCACGGGTACCACCAGTACGTACACGGTGCAGAGTACACCAGGTACCTATGCTTGGAGCGTTACGGGCGGCACTATCATTGGGGGGGGCACGCCAACGAGTCAGTCGGCCATTGTTCGGTGGAGCGGTGCGGGCAGTGTTCGAGCCCTTATTACGAGTGCCAATGGCTGTACGGCGGCTGCTTCGGTAGCCCTCACTATCAGGCCGGGCTTGTCGCTATCGGCTACCACCCAGCCCATTTTGTGCGCCGGTGCCACAACGGGAGCCATCGACCTGTCGGTGGTGGGCGGGGCGGCACCGTTCAGTTTTTCGTGGAGCAATGGAGCCACTACCGAAGACCTGTTGTCGGTGGGGGCGGGGTCGTACACCGTGAGCGCGTCGGATCGGAACGGCTGCGTTTCGGCAACGGCTTTGGTGGTCAGTCTGACTCAGCCTGCTCCCCTTGTTTCAGTGCTGACCAGCACGAGCGTGACCTGTTTTGGACTCACCAATGGGTCGGTGAGTCAGTCAGTGTCGGGCGGAAAGCCGTTTACAGTTGGCGCGCCCTATCAATACGTCTGGAGTAACGGAGGCACTACACAACAATTAACCAATGTGGGAGCCGGGTCGTACACCATGACGATTCGGGATGCCAACGGCTGCTCTCAAACAGCCACTACAACGGTTAGTCAGCCTGCCTTGCTTGCGCTAACCATCGCCCAACAGCCGGTTGCTTGTGCAGGCGCATCAACGGGTAGTATTTCGTTAACCGCCACCGGTGGCACACCCGCTTTTGCTTATCGATGGAACGACAATGTTGTGTTGCAGAACCGAACCGGACTGGTGGCGGGGGCCTATTCCGTTACGGTAACAGATGCGAATAATTGTACGACCACAGCGATGGTGAGTCTGACGCAACCGCCCCCGCTGAATTTGTCAGTGGCTGTATCGCCGATTCGGTGCAATGGCGGTAATACGGGCGCTATAGACCTGACACCTACGGGGGGCGTACCGCCGTTTATGACCTATCGCTGGTCAAATGGCATTGTCAGTCAGGATATTACCGGGCTGATTGCGGGTGTTTATTCCGTTACGGTAACGGACAGCAACGGTTGTTCGGCAAGCTTAACCACCAACCTAACGCAACCCCTGGCCCTCACACCAACGCTTACAGTACAATCGCCCGCCTGTTTCGGGGGGGCAACCGGCAGCATTCTGGTAGGGGCCGCAGGCGGAACGGCCCCGGTTGGAGTGCGCTGGGACGATGGAAACACGAGCCTGAACCGAACGGGTTTGTCGGCGGGAGTTTATTCGGCTACCCTCACCGACGCGGCAAGTTGTACGGTAAGTGCCTCGGTTTCCCTGAGCCAACCCACAGCCCTGACAACAGCCGCAACGCCAACGAGTGTAAGTTGCTTTGGGGGTAGTACTGGTAGTGTCGATCTGACAGTTGGCGGTGGTGCGGCACCCTATACTTACAGTTGGAGTAATGGCGCAGTGAGTCAGGATATAAATAGCCTGATTGCCGGTACGTACAGCGTTACGATTACTGATGACAACGGGTGTCGGAGCAATCAGGGAGTCACTATTTCGGAGCCACCCATGTTAACGGTGTCGGCGACTACGGTGGATGTGCAGTGCCCCAATCAGGCCCCGTCGGGTAGTATTGCCACGCAGGTAAACGGGGGTACGCAACCCTATCAGTATGCCTGGAGCAATGGTTCAACTCTACCCACGGTTGAGGGTTTGGGAGCCGGATCATACACGCTTGTTGTGACCGACCAGCATGGATGTCTGGCTTCGTTCGCGACTACAATTGTTGCTCCACCTCCGTTTTCGCTCGGCCTGCAAGTAACCCAGGTGGCGTGTAATGCGGGGGCGACTGGAGCCATTAACCTGACTGTGACGGGGGGGACGGCCTTCACAACGGGTGGATCTTATCGGTATGTGTGGAGCAACGGAGCCACCACCGAAGATCTTGCCAACCTGAGCGCGGGGACCTATTCGGTAACAGTGCTGGATGCAAGCGGTTGCACCGAATCGGTAACGGTGTCGGTATCGGAGCCGCCCATCCTGCAACTGAGCGAAACTCACCTGAACCTGTTGTGCAACGGAATCAGCACTGGTAGTGTGAGCGTTTCGGTAGTGGGTGGTGCGGCCCCGTACTCGTTTAACTGGGCCGACGGAGCTTCTGTTGCTAACCGAACCAATCTGGCTGCCGGGGCATACGTAGTGGTGGTAACGGACCAAAATGCCTGCACGGCCACCCTGCCCATTAGCCTTACCCAACCGCCAATCCTGAGCGTCGGGCGAGCGGTGTCGGCGGTTGGGTGCAACGGAGGGGCGACGGGCCAAATCAGTTTGAGTGCTGCGGGAGGCACAGGCAGTTACACGTATAATTGGGACACGGGGACAACCTCAGCCCTGCTGACCAGCCTAACGGCGGGCCTTTATTCGGCCACCGTAACCGATGCCAACAGTTGCTCGGTTACCCTACAGCAACTTATTACGCAACCCACCACCCTGACCACCTCGCTGGTGCAACAGGATATTCGCTGTTTTGGAGCCGCCACCGGCCAACTGACCGTGCAGGTTACGGGTGGCACTAGTCCGTATGGATTCATCTGGAATGATGGCAACACCAGTTCGAGTCGCACGGGATTGTTGGCGGGTGTATATTCCGTCTCGGTGACTGATGCAAATGGTTGTCAGGAGGTGTTATCGGCCACACTGGTTCAGCCAACAGCCCTCACTCTGCTGGTGGAGAACACCCCGGTTGCCTGCGCTGCGGGAGCTACGGGCAGCATCAGCAGTAGTGCGAGCGGTGGTACAGGTCCTTACGGCTACACCTGGAACGATGGCAATAGCAACGCCAACCGAACGGGTCTTACGGCAGGTTCATACTCAGTGACGCTGACCGATGCCAATCAATGCCAGACCAGCCGAACTGTTTCGCTAACCCAGCCCAACGCCCTGATTGTGAGTACGTCTGCAACGAACATAGCGTGTGCGGGGGGGAGCAACGGAACCATTGATCTGGCCGTATCGGGCGGCACCGGACCCTATTCATTTACGTGGAGTGATGGCAATGCTGCCCAAAACCGGTTAGCCCTGCCCGAAGGGACCTATGCCGTGCAGATTGCCGATGCAAATGGATGCCGGATAACTACCTCGGTCTCGCTTACCCAACCACAACCCCTGCGCCTGAACGAAACGGCCACGCCTGTGGTGTGCAACGGAGGAAATACCGGAACTGTTACTCTAGTGATGTCGGGAGGCACCAGCCCTTATTCCTTCAGCTGGAGCGATGGCAGTACTAATCAGAACCGAAACGCGCTTACGGCGGGGGCCTACTCGGTCAGTGCTGCCGATGCGCAGGGCTGCACCCAAACGCGCTCGGTCACAATTAGCGAACCGGCCCGGCTGACAATCAGTCTCGAATCAACCACCATTTCGTGCGCGGGTGGGGCTAATGGAACGGTTAGCCTGACTGCATCGGGCGGGGTTGCCCCTTATACATACACTTGGGACACGGGTGCAACCAGTGCCAGCATTGCCAATCTACTCACCGGAACCTATTCCGTAACGGTTACCGACAACAGCGGCTGCCAGCTTACCGAAGCCCGCACCCTCGCCGAACCAATGCCATTGTTACTGACACTAAGTCCAACCAACAATTTGTGTCAATTCGACCAGACCGGGCAGGTTTTGGCCAATGTAAGCGGTGGCACAACCCCGTACACTTACCTTTGGTCAAATCAGGCGATAACGCCGGGTATCACTAGCCTACAGATAGGGCGATATAGCGTAACCGTGACGGATGGGCAGAACTGTGTTGCGGTGGCCTCAACCACGTTGACATCGCCCTCGGCCGTGTCAATTGTGGCTCGGATTTCGGCGGTGGGTTGTTTCAGCGGAGCCACCGGGGCCATCAGTGTCAGCGTATCGGGTGGAATGCAGCCCTATGATCTGGCCTGGACTCAGAACGACGGTAACCTCGGCTTGCGGGACTTTACCACAGCAACGGGTTTTGATGGTGTATCGAACCTGCGAGCTGGCTATTATACGCTCTTCGTGACGGACCAGAACAGGTGCCCACAAGTCCGTACCTACCAGGTTCAGCAACCAGACAGGCCACTCACGCTGACCATTGCCACCCGACTGGAAAATTGTCCCAGCGACCGTTCGGGAGGGCTGTCATTGTCGGTTTCGGGCGGAACAACCCCTTACGGCTACTTGTGGAACACGGGGGCAACGACTCACTCACTGACATCGACCATAACGGGCAACTACTCCGTAACGGTTACGGATGCAGCCGGTTGTGTAAGCACAACGGGGAGTGCATACACCTACGTACCGTTTCATATTCAGGCTAACAAGTCGGTGGTTTGTTCGGGCAATCGGGTTCAGCTCGAAGCCGTTGGTTGCGACCGGGGTATCGTGGTCTGGTCAACAGGGCAAACCGGTTTGCTGGTTGAAGTAACCCCGGCCCAAACAACGGTCATCACAGCACGTTGTGTGTCGCCTTGTATCACTGCGGTTGCGCCGGGTGGTGTTCCGTGAGGTCAAACGCATTCTTCTGCCAATACATTCTCCGTGCCCAGAAGGGGTTAATAGCTCAATGATTTCCCGGGTAGAGCAGGTGCTGAACCGCCTGCACTCCGAAATACCCGGATCGACAAACTCCCTTTCCCATCAGGAGATTGGCTGGTTGATGAGTCTGGCTTATGGAGAAGGGCTTTATGTAATGATTTTTTTTGAGTTAACTAGTTGAATATTAATTATTTGTGCCAGATATAACATCGACTTGGCGGCCTTGTGGTGGCTTATAATTTCGATAAAGCTGTATCGCCATCAAACGAAAGACGACCAGAACTTGTTAGCTAGTGAGCGCGTCTGCATATATTTGAAAGCGGAGCTATCTTATATGACGGAGCTTATGGGTAAATAACGTATATTCACTCGTTAGGAAACCATTCAACTTGCTTATTCAAAAACGCTTTTAATGTCAACCAAACTTAAATTTAAGGTGGCCAGCCGGTCGTCATTTTTTGTTACAGTCCGCCAGCGCGTTGATGCCTATTTTACCGAACAGGGTATCTCGCCCCACGCCAATGGAGCAATGTGGGCTAAGGTACTTTTCTTTTTAGGCGGCTACTTCCTGCTCTACGCGCTTATTATCTCCAATCAGTTTGGCATCTGGACGATGCTGGGGTTGGCCATTGGGCTGGGCGTTTTTGGCGCCTGTATAGGATTCAACGTATCGCACGATGCCCTGCACGGTGCTTTTTCAGGCAAACCCTGGGTCAACCGGCTGTTTGGGGATAGTTTTTACCTGCTGGGGGCAAGCCCCTACGTCTGGAAAATCACGCACAATGTGGTTCACCATACCTACACGAATATCCCCGGTCACGACGAAGATATTGAGATTGCCCCGGGTCTGGTTCGGCTCGATGCTGAGGAGCCGCTTCGGCCCTGGCACCGGTATCAACACCTCTATACTATTCCGCTGTATGCCTTAGCGTCGCTGTCGTGGGTACTCCGTAAAGATTACGTCAAGTTTTTTAAACCGCAGATTGGTCATCACAAAACCCCAACGCATCCCCGGAGCGAACACGTCAAGCTGTTTGTAAGCAAAACTCTTTACTACGTATTCTTTCTGGTATTGCCAATTGTTGTGCTCGATGTGGCCTGGTGGCAGGTGCTGCTGGGTTTTCTGACCATGCACGTGGCCGAAGGCTTAGTGCTGGGTTTAGTGTTCCAGTTGGCCCACGTTGTCGAAGGCACCGCATTTCCCCTGCCCGACGAATCGGGGACGATGGATGATGTCTGGGCCATTCATCAACTCCGTACCACAGCCAATTTTGCACCCCGCAGCCGACTGGCAGCGTTTATGTGTGGGGGACTGAACCGGCAGATTGAGCATCACTTGTTTCCCAAAGTGTGCCACATTCATTACCCGGCGCTAACGGCGATTGTCAAAAGTACCGCTGAGGAGTTTGGGCTGCCCTATCTGGAGAACCCGAGTTTTGGGGCCGCGTTGGTATCCCATTACCGTATTTTGCAGGCGATGGGTCAATCTGAATCAAGTAAAGCAAGCGTGTTAGCCAGCCAAAATCCCAGTTTGCAACATGGGTAAACTCCCATCGTGACCCCGGTCGCTGATACGGATTTTCTCGATCTCGCGGACTACATCGATGATGCCTTTTAGCGGAATTTTGACCCAGGCGGGCCTATAGCTGATCTCGTAACCCAGCTCATACACAGCCTTTTCGAGGAGGTAAACCAGCAGCAAAAAATTAATTTCGTTGTTGTCCCTGAAGAGTGGGTGGGGGCTGCCAAACTCCTTCAGGTAGGCATCCAAATAGGTATCGCGGATGAGGTAGAACCAGCGATCCGACACCCGTTGCAGATGGTCGGGGTCGATGCCCTGCGTCTCGGCCGCGTTGAAGAGTTTGGCCGAGACTGCGTAGTGATACGACCGAATCATCCCGGCCACATCTTTCAGGGGCGAGTGCTTAATTTTTCGGTCGGCGATGGTGCTTTCGGGTTCCCCCTCGAAGTCGATAATTACGAAATCGTTTTTAGTAGCGAGCACCTGCCCCAAATGGTAATCGCCGTGAATGCGAATGCGTTGCGAGCCAATGGGGCGGGTTCGAAACTCGTCCACAAAGGCATCGATCATCTCTTTGGCTTCCATAAACACCCAGGCTAAGCGTTGGGCCTGAGCATCGAGTTTGGCGTAATTGTCCACCAGCAGCGCATACCGGCGATTCAGCAAATCGGCAAAGCGTTGGGTCAGAAATGCCCGGTATTCGTCGGTGAAGGGTTCGGGCGCGAAGGCTGCATCCTGCGTTTTAGGTTGATACAGGCCCAGGTGCATTTGGCCGGTGCGCTTGCCCAGCAGTTCTACCTTGTCAAACACGTCTTCGCTGATGGCGAACATCCGGTTGGGCACAGCATACAGGAAATCGTTGAGATGATCGCCGGTTTGGTTCCACGAATCCTGATCGTTGGGCACCATTCGCTGCACCATGCCGAGGGTGATAATGGCCTTGGATTGCTGCCAGACCACACTCCCGCAAAAGGCTGGAATATGGTCAAAACCGCCCTCTTCGGTCAGAAACGCCACCATCTCGACCTCCGGGTTCGTTTGCTCAAATAACTTGCGGTACAGTTTCAGGAAGTAGGTCTCCCGCATGGGTGTCCCAAACACCATGGCCGAATTACTCGAATCGACAGGCAGCACCCGGCTGGGAAGAATCTTGTCACCCTCAGCCAACCCCCGCCCCCGAAAACAGGCAATCTGCCCATCTGCCTGCTCAATCACTTGATTTTGAGCAATGTTCGCAAATAAAGCCGACCGAAAATCGGCATCGAAAATCGCATCGACCAGCACCCCCGACACTCCGCCAAGTTGAGCAGTCGCGATGCGGCCCTTGTCAGGGACATCGGGCAGGGTAGGGGAGTCCGCAGCCACAAACGCCAGTGGCAACAGATACCGCTCTGATTCGCCCTCGGCGTACTGAACACCAATAATCAGCAGATACGCTAGCCCGTCTACGGTGGGAAGTTGATTGATCGCTTCCACCGCGAAGCCGGTTTGAGCGCGGGCTTTACCGGCAAACCAGCGACAAGTGTTAGCATAAGCCGGAAGAACGTCGGTGGCCAGCGTTTGCCAGAAATCAGTGTCTGAAGCGAGTTGCGGCCAGAAGGTTGTGGTTTGGAGCATGGGCTTTATAGCTCAATCCTGAACAGGTGCATGGGCAGCATATACGGGTCTAATTCCACGTAATTCCACTCTCCCGTCCAGGTGTAGCGGGCATCCGTAATCAGGTCGTGAACGGTGTAGGGCTGGTTGTTGTCGATGCCCAATTGCCAAAGCGGAATCTGCACCATGCCCGACCGACGGTTGTAGGCATCGAGGTTCACCACCATCAGGAGTTTGTTATTTCCTGTTGTTTTCAGGTAAGCCAGAATCTGATCGTCGTCAATGCGGCAGAACGTCAGGTTGTTGGTTTGTTGCAGGGCCGCATTCTCGCGCCGAATTCGGTTCACGAGGGTAATCAGGTACGTCAGTTTGTTGGTTTTGTCCCAATCCCAAAGCTTGATTTCGTACTTTTCGGAGTTCAGGTATTCTTCCTTGCCGGGATACGGAACGTGTTCCATCAACTCGAACGAGGGGCCGTAGATGCCGTAGTTGCTCGACAGGGTGGCCGCCAGGAAATACCGAATCAAAAACTGCGGCTCGTGGCCCGATTGAAGCTGATACGGGTTGATGTCGTGCGTGGTAGGCCAGAAGTTGGGCCGGAAATAGTAGCGCATTTCGCCAGCGGTCAACTCGGTCATGTACTCCGTCAGTTCGGCTTTGGTGGTGCGCCAGACATAGTACGTATAGGAATGAGCATAGCCCGCTTTGGCTAATTGCTGCATCACTTTTGGGCGGGTGAACGCTTCCGACAAAAACAGCATATCGGGGTGTTCTTTTTTGACCTCGGCGATGACCCATTCCCAGAAACCAAACGGCTTCGTATGTGGATTATCGACCCGCACAATCCTCACTCCCCACGAAGCCCACACCAGTAACACCCGCTTCATTTCGAGCCAGAGGTTGCGCCAGTCTTCGGTTTCAAAATATACGGGGTAAATATCCTGGTATTTTTTGGGCGGATTCTCAGCGTACTGAATCGAGCCGTCGGGTCGTTTCTTGAACCATTCGGGGTGTTCGGTGGCCCAGGGGTGATCGGGCGAGCATTGAATGGCCAAGTCCATTGCCACTTCAATGCCGTGGTTTTTGGCAATGGCAATCAGGTGTTTAAAATCGTTCACCGTTCCCAGTTCGGCATGAATCGCATCGTGGCCACCCTCCGCCGAACCAATGCCGTAGGGAACGCCCGGCTCACCCGGCAGGCAGGTAACCGAGTTGTTTTTGCCCTTCCGATGGGCCGTTCCAATGGGGTGAATTGGCGGCAGATACAACACATCGAAACCCATACCGGCAATGCGTGGCAACAGTTTCTCCACGTCTTTGAAGGTGCCATGCGCTCCTTCCTCCCGCGCAGCCGAACGTGGAAACAAGCAATACCAGGTGCTAAACCCAGCCCGTTCGCGGTCAACCTCCACCCCCAGCGAATTCCGCGAGTCAACGGTATAGCGGGTGGGGTTTTGGCGTTCGGGGTAGGTCTCGGCCCAGTGGTGAAACTGGTCGCCGAGGGCAATGGTAACGGCTTCTTCGTAGGCATTTTCGCTGCGGAACAGTTCAGCCACGCGGTAGAGTTCGGCCTGATCGGGGACGTTACCACACTGAACACCAGCGCGGTGTGCCATGCCGTCGGCGAGTTTAGCCCCGGCCAGCAGCTCGCTCGTCACGCGCTGCCCGTCGCGCACTTTCAAGTCGAGTTCGTGTTGCCACGAGCCAATATGATCCACCCAGGCTTCGAGGGTATAGTGGTAACGGCCAATGTGTTCCACCGTAAAATGGCCCCTCCAACGGTCATTTTCGAGTTTGTGCAAAGGCCGTTCCTGCCAAGTTTTTTCGTGGGGAGCGCGGTAGAGCAAACGAGCCGATACATAGTCGTGGCCATCGGCAAAAATGTCCGCTTCCACCGTAATCACATCACCGGGAATGGCTTTGATCGGGAAACGTCCCCCATCGAGTTCGGGCGTAACCCGCTCGATCACCACGCGAATCTGCCCATGAACATCGGCCAGTGATGCATCCACAACGGATGTGGAATCGGCTTTGGCCGATTTGGATTTAACAGCAGTCCTAGACTTCGGGTTTTTCGGAGTGGTTGGTATACTCATTGGTTTGTTCAGTAGGTTGGCGATGACGGTCCGGCAATCAGGTAGGTCATCGGTTTTGAACCGCAATGATACGAAAATGTCGCTGTAGTGCTGTCAGGTGGGTTGAACGTTCTCATCCCTACCGGGCCACCACTATATCGGTCCACTTTGTGGTGTAACAGGGCGATACCCACTGCTGTTTGTGGTGCCAGCCGGGGTCGTAGCCCTGGGCGGCCAGCCGGATTTTGTCCCGGCCATACCGGTGGTTAAGCCGATCCACCACCCGATGCAACGTAACCAGCCGCGCGTCGGGTGCTTCGCAAAAAAGTGAGGTCTGTTGCTGGTTGTCGGGCGACAGATCAGATAGCATTATGCCTACTTTCTGATACGCATAGCCAAACTGAAAAATCGACTTCAGAGCGGCCAGCGCATACGTTGCTAATTCGGCGTTGCTGCTCGTGGGAGTTGGTAACTGCACCGTGCGACTGCCGTAGTATTGTTTTGCTGGTAGCCCCGGCTCGTTGCCCCGAGCCGGCGACCGTCGGTGGCGGTTGGTGTGCAAAAAGACCGTCACCGTGCCAGCCACTGAGTGCTGTTGGCGCAGTTTCTGGGCGGCTCGTGCCAAATGGGTTGTCAGGGCCTGATTGATGGTGTCCAGATCGGGGATCAACCGGCCAAAACTGGGAGCCGAACAAATGGCTTTTTTGGCAGGCACGTCCACCTCCAGCATCTTGCAGGGAACCCCACGCAGTTCGTAGGCCGTTCGTAAACCGTTCACGGTCAGGTGCTGACTGATCCAGTCGTCGGGGGCATCGCGGAATTGGGCTGCCGTGCGGATGCCGTTGCGCCGGAGCAACCCGGCATACCGTGAACCAATGCCCCAGAGGTCGGCCACATCGAACGAGCAAAGAACCTCGTCGATCTGACCGGCGGTGTCGAGTAGTAAAACCCCCGCTCCGTCGCCACGGTCGTATTCGGGAACCCGTTTGGCGAAATAATTAGCCACCTTAGCCAGCGTTTTGGTGGGAGCCAACCCAACCGAAACCGGAATGCGGTGCCACTGCGCAATGGTCTGTTTCAAGAGCCGGGCAAAGTGGGTTAGGTTGGGGTAAACCGATTCATAACCGGCCATATTCAGAAAAGCCTCGTCGATGGAATTCATTTCTACTTCCTCCACAAAGCGGCCAAGCGTGGCCATGATCCGGGCCGACATGTCGCCGTACAGGGTGTAATTACTGCTGAAAACAGACAGGTCATGCTGTTGGCGCAACTCGTTGAGCTGGAAGAACGGCACCCCCATTCTAATGCCCAACGCTTTGGCTTCGTTGGAGCGGGCAATCACGCAGCCGTCGTTGTTCGAAAGCACCACAACCGGCTTACCCTCAAGTGATTGATTAAAACTCCGTTCGCAGGAGACGTAGAAATTGTTCACATCGACCAGTCCGATCATGGCGTTCAGCGGGTTTTTTGGATGACAAATGTGACCACGCCAAACACCCTGAAACTCTCACCTTTCTGCACATAAACGGGGGCGTAGCGCGGGTTCGACGACATCAGAACAATCAGGTCGCCTGCAAAGTGAATCCGCTTCACCAGGTTGTCTCCATTCAGACAAACCACCACAATCCGACCATCGACAGCGTCGTAAGAACTGTCTACAATCAGGATGTCGCCCGGCTCAATGCGGTCGCCGGTCATGCTGTCGCCAGCCGCTCTGACAAAATAGGTGGCTTCGGGGTTGTGAATGCACAGGTCGTTCAGGTCGCAGACCCGCTCAATGTAGTCGGTAGCGGGCGAGGGAAACCCCGCCTGCACGTAGGAATTGAAAAAAGGTAGTCGATACCGGGTCTGTACCTCGGCCCGCACAAAATCATCGGGTAGCAGTTTGTCCTCAAAGGGCCTCATAGGCTTATGATATATCTAAAATATACAATAAGCTGCTATACTATAGTTTTGTTAGTATTTATGCAAACTTTGGGCTACATCTTACTCATATTGGTTCACTTTTACCACTTTCCTTTCAGATTATCCATGTATTTCTGGCCCGAACCCGTGTTCAGCAACAAAACGTGATCGTCGGGCCGGAGCCAGCCTTGTTGCAGCAGGGTTTTGGTGGCTGCCCAAATGGCACCGCCTTCGGGAGCCGCAAAAATGCCCTCGTGCCGACACAGTTCGCGGACCCCCTCCACCATGTCGTCCTCCGAAATGGCCAGGGCAGTCCCTTCTGATTCGCGTAGTACGCTCAACATCAGTGGTTCGCCAATGGGCCGGGGAACCGCCAGGCCATTAGCCAGCGTTGGCTTGCCCACATACTGTTTGCAATTGGCCTGCTTGCCCTCAAACGTGGTCACAATGGGGCAGCATTCCTGCGCCTGAACGGCCACCATGCGGGGGAGTTGTTGGTTGGGAGAAAGCCAGCCCAGTTGCTGCAATTCCCGGAACGCTTTCCAGATGCCAATCAGGCCGGTGCCGCCCCCGGTGGGGTACATAATCACGTCGGGAAGTTGCCAGTTCAGTTGCTCGGCAATCTCGTAGCCCATTGTTTTTTTGCCTTCCAGCCGGTAGGGTTCTTTCAGCGTCGATACATCGAAATACGTCCCATCGCGGTTCATTTCCTGCACGTTGGCGGCACAGTCGTTAATCAACCCCTCCACCAAAATCAGCCGGGCGTTGTAGGCAAGACACTCTTCTTTGAAGGCATCGGGCGTGTGTCGGGGCATCACCACCACGCATTCCAGACCCGCCCGCGCACAGTAGGCCGCTGTGGCCACCCCCGCATTCCCGGCCGTGGGAATAATGCAGGCCTGTTCGCCGTTTTCTTTGGCTTTCGAAATGGCTAAACTCAGGCCCCGCGCCTTGAACGAGCCGGTCGGATTCAGGCCTTCATCTTTCAGCGTCAGACGGTTCAGGCCGTAGCGGTTAGCCAGCCAGTTGAGCGACAACAGGGGCGTGAATCCTTCGCCGAGGCTAACCCGGTTTTCGGGATGCAGCACGGGCAACAATTCTTCGTATCGCCAGAGCGAGGGCGGGCGCGTGGCCAGATCGGTTTTGGAAATACTGCCTTCAGTCAGCGTATAGCGACACAACAGCGGAGCCTGGCAACAGGTCGAGAGCGTTTGCCGAACGAGGGCCGTGTGGGTATTGCCGCAGTTGGCACAATAGAGGTCGGCTAAGCGCGAGGACGTGGTGAGAAGTTGCATAAGTCGAGTAAAAACGTCCGAAAAGTGGCCGTTTACAACGCCTGATGCAAATCGTATTTTGGTATGAGTTATTCCGTGGAGGAATAGTGCCGTCGGGTGGCCCGAATAAAGTTATTGACCCACTCGTTGTTTTCAGTGCCTTTTCGCTGAATAAAATAGAAATGCCGCTGAACAGTCAGGCCCGCCACCGGCACTTCCACCAATGTCCCGGTGGTCAACTCGTTGCGAATGGCCAGCCGGGGCAAAAACGACAGGCAGGTGTCGGCCAGCACAAAGTTTTTCAGGGCTTCCGTGCCACCCAACCGAATCAGCACCCGTAAGGCAGCGGGCCGGATTCCCTGTTCTTCCAAGGCCCCTTCGAGCGCGGCCAACGTGCCCGATCCGTGCTCCCGAAGTGCCAGCGGAATCTGGGGTAGGTCGGAAACGGTCAGGGTTTGGTGGCGCAAGGGACTGTTGGCCGAACAAATCGCCACCACTTCGTCGGTCATAAACGGGCTGTAGGTGAGGGTGTTTACCCGCGTCAGGCTTTCCACAATACCCACGTCGATGTCGTGGTCGAGTAAGGCTTTCTGAATATTGGCTGAGTTCCGGTTCAACACACTGATTTGAATGCTGGGGTGTTGCCGCAAATAGGCCGACAACACGGGCGGTAGCACATAGAGGCTAATGGTAGTGCTGCTCCCAATAGACAATTTGGTAGGTGGCTGAAAATCGTCGTTAATCTGGTGGATGGCCTGATGTAACTCGTGCTGCAACTGACTGGCCTCCAGAAGTTTGGTATACAAAACCTCCCCGGCATGGGTCAGGCTAATGGTGGTGCCGTGCCGCTCGAACAGCCCGGTTTTGTAGAAGCTCTCCAACGCCTTAATATGCTTGCTGATAGCCGACTGGCTCAGAAAAAAGGTTTGGCTGGCCCGCGTAAAACTCAGCACGCGGGCCACTTCCATAAAAACCTGGTGTTGGAGGGAGAGCATGAGGGAGAGGGTGTTGAGTAAGGTTAATGCTGTTCTTAGTCTAAGCCCGCCAAATCTCTCTGAATCTGCGCCAGATTATTGCAGTATTCAGGGATTCCTACTTGCTCGCACAGAACCGTCCAAATAGCTTCGGCTTGTTCAAAATACAGACGAGCTTGACTGTTTTCTGCTATCTCTCGTGCCAAACTCCCCAATTTCCAGTATGAAATAGCCAAGCCATTGTGTAGGCCAACAGAGGATGGATTGGCCTTGTGGAGTTCTTCAGCTAATTGAAACTGTTTTTCGAAGAAGTATGCAGACTTCTCTATGTGTCCTATTGCATGACATAGTTCGCCCAGTTTCGAGTAGCCGATGGCTAGCCCCGTCTTCAACTGTTCCGATTGCGGGTTGGTTTCGTAGAGTTTTTCGGCTAACTGAAACTGTTTCGTAAAGAAGTATAGGGCCTTACCAAATCGTCCCTGAGCTTGATGCAATACACCCAGTCTCGAGTAGCAGATGGCCAGTCCGTTCTTTAAGTGCTCCGACTGTGGGTTGGCTTCAATAAGTTCTTCTTTTAACCTTAAACCTTTCTCAAAGAAGTCCAGAGATTGCTCAAAGTGTCCTTGTGCCTGATGAAGTTCACCTAACTTCTGGTAGGAAATGGCCAGTCCTTCCTTCAACAACTCCAACTGCGGGTTGGCTTCATAGAGTTTTTTCGTGTACATCAAATCTTTCTCAAAGAAGTCCAGAGCTTGCTCAAATCGGCCCTCCGCCAGGTACAGTTCCCCCAACCGACTCCAACAAACAGAGAGATTAACGGCATTTCCTGAGTCGTTAAGCCTTGCGACTAACTTATTAAACAGCGCGGCAGCTTCTGAAAAATTACCCGTTTCTTTCAAGAAGTCTGCTAGCCTGAAGACCAATTTATCAACATCTGCATTTGCTTCTGACAGTGCGCCTACCACCGATCTGGTCAAGGGTAGATATTGTTGTACTTGAGTGTAGTTTAAGGAGTCAAATTTAGTGTTCAGGCTTGCCACCAGTGTGGCGCAGTCGGTGAGAAGAGTTTGCTTGTTTTTGTCGCGTGCCACCGCCTGAACAACCGGGCTTATTTTTACGGTTTTCTCTGTCTCGTTCCAGTCAACCCAACCTTTTTGGCGCAGTTCGCGCAAGCCGGCCTGTATCTGTCCGGCTTGGGCAGGGGTTAACAAATCCTCCAGCAAGGCATACGGGTAGCCTTGCGCGGGCAGCACAGCCAGATTATTCAGCAGCCACTGGGCAGGGGGGGGCAATTGGTTCAAGTCATACATAGCCCGTAAAATAGCTTCCGGTTCAGCCGTGCGAAGCCGTGAACTGCCATAGGCGGTCTGAACGACCTGGGTTTGCAAATGTAACAGGCCCTTTGCCTGTAAATCATTCAGCAGGTTGCTCAGCGAGTAGGTGGGTGAAAACTCGTTGAGGTTTTTTAGGTTCTTGGCCAGCAGTTCAATAACGAGGGTATTGTAGCCTATGGCCACCAGAATCTGATGAATGGTATCGGTTTCGGCAGCGGTAACGGGGCAATAATGGGTAAACAAGCGTATGGCTTCCGGTTTTAACAAGGGTTCAATTTTCAGCCGGGCGGCTCCGGCCATTTCATCAACCCGCGTTGTGAGCAACACATGGCAATTCGGTAGTTTCCGCAGGTTCAGATAGCAGGTTTCGAGTTCGGCAGGGTCATTGGCGTTGTCTAAAATCAGCAGACAGTCTGCATCGAGGGATGCCAGACGTTGCAACAGCCGGGCCATTTGCTCCTCGTCCGATAGTTGAGGGTCAAATGTTAGGCTCAGGGTATTGGCCAGCGAGAGTAGGGCCGAGTGGATGCCGCCATCAACAAATAGCCAGGCAGCGTGCTTGTAGGTAGCCTGTTCGTTGTGCCAATAGCAGGCGGCCAAAGTTGTTTTGCCAATGCCGCCCTCGCCGTTCATCAGCAACAGCGGGCGGTCGTCGGCCCTCAATGTTTGGTGAATCTGGTTCAGTTCATCCGAGCGGCCCAGCACCCCTTCCGGTTTAAAGGGCGGAGCCGTGAGAAAGCGCGGAACGCGGATTTCGCCCTGAATATAGGTGTCGCCAAAATTCTGTGTAATCGAATCAGCACTGAGGTCACCGAGATTTGCTCGTTCGCTATTGGTGACGGTTCTATTTGGGGACATCGCCAAAACTTTGGTTAATATCACCTGTTGCTGAAAGATCGCCCGTATTTACCCGTTCACTATCTATGATAAGTATACTTCCTTTCGAGTCACTTTTCTCCCGCTGTTTCTTTTGCTGAATCTCCGCGTACATTTCTTCCAGCCATTGGCGGGCAGTGGGATTGTCTTCGATGTGGGTGGCAATGGCGGCTTCGGCGGCCTTTTGCCGGGCTTCGCTGTCGGGTTTCTGTTGCAGATTTTCCAGCACTTCTTTGGGTTGATCGTCTTTCAGAAAAAGCGGACGAATCCAGTTAACGGTTGCCGACGTAAAATCTTTGGTGAAGTCAGTAAACGTCTTATTCTCTTTCAGGTTCTTGGTCAGATAGCCAACAACGCCAGAGATCAGGGCGGTAGTCGTGATCGGTTCCATAATGGTCAAGGCAGGAAAAATGATTGTGTGCGATTTTAGCACAAGTTTAGCGATACGCCAAATAACTCAATTAAACGGCAGAGTATGCTGCGCTAAATTACTCTTTCACTCAATCACCCCCGCCCCCGCAACCGCTGCACCCTGCACCCGAACAGCCACTATCGCCACCACTACTGTCGCTGCTGTCGCCGTGGTGCCCTCCGCTGTGGTGTCCGCTGTCCGTTGTGCTGCATCCGGCGGTGCTACACCCTCCATTGTCCGAAGATCCCCCTTTTTCCTGGTTGTTTTTGAGTGCTTTCAGAAGGACAAAAAACAGGTATCCTCCGAAAAGTATAAAGACCCATCGGAGGCCCGTAGCCTGCACGAAGGCCAAACTCACCAGAGTAACGCCGAACAGAGCCAGTTGCTTTTTTTGAGGGACTGTAGGTTTCCGAATAAGCCAGTATCGCTTGCGATTAACCCGTTGAAAATCAGTATCCGAGAAACGAATATGGTTCGGTTGCCAGATGTCGGTAGGTGGTTCCAGCCCAAATTTGTCAATGTATAACTGGCGTGATTGCGTATAGAAACTGTCAAACTTTTGGGCTTCCTGCTGTCCGCCTTTGGTGGGGTTATGATGGATTTCGCGGCCTAGTGTCTGTCGGCAAAAGTCGATCCAATACGATTGGGTATAGGTCAAATGCAAGTGCCAGACCTGATCGACCGGATCGGAAGGGGTTACGCCCGTTTTGGTGGTGCAACACAGAAAGATGAACTTTTTGTATTCCTCGATTACCCGCAGGGCGTAGCGTTTCGTCCATCCATTTTCGCGGGCAACCCGATCAGAAAAGGTGAATTTCACGCTGGGGTCATCAAGTTGAAATCCCTGGATTTTGGTCCATAACTCGACCTCGGTAGTTGTCATAAAGCGGTGGTTTAGAGGTTACAAGAATTACTGTGCCGGGGCAATCTTCCGAATTCGACCCCAGTCCGAAACGTAGATAA
Organism: Cytophagales bacterium; assembly: GCA_031411995.1. GTDB lineage: Bacteria > Bacteroidota > Bacteroidia > Cytophagales > Spirosomataceae > Rudanella. Next base: position 98,070 of record JANOCD010000047.1, read on the forward strand.
TGCCCTTGCTGTCGACGGCAATACCGGCAATATAATTAAAGAGTGCGTCGGCTCCTTTGCCGTCTTTGAAGTCGCTGCCTTTGCCACCGGCCACAAACGTTACCTGGTTGTCGGGCGTGATTTTGTAGATCCGGTCGAACACAAGCTGATCGCCACTCGTAACCACGTAGAGGTTGTCCTGTTTGTCAATCGTGAGGGACCGCAGGCCACCCAGAAAAACCTTGCTGAGGTCGCCATTGAGCACCTTGTCATCGAATTTGGCATCGCGCAGATAGCTTATTTTGCCATCGGCCGACACTTTGGTGATGGTACCGTTGGTGAAGGATGAAAAGTCCTCTGTCGGGAAATAGATGGTTCCTTTTGAATCTATCGCCGTGATATTTCCCGTTAGCTGGTTGGTAATTCGGGAGGGGACCGATACCCAGGCGGGGGTATGCACACCTTGTGGGCTGATTTTGCGAATAGTCTGATCTTCGGGTAGGTAATAATTCCCGGCGGCATCCTGAAAAACGCCCCTATTGCCGTAGAACTGATTGTTGAAGGTAGCCGGTGGGTTGCTATAGACCACATTGCGGATGCCACCCGTGGCCGAATAAACGCGGAATAGCACGTTGGTCTTGTCATAATACCGGTCGCTCATTTCCGAGATCAGCAGCTCGCCATTGGGAGCGAAGTTCATAAATCGGGGACGTTTCAGCGAGGCCTTCAGTGGGTTGGTGTTGGCTGTCCAGTCGGTATCGGTGCCACCCCCGGCCAAGGAGGAAACTAGCCCGGCAGGTGTTATCTGTCGGATTCGGTTGTTGCCCTGATCGGCCACCAGGATGTTATCCTGTTTGTCGCAGATGAGGCTATTGGCTGCGTTAAACAAAGCGGTCGCACCCGGCCCGTCACGATAGCCTTCGGTTTCGCCCCCGGCCAGGGTCGAGACAACATATTCGGTGGGTTTGGTGGATGGGGTGGATGGAGTAGGAGTCGACTCCGTTTTTGAACCACAGGCCGTGGCTATGGCCAACAGGAGAAAATAGGTAGATGTAGTTTGCATAGAATGGTAAGTAATTCACAAACATACAATTATTGACACGTACCTGACTATGTCGAACGGAACAGGTACGCTTGTTCGGGCAGCGGCTATGCTTTTTCTTTGTGGTCTAACTGATGCTTTTCATGACGTATAATCGGGTGTTAAAACGGAGTTTGTCGGGGCTACTCCTGCTCACAATCACCATCTCGGCCTTCGGCTGGAACAAACCAACGCACATGGCGATTGGGGCCATTGCCTACCGCGATCTGCAAACGAAATCTCCCCGGACGCTGGAAAAAGTGGTTGCATTGCTGCGACAACACCCCGATGTCAAAACGCGCTGGGCCTCCATGCTGCGCGATTCAACGCTTTCTGAAGACGAGAAAAACAGGAATCTGTTCATGTTGGCCGCCCGCTGGCCCGACGATATTCGGGGCCAAAAGAACCCGAACGACCACGCTACCTGGCATTATATCAACTATGTCTATAACCCGGCTCTCGGCATTGCCCGCACCGATTCGACGCTGGCCACGGGCGAAGATATTCTGCAGGCCTACGCCCTGAACCGGCAAATTCTGACCAGCGATGCCCCCGACAGCAGCAAAGCCATTGCCCTGTGCTGGCTGTTCCACCTATCGGGCGATGTGCATATGCCTCTGCACACGGCAGCCCTCATCAGCCCGCAATTCCCCGAAGGCGACCGGGGCGGAAACCTGTTCAAAATCAAGGTGAGCATGAGCAACCCGACGCTGAATCTGCACTATTTCTGGGACGGAATGCTGTTGGGCAAAGACGATTTCCGGGCCGCCGACCAACTCGCTATTCAACTGATTCAGAGCCATCCCAACCGCCGACTCTTCCGCCGTCGGAAACCCGATATCAAACAGTGGTCCACCGAGAGTTTCGACATTGCCCGCTCGCTGGCGTATCAGGAAGGTAAACTCATTTCCGGCACCGACACCGACGGAGCTGTTCTGCCCGCCGATTATGTAGCCACCGTGAAACCCATTGCCGAGCAACAGGTGGCCTGGTCGGGGCACCGGCTGGCAGGGGAAATGATTTCGGATTTATGATTGGGGATTTTGGATTTGTTGCTGACGCGCGTTGAGTATGCGTCAGCAACAAATCCAAAATCCAAAATCATTTCTCTCCCGGATGATACGTTTTCTCGACGTGCTTCTGAATGTCTTCGGGGTAGAACAAAACGTCTTTGAATTTGCCTTCGCAATAGAGCGGGGCCTGATCGGTGAAGTGGGTGGTGCCGGGGCGGCTGCTTTGGCCACCCGTCACGACAGAGCGGGCCGTTACCCGTTTGCCAAACTCTACCACGGCCACAAAGCTGTTACCCACACTGCCGTAGCGTTTTTTGGTGCCGGGATAGGTCCGGGCTGCAAAAGCCGCCAACGATCCCCAGGCCGACGAAGTGAACCCAACCGGAATGCTTGGCTTCTGGTCGTCATAGCTTTCCTGCGTTTTGCCGGTAAGCCGCTGATACCGGTTGATGTCTCCCCAGGGCGTTTTCCAGATGCCAAAGTCGCGGGTGAGGTCGGTTAACACGTCGGCCAAAGCCGTTACTTTTTCCTGTGGCGTGGTATTTTTGATCGTGAAGGCCGTCAGGCCCAGGTTGTCGAAACGCTGATCGGCGGCCGCACGGCTCCGCGCTAATCGCTGTATTTTCTCACCCCACATAATCGCCAGCGTCTGCCCCACTGAGTTGATTCCGTAGTTTTTATCCCAGCTTGCCAGCACCTGAATCGCTTCGGCCAGGTCTTTGGACTGGTTCACAACCTCACCCGAAACGCTTTGGTAGGCGGTCAGCAGGGGGGGCAACAGATCATCGAAAGCAGGCAAACGGGGGTCGTTGGCGGCCGCAATCAGCGTGTCGAGGGTATAAACGGATCGGCTGCTCAAGACCCGCACGGCGTTGAGGCCCCGGTAATTTTCGGCATCGGGAGCCATGTAGGCCGGATACTTGCTCTTGTCGGGGCTGCTGCTGCCCGACACGGTGAACGGCGTAGCGTTGCAATTCTGAATCCAGCCGGTGGCCGGGTTGCGCACCTGAACAATCTCGTCCACGGGATGCAGGCCCTGCCAGTCGGTTTCGGGGTTGCTGCCATCCACGGGTTCCTCCCAGTCGAATTTGGGGTTTCGGCGGGGCATAAAATTGCCGTGCCAGTAGGCGATGGTGCCGTTCCGATCCGCAAAAATCGTGTTGTTCGACGCATTGCCGTTCAGCTTCATCACTTCCTTATAACTCTCATACCCGGTGGCCTTCGTCCGCAAATACGACTGCGACAGGGCATTCAGGGGCGTGTTCATCATGTCGATGGCCATCCATTTTCCGTCCTGCTCGCCCGCAATGGGACCGTGCTGCGTGAAATACATCGTGAACTCTTTATACTGAACCCCAGTCCCCGATTTGTAGGGCAAGCGCACTTTTTGCGTCCTGACCGGCTTAAGTGCGGTGCCGTGTTTATAGAAAAGAGCATTCCCTTTTTTCTCGATGGTTTCGAGGTATTCGTCCATCGAATCGGCATAGCTGGTGGTGTGCATCCAGCCACAATTTTCATTAAATCCCTGATAAACAAAGAACTGTCCCCAGGTAACGGCTCCGTACGTATTCAGCCCGGCCTCGCTGATCATGTGAACTTCGGAGCGGAAATAAAACGATGTGTGCGGATTGATGAGCAACAGCGCGTTTTTGGTCGCACTCTTGGCCGGGGCAATGGCAAACCCATTCGACCCCACCGATTCGCGTTCGTAGTGATCGACGTTGTGGAGCGAGGACGTTGATTTACGTTGCTCATAAAACGCTTTCAACCGCTCGATGGATACCACGCTGATGTTGCCACCAATGCTGCCCTCGCTGAACATGAGCGGCATCCAGGGTTGAAAACGGGTCAGGAGTTTGGGTTTCACGTCGGGGTGGGTGTAGAGGTAATAATTGGCCCCATCGGCAAAGGCATCCAGCAGTTGTTTCATCCAGACCGGGCTTTTTTTGTAGATAGCCGCTGCCTGCGTCGTATCCATGAACAGCCGCGCCCGCAAATCGTGGTACAACGCCGACTCACCCTCTATTTCGGCCAATCGCCCAATCGACGTAATGTAATTTTCCTCGACCCGGCCAAAGTCGTCTTCGCACTGGGTGAACAGAAGCCCGAACACCACATCGGCATCGGTTTTGCCATAAATGTGGGGCACGCCCCAGGTGTCGCGGGTAATGGTGACCTGTTTGGCCCGTTGCTGCCAGCGGGCAATCTCGGCCTTGTTGGCCGATTGCGCATTGGCTCCGATTGTGCTCAGAACGAGGAGCAAATTGACAAGTAAGGTTGTGGCTGGGCGTAAAATGCGAGTCATGAAACTGGTTTTAATGGAGACGTAAAATAAAGTGCTGATGCTGTAAATTTCAGGCCAAATACCGTCACTGTCCCGGTGCCGAAAACTGTTTGGGAGGCATCCGGTGGTGGGTTTCCTGCTCATAGGCATACGTCAGCTTAATCAGGGTCGGCTCATCGAACAGTCGGCCCAAAAACTGAACACCGGCGGGCAAATTGCCGGTGGTGTAGCCCATAGGAATCGTAAAGGCAGGAAGCCCCGTTGCGGGCGCAATCAGTTGACTGTTATCCCCTTTATACCCTTTGGCATCGCCAACCAACGCGGGCGGATAGTTCCAGCTTGGATAAATGAGTGCATCGACACGTTGCCGGTTCATTTCGGCTTCAATAGCCTTGCGATAGGCAATTCGGAGCGGATCGGTGAAGGCATCGCCACACGGAATTTCGGGATGAACCGGGCGGCCCGAATGGGTTTGCTGCTGAGTAAGCCGGTCGCGGACAATGGCCGAATAGCCCCCCACCCGGATAATATCTTCCAGTGTTTTGAGCGTATCCCGCTTCACGAACGTGCGCAGGTATGTTTCAAGATCGGCCCGAAAATCAGCGCACCATTGGTTGGCCCGCAACGAATCGAAATCAGCAATGGTCACGTCGACGACCTGCGCTCCTGCACGGGTCATATCGGCCACGGCCTTCTCGAAAAGCTGTTTAATTTCCGGATGGATGTTCTTGTCGACGAGTTGGCGCATCACCCCGATTCGGGCACCCTTCAGCCCGTCTTTCCGTAGAAACTGGGTGTAGGTTTTCGGGATTTTACCCGCACTGTTTTTGGTGATCGGATCGTTGGGGTCGTAGCCTGCCGTGGCTTCCAGCACCCGCACCGCATCCTCAACGGTGCGGCACATTGGCCCGCCCACATCGTTGCGGGTATATAAAGGAATAATGCCGTAGCGACTTACCAGCCCCAGCGACGTTCGGAAACCCGCCAGCGCATTGTGCGAGGATGGCCCCCGAATGGAATTGCCCGTGTCCGACCCCAACCCAATCGTACCGAAGTTGGCAGCCACGGCAGCCGCCGTCCCCCCGCTCGACCCGGCCGGAACATAGGCCAAATTGTAGGGATTCAGGGTTTCGCCCGCCATTGAACTCTGCGTGTGCATGGGTGTGAAGGCCCATTCGGCCATGTTCGACTTAGCCAGAATGATGGCCCCTGCTTCGCGCAGTTTCCGAACCTGCCAGGCATCGTCGGTAGGCACAAACCCTTTCAGGGCAACGGAGCCGCCCGTTGTTTGCAGGGCCTTCGTGTTGAAATTGTCTTTCACAATCACCGGAATCCCATGCAGTGGGCGCAGTTTGCCCGTTTTGCGAAACTCAGCATCCAGCGTACGGGCCGTGGCAACCGCTTCCGGGTTGAGGATAATGATGGAGTTGAGTTTGGTTGGCTGGTCGTAGGCCCGAATCCGTTCCAGATACGCACCGACCAACTGCTCGCTCGTTAGTGAGCCATTGCGGAAGGCGGTGTGAATAGCGCTGATTGTTGTTTCCACCAACTCGAATTTGGGAGCAGGCACCTTCTTCGCCCGCGACTGGGCCTGGGCAGGCAGGAACGAAAACGGATTTACCAGCAGGAAAAAGACGAATAGACAAAAAGGTTGATGCAGACGGGTACGAGGTGATAGCATACGAGATTCGGGGAAGTGAACGTGTCGTATGGTAAAAATAGCTTTTTCTGCCAGAAATAAGCGAGAAAGGCAGAATTTACACCGCTACATAATCCGTAGCTGGATGTCTCTTCCAGAAAATGAAGAGCCATGGGATATAAAGTTGCAGTAGGACTGCAAAGACGGCCCCGCCCCGAAGCGGCACGGTTTTGAAGACCGGCGGGGTCGCCGAGTTTAATCGCCGGAGATCTGACTTACAGATTTTTGGTAATCCCTCGCTGAATTTCAAGGACAAAATCAACATTTACACCACTGTCTTCGGCTATTTCTTCAATTGTGAGTTTACCGCGCTTTAGGGCTTTGGTAACTGTTTCAATATTCTTTAGATTGATTGCATCTTCAATCTTTCTATTTTCATTCTGAATTGCCAACGCATTGGCCGAGAGCGTCATTTCGTAGGCCATTCGCTTTTCAGGAGTCATTTGCCGAGTATCCAACTCTTTGATGGCCGCTTCTAACCACTCCTCATTCCAGAACTGAGGAAACTGCTTCGGCTTGGTTGCTTTATGAGTCGTCTTCATCGTGTAAATGAGTTTATCGAGGTCGGTTTGCACGTTGGCTAACCGCTTCTTGAATTTAGCCAATTCTACGGTAATAAACGTTGTCTGGTTGTCAATCAGTTCGCCTTTTTCGTTTTTCAGAATGGCAACATTATGATAGTCAGCAATGTGGGGAAATATATTGACAGCCAAAATGCCAATGCAGTAAATTTTGGGCAACCCCTCAAAGCGGTATTTCCCTTTCCGAATCAACGTATTCAACCGGTAGAATGAATAAAACTTCATGCGTTGAATGAAGTCGGGGAATTTGCTCAACTGCATCTCTACGATGAACTGGTTTCCCCGCTCGTCCACACAAGCGATGTCGTAAATCCCGCTTCGACTGTCTTTAGTTAACCCCGGTATCTCGCTTTCAATGAACTCAACTTTGGCAATCGCTACAGGCGATTGAATAAGAGCCTGCAATGCTCTGCGTAAAAATCGCGTGTCTGACTCGTTGCCAAAAGTCACCTTAAAGCCGTAGTCAGAAAGAATCGAAATAAACCGCTCGTTGTCATTGTACAAGTCCATGCGGTAAAGGTATCCAAAATGCGGATACTGTCGCTGCATCCCGCGCTCAACGGGTATCAAGGCCAAATACAAGAACCTCCAACTGCTTCACCGTCACTGGCACGACACGAAAACTACCTTGGAAAAGGCAGAAAATGAGGTCTGTATGACAAATACCAGTGCACCAAGGAGAACAGGTTACGATGAAAGTCGCAATCGGACTGCAAGGGCGGCCCCGCCCCGAAGCGGCCCCGCCCCGAAGCGGCACGGTTCTGAAGACCGGCGGAGCTGGGGACGACCTCGCCGAGTTTAATTGCAAAGGGGACGGCGGAGCGGAAAGCGGCAATTACGAAAGCACCTATTTGGTAAACGCTTTCGAGCTAACCGACCCATCACTAAAGGTTTGCGTAATGAAAAGATTCTTACCCTCTTCGAGGAAAGTTACTTTTTCGTCTTCTGCGCTGTCTCTCCAGCGTCCGTCAATATTGGCCCAAATAGCTCTATCTCCTTCTACTCGTACTTTGTAAACGAATTTTTGCTTGTCGCTTCTCCTCTTGTAAGAGATTATGTAATTCTCGCCCTCCTCTTTGACAGTTATAATTTTTGTCGGTTGATGCATTACGGAGGATATCACAAACTTTGCAACATCTGCCTCTGTAAAATTAGTCAGTTTGACTTTCTGAGCCACCGGACTTACAACCGAATCTTTTGCTGAGGATGCGGAATTTGTTGCCTCTGTCTTTGTGCCATCATTTTGGTTTGAACATCCGCTTAAAACAGAGGCAAACAAGATACCAATCAAAAGTTTATTCATTTTAACGTTGATGCCCTTTTGGGGCGTTTGTATGGTCAGCTTGGGCTACCTGCCGCGCAACAGTTTTCTTCAATAGGGCGTTCGCATTGTCAGGCGAGGCCACCTCATGCACTTCAATTAGCCTTGTCTTGGCGTTCGGCCTGTCGCCCACAACCCACCTCACATACCACTGCTTGGCTCCGGGATGTGGGGCCTCTCACATGCGAGACGGAACAAGCCCAGACCTGCACGGGACACCCAACGACCATGAGTGTTGATGGTGGGCGAAGCGAGCTACGCCCCCGATCCGTTGGGTTGAACGCAACTCCGCTCCGCAGGAGCGCCCCCTGTCGACAGAAAAACGGCAGCGCGGATCGGTAATAAATTTTAATACCCTAACCATTTTAATGTTAGAATAAAGACTACTCGTTTTTACGTTTTAGACCAATATTTTTTGACTTTGGCTGTGTCCGAAAAGAAATGACCTAGCCTTTCAAGTAAATCTCTTTCAGCTAAATAGTACTCTTCAAATTTTATATTCATCATAGCTAAAACTTCTTTTATTGTATAGATCTTACCATCTTTAAAACCCCATCTAAACTTCAAAGCCTCAAACTGGGTTTCACTAAAGTTTTTGGGTTTTCTATTACGGAAGAATTCCTCGAAGCGTTTGAATTCAGATATTGCCCATTGTTCAGCATAAGATTGCTGACCTTCTGCTAATTCATTTGCCATCTCTTGTGGAGAAGGGAGTCTCGAATTTTCCGAAAAAAAATCGTGAATGAATGATAAGCCCATTATCACGAAGTCAACTAGGATCGTGTCTTCTTGCTTGTGTGTATGATAGCGAAAACTTTTCACTAAAAACTCATCTTCATAATTATTGCTTCTTTTTCGATTACAGGCAGAGCACAGTAATCTAATGTTACCTTCGTCAGAGTGGCCTCCTTTTGAGTACGGAATAATATGGTCGAACTCAACTTCTGAATCTTTTACATTTTGATTGCAAATGGCACATATTTGGTTGTCCCGTTTTAATACTCTAAACTGAACAGGGCGTGGTATGTCCCTTGATATATTTCTTAATTCTTTTGTTTCAGTAAATGGCTCTGCTACTGAAAAAACAGGACATTCATGACCAAAGATCCTACAAGTTTTTTCATCCTCTAACGGGGTTCCAGGCGGAAAATCTTCAACTAAAGGGCCGTATGGACAATACTTTAATTCCCAACATGGCTTGCATAGGGCGTTTGGTCTCTTGTTCCATTTGATTTTTTCAAACCAATTTTGGAAATAACTCTTTTCTTCATCCATAAAAAAAACTATCCTAGCAACCACACTGCACAACTGATGGAGTCTAAATCTAAAATAAATATACTCAGATTTTTACTGCCGGGCGCGAAGCTAACAACACACGCATCCGCTTTACTTGCCTAATGGGGGGCGTGCGCCCCGTATGCGATTCGTTCATCCGAAACCACGAATGTAGGGGATGTATAGCAAGATACGGATAAAACTAACCCTTGACAACTTGATAACCGTGAGTACGGTCCGCCAATGTACTCCCCCCAACCCTCACTTCTGCTGCGAAACGGCTCCTTTTGCGGTTGCGGGCTGGTAGCTGATCTTGAAAAGGGTGCCGTTCAGGTCATCCGTTACGTAGAGCGAACCGTCGGTGCCCTGGGCCAGTCCGCAGGGGCGGTGCTGCACGGGGCCGGTAGGCTTCACTAAGTCGATGCCCGCAAAATTGTCGGCGAAGATTTCCCAGGGGCCGGATGGCTTCCCGTTTTTGAACGGCACAAACCCAACCAGATAACCTTTGTGCAATGACTGCGATTGCCCGTGAAAGGCAATAAACGCCCCATTCCGATAGCGTTCGGGGAAGGCGGTTCCGGTGTAAAACAACAGCCCGTTGGGACCCATGTGGGCCGGGAAAGCCGCGAGGGGGTTAATGGTTTTGGCACCGCCCGTTTTTTTGCCATCGCCCCCGTACTCCGGGGCCACCATTTTCTTTTTCTGGAGGTGGTCATAATACACGTAGGGCCAACCCGCATCGTCGCCCTGATGCAGTTCATACATCGTTTCGGCGGGGAGTTCGGCACTTTGCTGGGGGGTGTAATACTGCGGATAGAAATCGTCGAAAGCACCCCGGCCATGCTGCAACACAAAGAGCGAGTTTGTTTTGGGGTTCCAGTCTAAACCAACCACGTTTTTGAGACCGGTGGCAAACCGAACCCCGCTTGAAAAGGGTTGGTCGGGCAGGTTGGCTTTGAAACGCCAGATGCCAGCCGCCGAGTCGAGCAGCGAACACGGCATAATGCCTTTGCCACTGTTTGGCTCCCGGCAGCGGTCGTTGTCCGAGGCAATGTTGACGTAGATGTTGCCCTTGTTATCAACCGCTATCGACTTCGATTTGTCGCGGTCTTTCTCCCGCAGTCCCGACACCAGTTTCTCGGGCTGATCGGGGTTGATTACTTGCTGACTATCAGACAATTTATACCGGAAAATGCTATTGTTTGATGAGGCATACAGGTAGTTATCCCGGAGAAAAATGCCGGTGCCGGGATAGTCGCCGAAGCCAACCCGCTCATCCACAACGCCATCGTTGTTGGTGTCGCGCAGCTGAAAAATGCCTTTCCCATCTTTCAGTTTGGCCAGTTTCACATAAATATCCCCGGTTTTGCTCACCACCACATGCCGGGCGGCTCCCAGATCCTCGGCAATGATCGTGGCCGAAAAACCAGCCGGGAGTTTCACATCAGCAGGCTTGTTGGTGGGTTTAACAACGCGAGCCGCCTTTTTGGGTGGCACCGTTTCGGCATACATCGGCAGGCTGTTAGCGGCAAAGAGAGACAGGAGAATACAGGCAAACGAAACGGCGGTCTTGTTCATGGCTTGTAAGGGTCAGAAAAAAATAGGTCTATTGGTTGTCAAAGACGAAGCAGGGGTCGCCCTTACCCACCTGTGTTGCCCGACAACTGGTCACGATTGAAAAACTACGTGCGGATCAGATCCGCCTGCCTGGAAAGTAGATTAAACGCAGGGCTGTTAAGTTCATTAATTGTGCAACGAAATGAAGGGGGTTTTGTAGCCGTTTATAGCCCCCCAGCCCCCTAAAGGGGGAGTAATCCAGTCCCAGCATGCTCCCCCTTTAGGGGGCTGGGGGGCAGAGTCGCCTTAACTTAACTGCCTTGGAGTTAAACCGAACTAACTGATTTTGTGGAGAATCGGCTGGGTGGAGGCCTGAACAATCAGCGTTGCTTCCAGATTCGCCTGGGTAACGCGGTTGTTGTTGATGAGGGCCTCCAGCAAAATGGTGGTGGCCAGGCGGCCCATTTCCTCAATGGGTTGCTTGAGGTAGGTGGGAGGGCAATAGAACAGATCATACGCTTCGGTTTCGTCGAAACCAACCACGGCCATCTCATCGGGAACGTGAATATTCAATGCCTTTATTTCCTTCAATCCATTAACCGACAGTGTATTGGACGTGAAGATGATGGCATCCACGGGATTCTTACCCGTTGTGAATTCCTGAATCGCTTTACTCACCTCCGGTTTCAGAGTGGCGCGGTCCACCGCTTTCAACCAGCTTTTTTTGAACGCAATACCAGCATCGGCAAGGGCGGCCCGGTAGCCACGGGTGCGCTCGTTGATGTGAAAAAGCGACGACTTGAACGTGATCATACCAATTCGTTCATAGCCCGACTCAAGGAGGTGTTGCACCGCTTTATACATGGACTGGTAGTTATCCAGTGCCACATAGTTTGTTTTCAGGTGGGGAAAATACCGGTCGATCAGCACAAAGGGAATCTTCTGTTGCATCAGGTCGATAAGCTGGGTTTCGGTGCCTTCGGGGGCGGCAATCAGCAGACCGTCGACTCGCCGGTTGAGCAGGGTCGTAATGAGTTTGAGGCACTTTTGAGGATTCTCGCCGGAGCTTCCGTAGATAACGGTGTAGTTGTGTTTGTCGGCCTCCTCTTCGATAGAGCGGGCCAACGACGACGAGAATGGGTTGGCAATATCGGCCACCACTAGCCCCAGGGTTTGCGTTTTGCTGGTTTTCAGGCTTTTGGCAATCTGGTTGGGTTGATAGTTCAACTCCAGGGCCACTTTCCTGATCTTACCGGCGACTTCCTTACCGATCCGGTTTTCCTTTTTATTGTTTAACACGTAGGAAACCAGCGCGGTCGAAACGCCCACTATTTGGGCAATATCTTTGAGGGAAGTCTTCTTCATGATGGCCTGAGGAATCAAATAAATCCAATAATATAGTTAATCGTTTAAACAAAAAAACTGTTCAGAATCTCCTGAAAATTGGTAAACCTTCAAAGAAAAATTCTAAATAGACCATTTTAATAGTATTATTTATAGATATTCAGGCGGTGTTATAATGAAAAACAGGGGTTTTAGGGATAATCTGTTTAAACGATTAAACTTTCGACTTTAGCCTGCCGTTTATTGGTCAAGAGGTTGAGCGTGAGAATTTAACCCCTCAACCGATTCACTTAATACGAGAAGTCATGGAATTCACCCATAGTTATATACACAAAGCCAACACCACAAGCACCCGTGCTTTAATTGGCCCAATGCTGTTGCGATTTATTAACAAAAACGCCAGCGTCTTCGAGGCCCTGTCGCGGCAGGGGTCGCCTTTTGGCGGCAATTGTTCGCCTGCCAACCACAGTCCGGGAACACCCGTGTCGGTTGGCACAACCAGGTAATCACCGCTTTTCACCCATTCATCATCGTTGTCATGAATCGTTTTTCAGTTTTATACCTGCTCAAGGAGCAGTATCATCATATAGGGAGTGACACCCTCGGCGAGGCCGAGCAACTTGTGCGGACATTGCAATCCGATAAGAAACGGACACCAGTAGGAATCTACGACGCTAAAACCGAGCTTTTCCAGTGGGAACCCGGTCGGCAGCTTGCCTATGATCAGGGCAATATTGAAGAGCAGGGCAAACTGGGCAAGCAGATTATTATGATTGTCCAGGCCCTGCGTCGTCGTGACGGGAGTTGGCAACCCGCCGGCGGGTTCCGCCGACCCAGCTTTTTTGCCTGAGCGGGAGCGTCTAAACTTTCCCCGACGCTTTCCGGTTAACTCTTGCATGGAATCGAACGATAAATTAGACCGTATTGTGGAGGCTCGCATGAAGCTGAAACGACGGTTTGAGGATAAAATAGCGAGTACGCCATCCATGTCCGATCAGTTGGCTGGTCCCAACCGGGCGCGGGGAACCGGGCCAGCCAATCGGCACGGTATGCCACAGGTGCCTATTGGTCAGACCGTTACGGCAAAATGGCCAGTGCTCGATTTGGGGTATCAACCCAGTATTCCCCTGGACAAATGGCAACTGAACATCGACGGGGAGGTGCATAACCCGGTTCGGTTGAAATGGGAGGATTTGATGGCCTTGCCGCAAGTGGAGGACACCAGTGATTTTCACTGCGTGACAACCTGGTCGCGGTTGGATGTGCCGTGGGTGGGGGTGCGGCTCATGGACCTTGCCGCCCTCGTTGACCCCAAAGGCTCGGCCACGCACATCATGTGTTATGGGTATGATGGCTATTCAACGAACGTCTCGCTCGAAGAAGCCCTGAAACCCGATGTCCTGCTGGTACACACTGCCGACGGGCAGCCGTTAACAAAAGAGCATGGCGGCCCGTTGCGCATGATTACGCCACAACTCTATGCCTGGAAAGGCTCAAAATGGATTAAACGAATTGAGTTTCTGACCCAAAACCGGCTTGGTTTCTGGGAAGAGCGCGGCTACTCGGATACAGCGTATCCATGGCGGAATGACCGATATTCGTGATTACCGATTCCCCTGCAACTGATACAGCGATTTTTCGGAGGTTGTGGGGCGTTTGAGGATATACCGCATGGTTAGACCATAACTGGCTCCGTTGCCCCGCGCCCGTAAGGTTGTCTGGCCAACGGGCTGGTTGTTAATCTGATACGAAATATCCGTGGTCAGCGCATCGCCAAGACCCCAGTTGTGGCGGGAGAAGGCACCAATCTCAATTTGTTTCGATACCCGAACCCGGTATTCAAGGCCCAGTTCCAACAAACCCGTTATCGCACTACTGGTCTTAGGCTGGCCGGTGAGTGTCATTCGATCCACTGCATCAAACCCCCGGCGGGTGTAGCCGGTCACGGTAAACTGTTCTTTCTGGTCGCCCTGATTCAGCATGGCGGCCACTCCGCCCGTGAGCCAGAAACCCGACCGGTGCCACTGTTTGCTGGTGTTCAGCAAGGCCAGTTTTCCGCGTAGAAAAACACTGCCCCGATCTCCCCGCGTGATAACCGAAGCGGGTGGGCGGCTATTGATGTGGGCATCGTTGTGAATGGGCGACTGGGCAACGCCCGCTTCCACAGCCCATTTGTTGCGAAACGTTACGCCTGCGCCCACGCTCCAACCCAGGCTCGTTACCGAACTGGTTGTTAGTAAGCCGTTTAGCGATTGATCGAGTTTGCCTTTGTCACGCCGGACAAAGCCCTCGGTCATCAGATACCACTGGGGAGCCAGGTACGGATCGTAGCGCATGTGCAGTTGATTTTGCTGCTTTCGGCTCTTAACCCCTCCCGTCTGGTAATAGTCAACCAGACCCTGCGCTACGCCCTGAAGCGTGGCAATCATGAAGAAAAATACAGTAAAGGTTTGTTTCATCACGGGCTGAGTTGGGGGTTGGCTTCTTAACCAGGTTAACTGCCTGAAAGTTAGACTTTTTTTGCTATTTTATGCACTCCATAAAATAATAACACAACATGTGACAAATCGTCATGTGTGCGTCTTCTACTCGTCCGTAATGTTCAGAGTCGATTACGAGTGTATGATGCGCCAATTCGGCGAGTTGTCCGCGCTTGCCACCAACCAGTGCAATGGTTGTCAGGTTGTTGTCGTTGGCCCACCCAATGGCTTTCACCAGGTTGGGCGAACTGCCGCTAACGCTCATAGTCAGAACGAGGTCGCCGGGGTTTGCAAAATTTTGCAGTTGTCCAACAAATACGTCGTCGTAACAATAATCGTTGCCAAGAGCCGAAATCCAGGCCGTATTGTCGTTGAGCGACAGACAGCGAAACCGCTTGCCCAATCCGTCGCGCTGCACCCGGTCGGAGGCCCCTTTGCCGAGATCGGTGATGAAGTGGGAGGCATTGGCCGCGCTGCCGCCATTACCAAACACAAATAATTGCCGGTCGTTTTGCCAGCACTGTTTCATCAGTTCGGCAAGTTGGGCCACCTGATCCAACGGAATCGAATCGTAAGCAGCCTTTTGCTGGTCAAGGTATTGCGTAAAATAAGTCATTTATAGCATGGCCAATGCGCCAATGGGCACGGCTTCTTCGCGGAGTTGAGACAGAAAAACGAGAGGTGTGGGCTTAAATGACTTCATTACGAAGCGTTCGAGGGCTGTTTTCACCGCCACCCGCAATGGTTCGCCAATGAGCGACAGGCCCCCGCCCAACACAATTACCTGGGGGTGAAACAAATGCGTGACGTGTGATAGCCCTAATGCCAGCACGGAGCCAACCTGCTCAATCAACATGCGGGCTACGGGATCACTTTGTTCGTAGGCCGAGTGCAGATAGCGGGCTTCACCACCCACGCGCCCCTCGTTGGTAGCCGCTTCCACCATCATTCGGAGGGGCGAATCAGCGGGCAGTTGGGGTAGTAAATCCCGGATCTGACGGTCGATAGCCCAACCAGAACAGGTTTCTTCCAACGTTTGGCCAGAGGAATCTATTGCAGGAGGCACCAGCCAAAGGTGGCCGAGTTCGGCTTCGCCGGGCATGGCTCCGTGATAAATTTGACCGTCCACCACCATACCTCCCCCAATCCCGCTGCCTACTGTAACATAAAAAACATGGCGGTAGCCCCGACCGGCTCCATGCAGAGCTTCGCCGAGGGCCGCCACGTTGGCATCATTCTCTATCCGAATGGTTTGGGCCTGCGTCTGTTCCTGAAACCAGCGCATCAGGTTTATCCCAGCCCAACCCTCAATCTGGTAGGAGGTGCTTATTTGGCCAGTTTCATTGTTGACCGGACCACCAAATCCCACGCCAACAGCGGTTGGGGGCTGATGAAGCTGCCGGAGTGTTTGAGTAATAAAATCCAGAATCCCTTCGGCTCCTTTTTGCTTATCTACGGCATAGCGAAACCGTTGCTCCACCTGTCCCGACCCGTCAGCCGCGAAAAGCTGCACTTTGGTTCCGCCTATTTCGATTCCTAATTTCATCTGAACGTATTGAGTGATCGCGCAAACCGCTTGAGCAAAGATAAACGGAAAGCACACGCACACACGCTCCTACTTCACCACTACATCAAAACTTACATCCAAATCCGACGTGCCAGGGGTAGGGGTGCCGTTTTTGGCGTTGGGCTGGTGGCGAAGCACCACGTTGAGTTTGCCCGAACTGGCTGCACCCGTTGTCACATCGGTTGTGAGGCCAATGGGGTAGGGGCCGGGAGTGGGGTTGGTATCCTTGTCGTTGGGGGTGATTGTCAGGTTCAGGCCGGTGGCGGGTTTATACACGAACAGGTGCTCGTTGGCTTCCGTTTTTATGGCCGCTGAGATGTCGGTGGCGGGTGTTTTGGTTTTATCGCTCAACAAAATCCGCATCGAATAGGCCGCGTTGGGTTTCAATGATACGGTTGCTGAAGCCGAATTCGGTTGGGTGCCGTCGGCTGACAAACCGTCGATAGTAGCCGTAATGACCTCAGAAACAATAGCTTTGTTAGTGAACTCCAACGTAACTGTGGTGATGCGTTCGTTGTCTTCCGTAGGATCAACGTTTTGTTCGTCGCGGTTGCAGGCACCTGCGATCAGCGTAATGGCTGTGAGCCAGAGAAGGGATTGTTTTTTGAACATGGCTTGTGTGATTAAAAACTTATTTTGATTTTAAGACTAATGTTTCGTCCTGGCTCGTCGGCGAAGTAGCGGAATCGGTTCAGGTAGTCGCGGTAGGCGGTGTTCAGGAGGTTGGCCCCACTCAGAATCACGCTCATGGGTTGCTTGCCGATCGAAACGTTCAGTCCCGCTTCGGCACCCAGTAAAAAATAGCCGGGTGGGGGAGGAGCAAAGTCGCCCCGGAACACTGGTGTGCCATTTACAACCTCGCTCGACACAGCGGGAACCCGATTTTGCCGGGCCACCGCCAGGCCACTTACCTGCACGTAAAGTCCTGATACCGTGCCAGGCGTGGCTCCGACCGCTTGTTCATGAAAATCATACCGAACACTGTTGTCCATGCGGTTGGGTGGCACCAGCACCAGATAATTGCGGTTGGTTTTGTCATACGCCCAAAGCAGCGAGGTTTTGGAGGTGAGTGTGAGTTGTCCACTGAGTTTGTAGCTTACCGTAGCATCGACTCCCCGGAAGGTAGCCTGCACCTGATTGTAGCTGTAGGCCGGAAACGCACCCCGCTGCCGAATGGCCGGAACCGAGTCGGGTTTGAGATAGATATAGTTGTTAATCAGGTTGTTAAAGACACCGATCTCCGCCGTGAGTCGCTTCCCCGAATAGGCCAGCGCCAGATTGCCATTGTAGGCCTGTTCGGGTTGCAGGTTCGGGTTGCCTCGTTCATAGGCCACGCCACTTTGGTGCAGACCGTTGGCGTAGAGGTCGCTCGCATTGGGTGCCCGCCAGGCAGTGCTGAAATTGGTGGTTAAAGTCAAGTCTGGCCGGGCTTGATAGGAGATCCCCAGCGATCCGTTGGCGTTGTCCCACTGATGCGAGCGGGAAAAAGTGCGGTTGGTGGTTTCGTCCAGAAAGTAAGCCCTGAGGGTTCTGATGTCGTAGCGAATGCCCCCCTCAAACACCCAGCGGTCGCGGGCATAGCGTTCAATGGCGAAGCCGCCCAGTGCATTGGCCCGGTAGTTCGGAATCAGGAACAGATACCGCCGGACGTTGCCCTGAGTAAGCGCGTTCACACCCACGCTCCCCGACCAGATGCCTCCGAAACGGTCGCGTTTGGTCGGGTGTTCCCAGATCAGGTCGGCTGTTTGGGTGGTTAGTTTTAAGTAGAGTTCGGGTGTTTCGGCGCGGCTAAACGACAGTAAATCAAACTCTTCGCGCAGGTTTCGTTGTTGGGCAATGGTCAGGGTCAACTCCCCGAAGCGTTCGGAGCGGTAATAGGTCCGGCCCTTGATCAACTGATGCTGAATGTTCTGATACGGGCGACCCAGCTCATACGAAAAACCCGGTTGCACCAGGGGTTCAGGGCGGGCAATGGCTGCATAGAGGTCGCTCAGGCTGCCCACCTGCGCTCCCCGAAACAACCCAATGCGGTTATTAAACTGACTGTAATACACCTCGGCTCCCCATTTCTTGTGATCATAGTGAAGATCGCCGGAGAAATTGCGTTCGCGGAAACCCGTGTTTTCCAGAAAATAACCCGGTGCGCGGGCATAGCCAGCCTGTTTCAGCGTTCCCTGCACCCGGTAGCTCAAACCCGCCAGCTTTTTGTCAAAAGCACCCTCCAAATAGGCTGATCCAACGCCCATTCGACCATTGGTGGCTCCCACCGCGTTGACTTCGCCATGCACACCCGCCTTGGTTGGCATGGCTTTGGGTTCCACCAGAATCACCCCGCCGATGGCATCGGAACCGTAGCGAATGCTGGCCGGGCCCTTGATCACGGTGAGCCGCGAAGCCACGAACTGGTCAATTTGGGGGGCGTGTTCGCTGCCCCATTGCTGATCTTCCTGCCGGATGCCGTTGTTCAGTACCAGAATCCGGTTGCTGTATAAGCCATGAATAACGGGTTTAGAAATGCCCGGCCCCGTCTGAATGGAGTATAACCCAGCAATGTTTTTCAGGCTCTCGCCCAGCGACTGCCCCCGCGTTTGGTCGAGAGCCACGCCCGACAATTCGGTTTGGGCCTGCAACAATTGGCGCGCTTCGGAGCGGTGTTCAGTCACGTCGATGCCCGGCAGGTTCACCCCATCGGCGGTGAGCGTGACAGTGCGTACTGAATCGAGGGGCAAATGGATTTGTTCGGTGATGGTGTTGAAACCCACAAACCGGTATTCCACGGTGTAGGTGCCTGGGCAGAGCTTATCGAGCCGGAAATACCCCGTGCTGTCCGTAACGGCACCGCGTTGCAGGCTCTGAATAAAGACGGTTGCTCCCGGTAAACTCGTCGGGTTGGGTTGCCCCGTCTGAATTTGACCCTGCAAACTCGCTGTGCAGTTGGGGGCTAACTGCGCTTTCAGCGAGCTGCTTAGAAGTAGTAGGCCGAATGCTATGTTGTACTTGTTGTTCATTGGTAAGAACAAAATTACTAAATCTGCAACAGTGTTGCAATTATTCATGCAACACTGTTGCAGAATAAAACGGTTTGGCAGGAAGATGAAAAATAATCCATCGTATTATTGCGATTGATATTCTTTGCCTTACCTTTGTAGCATGGGAGTTACGAAAACTGAAATATTCACGGAAGAGCAGAATCGCATGGCTGACCTAGCTAAAGCCTTTGCGCACCCGGCGCGGGTGGCCATTTTACAGATGCTTGCTCAGAAAAAAGCCTGTGTCTGTGGCGATCTGGTCGATGAGCTTCCGCTGGCACAAGCCACTGTCTCTCAGCACTTAAAAGAACTAAAGCGCATTGGTATTATCCGGGGCGACATTGACCCGCCCCGCGTTTGCTACTGTATCAACGAAACCGTTTGGCAGGAGGCCCGGCAAATGTTCGGCACCTTGTTCGATTCATTGAAACCAGTGGGCTGCTGTTAAAAAATTTGCACAAGTCAATCGTAATATTACAATAAACCAATAGAAACCATGACAACTAACGAAGACCTTAAAACCATTGTTCGCCAGAAATACGCCGACATTGCCAACAGCGACACGGCCGAATCGTGCGGTTGCGGGCCGGAGCCAACTTCCTGCTGCGGCCCATCGAATTTAAGCCCCGATTTTACCAACAACGATCTGATGATCGGCATGAACCTGAGTTATGCCGGTAAATCGGGCTACGTAGCCGATGCCGACCTTGGTTTGGGCTGTGGGTTGCCCACGGAATTTGCCCAAATTCAACCCGGCGATGTGGTGCTTGACCTCGGTTCCGGGGCGGGTAATGATTGCTTTGTAGCCCGCGCCGAAACCGGCGAAATCGGCCGCGTAATTGGCCTCGACATGACCCCCGCCATGATCGACCGCGCCCGGAAAAATGCCAAAATACGCGGCTATAACAATGTGGAGTTCGTGTATGGCGACATCGAAGAGATGCCCCTGCCCGACAACCTTGCCGATGTGGTGGTAAGCAACTGCGTCATGAACCTCGTGCCCGACAAAGAGAAGGCCTTCGCCGAAACGTTCCGGGTACTAAAACCGGGTGGCCATTTCAGCATCTCCGACATTGTGCTCAACGGCGACCTGCCCGATGGCCTGCAACACGATGCCGAACTCTACGCCGGTTGTGTGTCGGGGGCAATTCAACAGGCCGAGTACCTCAAAATTGTTGAAAACGCAGGTTTTGTAAACCTGACCATTCAGAAACGACGCGAGATTAGTCTGCCCGATGCTGTCCTGAATCAGTACCTGACCGCCGACGAAATCAAGGCCTACAAAGAAGAGGGCAAGGGCATTTTCAGCATCACGCTCTATGCCGGGAAAGCAGGCGAGAAACTGCCCAAAGCCTGTTGCGATGCCAAAGCCGAGCAGTTGGCCAGCGGTGTACAGGTGGAGCCGGGAGCCGGTTGCTGTTAACATAAACGGGTATCAATCACCAACTACAACTACCAAGATTATGAAGCCTTCGCTGATACTGTTGGCCCTGACCATTACCACAGCCACTGCCCAAACAACTCCCCGACCACTGATTTCGATTTCGGGGCATTACAAAACCCTGTCACTCATCGACCACAAACCCAATGCAAGTCGGGCCGCGTTCGATGCCCTCCGGTTTCCGATGCAGGATGCCAGCAAGGGTTCGTTTTTCTGCGGCCCCGACCCTATGCTATGGAGGCCCGATTGCAACCCATCGAGAAGTCCGGTCACCCAGCCTACCCGAGTGGGCATTCGGCAGCTTCATTTGTTAATGCCTACATAATGAGTGAGTTGTCGCCCGGTTTAGCCCCGGGGTTTTTGAAAATGGCCGCCGAAATGGCCTATTCGCGGGAGGTTATTGGTGTTCACTATCCGAGCGATTCGGAAGTGTCGCGGGTGTGGGCCTTTGTGAACGAATTGCTGAAATCGCCCAAATTTCGGGCTGATCTGGCAAAGGCAAAAGCCGAAATTACGGCCAAACGAACCATTGCGGGTAAATGAAAAGAAAAGCCAATGTTGACCTAATCCGGCGAACTTAACTCAATAAACATGAACCAGCCACAGACTCAGGAAATAGATATCGTTGTCATTGGGGGTGGACAAAGCGGGTTGGCGGTCGGCTATTTCCTGCGCCGAACCGGCTATTCCTTTGTTATTCTTGATGCCTCGTCGGAGCCGGGTGGCGCCTGGAACCAGGGCTGGGATTCGTTGCGGCTCTTCTCCCCGGCAGAGGCCTCGTCGCTGCCCGGCTGGCCCATGCCCCGGCTATCGGAGACGGCTGATTCCGGGGTGTTTCCGGCCCGTCAGCAAGTAGTCGATTATCTAACCGCGTATGAATCTCGGTATAAGTTGCCTGTTCAACGGCCAGTACGAGCCGAAGGGGTAACGCAGAGAGTAGGCGGTTACGAAATCACCACGGACAAGGGCAAATGGCGATCTCGCGTAGTGGTCAGTGCGACCGGCTCGGAAAGCCATCCGTTCATTCCACCCTATCCGGGCATAGGGGAGTACACCGGCCAACAACTCCACTCGGCAGACTATCGGTCGCCCAATCGGTGGGCTGGGCAGCGCGTTTTGATCGTGGGGGGCGGTAACTCAGGTGCTCAGATTCTGGCCGAAGTCTCCCAAATTGCCCATACCGTTTGGGTAACGCTTACCGATCCCATTTTCCTGCCCGATGATGTAGATGGTCGGGTATTATTCAGTCAGGCGACGGAGCGGTATCATGCCTTGCAAACGGGCGAAACGACAAAGTTCGCTGGTGGCCTGGGCGATATTGTAATGGTTCCCAGCGTAAAGGAAGCCCGTAGCCGGGGTGTGTTACAGGCCGTTCGCCCGTTTGTCAGCCTGACAGAAACGGGGGTTATGTGGCCTGATGGCCGAATGGAAGCCTTCGATGCCATTATCTGGTGTACAGGTTTTCGTCCGGCTACTGATTATTTGCGACCACTGGGCTTGGTGGACAAGGAAGGTAAAGTAGCCACTGAAGGTACAAAAGCCCTACAGATGCAAGGGTTGTGGCTGGTTGGCTATGGCTCCTGGACGGGCTTTGCCTCGGCGACCCTGATTGGCGTTGGCCGCTCGGCCCGCCATACTGCCGAAGAAATCAAGACATATCTGGACCAGTACTCCACCGCTTCAATAAATCACAACTAATTTGTTTATGCTCAATACCCCGACGATTACCCAACAACCCCGACTATCGTTTCTCGACCGCTTTCTGACGCTCTGGATTTTCGGGGCAATGGCCCTCGGCATATTGCTGGGCAACCTGTTTCCGCAAATTGAGCAGACCCTGAGCGCGTATCAGTCGGGTACCACCAACATTCCGCTCGCCATCGGGTTGGTGCTGATGATGTATCCACCCTTGGCCAAAGTTCGGTACGACCGGATGGGACAAGTCTTTCGGGATACCAAAATTTTGGGCCTTTCGCTGGTACAAAACTGGCTTATCGGCCCGGTGCTCATGTTCGGGTTAGCTGTGTTGCTGCTCCCCGATAAGCCCGACTACATGACGGGCCTGATTATGATTGGCATTGCCCGCTGCATTGCCATGGTCATTGTCTGGAACGACTTGGCCCTCGGCGACCGGGAATACGTGGCAGGACTTGTGGCGTTTAATAGTATTTTTCAGGTACTTTTTTACTCCGTTTATGCCTACGTGTTCATCACCGTATTGCCTCCGCTTTTTGGCCTTCGGGGAAGCACGGTAGATGTGAGTATCGGCCAAATTGCCGAGAGTGTGGCCATCTACCTCGGTTTGCCGTTGGTAGCGGGGTTTCTGTCACGGTACATACTCTCGCGCATCAAGTCGCCGAAATGGTACGAAACCAAATTTCTACCTGCCATCAGCCCCATTACTCTGGTGGCCTTGCTATTCACCATTGTGCTGATGTTCAGTCTGAAAGGGAAGCTAATTGTGCAGATTCCGCTTGACGTACTGCGAATTGCCCTACCGTTGGTTATTTATTTTGTGGTCATGTTTTTCACGGCTTTTTACCTCGCCAAACGCGCCGGAGCCGACTATCCCAAAAGTACATCGCTGGCATTCACGGCGGCTGGCAACAACTTTGAGTTGGGCATTGCTGTAGCCATTGCTGTGTTCGGTATTAACTCTGGGGCCGCTTTTGCCGCCGTTATTGGCCCGCTTATCGAGGTGCCAGTCTTGATTTTATTAGTCAATGTTGCCCTTAAACAACGTACTACCTTCAAAACCTCGGCTCTATGAAAATTGCCCTCTTCTCTGATATTCACGCCAATTTACCAGCGCTGGAAGCTGTTCTGGCGGATATTGACCGCCGAGAGCTGGACGCTGTCTATTGCCTAGGCGACTTGGTGGGCTACAATGTTTGGCCCAATGAAGTGATAAACACCATCCGTCGGCGGGGTATTCCGTGCATTGCCGGTAACTACGATTTTGGCGTTGGGCGGCAAAGTGACGACTGCGGCTGTGCCTACAAAGCCGAAGACGAAAAGGCGATGGGCAAGATTTCCATCAGCTACACTAACGAAGTAGTGCAGGATGCTGAACGGGCCTATCTGCGTACCCTGCCCACTCACATCCGGGTTGAGTTTGAGTTAGGCAATAATCCAGAGCAACTGTGGCATCAGCAAACGCCGTTTGTGTTGATGCTTGTTCACGGCAGTCCGCGCCGGGTAAACGAGTACCTGTTCGAAGACCGGGGCGACCGTAGTTTGGGTCGGGTGCTCAAAGGAGCCGGGGCCGATGTTCTGTGTTTTGGGCATACGCACAAGCCGTTTTACAAAGTCGTTAGTGCGGAGCCAGAAGGGGAGGAGACCTACTTCCGTCATGCCATCAATAGTGGGTCAGTGGGGAAGCCCAAAGATGGCGACCCCCGCGCCTGTTATGTGGTGTTGACCATTGACGAATCGGCCCGGCCCGGCTCAAAAGAGGGTGTTTCGGTTGAATTTGTTCGGGTTGCGTATGACATTGAGAAGGCCGCTAAAGCAGTTGAAGACAGCGAATTGCCAAACCCCTACGCTGACATGTTACGTACTGCCTGAGAGTGGAAAATGCGGACCCGTTCCTTCCTGTCGAAAGGAACGGATTCACCAGAACAAATGAAGGAAATTTATTTGCCTATTCGTGACGAGATAAAGGGATTTAGTCAGAATTTTATTGGCAAAAATCAGCCCCTAAACCAATGATTGTCCGAACCGTAATTCCTGCCGATTGGCCCCAAATGGCCAGCATTTATCAACAAGGGATTGACACAGGTAATGCTACAATGGAGACAGTTGCTCCAACGCCCGAAAAAATGGCCCAGAATTACCTGAATACCCCTCAGTTAGTAGCGGAAAACAGTACCGGGCGATATGAATTTATCCCGAAAATTGCTGGGTATGCCGTGCTGTCTAAAGTGTCGGGGCGGTGTGTGTATGGGGGTGTGGCCGAAGTCAGTATTTACGTTGGCTCCGATTATCGGGGAAAGGGTGTGGGCGGGCTGCTGCTCACCGAATTGATCCGACAAAGTGAAGAAAACGGCCTTTGGACGTTGCAGGCGGGTATTTTTCCGGAAAACAAGGCCAGCGTTGCTCTGCACCTAGCCAATGGTTTCCGGCAGGTTGGCTACCGCGAAAAGCTGGGCAAACACCACGGCATCTGGCGCGACATACTTTTGTTGGAACGACGCAGTAAAGTAGTGGGGTTGTAGATAAACTTTACTTCACTTTCACGCGGACAGTAGTACGATTATACCCCGCAAAAACGCCTAACCCACCCGGAATATTGGTGTAGGGAGGGGCTGGTTCAACGAAAGGATTATCTTGGTTAGTATTTCCCAACACATAGCGGTGATATTGATAATAGGGTTCATCTGTATTAATCAAATCAAGCGTCGCGTCTAACTGACTGAGATTATCAACAGAAGGCCGTTGCGAAGGGCCACCAATCGGGCCTGAACCCGAACCGAGTCCAAGCAACAAAAACCGACCCTCCGATGAACTCATGCGCGTTCCGTTGGCTCCTTCATCCGTGACGAGCGATTCTTTTAATCCCTGCGTCCAGGTCGATTGAATCTGGTATGTTGACGTGGAGGGGTTTGGCTCTGCCTGACAGAAAATCCGGTAAAAATTGCGTTGGTTGGCATCATCGAGCCAGTCCACCGTAAATCGGTCGTTTCCTTCGTAGGTAAAGGTTGGTTTGGGGGCAGGGGGCGGCACCATACACGTCACAGAAATGGGTGCGAATCCTTCCTTGCGAACATCAAGCTGATAAATCTGCCCGGCTTCTATGGGAAATTTCTGGGCCGAGATTTCATACCAGCGTTGCGTTGGCTGATAAACGAAAAGGACATCATTGTTTCGGTTAGATAGCCGAACAGAAGCATCTTTTATGACCGATAGATCTGTATTGGCAAATTCGTTGACAGGGTATGTCTGCTTGACTGAAACGCGCAAAATAGAGTCCTGGGGCGATACAAAGCCGACAACAACCAACTTCGGTCTGGCCTCGATAGTAATATCCTCGATAACCCCCGCCCCTAAGCAACCGCTTAAGGCAACGGCTACCGTGATTCCCGTTATGACCTGTCGAATGTTGTTCATGACGTTGATTAAAAGTTGAAATTGTAGCTGACAGACGGAATGACGGGGAAAAGCGATACCCGTTTGACGGACGTTTTGAAACCACCTTCCACGTTTTCGGTAGCGATTTGGTAATAGAAAGGGTTACGCCGATTGTAGGCATTGTAAACCCCCACTTCCCAAAACCGGGAACCCCACCGTTTTTTGCGGTGAAACTGCACCGACGCATCTAATCGGTGATAGGGGGCGGCCCGGAAGCTATTGCGTCCGTTGTAGTCGGTCAATTTGGCACCGCCTGTTTGCAACCCCTTGTCAATGGAATGGTCGGTGGCATCGAATGAAGCCGTGGGCAATGTCAGGGCATTTCCGGTGCCATACACCCAGATACCGGAGAGAATGATTTTAGGCGATAATTGGTAGGTTCCTACCAACGAAACATCATGCCGCCGGTCATAGCGGGCATAAAACGGTTGGCCGCCGTTGAGAGCGGCAAACTGCTGCTGAGTCCAGGAAAGTGTGTAGCCTAACCAGCCCGTTAGTCGGCCTGATGTTCGTTGAAGCAGCACCTCTGAGCCATAAGACCAACTCCGGCCTGATGTTACGTTTTTCTGCCAGTCGAAGGTGCCAACCTCGTCCCCTAAGACCAGAAACGTGGCTCCTTCCTGATAGGCCACAATTTGGCTTATTCGTTTGTAATACCCTTCTACTGTGAGCGTTAAGCCCGATTTTCTGAGTTGTTTGTCAATCCCGATCACCACCTGATCCGATTGCTGGGGTGGAACCCGCTTCGTGGCTGGAACCCAAAGGTCGGTGGGCAGGCCTGCTCCCGTATTTGTCAAAACGTGGATGGGTTGATTCATCCGGGCATAGGAGGCTTTAATGGATAAATCCTCGGTCAGTTTGACCCCTGCCAACAGTCGTGGTTCAATGAAAAATTGGTTCAGTTCGCCGTTTTTGAACTGAACAGCCCGAAACCCAACGGTAGCTGTGAACCTGGGTGAGGGTTGGAAGATGTCGTTAATATAAACTGCTTTTTCGTTGGTGCTGGCCCGCACCACTTCCTGTTGACTACCTGTTTGCGAATTGAAAGCCGTGTAAGCGCGGGGGCTAAACTGTCGTTGGGCCACAAACAGACCGGCTTTGAGGGTATGGGCGTTATTCAGAAAATAATCCAGATCGGCCCGTAATCCATAGTCATTTACTTTGGAGGCATATTCCGACGTGATCAGTTGAGTCCCTTCGGGCCGTTCCCGTTTGGTTTCGTCCGAAAAACCGAACTGATAATGGCTTGCATAAATGCTCGTATTCAGGAATAATTTTTGGTTGAAAACATGGTTCCAGCGTAGGGTTCCGGTGGCATTGCCCCAGCTCATACTGTTGGTGTTTGTAGTGGGTATCCGAACGCCCGTTTGCGTTTTTGTGGCTAAGGCATCCTGTCCGAAATAGCCGCTCAAAAATACTTTGTCGCGTTTGGTGAGGTCGTAGTTTAGTTTGGCATTCAGGTCATAGAAATAATAACCCGTGCGGGATTTTTTTGATTGAAACGGCTTGGTTAACAGGTCTAAATAGGTTCGTCGGCCCGATACGAGGAACGATGATTTTTTGTTCATCGGGCCTTCCAGTGTTAGCCGGGAAGCAATGATGCCAATACCTCCCGTTCCGCTAAACCGTTCGCGGTTGCCCTCTTTCATGCGGATGTCCAACACCGACGATGCCCGACCGCCATATCGGGCCGGAAACCCGCCTTTGAAAAACTCCATGTTGTTGATGGCATCGTTATTAAAAACGGAAAAGAATCCGAACAGGTGGTTCGCGTTGTAAACGGGCGCATCATCCAGCAAAATCAAGTTTTGATCGCCCCCCCCACCCCGAACATAAAGAGCCGTTGACCCTTCGGTGCCTTTCTGTACCCCTGGCAGCAATTGAATAACTTTCAGAATATCTTTCTCGCCCAATAGGGCAGGCAAATTGGCTACCTGCTTGGCATTCAGCCGGATAGAACTCATTGTGCCTAACCTACTCGTTACATCTGTTTCGCCCGTAACCCTGACTTCCTGCAACTCCCTGGCTTCAGGTTGCAACTCGATGAGTAGATTAGTCAGTAAATTTTTAGTGGCGTATGATTTACTCAATCTGACATAGCCCATCGACGAAACTACCAGTCTAACCGTATCCGTTGCTGGAATTGACAGCGAGAAAAAGCCATAGGCATTCGTTATGTTTCCAATGATTCCTTTACTAGTGCTGACTTGTGCACCTACAATCGTTTCCCGGCTTCCTTTTTCAACAACGAAACCTGACACGGTCAGTTTTTGAGCCTGAGCGGTTGTCACCAATAGAGCATTGCATATCAGGTAATAGAGAAATTTGTAGAGTATTCTCATAACGTTGGGGGACAGTTAGGAGAATGAGTCTAAAATAAGCCTCTCGGTTGGAATGCTCAGTAACTTTATTTCTTCTGATACACCCGCACATAATCGACCTCAAAGCGATTGGGGAAGGGCGTGGCCGACGGGTCGCCACCCTGATTGCCCCCGATGGCCAGATTTAATAACAGATAATGCGGTTTGCGGAACGGGTTCACGCCCGTTCCGTCTTTGTTTATCGTCTCAGTCAGGGCCACCCGGCTCAGGAGTTGGTCGTCAACGTAGAGTGAAATAGCAGTTTCGTCCCAATCCATGCGCCACACGTGAAATTTGCTCGACCAGTTTGGGTCGTTGAAGGAGGCAATGCCTTTTTTGGTAGTACGCCATTCGGCTTTGAACCGGGTTGCGGTTCCCCAGGCTACATTGGCGAGGAGTGAATCCCGGTAGAACTCCATAATGTCGATTTCGCCGTTGGCGGGCCACTCGCCGGTTGTGCCGAGGGTCCAGAAGGCGGGCCACAAACCCGCCCGCGTGTCAATTCGTCCGCGCATCTCGAATCGCCCATATTGCCAACTATGCAACCCACGGGTAATCAGGCTCGATGCAGTGTAGTTGATACTGGGGCGGCTGGTTTTCCAGTTCGTGCTACCCGGCTGGTACGTTGGATTTGGTTTCTGCTCCCTGCGCCCTTCAATCACGAGCATCCCGTTTTTACATTGCGCATTGTCGGGCTGATACCATTGCAACTCGTTGTTGCGGGCGAACCCCGACTCAAACCGCCAGTTTTTGGGGTCGGGAGGGCCGTCGGTATTAAACTCGTCTGCCCAAACCAATTGCCAGCGATCAGTCGGCTGGGTTTGGACGGACTGACTAACGCCCGTTGTTGACAATAGGGCTAAGGGCATGAAAAACAGGTAGGCTATCCGCATCATTTATACCAGTTTGTAATTATTCCTCTTCCTCGCCCCCGCCTTTCCACTGCGACAACAACGAGTAAGCTCCCCGCACTACAACGGGCGTTTGGGCCACCGAAAAACCGTTGGGCAGCACCACTGCCGAAAAGCCGTTTTGGGTAACGCCCCGGCGCACCGGAATGGCTTTGTAGGGTGTATTTGCCTGCTGATTAGCTTGTTGCACAAAAATATAATCGGTTCCTTCCGAGGCTACAATGGCTCCTTCGGGGAGGGCCGGGGTTTGGCTATTGCCCAGTTCCAGGGTGGCTTGCAACGAAGCATTGGGCCGAAGCAACCGAGTACCACCGGCATTCTCGAACCGGGCCAACACCCGCACGGAGCGGTCGTTTTCAACGGTTCGGTTAATGAGATGGACCCGGGCAAAGTGCTCTTGTCCCTGTCCCCCGGATGGCCGTACCCCGGCAATTCGCACGCGAACCCGTTGCCCTTCGCGAATGCTATTCAAATCTTTTTCAAATACAGTTAGCTCAGCATAAAGCCCCTCTGTGCCAATGAGCTGAGCAATTACATCGGCAGGTTGTACATACTGGCCGAGGTTTGTTGGCACGTCGGTGATGATCCCGTTGATGGGCGAGGTAACGGCATAAGTGCTGACAAACTGCCCCTTCACGGCCTGTTCGGGGGAGAGGCCCACCCGCCGGATGCGCTGGGCCAACGCACTCAGGCGAGCACGGGTCACGTTGAGGTCGGCGGAGGTTTGCTGGAACACTTTCAGGGTGCCAACGTTCTCACGGCTAAGTTCCTGTTGGCGTGCATAGTCGGTTTCGAGGTAGGTGAGCCGGGCGCGGTTTTCGGCGTAATCCTGTTGCACCTGGATCAGATCGGGGTTTTCTATACGGGCCAACACCTGCCCTTTCCGCACCGCCTGACCGGGCAACAGGGCCACCTGCCGCACAAAACCACCCTGCAACGCCGAAATCGTGACCCGGTTTTGCGCCCCGGCCATCACCCGCCCGTTCACCAGCAGGGTCTGGCTCAGGTTGCGGTATTCCACCCGCCCGGTCTGAATTTCAGCCAGCCGAACCTGATCGGGTGTCAGCACAACCTCATCGGATGGTGCTGCTGCGGAGTCCGGTTGGGCCTCAGCAACGGTTGTCGAGGTTGGCGCGGTGGTTGCGTCGGTGGTTTGGGCTTGCTTTTGGCAGGAGAGGAAAGACAAGAGTAAAAGCGAAAAAACGAGTCGGTTCATTTGATAGTGAGTTACAACCCCAACACCCGTTCCAGCACAATCACGGCCTGATTATAGCCGTTGATGGTATCAAGATACGTCAATCGGGATTGGTAGGATCGGGTTAGGGCTTGGGAATATTCAACGTAGCCGATTTCGCCGGCGCGGTAGGCTTTTCGGGCACCCTCGGCCAATTGTCGGGCTACGGGTAAGCCCGTTTGGTCATAATAATCGAGGCTGCTTTGTTGCTTGCGGATTTCGCCAATAGCGGCTGTCAGATTGCCCTGTGCGGTTCGGCGATTAAATGTCAGGGTGGCAGTGGCCAACTGCTGCCCCAACCGGGCCGACTCAACGCGGGCGCGTTGGGCCTTCTGAAACACAGGTATCGAAACGCCTGCCTGAACACCCTGAAACCGTTTCCCGGCTCCATAAACCCGTTCCTGACCGTTGTCTAAAGTTTGCGGCCCAATGAGCGACTGATTAAAATAACCCACCGAAATATCGGGGCGAAGGCGGGCCTGCTCCACGGCAATCTGGGTTTGGGCAATGTCAGTTTGTTGTTGTAACAGGGTTAGTGTTGGGTTCTGTGCCAATGCCGAATCCGAAAGAACTGGCATCGCCCGGCGACTCAGTTGATTGTCGGGCAAGGCTAATGGGTTGGTGGTGTTGAGCAGCGTTTGCAGGTTACTGATGGCGATGGTGCGGTCGGCCTGGGTGAGCGCGAGTTGGTTGCGGAGTTCGCCGAGCAGGTTGTCGGCGGTGGCCACTTCGAGCGCCGTTCCCTCGCCGGTGCGTCGGCGCACATCGGTGGCCCGGCGAAATTCAACGAGCAAACTATCCTGTTGCTGAAGCAGTTTCTGTCGTTCGTTCAGGTAAGCGAGTGCATAATAAACTGATTTTACCTGGGCGCGGAGGTCATTTTGGGTCACTCGCGCCGACAGTTCACTGCCCCGAATGCTGGCATCGGCCAAACGCTCCAAACCGCTGTTGAGTTTGCCATTCGGAAGGGTCTGCGAAATGGTCAGGTTATTGTCCCATCGGTAGGTGTTGTATTGCCCGCTTAACACCGAAATATCCGTTCTTGGAACGCTTCTTGCCGCCGTTCGCCCGGCCCGTTGAATGGCAATATTGAGGTTGCTAACCTGGGCCGACCCATTGTTTTGCAACGCCTGATCGAGCGCATTTTGCAAACTCAGCGATGATTGTGCCGAAGCCGTTCCACCGAAAAATAGAAACTGCAACAGGCTGGCAACCAGCGTTCCCGCTTTTGAAAACGATTTTTTTCGGCGACCAAGACCGGTCTGTTCCCACCAGTAAAAACAGGGTAGCACCAGCAACGTAAGCAGCGTGGCCGAAATCAGCCCGCCAATTACGACCGTGGCCAGGGGTTTCTGCACCTCGGCCCCCGCCGAGTTCGACAGGGCCATGGGCAGAAAGCCCATTGAGGCCACCAACGCCGTCATTAGCACGGGCCGGAGTCGGGTAGCGGTTCCTCGTAAAATCACGTCGCGCAGGTTGTGGTTGCCCTCCTGTTGCAGGTGGTTGAACTCGCCAATGAGCACAATTCCGTTCAAAACCGACACCCCGAACAAGGCAATAAACCCAACACCCGCCGAAATACTGAACGGCATATCGCGAATCCATAAGGCCAGAATACCGCCGATGGCCGCCAGTGGAATAGCCGTGAAAATGAGGATGGCTTGGCGCAGCGAGTGGAACGTAAAAAAGAGCAGTAAAAAGATCAATCCTAAGGCCACCGGAACCGCCACGGTCAATCGTTTTTTGGCTTCTTCGAGGTTCTGAAATTGCCCGCCATACGTGGTGTAATAGCCTGCCGGGAGTTTGACCTGCTCAGTAAGTTTGCCTTTCAGCTCATTCACCACCGACTCGACATCGCGACCCCTCACGTTGAACGCCACCGTGATTCGGCGTTGGGCATTTTCGCGCTGAATCTGGTTCACGCTGTTCTCGAATTTTACCTCGGCAATCTGCCCCAATGGAACCTGTTGGCCGTTTTGTCCACTCACCAGCAGATTCTGCACATCGGTAAGTTCCTGCCGGTTTTGCTCCCGAAACCGCACCGACAGCCCATAACGACGTTCGCCTTCATAGACCGTTCCGGCTTCGGCCCCGGCGAAAGCTGCCTGAACCGAGCGGTTGGCTTCGTCGATGGACAGGCCAAACCGGGCTAGTGCCGCCCGGTCGAAGCGCACCACAATCTGGGGCAAACCCGACACCTGTTCCACATAGAGTTCGGCAGTGCCGGGAACGGTGTTCACCACGCGGCCAATGCGCCGGGCATAGTCACTCAGCACATTGAGGTCTTCGCCGTAGAGTTTCACGGCCACGTCCTGCTTAATACCCGTCATCAACTCATTGAAACGCATTTGAATGGGTTGCTGAAAACTGAAGCTAACCCCCGGCAATTTGCTGACTTCGGCCTGCATTTTTTCGGCTAACTCGGCCATTGTCTTCCCCGAAGTCCATTCGTCCTGATTTTTCAGGATCACCATCATATCGGCAGCTTCAATAGGCATCGGGTCGGTGGGAATCTCGCCCGACCCAATCTTACCGACCACCTGTTTCACTTCGGGAAACTTGTCCATCAGTATTTTTTCGGCTTTCAGCGTGGCCTGAACCGTTTCTGACAGCGAACTGCCGGGGATTGTGCGGGTGTCCACCGCGAAATCGCCCTCATCCAATTCGGGCAAAAACTCGCCCCCTAAACTCGAAAACAGCCCCAACGACCCCGCAAATGCCAGCACCGACGCACCCACCACCACGCCCCGGTGGGCCAGCGTCCAGCGAATGGCCGGGTTATAAAGCCGCTGAAAAAACGTCATGATCTGGTCCGAAATCGTGCGGTGTCCTTCTGGTAATGGCTTCTTGCTCAACAACAAAGCCGACATCATCGGCACATAAGTCAGCGACAGAATAAACGCCCCGGCAATGGCAAAAATCACGGTTTCGGCCATGGGTCGGAACATCTTGCCCTCCACGCCCACCAACGCCAGAATGGGCAGATAGACAATCAAAATAATCAACTCCCCAAAGGCAGCCGTTGAACGAATTCGACTGGCAGCAAGGGCCACTTCGGAATCCATCTCCTCTTGCGAAAGAGTGAAAGAGTGAAAGAGTGAAAGAGCGGAAGTATCACCCGTCAGGGATTCTTTCACTCTTTCACTCTTTCGCTCTTTCACTCTTTGTGAAAGATGGTGCAACGTTGCTTCCACAATAATCACGGCACCGTCGACGATGAGGCCGAAGTCGATGGCACCGAGGCTCATGAGGTTGCCCGACACGCCGAACAGGTTCATCATGGACACGGCAAACAACATGGCCAACGGAATTACCGAAGCCACCACCACGCCCGCCCGCCAGTTACCGAGGAGCAATACCAGCACAAAAATCACGATTAGTGCGCCTTCGATCAGGTTGCGGGTAACAGTGCTGATGGCCCGGTTCACGAGGTCGGTGCGATCCAGAAAGGCCACAATTTCGGTGCCTTCGGGCAACGATTTCTCGATTTGGGCGATGCGTTCTTTCACATTGCCAATCACCTCCGACGAGTTGGCCCCTTTAAGCATCATCACCACCGCGCCCACCACCTCTTCTTCGCCATTGCGGGTTACGGCCCCGTAGCGCACGGCATGGCCAATCTGCACCTCGGCCACATCGCGCACCAGTACGGGCACCCCTCCATCTGTCTGGTGAATAACCACACTGCGAATGTCTTCCAAACTACCCAGAAGTCCCTCAGTACGAATAAAATAGGCATTGGGTCGGCGGTCAATGTAGGCACCGCCCGCGTTTTGGTTGTTGCGGTCAAGGGCTGTGAACAGATCAGTCATGGTAACGCCCGCCGAGGACAGCCGGGCCGGGTCAACGGCCACTTCATATTGTTTCAGGTAGCCGCCAAACGTGCTCACATCGGCCACGCCGGGGGTGCCGAGTAGTTGCCGCCGGACAATCCAGTCTTGAATGGAGCGGAGTTCGCTGGGGGTGTAGCGTTTTTCGTAGCCCTTTTTGGGCTGCACCACATACTGATAAATCTCGCCCAAACCCGTGGTGACAGGCGCCAGTTCGGGGTCGCCAGCCGAAGCCGGGATCTGTGCCCGCGCCTGCGCAAGTCGCTCGAACACCTGCTGACGCGCCCAATACACGTCGATGTCTTCTTTAAAAACAATGGTGATCACCGACAGTCCGAACCGCGAAAACGACCGCATTTCGACCACGTCGGGCAGGGTTGCCATTGTCTGTTCGACCGGAAATGTGAGCAGCCGCTCCACGTCGGGGGCTGATAATGAGGGGCTTCGGGTGATTACCTGAACCTGATTGTTGGTAATATCGGGCAGCGCGTCGATGGGGAGTTGAGTGAGCGAATAGCCTCCCCAGATTGTTAGCGCGATGGCAAACAGCCCGATAATGAGTTTGTTATGAATTGAAAATCGAATGATACGATCAAGCATAAAGGCAAAAATACATCCTCAAATTATGCAACTGGCAGGTATTAATCATTTAGACCCAATCTAAATTATTGGCGTTGGTTGCATATACAACTTCGGTCTTTATATTTGCTCCGTGGAACCAGAAAATTACTGCATAGCGGGTCGGTTGCGGATGCTGTCGCGGATGGTAACGGTGCTGTATAACGATGCCTTCGCTGGGGAAGGGGTTACGTTTGCTCAAGCAGCCTTGTTGATGCACATTTTTGCCCAGCCCGGCATCCGGCAGGTGGCCTTATCGAAGCGATTTCAGATCGAAAAGTCGGCTATGAGCCGCGATATTCAGTTGATGCAGCGCAACGGCTGGCTCAACGCAGCGATTCGCGACGGGCTGCACCTGACCGAAGCGGGCACCATGACTGCCAAACGATGCCACAAAATCTGGAAACAACTAAACCAAACCATCCACGAAGAGCTTGGTCATGAGGCTGTTACAGGACTCAGTCAGTTTTCCAAACAAATGATGAACCTGAAAAAATAAACCACTATGACCCAACAACTCCTTTCCAATCTCTGGCGAATCAATCAGGCCACCACAATGGGGCCGATCAGCAAAATGACCGCCGAAACCTACCGCAACCGCCTAACACCCGAAACGGCTTCGGCGGGGTTCATTGCCCTGCACGCGGCTGAGGCCATGCACAACTTTGCGTTCATGATTTTTGGACGACCCGTTACCATTCAGACCCGCGCTGTTGGGGGCGTGTCGGATACAGGCGAACCCATCGACCTTGATGAACTGAAGCAGTTTGTGGCCGACAGCTACGCGTTGATTGCCGAGCAAATCACGACTGTTCCTGACGAAAAGTGGTCTGAAGTACTAAAAACACCCTTCGGCGATACGCCCCGAATCGGCGTTCTGGCTTTTTTGATGCACCATAACTCCTACCATTCCGGGCAAATTGCCCAGGCGGTGAAAAAAGGAAAGTAATGCCCTACCTCGAACATGACCTTGTGAAACCCCCGGCCTACCTCTGGAATGGCCATTTGCAAACCATTTGGCCGAGCATGGCCCGGCGGGTTGAAGGGGTTTCGTATGAACGCGAACGAATTGACACGCCCGACGGTGATTTTTTGTTGTTGGACTGGTCGCGGAAGGGGAATAATGGTTCGGCACTTCGGCGGCTGGGGATTGTGGCTCACGGGCTGGAAGGCGATGCACACCGCCCCTATCTGAAAGGCATGGTGAAGGCCTTGAACGGGGCTGGCTGGGACGCACTTGGCTGGAATTGCCGTAGTTGCGCGGGCGAGCAAAACAGGCTCCGCACCTCCTATTACATTGGCAAAACTGACGACCTTGACCTGATTATACGTCGGGTTTTGGCCAGCGGTCAGTACGACGAAATTGCCCTGATGGGCTTTAGCGCGGGGGGAAATATGACCCTAAAATATGCGGGTGAACAGGGCAAAAACATCCCGCCCGAAATTCGCCACGTAGTCGCGTTTTCGGTGCCGCTCGATCTGGATGCGGTGGCCGAGAACTTCAAACGGCTCAGTAACCGACTGTATGACAAGCGATTTCTGAAAACACTGATTGCCAAAGTGCGCGACAAAGCGACGATGCACGAGATCGATCTCTTGCCCATTGCGAAGATCAAAACCATGCGCGATTTTGATGAATATTATAGTGGGCCCCTGCACGGATTCCGGGATGCCGACGACTATTATAAACATAATGCGTCGATGTATTTTTTGGATACCATCACCGTGCCAACGCTAATTATCAACGCCCTGAATGACCCGTTTTTACCCAACGAATGTTATGACCCGGCTCTCGTAGCCAACGCCCCTTTTGTCACCCTCGAAGTCCCCCAACAGGGCGGGCATTGCGGCTTCTCGCACCACAGCCTGAACCGCTGCTGGATCGAGGAACGGGCTATTGAATTTTGTACAACCACACATCAACCATGACTAACCGGAAAGAATCGTTCAAATCGTGGCGTTTTCGGACGATCATGAACTGGTATCCCATGTATTTCGGCACGGGTGGAAAAATCCTGTTCTGGTCGGGGGATTGGCGCGAGGTGCATCTTCGCCTTCGGCGGAATGCGTGGACTTATAATTTCGTTGGGACGATTTTTGGCGGTAGTATGTTCTCGGCTTCCGACCCGTTCTATATGCTTATGCTGCTTAACGTGCTGGGTAGCAAGTATGTGGTGTGGGACAAATCGGCGAGTATTCGCTTTCGTCGTCCGGGCCGCAGCACGCTCTACATGCGTTACGAACTGACCGATGAAGTGCTGGACAGTATCCGGCAGGACGTGCTGGCCAACGGCCAAACCGAACGGGTGTTTACCCTCCAATGGGTTGATAAAGCAGGTGTTGTTCATGCCGAGATCGAGCGGCTGTGCTACATTGCCGATAAAGCATACTACGAAGAAAAGAAGGGCGACCGACAATCATCCAAGTTTCAACGAAACAATTCATGAGCAACGAACACCACCTAAGCGTTCAGCGAACGGCCCGCTACTACACCCTTGGCGAATTCAGCGAGCAGACCACAGACCTCTGGTTTGTGTTGCACGGCTACGGGCAATTAGCCCAATATTTCATCCGCCGGTTCGACGTGGTACAGAACGAAAAAACGGTGGTGGTGGCCCCGGAAGGGCTTTCGCGGCTCTATTTGAACGGCGAATACAGCAAAATCGGGGCCTCGTGGATTACTCGCGAAGACCGCGACAATGAGATTCAGGACTACATTGCTTACCTGAACAAACTGTATGATACGGTGATGGCCGGGCGACCTGTGGGGTCAACGCAACCGCTGCGAATCACGCTGTTTGGGTTCTCACAGGGGGCCGCCACTGTTTCCCGCTGGCTCAACAACGGGCATATCCATGCTGACCGGCTGATGCTGTGGGCAGGCTTCTTCCCCAAAGGCATCTGCGACGTGATCGACCCGGCGAAACTGGCCCATATTGAGACAATTTATATCTATGGTCGGCAAGATGAGTACATTGAGCAATTGCCCAGTGCCGATGAATATATTCAACAAATGCAGACCGAATTACCCACACTGCGGGTGGTGCCCTTCGAGGGCAAACACGTGGTGGAGCGGGAGGTGTTGAAGGAGGTGGTTGGATAGGGCAGCCGTTTCGTTTAGGAGTGGGGTCACTGCCCGGCCATAGCCGCCGGGTTTTTGGTAGGGAGTTGTGCTTTTACCTCGTTTCGCCAGTTTTTGAGCAGGGTATGGAGTGCTTTTACCTTGTCGGGGTTGGTTTT
This sequence comes from Cytophagales bacterium, assembly GCA_031411995.1. GTDB lineage: Bacteria > Bacteroidota > Bacteroidia > Cytophagales > Spirosomataceae > Rudanella. Next base: position 136,044 of record JANOCD010000047.1, read on the forward strand.
GGCGAGGTTTTTTTGTTCGCCAATGTCGGTTTTAAGGTTGTATAGCTCCAGTTCGCGACCTTCCTCAAACCACTCGATCAGCTTCCAGTCGCCATCGCGCACTGCCGAACCGGGCGAACCGCCCTGATTGCCGTAGTGCGGATAGTGCCAATAAACAGGCCTACGGGTCATTTTTTTGCCTTTCAGAGCCGGTACAAAACTCATTCCGTCCCGGTGTTGGTTGGGCATCCGGGGCAAGCCCGCCATTTCGAGCAGGGTTGGGTAAAAATCGGTACTCGTCACCACCTGATCGCTCACCAGACCACCTTTGGAAACGCGCGGCCAATAGACGGTCATGGGTTCGCGGATGCCGCCTTCGTAGAGCCAGCCTTTACCCGCGCGCAAGGGCAGGTTCGAGGTGGGGTGCCCTTCGGAGGTGGACAAACCGCCGTTGTCCGACGTAAAAACTACGATTGTTTCGCCGTCTATCTGGTTGGTCTTCAGTGAATTCAATACCGTTCCGACTGCCTTGTCCATTGCTTCAACCATAGCGGCATACACGGGCAGGCACTGCGTGAGTCGCACTTTTCGCTCACCCTCGGTGTCCCATTTATCGTCCAGTCCCAGCCTTTTTTTCTTTTCGGTGTACTTGTCGATCAGGGGTTGGGGTGCGCCCAGCGGGGTGTGAACAGAGTAAAACGACAGGTACGCCAGAAAGGGTTGGGATTTGTTTTGGGTGATAAACGAGACGGTTTCCTCGGCCAATCTGTCGGTTAAATGTTCGCCCGGAGGGCCGTCCTCCAAACGGGGATTTTTGTAGGGGGTAAAGTAGTGATTCCCCCCCGGCGAACCGGCTCCATAGCCACCCTTGTTGATGTCGAACCCCTGTTTTTCGGGCCAAAAATCGGGAGTTTCGCCGAGGTGCCATTTGCCCGCGAAGAATGTGCTGTAGCCGTTGGCTTTCAAGTTCTCGGCTAGGGTGACTTCATCAAGTGGCATATTTTCAAGGTAGGGCGCGGGCAACAGTGGTTTGTTCTTTGTTTGGTGTTTGGCTACGGTGCCAGGTTGGGGTGCGCCAAACCAGTCGGTAGTTTGGGTGCGGGCGGGGTATTTTCCGGTCAAAATGCTGGCGCGGGTGGGCGAACAAACCGGACAGGCGGCATAGGCATTCGTGAACTTCACGCTTTTTGCGGTCAGGGCATCAATGGTTGGGGTTTCGTAAAATGAACTGCCAAATGCGCCAATATCTGTCCACCCCAAATCATCTACTAAAATGAAAAGAATATTGGGTTTCCGGGGCTTGGGGGCTGTTTCGGCGGGTGCGAAACCGACAAAGGCCAGCGCGGTTATAAGGCATATTGATAGGCCGATCCAGATTATATAGCGTCGTTGATGGCTCATAGAAAAGGGAGTTTAGTTCTTCACCGTAATCGCCCCGACTGTTTCGTAGGGTTTCAGCAAGGCACTCAGCGCGGCCACTTTGTCGGGGTGTTGGACAAACAGGTTGGTTTTCTCGGCGGGGTCGGTAGCCAGGTTATATAGTTGCCCGGTTGGTTCGCCGGGGCCGGGCTGGATGGTTTTGGGTTTGGTGAACCCGCCTGATCCCAGCGACGAGACGTATTTCCAGTCGCCTTGCCGGATGGCAAACTTACCGTCGGCGGAGTGGTGAATGGTGTGGGGGCGTTTGAAATTGGGGGCGGTTTTGGCCGAAAACAGGGGCAACAGGCTGTAGCTGTCTTCGCCCGCGCCGGTTGGGATTTTCTGCCCGGTAATGTCAGTGAGAGTAGCCAGCACATCCGTCAGGCAAACGGTGGCCGACGACTTGCTGCCGGGGCTAATTTTTCCGGGCCAGCGTACCAGAAACGGCACCCGATGACCGGCTTCAAAAATGTCGGCTTTCATGCCTCGCAACCCGTTGTTCGACTCGTGGCCGGTTGTCGTTTTGTCATCTTCGGTCCAATATGACCCATTGTCGCTGGCAAAAATCACGATCGTGTTTTGGCTCAGGTTGTGCTTGTCGAGCGCAGTCAAAACCTGCCCGACGTAGAAATCGGTTTGCTGCACAAAATCGCCGAACACGCCCACGTTCGACTTACCCCGGAACGATTCTTCGATGGCCCAGGGTGTGTGTGGCGAATTCAGAGGCACATAAAGCAGGAACGGTTTGTTCTTGTTTTTTTCGATAAACGAAACCGACTCCGCCACAAACCGGGGCAGAAACGAGGTCATTTTCAGCCCTTTCGAGATGTCACCCGTCCGGTAAAAGATTTCCCGCACTGTCATGTCGTGGCCTTCAATTGGGTCCATTTCAGGGGTTTCGACCCGGCCATTGCGAATGAAGCAATACGGGGGCATATCGAGCGAAGCGGGCAAAACCACCGACTGATCGAAACCGGCTTCGGCTACCCCCGTGACGGGTTTGGTATAGTCGGCGTTGTTGCTCGTGTAATTTTGCGGTCCAGAGGCCAACAGCGGCTTTTCGGTGTCTTTTCGGTTCCAGTTCAGGCCCAGATGCCATTTGCCGAAGCAAGCCGTGGTGTAGCCAGCCGCTTTGGCAACAGTAGCAATAGTGGCCTGATTGCGGTCAAGCAAAGGGGATGAATACCCCTGCAACACGCCTGATTTCAGCGGACTCCGAAAACTATACCGCCCTGTCATCAGGCCGTAGCGGGTGGGTGTGCAAACAGCCGATCCGGAATGGGCATCGTTGAATGCCATGCCCTGCGCGGCCAGTTTATCGAGATTGGGAGTCACAATTTTGCTGTTGGCATTGAATGCTTTCAGGTCGCCCTGCCCCATGTCATCCACCAGAATGATGACAATATTGGGTTTGGTAGGTGGCTGTTCAGTTGTGTAAGTGGCTGATAAGCAGGTAGTAAAGATAATAAATAAAAGCAGGAAGGGTTTCATCGCTGATGGACTTACGTTTGTAAGTGTAGTTTACAGGCCAACTGTCGGACATAAAACGATGTAAGCGGGCTGACAATCAATTTATACTGTTTGTCTTTCACGTTACGAGTCGGCATCAGTAGCGGGCAGATGTTGGAGTGAAAACTGAATACCTTGTAGTTGGTTGGAGAACAAGGACCAAACGGCTATATTTCCGGGAATTAAGCCATTCCGACCAATCGCGCCGTGCTTCATAATCTATTCTACCCGCTTTACCGGCGTAATGCTGTGCTGGCGATTGCTGGCCTGAGTCAGCTACTTAGTGTCCTCATTTTGTTACCCTTTTTATTTTTGGATTCGCGGGAGGTGCTGGGGATTAATGTCTGGATCAAACCCATTAAGTTTTTCCTTTCGGCCACCATCTATCTCTGGACGCTGGCCATTTTGCTGGCTCATCTTAAACGGAGGTATCCCCGTTCTGTTCGGTTTCTCAGTTGGACATTCGTGCTGACAATGGTCGTCGAGAATGGAGCCATTGCTTACCAGGCTGCACGGGGTGTGCAGTCGCACTTCAACGAGAGCAGTCTCTTCGATGGGGTGATTTTTGGGGTGATGGGTCTGTTTATTATGATCAATACCTTCGCCGTTGTTTATGTAGCCTTGCTCTTTTTTCGATCTTCATTCTCGCTGCCAATGGCCTACATCTGGGGCATTCGCTTAGGGTTTGTGCTGTTTATTTTGGGTAGTGCCATTGGCGGGGCTATGATTGGGGTCAAGTCGCACAACATTGGCGTGGCAATGGGCGAAGCTGGTCTGCCGTTCGTGAACTGGAGCGTTTTGGGGGGTGATCTGCGAATTGCGCACTTTTTGGGGCTTCATGCGCTACAGATTATTCCGTTGGCGGGGTATTTATTGAGTCAGAATAAGCCCGCCAAATCGGGTTGGGCCACGGCTGGTGTTGTGGTTATTGCACTGGTTTATTCACTGATTATCATCGGGTTATACCAACAGGCAATGGGGGGAAAGCCGTTTGTGAGCATACGGTTTGATGACATACCCGGGCTGGTGAGCAAGGCTTAAAACAGCTTGAGGCAGGGTGAATCCAAAAGGTTATGTTGGGTTAATATTGCCTTCAAGTATGGCACTTATCTTTACAGCGGTTTGTTAAAAAGCCTACCGTATAATGAAAGAAACAATAAAAATATCCGTCTTAATGGCGATTTATAATACCGATTTTCTGCTCATAAAACGAGCGATTGATTCGGTATTGGCTCAGGATGTTCAGGATTTTGAACTCATCATTATTGATGATGGCAGCTACACCGACACGTGTAATCAAGTACTTGCGTACGCCAGGCAACATCAGGACAAGATTGTCTATATCCGACACGCCAACCGGGGGCAGGCCAAGTCGATCAATCGCGGTATTCTCAACAGCATCGGCGAGTATATCACCATTCTTGATGGCGACGACGAGTACAAACCCAACCATCTCCGGGCTTGTTTGGAGGAAATGAACTACGCCGATTTGATTGCCTCCACCACCGAAACCATTGTTGATACCGACGAGGACTACTACGTGCCTGATCGGAAAAACCACAGCGAGCTGGTTCACGTGGACGACTGTATTTTGTTTGCCACACTCTTTGGCCGTCGAGCTGTTTTTACCGGGGCCGATTTTCAGGGGCAGTATGCAGCCGATGCCGATTTCTACGAAAAGGTTTCCCAGCACCACCGTACCAAAAAAGTAGATTTGAGAACCTACGTCTATTACCGCAATATCCCGACCAGCACTTGCTCAACCATCAAACGCCAGCAACAAGTGGCTGAATTTGCCTGATTTTGTTCTTTCATGAATCCCTTACCCCTTCATAGCCAGCTTATTATGGCGTGCCACATCACGGGCGTTTATGATGTAAACCGCAGTAATACGTTGCCCGACGATGACTATGAGCTGGTTCGGGCATGGGCCGAATCAATCACTGTGTTGGGATTGCACGGTGTTATTTTTCACAATAATTTTTCGGAAGTTACCTGTAACACCTACCAAAGCGAGCATATTATGTTTGTGCAGATAACTCACGACATCCGATTTAACCCGAATGTGTATCGGTATCTGGTGTACCGTGATTTTTTGCGTACTCAGGCAGGGCGGATAGATAGCGTGTTCGTGACCGACATTTCAGACGTAGTAGCCGTGATGAACCCGTTTATACAACCGCTTTTCATGGCCAACCCAGCCTCGCTTTTCTGCGGTGACGAACCCAAACTACTTGCCAATGACTGGATGCACAATCATGCCACTCACCTCCGAAGTCGAATTAGTGATTATGCCGATTATGAAGCCGATAATGCCACAAAGCCCTTGCTCAACTGTGGCATTATCGGCGGCAGTATGACCGTGATGCAGGAATTTATTGGGAAACTCGGAGTCATTCACGAACAGTATAACCACGACAATCAGACAGCTTATACAGGTGATATGGGCGCGTTTAACTACCTGATTCGTACCCATTTCCATAATCGGCTTTTTCATGGCCCGCCCATCAATGCCGAATTTAAAGCTCATCAGGATACCCGAACCGATTGCTGGTTTCGGCATAAATGAGCGAACAGAACCATCATTTACAAAATTAACCCACTTCGCCGGAGCATGGCTTTGGGTGATGGCTCGCGGCCCCGAAACTTCTTGTAGAGTTCCATTGGCTTTTCGCTGCCGCCTTTTTCGAGTACGTTTGCGCGGAACTTGTCGGCCACTTCTCGGGTGTTCAGACCTCCTTTTTCTTTGAAGGCTTCAAAGGCATCCGCATCCAACACCTCCGACCATTTGTAGCTGTAATACCCTGCCGAATAGCCCCCCGCAAAAATGTGCGAGAATGCCGGACTAAACGCCACGCCCTTCACCGGGGGCAACAACTGCACCAGCGAATCAACGTGGCTTTCTACCTCCGTAATCGACTCGTTGGTCGGTTTTTGGCTGTGCCAGTACATATCCGTCAAGCCAAAACGCAACTGCCGGAGGTTAGCCATACCCGACATGAAATTCTGACTCGTGCGGATTTTTTCGACTAACTCGTTCGGAATCACCTCGTTGGTTTGGTAGTGCCGGGCAAACAGCCGGAGTGCTTCGGGGTCGTAGCACCAGTTTTCCATCACTTGTGAGGGTAGTTCAACAAAGTCGCGGGGAACACTCGTGCCCGACAGACTCTCATATTGTCCGTTGGCCAGCATCCCGTGCAGCGCGTGTCCAAACTCATGAAACAGCGTCACGACCTCGTTGAAATTCAGCAAAGAAGGCTTGGTTTCTGTTGGCTTAGAAAAACTACAAACGTTCACGATGTGGGGGCGGATGTTCAGGCCGTTCACGATCTTCTGACCCTGCACATCGTTCATCCAGGCACCGCTGCGCTTGCCGGGTCGGGGGAAATAGTCGCCGTAGAAAACAGCCACAAACTTGCCATCGCGGTCGAATACCTCAAAAGCCCGCACATCGGGATTGTAAACCGGGATGTTTTTGTTCTCTTTAAAGGTCAGACCATACAGTTTATTGGTTATGGCAAAGACTCCGTTCAACACGTTTTCCAGCTTGAAATACGGTTTCAGCGTCTCATCGTCGAGGTCGTATTTCTCCTTTTTCAGCTTCTCCGAGTAATAGCTGTAGTCCCACTGTTGCACCTTGTCGCCGGTGAATCCGTGGGCTTTGGCATACTGGTTTAGTTCGGCAAGCTGTTTTTCGGCAGCAGGTTTGGCATAACCCACCAGTTCGTTCAGGAAACTCTGCACCTTGTCTTTCGAGCCGGCCATGCTTTCTTCCAGCACAAAATCAGCGTGGGTCTTGTAGCCCAGCAGGTTAGCCCGCTCATAGCGCAGGTTCACCATCTTTTTTATAATGGCCTGATTGTCGTTTTTATCGCCGTGAAAACCGCGTCCGTTATAGGCCAGAAACAATTGCTCGCGCAGGTCACGCTGGTTCGAATACTGCATGAATGGACCATAACTCGGCGACTGAAGCGTGATGACCCAGGCCTGATCGTTGCCGCGTTCTTTGGCCGTTGCTTTGGCGGCTTCGCGGGCAAAATCGGGCAGGCCGTCGAGGTCTTTTTCTTCGGTCAGCAGCAGGGCATACTCGTTGGTTTCGTTCAGCACGTTCTCGCCAAACTGCAGCGACAGTTGCGATAGTTCCTTGTCGATGGCCCGCAGTTTCTCCTTGTCTTTGGCATTCAGGTTGGCTCCGTTGCGGGCGAACCGCTTATAGGTTTTTTCGAGCAGCATTGCACTTTCGGGGTCCATTTTCAGGCTGGCCCGGCTTTCATAGACCGACTTGATACGAGCAAACAGCTTGTCGTTCAGCGTTATATCGTTGCCATATTCGGTCAGTAGGGGAGAGGCTTCGCGCACAACGGCCTGTAGTTCGGGGCTTGTTTCTGCACTGTTGAGGTTGAACATCACCGATACCGCCCGGCCCAGCAAATCGCCCGTTCGTTCGAGTGCAACAATTGTGTTCTCGAAAGTCGGTTGGGCAGGGCTGTTCACAATAGCGGCAATTTCCCGTCGACCTTCAACCATGCCCTCTTTAATGGCAGGCAGGTAATGCTCGTTTTTGATGAGTGGAAACGGAGCTGTTTCGTGGGGTGTTTTGTAGGGTTGTAAAAGCGGATTTTGAGTCATAGACGTAGATTTGGCGATTTGGCCGCTAATTCGGTTTGGCTGCGTGGCGGGTTGCCCTGTTTGGGCCAGACCCGCCGGCGAGAGAGCAAGTAAGGCCATTGCTGTTGCCCACTGTTTAATTGATAACATAATACGGTTGTTTGTTGTGCGATCAAGGGTATAAAAATACGTAACGAGTCGCAAACTGTAGTTGATCATCAACCTCATAAAACAAAAACACCGATCTCGTTTGCGGGAGATCGGTGTTTTACAAAGCTACGTTCGCCTACGGGCGGAGTGTGAACTGTATGCCGTATGAAGTCTTTGGGGTTACGCCAAAATCAGCCGCGAAATCTTTAATATCCTGTGGGGCTGCTCCGGCAACCGGAAATAATAATGAGTAAATCAATTCGGTGGGTGAAGTACTTATTATGTCGTAGCTAATGCTGGTTCCATCGGGATACTTGAATTCTAGATTCTTGTCGCTGTTCAGCGTTTTCCAAGTGCCTTTGTCGGTGTATGGCTTGCCCTGGGCATCCAAATCTGACTCCGTGAAACTGCCATCGGCATTGAGCACGAGCACGAAGCTATCAAAATCTACATCATTAGTTTTCCCCCCTTTTGTATAAAAATTGCCCACACTTTTTGAGTCGGCAACCACATCGACCTTATACGCTTTCCAGGTTCGGGTGATCTGTTGGGTGATCGTTTGAGGTTGTGCATCTTCTCCTTTTTTGCAGCCTATCAGTGTAAAGGCAAAAAGGACAGTCAATACGAACAGGTGCTTCATCGGAGTAAATTTTGATTGGTACGGGAGCAAACCTATTAAAATAAGTTTACCAAAAAAATTCGTTGGTGAATATTCTCGGTTTTTTAGGTAAAGCAAAGGGAATAAGGCTGGTCTCAGGGACGGATGGTGAGCAGAAAACCGTATGAATTGATCGGGGTTACACCATGGTCCCGAACAAAACTCTGGACGGCCTGCGTGTTCCCAGCCGCCACAGGATACGACAACTCCAGAAAGGTTTCGTTTTCTGCCGCGCTTCTGATGATATAGTTGAGTTTCTCATTGCCCGCATAAATCATTTCCAGTGTTTCACTGTCTGTCGAGACTTTCCAGGTGCCTTGCTTCGTTATACCGGCTTCTGTTTCGGCAAAATTGCCATCGGCTTTCAAATCAAGCACATAGCCGTCGAGGTTTAACGCATTCGTTTTGCTACCGGCTGTGTACAGGTTTTTGATCCCCTTAGTGTCAGCCACAACGTCATACTTGTGAGCTTTCCAGGTGCGCGTTAACAGTTCCGTTACGGTTTTCGGTTGCGCATCGGCTCCTTTGTTGCAACCCATAGCGGCCCACACTACCAAAGCAGCAAGAAGCAATAAATTTTTCATAATAAATGTCACATTTTATGGGATACGAAGCAAATCTATAGAATTGCATGAAATAAAGTGATAAAAAGACTTTCCTTAATCTAAAAAAAGATGACCGAACACTGCTGTTCGGTCATCTTTTTTGGATTTCGGTGTATCAGGAGCTGTGTTGACTGAGGTCGATGTCAGTACGTTGAAACGTTCAACAATCTGCCCGATGCCCAGGGCAAAGCGGTTGTGTTGGCCGTACTCAAAATAGCCGCTTTGAGTTGAGCGGCCGTTAAGCCGGGATGCGTTGACGCATACAAAGCCACTGCACCCGTTACGTGGGGCGTTGCCATCGAGGTGCCATTATACGAGGCATAACTCGATGTGTTGCCACTGCCCGGCACTGTCGACCAGATGCCTGAGCCTGGTGCGCCAATGTCAACCTGGGTAGTTCCAAAATTGGAGAAACTCGACCGCGCCCCCGCAGAGGTGATGGCTGCTACCGCTATTACGTTGGCGTTGGGATAGTTAGATGGGTAGTTGGCTACAACATCATTGTTGTCGCCAATGCCATCGGAACCGCCGTTGCCAGCCGCTGCCACAAACAAAATGTTAGCCGTGTTTGCCCGCTCAATGGCAGCTTGCAACAAAGACGAGGCACCTCCTCCACCCCAGGAGTTGTTGCTGGCCACGATATTCAACCCGTGCCGGTTTTTCAGATCTGTCAGATAATCAACGGCTTTGATGGCGTTGGCCGTGGTGCCGCCATTACGCCCAAGGAACTTCAGACCGATCATTTTCACATTCCAGCAGACACCAGCCACGCCCAGAGCATTGCCACCCTTGCCGCCAATGGTGCCGGCCACGTGTGTACCATGGTCATCGCTGGTACCGTCGTAGATAGAGGCATTATTACCCGCAAAGTCCCATCCATTTACGTCGTCGATGTAGCCATTGCCATCATCATCTTTTTTGTTACCGGCAATTTCAAACGGGTTCACCCAGCCATTGCCTGCCAAATCGGCGTGGGTATTCATCCAGCCTTCGTCGATGATGCCGATGATCACATTGCTCGCTCCGGTATGGTCGGCTGCCCAGGCCGTTGCAGCCTGACTACCGAATGCGTTGGTGGCCGACATGCCCCACAACTGCCCGCTCGTGAAATAAGGATCGTTGGATGTTGCGTCGGTTGTGTAGATGTAGTTTGGCTCGGCAAATTCTACTTCGGGCAGTGCTTGCAATTGGCTGATGGCGGCCATCACATCGAGTGAGGTTGTAGCGTGGGTAACGCCCTGACTGTCGCCCGCTTTCTCCATCATTTTCGTCAGGATCTTTTCGACTTTGCTGGCTTTGGCTTTGCCTAAGGCCTTCAACACTTTGGCATCGTCGGTGCCACTTTTGAACTTGATCAGTACTTCGCCGGGAACATACTCGCCTTGAGCGGCAACGCGGGCTTGCCCTGTTTCGACAGGGGCCAAATCAATCTGTGGCTGGCAGCTATACAGTAGAGTGCCAAATGCCAGGGCTGTCAGCGTGCGCTGACCGAAGGAAAATTTGTGAGTCATTGATGATCTTTTTGTGTGTTTGACTGTCAATATAGACATAAATGCAATTATGAGTAAAAATTGTAAGTATAATTTATTGAAAGGTAAATGGATGAGTGTGTTTTCAACATAAAAGCCGGGTAATTAGCCCGGTTTTTATGTTGGTTAATTGAGTATTTATACTCATAAATCTATGCACTTTCCTGTGTCAATTCATTAGAACGTTGCTACGCTAAGTCTTCCTCCAGTTACACATCTGCCTGATAACGAAGAGGTTGGTACAGCTTTAGATAAAATAGCTGATTTGATCTGAGCCGCCGTCGCCGATGGGTATAATGACTTATACAGTGCGACTGCACCCGTCACATGGGGCGTTGCCATTGAGGTGCCGTTATACGAAGCATAACTCGATGTGTTACCACTGCCCGGCACTGTCGACCAGATGCCTGAGCCTGGTGCGCCAATGTCAACTTTGGTTGCTCCGTAGTTCGAGAAACCAGACTTGGCCCCGGCAGAGGTGATGGCTGCTACGGCGATAATGTTAGCGTTGGGATAGTTGGAAGGGTAGTTGGCTACGGCATCGTTGTTGTCGCCAACTCCATCGGAGCCGCCGTTGCCAGCCGCTGCTACAAACAGAATATTGGCTGTGTTAGCCCGCTCAATGGCATTCTGTAAGGTTTGAGAGAAACCACCGCCCCCCCAGGAGTTGTTGCTGGCCACGATGTTCAGTGCCGGATGGCGCGTTTTCATGTCGGTCAAGTAGTCGATAGCTTTGATGGCGTTGGCCGTGGTGCCGCCCGTGCTACCCAGGAACTTCAGACCGATCATTTTCACGTTCCAGCAGACACCAGCCACGCCCAGAGCATTGCCACCCTTGCCGCCAATGGTGCCGGCCACGTGTGTACCGTGGTCATCGCTGGTACCGTCGTAAATGGAGGCATTATTACCCGCAAAGTCCCACCCATTTACGTCGTCGATGTAGCCATTACCATCGTCGTCTCTGCCATTGACGGTTTCGTATGGATTCACCCAGCGATTGGCCGACAAGTCGGTGTGGGTGTGCATCCAGCCCTCATCAATAATGCCAACGATAACCGTGCTCAAGCCAGTTTTATTGGCGGCCCAGGCCGTTGCCGCCTGAGAGCCATACTGATTGGCGGGCGAGGTGGCCGGTCCATACATACCCCACAACTGCCCACTGGTGAAGTAGGTGTCATTGGAAGTTGCATCGGTTGTGTAGATGTAGTTCGGCTCGGCGTACTCCACTTCGGGCAGAAGCTGCAAGGCCGTAATAGCAGCCAAAACGTCGAGCGAAGTTGTAGCGAGGGTAAGCCCCTGGTCATCACCCCCTTTTTCCATCATTTTGGTCAGAATCTTTTCGGTTTTGCTGACTTTAGCTTTACTCAACGCCTTCAAAACCTTGTCGCTGACCGTTCCACTTTTGAACTTGATCAGCACTTCGCCGGGAACATAGTCGCTCTGGGCGGCAACGCGGGCCTGCCCTGTTTCAGCAGGAATGAGGTCACTTTGTGGCTGGCAGCTATAGAGTAGAGTGCCGAATGCCAGGGTTGCCAGCATGCGCTGGCCGAAGGAAAGTTTGTTATTCATACAACATTTTTGGGTTTGATGATGGGGACAATTTATGTATGATAATTCATATTTCAAACATTGATTTAGTTTATGGGAAATTTTAATTTGATTCTAGTTACTCCGTGAAAAACACCCGTTTCACCCGTTCGCTCACGTTGGTCAGCAGTTCATACGGAATAGTGTCAATGCGCTTTGCCAAAGCCGTTACCGACAGGTTTTGTCCAAAAATCTCAACCTCGTCACCTTCCGAAACAGTGGCTGCTGTCACGTCGATCATGGTCATGTCCATGCACACGTTGCCAACCGTTGGGCAAAGGGTGCCGTTGACCCATACCTCGCCCACGCCATTGCCAAACCGTCGGTCGTAGCCATCAGCATATCCAATGGCGAGCGTGGCAATGCGGGCATCGTGGTCGAGCACTCCCCGGCGGCTGTAGCCCACAGTATCGCCCGCCCGCACGGTTTTTATCTGGCTTACCACGGTTCGCAAGGTGCCAACGGGCATCACTTGCCCCGGCTCAATGTGACTACTTTCGATGCCATACAACCCAATCCCCAGCCGGACCATGTCGAGCCGGAACTCCGGGAACCGCACAATACCTGCCGAATTAAGCAAATGGCGCGTTGGTCGGTAGCCAAGACCCTGTTGGAGCAAATCGGTGGCTTGCACAAACCGCTCGAATTGCGTGCGCGAGAAATTGTTGAACACCGACTCATCGGCTCCTACCAAATGGCTGAACACTGTGGCTACCTGCAACCCTGTATGCTCCTTTAAATAGGCAATCACGTCGGGTAATTCGTCAGGCAGAAAACCGAGCCGGTGCATACCGGTGTCAATTTTGAGGTGAAGCTCACTCCGACCCGTCGGACCGATCACTCCTATCTCCTCACTCCTTAAAAAACTCCCCCACTCCGTCAACAGCTTCATGCTGTAGATCTCCGGTTCAAGGCGGTGTTCGAGGAGGGTTGGGAAGGTTTCGACCGAGGGGTTCATCACCATGATGGGCAGGTAGATTCCGTTTTGGCGGAGGGACACGCCTTCGTCGGCGTAGGCCACGGCGAGATAATCGACCCGGTTATGTTGAAGCAGTTGCGCTACTTCGGCACTGCCGCTGCCATAGGCAAAGGCTTTCACCATCACCATGATTTTGGGAACGATCCGACGATTCGGGGCGGCTTTGGCCCGGTAATAGTTTAGGTTATGGGTGAGGGCATCGAGGTTGATACTGAGCACCGTACCATGTACTTTACGTTGTAGCCGGTTCACGATTTGCTCAAACGCAAAGGCCCGCGCTCCTTTTATCAGCACCACGGCATCGCGTAGCCAATCAGTTTTTAGGTCGGCTAAAAAAGCGTTGGTATCGGCGTAAAACAGGCTGTTTGGGGGGAAATGAGCCGTTTGCCGACTCAATACCGGCCCAATCCCAATGAACTGATCGGGTTGTTGCTCGCTGATAATTTGTCCAATTTGGGTGTATAAATCAGTTTCGCGCTGCCCCGACTGCAACACATCCGACAAAATCACAACTTGCCGGGGACGGGTGCGCTGCTGATTCATGAAGTTGAGAGCCAGTTGCAGCCCGGCCACATCATTATTATAGGAGTCATCAATCAGCACACTATTCTGAACACCTTCTTTCAGTTCGAGCCGCATCGACACCGGACGCAGGCGATTGAGCCTTTTTTGCAGTTGTCCCGCATCGGTGATGCCTAATTGATGCATCACAATCAGGCAGTGGGTTAGGTTTTCGACCGAAGCCGGGTCAGTAAAGGGTAATTGCAACGACCAAACCGGATGCCCCGAATGGCTCAGGCGCAGAAGTCCATTCTGAAACTCAACGGTATACTCAACCGTGAAATTCGCATTTGTTGACCAGCGCACGAGTTTGATGGCGGGGTTCACGGCCTTGAGCAGCAACTGAACCTCCTCGTCGATGTCGGTATAATCGGCGCGGTAAATGAGAATTTGAGCGCGGGTGAACAGGCGGAGTTTTTCGACCACCTTTTGTTTTTGACTTTTGAACCCCTCGTCATGCGCTGTTCCGATGTTGGTGAAAACGCCGATGGTTGGCCGGATGATGGGTTCGAGCGCGGCCATCTCCTGTGGTTGCGAGATGCCCGCTTCAAAAATGCCGAGGGTGTGCGACTCATTCAGTTGATGCACCGACAGTGGCACCCCCACCTGCGAGTTATAGCTTTTTGGGCTTCGGGCAATCACAAAATCGGCCGGGGGCGGCCCTCCGCCTAAAAGTTGTGCCAGCCATTCTTTTACAATGGTTTTTCCGTTGCTGCCCGTAATGCCAATAACCGGAATGGAAAAATGCTGTCGGTGTTGTGCGGCCTCTTCCTGTAGCGTTCTCAACACATTATCGACCTCCGTAAATTGCGCGTCGGTCAGCCGTTTCCACTCTGCCCGCACTGCCGACCGCTCCACCACAAACTGCCGTACCCCCCGCCCATACAGTTCTGTAACATACTGATGGCCATCGTGCCGGTCGCCCCGAATGGCAAAAAAAACGCTGGTTGAGGGGTCAGAGATTACTTGTCTTGAGTCCGTAATCCAAATCATTGAGTTTGGGTAATTGGTAATTGGGTAATTGCTTACGGCTTACTGTTCACTGTTCACTGTCTAAAGCCACCCCCGTCGGCGGAAATAAATTATTAAACCAGCGGTTATGGTAGCCATGCCGCCCAGCGTTATAAAATACCCGTTTCGGGTTTCGAGTTCGGGCATATACTTGAAGTTCATACCGTAAATTCCCACAATAAAGGTTAGGGGCATGAAAATGGCCGAGAAAATGGTGAGTGTTTTCATCACCGAGTTCATGCGGTTGCTCACCGAGGATAGATACACATCCATTAGTCCGGGGATCAATTCGCGGTAGGAGTCGATTGTTTCGATAACCTGGGTAATGTGGTCATAGAGATCGCGGAGGTAGGGGAGTGTGCCGGGCTGAATCAGGGGGTTTTCTTCGCGGATCAACAGGCCAATCATATCGCGCAGGGGCCAGACAACCCGCCGGGTATTGGCCAATTCGCGTTTCAGCGTGTAGAGTTCAGTTAGTGTTTGCTGCCGAAGGCTGTTGCTGTTGCGGGATGGTCCATCGGTCTGCTCCAGAACAATCTGATCTTCGAGCGTATCTAATTGACCACTAATAAAATCCAGTATTTCAAAATAGCGATCCACAACCAGGTCCATCAGCGAATAAAGCAAATAATCGGCTCCATTGTGCCGGGTTTTCCCCGCCGAGGCTTTAATTCGATCCAGCACCGGCGTAAAAATATCGGTGGTACGTTCCTCTTGAAATGACACCAAAAAATTGGTGCCTAGCGCAAAACTGACGTGTTCCGAGTCGATCTCTTTAAGCTGATCATTACAGTGCAGCATCTTCAGGGTCACGAACAGAATCCGCTCGTCATAGACTTCGAGTTTCGGCTTTTGTTCGGTGTTCACCACATCTTCGAGCAAAAGCGGGTGCAGCCCATATTGCCGACCAATGGTCTCGATCACCTGCGACTGATGAATGCCATCGACATCGAGCCACGTAACATAATCAACTTCTGTATTGGGCAACCGACAACTACTCAGCCGCCCCGAATCGTCGATCCGGTAGTTGCTGACATTGTATTCGATGCGGGCCAATCGGGTGGCGTGTTCCACCTCGCGACCCACGTAGGTGACGGTTCCGGGCGAGGTGCCCGCTTTTTTTTGGACTGCTTTATAATGACGACGGCTCATAAGGGGCAAAAATGAGCATTTGCGGGCGTAAAAAGCGAAACGTTAACTAATCTTTTCCCACCCAAGTTTGTCATACGACCAAATCTCGTTACCTTCCTAATCGTATGAAATGCCTGCTCACCTTCGCCCTATCCGTTGTGCTGCTCACGGCTTGTAGCAGTGGCAAAACCGCCCTTCGTCAGGGCGACTTCGATGATGCCGTGGCCAAAGCCGCCAATCGGTTTGCCCGTAAACCCGACCATAAACACGCCCGGTTTGTGCTCGAAGAAGCCTTTCAATTAGCCTATAACCGCCATCAGCAAACGATTCAGGCCGTTGGCCGGAGTCAGGAGCCATTTCGGTGGGAACGGGCCGTGACAGCCTACACGCAACTCCAAAAAACCACCGACATTGCCCGTCGGTCGGGTTTGGACTGGGCCAATAAATACCCGGCAAGCTACGCCCAAAACCTGGCCGAAGTACGCACGTTGGCCGCTGCCGACCGCTACGAAGCCGCTGAACAGGCTTTTCCGTATCACCAGCAAAACCTACAGGCGGCCCGCGATGCCTTTGATCAGTATCAACGGGCCAACGCCTGGGTCCAGAACTACCGCGATGCCTGCGCCAAAGCCGAAACGGTGTTGCCTTATGCCATTTTGCGCGTGGTGGTGGAGCCGCTCACGCCCTCAAGGGAACTCGACAGGTCGGAGACGCGCGATTTGCAAAGTGAGGTTTTCCGGCGCGTGGGTCAGCGGTCCTCTCCCTCGCCCCTGTCGCGCATCTATATGGCCGACCCCGAAGCGGGCGAAGGGTTTCCCATTCACCAAACGGTTCAGATGGTTGTGAGCAACTACAGCCCATTGCGCGACAATACGAGCAGCAGTTGCCAAACCGTGGAGAGTGATGAAACGTATGTGGTAGGCAAGAAAAAGATAAACGATACCACCGAGGTGGAGATCCGAGAAAAGGTGAAGGGAACACTGACCACCTACCGGCGCGACGTGACCGCCCACATGGCCCTCCGCATTCAGGCCATCGACCGGGCGAGTGGGGCCGTTGTCTGGAACGACGAGTTGAGCCGCTCCTGCGATTGGCACACGGAATGGCAAACCTTCACGGGCGACACTCGGGCGTTGAATGGTCACACGCTGTCAACTGCCAGTATTTTAGTACCTTCGGCCTGGCGTTTTTTCGATGACCTGACCGACGGAATTGCCGCCGACATCAAGTCCGAACTCCGCCATCGATATGACTGAACCTGACCACAGCCCCGTGCTTGCCCACCTCGCGCAAGACCCCATCATGGGGCAAATTATTGCCCAAACGCCCCTGCTCAAATCCGTCGTTAATCACTGGGAAGACGATGTTTACTTGGCTCTCCTGGAAAGTATTGTCTCGCAGCAGATTTCGGTGAAAGCGGCCGATGCCATTTTTCGGCGGTTCCGGTTGCTGTTTTCCGAAACGGCCGAAGCCGAGGGCTACCCCGACCCGGCGCGTCTGTTGGCGAAAACAACCGGGGATTTACGGAGTGCAGGTTTGTCGTTCCAGAAAATAAATTACCTGCAAAGCGTGGCCACGTTCACACTGGAAAACCGGATGGACCGGCCCTTCTTCGATGTGCTGACCGACGAGGAAATTGTGCAATACCTGATTCCCATCAAGGGCGTGGGCCGCTGGACAGTCGAAATGCTGCTGATGTTTGTGCTCGACCGCCCCGACGTGTTCCCGGTTGACGATCTGGTGATTCGCCAGAAAATTGTGCGAGCCTATGGTCTCACCGAAACGGGCCGCCCATTGATCAAACAGCTCCACGCAATCGCCGAAGCCTGGCGACCGCACCGCACTCTGGCCTGCCGGTATTTATGGCGGTGGAAACCATGAGGATTTTGGATTTCGGATTGGGGATTTATTGCTGACGCATGACTGGCTTTCGCGTCAGCAATAAATCCGAACCGCGACGGCGGACCGTTCCCCAATCCGAAATCCCTACACTTTCTTCGGATCAGGGTGCGTGTATCCTTTGCGATAGGGGCGTTCGAGCAGTTTGGTGGCTTCGGCATCACCTACCACAATCCGCTTTTGAGGGTCATACACCAGCGGGCGACCCAGTTTCATCGACATGTTGGCCAAAATGCAACTGGACGTTGAAATATGTCCCTGCTCGATGTCGGCAATGGGCAAACCGCCTTTTTCGATGGCTTTGATGAAGTCGAGCATGTGGAGCCGGGTGGCCGGGGCCGCGTTCAGTTCGATGCGCTCTTCGGTGTTGTCTTCGGGGTATTTCTCCTTTTCATAGACCACGTCCATGTGGATCTTTTTGCCCTCCTTACCGTCGGGAACAAAATCATATTGCATGGTACTGGCCCACAGAGTTCCTTTGTCGCCGTAGAGCGTGAACGACCACGGATAATCGGGGTTGTTGGGAGTTCCCCAGGTGCGGTGTTGCCACACACAGTTCAGGTTATCATACTCAAACAGAGCCGATTGGGTATCGGCAATGTTCGACTTGCCTTCTTTCTGTACATAAATACCTCCCGACGAACTAATGCGCTTGGGCCAGCCGAGGTTGAGCATCCACCGAACCGTGTCGAACATGTGTACGCACATGTCGCCCGTGATACCATTACCATACTCCTGAAACGTGCGCCACCACCGAATGTGGGGCAGCCCGTCGTAGGGGCGGAGGGGTGCAGGTCCGGTCCAGGTTTCGTAGTCGAAAAAGGCTGGCACGGGTTCCACGGGTGGGTTTCCGTTGGCCCGCATGTGGAAGTAACAGCACATTTCGACATGCTTGATGTTGCCCAGCAAACCGGCATCCACAATGTTTTTCTTGGCGTCGATCAGGTGCGGGGTGCTTTTGCGCTGCGTACCCACCTGCACCACTTTGTTGTATTTTCGGGCAGCGGCCACCATGGCTTCGCCCTCCATAACATCCACGCTGATAGGCTTTTGCACATAAACGTGCGCTCCAGCTTTCACGCAGTCGATAGCCTGCAAAGCGTGCCAATGGTCGGGGGTGCCGATCAACACAATGTCAAATTTGTTTTCGGCCAGCATCTTTTTGTAGTCGCCATACTGTTTTGGCTTCTGCTTGTTATGCTGGCGGGTAGCGACAAGGTCAGCCGCTTTTTCGAGTATGTTTTTATCGGGGTCGCAGAGGGCGATCACCTCGACGGGGGCCACCTGAATCAGGCGGAACAAATCGCTTTTTCCGTACCAGCCGGTGCCAATCAGGCCCACCCGGTAGGTTTTGTCTGCCGCGCTGAAAGGCATTGCCGTTGCGCCTATGGAAGAAAGGGCCAACGAGGCCGCCGTACCCTGAAGAAATTGCCGACGATTGATCGAAAATTGACGCATAGAGAGTTAAGAATAGGTAAAAACTGTACCTTCAAAAGCCGGATCGGTTTTCCCTATACTGCACTATGATAACTTCCTTCATCACAACTTCCATTTTCGACCTGTTCAAGATTGGGCCAGGGCCATCCAGTTCGCACACCATTGGCCCCATGAAAGCCAGTTTCGATTTTCGGCAGCGGGCCACCCAACTCCCCACCGAAACGCTGGGCCTGGCTACCGACATTCATGTCTATCTGTATGGCTCGTTGAGTGCCACCGGCAAAGGCCACGGCACCGACCGGGCTGTGGTGGCCGGGCTGCTGGGCTGGCAACCCGAAACCACCGACCCCGACCAACTGCTGGCTTTGTTGAAAGACCCGACTGTTTTATACCCCATTGATCTGGGCGAAAAAACCGTTCAACTTGGCCCTCAACACATCCATTTTGAGCGCAAAAAGTATGAGAGTCCCTACGCCAACACAATGGTGCTGCGGCTGACCGATGCCGCCCAAAACACGCTGACCGAACAGGAATATTACTCGATTGGGGGCGGTTTCGTGATCCGAAAAGGCGAACCCGAAGCCAAATTCGACGGGTCTGCCTTGCCCTATCCGTACCAGAGTATGAAGGAGTTGAAAGCCCATTTGACCAAAAAAAAACTAACGCTGGAGCAACTGATGCTGGCCAACGAGCAGGCCATCACGGGGCAACCCGAAAAAGAAATAAACCGGCGCATCGACGGGCTTCTGGAGGCCATGCACCGGGCCGTTCGGCGGGGGCTGCGGCACAAAGGGGTGTTGCCGGGAAACATCCGGTTGCGCCGGAAAGCCCCCCATTTATACCAACACGCAAAAGGGTTGGCCCAAACGAGCGACAGCTTTCTGATCTTTCTAAATGCTTACTGTTTAGCGGCTTCTGAAGAAAATGCCGCTGGAGGAATCGTGGTGACGGCCCCCACATCGGGCGCGTCGGGTGTGATTCCGGGGCTGACCTATCTGGCTAAACATCATTTTCACTACGATAAACCTACGCTCCGTCGGGGGATGTGGGCGGCAGCCGCCATTGGCTTTTTGGTGAAACACAACGCCAGTATTTCGGGGGCCGAAATGGGGTGTATGGGCGAAATTGGTACGGCCTCGGCAATGGGCGGGGCCTTCCTGACCGAGTGCGCGGGTAAAACCATCGAAGCGGTGGAAGCAGCCGCCGAAATCGGCATCGAACACCACCTCGGCATGACCTGCGATCCCATCGGCGGCTATGTGCAGATTCCGTGCATCGAGCGCAACGCAATGGGTGCCGTGAAAGCCTACAACGCCTTTTTGCTGGCCACGGTTGGCACCCCGTCCAATCAGAAAATCTCCTTAGATGCCGTCATTAAAGTTATGAAAGCCACAGGCCGCGATATGTCAACCAAATACAAAGAAACCTCCGAAGCGGGCCTGGCCCTCAGCGCGACGGAATGCTAACAGGATTTCGGATTTATGGCTAATATCTATACCCCGCGTCAACAGCGGATACTGCTGATTACCAGCCTTATGGTTATTGCCGGATTCATTATTTTCGGCTTGCGTCATTATGCCACGGCGTTTCTGGGGGCGGCTATTTTGTTCGTTGTTTTTCGTCCGTGGTTTCACAAACTGACCACCGAAAAGCACTGGAACAAACGATTGGTGACGGTGCTGCTGATGCTTTTTTCGCTGATCGTTATCATCATGCCCTTTGCGGTCCTGAGTGGGCTGCTGGTTGATCGAATCCAGGAATACGCCCGAAACCCCAACCAGATTCTGGACCTGGTGAAACAGTTGGAAAAAGTCACGGGCTTCAAAATCACGACGGAGCAAAACATCCGGCAGATGGTGACGCAGGGAGCTTCATTTGCCAGCCGTCAAGTGCCGCTGATCCTGGTTGGTACCCTCGATTTTATTGTGATTCTGGGTTTGCTCTATTTTGCCCTGTATTTCATGTTCATGGAGGAAAAAGCCTTCATGAAGGGCCTGCAACGCTATTTGCCCTTCGACCAAAAGACCTTGAACGAGTTGGGGGAGTCGCTCAAAAACAACACGAACGCCAACGTGCTGGGACAGGCCTTGGTGTCGTTGGTACAGGCGATTCTGACGGGCGTAACCCTCTGGATTTTTGGCACCCCCGACCCCGCCTTCTGGGGAATGATCGCGTTTTTTATGGCGTTTATCCCGATTCTGGGAACGCCCCTGGTCTGGGGGCCTGCCGCCCTCATTAAGTTTTCGCAGGGTGCCACGGGAGAGGGGCTGGGCATTTTGCTGGTGGGCGTGATCGTGATTATCAACATCGACAACCTGCTTCGGATTATGCTGGCCAAAAAAATGGGCGATGTTCACCCGCTCATCACCCTCACGGGCATTGTGCTGGGGGTGCCGATCTTTGGTATTCTTGGTTTGGTGGTCGGGCCGCTTCTGCTGTCCTATTTCATCGTCCTGATGCATGTTTTCGAGCGGCAAAACAGGCAGCAGCGGGTGGAGGTTGTCGCTGACGAATCACCGATAAAAGACCGTGCTTCCGGGAAAGGTATAAATAGTACGGGACAGACGAATGATTAATGGTGACGAAGGGTTATTTTTGTTTTTATTGGAGAAAAAACCAGAATATACCTATGGAACGCCTTGTGCATTATTTTGAAACGATTCCTTCTTCACACCGGAGCTTGATACTGATTGGAGGAATCACTTTTTTCTGGCTTATTGAAAGTGCTGTCCCCTTGTTTCGGTTTGGATACAATAAAACCCGCCACGCCGGGATCAATTTTTTCTTTACTTTGACCACCATCATCGTCAATTTCGGACTGGCATTCATCCTTGTAAAGAGTAGCCAATGGGTTGTGGCGGAGGGCTTTGGTCTGTTGCAATGGGTCACATTGCCCCTCTGGGCCACCGTTCTGGTTGGGTTGTTGCTGCTCGATTTGATTGGTGCCTGGCTGGCCCACTGGACCGAACATCATGTGAAATGGATGTGGCAATTCCACGCGGTTCACCATTCCGATCATCATGTGGACACCACCACCGCTAACCGCCACCACCCCGGCGAGAGTGTGATTCGGTTTGTGTTTACCCTCGCGGCTGTTGTGATCATGGGTGCGCCCATGTGGCTGGTGTTTCTCTACCAGGCTCTGTCGGTGGTGTTATCGCAGTTCAATCACGCCAACATCGAGCTGCCCCGCTGGGCCGACCGCGTGCTGAACTGGTTTGTGGTGACTCCCAACATGCACCACGTTCACCACCATTATGTACTTCCGTTATCGAACACTAACTACGGCAACATTTTCCCGTATTGGGACAAACTTTTCGGCACCTACGTAGCCGAGGAAGGCCGCAACCTGCACTATGGCCTCGACACCCATCCTGACCCCCACGAACACGCCCACATCGGCGGCATCCTGAAAGCACCCTTCCAAAAATACCGCGCACCAGTAGGGGAGGAGAAGAAGGAACCTCTCGGAGTCGGATAGTTTATGGTTATGCAGAACTAAAAACAATTGATAGTCAATTTATTTTAGTTCTGTGAGTTTGCGTACTTTTAGTTGTTGGGTGCAGGTCCATAAAATGCATATTCGGCGGGTCGCGGCTGACAGGTTGCATGGCTTTTAAAGCAACCTTTGGGCTTCCATTTCCGGGTTCCGGTGACAGGATGAACGCTCCGGCAGATTGGCTTTTACTAATTTGGCGGCTTCGGTCGACAGGCTATAATTCAGAACAAGAAGGTTAACAGGTGATGAAATTTATATTAAAGAATTTATGATTTTTGATTCTGTTGTTTGGAAAGAAGATTTAAAAACTGAGTTGGAGAGTTTTCGGCACTTCCTTGATATTACTGAACTTAATTTTGACGCAGAGTATGAAGAGACTGAAGATTCAGAAGAGAGGGATATGTATGAAGTGGTATTTATAAAACTCCAAAAGTTTACCATTTACACTTCGATTGTGATTAGAAAGATGATAGAATCGAAAAGACTTTCAGACGAACTCGAACAGATGAGTTTCCCGGTTTTAGTTCATCCAAAGATCATCGAAGATATTGTGAACAAGTATTCTTTAAGTGAAGGAATTGAGACTATATATGATTATAATCAAAGCACTAAAAGCACGATCAACCTGAAGAAATTAACTGACATGTTAATTCACAGTTTCATATTTCAGCCAAAATTTGATTGGCACATTGATGATGAATCTTTACCGGATGATGAAGCCGAATTTATTGCATCAAAAGTTTTAGGCTTTTATTTCAACTCAGATTGGTCTAAAGATAAACATCTCTACTGTATAGATTTAGATACATATTTTGAAATCATTGATACTGTCATAACAGATAGAGTAGTTTATTATTCGACCGATTCAAAAGGTAATGTTTTAGTAAAATCATTTCGTTCTGGTAAACGGCCAGATTTAGATGCCGAAAGCATGTCATACACCATTGGTTAGCTCCAGCATTGGTAGCATTCCGGTGACAGGTTGCTCGCCCCGAAGGAAAGGTTCATCCCAACGAAGGTGAGGTTGTAAAGGTTGAAAGGTGCTCACATTCAGTCAAATATCTTGATCACCATCAGCCCTCACGGACGTTGGGTGAACCGGCCAGGATGGGAGTCATGGGCGGGTTACGTGCGACAGGTAGCGCGTCTCGACAGGTTAGGTTTAAGCTTCCATTTCCAAGTCTCAGCTGACAAGGCGAACGCCCCGGTTGGGCAGGTTTGACACTCGTCAGGCGGGTTTCGGCTGACAAGAGAAACGTTGAAAATACAAACATGAAAATACAAGACGGCGACACCTGGATTGATGATGAGACTTATTATCCTTGCAGCTTAGTAGATTGTGAATCGACAAGGGGTAAAAATTATGAAATTGATGTTGATGCCGACTTACAGGATGAATACGAGGATTTAATTGAACATCTGGAATCCAAAGAAATTGGAATTACAGGCTATTCATGGATGGTTCTTTTTCTGACTTGGATTCAAGAAAAAGAACCCATTTTGTACGAGGAGATTGAGAATGATACGGAGGCATCAACTTGTGTATTATACGTGGGCAGTGAAGCGAGTCAGTTCAAAGTTGCAGGCTACATTCTACAACTTCTAAAAAGTAAAAAGGAGTTTAAGCGCATCGTAAAAAAGGCACAAAGTAACCCTGAGAATGAGTGGGCATTTGAGTAGTATCACTCCGCACGGGGCAGCTTTCCGGTGACAGGCAGCTCGTCCCGAAGGAGACTTGGCAGCCCAACCAAATGAGTGTGTAAAGGTCGAAAGTACGTTCGTTCAGTGGAGTGACTCGCCCACCATCAACACTCATGGTCGTTGGGTGGAATATCAAAGCAGCAGCTTCCATTTCCGTGTCGCAGGCGACAGTATGAATGCCCAAATTGGGTAGTCGGGCTTGCAGGGCGGGTTCCGGTTGACACGAGAAACGTCCTGGTCAATCAGGTATGGGCTGACAAGGTAAACGCTTGAGTAGGTAAATTTAGAGCTTGAAATTCCAGGCTTCTTGCGACAACAAGGGGTTTCGCGCTCAATCAAAAAAAGCAAAACGCAATGGAACAAATTTCAATTGGTAGCGTAGTTAAACTTAAGTCAGGCGGCCCTCAAATGACAGTTATGGCATATGGGACAAAGCTTAAATTTGGGTCTATTCTGGCTACAAACGTAGAGGACAAAGAACAGGTAAGATGTCAATGGTTTGATTCATCAGGAACTTTACAAGAAGATGTTTTCCCAGTAGCTTCATTGACCTTAAACTAATCGTTCATGTTTGCTCGCTGTGTGCCGTGTCGCGGGCGACAGGTAGCTCGTTCCGCAGGAAAATTTGCAGCCCATCCCGCTTAGTGCATAAAGGCAGCGGGTACGTGCGTTCTGTCAAGTAGCGTAATTGGCCATCAGCACTCAGGGTCGTTGGGTGCAGTCTGTGCCGTTTGGGTTCTGTGTGTTCCCTCGCTCGTATGACAACAAGCGCAGCTCAGGAGCCGTCGGGCGGTGCGTTTTTCAGCGTTCGGGCGACAGTTCGCACGCCGGGGTGAGTCAAGTTGTGGCTTCAAATTCTGGCTTCGGCTTACAGCGCGAACGTCCCGGTTAGGCCAGTTAGGGATTGCATTTCCGGGTTTCGTTTGACAAAGCAAACGCCCGGTGGTATTAGTTGGAAACCAAACTTGTATGAATAATTTCTGGAAACAGCCCGCAAAAGGATTTGATGAAAATAGTAGGGGGAGAACTGAGGATGAAATAATGGCACGAGAAGCCCAACTTGGGCTAAAATTACCCAATCTCTATAAAGAATTGATGCTACTCCAAAATGGAGGCAGTGTGAGAGAGAAAGGCTACAAAAGTAAAAAATATGACTTCACAGGCGGACTTTTGACCAATGGTTCATCAATTGCCCCTTTGAATGGATACCCTCATTTCTACGACACTTTTGAGGGAGTTCTACGTGAATTTCTTCGTCCCAATGAGATAAAGGAATGGGCTAATTCAGAACATTGCTATCCCGAACGATTGATTGTCATTTCGGCAATGGATGGTCACTCTTGTCTGTGTTTTGATTATGGGTGGAAAAGTGAATTTGCTTTTTTAGAACCAGAGGTTTGTGTTTTTGACTTAGAGACAGGCAGTGAATTTCCCGAAGAAGTGCTAAGGGAAAAATCTTTTGAAACCTTTGTCAGTAACTTGGTTTACAGCGGTTACGAATGCAACTCGTCTTATTATTCTGTGAAATGCGATTTGGTAATAGATGAGTTAGCTCAATACATTTCAAAAAAATGGGAGGTTGAGATGGATGAGCGCACTGATGATGGTTATGGCCATTTCAACTTTGACAAATATTATTTTGGCCTCTTAACAGATTCTACTGGAGTAAAATATCGGTTTTGGCTTACTCCAAATCAGCATCGTGGCGGGACATTTTTGCTCCAGGAACGGCCAGAGGTCATTTACATACTGACAATTGAAAGTTTCGATAACCAAGAGAACTCTGTTATCAATACCGCAAGTATTCGGAATTTAGTATTTTTACTTGGTTCAGTTGAGGTTGAGTTTTCTGAGATATTGATACCCGAATATGGGCATCTTAAGCAAGGGTAATGTTTGGTGCAGTGCCGTGTCGCGGGCGACAGGGGGCACGCCTGCGGAGCCAAGCGGGGTCAACCCAACGTGGGCAGGGGTGAAAAGGCTCGCTTCGCTCACCAACGCCCCATGTGGGCGTTGGTGAGCAAGAATAGCAAGAAATATCTGTGGTCTGTGCGCCAGAGAGGGTTTTAACTCGTTAGGCAAGTTCCGGCTAACGGTGCAAACCATTTGGCTGACTAACTTCGGTTTGCCGGAGCAAAATTGTTTTCTAATGATACCCGTTCAAATTGGTGACGTAATCAAACTCAGGCCTTCCGCTTTTCAGGCGGAGTTTGCAACCGTTCAGCCTGAAGCGCAATGGTCAATCAAATATCTCTACGAAGACCGCTTTAGATACGTCGATATTTGGCTGCCCACTCTTCAACAACCGGGCGGGTCTGCCTGCACTTACTTTGGCTCGTCACAAAGTCGAGTAACTGACATTGAGTATATGGAAGGGGAGCCGTTCATTATCATAACCGATCTGTTTCACATAGTCTTTTCTCGTGCTTTACAGAATAACGAAGTCGAAGTATTGCCCTATGATGAGCGAAACTATCACGCTCACGAAGCTGAAAAGGGTGTAATTGAGTGTATTGACCAGTTTGAGCAATGGTATCTGGCAGGGCTATTCAAAGTTCATGAACGAGAGAACAACAAGATGGATTGTTACAAAAGTGGCTTCTACCGTATTATGCGAGCTATTGCGCTCCGCATGGGGTGATTGGCGGGCTTAATGATTATTGACCATCAACTCAATGTACTGAGGTCAAAATACATCAAACGGGTTTGTTGGCCTTCGTCTTTGGTTGTCAGGTATGAGAAACCATTACGTTCATAGAAAGCCAATGCTTGGTTGTAGGCATCAACGGTTAAAAACCGGCAAGCTGTTGGGCTGTCCGTTAGTAGGCGTTTCAGAAAATCTATAATGAGCGTACCATACCCACCGCCTTTGTGATGATTACTGACTCCTAATCGGGCCAACTTTACAGCAGGGTAACTCCTAAATCGTTTTGGATTGGGCAGACGACGATTAAACCGGTTACGGCTCGTATTATCGCCCAGAAAATCATCAACTGAAATTTTGTCGTTCAGAATGCTAAAAAAAGCAACCGTGTCTGTCTCGCTCTCAATCAGGTAGGTAGTAGCCAGCCGCTGTATTTGAAACGCTTTGGCATCATTCAGCAGAAAATCATTCAAATCAGCGTCCCCGCAATCAAACGGCTTGATGAGATGATCAGGAGGTAAACGAAAAACAGTTTGACTACTCAAAACGTACCTGGTTTAGCCATTGCTTTCAGGCGTTCGTAGTTACGATTGATACGAGCCAATTCTTCAGCCGATGCTTTTTTAGTTTGGCTGGCTTCAATGGCTTCAATAAACGTTTTGGCGTCTTGCCCTGTCAAGACAGGGGTTTCCTTAATTGGTCGTGCCATATATTTCGTTGGTTCTTTACCAATAATACAAGTATTGCTTTACAAAGGTGCAAATTTGGCTCAGGATTCGTAAATTCCCACCAGAAGAAGGCCTTTTGCTCCGCGTGGGCAGGCTTCCAGCGTTAGGCAAGTTCCGGCTGACAGTGCCCCTCCCCTACTTGCTCATATCCCGCAACAGTTTGTTGGCGTAGATAAACTCCTTTAGTTTGGGCACAGTCGAATTGGTGAGTTGTTGTTGTCGCCCTCCCACAGTCTGTGGCCCTGATGCAGAAACGTGATCTGCTCGCCAATCTCTATCATCGAGTTCATATCATGCGTGATCATAATGGTCAATGGGTGATGGTTCTGTGGATTTGCAGAGTTGGGGCGTTGACTGTCTCGTCTAAATGGTTGTTTAGGCGCAACTCCGGTCAGCCAAATTATCCACCGACTGGAAGAAACTGCCCCGACCAGCGAACGTTTCAGAAATATCTACAGCCGGAGAAATTTAGTCAATCAACTTCCCAATTCGCTCCATCGTCTCAATACAGGCCCTCCCGTTATGATACGGGCATTTCCAGGGGCTGATTTTATCGTTTCCCAACACTTTGCCGGTGGCATCGACTCCCAGAAACCACTCGCCATTTTTAGTATCGAGCAGGTGCTTTTTGGTGAAGTCCCAACTGTTGGCAGAGTGGGTCAAATACGTTTTATCTTTGGTGAGTTGGTAGGCGTTCATGAACCCAACCATCGCTTCGGCCATCACCCACCACGAGCGTTCGCGGTTCCAGTGTCCGTTGGCCGGGTTCTGTTTGGGTAAGTTTTGGTCAGGCCCTTCATATTCGTAGTTCATGCCCCCGTCCGGGTCCAGCCCCGACATGGCTGCTTTCGCCATCAGCACTGACTCTTTATGTACTTTAGCCAGCAAATTGGCATCGTGCAACACCTCGGCGGCTTCGAGCAAAAGCCACGAGGCTTCAATGTCATGGCCATAGCTAATGCCCGTTCGTCGGGGTTCCCAGTTGTTACCCTGAAACAGGACTAAACGGTGCGTTTTTGGGTCAATAATATGGGTCAGGAAGTCATTAATTAACCCCCGAACCTGCGTTTTCACGGTAGGGTCGGGCCACACCCGGAGTAAGCTCACGAAGGCTTCCAGAATATGGAGGTGGGTGTTCATGGTTTTGCTCTCGCCGTTCTCTTTGCGGGCAATGGCATAGGATTTAGCCTCGGTCCAGTCGCGGGCAAAGGCCTCCGTAAAACCGCCTAATTTGGGGTCGTAGGCATGTTTAACCATTGCCTGGAAAATTTCCTGGGCAAAGTTCAGAGCCGGTTTATGGCGGGTGGCCCGGTAATATTCGCTCAGGCCATAGACCGCAAATGCCTGGCCGTATAACTGCTTACTGTCGTCGGAAGGCTGGCCTTTGGCATCCACCATCCAGTATACACCCCCGTGTTGCCGGTCGCGGAAATAGGTGTCCATGTACTCAAAGGCCCGTTTAGCGGTAGGCAAATACTGATCGTCGTGTTGTGTGTGCAGGGCCGCTGCCGAAAACGTCCAGAGAATCCGGCTGTTTAATACAACGCCCTTTGCCGCATTGGGTTTTGGTATGTTGTCGTAGCCCACGGCTCCATAGAAACCACCATTGGTTGGATCGGGGGCATAGCGTTGCCAATAGGCCAGAATGTCTTTAAGTTCCTGGTTAAGTTCGCGTTGCCAGTGCCGGAGGTCGGGGATCGTCATGGGTCGAAAAAGATAAATCTCGTTATTCCCAGAAAGACCGGGAACAACGAGATTTACCACTTATGATCCCTACAGAACTTACTGCCGGGCGACCTTCACAGTTGTCATGCGGACTCCGTCGCTCACCTGCAACAAAATCAGGCCCGCATCCCGCCCGCCAATGTCAAAGACGTGTTGCCCCGACCTGTCGTCGTTGCGGAGCGTGCGCGTATCGAAAACATGACCACTGTAGTTGACAAGGCTAAATGTAAGTGTTTCGCCGGTGTAGTTTTCGACCACAACCACCAACTGATCGGCAACCGGATTACCCAGAATTTTCACCTGCAAAGTCTGCTCCTCTGCCGAAGACAAACGCGACTGACCGCTCTTACAGAATTCCCGGAAATCGAATGAATAACTCACGGCGGTGCTACCCTGCCGCGCCTGTAGCGTTACGGGCTTCGATTGAGCATCCTGACGAATACCGGCTTCAATGGCATGGTTGGCATTGGTTGTCCAGCCCGTTATACCAACCGACATGTACTCAACCGCTCCGCCGTTGCCTCCCGCCGACCGGAATGTTAACCCACCGGTTTGACAGTTATAATCGGGCACGAGCATCCGGAGTTGCTGGCTTGGTGGCGAGGCATCTCCCTGACCTGGACTACCGCTGCCGACTCCCCCTGGGGATGTTGGCAGCGGTGAACCGGAGCATGTAGCCCGAAAGTCGAATGTATACGAAACAGTAGTGCCATTTTGCCGCGCCATCAGGGTCAACGGTTTACTCGAAGGGTCTTGCCGAATACCTGCGGCAAGACTCTGGTTGGGATTGGTTGTCCAGCCCATCACACCCACGGCCATATACTCAATAGTGGAGCCGTTGCCACCCGTTGATTTAAAGGCCATTGCTCCCGTGCCACAGTCATAAGCCGGGGCAATCAACTGTAATCCAGTGCCGGTTGCGGGCGGGGGGACAGTCGTTGTGGGCGGAGGGGTGGGAGTGGGGTTTCCCGAACAACTGGCCCGGAAATCGAACGTGTAAGAAACCGCAACCCCATTTTGCCGCGCCATCAGGATCAGGGGTTTGCTCGACGGGTCTTGCCGAATGCCTGCACCGATACGCTGGTTGACATTGGTCGTCCAGTCCATTATGCCCACAGCCTTATAGTCAATGGCAGACCCATTACCACCAGTTGTTTTGAACGTCAGTTCTCCCGTGCCACAATCATAGGCCGGAGCGGTTAGTTGCAGCGTGGTGCCGGGTGTTGGCGGGGGCGTTGTTCCTGACGGGGGTGGTTCAGGCGTTGTTGGGGGCGTTACGGGGGGGGGCGGAGTCGTAACAACGGGGTTTCCGTCGGGGCTGGCCGAAACGGACTCCAGTTTCACCCAACCATTCACATCGGGGCCATCCCAGCGGGGCCGGAGGGCAATCTGGATAATGTCCTGATCGACCCAACCCGTTTTCTGGCTCAAATCAATGGCGTACGTGCGATATTGCCCATCGTTGATTATCGGAAAATCAAGGTATCGGTCAGCTTGTCCGTAGAACTCTTTATCGTTCAATTGCCGCCAATGCAGCCGATACCGATCTGATTGACCCTGAAAAGCGGCCCGCACATACAGTGTCTTATTGTCGCGACCACGCCAGAACCCGGCCGGCGAATGAATGGATGCCTCGCGGGTATTGTCGACCATCACCTGCAACTGATTTTGAATAGGCCATCCTGTATCGGTTGCTTTCGTATAGTACCAGCCTTTGCGGGAGTTGTCGAACCGATAACCGATTGTTGGCGATAACCGTGGCTGGCTATAGACGTAGTTACGAATGTCGTTGATGTTACCCACAACCAATTCGTAATCCCACTCGTGAACAATGTTGTGGTCGAGCACTTCAAACCGGGTATTGGCCACGTAGGCGGCACTGCTGGCAAACTCCCCACCCCTCAAATCGTCACCAAAAAACGCCTTGGTCCACTGGTAGTTATTGGGTGCGTAGAGGCCAACGCCAAATCCCTGGTTGTTGGTAGCCGCCATCCAGGGTTCCGTTACGGGCCGTAGATATTCCATCTCAATGGGCGGAGTGAGTTTGGTCATCCCACCATTACTATATGGATTGTTGCCCTGATAGGTGTAGATATTGTTGTAGGCACCATTGACATATAAACACGGAAATTCCTGCGTGCGAGCATCAAACTGCCTTTTATCGGCGCGGTTCAACGAGATTTTGGCGTGAACTTTCACCACATTACCCGACAACCGAACCCAGTGTTCAATGGTGGCTTCGCCGGCAACGTTGTTCAGGGCGAACTGTTTGCCTATGGTTTTGACGTATAGCTGATTTGGTTGCTTATCAAAAGCAATCACCTCCGATTTGTTGCCGTAGGTATCGCCCGCCTGAACGGGATTCCAGCCCAGTCCCGCCCATGCTTGATGACCATTTTTAGAATAATCATTGGGACCACCGTAGAGGGCTATCTGAAACTGTCGACCCAGGTCGTAGTTGTTAACCATGTTGGTGCCGCCAACCGGGGCGAGGTAGGTGATCGCTCCACCATAGCGGCCATCGACACCTACTTTTATTATCCCATTTTCAATCGTTTCAAGCCCGTTGATTGGGGTCCCGGCAGTTGTCTGTACCGGAGCTTTGCCTGGCGATCTGTCGGAGATAAAGGGATCCGCTTTGAGCGGCAGAACAGAGGTGCATGTCAGGAAACCCCCAACAAGACACAACGCGCTTAGGCGTTTTGGGAAAACGTAAGCCATTCAGTTACGTGGGTTTGTACTGGTTAGATATACGGCTTGCCAAACGATCAAGCCTGCCGCAATATAACTATCAAACCTATAGAGTAAATACCAACGTAAGTTTAGACCAACCCCCCTTTTTGTTTAAAAACACTAGACTAAACAACAAAACTCGTTGACTCTTAAGTCTATATGAATACTAATTCATATAGTTTAATCAGGTAAGAAATCCATTTTTTAGGCAAGATTTAATTTGATCGCCCAACGTTTGCCTATCTAACCTCAGCGCACCCGTTTAATGGTAAATACCGGACACCGGCAATCAGAGCGATTGTCCTTAGTGCGTGGGTTATCCTCAATCCGTTGCGTGGGGGGCAAAGACGTTGTTGAGCCAGGGCAATTGGCTCGGAAATCGAAGGTATAGGAGACGATGGTGCCACTTTGGCGAGCCATCAGAGTCACCGGCTTGCTCATAGGATCCTGTCGAACCCCCACATCGATGATGTTGCTCACCCTGGTAGTCCAGGCCGTTATGCCAACAGCCATGAACTCGATTGGGGTGCCATTGCCACCTGTTGTTTTGAAGGTTATGCCACCCGTCATGCAGTCATACATGGGAGCCACTAATTGTAGTGCCACACCCGTTTCAGAGACCACTGGTGTTACGGTTGTGGCGGGAGTTACAGGTGTTACGGTTGTGGCGGGCGTAACGGGACTTATAACCGTTGTGGGAGTTACCGGGCTTACAGTTGTGGCGGGCGTTGCAGGCGTAACAACGGTCGTAGGCGTTGTTGGGGTTACAACGGTCGTGGGCGTTACCGGGCTTACCGTCGTGGCGGGCGTTGTTGGCGTAACAACCGTGGCAGGAGTTACGGGCGTTACCGTCGTTGTGGTGATAGGGGGTGTTATCGGAATTACTGTTGGAACTGGCACCGAGGCAATGGGGCTGGCATCGGGGCTTGTGGATATCGACTCAATTTTCATCCAGCCATTCACGGCGGGACCATCCCAGCGGGGCCGCAATTGAATCTGGATAATGTCCTGATCAATCCAACCCGTTTTCTGACTCAAATCAATTGCATAGGTGTGATACTGCCCGTCGTCGATGATCGGGAAATCCAGATAACGGTCGGCAATTCCGTAGAATTCCTGGTCGTTCAACTGCCGCCAATGCAGCCGGTATTTGTCGGACTGTCCTTTGAAAGCGGCCCGCAGATACAGCGTTTTGTTATCGCGACCCCGCCAGAAACCCACTGGCGACTTCGCAGACCCCTGTTCTTTGTCGGTAATCAGAATGTCGAGCTGATTCTGAATGGGCCATCCCGTGTCGATTGCGTTGCTGTAGTACCAGCCTTTCCGCGAGTTATCGAAGGTATAGCTGATGGTGGGCGCAAGCCGGGGCTGCTCATACACGTACTTCCGGATGTCGTTGATGTTGCCCACCACTATGTCGTAGTCCCATTCGTGGACAAGGTTATGGTCGAGGACTTCAAACCGCGTATTGGCCACATAACCCGTTGTGTTATCGAACTCGCCCCCGTTCAACTGATCACCGAAAAACGCCTTTGTCCACTGGTAGTTATACGGTACAAATAACCCAACACCAAAGCCATTTTTGTCGGTAGCCGCCATCCAGGGTTCTGTCACAGGCCGCAAATAGGCCATTTCCATTGGCGGGCTGAGTTTGGTCATCGGCTCATTGCCATACGGATTACTGCCCTGATAGGCGTAGATCGTATTATAAACACCATTGACATACAGGCACGGAAACTCCTGGGTACGAGCCTGATACTGTGTTTTGTCGGCCCGGCTCAACACGATTTTAGCGTGAACTTTCACCACGTTCCCCACCAGCCGCACCCAATGTTCAATCATTACCTCAGACGAAACATTATTGAGCGCGAACTGAATGCCCATTGTCTTGACATACAGCAAATTGGCTTGTTTTTCAAACGCCAGCACCTTCGCCGAATTTCCGCTGACATCGCCAGCCTGCACGGGATTCCAACCCAGCCCGGCCCAATAGGGATGCCCGTTTTGAGAAAAATTGGAAGGACCGCCATACATAGAGATCTGAAACTGCCGACCCAGGTCAAAGTTATTGACCATATTGATTCCGCCAACCGTGGAGACGTAGCTTATTGAGCCGCCGTAATAGGAATCGACACCTACTTTTATAATGCCGTTCTCAATGGTTTCCAGTCCATTGAGGGGTGTTTTCAGGGGTGGATTTGCCGGGGTGGTTTGCGCTTGAAGCGGGTAAGAACGTATACCGATCAACAGGATTCCTATCAGGCACAACGCGGTTAAGCGTTTCGTAGAAACAGGGAGCATTCAGTCACGTGGTTTTCAGGTGGCAGGCATGGGTGACTTGCCGACTCTTTAGACGAAATAAAACGGGTTGGTAACCAAATTAAGCGGCTTACTCTAAGGGTAGAGTAGGATAATCGACTTTAGCAGACGATGAGCCGCATTTCAGGTCAAAAGAAATTCGATTTCTTTAAAGCCAAAGTAGCGAATTGCCTGCCCCACGGCTATGCCTAATTGCCCGGTTTCATTGATACCCACAATGGTTCCATTAAACTGTTCCTGAGTCATTACGTCCCGATACACGTGTGTCTGTTGATACCGAAACAATCGTTGCAGATAGGTTGTCTTTAGTGAAGCTCGCTGACCGGCCTTCAGTTGCAGATAGCGTTTCTCGATATGTTCACACAGGGTTGCCAGCAAACCGGGCAGGTTGTAGCCTTCCGGCAACGGAAACCGGGCCTGCAACGAGGTTGCTGTGGTAAGTGCGAACGAGGTTTGGTTCACGTTCAACCCCAGCCCCACTACCGACCAGGCTAACGACGCTCCCTGAATCGTGTTTTCAATGAGTATACCCCCTGTTTTCTGATCGTCTATATACAAATCATTGGGCCA
Source organism: Cytophagales bacterium (assembly GCA_031411995.1). Taxonomy (GTDB): domain Bacteria; phylum Bacteroidota; class Bacteroidia; order Cytophagales; family Spirosomataceae; genus Rudanella. Next base: position 171,025 of record JANOCD010000047.1, read on the forward strand.
TTTCACCCGCAACAGCCCGTCCGTAAGGGGCATCAGCGCGTCAGCAATACCCACCGAAACAGCCATGTTGAGCCAGAACTGTTCGGTTGGAGCCAGAAAATGGGGGCGGAGCAGGGTCGAAAACGTGAGGTTCTGACCGGGTTCGGCCAACCACACATTCCCCCGTTGCCCGCGCCCCGCCGTTTGCCGGTCGGTGATCACCAGGGTGCCTTCGGGGGGGGGCGTTTGGGCGATCAAATCGGCGGCTTCGTCATTAGTGGACTGACAGCTTGGCAGATAATAACTATTTTGTCCAATAAAAAGGGTTTTGGGATGGATTTTGTACAAAGATTTGTTATGTTTATTGAAAAGGTTATTTGATGGTGCGACGGGCGGTTTCGCCCTATGGTAACGTACCCGCTCGTTTAGCTTTTTTCTGTAAAAATAAGTTTGCAAACTTAATTTTGTGAAGTTTAGCTTAAAAAGCTGGCTTGTGATTTCAAACCATACGCATGACAATTAACAAAGAAACTGCCGCTGCACGTAAACGAACCAACAGCGATGAAGTAACCTCCGAAGAACTCCGGGATCTGATTGTGAAGGGCATGCAGGAAAAGAAAGGTGTCGAAGTAGTGGTGATGGACCTTCGGGAGGTAAAAAATGCCATTTGTGATTACTTCGTTATCTGTTCGGGTAACTCTGATACGCAGATCGACGCTATTGCTCAATCTATTGATGAAGAAGTGCATAGAAATACGGGACAAAATCCCTGGCATCAAGAAGGGAAAATGAACCGCGAATGGATATTACTGGACTACGTCGATGTGGTGGCGCACGTATTTAAAAAGGAGCGACGGGCCTTCTACGACCTCGAACAACTTTGGGGTGATGCCGACGTTCAGTATCTGGATGAGACAAAACCAGATACGGCCCCCGATGCCTACTAAACATCCCTTCAAGTACCTTTTCATACCGTTTATCAGTGAAGTTTCGGATGCGAAACATTCGCTTTATAATCGGTGTTAGTTATTAAAATCCCTTACTGTACAACCTGTCGAAATGCCAGATAATAACAATAGAAATCCGCTATCATCCCGTGGGCCTAAACGCCCGAATTTCCAGGGATGGATCGTCTTCCTGCTGATTGCGGCTATTCTGGGAATTACGTTTATGAGCCGTACCAGCTCGATTCGTGAAACAACCCTGAAACGCTTTGAGCGGATGGTGAAAGACCGTGAGGTGGCCGAGGTCACTGTGGTCAACGACAAAGTAGTCGAAATTACGCTGAATGAAAAGTCCCTGCAAAGCCCCAAATATAAAAGCCTGTTTGCCGAAAAACCTTACTTTGGTACGGGTAACGGACCTCATTACGCCTTTCAGGTTGTTTCAGGCGAATCGTTTAAAGACGACCTCGACAAACTACAGGCCACAACGCCTGAAGCAGATAAAATTGAATACGGCGTTGAACAACGCAGTGACTGGGGTAGCTTTATCAGCACTTGGGGCATTCTGATTATCATGATTCTGGCCATGTACTTCCTGCTTGGACGTATGTCGGGAGCAGGTGGTCCCGGTGGTCAGATTTTCAATATCGGTAAGTCGCGGGCAGCTCTGTTCGATGCCGAAGCCAAAGTAAAAATTACGTTCAGCGAAGTGGCTGGCCTGGAAGAAGCTAAAGAAGAAATCAAAGAAATTGTCGATTACCTCAAAAGCCCCGGCAAATTTACCAAACTCGGGGCCAAAATCCCGAAAGGTGCCCTGCTGATCGGCCCTCCGGGTACGGGTAAAACCTTGTTGGCTAAAGCCGTTGCCGGTGAAGCTGGTGTGCCGTTCTTTTCATTGTCGGGGTCCGATTTTGTTGAGATGTTTGTGGGTGTTGGTGCCGCCCGGGTACGCGACCTCTTCAAGCAGGCCAAAGAAAAAGCACCCTGCATTATTTTCATTGACGAGATCGACGCAGTGGGTCGTTCGCGGGGGCGGGGTTCTATGCCCGGTGCCAACGACGAACGCGAAAACACATTGAACTCGCTGCTCGTTGAAATGGATGGTTTTGCCACCGACTCCGGCATCATTATTTTGGCGGCAACCAACCGCCCTGATGTTTTGGACCCGGCTTTGCTTCGCCCAGGCCGTTTCGACCGGCAAATCAGCATCGACAAACCCGACATTATTGGTCGGGAAGCCATTTTCAAAGTTCACCTGAAGCCGCTGAAGCTGAACGCTGACGTGGAGCCAAAAGAACTGGCGGCTCAAACGCCCGGTTTTGCCGGTGCCGAAATTGCCAACGTCTGCAACGAAGCAGCTCTGATTGCCGCTCGCCGGGATCGTGAATCAGTCCACATGATTGATTTTCAGGATGCTATGGACCGGGTAATTGGTGGTCTGGAGAAAAAGAACAAGCTCATTTCTCCCGAAGAGAAAGAAATTGTGGCCTACCACGAAGCTGGTCACGCGGTGGCAGGCTGGTATCTCGAACACGCCGACCCACTCGTGAAAGTAACGATCGTACCCCGTGGAGTAGCTGCTTTAGGTTATGCCCAGTATCTGCCCCGCGAGCAGTATTTGTATCGCACCGAACAGCTCATGGACGAGATGTGCATGGCCCTCGGTGGTCGTGCCGCCGAAGATGTTGTGTTTGGTAAAGTATCGACGGGTGCCCTGAGCGACCTGGAGCGTATCACGAAACTCGCCTACAGCATGGTAACGATGTATGGTTTGAACGAGAAAATCGGCAACATTTCGTTCTACGATTCGAAGCAGTCAGAATATTCGTTTAACAAACCCTATTCGGAAGAGACAGCCAAGAATATCGACGAAGAAGTTCGTAAAATCGTTGACGAAGCGTATCAGCGCACCAAAGCGTTGTTATTCAGCAAGCGCGATCAATTAGAGATTGTCTCACAGGAGTTGTTATCAAAAGAGATTCTTTATCAGGCCGATCTGGAGCGGTTGATTGGCAAGCGTCCCTTTGAGCGTGACACGGCCTATCAGGCTTACAAAAAGCGGAGTGAAGGTGGTACAGACTCTGTGCTTCCTGACGAAGTTGTTAGCCCGGAAGTTAATCCCGAATCGCTTCCGCTCCCACAGATTTAAGTTAACGAGTAATCTACAAAAAAGCCCCGTCTCACTACTGAGATGGGGCTTTTTTGTTTGTCTGGTGGATTGAAAATCCACCAGACCTACTCTGCCATTTGTTCCAAAACCACTTTTGTCAACGTAACGGCCCGCTGGCGTTTTACGGCTTCGGAGTCGGCTGTTTTTACCAACACGTTCAAAATATGATTGTTATACAGCACATGCATGGTCTGTTTGGCCGGTTCCCAAACGGCTTTGTCGCCCACGCCCAGTACGGCTACAAAGCCCATCTGTGATTTAGCCGGCTCAACAAATTTTGCCGCCTGCTTCGTCACACCGGAAACAGTGCTGGCGGTGTCGTTATCGGCAGGAATACCGCCTTTGGCTCCGTTAGGGGTTGTTGTTGCATTGGTTGGATTAGCACCTTCGGCACCGGTCCCTTCCGTGTCGGGACCACTGAGCGGCTCTTTTTCTTGTTCGGCCATTGCCTGCTCTTCTGCCAGTTTTTTCGCACTCGGCTGATAAAGCCGGTCAAACACATATTCGGCGTGATAGATCGACGGAAATGGTTTGCGTCCCCCCATCATTAGGCCTACTTTATTTTTGCCCCACTCAAAATCACAGCCATTGGGCTGATCAAATTTTTCGAGGGTCACCCCTTCCAGATTAAACGTCCTAGTAACGAACTCTTCGGCCAGGTAATTACAGGGTTCGTCGTAATTGGCATCCGTACTCAGCATATGTACGCCAACCACTTCGCGGGCCAGATCGGCTCCTCCTGTTCCGGCAGCATCGTTAGCATCGTCGGTGGTGGGTCGGCCACAGGCAAACAAGAGTAGGGGAAAGGCAGCCAGAAGAATGGATTTTTTAGTCATGTCTATAAAAAGAAAAGTTGTTCTGTAGAGTACTACTAATTTTGCGGGGTATATGTTTGCCCATTCCTTTCTGTTTATGCCCCCATTAGATACCATTTCACTGACTCCCGGCCAGAAAATCTATTTTGCGTCCGACTTTCACCTCGGCACGCCCAACCCCGAACAAAGCCGTACCCGCGAACGGACCGTGGTAGCTTGGCTCGAAGCCATTCGGCATGATGCAGCAGCCATTTTTCTAGTTGGGGATGTATTTGATTTCTGGTTTGAGTATAAACGGAGCATTCCCAAAGGGTTCAGCCGGTTGCAGGGCAAACTCGCCGAACTGACCGATGCAGGCCTGCCCATTATCCTCTTTACGGGCAATCATGATATGTGGATGAGCGACTATTTCACGATCGAAATGGGTATACCTGTGTATCGTGAACCCCGTGTATATGACTTCAATGGCAAGCGGTTTTATATTGGCCACGGGGATGGCCTCGGCCCCGGCGACCATGTTTATAAGCAGCTAAAAAAAGTGTTTGAGAGTAGCCTGGCTCGCTGGATGTTTCGCTGGCTCCACCCCGATATTGGCATTACGCTGGCTTCAGCCTGGTCGCAACGGAGCCGGATAAATGGTGGCAATGAATGGGAACAATTTTTGGGCGAAGGTAGGGAATGGCTTTTCCTGTATTCCCAAGCTATCGAAAAAGAACACCACCACGATTTCTACATCTTTGGTCACCGGCATCTCCCCCTCGACCTTGTCGTTGGCCCCAATAGTCGCTATATCAACCTTGGTGAATGGATTCACTCCCGTACTTACGGCGTTTTTGATGGAGAGAAAATGGAGTTGAAGACCTGGAAAGGGTGATCGTTCCTTATAACCCGCTACCCTCCACGTTGAAAACACCCGTGACGCGTCCGCGAAGTGAGTACTGCGAAAAGTCTTGGTTGGAGTCGAGTCCTTCCGCTTTCAGACGTTCGCCGGTTTGCTGACTTTGTACCAAAACGGGGCGGTCGGTGTATACCTTTTTAGTGCGGGGATTCCAGTTCAACTGGTCGGTGGTGAGTTTTTCCTGTTTCTGTTTATTGATAACCACCACATGCCCCATCACCGTATAAAGATCTTTGGCTTTGTCGTAGCGGCCTGAGTCAGAGCGGAGGGTGGTCACTTCTTCACCGTTGGGTCCAAAAAACAGGATATTGACCGATTCGGGGTATTTTCGGTCGTCATTTTGGTAGCGGTATTGCCGGGCGGTAGTCATGCGAACGCGGAGTTGTGCGGCTTCGCTATAGAGCATTTTCACGCCATCAATTTCTTCGATAGGCCCCTGATACGCTTTGGTCTGTTTAAGAGCTTTCTGCTCCTCACAACCCGAAAGGAAAATGATGAATGCGTAATACGTAATGATGAATGAAAGCCGGGAAACAAACCGGCGATAAGAAATCTGTTTCAGCAACCGTTTGGCTCTGATAAAACATCCTCCCCATAAAGTCAATTCATCAGTCATCATTTTGCATTAATCCAGCACCGGCTTACGGAACCACCAGTCGTTCAGTGAGAAACCTACCGTGAACCGAACATATCGCTCGCGAATTTGAGAGCCGGTCAATACACCCCGCTGTCCACCCTGAGCGGACAAATTAATATAATTGACAAAATAGGAACCGATAGGCAACGACATACCCAAGCTACCATTCATATCGTTGACGCGCTTTCCCTCAACAGAATAAGGCGTTTGAATATACTGAAAACCAGCCCGGTAGCTTACTAAATCCCAATACTTAGTCGAACTTGCTTTCGGCGTATATTCTAACCCGGCTCCAACTGTGAGCGCATCGCTCAGGTTACCCGATTGACCCGTAACAGTGCGGTACTGCGACCACCGTTGAAGGCCTACATCTACGCCTACGGTTAGTTTGTTGTTCCGTTCGATGCTAATGCCGAAGTGTGCCTGTTGCGGTAGACGGGCCGATGAGGCCGCGTTGTTACGAAGGGTATCCTCGTCCGATAAATTAGAGCCACCCGTTCCATCGCCACTAATCGTAATTTGCTGATAAACATCGGTTTCAGTGGCCCGAATAGAGGTACCGGGATCTACGGTGGCACCGAGATTCAGCGTCCAGTTGTCATTCAGTTTAGGCCGCCAGGCGGCACCAAGTTTAACAATCAAGTCGGCATAGTTGACCCGGTTGGAACGCGACACGACAATATCCTGGGGGTTATTGGCACTACCTGTCCCTTCATTGATCAACAAACGGGAGTTTGAGTTATTCGTTATGTTGCCAAAGAGGTACGAGAAATCGGCCCCTACGTAAATATTCTTTCCAAACCGATATCCTGTAGCATAGGAGGCTTTGTTGAGCGCGCCCCGACCTGAGTAGGTATATTCTGCTTCGTAGATGGTATTGGTATTGTTTTGTGACACCCGGCCATAACTCCGGGTCTGGTAATCCACGTAACTATATGGTCGCAAACTAATCGACATAGCCCAGCGCGGAGACACCGGAAAAGCAAGGGCGACATAGTTAAGGTTTGCCCCAAAATCGCGCTGACTTTGCGTCGCACCAGCCCGAATCTGGCTGATTTGGGGTTTATACTGACCGATCAAACCTACCTCAAACGCCGTAAAACGACCTCGGCGAGCCAGCAGAGCCGGGTTTTGCAGGTTTAGATAAAACGGGCTGGAATTACTGATGCCCACACTACCCATGCCGAAGTTTGCCGCGTTGGCCTGATTGTAGGTTTCGCCCAGTCCCAGGGCCGAATAGGGTGAGTTTCCTAAGCCCTGAGCACTAACAAATGAGGTTGACAGCGTTGAGACGAAAATGGAAATCGAGGCAATTCTATTAATAATCGGATAATTCTTAGACATTATAGTGTAATATTCGGTTCAATCCCCACAGTACCAACGGCGGCACTGCAAATATCGGGGGTTTCAAACGACTTTCAAACAAAGGTCCGTCGCCCCCGCACACCAGCACCCGACAATCGGGGTGTTTCTGCCTGTACTCATCAATGACACCGTCGAGTTCGAGCCGCATTCCATTCATGGCTCCACTCAGCATGGCTTCGTGGGTGTTACGGGCATCGAGCCGGGGCCAGTCGGGTGGATTCTCCCGATTCACGGCCAGCAATGGTAACCGTGCTGTGAACTCGTGCATGGCCCGCAATCGCATTCGCAAACCCGGTGAAATCAGCCCTCCCCGAAACACGCCCTTGCTATCGAGCCAGTCGGCGGTGATGCAGGTGCCGAGATCCAGAATCAGGCAATTTTCGCCCGGATACAGGAACGTGGCACCCACGGCAGCAGCTACCCGGTCTGCCCCCAGCGTGTGGGGGGTGTCGTAGTCCTTCTGAATAGGAACGGGTGTTTGCCCATTCAGAAACAGCCACTGCATCCCACCCGATTCAATACCCGAACCCCCCAACTGACTTTGTTCCAACTCATGTTGCAGGGCTTCGGCCGGTTGGCTTGTCGAGGATACAATGCCGCGTTGGGCGGGTTGTCGGCTCAAGGCATCCGCCAATTCGGCAACGGTGGCAAACTGCCCCGTTTGAACCAATGCCAAACCATCGAACCAACCCACTTTAATCGATGAATTTCCCCAGTCAATAGCAACGTTCATGGATGTAACGGTAAAGGTGCCCGCAAAAATGAACAATCGGGGGTTAATTAACGAAATTTAAGAAATGGGAAAGGCAGCATTTGCCCCCTCAAACCAATTCCAGCAGCAATTTGGCCTCACCGCCCAGTTCGATTTGATCACCGGGTTTGATCACGTAGCCAACGCCGGGGAGGTCGGCCCGTTCGATGGTGTCGTCGGTGCGAAGAATTTTGGTTTTGTTGCCGTTGGCGGGAAGGCCCCCCGCGTCGGCAATGAGGCAATACCGGCGTTTGGCCGGATCGTAGCGGATGGTGGCGTGTTGGCGGCTGACGCTTAGGTTGGGATCGCCTTTTTCAGCATCGAAACCAGGCTCGCCCGCATCCACAAAGGCAATGTCGTTGGTTCGGACGCGGCCCGACGCGGTTTGCACCATCTGCCCGCGACCAATGCGAAACTCCGACTGAACCGTCGGGTCGAGGAGGTAAGTAGCTTCGGCAGTTTGGCCTGTTAATGCCCTAACCCGCACTTGCAGGGGCTTTTCGGTGACCGGATGCACCACGTCGAGGCCCAGATTTCCCCGTTGATAGGTACACTCGGCGGGTAATTCGGCGGGTACGAATTGGTGACTGAATTTCCAGTCGGGGGCCAGGCGAATATAGTGGTCGGCCAAATGGCGACTCAGTTCCTGCTGAAAATGGCCGGGCTGACTCGCATACAGAGCTACAGCCATCCGGTCTTCTTCGGCACCATCGGCGCAACGAACCCAGAGTTTAAGACCCACGGGTAATGCCTCCGTTTCGCTGCTGTAGGCCGCCAGTTTTTCCACAATAAATCCAACTATCGCTTCCCGCTGCCGGGGTGTCGATGGCATTCCCGACGATGGAGCCGGAGTGGGCTTTTTTTCCACTGCGGTTGGGGCCGGAACGGCTGCCGGTTGGGGCATTGGTGGTTGTTCGGGGGGGGGAGTTCCCAGCCCGAACAGGTGTTTCAGATTATTAATAAATGTCATGTGAAATCACTTCAGGGCGTTCTTCACCTCGAACGGCAACCGTCCACTACCGGCAAATCCGTCGGGGGTGAGGCCGTTTATCTCCACTATAAACGTTCCTGTCTGGTCGGATGTTGGAAATTCTACCTGAACCTTACCCTGTGCATCGGTTTTCAGATCCGGGTTCCAATAGAGAAGCGTACGCGCATCGGGCACACGAGCCATTTTGGGTTGGGTTGCGTCGTAGCGGGGAACATAGAATTCCCGCTGAAGTTGCAGTCCATCATAATCCATTTTCAGTGGGCGACCGTCAAGCGAAAAACCAGCCATGTCACCTTTATAGGTCATGAAACTAATGATGCCCGTGAATGCCACCTGACCCATGAAATACTGATTCGTGATCACATCTAATTGCTTTATTTTCAGCGGACTAAAATCTATCACCTTATCCATGTCGAAAACGGGAACGCCATCGATCAACACCAGCGAAGGCGTATCGAACAGGGTTTTATAGGGGGCATTCGGCACAAACAGCCGGAAATGGCCCTGCTTCTTTCGGGGCAATACCCCCGGAACATACTCGCGCAAAACCTCTTCCATGCGTGGAAAACGGGTGTAAGCATCCAGCAAATAAGTCTCGGTGGGTGGCCCGTAAAACGCCGAACTGTCAACCGCCGGTAAGCGAAATTGATTGGCACTACCCGAAAATGTTGACTGCACCTGCATAGCTACACTTCGGTTTAGCAGTTGGTCGGCCTGCGATTCGTCCAGCGATAAGGGGGGCGTTTGGTGATCGGTCAACGTGTTTTTGGGCAAGGCATCGGGAAACGGATTTCTGATGGTCAGTTTATATAGGCTGTCTTCGGGGTTGGTCTGTAGAATCAGGTTTTTGGCCCCGTAGAAATCGACCATCTCAAATCGAATTTGCCCGTTAGCATCACTCCGCGACGTAAACAGGCGAATTGGTTTGCCGGGTGATGACAGATAGGTGACGATGTTTGGGACACCCGCACCCGTGGCGGGGTCGGTTACGGTGCCTTCCACAATTTGTCCGTTGTGTTCGGGAAGAAACGGTTTTCGGGAAGTTAAAGCGGCTGGATTCAGCACCTCCTCCCACCGGAACCGTCGCCAGCCGTGGGTCAGCATCAGGTTGTCGGTTGCCTGAGCGATGTCGGCGGTTTCGGCCTGAAGGTAGTAAGCGGGCGATTCGATGGTGCCGCGCAGGTCGGAGGTCATCCACAAATAGCTCAGGATGTTTTCCGAATCCATTGCTCCCAGCGAATCGACCCGATAAACGGACACCGACAGGGCTGCCGGGTTCGCTTTGGCCATTGCCGAACTAGTCGCCGTGACATCCAAGCGGACGGTTGAGCGGGGGGTATAGGTAGGCTGATTGGTGGTCAGGCCAAGGGTCAGAGTTTTGGTTGGCCGTTTGAAATGCAGGCGTTCGCAAACGGGTTTCTGCTGTGCATCGAAAATCGTCAGGTGCGAAATTCCGTCTCCCAGCTTCGTTTTATCAACCAAAAAAGTTGTTACCTGCTGAATCGGTTTGCGCTCGGCTACCCTGATGTCGTTGCGGGTATGGGCAAATAGGGACACTTCCGAAGCACCTTCAACATTAGTAGTCACCGTAATTTTTAGCTGCTCTCCTCCGGCTTCCTCCACCCGCATGGTGTAGCCCTGCGGCAAAATGGCGGGCAACGGGCGGGTCATCGTGTGGCCTTTTTCATCTGCCAAAACAACCCGTAACGTCCCGTCAGCAGGGGGCAATGCCAGAGTTCCCATGCCAAATTTATGGGTATTGAACCGGGTTAGCGTATCGTTTTGAGCATTTACCACAAATCCCCGAACAGCCACGCCCTTCCCCGATTCGTCGGTGACTTTGAACGCCACCCGGCTCGCCAGGCCCTTCACAAGCTGACCTCCCTCCGGGAAAAACTGCACATCGTAGTCGGGAGTTGTTTTGAGCAGAGGCAGGCCGAGGGGTTTGAAGGGGTTGACGATTGTGATTGTTTTCTCAAAGAAATAGTCGGCATTGACATTCTTCATCCAGTTGGTGAAGGCGCGCATCCGATACGTCCCTGCATTCAGCGAAGCGGGCAAAAATAGGCTCCCACTCCCCCCACCCAAGGCGAGTGCGATTTTGGTTTGCAACACCGATCTGCCTTCCTTGTCGAGCAGTTCAACATAAGCAACCTTGCTCAGGGTAAGCGATTTATGGAACGAGCCGTCTACATAGTAGGTCTTGAACCACAGGGTTTCGCCGGTTAGATAAAACGATTGATTGGTATGCAGAAACAGCTTTTCGGTCAGCGATTGCCGCCGGTACTGATCGAATGATTGCACCAACGAATTAACGGGTGTTGCCTGTTGACCTGACACTGTTAAGCTATTCAGTATCAGCAGGCTGGCAAAAAGCCAGAATAGGGCGTAAGATTGGTTTTTTGTGTACATATTACTCCCAAAAAACAGGTCTTTGAATGACTCCCCCTTTCGTTCGGCAGTCAGCACAGTCGGGCGACGTGGTGAAGTACTTCCGTAGTTCAAAGTCGTAGCTGAGAATAGTTGGTTGAGCTTTCAGAACGTCGGCCTGGGTCAACGTGTCGATAACGCAGTTTGATGCACTCAATAGGTTGGGCCAATTGGGCAACTGCGAACTACGGATAAACAGGCGTTTTGTTTCGACTGTCCCTACCCGAAAAAAGCCTATCACAAGGTCGTTTGGGTTGGTTGGCGACTGAATATTGCCCGTGATCTGCGACGGCTGCGGATCGAAAATGGAGCCGACATTCTGGGTTATTTTTCCCAGTTGGTCATAATAGTCAAACCCGCTCTGACTCAGGGCAATCTGCTTCACCAAAATGCTGTATTTAACGCCCAGCTTTAACGACGTTCCCGGAATATACGTCAATGGAAACTGGCTAACAACGGCCTGACTCAGCCGCGTAGTGGAAAACGTCATGATGTTCACCGAGTTCTCACTCCCCCAGCAGCGATACACACTTGGCTGACGATCAACGATTTGATTGCCTTTAACCTCCAGCGTGGAGAAATAGGGAACCGTATATTCCCACGAACTTTCAAAATCCCAGCGGTAATAACGGGCAATGTTTTTAGGGTCGTGCGTGTTTACATTTATTTGCACACCGTTGTCTTCGATTCGCCAGCTCACACTATCGACGGGGGGCGTTGGAATCACCGGCACATACTCCGAAAAGTAGTCTCCGCCTTTTGTAGTTTTGATATGCAGCCGGTACAAGTCCCCAATCTGCGGGCTTACACCCGTCAGTGTGTAAGTCCCCCCCGTGCCTTCTCTGAGCGTGTAGGTCGCTTTTCCCTTGGTTTCGATGCTCACCTGCGCTCTGGTTTCAGCCACCGGGACTTTCTTATCAGACAAATTCTGGGTCCGCGCCAACTGAATGGTCGTGGTGGTGCCGGGGGTGCTGTTAAAGTACCCATTCACAACCAGATAGCTGTCCGGTGCCGCAATTTCGGGTGGCCGGTAGGGGTCAACGCAACCACCTGCCAACAGGATCAGGAGGTAGATGACGGGTTTTATGAAGGTGTTGATTTGCATTATTTGCGTACAACGTAGCGGTGCTGCGTTGGGCCGTAAGGCCATCTATTAGCCAAAAGAAAGTTTAAACCAAGTCAATACAATTGGCCCTACGGCCCAACGCAGCACCGCTACGTTGTACTTCAAAATCTGAAATTATACGTTACCGACGGGATTGGGTTGCCAAATATGGATAATTGATACCCGTTAATTCGGCCACTCTCCGACTTGAAATACACGGAATACGCATTGTGTCGGCCCAATAAATTATAAACAGCAATGGTCCAGGAACTGTGGGCCAGCTTTTTGACTTTGTGGTTGCCCTCGATGTTCATGGCAAAATCGGTGCGGTAATAGTCCGGGATTCGGTACTGATTTCGCTCTGAATAGAGCAGCCGGGGCGCACCGTCGAGAATGTATTTGCTGACAGGCAGCGTGATTGGTCGCCCGGTGCTGTACGTAAAATTGAGCGACACGCTAAACCGGCGGCTGAGTTTGTAGTTGCCAATCAGGGTGATGTCGTGCGGTTTGTCGTAGCTGCTGGGGTAATAATTACCCTGATTCACTGCATCGCCGATGCCTGCACTCGTGGTTCGCAGGAGGGTCCGGGAATAGGTATAACTGAGCCAGCCGTTTAGTTTGCCGGTCAGTTTTTTCACCAAGAACTCCACCCCGTAGGCCTTTCCTTCGGCGTTGACCACGTCGGTTTCGATGTGGTGATTCAGAATCAGCGAGGCACCACCCCGGTAGTCGATCAGGTTGCGCATGGTTTTGTAATACGCTTCCACCGACATTTCGATGGTGTTTTTCTGGTTATTTTTATACAGACCGAGTGCGTATTGGTCGCCCACCTGCGGTTTGATGTTGGCATCGGCCAGTTTCCAGATGTCGGTAGGCGAGATCACGGTGGTGTTTGAAATCATCTGGATGTATTGCCGCGTCCGGTTGAAACTGGCTTTCAGGGAAGCTGTCGTTGATAGCACATACCGCATCGAAAACCGGTATTCAGGCCCGTGGTAGGTGGCAATGGGTTTGTTGGTGCCATAGGCTACCGTGTCCACAATGTTGCCCACCGTTTTGGGCAGTCCAGGTGCATATTGATACACTGTATTGGGTCCCAGATTCGAATACAGCGAATACCGAATACCCCCGCTGATGGACAGTTTCGGGTTGATGTCGAAGCGGTCGCCGATATAGATCGCACTTTCCAGGCCCTGTTCGGTGGGGACAATATCGGGCAAAATCAGCGACTGTTCCCCGCGTGGCCCAAACGTGCCGGGCGAAATGCGGTAGTGTGTGGTGCTGATGCCAAAGTCAAGGGCGTGCTGGTTGTTGGGAAAAAAGTTGAAGTCAGCTTTGGCCTGTGTTTGCCGGATGGCAAAAGACAAATCGAAGGCATTGACCGGGTTTTTATCGCTCGACACGTCATATTTATACCCGCTAAAACTACCCGTATAAACGCTGTATAACTTGTTGTTGAACACGTGTTTCCATTTCAGGGTAGCCGTTTGGTTCTGGTATCGGTAGGCCGTATCGCTGTTGAGTTTGAATCGGTCGCGGCTTTGGTAAAGGGTTAGATAGACCGTATTTTTCTCGCTGGCTTCGTGGGTGATGTGCAGGTTAAGATCATAGAACTGGGCCGCACTGTTACGGAACGACGCATTCCTCAACTGCTTCAGCAACCAGTCCGAATAGGTGGAACGCAGCCCAACGATGAATGATGTTTTGTCTTTCAGGATTGGCCCTTCCATTGTTAGACGGCCCGTGAGCAGGCCAATTCCCCCTGACCCCACAAACTTCTTTTTGTTGCCATCGCGGGTTTGCACATCCAGCACCGACGACAACCGCCCCCCAAAACGCGACGGAATGGCACTTTTATAGAGTTCTGCACTCTTGATCATGTCGGGGTTGAACGTCGAGAAAAACCCGAACAGGTGCGACGAGTTATAAATGGTGGCATCGTTATACAGAATCAGGTTCTGGTCGGTGGCTCCCCCCCGCACGTTAAGGCCCGTCGAACTTTCGCCGACCGTTTTCACACCCGGCAGCGTTTGCACCACCCGCAGCAAATCGGCTTCGCCGAGGGCGGTTGGCACCTGTTTAATGCTCCGAATATCGACTCGTTCCTGCCCCATTTGCATCCCCGACACGTTTTTGTCTTTTTCGGCTTCGATCACCACTTCTTTCAGAGCAATCACGTCGTCGGCCATTTCTATGTCGAACTTGTCGTCGCTATACAGAATAATCTTGCGCCGGGTATCTTTCAGGCCAATGCTTCGCAGTTTCAGTTCGTGCTTTCCGCGTGGCAGCGTAATCGAATAATAGCCAAACTGATCGGTGGCGGTGCCGATGCGCGGGTTCTCCACATACACGGCAGCCCCTACAATCGGCTCACCCGATGCCGAATTCCGAACATAGCCCGCAATGGTTGCCCGGCCCGGTTTGATTGGGTTGGTGCGTTTGCCGATTTCGAACGTTTTAGCTTCCGGCTCGGCGCGTTGTTTTCGGGTATCGGTCAGGTAAGCCGCCATCGTGGTGTCCGTTCCCGACCCGTCGGCGGCTCCCCGGCGAAAATACCCAACGGGCAATTCGGTGTTGATGCCCCGCTCCGAGGTGATATAGACCCGATACTGCCGGTCTATGGCCACCCGATACCGCGTATTATCCAACAATTGTTGCAACACCACCCGCAACGGCTGATTGGCCACGGTCAATTCCCCCATGCGACGCATTGCCTGAATGCTGTCACCATCGGCAGGGGTATAATAAAACCGATACGGCGTTTGGCCCTCAACGCGCTGCACGAATTGCTCAAACGTCAGCGTCGAGAAATCACCACTGATCGGCGGCTCCGGCTGTGATTGGCCAAAAACGGTGGTAATCAGACAACTACAAAGAGAAAAGAGAAAAAGTGTGCGGTATAAAAAGGGCATAGTGGCATCGTTTTTATATGGTGGATTTGTAATCCGCCGTGAATAGAACAGCGGTTTAGAAAACCACCCTACTACTACAGCGTTTCATAAAACCGGGTCAGTTTGGTAATGGCTTCTTCACGCTGAAGGTTTTTAAATTTCAGTTGTTGCGTACGCATGTATTTACGAAGAGCCTTCGACTGATCGGGAAATAAAGAAAGGAATGTGCCTTTAGTTTTTACTTCGTGGTAAACACCGGCCTTCAGAACAAAGAAACGATCTTTTTGCTCATAATCAGCCTTAAAAAATCCCTGTGAAATGTCTTCATGCACAATTTTCACCCGGTGCGACAATGCTTTCACTTTGCCATCATGCAATACTTCATAAAAACCCGTTGGAATACCTACGGCACTATCACCGACAAGACGGGTGAACTGATAATCGCCGATTGAAAATTGGGAGAGGTGATCGTTTCGCAACCGAACCCGAAACGCACTCTCCGGCGGTTGAATAGAGAGTTCATCGCGAACAATGTCATAAAGCATCCTCACCTTGTCGTAACGCACCCCATCATACAAAACGGAGCCGGTCTGCAAACTATCGACGCGGTAGTAAGGGTGAATTTTTATACGGTGATCGTGGGTGATATACTCGTTGCCTTCATAGACGTGCGCCTGTCGGAAGATTGATGTGTTGTACTGATCAACAGCTTGGTTAATAGCCAATTGAACAAATGAGCTATCTGATTTAGGCTCCTGTGCGTAGCAGGTTGAAGTTAGGAGCCACGAAAGAAACGAGAGGATGAAATGGCGCATAAAATCAGGCATATAGTCCAAAAAGAATCAAAACGACCCTAAATACCCCCGCTCTTTCAAAATAGGAGCAACAACCATGTTCGACAACTTCACGGCATCTGCCGACGACTCGCCTAATTCCATACGCACACAGGTGACGGTGTGCGATTTGCCGTTGGGCGTGGGCGCGAAAAACACATACCAGCCATCGTTTTGTTTCTCGCCCAGCACCATCCGTTCGGGAGTGCCGGTTTTACCCGCCACCTTGCTAATTTCGATTTTGGCCCGTCCGCCGGGATTCGACTGTTCGATCATAAACTCCTTCAGCAAATCGGCAGCGGGCTGTTGAGTGAGTGTAATTCCCTTGGCCAGCGGCACCGACTTTCCGGCCCGCCTGACCACGTAGCGCGAAGGCTGCATTACGCCATGATTGGCCACTGCTCCGGCCATGCGAGCAAGACCCGCCGGGGTGGTGCTGAGTTGCCCCTGCCCCCAGGCCAAACCCGAAAACTCACCCCGATACCGACGGGGATAGCGCAGATCCTGGTATAGTTTCCGGCGCACCACAAACGATGAATCGTGCCAGTGTTGCAGGATGGTGGCACGGTCGGCGGGGGTGTGCGGATCGGTGAACGAGTAGCCCCCCACGTAGTCGATGTTCATACCGGTGGCGAGGTAGAGATTCGCCATTTCGTTGTCTAAGGCGTTGTCGTTGGCCAGCCGGATAAAATACACGTTGCTCGACCGGACAATGGCCTGCCGCATGTCCACCCGACCCCCGCAGGGTTCACTTTCGACTTTGCCCCGCCGGATAATTTCGCCACAACTGACGGGCAAACTTATGTCGGCCGCGTCCATGCCCAACTTGTTCAGAGCTGCCGTTGCTGTCATGATCTTGGCCGTTGAACCGGGGGCCGTGGGGTAGGTCATGGCGAGGTCGCGGTCGGTGACGAGGTAGGGCAACAACATTCGTTCGCGGTCGGGCAGCACCATTTCGTCGGGTTTTTGGAGGTTGGGCAGCGGATGCACCGCCGAAGCCAGCACCTCGCCCGTGGCCGCATCCAGCACCGCGACCGACAAGCGTTTATCGCTGTATTCCGACCCGGCCAGCGCATTTTGGAGGGCCACCTGCAAGGCCGCATCCACGCTCAAATTCAGGTTTCGGTTCCTGGATCTGTACTCGGCCACCACCCGCCCGTCGATACCGGAACGCAGGGCCGGGGCCAGTTCGCGGTAGTCATAAAAAGGCAACGTGAGCGGTCGGCTCACGGCGGGCGTGAATCGGTCGGCACGGTAGCGGGTGGTTATCAGCGTGTTCTGGAGGGGGTGATTGTCGAAACCGCGCAAATCGCTGAGGTGGGCGGCTTCGGCAAAGTACCCATTTTGTTGCCCCCAGAACAGGCGCGTGTTGGCATCGCCCGTCCAGAAAAAGAGTTGTTCGCCAAAGGGATAAAACCGCTTCAACCGCCTGGTTGTCATGGTTTTGATTGTATCGACATCCAGTCCAGCCTTTCTCAGTTGGGGCATATTCCGGCGCACGGTGTCAGGCGAGGAGGTGGCCAACACCCGCCCGGCCCGGTCATAGAGCGTTCCGGCAGCGAGCGCATCGGTCAGGCGGTTGATGCGCGGATTGTAGCTGTAAACGGGCAAGCCGTCGCGGCTCAGAACCCGGCTGGGTCGCACAATATAATCGGACCAGTTCAACAGGGCTACCTCTCCCGCCCGGCCGGCCAGCACCAGAGACCCGATCAGGAAACCGGCAATACCTGTAGCCAGAACGGGGTCATAATGTTTTTCGAGGTAGTCGTGTTGCAGCGACACGCCGGGGCGGTTTGCTACGGCAAACACCACCCCCATTGCCGTGAGGTTGATAATGAGCGACACGTTGCCATAACTCAGAAACGGCACCGAAATACCTGTCAGCGGCACCAGTCCAAGCGACCCGCCCGCAATTAGCAAAAACTGAACGCCCGTTGCCAGCGCGATACCCGCACACAGATAAAAACTGAACGGTTGCCCCGCCCGACGAGCGTGGAGCAGCGTCCGGTGAATCAACAGAAACAGCAACAGAAACACCGTTACCAGCCCCAGCCAACCTAATTCTTCGGCTAAACTGGGTAAGATCATGTCGGTGTGGGCGGCAGGCATGGCCGTGGCGAATCCCTTACCCAAACCCTGTCCCGTGAACCCTCCCGTGGCCATTGTCCAGAAACTGTGGGCGAGGTGGTCACCCCCATACACGTCGTTATTCCAGGGATTCATCCACATAGCTTTGCGGTCGGCAAGGCGGTCGCCCACCACCGGAATCTGGTCGCCAAAGGCAAAAGCGGCAATCACCAGCACGAGCAGTACCGGCCCTTCGGCCAGCAGTGCCAGCCAACCGGTTGAGGTGGCGGTGCGGGCGTGGCCTTTATAAATGAGCAAGACCACGGCCACTACCAAACCCAACAGCGTAGCCCAGAGACCGGGCAAGAGCCAGAGGGCGATGCCATAAACCAGTCCGGCCAACAGCGTAATGGCGAGGGTTTGGCGGGCAATGGTATAGAACAGCAGAAACGTGAAACCGATCACGAGGGCCGGTCCCATATCGCCCAGCAACAGGTAAAGGCCCATCAGAACGCCTGTGCCGAGAAACACGCCGATGCTCACCCGAAACCGCCAGCGGAGGTCGGGCAGGGTGCGGAGTTGTTCTTCATGGGCGGCAAAAAAGCCTGCCAGAAACAGCAGAACGAGGTATTTGGTGAGTTCGCTGGGTTGGAAAAGCAAGCCGCCAACCCGCAAATTGACCCGAACCCCGCTGCCTTCCGGTCCCGTTCCGAACAACAGCGTAAGTCCTGCCAGCCCAAACGCCAGCAGCAACCACGTCCAGCCCGTTTGCCGGAAAACCGACCGTTTCCGCAAGTTTAGCAGCGGATCGAACCACCAGCGGGTGTAGAATTTTCCGATGGGCAGTTGCGACACAAGAGCCATCCCCAGCAACCCCAAACCCACACCCAGCACCGCCTGACCGCCATAGAACGTATCGCCCAAAGGGTCCTGGATAGCCAACAATGTCAGCACCGAAATCCCTGTCAGCAGCATCAGAATGGGCAACAGCAGCGGGTCGGGCTGGAACCGACGAATTGTCCAGAAAAGATGCACCAACCAGAACGCCAGCAGAAACAGGCCCACCTGCAACCAGAACATCCCCCGAAACTCGCCCGGTGTGCGGACCGTAAATGCCCGGTCGCTTTTGAGTTGCCCATAGGCCACCGGGCCAATGAGCCGGAGCGTGTGCGGGCGGGCCGTAAATTCGAACTCCGCCGAACCCGTCAGCTTGGCCGCACCCCGCCGACCGCCAAACTCGAAGCCCGGTTTGAGCGGTAAAACGCTGTAGGAACCATCCGGGCGCAGGCCCGCAAACCCAAACCGCCCGTCGGCATCGGTGCGGGCAAAGATGCGGACATTGGGCGTTTCATCGGCGGCATCGCGGTGGGGTCGGTGTTGTTCTAATTGGACCAAAACGCCCGCCATTGGCCGGGGTTCGTCGGCATTGGTCAGCACCTGCCCGGTAAGTTGCAAACCACCCGCCCCAACAGTTGCCGGATAGGGTCGCGGGTTATTCAGTTCCCGGTTATAGAGCAGCGAATCGAAGCCAATCAGTTGCCGCGACGTGCGCAACCGGCTCTGGAAATTGGCCCCGCCAATGGGGCTTTTCCAGGCCAGGGGAGTGGTGATGGCAAAGGCCCGCTTGTTAATGGCTCCGAGATTGTCGGGGGTTCCTTCTGCTTCGATTTTGGCGGGCAGCGAATCAGCAATCAGGGCAATGTCGCGGGGGTCGGTCAGGTAATTTCCCTGCCGGAGCATCCGTTGAATGGCATCACCCCCGATGCCGGGTTGTAGATTTAGTTTAATCCCGGCGGCATACTCTTGCTCGGCGACATTGAGGGCATCGTGTCGGTTTATATACAGGCGAACAAACAACACCAGCAGCAGGGCTGTGGTAACAAGCAGGTAGCCCCGCTCAGTTGAAAATAGACTACTCTTCATGCGTAGGGAATCGGGAGCGTGGTTTTGTGGGGCTTCAGTTCTCAAACAACGCATCCATAGTCAGGTTGTTTCACAAAGCTCGCCCTCAAAAGGTGATTACCTGCCGAATGGCTTCCCCGGCCGCCAGTCGGTCGAAACCGGCATTGATCTGGTCGAGCGGAAATGTGTGCGTTAGCAGCGTATCAACGGGCAGTCTACCAGCCTGATAAAGAGAAATATAGGCCGGAATGTCGCGCGATGGAATGCAACTGCCGAGATACGATCCTTGCAGGGTTCGCTCTTCGGCAACGAGTTGCAGGGGCGACAAAGCCATCCGTTTATCGGAAGCCGGCAACCCCCCCGTAATGGTTTTTCCACCTCTTGCCGTGGCTTGAAACGTAAACTCCAGAGCCGCCACAACTCCCGCAAACTCCAACCCCACATCGACTCCTCCCTTGCTGATGTCTTTCACCTGTTCCACCGCCCTGGGGTCGGCGGGGTCGATGGCGGCATGGGCACCGAGGGCCAATGCTCTCTGTCGTTTTTCGGGACTGATGTCGGCCACAATCACCTGGCTGGCACCGCTGGTCAATGCTCCCAGCAAGGCGGCAAAACCAACCCCACCCAGGCCGGTGATCAGCACGGTTTGGCCCAAGCGAACGTTTGCCGTGTTGACCACTGCCCCAACGCCCGTGATCACCGCGCAGCCAAACAAAGCCGCCACGGTGAAGGGAAGTTGTTTGTCAATTTTCACGACCGAATGCCGGGAAGCCACCACATACTCGGCAAAGCCCGACACGCCCAGATGATGAAAAACGGGTTGCTGTTGCCCGTCAGACAGGCGTATGCCCCCACCAAGCAATTCGCCATCGGTGTTGGCGGCAGCCCCCGGCTGGCAAAGAGCAGGTCGCCCTATTGCGCACGAATGGCAGTGTCCGCAAGTAGGTACGAACGAAAAAACGACATGATCACCCACCTGTAAATCCCGTACATGCGGGCCACATTCCACAATTTCGCCAGCCGCTTCGTGGCCCAGTGCCATTGGCAGGGGGCGGGGGCGGTTGCCCTCAATCACCGACAGATCGGAATGGCAGAGACCAGCCGCATGAATTTTCACCAGAATTTCGTCGGGGCCGGGCGGTTGCAAATCAAGTTCCTCAATCGTGAGGGGTTGGCTCGATGAATAGGGCCGACCGAGGCCCATCTGGCGTAAAACAGCCGCTTTTGTCTTCATTGCGTTTTTTATTGGTCCACCAGAATCGTTTGTAACAACGCCCGGAGTGTATCAGGAATCGGGACAGGTCGGCGGGTTTGGCGATCTACATACACATGGGTAAACTGTCCCTGTGCCGAAGTGGTCTGTTCCTCATTTTTGAAAATCCCCACTTGGTAGCGCACGCTCGAATTACCCAAGATGCTCACCGCGAGACCCGCCACAACGATATCGGGAAACGCCACCGAATCTAAGTATGTACATTGGGTGTCGATAACCAGACCGATAGTGGTCCCGGTCTGAAAATCGAGTTCGTTGTTCACCACCAGAAACTGATTCACCACCGTATCGAACCAACTATAGTAGACCACATTGTTCACATGGCCATAGACATCGTTGTCCATCCACCGCGTAGTGATCGGAAGGAAATACTGAAAGTCAGTCCAGTTTTTTGGGGTTACCCGCATGGTTTTTTCAGCTTTACAAACTCTACTATTACTTAAATTTGACTATTCGTTGCGTAGCCGCGTCAGTGGACCGGACAAAAAATTGACCTGCTAATCTCTTCTACAATAGGAAAGGAGACTTCGCAAGCCAGTTACCTTACCTAGTATTCGCTAGTTTGTCGGTCGATTCAGTATAGGGTAAACCCTAAATTTTTAAGAAGTCGGGTTTTCACTATTCCATTAGGGGGGTATTAAGTCCTAATTTTGCTAAACAAAGTTCAATTTGTCTTCCTACTGTAAATCGGTAATCCAGATGATTCTTTCCCTATCTAACTCATGATACGAGTATTGATTGCAGATGACCACAACGTATTTGTGGAAGGCATTGAGTCACTTCTGTCTGGCACGTCAGAGATTGAGGTGACTCAGCGTTGCTACAACGTGGCGGCTGTTGTGGAGTCGTTGGGGAAGGTTCCTATTGATGTGATCTTACTCGATATTTCGTTTCCCCAGATCGACGATGGCCTTAGCCTTTGTGAGCAGATCACCCGCCTGTATCCTCAGACCAATGTGATTGCCCTGACGATGCACGACGATGCCAGCCTCATTAAACGAATGGTGAAGAAAGGGGCAAAAGGTTATTTGCTGAAGAACACAACCAAAAGCGAACTCCTGCAGGCCATTCAAACCGTCCACGCGGGCAAACAGTATTTCAACGAGTCCATCACGCATATTTTACTGAACGATGAACCCCGGGCAAAAAAGACAATGGTTGGGGCCGGTTTAAAACCCAATCTGACCCGCCGTGAATCGGAAGTGCTCACACTGATTGCGCAGGGCCTAACCACCCAGCAAATGGCAACTCAACTGTTTGTCAGTGCTAAAGCCGTTGAGTTTCACAGAAGTAGTCTGCTTATGAAATTCAGTGTTCCTAATACGGCTCTGCTCGTGAAGTCGGCAATGGATATGCAGTGCATTGATTAAACCGGATCAATTTGATGAAACCTGTTATACTGTTTCTGTTATTTTTTGGACTAAGTGGGCTTCAGCAAGCCGACGCGAGAGCGGACGTGCCCCCCATTGAAAAAGCCAAAAAAGAAGTGAAACAGTTGGTGCAGGACCGGAACTACAAACTGGCAGGTAAAGCCTACGAACGCTTAGGATGGCTCTATCACGAGCAGTACGGCTACAATAAATACACGATGGAGGCTTATTTCAATGGGCTGAAATATTACAGTTTAGCGGGTGATTCACTGGGGTATTACAATCAGCATATTGTAATTGGTGACTATTATACCCACGATTATTTTATGCAGGGTTCTGCTGAAAAATACCTGACCAAAGCACGTCAGTATTTTGAGCGAATCCAGAACACGCCCAAGATTATTGAGTGCCGCCTGGATCTGGCCAATATTGCGCAGAAGAAAAACCCCATTCCCGTCAGCCTATTAACTGAATTGCGTGAGGTGGAAAAAATGAGTGCCCAACATAAACAGCTTCATTTTCAGGCCTTTGCTCTGAACTTGTTAGCCAATACCTATTCGCGGGTCAAACAACCCGACTCGGCCCGGTATTTTGCCACGCATAGTTTGGCCCTGGCGCAACAAACAAAAACCAATTGGCTGATTGCCCTCAATCATTTTTATCTGGGTATTGTCGAGCAGTTCAAAAATCATCCGAAAGAAGCCCTGCAGGAATACGGGAAAAGCTATGCGCTGGCTCAGTCAGAGAAAAACGTGGCCATGTTGCGGGAGTTGGCCAAGCATTCGGCAACTAGTTATGCTAGCATGGGCGACTATAAACAGGCGTATCAGGCTTCGTTGCAGACCCAGACATTTGCCGATCAGTTTTATAATTCGGAGCAGACCAAAAGCATCCGATTGCAGGAACTCGATAGCCAGATTAAAACGCTGGCCGTTGAAAAACAACTGGCCGAAGAGCAGAATCTGCACCAGCGGGTGATTAATTCAACCCTGATTGGAATTCTGATTATCAGTGCATTAGGTGTAGTTGCCTTGTTTTTTATGCGTCGGCAACAAAAGCTGATTGCCCATCAGCAGTCGGTTATTGCCCAACAGCAAATTCGCCAACTGGAGCTTAAATCGTTGAAAGCGATGATTGAAGGGCAGGAGGGGGAACGGAGCCGTATTGCCCGCGATTTGCACGATGGTCTGGGTATTCAGTTATCGCGAATCAAGCTGTTTGTGGAAGCCCATCAGGAGCACTTGCCGCTCTCGGTGAAAGACCCGCTGAACCAGTTTTTGGACGAAGCCTGCACCGAAACCCGCCTGATATCCAATAATTTACGACCCTATGCCCTGTCCACGTTCGGACTTATCCCGGCCCTGGAAGATTTATTGCAAAAGCTAAACCTCGTTAATGAAACAAAACTGAGTCTGGAACACTACGGAGACATTCCAGACCTGATCGACGAAGCCTCCGTGATGCTGTACCGGGTGGTGCAGGAACTGCTGAACAACGCGCTGAAACACGCCCATGCTCACACCATTACCGTGCAGATTATGGCCAATGAAGAAGCTCTGCTGGTGAGTGTGGATGACGACGGAAAGGGAGGTGATTTTCAGGATAACCCCTCCACGGGAAATGGCATTGCCAATATCAAATCCCGCATTACCTACCTCGGCGGGCAGGTGATGTGGCAGAGTACGAGCGAACGGGGTACGTCTGTCATGATCTCCTTACCCATGCAAAAATTAGTGAAATCTGAACCAATAATAGCTTAACCCGACAGATCGATCAAAATTCGGTCTGAGGGATTCTCGTTGCTTTTTTACCTGTTTTATGCCTTTTTTACCTTCATTGTTACAATTAATCTTACAATTATGTTTAAACATATTCTTTCGGGAGCTGTATTTCTGAGCAGTTGGTTGACAGCCAATGCACAGGATCGAGCGGCTATCAGACCAGCTACCGACCAAAATCGGGCGTTGCTGGCCACTATAAAGAGAGCCGAAGCGGGCCGAAACAGCGGCCTGACCGATGTGAAAGCCCTTGTTAAAGGAACCGTGTCCGACGAGAAAGGCAACGGCCTTCCGGGGGCGACCGTGTCGGTGAAGGGAACCCAAACGGGCACCACCACCGATGTTAACGGCGCGTTTTCGATCAACATGCCGGAGGGTGCCAAAACGCTGGTGATCTCGTTTATCGGGATGGCCACGCAGGAGGTGGAAGTGGGCAACCGAACCACGCTGAACATCATGCTGCAGTCAGGTGGTCAGTCGTTGGATGAGGTGGTGGTAATTGGTTATGGAACCCAGAAACGGGCCGACGTGACTTCGTCTATTGCCACGATCAAAGCCGCTGATTTAAAGGATATTCCGGCCGCCGGTATCGACCAGCTTTTGCAGGGCAAAGCCGCCGGGGTAACGGTCACGAGTAACGGTGGTCAGCCGGGCGGTGGCGTGTCGGTGAAGGTGCGGGGCGTTACGTCCATCAACAGCAACGACCCACTGTTTGTGATCGATGGGGTACCGTTTATTGGGGGTAACACCTCCTCCAGCACGGGCTACGCCGGTTTGGGCGGTGGCGACGGGCAAACAGGTAATTCGGTGATGGCCATGCTCAACCCGAACGACATCGAAAGCATCGACGTGTTGAAAGATGCCTCAGCGCAGGCTATTTATGGCTCACAGGCCGCCAACGGCGTGATTTTGATTACGACCAAAAAAGGCAAGCAGGGCGAAGGAAAAATCAATTACGAAATGTACACGGGCGTTTCGGAGGTGGCCCGGCGGCTCGATTTGATGAAACTGCCGGATTTTGCCCGGTATCAGAACGAGGTGCTGCCCATTATTGGCAACCCCGTGGCCGAAGAGTTCAAGAATCCTGATTTGTTGGGCGATGGCACCGACTGGCAGGAAGCCATGTTCCAGCGCGGCAAAATCAATAACCACCAGTTGAGCTTTTCAGGTGGTCAGAACAAGACAACATACTACCTCTCGCTCAACTATTTCGACAACAAGGGTATTCTGTTAGGGTCGGATTTCAAGCGATATTCGTCGCGGTTCAGCCTCGACACGCAGTTGAAAACCTGGGTTAAGGTGGGTTTGAGTGCCAACGTGTCGCGGAGTATTCAGAACGTGTCGCTGGCCGATGCTGCTGAAGGAACAATCTGGTGGGGAGCCTCAAGCAGCCCGCTAACCCCGGTGAAAAACCTCGACGGTAGCTGGGGTGGTGGTCAAACGGTGGGTGGTGTACAGTATTACGGATCGAACCTTGTGGGTAACAGCGAGTTCCGGGGCAACACCAAAACCACGAACAACATTTTCGGAAGCCTGTACGCCGAATTTCAGTTAATGAAAGGGCTGTCGCTGCGCAACGAACTGTCGTATTCGCTGGGGCAAAACAACAACATTGCCTTCCAGAAAGGCGGTAACGTGGGTACGACTTCGTTCCGCAGCAAACTGATCGACAGCCGGTCCGACAGCTACTACTGGTCGCTGACGAATTACCTGACCTACGACAAGTACATCAAAAAACACGGTTTTCAGGCCACGGTTGGCCATCAGGCGCAGAACTCCTATTATCAGAGTATTTCTGGCACCAAAGTGGATCTACAGGCCAACATTTTTGACCTCAGCACCGGTAGTGCCGACCAGACAACCTGGGGCCTGAACGGGGGCAAAGGGCAGTGGGCTATGGAATCGTATTTCGCCCGTGCCAACTACACCTACGGCGACAAATACTCGGTTTCGGCCAGTTTCCGGGCTGACGGTTCGTCAAACTTTGGGCCAAACAACCGCTGGGGTTATTTCCCCGGTGTGTCGGCGGGCTGGACCATCTCGAACGAAGATTTCATGAAAGGATCGGTTTCTAAAGTTCTGAGCTACGCCAAATTTCGGGTCGGCTACGGAGTGGTGGGCAACCAGAACTTCCCCGGTGGAGCGCCCAACCCGGCCTATGTGGGTGCGGTACAGTTTTTCTCCGGCCCGGTGGGTTTTGGTTCATCGAACATGATCAACGGTATTCCGAACCCGAACCTGAAATGGGAATCGGTGAAAACGAGCAATATCGGCCTTGATCTGGGCTTTTTCAATGGTCGCGTGGATGCCAACATCGACGTGTACAAGAAAGTGACCTCCGACATGATTATCTTCCTGACGGGGCCAAACCTGATTGGGGTAGGCGATCAGTGGGACGACCTGAAAGCGCCACTGGGCAACGCCGGGCAGATGACCAACACGGGTATCGACCTCGGTATCACCACAATAAACATCAAAAAGGACAACCTGAGCTGGAAAACCAACATCGTGCTGACCCAATTTACGAACAGCTACGACCGCGCAGCGAGTGCAGCCTCGGCCCTCGATGGCAAGGTATATTACAACAACTACCTGATTACGCATACCACGCCCGGTCGTCCGGTTGGTTCGTTCTGGGGTTTGGTAACGGATGGTCTGTATCGCACGCAGGCGGAATTGGATGCTGGTTTGCCCCAGTTTGGCTATAAGAAGAACCAGACAGAAACCTGGTTGGGAGACATCCGGTACAAAGACATCAACGGCGACAAAAAGATTGATGCACAGGACTATACGTATATCGGCAGCCCGATTCCGAAGTTTAGCTGGGGGTTCACAAACTCGGTTAACTACGGTGATTTCGACTTCTCGTTGTTCTTCCAGGGCAGTCAGGGCGTTAAGGCATTCAACTTTTTGCGGTGGCAGCTTGAGGGTTTGAGCAACGCCTACACCAACCAGATGTTGACGGTGAATGACCGCTACTCAGAGAAGAATCCTGATGGCGCGTTGCCCCGGTTCACGAACACCAACAAGAACAACACGGCTATGTCGGATCGGTATGTGGAAGATGCGTCGTATGTGCGGGTTCAGAACATCACGCTTGGTTATCGTTTGCCCAAAACGCTGTTGAGCCGGGTGAAAATTCAGAATCTACGGTTGTACGGGTCGGTTCAGAACCTGAAAACCTTCACGAATTATTCGGGCTATGACCCGGAGATCGGCGCCTTCAACAACAGCATCAAGCTGATGAACGTGGACACGGGTCACTACCCAAATCCCCGCACCTTTACTGTTGGAGCTAATCTTCAATTCTAAGAACTAAAATCATGAAAATCAAATCAATATATGCCCTGCTGATGCCTGCCTTGTTGCTGTCGTCGTGCAAAGAGGGTTTCATTGAACGTCCGTCGCTGTCGGGCACCACAACGGGTAACTATTACAACAACGCCGAAGAAGTTCGGGGAGCCACCAGCACACTGTATAGCGGCCTGCCCTGGCGCAACTATGAGAGCAGGGCGCAGGATGCCATCGGTGATGTGATGTCGGGAAATATGTTTACCTACACCGATGTCGATTACCAGAACTTCTCGGTTTCGTCGGCTTCTGAGCGCATTGGAGCTACCTGGGGTGCATTTTACAAGATCATCGGCTATGCCAACGTGATGATCAAAACGTTTGAAGAGAAAAAAGCGGCTGGGGGTGGTGCGGCCTATTTAGACCCTGCCATTGCCGAGTGCCACTTCATCCGGGGCACAATCTATTTCTACATAGCCCGCACCTGGGGGGCCGCTCCGATCATCACCGATCCGGGCGAAACAGCCCTGTCGGGCAACTTCAATATTCCGCGCTACATTCAGAAAGACGTGATGCGGTTTGCCCTCGAAGAACTGAAATTAGCCGAAGCCAATTTGCCGGAATCCGATGTGCCGGGCCGCCTGACGAAGTACGTGGCTAAAGGCATGATGTCGAAGTTGTATTTGTACACGAAAGACTACGCCAACGCTAAAGCCAAGGCCGAGGAGGTAATCAATTCGGGTAAATATACCCTCGTGAGCGACTACAACGGCATGTTCACCAAGGCGAGCATGAACAACAATGCCGAGTCACTTTTCTCGATTCAGCACCAGTTTGCACAAGACCCCTGGGGAACGGGCAACATCAAAAACCCGGATCGTGGTGCCGGTGCGCTCCGCACTGCGGAGGCAGATGCCTGGGAAATGTATGTGCCGTCGATGGACATGTTGAAGGAATATGAGTTTGGCGATTTGCGCCGAAAATGGTCGGTGATGGAACACGGCTGGACAAACCCAAGCTGGAAACCCCAACGCGCCAACGCGCCCAAATACAACGCCTTCATGGCCAACGGCTTTAAATACGACACCCTGCAACCCACAGCAGATGGGGGCAGTTTGTCGCCAACCCGCGCTAACATTACCAAGTACTTCGCCGGTCCCGGCAAGGGATTTGGTGGTGAGCCGGTGCTGGGTCAGAACTCCGGCAACAACGTGGTGCTGCTTCGTTACGCCGACATTCTACTGATTTATGCCGAAGCTGTTCTGGGCGGCAATGCCTCGACAACGGATGCCAAAGCGTTAGACGCGCTCAACAAAGTTCGGAGCCGGGCGGGTTTGCCTGCCAAATCGTCGATCACCAACGACGACATTCTGCACGAACGCCGGGTGGAGTTTGCCTTCGAGGGCGACTACTGGTATGATATTCAACGTCAGGGTTTTGCCAAAGCAAAAGCCATGATCGAGAAGCAAAACCGGGGCGCAAAAACGTACACGACCTTCATCACCAACTTCACCGAAGACAAGATGTATCTGCCGATTCCGGCGGGCGAAATTGTTCAGGACCCGGAGTTGGGCAAAGAGCCGGTTCCGTATTATAAGTAACCATTCAAAACGAGCAAACAAATGACTTTCAATAGATTAAATCAACTGGCGGGCCTTTCCTTGCTGACTCTTTCGATAGGGTTCGCAACGGTTTCTTGCCAAAAGGATACGGATGGCAGCCCCCAAATTGGGCCGGGAACACCCGTTGCCACCAAAATCATGCCCGACTCGGCAGCGGGCGGTGCCGCCGTTACCCTGACCGGCACGGGTTTGGGTGAGATTCGCAGCATCGTGTTCGAGAAGTTGAACGTACCGGCCAGTTTTCAGTCAACGCTGAACACCGATGGGGCCATCATTTTCCGCATTCCATCAGAGGCATCGGGCGGCAAGCAGAACGTGATTTTCACCAACAGTGCCGGGCAAACGGTATCGATTCCGTTTAAGGTGCTGGCCTACCCAACGGTTTCCAGTATCTCGGATTTCAACTTCACCAAGGGAACGGTTATTACGCTTACCGGCAACAACTTAGACGATGTTCTGTCGGTTGCCGTTGCCGATTCGGTGAAGGGTATTTCGGATGCAGCAACCATTGTCTCGAAGTCGAAAACCCAGTTGGTGGTGCAAATGCCTACTTCGTCGCTAAATCGGGGAACGCTGGCCATCACAAACGGAACCGGACGGATTCGGACAAGGCAGGAGTTCATCAACATGGACAAAGCGTTTAAAATCTTCACGGACGAATACGGCGCGGGCTATCAGGATGCCTCATGGGGCGATGCCGCTACAATCTCGACTAAAGAGGCCAAAGACGGGAAAGCCTCAGCTACCAAAAATTACCAGAAAGGCAACTGGCACCTGATGAACTTTGCTAACTGGACCGGCGTGAGTTACTCGGCTGACTATACCTACCTGACAGGCTGGATCAAAGGCGCGTCGGCTGATTACTCGCTCTATGTGACCACCGATGCGGGCAAAGGCGGGTTCGGCGACTTTACCGAAGCCAACCGGGTCGATGTGAAAGCAGGCACCTGGACGTATTTCAAAATCAAGCTCTCAGACATGGATTTCTGGTTGCCGGGTAAAACGCTGAAGCAGGTTGGTTTCCGTATCAAAGGCCCCGACAAGCAGGACGAAGCGTTCTTCTTCGATGATATTATGCTGGTTAAATAAGTTGGTCTCAAAACCTGCCTCAGCCCCCAGCTCGAACCGTCGAACCGCCTTAAAGCGGGAGCAATCCAAGACCAGCATGCTCCCCCTTAGGGCGTTTCGACGGTTCGGGCTGGGGGGCTAAGGCAGGTTTATTCACAATCCCCCTCAACCTTTTCTTTTCTATGCCTACTCAACTACTAAAACTTATCGTTATCCTCGCGTTCCTGGCCGTTGGTCAGACCGCTTTTGCCGCTGATCCGATCCAAGTGGAGGCTGAATCGGGTGTACTAACCGGCGTAACCGTAGCTACCGTGACCAAAGGTTTTTCGGGAACGGGTTATGTGACGGGGATGGACAACGCGGCTGATAAAATCGTCCTGACGTTTACGGCCAAAGCCGGTATTTATGATCTGGAAATTGGTTATGCCTCGCCGTTTGGCGAAAAAGGCGTTGATTTTCAGGTGAACGATGAAAAGGGAAGCAGCATGCTGAAACAATCGACAACGTTTACAGCGGCTAAACTCGGCAAGTTTTTACTGAAAGAAGGCCAAAACACCGTCACGATTGGGCGGGGTTGGGGCTATTTTGATGTTGATTATATTGTGCTGACTCCTTCTGCCACGACCCTACCCACGAAACCTGCCAAAACGCTGGTCGATGCATCGGCTTCGACCTCGACAAAGGGTCTGTTTTCGTATTTGGTGGATCAGTATGGCAGCAAGGTGATTTCGGGGCAGCAGGACGACATGGAGTATGTTCTCGAAAAAACGGGCAAAGAACCCGCCATCGGCTCCTTCGATTTGATTGAATATTCGCCCACCCGCGTGCAAAACGGTTCCAAACCCGGTCGCCCCAGTGAAGCCATTATTGACTGGGCCAAAAAGGGTGACGGTCGGGGTATCATCAGCCTGATGTGGCACTGGAACGCACCCACCGACCTCATCAATCAGGCTCCCGACAAACTCTGGTGGCGAGGTTTCTATACCGATGCCACCACCTTCGATCTGGCAGCCGCCCTCGCCGACAAAAATGGAGCCAAGTACAAACTGCTGCTCAGTGATATTGATGCGATTGCTATCCAACTCAAAAAATTACAAACTGCCGACGTGCCTGTTCTTTGGCGACCGCTGCACGAAGCCTCCGGCGGTTGGTTCTGGTGGGGAGCAAAAGGGTCGGGGCCGTTCAAGGAACTCTGGCGGCTTATGTATGACCGGCTGACGACTTTTCATAACATTCACAACCTGATTTGGGTCTATACAACCACCGACACGTTCAACGCCGACTGGTATCCCGGCGACAACTATGTGGATGTGGTGGGAATGGACATCTATGCCGATGCGTCGGCCAACATGAGCGGCAACTGGGCGAGTTCGCTGGGGCCGCTGAATGGAAAAAAGCTCATAACCCTATCGGAGTCAGGCAATTTACCTAACCCTGACAAAGTGCGTGGGTTTGGAACGTGGTGGTCGTGGTTTGCCGTTTGGACGGGGAACGATTACATCAAAAAACAACCCCTCGACCTACTCAAAACCGTGTTCACCGACCCTGATGTGATTACCCGCGACGAACTCCCTGACTGGCGCAAAATGGCCGAACCCGCCGTAGTGATAACGGGTGTGGAAGCCCCGTTTCAGGTGACGTTATTGGGCAACCCGGTGCAGGGTAACGTGCTGAATCTGAGAGTAGAAGGGGCAACAACAAACCCACTTACTTTTCGCCTGACCGACATGCTGGGCCAGGCTGTTTTTGAAAAAACAGCAACCGGCTCGGAGCATCAACTCCCGCTGGCTGGACAGGCTGGTGTCTATTTTTTACAAGTCAGTAGCCGGGTAGGAATGAGCACGTTTCGGATTGTAAAGCTACAGTAGTTACCCATTGATTATGACCAAATTACTATACTTCACGTTCGCCCTGCTATTCTCCGCACAGATTCAGGCGCAGACTGTTTCTGAAGCCATCCGCTTAAACCAAATTGGGTTTTATCCCGATGCGGCCAAAGTCGCTATTGTGGTGGGCGAACAGGGCGGGCCGTTTCAGGTGAAAACCGCCGATGGTAAAAAGGTGGTTTTTTCGGGGACGCTCAGTGAGCCTCGCACCAACAGTATCTCCGGCAAAATCGCCCGCACCGCCGATTTTTCGGATCTTCGGGCAACGGGAATGTTTGTCGTGAATGTGCCGGGAGCGGGCCAATCCTACCCCTTTGCCATTCGCCCGACGGTGCATCGGGAAGTGGCTATTGGGGCCTTGAAAGGCTTTTATTACCAGCGCATGTCCACCGCTTTGCCCGAAAAATTTGCAGGGGAATGGCACCATCCGGCGGGGCATCCCGACAATCATGTGCTGATTCACCCCTCGGCGGCTTCGGCAACGCGCCCGGCGGGCAGCACCATTTCGTCGCCCTGGGGTTGGTATGATGCGGGCGATTATAACAAGTACATTGTTAACTCCGGCATTTCGATGGGAACCTTACTTTCGCTCTACGAAGACTTCCCGGATTTTTGTAAATCACTAAAAACCAACATTCCCGAAAGTCAAAACGCCATTCCCGACCTGCTCGATGAGTCGTTGTGGAACCTGCGCTGGATGCTGACCATGCAAGACCCTGCCGACGGGGGCGTGTATCACAAACTGACCAACGCCAAATTCGATGGCATGGTGATGCCCGACAAGGCCGTGAAAGAGCGGTATGTGGTACAGAAAAGCGTGACGGCGGCCCTCGATTTTGCTGCTGTGATGGCGCAGGCAAGCCGGATTTTCAAACCCTTTTCCCGCGCACTTCCCGGCCTTGCGGATTCTTGTCAAACTGCCGCCGTGAAAGCCTGGCAGTGGGCCAAACTGAACCCCAACGCCCTCTACGATCAGGACGCGATGAATAAGGCATTCGACCCCGACGTGAGCACCGGTACCTACGGCGACCGCAATGCCACTGACGAGTGGATCTGGGCAGCTGCCGAACTCTACCTGACCACCAAAGACGATTCGTATTACACAGCGGTCAACCTTTTTCCTGATAATAAAACCCCGCTCCCCTCCTGGCCACAGGTGCGGACGCTGGCTTATTATTCGCTGGCCCGATTGAGCAACCAATTGAGTCCGCGTGGCCAACAGGACTTACCAAAAATCAAAAGCCACCTACTGACATTGGCCGATCAACTCCGACAAGACATTGATAAACAGGCGTTTCAAACACCGATGGGCAAATCGGCCAGCGACTATATTTGGGGAAGCAGTGCCGTTGCCGCCAATCAGGGTATCGCGCTCATTCAGGCGTATCGGCTGACCAACGACAAGACGTATCTCGCTGCGGCTTTGGCCAATATGGATTATTTGCTGGGCCGCAACGCTATTGGCTACTCCTTTTTGACGGGTTTCGGCAGCAAAACTCCCATGCATCCGCACCACCGCCCCTCCGTTGCCGATGGCATCGAGGCACCAGTTCCGGGTCTGTTGTCGGGCGGCACCAACGCCAACGCAGCCCGGCAGGATAAGTGCGCGGGCTACACCACAACCTTTGCCGACGAGGTGTTCATTGACGCTGACTGCTCCTATGCCTCCAACGAAATAGCCATCAATTGGAACGCCCCGATGGTGTATCTGGCCGTGGCACTGGAGGGGTTGCAGGGGGGGGGGCGTTAATTCACAACAAACTCATCATGCTCAAAATCTCCCTACATAAACCTGCCCGCTGGCTGCTTTTTGCCCTCACTCAACTCCTTTCCCTGAGCCTACACGCCCAGGCAACGGAGGGGTATCAGTGGAAAAATGCCCCGATTCTGGGAGGGGGTTTTGTGAGTGGCGTAGTATTTAGCCAAACCGAAAAAAACCTCGTTTATGCCCGTACCGATGTGGGCGGGGCTTATCGTTGGGATGCCTCCACCGCGAGTTGGATACCCCTCACTGATTTCCTGGCCGCCAGCGATGAGAATTATTCGGGTATTCTGAGCATTGCCACCGACCCGTCAAGCCCCAACCGGGTCTATATGGCAACGGGTCTTTATACCCAATCGTGGGCGGGCAAAGGAGCCGTGTTTACCTCCACCAACAAAGGCAACAACTGGACCCGCGTCGATCTGCCCATCAAGTTGGGTGGCAACGAAGATGGTCGCTCCACCGGCGAACGACTTCAGGTGGACCCCAACCTCGGCAGCAATCTCCTGTTGGGCAGCAGCACCGACGGCCTTTGGCGCAGCACCGATTATGGCGCAAGCTGGAGTCAGGTCAGTTCATTTCCGGTCACGAGCAGCCCGATTGGGTCGGGGGGAATCTCGTTTGTGTTGTTCGATAAAGCGAGTGGGTCGGCGGGGAGTGCCTCTAAAACCATTTATGTTGGGGTATTACAAAAAACCACCACGCTCTACCGCAGCACCGATGGCGGCACCTCCTGGTCTGCCGTAGCCGGTCAGCCAGCGCTGATGCCGCATCAGGCCGCGCTATCGGCCAACGGAACACTCTATTTAGCTTATGGCAACGGCCCCGGCCCCAACGGAATCACCACGGGGGCGGTGTGGAAATACGCGCCCGGCACCGGCCAATGGACCAACATCAGCCCTCCATCTGGTCAGGGTGGCTACGGCGGACTCTCGCTCGATCCGCAAAAACCGGGAACGATGCTGGTTAGCACTATTGACCGCTGGTTCCCGAAAGACGAAGTTTTCCGCACCACCGACGACGGGGCCACCTGGAAACCCCTGCTGGCTGGTGCCACCTTCGATCATGCGCTGGCCCCCTACGCGGCCACCTCGACACCCCACTGGATCGGCGATGTGGACATTGATCCATTCAACTCGGCAAATGCCTGGTTCGTAACGGGTTACGGTGTGTTTAATTCAGACAATCTGACCGTTGCCGATGCCGGAACGCCTGTAAAATGGTCGTTTTTAGACCGGGGACTGGAAGAAACCGTAGCGACCGGGTTGATTAGCCCGCCCACGGGTGCGCCCTTAATCAGCACTTTAGGCGACGTCGACGGGTTCAGGCACGACAACTTCGATGCCTCACCCCCGGCAGGCCGGTTGTCGCCCCGCTACGGCACCACCACCGACATTGATTTTGCACAGGCATTGCCCAATTTCATGGTTCGCGGGCATTACAACGCCACCGCCAAATATGGGGCCTACTCCACCGACGGCGGCAGCAACTGGATTCCCTTTGGCAGTTTCCCGGCGGGAACAACGGGGGGCGGCACCATGGCGGTTTCGGCAAACGGGGCCGCCATGGTGTGGGCACCGAGGGCTGGAGCCATTTCTTATTCCACCGACAAAGGAGCCACCTGGAAACCCTCTGCGGGCAGCAAAGCGGGCGTGAAACCCGTATCCGACCGGGTTAATCCCCTAAAATTCTATAGCTATGATGGCCTGACAGGAACGGTGTGGGTGAGCAACGATGGCGGGGCCACGTTCATGGTGGGGGCCACGGGTTTGCCCACTGTTCCCGATTACCTACTTTACCTGACAACCCTCACAGCCTCGTTTGGGGCCGAGGGCGATTTGTGGCTGACCAACCCAAACGGCTTGTATCATTCCACCAATTCGGGCGCGAGTTTTAGCAAGATCACCTCCTTGAACAATGCCGCACGGGTGGCCCTCGGCAAAGCGGCACCCGGCAAGAGTTCTCCCGCCGTTTACATTGTCGGCACGGTGAACAACCAATATGGCATCTTTCGCTCCGACGATACCGGCGCAACCTGGACACGCTTAAACGACAATCAGCACCAGTTTTTCGGCATTCGGGCCTTTGCCGCCGATGCCCGAACCTACGGACAAGTCTATCTCGGCACAAGCGGACGGGGCATCATCTACGGCACCACAACCGTGGTGCCACCGGCAGTCGTTATAACAAGTCTGGAACCCATAGTAACCGTTCAGGTTTCGCCCAACCCCTCCATTAGTCAGTTCAGAATACAAACAAATGGGCCGTTCACCTACGTTCTATATGACATGCTTGGTCGGCCGGTTGAAACCGGATCGGCAACGGGTGAATGCCTTGTGGGTAGTCAGTTGCGATCCGGGTCTTATACCGTCTGGATACACCCAAAACTCGGGCAATCCAGCACCATAAGATTACTAAAATTATGACAAAGCCGTTCATTCTTTTCCTCCTGATTCTCAGTAATCTGACCACGTTCGGGCAGGTTCGCATGGCCCGGATCTTCTCCGACCATGCTGTGTTGCAACGGCAACAAGCCATTCCGGTTTGGGGCTGGGCCAAACCCGGCGAAACCGTGAAGGCTACCCTTGCCGGGCAAGCCCAACAGGTCAAAGCCGATGCCAATGGCAAGTGGTTAGTTCGTTTTGCCCCCCTCGAAGCGGGTGGCCCGCACACCTTGGCCGCCACCGCAAAATCGGGGAGTGCCACGGCTGCCGATGTGTTGATTGGCGAGGTTTGGCTTTGCTCCGGGCAGTCGAATATGGAGTGGCCCGTGCGACAGGCCAACAACTTTGCTGCCGAGAAAAAGAACGCCGATTTTCCGCAGATTCGTCATTTCCGGGTCGAGCATGAGCTGGCGTTGACACCCCAAACGGAACTGAAAACGGGCGACTGGAAAGTAGCTTCGTCGGAAACAGTGGGCGATTTCACGGCGGTTGGGTTCTTTTTTGCCCGCGAACTCTACCAGAAACTAAACATCCCGATTGGGTTGATGCACTCGTCTTGGGGTGGGTCGCAGGTGGAGGGCTGGATTAGCCGGGAAGGCATGATGAGCAACGACGAACTGCGCTCCACCATTCAAAATTTGCCCACCACCTGGCAAGCCGCCGACAGTTTGATGGACTTGAAACTCCGTAAACAATTGCAGGTCTCGCCCACGCTGACCGCTGCCGACGAACAAAAATACCTCGATCCGACCTACGATTTCGCCGGTTGGCGCAAAACCGACCCGATGGGTCAATGGGAGTGGAAAGACATGAAAGGCTTCATGGGGCAGGGCTACATGGCCCGTATCGTGGACATTCCCGACGATATGGCGGCCATCCAAACCACCCTCGGATTAGCCGAAAACGACAGCCCCAACAAGGTGTATATCAACGGAAAATTAGTGTCGGAAGGGGTTTTGCAGGGGACTCGAAAAATTACAATTCCGGCCAATACCTGGAAGGCCGGACAAAACCGGATTTTGGTGAAAATGGGCACAATGGTGAATCCAAGTTGGTATGGATTGGGGCTAAAAGGGTCTGGAAATGATCTGTTTGTGGAGGATGGTTTGCAGCGGATCAGCCTGGCCAACGGCTGGCAAATTCTGCCCGCGTTCGCGGAAAAGCACGAATACAAGCGGTTTATGAACAACGTGGCCATCAGCATCTACAACGCCATGATTGCCCCGCTGGAGCCGATGGCCATGCGCGGGGTGTTGTGGT
The DNA here is from genome assembly GCA_031411995.1 of Cytophagales bacterium. Lineage (GTDB taxonomy): Bacteria > Bacteroidota > Bacteroidia > Cytophagales > Spirosomataceae > Rudanella. Next base: position 208,557 of record JANOCD010000047.1, read on the forward strand.
ATCAGGGCGAAACCAACGCCGGACGCTCCTACCAATATCGGCAATCGTTTCCCTTGTTGATAACGGACTGGCGGCAAAAATTCGGGCAAAACATGTCGTTTTACTTTGTCCAGTTGTCCAGTTTTGGTGGGAATCAATCCAGCAATCAGGGCAGCGGATGGGCCGAACTTCGCGAAGCCCAAACCATGACCCTCAGTCTGCCAAAAACCGGCATGGCTGTGATTACGGACATTGGCAACCCCAAAGACATTCACCCGACCAACAAGCAGGACGTGGGCCACCGGCTGGCCCTGAACGCCCTGAAACTCGACTACGGGCAGACCGTTAATTACAGTTCGCCGATGTATGACAAGGTGGCCTATGAGGGTGATAAGGCCGTTGTTACGTTCAAACACGCGGACGTTGGCCTGATGGCCAAAGACAAATATGGCTACCTGAAAGGCTTTGAGATTGCGGGCGACGACAAGGTGTTTCACTACGCACAAGCCCAAATCAAGGGCAATACCGTTGTCGTATCGAGTCCGAACGTACCGAAACCAGCGGCAGTGCGCTACGCCTGGACCGATGCGCCCGAAGAAGCCAACCTGTTCAGTTCGGATGGTTTGCCCGCCAACCCGTTCCGCACCGACAACTGGCCGGGCGTGACCATGAAAGTTAAATTCGAGTAATGGCCTTTGGGTGAACAACCGTCGCGTAGCGACCCGACAAAATATGGCCCAATTGTTAGGTCGCTACGCGACGGAGACCCCGGTTAGGCGACTTAATAATGCTACAAACATTAAGTCGCTACGCGACAAAAAATCTTAATCAGCTATATAAATTCAATTAATTCGCCATCAACAGATGAATACCCCAAAAGCCCAATTTCGCCCGTTTCTGACCTCGGCGTTCAGCGCGTTGCTGATCCTGCTGCTGATGAGCTGGACCAATCGAAAGGCAGACAAAGTGCTGATCTTTTCAAAAAACGTCGATAATCAACCTGTTGCGTCAGCCGCTGCGGGTGCGTTGATGACGATGGCTACGCAGGCGGGCATCGAAGTTGATACGACAACGAACTCCGCCTATATCTCGGAAGATTCACTGAAAAACTACCGGGGCGTGGTGTTGCTGAATACGTCTCAGGATGTCCTTCTAACCAATCAACAGGTTGATGTTGAGCGTTTTGTGCAGGCGGGTGGTGGTCTTGGCCTGCTCAACACCGCTGGCTTTACGACCTATCAATGGGCCTGGTATCAGGATATGCTGGCCGCTAACCCAAACTCGCCAACGTCTGCCTCCGCACCGGCTTCGTTCACCCAAAAGTTTGATGGGGGGCGGGTCTTCTACCTGACCACCGGAACCAACGCCCTGACAGACGACAAGCTCTCAAAGTCGGTGCTGGATGGGGTGAAGTTCGTGATGGAAGGCAACGCCCTGAACTACCGTCAGGCTCGCACCAACCGCGTGCCGGAAGAAAATCGCTTCACCTCGACCATTCTGGACTCGTTTATGGACGAACCAATCGAAATGGAAGTGATGTCGGATGGGCGGGTGATGTTCGTGGAACGCAAGGGCATAATCAAACTGTATGACCCCGTGGCCAAGGCGACAAAAACCATCAACAAACTGCCGGTTCACATCACGGGTAACTACGAAGACGGTTTGTTGGGCATGGAATTAGACCCCAAATTCGACCAGAACCACTTTGTTTATCTGTACTATTCGCCCGTTGGGACCAAGCCCGTGCAAAACCTCTCGCGGTTTTTGTTTACGGGCGACAGCCTGCAACTGAGTTCCGAAAAGATTGTGATGCAGGTGCCGGTTCAACGCGAAACCTGCTGTCATTCAGCGGGTAATGTTTACTTTGGACCCGATGGAAACCTGTATCTGTCCACGGGCGACAACACCAGCTCCAAAGAGTCAGACGGGTTCTCGCCCCTCGACGAACGCCCCGGTCGGGCACCGTTCGACTCGCAGAAATCGTCGGGAAATGCCAACGATTTGCGGGGTAAAATTTTGCGGATTCATGTGGAAGCCGACGGTTCCTACACCATTCCCGATGGCAATTTGTTTGCCAAAGACGGGTCGCAGGGCAAGCCCGAAATTTATGTGATGGGTGCGCGGAACCCCTACCGGATTTGGGTCGATAAGCGCGGTTTTCTGTATTGGGGCGATGTGGGGCCGGATGGCGGCACGGCCAGTGAGCGCGGCCCCAAAAGCCAGGACGAGTGGAATCAGGCCCGAAAGCCGGGTAATTTTGGTTGGCCCTATTTCGTGGGTGACAACAAATCCTACGCCGATTTCGACTTCGTCACCAACAAAAGCGGTCCTCATTTCGATCCCGCACAACCCCTGAACGAGTCGCCGAACAACACCGGGACAAAGATGTTGCCCCCCGCTCAGAAGGCCATGATCTGGTATCCGTATGACAAATCGGTGGAGTTTCCGATGTTGGGAACGGGGTCGCGGTCGGCAATGGCCGGGCCGTTTTATTACGCCAACGAGTACAAATCGGGTGTGAGATTTCCTGCTTACTACGACAACAAGCAGTTTATTTATGAATGGGCCAGAAACTGGATCAAGGTATTAACCTATTCAGAGTCAGGAGACTTGCGACAGATTGAATCGTTCCTACCAACAACATTTGTGTCGAAACCCATCGACATGAAATTCGGGAAAGATGGAGCCATGTACGTGCTGGCGTATGGCATGAACTACTTCGCCCGCAACCCCGATTCGCAGTTGATCCGCATCGACTATGCCGAAGGCAACCGTCGTCCCGTGGCCAAAGTGAATGCCTCGAAAACGGTTGGCGCTGCCCCACTCGTGGCAACCTTGTCGGCCAAAGAGTCATTTGATTATGACCGGGGCGACAAGATCAGCTACCTCTGGGAGTCGGGACACGGCCAGAAATCTACAGTGATTGCCCCCACCTTCACCTACGCTAAACCGGGCGTGTATCACCCCAAACTAACCGTGACGGATGCCGAAGGGCAGAAAGCAACCACCGAATTAACCATCAAAGTAGGCAACGAAATGCCGCAGGTCGATGTGGCGATCAAGGGAAACCGGAGTTTTTACTTCGACAAAACACCCCTGGTTTATACCGTTTCGGTGAAGGACAAGGAAGACGGCGTGCTGAACAAAGGCATTCTGCCCAAGCAGGTGAAGTTCGCTGTTGACTACCTCGCCGAAGGCAAAGACCTCGCTCTGCTCACCTCAAACAGTCAAAATACCGGCGAGGTTTCGACCAAAAATTTGCAGGGTAAAGCCTTGTATAACAGCAGCGACTGCAAAGCCTGTCACGCCATGAGTGCCAAGTCCATCGGGCCAACGCTGATGGAAGTCTCGAAGCGGTATCAACCGGCGGGCGAATCGGCGGTGGCCATGTTGGGTAAGAAAATCATCACGGGGGGCAACGGCAACTGGGGCAAAAACATGATGTCGGCTCACCCGCAACATACCGAAGCAGAAACCGCCGAAATGGTGCGTTATATCCTGTCGCTTACCGACGAAGCCCCCAAAAGTTTGCCCTTGCAGGGAACCTATGCGCTCACGCAGCACGAGGGCGGCAATGACACCGGCAGCTACGTGATTTCGGCCAGTTATACCGACAAAGGCAACCCCGTGACGGGCCCGCTGACGGGTCGCAAACTGCTTATTCTGCACAATCCGCGCCTTCAGGCCGAAGCCTACGAACTGGGCACCGGCGTTGATCGCAAGCATCAGGATGGCAGCAACATCAGTTGGGTTGGCGACATCAAAGAGGGGTCGTTTTTCGCCTTCAAAAATCTTGATCTGACTGGCATAAACGAGTTGATAGTCAATGCAGCCGCGTTCGCCGGGCGGGGTGGCCGCATTGAAGTACGGACGCAATCGCCCACGGGTAAGCTGTTGGGTTCGGCAATGGTGAACCCCGTAACGGCTCCGGCGGGAAGCCCACGCGGGCCAGTTTGGCAAACGGTTTCGGCACCCATTGCCCCTACCAACGGCCTAAACGATCTGTATTTCGTGTTCCGCAACGATGCGGTCCAAGACAAAAACATGCTCCTCATCGACTGGATTTTGTTCAAAAAAGAAACATCGACTCCGGCTACGGGGAAGTAAATAAACCCACAGCCTAATCAATCAAATCACTATGAGCAAGCACTGCTTCATCATTTATCTCAGCCTGTTTGCAAGCCTTCTAACCGCCACTATCAGCCATGCGGCCCCGAAGCCCAAACTGATTGACCAAAAGGCTACAGCCGAAACCAAGGCCTTGTTTCGCAATCTGGGAAGGCTGTCGAAAAAGCACATCCTGTTTGGGCACCAACACGCCACCGAATACGGCCACGGATGGACGGGTGAGGCCAACCGCTCCGATGTAAAGTCGGTAAGTGGCTCCCATCCGGCCGTAGTTGGGGTCGATTTCAGTGGGTTGTCGGGGAGGTCCCCGGCGGTGATCGAGCGCACCAAAGCCAGTTTGCGGAAACAGATCGCCGATACCTACGACCGAGGGGGCGTGACCACCATTGCCTGGCATTTCTCGAACCCCGTAACGCCCCAAACAGGTTTCTACTGGAAAGATTCGGTCTCGGCACCGGCAGTAAAAAACCTCATTCCGGGTGGGTCGCACCACGAGCAATACAAGACCATTTTGAAAACGGTTGGCGATCTGGCCAACTCCATCAAAGGTAGCGATGGCAAATTAGTGCCGATGCTCTTTCGGCCCTATCACGAGTTCGACGGGGGTTGGTTCTGGTGGGGCAAACCGCACTGTTCCAAAGAGGAGTTCACGTCGCTGTGGCGGTTCACGGTCTCGTATCTGCGCGACAGTTTGCAGGTTCACAACTTCATTTACACGTTCTCGCCCGACTGCCTTTTCCGCACCGAAGCGGCTTTTTTAGACCGATATCCCGGCGATGAATGGGTGGATATGGTGGGCATGGATAACTACGCTGATTTTGGACGAAACGGCAAATACAACGTGCAGGCGGGTATTGCCAAACTCAAAATCGTGTCGGACTATGCCCAAAAAGCGGGCAAGCTGGCCGCCTTCACCGAAACCGGTCTGGAATCTATTCCCGACACCACCTGGTGGACCAACACCTTGCTACGCGCCCTGAAAGCGGAGAAAATGAAATTAGCCTACGTGCTGATATGGCGCAACGATGCCCGCAGCCCGACGCACTTCTACGCCCCCTATCCCGGTCAAGTCAGCACCACAAACTTCATGCAGTTTTACGAGGACCCCTACACCCTGTTTGAAACGGATTTACCCAAAATGTATCGCCGGAAGCGGTTGTTTATTTTTTGAGGGTGAATAGGGCTGTTTGGAAGGATTTATTCCTCTCTATTAATTTTTTGGTGAGCAATTTCTATAGCCTTATGCAGCTTTTCCTGTAGTAGTTTTTGGGATGGTAAAGCTGTTAAATAATCGGCTACCCGGATGTTACTTTTGTCTAATTGCAGGAGTTCGACGTGTTCTTCATTCTTGCCCGTACACAAAATCAAGCCAACGGGTGTATTCTCTCCTTCGAGTTGTTCGTACTTTTCCAGATACCGCAGATACAATTCCATTTGGCCTTTGTACCCGGCCTCAAACTCGCCAATTTTTAAATCAATGGCGACTAAGCATTTCAATCGGCGGTGATAGAAAAGCAGGTCGATGTAATAGTCGCGGTTATCGATGGTGATGCGTTTTTGCCGGGCCATAAACGCAAAATCACTGCCCATTTCAGTAATGAAGTGTTGTAACTCAACAAGGATGGCCGTTTCGAGGTCTTTCTCGGAATACGTATTGGACAGTCCGAGGAAATCCAGAAAATAAGGATCTCTGAAAACGAGGTCGGGGCTGATTTTCTGTTCGTTGCGGAGTAGTGCCAGGTCGTTCTGTATGGTGAGTTCCGGCTTTTTGCTGATGGCGGTGCGCTCGTAGAGCATGGATTGGATGCGCTCCTGTAATTGCCGCGACGACCATTTTTCTAAACGAACCATCTCAATGTAGAAATCACGTTTTAGCTGGCTATCCAAGTAAATAAGCATACGTAGATGCGTCCAGGTCAATTCTCTACGCAGTGCGTAGAGAATCTGTTCATCGGGGAAAGCTTCTGCCAACCGCAGGCAGTGCAGGAGTTGTTTTTCACTCCACCCTTTGCCATAGGCTGACGTTAATTGCTGTGATAAAGTAGCAATAATTTGCTGACCATAAGCCGCCCGGTTGTTATTCAGGACTTCATCGTTGATTCGCTTGCCGATACGCCAATAGAGCAGCGTCAGGCTGGCGTTAATAGCAACGGCAACTTTGTAGCGGCTTTCTTCAATAAGTTGCTGGATGTCAGCAACCACTACTTGTTCAGGGAGTAGGTCTTTGGTCATTTTGTTACAGCAAGTATAGCCTGAATCTGTTTGTCGAGGTCTTCATAGCGTTGCCGGGCCTCAGTTATGGGTAAACCCGATGCCATACCGGGGCGTTTGTGTCCTGTTGCATTCAGCCAGGCATCTTTCATAATTCCCTGACGCTTTTTCACCAGACCTAACAATTCAGAATTGCGGGGGCTGAGAGGCAAAGCCGCTTGCAGGCCGGGGGCATCGGCGAGGTTTTGGCCCAGAAACTGCAAAATTTGTTTTGCCATGAGCCAATGCCCCAACTCACCCACATGAACCCCATCGGATGCCAGTTTGAACGTAGAGTCAGTGGTTCTTTTTTCGGTCAGGTAGCGGTTCATCGGAAAGTGCAGGTCGGCCACCTCCCAGCGTAGTGAATCCTGTTGAGCCAGCAGCCAGTTGGCATAGGTGTCGAGGGTGCGGTTATAACCCTGGAGACCCAGTTTCGGGTCGTCGTGAACGGGTGGGGTCAGGAAGATAATTCGCTTGGCTCCGGTTTTTTCCAGTTCAGTGTGCAGCCATTTTATACCATCGCGGTAGGCCCGAAAACGGGTTTCGTCCAGCGGCAAATAAATGCCATCGTTCATGCCATAACAGGCAAAAACCACGTCGGGCTTGGTTTGGGCAAGCACTCGGTCGAGTCGTTCATGCAGGTCGGGGCGCGGGAAACGGCCATCGGCATGGTTGGGTTCGCTCAGGCCCGAAACGGTTTCGCTGGGCAGCCCGGCATTGATAAACTCAACCGACAGATTGGGGTAATGCGTAAGCAGGTAGGTCTCCACGTGGGTCACATACATACCGGAATAGGTGATGCTATTGCCCAGAAACAACACGCGCTTCGTGTTGGCAGGAAACGGCCCGGATTGTGCCAGTGTCGTGGTTATGACGCTGGCAATCAAGGAAGCAAGTAATAACAACCGACGCATCATTATTGATTGGTTTCTTTTTATGATAACTCAACGGCAGAATCCATTTCCCGCCTGGGCATCATCTTATCCAGCAGAAAATAGCAACCAACCACAATGACAGCGCACAGGGCCAGCACCGCAAAATAGGTGGTGTCGTTGCCAATGAGGGCGCGGGTGGTGTTGGCCCCCATGTCGAGGTTTTCGGTATCGAAAACGAGGAAACCCAGCGAACTCAGGGCGTTGTTCACGAAGTGCAAACAGATACCCGGCCACAACGAACCCGTGCGGTAGTAGAGCCAGCCCAAAACCAACCCAAGCATAAACGCATTGACCACCTGAACCGGAACAAGGTGCATCACGCCAAACAGCACTGCCGACCACACAATGGCTTTGGCAGGGTTATATTGTTTCAGGAAACCATCGAGCACAATGCCCCGCAACAAAATTTCTTCGAGCAGCGGAGCCGCCAGCACTGCGCTGATAATGAGACTTTTGGTAAACATCTGCTTCATGATTTCTTCCAGCCATTCGGGAGTTGGCAGGGCCGAAACCAGCGGCTCGGTCAGGGTAGCCAAAGCAACAGTGCCGATGGCCACGATTGGAAAAATGCCCGGTTTTACGGGGCCAAACGCGAGTGCTTTTGTTCCCCGGCGTTTCTGTGCATACCGAATCGTGAGCCAAAAGGTCAACACATAAATCAGCAATTCGGGAAGGCCGTATAGGTTGATTCCCTGTTCTTTGGCAAAGTACATCGGAATGCCGATGGGTATGCTCAGAACCAGTTGCCAGCCGATGAGAACGGCCAGTAAAATCCAGCCCTCGGTGATTGATGGGTAAGCATTTCGGGTATTTATTTGGGCAGATGTACTCGTCGTATCCATGTGTGTTTGGCTTGTGTTAGTTTAGTGAATCAAAGATAAGCCCGAACCCATAGCCGGGGCAATTTCGTAGGATGAAATACCCCGATTTTGGGACGAAACCCCGAATCGTGTTATCTTGCCCGAAAAAGTCAACACTTATGCTTTACGTTGTTCATGCCTACGACGGCACCGACGATGCGGCCCTCGACCGACGGATGGCCGTGCGGCCCAGCCATTTGGATGGTGTCAAAAGACTCAAGGAAAGAAATCATTACGTACTGGGCGGGGCTTTATTAAGCCCCGAAGGACAGATGATCGGCTCGATGATGCTGGTTGATTTTGAGACAGATGCCCAACTTCAGGACTGGCTCTCATGGGAACCCTATGTGCAGAAAAAAATCTGGCAAACAATTGATATCAAACCATTCCGGCAGGCGCAGGTTTAATTTTCAGATGGAACCGCAACGACGCAAAGAGCGCAAAATAGTGTTAACTCGCGCTCTTTGCGTCGTTGCGGTTAGAAAAAAACATGATTCAGGCAGCAATTTTTGATATGGACGGCCTCCTGGTGGACTCTGAACCCCACTGGCGTGCCGTAGAAATAGGCGTTTTTGATATGGTGGGCCTACACCTAACCGACGAGCAGTGCAAATTGACTACTGGCCTTCCAACCGATGCCGTTGTCGAGTACTGGTTCGTCCGGCACCCTTGGGATGAGTCGATCAGGACGCGGGCGGACATTGGAGCGGCCATTATTGCCGGTGCCCATGAGCAAATCGGCCGCAAAGCTGAACCCATGCCGGGCGCATTGGCTGTGCTTCAGTTTTTCCACGAACGCGGCATTCCAATGGCCATTGCCTCAGCTTCGCCCATGCACCTGATCGAAGTAGTGATCGACCGGATGGGGATTCGGTCGTTGCTCACCACCTGGCATTCGGCAACCCTCGAACCGCATAACAAACCCGCCCCCGACGTGTATTTGGGTGTGGCCCGAAAGCTGGGCGTGGAGCCGGGCTGTTGCATTGCTTTTGAGGATTCGGGTAATGGGCTGAAATCGGCTCATGCTGCCGGCATGATTACGGTGGCCGTTCCCGCTGATTTTGAGATAGATGACCCCAAATTCCAGATCGCTAACTTGATTATTCCCTCTTTAGGAAACTGTGAACTGCAGTTACTGAAACTACTGCAATCCACCGCCGGGGCTTTTAACTGCTAACTGTTCACTGAAAATGCGTCTATACCAACTCGATGCCTTTACCGACCGGCTGTTTGCCGGTAATCCTGCCGCCGTTTGTCCGCTAACGGAATGGATTCCCGACGAAATGATGCAGCAGATTGCGGCAGAAAACAACCTCGCCGAGACTGCTTTTTATACCTACAATGACCATACGAACCGCTACCACATTCGGTGGTTCACACCCCTTGTCGAAGTCGATTTGTGCGGTCATGCAACACTGGCGACAGCCTATGTAATTTTCAACCTCGAACCGTTTGCGGGTGAGTCAGATCAGATTGCACTCGATTCGCGGAGTGGCGAACTGACCGTTTGTCGGGAAAAAGATGGCTGGCTGGTTCTGGATTTTCCGGCTGACACCTACCAGAAGTCCATTGTGCTACCCCCGGCTTTGGTGGCCAGTTTTGGGCAAAAACCGCTGGAAATCTATAAGGGCAAAACCGATTATATGCTTGTTTATGCGGCCCAATCCGACATCGAAAACCTCAACCCAAACTTCCGCGAACTGGTAACGATTCCGGCACGAGGTGTAATTGCCTGTGCGCCCGGCTTGGATGGTGATGTTGATTTTGTGTCGCGTTTCTTTGCCCCGCAGTGTGGCATCGACGAAGATCCTGTGACGGGTTCGGCTCACACAACGCTCATTCCATACTGGGCCGAAAAACTCGGTAAAACAGAACTGACTGCCCGGCAACTTTCCCAACGCGGAGGCTATCTTCGTTGCAAACTCAAGCCCGACGGTCGGGTCGATATTGCGGGGCAGGTGAAGCTTTATTTAACGGGCGAAATTTTTCCGTAATCCCTTTCCTATCGCCCACGCCATACGCTTTCGAAAACGGGGATTGGTGATCAGTTTTTCGTCGGCGGAATTGCTCAGAAACGGCCCTTCCACCAGTACGTTGGGGTAGTCGGTGGGGGTGTTAAAGAAGAAGTTGAAATGGCCTATGTTGCCAAATTCGGGCATTTTTTGGCCGGGAGTGTCCGTTTTTAGGCGGAGCAGGCGACTCAAAATGGCCTCGCTCAGTGGCCGGAAACCGAGGTGTTTGTAATACGTACTGACTCCCCGCACGCCCCGGTTACTCGATGAATTGAAGTGAATACTGACCAATAAATCGGGCATCAATTGCCGCATCGCCCGAATTCGCGCCGTGGGGCCAATGTTGGTGTCGATGTCGCGGGTGAGCAGCACGGTGGCCCCCTTGCGGGTGAGGTAATTTCGGAGTTGACGGGCCACATCTAGGGTCATGTCTTTTTCGAGAACGCCCGTTTCGGTTCCTTTTGCGCCCGTGTTGCTGCCCCCATGCCCGGCATCCACGGCAATCACCATACCCCGCAGTTTTCGTTTTTCGGGACCGCGCCGGATGCGCAATATCAACGTACTTTTCTGGTAAAACAGGCTGTATCCCCAGCTTTGCGGGTTTTTCAGATCAATGTGAACCCGCAACTGCTCATCGGCCACCTGCTCGAACCATACGTTTTTGATATTCTGATTGGTCGTTTTCTGCGTGATCCAGTTGGTGTTACTCGCCACTCCGAACAGATCGAGCGTCAGGTGTCCGTCGGCCAGAAGCTGCGAGCGATAGGGCAGGCGGGCGGGGAGCCGGATGGCCAGCTGATCGTTTCCCCGCGTGGTCGTATCACCAGAAACCGTCCAGTTTCCCGTTAGACCGCCCGTCGGATAATGAGCCAGCGTGTCTACCCGAACCTGATCCACGGGAATATAGGCTGATAATGACGGAGTCAGCCGTACCCGCCAAAACCGCCCCGACGAGTCGATGCCGGTCAGGTTCAGCACCACTGCCGAGTCGAGCGTTTCCATTCTTGCACCGCCCAATCGGTCGGTGCCGAGACCATAGTATAGCGGGCTTAGTTCGGTGCGGGTAAAGCCCGTGAGCGAGGTGTCGCGCACCATGGTTTGGGCAAATCCCGTGGTTGAAAAGAGAAGCAGAAGCGAACCAAGAACCCGGCTGAATCTGGTAGAGCGTTGAGTCATTTTAAGCGATTGTCAACCGAGTATTTACCGGCTCCGTTGATTAGAAAAAAGAGGTTAGCTGCAATCAGGTTGACCACCGGATAGGTGCCCTGATACGTGTCGTTAACGGCAATGTGTGCAATGAAAAGTGCTACGATAAAATTGATAATCAACACAATAGCCGTTGGGCGAATCCATAAGCCCAGAATTAGTAAAATGCCCCCGATGAACTCCGCATAAGCCGAGACATACGACCCAACGAGCGGGAAGGGGAACCCCAGCGTGGTTAAGTAGTTGACAAATTCGAGGTGCTTTTCGGGCATCGAAATGTACGGCCACGACACGTTGACCAATTGCACCCCAAAGGCGAGCCGCAACAGCAGTACGCCGAGATCATGAAAGCGGGAAAGAGATTTTAAGGAATTGGACATGGAATGGAGGAATGACCAGGGATGCAAAAGTAACGACATCCACGGCTACTTCCTGATCTTGTTTTCAAACAGAAATACACCGTTTTTATTAGCCACCACGATGTCAGGTTTGCGGTCGCCGTTCATGTCCTGCACCGTGATGTTCAGGCCCGCCCCGGAATCGTTGTCGATAATGTGTTCGGTGAAGTAGGGGGCTTTGCCGGGAGTGAAGGCAAACCACATCAGAATGGCCGGGTCGCTGTCGCCGGGGTCGCGACCATGATGCGCCAGAAACCGTTTGCCGGTGATGTAGTCGGCCCGACCGTCGCCGTTCAGATCGGCCATGATTGAGGAGTGGGTTTGGGCGGTGGTGTTGCTCATCAGGTGGGTTTTGAAGTTGATGTTACCCGATTCGTCGGCAACCTGCTCGTGCCACCAAACCCCCAGCGCATGAGCCGACGCACTGACCACATCGTTTTTGCCATCGCCGTTCACGTCCAGCACCTGCATGTGCGAGCAGGGGTCGCCGAGGTTCGCCTTGTGGAATACCCAGTTACCGCCCTGTTTATCAGCCGTTCCCTGAAACCAGCCCTCCCGAATGACAACGTCTTTGATACCGTCCTTATTCACGTCGCCATAGCCGATTCCGTGCGAAAAAGGCTCCGTGCCCGGCACATTTTCCCCACTCAGCGCGAACCGTTTCCAGGTTGTTTCGCCGGGTTTCGCCGGGGGCTTCAACCACACAATCTGCTTTTTGGCTCTGTCCCCGCACAAAATATCGAGCCGCCCGTCGCCATCCACATCCACAAACCCTGGCGATTCGTTGGCAATACCTACCGAGTCAGCAATGATATGTTTTGTCCAGTTGCCCGCTTTATTTCTTGGATTCTCGAACCAGAAGCCGGGTTTGCCGGGGAAATCAACAATCACTACATCAGTCCAACCGTCTCCATTCACGTCCATACCGAGGTTCAGAAACGAATTGCTGTATTCCTTTTTTGGGTCGTAGGCCCGCGAGGGAGCCATTCCGTGGCGGGTCCAGTTGGGGGCTTCAAACCAGTAATACCCGGCCACAATGTCCATGCGTCCGTCTTTATTCAGGTCGGCCACGGCGGCTCCTTCCGAAATAAAATCGCCGGTGATCTTCGTCTTTTTAAACTCCCCCGACGGAACCGCCGTGGTTGTGGCCGCTCTCGGTGCGGTGGTGTTCCCGGCCTGCTGCTGTCGCACTTCAAACAGCGTTTTCGACTGCCCAAATGCAGCCGTAATGCCGAAACTAAAGAGCAGTAAAAAGTTCAGGGTTCGTTGGTTATGGCTGTTCATAGTCGTTAGTGGTTTTTGTGTGAATGCTCCACTTTCCCTACGCGCTCATTTAAATCTTTCAGCAACTTCTTCGATTCGTCGGTGCCAATAGCACTGATGCGTTGGATCATGTAGGGCAACTGTTTGGGCATTTTCGATTTTTTGGCCATCTCCAACGCCCGTTTCATGTCGATGGCGGCCAGAGGTTCAGAGGCATACCACACCATCAGCGGCAGGTTATGATCGTCTGTGTCGTCGGTTTTCTGAACCAGCGCGTCCACCACATCCCACCGCTGCGCCGGGTCAATCCGGCCCATTGCCGAGGCCAGATACAGCCGCACCATGGCCGAGGTATCCGTTTTGGCCATAGCCGCAAACCGGCTCAGGGCTTCGGGCGATACGGTTTTGTCTTCGGCCAGCAGTTGAATGACCCAACTTCTGACGTATTCATTGTCGTGGTTCAGAAGGTCGGTTAACTCTTTGTCGGTGAAGCCATTGGTGACGTGCAAAGCCCAGAGTGCGCGAAGTTTGCGGGTGGCATCCGGGTTTTTAGCCAGCATTTCTTTCAGTGCTTTGTGGACTTTTTTGTTGGGGCCGCGCTCCTGCAACAGGGTTCGTGCCTGCCGAACATACCATTCGTTGGCATGAAGCTGGTAATTCACTAATTCCATATCCGACGCTTTTGCCAGATCGACCTGTACCCATTTGTCGTTCTGGTGGGTGATTTTAAAAATCCGGCCCATCGTTTTGTTGTGAACATCGGGATTAGGGCTGTGGCACTGGTTTTTGTCGTACCAGTCGATAGCCCATACCGAGCCACTGGGGTCGTATTTCATGTTGAGCCACTGCGACCACGAGTCATTCATGGCCAGAAAATCCGGTTTGTGCGTGACCACATACCCTGATCCTGAACGAGTCGGGTGATCCCGGTTCAGTTTAGCTCCGTTGATGTTGTTCATGAAAATATCGTTGCGGTACTCCTGTGGCCAGCTATTGCCGAGGTAGATCATGGCCCCACAGTGAGCGTGACCGCCCCCCGCCGAAGCCGATCGGAAGTTGCCCGCGTGTGGCCCCCGCTTGCCCAACCAATGCACATGGTCGGCGTGGGTTTTGAGGTCGTCGTAGGTGTAGGGGTTGAAATGCTTGCCACCCTGCCGCTGATACCGCCCGCCCTGAATCATGTTGTACATGTGCGGAATCACGCAGGCCGTGATAAAGGCGTGGCCGTAATCGTTGAAATCGAGGCCCCAGGGGTTGCTCGTACCCTCAGCAAATATCTCGAACTGATGTGTGGTGGGATGAAACCGCCAAACCCCCGCGTTGATCTTTGTTCGTTCGGTATCCGTTGCCCCCGGCTTGCCTACGTTGGAGTGCGTGAACACGCCGTGGGTGCCGTAGAGCCAGCCATCGGGTCCCCAGCGGAAGCTGTTCAGCACCTCGTGGGTGTCCTGCGTTCCCCAACCATCGAGCAGTTTTTGGGGTGGCCCTGTTGGTTTGTCGGTCTTGAAATCGGCGGGAATGAACAGTAAATAAGGAGCCGCACCCAGCCACACGCCACCCATGCCCACCTCAATGCCGCTCACCAGATTCAACCCTTCCGCAAAGACCTTACGCTTGTCGAGGGTGCCATCGCCGTTGGTGTCTTCAAAAATCAAAACACGGTCGCGACCTTGGCCTTCGGGTGCCGGAACGGGATAGGTATGGCCCTCCACCACCCACAGCCGACCCCGCAGATCGGTGGTGAAACAGATGGGGCGAATAATGTCCGGCTCGGCGGCTGCCAGCGTGATTTTGAAACCCGTTGGCGGGGTCATCACTTTAGCCGCTTCGATACCCGACAGACCGGCATGAAGCACGGGATCTAAAGGCGGCAAAACGATGATGTCGCTCTGATTCAGTTCGTTAGGAAACGTAGGGCGGCTGGGGTAGAATAAAAAATCATCGAAATTGATGTGTGCCCATTTGTCGTTCGGGATGTAGGGAATTTGCGAAATGCCCGTTTCATTGTCGATGATGCGGATGAAAATATCCTTGTTCAGATAGGGTTTCAGATCGACCACCACCGGCTGCAAGGTGGCGCGGCCCTGCCCGGTACTTTGAAAAATGACGTTGTTCGTGGCGGCTTCCACCAGTTCAACGCGGGTATCCTGCAAGGCCCCACCCGACAGCCGGAAAGTGGCAAACGGCTGCGTCACCGGGAACGAAACGGAGGTCAGCGTACCCGTGAGTTTGTAATTCGTGGTGCCTCCGCTGCTCAGGAAATTCGTACCGGAAAAACCAATCCGCATTTCTTTTTCATGAATAGGGGAGGGGTCTTCCGTAAAAAGCGGACTGGCAAAGGCATCCCCGGTAGCTGTCCAGTCGGTGAGGTTGCCCGTTTCAAAATTCAGGTTGAGGGGTTTGCCCGCTTTTGTGGGAATCTGCCCGGCCACGGTCGCATCAGAGATCGTGCCCTCGATTACCTCAAACCGCCCGACCATACCCGCCGTTCGGTGTCCCGGAACAGTGCAGAAATAGGTGTCGCTTTGCCCGGCGGTGAACGAAAGGCTCGTTTTAGCTCCTTTGTCATTGATCGACTTACTTTTCAGGCCGAGCTTTTCGAGGGCAATATCGTGGGTCATTTGCTCGCCATTGGTAATCGTGATTCGAACCCGCTCGCCTTTGTTGGCGCGCAGAGTGGGATTTCGCGCCCCGTCCTTCCCAAAATACCCCAACATGGTGGCTTCCAGCGCGTAGTCGCGATCAATTTTGGTGCTGTCCTGACGTAGCGTCGTGGTGGAAAGCCGCGTCGTGGTGTTTATGCCGGTTAGTGAAACGACGACAAACAGGATCGGGATGAGCAAACGGGTGTTATACATGGGAACAAGCCGGAAAGTATATAAGAATAGGCTTAATTCGGGTTTCAAGTTGCTATCAATAGCGTTAACAAGCCAGATAAGGCCAACTGGCCGCGCTTTCTCAGATTATATAGGCACTCAAAGAAGCCTAAATAGTAGGGTAAGTACGTTTGAGAAATGCCCCGGTGA
>JANOCD010000048.1:0-132933 GCA_031411995.1 Cytophagales bacterium
CGTGGTCAACGAGACCGGACACGCAAACGTACCCGATGTGGCCGTTGTGCTACACAAGGTTGCGCCCGTTGGGTCAGTGATCGTAATCACGCTGCCCATCGAGGCCGTGCCCGATACGAGCTGCGTCAGCGGAGCCGGAACCGGCGAAGCCACCGTTAAGCTCGGCGGACCAGCAACCGTGAAGTTGGCTACGGCTGGGCTTGATACCCCGCCCGCGTTGGTCGCCGTAGCGGTCACCGTGTTGGGACCAGCCGGGAAACTCAACGCAGACGTGGACCAGTTGCCACTCGCATCAGCGGTTAAACTCGCTGGCCCACCCGTTGAACCCGGGCCACCCGACACACTCACCACCGCAAACGGCGTGGCCGTTCCCGAAATGGTGGGCGTAGTGGTAGCTGTCGTGTTATTCGGACTCACAATCGCCACCGTTGGTGGGGCCACCGCCGTTAGCTGAACCGTTGCGGGCGAAGAGGTCCCCGCTGTGGTACTGGCAATGGCCGTGATTGTGTTACTGCCCGGCGATAAGTTCACGGCGCAGGAATAACTCCCGCCCGCCGTGGCGGTGGTAGTGCAAAGCGTCGCGTTGGTTGCGTCGGTCAACACCACGGTGCTGCCAGGCGTGGCCGTTCCCGAAATAGGAACGTTTGTTGTCGCCACCAGTGGACCAGGATCGTTGATTGTTACTGAAGGCGGAACCGGAGGAGCCACCGTAAACGTGGTCGAGGCCACGGTTGTGCCATCAGTGGCTGTTACGCTGGCCGGGCCTGTTGTAAACGTTAGGCTTGTACAACTCCAGTTACCGTTTATATCAGCCGTGGTAATGCACGGCCCACCCGTTGAGCCGGGGCCTGCCGTTACAGTTACACTTGCACCAGGAGCTGCTGTTCCCGAAATTGGCGGGTTCAGACTCGCTACCGTAGAGCCGTTTGGTGGGCCGGTAATGGCTATTGGGCTGTTACAAACCTTGATATAAATTGTATTCGAGACGCTCAAACAATTGGCATCCTGCGTGGTGACATCATACAGCCGGTTGCCCGCTACCAGGGCCGTTAGAGACCCTGTGTAATGTACCGACGTGATGGCGTACTCGCCCAGTGCAACCCCCGAAAACGAGGCCGTTGAGCTGACCTGCGTAATCAGGTTGGTGGCCATATCAACCAGCACATAAGCGGTTGATACCCCACCTGGAACACTGTTAGCCGTAAAGGTTACGCTGGCCGGAGCCGTGGCATAATCGCAGGTAGCCGGAGATGGGCATACCTTCAGCCCCAGCGTAGTGCCGTAGGTCAGGCACTGATCCGACGAGAATACGTCGGAGATCAGTTTGCCTGGCTGCGCATTGGTCAAGACACCTTTATAGTGGGCCGCCACGGCGTAGTACAGCCCCTGTGATACCCCGTTGAAAACCGGGTTGGTCACATTGGCCTGCACAATCAGCCCGGAGGCCATATTCACCAGCAAATACACCGTGGAGTAACCAGCGGGTACGTTTTGCGCGGTAAGCGAAATGTTGGCCGGTTCGCTTGTGTAGTCACAGGCGGTCGGCGAGGCAGGTAGGGTGGGCACTTGCGCCTGAGCCGTTGCCGCGAACAGCAACAAACTCAAACACAACATAACCCATTTACTGCGACCTGCTCGGTTTATGTTTTTTAGATAACTCATCATCTTGATTCGTTTATTGTCAATGGTCATTGGTCAATAATCATTGTTGAGATGACTATTGACCAATGACCGATGGCTATCTATTTAATAAGCGTAGCTGCAGTGGCTGGTGTACAGGCCGGACCGAGATTCAGCACCGAGGTGCTCACCGTCTTGGGCGTTACCGCCGTCATATCCACCGTACAGACACCAGCACCCGTTACCGTAATGGTAGTGCCCGCTGCGAAAGCAGCCCCACTATACGACAGTGGCACGTAGAACGTTTGTGCGCCCGTTGCCGTAGCGTTAATCGTGTAGGGCGACGGACTTGCTGACAGACCCGACCCGCTCAACGTGACTGGCAAAGGCCCAGCCGTGGTAACGTTGATGCTCAATTTCAGCACCCCATTCCCCGGTGTTCCTGCCGAAATGCCCGAAATCTGAGCCGTTGAACAGTCGAGCGTTCCCACTCCGCTGGCCGGGGCTGCAATGTTGATCGGGATAACCGAGGAAACACATTGGGGTGTTGGCGAACTGGCATCACACACCTTGATACCTATGGCATCGGTGCCGGAGTAACCCGGCGTTGGCGTGTAACTATAAACACCCGTATTGGGGTCTATCGTAGCGGTGCCGTGTGGTGTACTAATACTGGTGCTGCTGGTTGCCGATCCCGATGTTGGGTTAAACGCACTGTAGGTTAATGGCAACGTACCTCCGCCTGGCGTGATAGCCTGGGCTGCACTCGCCGATACCGGCGTGTTTTGCGTGGTCGTGAGGGCTGCCGGGCTGGTGTTCACCGTGAGAGGAGCTGCCACCGAGAAACTTACCGTGGTTGGTGTACTGGTGCCACCCACATTGCCCGCCGTTGCCGATACGCTATTACTGCCGCTAGGGAAACTCAAAGCCGATGTCGACCAGGCTCCCGTTGTCGGATCAGCCGGGACAACAACCGGGCCACCTGACGAGCCAGGACCTCCGGTTACCGTGACGTTCGACCCCGGAGTAGCCGTTCCCGACAGGGTTGGGCTGCTCGTGGCCAGACTCTGACCGTTCGTAGGGCTGTCTATGGCCACCGTTGGGGGTGCCACTGCCGTCAGATTTACAGTAGCTGGGGTACTGCTGCCAGCTCCATTGCTGGCAATGGCCGTGATCGTGTTGGGGCCTGTTGGCAACGTGAGTGCCAACGTGGACCAGTTGCCCGATCCATCCGCCGTGACACTCACCGGGCCACCTGTGCTGCCCGGCCCACCACTTACCGACACCACTGCGCCCGGTGTGGCCGTTCCCGAAATAGTCGGGTTCAGGCTCGTCTGGGTATTGTTGATCGGACTGTTGATAGTCAGGCTGGGTGGGTTGCCAATTGTCGTGCTGACCACGTTAGAGTTGACTGCATTGATGCGAAAGCCCGAACTCACGTCCGGTGTGGCCGTGGCTACGTTGCTGGCTACTTCGCCAATTGTGTAGCTGTTGACATTGGCCTGAATGCTGAAACTCACTGAACCACCCGCTGGAACCAATAAGTCGCGCAGGGTTAGCGTCGCCGAACCGGAATAGGGCGATACTGCCGTGCTGCTGGTGTAGCCGCCCGACAAGCCAGAGAGTGAGTTGGCAACAAACGTCAGTTCGCCGGGCAATACGTCCTGGAACGTAGTCAGCACTGCCGAAGCAGAATTACCCGACGATACCGTGAAACTATACGTCACCACCGTGTTCTGAGCCGTCGTTACTTTGTCCACCACTTTCGTGATAGCCAGTTGCGCGTCGGGGTCGTTCTCGATCAACGTCAGCGAGGTGGGCTGCATTCCCGTACCGGCCGCGCTCGGATCGTCGGAAAGGTTCGTAGCACCGGTACCGTTGGTAACCACATAGCTAGCCTGATTCGGGTATACACCCGCTACTGAGCCGCGTACCGACATATACAGGTAACTGGTGCCGGGGGTTACAGTCAGGCTCGTGATCGTCAGCAGTTGGTTGTTTCCATAGTTATTCACCGCACCATGACCAAGCGACGTAACCAGCGTGCTGTCCACCCAGATCAGACCACCGGGCAGGGCATCGGTAAAGTCGATGACTTTGTTGGCACAATCGGTGTTTTGAATGGTGAATTTATAATCCACTACCTCATCCGTTTTCTGTACAGTCGGCGTGGCCTGCTTATAAATATATACGTTGTCGGCCAGTGGCGCACGGGGAACGGGTGGCTTACACGTCACCGTGACGGCCCCGATTCGCAGGTCGTTATAAACCCGGAAGTTATAACTGTTGTCTTTGGTGTATTCTACATATACTTCTTCGACCGGAGAGTCGAAAGAAACATAGGCGTTACCCAGAATGGTCAAATCCCAGGGCAGAGTACCCGCCGTGATGGTATTGCCCGAAATCGTGAGCGCGGTGCCAGCAAGGCCCGGATACCGATTGGTTTTGGTGATTTTGGGGAAGACCGTAGCCGCCCCGATTTTACCATACACTTTCACAATGTCCTTGCCGCCAATGTAGCCGTCAATGTCGCGCAGCACGAAGTCAACCGTTTGGGCAGCCACCGCCGAGGTCGAAGCAACACCGAGGGACGACTGCGCGAAGAACTTCATTTTCGTGGTAATGACGCTGGTTTCCTGCGACGCCGTGTTGTTGTCATTGCGGGGAATGAAAATGTTTCGCCCGTCGAACACCGGCCACCAATCGACGCTCGGCCGGTAGAGCAGCACGTTTGGCGAACCGTCGGTAACGGTAACACTCATCACCGGGTTAGCCAGCGTATTGTTCAGGCCGAAATTGCTCGTGATAGTTTTGGTTTTGGTACCATACCACCAGCCATTCCAGTGGAACGTCTGGGGCGTGGGGGCTGCGCAGATATTGGCCAGGAAGGTGGTGTTACCCGCAAACCGAACGTACACCGTGCTATTGGCCGGGAAGTCATAATTCGTCGTACCGATTCCAGCCGAGAACGACATGGGTACCGACGACAGCAAGTTGGTGAAGGCGGCATCCGTCGCTACCTGCATGTAGAGCGGGAAGTCGGGGTTGAAGCCGTTGCCCGATGCATCGAACTGCACAAACGTGGCCGGTACACTGCCCGTTTCGGTAAATTTGTAGTTCAGGTTCGTAAACTTATCGCTCGCAGGTGGTTGCGGACAAGCTGTCGTCACCGATGAGAACGAGGTCAATCCCGTCAGGCCGTTGTCGCCTGCGACCAGGAAGGCCGAGTTACCCGTCAATGAACCGGGGTTGTCGGCGTTGGTGTCCGCAACCGTGCCGGATAGACCAATGGTCAGTTTAGCAGCCGGGTTAACGGATTTAGATTGTTTCTGAAGCAGTTGCTGGCAATCATCACGGCCAATACCCGTTACGTTGGCCGAGTAACTCGACACGTTATAGATCGTTGTGCCGTTGCCTGCCAGGTAATTGTGCTTGAGTGTCTGTCCATACTTGATGCCGAGGTACGAGTTTACCCGCTGTCTCTCTAGCGTGGTCAACTCCCGGTCATACAGAACTACTTCGCCAATATCACCCGAGAAATAGGTTAAGTTGCCAAACCCGAGGTTCGTAGCGGCTTCGTTAAAGCGAACGGTATTGGTTGCGTCATTAAACTCCTGACCACCATTATACCAGGCTGTCCACTGCCCGGCCTTAGCCCGGGTCTGATAGATACCATACTGTTCAATATTCCAGGAAGGATTGAACACCTGCCGGGTGGTTGACCCAAACGCATCAAAAATGTTCTGGTCACTCCAGGTGTAGTGCTGCCAGTGGTTATTTCCCCAGGTTGCCAGGCCATTATTTACGTTTGTCGCGCGGTTGCTTTTGAGCATGTAGAATATCTCTCCGGCTGTCCAGCTACTGGTAAAGTTTGTCCAGTCGAAGCGGTCATTGGTGCCATCGAAGCGAACGACAGGGTTGAAGTTGGCTCCTGACGCCACAAATCCGGGGTCATTCACGGTAGTTGGGTTATTACCAACGGCCTGATCGAACCAGCTACCAACGGCGGTGCCACTTTGTACGAGACCTAAATCCGCTTTGAGCCACAACTGAAGATTAGCCGACACACAACCCGGTGCGTACTGCGTTTTGGCAAACGTGAAATACTGTCCGTCAGCCAGATTAACCTGAGCAGTCAGATTACCATTTCCGTCCGAAATCATCGCATATTCGGTAGCTCCACCATTGGTGAGCGAGGTGGGCGAATTAGCTACCAGCAGGTACGTTCCCGTGCTGCTGCCCGGAATGCTGACCGTAACGACACCCACAGTCTGGGTTTCCTGTACTTTCCAGATGCGGTTCATCAGGTACACCGGAGCGGCCACCGTGAAACTGGTTGGCGTGTAGCTCACCGCATAATCCGACGACAAGCCGTTGCTGCCCCAGACCATGTAGCTTTTGTCGGTTGTAAACACGCCCGAGTTAGTCTCGTTCGATAGCTCGACCGTACCCAGTCCAATAGCAGGCTGGAAACCACCGTTTACCGATTTTGATTGTCTCTGGCTTAGCCCCTCGAAGTTATCCTGCCCAATACCGGCAATGTCGTAGTTATAGCCTGCATTTGTTGATGGGTTCCAGATAACCGTTCCGTCGGTAGCGACGTAGGAATAACTATTGACATTGCTACCGACGGCTGACACGTTCGTGCCTCCCTGCCCCAAGGTTGTGCCGTATTTGATAGCCAAATAGGTGTTAACCTTTGCCATTTCGGCATCGCTCAGTTCGCGGGTGTAGTTGATGACCTCGCTGATACTACCGTTCCAGAACTCGCCCCCGCTCGACCCTACTGTGAGAGCCGCCGTAGCCGGTACTAAGTAGCTGTTACGATGATTTACGTCCGTGATTTCTTTGTACCCATCAACCCAGGCGTTCATAAAACTGGTTGACAACGTACCCGACACGTTTGACGGAGCTCCCCAAGTGAAACCAATACCAAAAACTTGAGCCTGTTGATTGGCAATCCGGGCTTTTACGGCATCGGAATGAGTGGCCTGTGAGGTTAGTCTGTTCGTCCCTCCATTGTTATAAATTGTTTCACGACCGCCACCCCACCAGGCATCGTCCGAGGAGTAAGGTCGGAAACCGGTGGCCGTAGCGAGGTCTTTGAACATATCCATCGCCGGGTTATTGCTTCCTAACCCATTCCCCAATAAAGCCCGAACGTTGCCACTCCCAAACCAGGGTGTCCCAACCGTAGCGGGATCCATATCTTTGCCAACAGCAATAAAATGGAACGAAGGCGTAAGACCCGATAGCAGGTTCTCACTCGAATTAGTCAAATCCTGCACGGCACTCCGTTTGAAGTTCACCGATTGGTTGAAGTTCACCAAAGCCGTTGTGCTGGCTCCCAGGGTTGGCCGCTGAGCGGCCGTAACCTGCGATACCGAGAATGGCACCGACAAAACACTGCTCGGCCAGATTGTCACCTGTTCGCCATCGTTGCCGGAAAGATCATCGGCTTTGAGCCACATTCTTAACCCAGCCAGAATACCACCCGGTGCTTTTTCTGCTGAACCGAACGTAAAAAACTGCCCATTGGTCAGATCGACCGTAGCCACTAAATTTCCATTGCCATCGGGAGTCAATTGAATCTCAGTGGTACTGGCTGGCACAAACGTAGCCGCATTGCTCACTAACAGGTAATCGGCCCCGGTAGACGATGCAGCACCGATAACGACCGTACCGACCGTACCCGTTTCCTGCACACGCCAGGTAGCGGCCATGCGGAAGAAACCGGCACCACCAGCGGGCGTAAAGCTTGTTGGGGCATATGAAGTCGAGTAACTGTATGGCTGTCCGTTGTCGCCAACAATCTCGAATGAATTATTAACCGCGAAGCTATTGGCATTAGCCGCGTTGGTGGTGGCTAATGCCGTACCCAGGCCAATGGTCAAAATCGACTTGGCATTAATCGACTTCGATTGCTTTTGGTGTAAACCCGACGCATTGTCACGGCCTATCCCCGTTATATTGGCCGAATAGCTCGATACGTTATAAATCGTAGCACCGTCGCTGGCTAAGTAATTGTGGGTCAGCGTAGTGCCATACTTCACCGATAAATAGGTGTCGACCCGGTCTTTTTCCTGAGTGGTCAGATTGCGACTATATAAAAAAGCTTCGGCAATGTGGCCATTCCAGTTTTCCACCCCTTCGTAGGAACCGAGTGTAAACTGACCGTCCGCTGGGCCGCCATTCCCCACGGCAGTGGCTTCGGTCGTAGCGATGTTGTACTCTGTGCCGTTTTGCCGAAGACCACTACCCACATCAGGGCTGCCCCCGTTCCAGAAGTAGCCCAGAATAGCAGGTTTATTAAGAGTGAGCAGATTAGGATGATTAATTTGAACAGGCGCCGAACTGTTCATCCACATAATCTGCTGGTTAGCCAACGTACCCATGTGGGGGTTATCAATGCCCAAATCACCCAGGTTTTCGTAGCCACCATTCACCGCATTATTGGCTGCCCCATAGAACGTACCCGAACTGGTTGTACTCATAAACCGGGTGAGCTTGTAAGCCAACCGGTCACCGGCTCCGTCGAATTTTACGGATGGATTAAAGTTGAACAAGGATGTAGCCCCTTGTAGCAATGGTTGGTTGGCTGCCGTTGCCTGCACCAAATTATGATTCTCCGGGCTTTGGTCTGTCCATTGACTCACAGCAGATCCACTGGTAACAACGCCATTATCGGCTTTCACCCAAATCTGCATATCGGCCGTCACGCCACCGGGTGCAATCACGGTTGCCCCAAACGTAAAGAACTGACCATCGGTCAGATTGACCTGGGCGGTCATGTTACCATTGCCATCAGACGTTAAGGTAATTTCCGTCGTGCTGACCGGCGTAAACGTGGCACTGTTACTGACTAACAATACCTCCGCTTTGCTGCTGGCCGGCACACTAATGGTAACCGTACCGACCGTACCAGTTTCCTGCACAGTCCAGATACGCGACATCAGTTTGAAAGCCGATGGCACGGGCGAGACATAAACACTGGGTAGATAGGCGGTAGCGTAACTGGCTGCCAGACCATTGTCACCGATGATCTCAAATGAAACGTTGGATGGAAAGCTATTGCTATTCAGGATGTTAGTGGCTGCAATACCCGTACCATTACCAATCGTTACCAGCCCTTCGGTATTGATCGACTTCGATTGTTTCTGATTTAGCAGCTGCGCATCGTCGCGGCCAATACCGGTAATATTAGCGGAATAACTGGCAACGTTGTAAATGGTAGTCCCATTAGCGGCCAGATAATTATGCGTTAGTGTAGTACCGTATTTAATAGCCAGGTACGTATCTACCCGGTCTTTTTCCTGAGTGGTCAGATTGCGACTGTATAAAAAAGCTTCGGCAATGTGGCCGTTCCAGTTTTCTACCCCTTCATACGAACCCAGCGTAAACTGCCCGTCTGCCGGGCCGCCATTCCCCACGGCTGTTGCTTCGGTCGTGGCATTGTAATACTCCGTACCATTTTGCCGAAGACCACTTCCTACGTTGGGAGTACCCCCATTCCAGAAGTAACCCAGCACAGTTGGCTTGTTGGCAGTCAGCGTAGCCGGATGAATGAGTTGAACAGGTGCCGAACTGTTCATCCACATAATCTGCTGGTTAGCCAACGTACCCATGTGGGGATTGTCGATACCTAAATCGCCCAGGTTTTCGTAGCCGCCATTCACCGCATTACTGGCCGCCCCGAAGAACGTACCCGAACTGGTGGTACTCATAAACCGGGTGAGCTTGTAAGCCAGCCGGTCACCGGCTCCGTCGAATTTTACGGACGGGTTAAAGTTGAAGAGTGTCGATGCTCCCTGTAGCAATGGTTGATTCACTGCCGTTGCCTGCACCAGATTGTGGTTTTCCAGGCTTTGGTCAGTCCATTGACTTACAGCAGATCCGCTGGCAACAACGCCATTATCGGCTTTCACCCAAATCTGCATATCGGCCGTCACGCCACCGGGAGCAATCACGGTGGATCCAAACGTAAAAAACTGACCATCGGTCAGGTTCACCTGGGCGGTCATGTTGCCGTTGCCATCGGAGATTAGCGTAATTTCGGTAGTGCTTACAGGTGTAAAAGTTGCGCTACCACTGACTAATAATACCTCCGCTTTGCTGCTGACCGGCACACTAACCGTGATCGTACCAACTGTGCCGGTTTCCTGCACTTTCCAAATCCGCGACATCAGTTTGAAGGCCGATGGCACAGGCGATACATATACATTGGGCAGGTAAGCCGTGGCGTAGCTGGCAGCCAAACCGTTGTCGCCAATGATTTCAAACGAGGCATCAGCCGAGAAGCTGTTGCTGTTCAGCGCGTTGGTCGCGGCAATGCCCGTGCCATTGCCAATCGTGACTAAGCCCGCCGAATTTACAGAGCGCGATTGCTTCTGGTTGAGCCCCTGCACATCTTCGCGACCAATACCGGTCACGTTGGCCGAGTAACCTGCTATGTTATAAATGATTGCACCCGTTCCCGACAGATAATTATGTTCCAGCGTCAGGCCGTGCTTAATGCCGAGGTAGGTGTTTACCCGTTGCCGTTCGGCCAATGTTAAGGCCCGCGAGAAATGAATAATCTCCTGGGTCTTGTTATTATTCATACCAAAGCTATTCCCGCCCCCTATGGTCAGATAGTTATAGGGAGTCAGGCTGGCTAATGTTGTTGCCCCTGTCCAGTTCGATTCATTCCCGTTGTGGGTGATAATAACCGAAGTTGAAGCGGGGGTTGACGAATCAATCAGGCCGCCGTACAACATACTCTGACCAATAGTAATGGTCCGGTTCGAGTTAAATTTGTTGTAGGGGTTTGTACCGGCACTACCACTACCTCCCGAAAACGGAGCCGTAATGTAGTGCATGGCTACTTTGTCGGTTTGCGAATCGGCGTGTCCCAGTCCCCAGTTGTGCAAGCCCGCATCCGAATTGTTTTCGTTGGTGAACCGGATAAAGTGGGTGTAGCTGCCCTTATCTACGTAGTTATTGACGACACCAAACGTGGTGTGCGATTTTGAGTAGGCACTCCCCGTAACGAGTTGGTTCAGTCGGTCGTTTGCTGCAAAATTGATATACGGGTTGTAGTTGCTCAACACATCTCCGTCTGCGTAAGCAGGTTGGAGCGAAGCCGTGGCTTGGGTTACAACAGGCCCATTGCCCCCGGCGGCTTTGTCGCCCCACGAGGTTACAATGGCCCCCGTTTTTGTTACGTTGGCAGCCGGGTCAAACCAGAAATCTAATCCGGTTGACACACCACCGGGGCTTTGCGCCTGTACGCCGGTAGCACCAAGCCAGCCGGCCAGCAGCATACCAATGGCAAAGGCGGTTCTGCCACGGAAAGCAAGTTGCTCCTTGAATAATGGCAACCTATATGTAATAGGTACAAGCCGCTGAATAAAATCGAGCGGCCTGATTAGCCATTTTAGTAAATAAGTCATCACCGGCCACAAAAGTCGCGAGTGGAATTGGCCATACACGAACGGTAGTAATCGTTTCATAAGGATACGCGTTAGCACTTGTTTCTATGGAAAAAGGAAGCTGTTGACAAACGGGGCCTTCTAACTGAAAAGGCTTATTCGTAGGCAGGCCGATGAAACCGCCATCGAACATCCGATTGTCACTGAATAAGAATAAAAGACGAAAGCCGCTGTCAGAAATAGAGAGCAGCGTACTACAGGCAGTCGTAAAATTTTATAAAACTTAGCATGCCTATTGGCACCATTCTTGCTAGTAAGTAGTGGTGGAGGCAAGGGTCTATCGAACCAGCCATCGGGCAGTTTTACAGACAAACCCCTTATCGTTAGCCAGTTATAGTTAGTACGCGCCAGGCCTTTGCCGGTAACAGGTACGGCCAGTACGATGGCCCATAGGTTTTGTTTCGGTCCTGACTGAGCCAGTAGGTTCAGTAGCGGCATGAATAAATGCTGTAATACGCTCATGAATGAGTTCTCGAAAAAGGAATGGATAGATGGTTAGGCCAAAGCACCGCACGGCAACACCGTTCAGATACGAATAGCCCATCCCCTTCGTTGATCGCTTAAAACAATCTCGAATGGCAAAACAGGCAACCGTGACTAACATGGTCACAGCTTCGTCTGAACAGAAAGTCGGGGGAGAAATAGAGAAGAGAAAAAGCCGCATACAGCGGGCAGCAGATACCGGTTGGTGCCTTTGCTTGCGCTAACTGTTTCCCAGAGGGCCTGTAGTTCCAGCTACGGGCTTCTCTTTTTTTACTCATTACACCCCAATTGAACAATTATCTATGTTACTTTAGAATCAATAATTTATCCAGTTATTACCATGTATGCATATTTCGTTTTACTGTCTTACCAAAATGGCCAAAAACAGTATGAATATCCTAGTACATATAATGAAAAGTACGTAAGTGATTATAGGGTATGGTAAACAATTAAAAAATTTTAATTTCACAATATAAACCGCCTAAAACCCTACCAAGCAGCTTTTTAGACTATCAAATATGAAAGTTTATTAATCCATAGAAATAGTATTTTTATTATACCAGCACACTTTTTGCAGGTTGGTTTTATACTCTTACTAGTAGGATAGTATTAAGTAAATCCGTGTACTTTGCTATATAGGCGCTATCACTAAAAAATGAAAAATCGTTCTGTGCTGATTATCGAACACGACCAGCCATCGCTGCTCACCACGAAATCCTTTCTAGACCGTCTACCTTTTTTTAGTCCGCCAACAGTAGGCAAGTCAGCAGCCTCGGCTATCAATTATTTAAGCCAGCAGGATTTTGATCTTGTCTTATTGGATATGCACCTTCCCGATTTGTCTGGCTTGGAGGTCTTCCACTGCTTACCCCCCGATTCCCAGTCGCCCGTTGTGCTTACATCCCCCTCCTCCACCTACGCAGCCGATTGCTTCGATTTGCCCGTAGCCGACTACCTGGTGAAACCGTTTTCGTTCCAGCGGTTTGTGCGGGCGGTGAACAGGGCCTTGAAAGTGCAGTTTACCCCCAATAGTTTTACGGATAATCAGGCGATTTACTTAAAGATTGGCCGCTCGATTCAGCGGTTTCAGTACGATGAGATTGATTATATCGAAGCGTTTGGGGTGTACTCCAAGATCTGGCGGCATCAGAAAGTGACCGTTGTCAATGAACCCATCTCCACGCTCGAAACGCACCTGCCCGCCCAGCGTTTCCTTAGAATTCATAAGTCCTATATCGTTGGCCTTGCCAGTTTGAGCAGTTACAGTTATACCAGCCTGGTCGCCGGAGGAACAACCATTCCCCTTGGGGCTTCTTACCGCCCTAAATTCGATGGGTTTCTGCGGCTGCTTTCGTCAACCGGAAATGATGACTAACGATTGAACAAAACTTACAAACTCCGCATAACGGCCAGCAAGGTCTGGCATTTCATCTCGGTTTCCTGCCACTCTTTTTGTGGATCAGAGTCTTCGGTGAGGCCCGCACCTGCGTATAGTGTCGCCGTATTGTTCTCTATTTTCATACAACGGATGTGTACGAATAAATGGCTTTCGGCCCCACTGTCGGCCCGGCCGGTTGCCATGTTCACCGGCCCCAGAAAACCACTGTAGAATTCCCGGTCGTAGCCTTCGTGCTGGTTGATAAACGTGAACGCATCGGCGCGGGGCATTCCACAAACGGCCGCAGTCGGGTGCAGCAACCGAATCATGACGGTACCCAGTTGCGGATACCGAACGGCATTTGTATCCACCGTAAATTGACTGCCGAGGTGCATCAGGTTACCCGCCAAAATGGTCTTAGGGCCTTCTTCAAGGTATTCGCGCAACCGTATTTTTTTGAAACACTCAATAATATAGCGGCTTACCATTGCCTGCTCTTCAATTTCTTTTTGCGACCACAGGGCTTCGGCCGTTCGTTTCAATCGCCCCCCTACCTCATAGGCCGATTGCGTACCTGCCAGCGAAACCGTGCGAAACATCCCGGCGGCATCCGTGCTGACTAATCGTTCAGGCGTAGCACTAATCCAGACCTGTTGCCGGTTGGGGAGCCACACCGCCGACACAAAAGCAGTTGGATAAGCTACGCATAATTGTTCGAACAGGGCCACCGCATCGAGTTCACTCTCAAATGCAACGGTTTTTGTCCGCGACAGCACCACCTTCCGAAATGCGCCCTGTTGCATGGCCGTAACAGCTTCGGCAACGCTGTGTTCAAATCGTTGGCGCGCTGCCGTATTGGTTGTTTCGGCGGTTGGGTTTTCAACAATCCGGGCTGTTGGTTGCTCAGTCGGCATCCATTGGCGCACAAGGTCAAGAAACGGCTCTGCCTTCGCCACAGTCGGGGTTTCGGTCATTTCCCACCCCGCACTTGTTTGCGCCACATGCACATCGGCTTTGAGAAAAGGAGCAAGAAACGGTTCGCCGGTGCCGAAATCGAAATTGGCAAACGGACTCATCACAAACCCCGCCGGGAGTTCTTCCAGATCAACGGGCAGTTCGGTAAGCGATGAGTCTAACTGAACAATCAGGTGTTTATCGGTCTGGTTGGGGAGTCGCCAGAGCGCGGCCGGGAAGCCAAGCTGCCGGGCGGCACGCCACCAGGGTGCGGCCGTGGGTTGAGCCACATCAGTTTGTATTGAATGAGTTGCCTCTGCTTGCATAATCCTTTTACCAGCGGCCACTGGGCCAGCCGGTCAATTGAGTAACAATTTGTGCAGGGAAAAAGTCACAACAAACCAAGTCGAAGCATTTCCCGACGTTCGATGATAAAATCTGGGTGATTGAGATTCAATATCTTAATGGTAGCCTTGCCAATATCTGTTTCTGTCAATAAGAGTCCTGATACATCGACAAAGAAATGATCGATCCAGGCATCAGTGCGGGGATTGAAAAAACGGACGGCAACGGGTGGTGTTCCCAGAAGAGTAGCAACGTCGGGGCCTTTGCTGAGATTACAGACAGGACAACTGAAGGCAAGATTTTCGGCTACCGTCTGTCCTCCGTGTTTTATACTAACGATATGGTCAATGTGGAAGGCAAAAAACGAGCGATCAGCCGGAAGTCTGCAATACTCACAGCGAAAATCAGCCCGCCGACTAACTAATTCGCGGAGGCTCTCGGAAATATAGCGACTCATGCCTGAGCACGAATTTTAGCCAGACGCATCAATCGTTCCAGAACCACATAATGATCCAGTTCGTCCTTTTCTTGAGTTGTCAATTCGCCTTCTTTTGATTTATCAACCAACAGTTCAAAGCGAATCTGCATTTCGGCAGATGCCTTTAGTTTTAGCACCTTCTCAGGAGCAAGACTTGCCATCAGGTCAGCAACCTGATCGTACATTGAATAAATTGTCATTGCTTTCAGGATTTCTACGAATTTACGATTTTACACATTAATTATTGCTACCGTCAATCGACTCACGCATACGGCGCGGCCTTGTTCGTCGCGGATGCGGATATCCCAAACGTGGGTGGTGCGGCCAATATGAATGGGGGTGCAACGGCCATAAACCCAGCCCTCGCGCACTGAACGGAGGTGGTTAGCATTGATTTCGAGTCCGACGGGTCGCTGTTTGGCAGGGTCGTCCAA
Organism: Cytophagales bacterium; assembly: GCA_031411995.1. Lineage (GTDB taxonomy): Bacteria > Bacteroidota > Bacteroidia > Cytophagales > Spirosomataceae > Rudanella. Next base: position 15,163 of record JANOCD010000048.1, read on the forward strand.
TACCATAAACGAAGCCGTACTACCCAGCGACTCGGCCAAAACAACGGAAGCTCCACCATGCAGAATGCCAAACGGTTGGTGGGTTCGCGAATCAACGGGCATTCGACCTTCGAGGTAGCCATCACCTGCTTCCGTAAATTCAATTCCCAAATGCTCTACAATGGAATCGGTGTGGGCGGAGTATATATTTTTGACATCAAGGCCTGCTTTCATAATGCGGTTCGTTTTTCGTATTTTCGCACCAAAATTGGTGAAAACCGTGATAAAACAATCCACTTGGAACACAAACGTATTTATATAATTCGGCACGGAGAAACCGACTATAACCGCCGTGGTGTGGTGCAGGGCAGTGGTGTCGATGCCGATCTCAACGATATGGGCCGGGCACAGGCCGACGCTTTCTTTCAGGCGTATCAACACGTTTCTTTCGACAAAATTTACATTTCAACGCTGAAACGCACCCTGCAAACCATTCAGTCGTTCATTGATCTGGGCCTTTCTTACGAACGTCATGCGGGTCTCAACGAAATTAGTTGGGGGGTTATGGAAGGCAAAATCCCCGGGAATATTGACGATGAATATTACCGCGACCTGACCGAAGGCTGGGCCGCAGGCAACACCGCCCGCACTGCCGAAGGGGGTGAAAGCCCCGAACAGGTGCGCGACCGCCAAAAACCCGTTATCGACCTGATCCTATCCCGCCCCGACGAAACAACCATTTTGGTTGCCATGCACGGGCGGGCCATGCGAATTTTGCTTTCCTGGCTCCTCAACGAGCCACTCGCCGACATGGATCAGTTTGAACACAGCAACCTGTGTCTCTATCAACTCGACTATAACTATGAAACGCAACAGTATACCATTGAACTGGCCAACGACACAGCGCATCTGATGGCAGTAGCAGTTGGCAGCTAATGCCGCTGTTCACTGTTGGCTGCTCACTGTTCACTGATAATCCCCTTTCCTCCTTTTCCTCCCTTTTTTTTTGTGATTGGCCTTATCTTCGTTTATTGGCCTGAAAAAGGCAGTAATTAAAATGGGGTACTCAAAGCAGAAAATTTATTGGTTTTGTCAGATTTTTGGGTGGACACTCATTATTGGGGTCGAATGGCTTTTCTTTTATTTTGGTGATAGCTACGACTCGGATTCAATTTATCTGGCTTTGGCAAACATCATGCTGGGCATTTCATTGACCCACGCCTATCGACACATCATCCGACGCTGGCACTGGGCACGCCTACCCTTTGTGCGACTGGCTCCCCGTGTGCTTTTATCGGTGCTGGTGCTGGCCAGTATTATGACATTCGTCAACCTGCCTTTCGACCGGGAAATGTACCCCGAACTGTTTATCAATGAACCAAGTGTGGTGTTGGGATATATGACCAGTTGGGGCAAAACAATGCTTACCTGGGTGCTAAGTTATACGGTCTATCATTATGTGGAACGTAACCGCGATGTCGAGATTGAAAAGATATTGCTCAAAAGCAGTGTGCGCGAAACAGAAGCCAAAGTGCTGCGGTCGCAAATGAACCCGCATTTTATCTTCAACGCGCTCAACAGCATCCGGGCACTGATCTACGAAGACCCAACAAAAGCGCAACAGGGCATCACCCAACTCTCCAACATTCTCCGCAACTCGCTGCTCGCCGACCGGCGCAAAACGGTGGAACTCCGCGAAGAAATCAAGACAGTGGAAGATTACCTGGCTCTCGAAAAAGTTCGGTACGAAGACCGGCTCACCTCGCGCATCGACCTCGATATGAGAACATTGTATTGGCAGGTGCCGCCGATGATGTTGCAAACCCTGGTCGAAAATGCCATTAAACACGGTGTTCAGAAAGCGATGGGCGGGGGCTTTGTGGAAGTTACTTCCTGGGTCGAAACCCACGAAAAAGAAGGCGATAAACTCCACATTCGTATTCGGAATACGGGCGTGCTGGGCGACAAAAAAGCATCGGGTGGATTTGGTCTGGAAAACACCTCCCAACGGCTTGAGCTGCTCTATGGCTCGCCAGCCAGTTTTCATATTGTTCAGGATTCACCTGATGTTGTTTGCGCCGAAATTGTGATACCAAACCAATCGGAAGGTCTCTTCCGCAAAGAAACCTCTGTCGCTTCGCGGCATTGAATGACCACGTATCCTCGGCCTGCCAGGAAATGACCACTAATGACCAACTTATATGCGTACTCTGATTGTTGACGACGAACGTTTGGCCCGGAATGAACTCCGCCGATTGCTCGAAAATTTCCCAAAAATTGACATTGTGGGCGAGGCCGCCAACGCCGACGAAGCCCTGCCGATGATTGACGAATTGCAACCCGATTTGCTGTTTCTGGATATTCAGATGCCCGGCAAAAACGGGTTCGAGCTGTTGCAGGCTATTGAAGGCAAAGCCCCCGACGTGGTATTCACGACTGCCTACGACGAGTATGCTATCAAAGCATTTGAATTCAACGCGCTCGACTACCTGCTGAAACCGATTGAACTGCATCGTTTATCGGAGGCCATCCACCGGGTCGAAGAAGAAATGCACCACCATACCCCCGATGCAGCCCGCCCCGCCCCCACTGATCCGAGTCACCGAATTTTGGGCGAAAACGACCAGGTTTTTGTGAAAGATGGCGAGAAATGCTGGTTTGTGAAACTTGGCAAAGTGCGGCTGTTCGAGTCGATGGGCAACTATGTCCGGCTCTACTTCGACGATCAGAAGCCACTGGTACTGAAGTCGTTGAATGCACTGGAAGACCGGTTGGATGCGGCCACGTTTTTCCGGGCTAACCGTAAACACATCATCAACCTGGCCTGGATCGAGAAGATCGAACCGTGGTTTAGCGGGGGGCTGCTGGTGACGTTGCGCGGAGGAGATAAAATTGAAATTAGCCGCCGACAGGCAATTCGATTCAAGGATTTGTTAAGTTTGTAGGAATTATGAACACGGTTTGTTGTGCCGTGTTCTGCTTCTTTCCATGCATAAAGTTTCCTTCCTCCTCTATATTGGCTTACTGACTGGCTTGTTTGGTTGTGACCAATCGACTAATCAGGCACCTGTAGCCCTCCAGAAAATAGCCTACCAATACACCGGCGAGGGTCAATGCGACACCACCAAACGTCGGGGCGTGTCGGTATCGGCTCAGTATATTCAACTGGTGGGTGAGTCGTCGGCTACCAAAAGCATCAACGACTCGTTGCGGGCGATGGTGGCCTCGGGCATCAACGATTGGGTCGATAGTGCTGCGTTGGCCCAAACACCGGCTGCGCGCACCGATTTAGCCACGGGTGCCCGTCTTTTTTCAGTTAGCTACCAACAAATGGGCGAAGAAGGCCGGATGTTTGGCGGATGCTGGGATTTGCAGGTTCAATGCGACACCGCCTTCAGCAGCCCCGGCATTCTGACCGTTCGGCAGGAAACCTACACCTACTCCGGTGGGGCGCATCCGAACACCCAAATCAGTTTGCAAAGTTTCAGCCGCCGAACGGGTCACGCCCTGCAACTCACCGAAGTAGTGTCGGATACCACGGCACTACTTGGTTTGGTGGAGCAGGCTTTTCGTAAACAGCAGGAAATTCGGCCCGGTCAGGATTTGGAAGCGGCTGGCTATTTCCTCCGCGATGGCCAGTTTTTTCTGCCCGGCACGTTTGGCATTGGCCGCGATGGGCTGATTTTTCTGTATAATCCCTACGAAATTGCCGCCTATGCTGTTGGGCCTATTCAACTTACGGTGCCCTACAGCGAGTTGAAGGACGTTTTGAAACAAGAAGTGTTATGAACGCTTATATTTGCGGGGCAAAACCACGGTAAACATGAAACCAATCATTCTCTTCTTCAGTCTGTTAACCAGCTTGTCGGCCTATGCACAATATGGCGGGCAGTATGGGGGTCAATACGGTGGCGGGGGCTACGGCCGTCAGAGCATGGGTGGCATGAACCAGCCCATGGATAACTACCGCCCGTCGGCGTTCAACTCGGTGCCAACTATTTTGGCTGACCGCGAAACCAAGTGGCTGAAAGACAGCCTGTCCTTATCGAAGGAGCAGACGAAATTGGTAAAGAAACTGAATTTCGACTACGCCAAACAACAGCAGGACGCAATCAAGGACATTGTTGGCACCAAAGGCGAGCAACCCTCACCGGCAACCGTCAAGCAGGTTCGCGAGGCTATGACCATGCTCAACGACGAAAAGCAGGACATGCTGAAACCGCTGCTCACCCCTGAACAATGGACAGCCTATCAGGCCAAGAAATTAGATATGTGGAAGCAGACAGGCGGTTTCTACGAAAAGGGTCTGGCAAAAGTCAATTGAGGAAAATGACTCAGGAACAGCCCAACAACCCACTGCACGGCAAAACGCTGGAATCCATTCTGAACGAATTAGTGGCCCGTTATGGCTGGGACGAACTGGGCGAACGCATACCGATCAATTGCTTTCGGAGCAACCCAAGCATCAAATCGAGCCTGACTTTTTTGCGGAAAACGCCCTGGGCGCGGGACAAAGTGGAAGAGTTGTATGTGCGTATGCCTAAAAAAACTCCCTAAACAAATGAACCGGACCATTTTGATTGTTACCGGCGACGGTGGCGAAAGTTACGAAACGTTATATGCCGTGCATCGCTTCCAGGAAGAAGGCGATACAGCTGTGATTGCCGCTCCCAGCAAACGCAGGTTAAATCTGGTAATGCACGATTTTGAGCTGGGCTGGGACACGTATATTGAACGGCCCGGCTACTGCTTACCGGCAGACCTGACGTTTCAGGAGGTTGTAGTTGCCGATTATGATGCCATTCTGCTTCTTGGCGGCCGGGCACCCGAATACCTGCGCAACAATGCCGCTCTACTGGAGATAGTTCGGGAGTTTGATCGACAGGGAAAATGGGTTTTTGCTATCTGCCACGGCATTCAGATTCTGGTAACGGCTGGTTTGGCCGGTAACCGTTGCCTGACGGCCTATGAACACGTGCGGACCGAGATAGAAATGGGTGGTGGCACTTACTCCACAAAACAGGCGGTTCGCGATAAAAATATGGTGACTGCCCAGACCTGGCAATCGCACCCCGATTTTTACCGCGAAGTATTCACTTGCCTAAGGGAAGCCGAACCAGTCGGCTTAACTAACCTCCCAAAGACCATAGATACCAACCCCTAAGATAGCCAGCACACTGAGCCACAGCCAGACATCGTAGGCCAGTGAGGGTTTCAGGCTGGCGGGCAGTTCACGATACCGGAACTGAAGGGCAGCCCAAACCACCACCAGCAGCAAGACCGAGGTGGCAATGCCGCCCAGCAAAATCATCAGCACGGGCAGTTGAATGAACAGGTATAACACGCACCACAGAGCCGGAAACGCCCACGACAACCTCGAAATGGCCCGCTGACGGCTGACAGGATTGCTGAAATTGACCCAACCCAACTGCCCGAATGCATCGGCAAAAATCCGCGACCAACTTGCCGTAGCCGTGAACAGCGTGGAATACAACACGAAAAAAGCCCCGACCAAAAATACCACCTGTGCCCCCGGCCCCAGCGTCACCGTGAACAGGCGCGACAGCGTTTCGACCATCGCGTAGCCCTCTGGTACTTCTCCCTGAGTATGTAGTAGCGACGCGCCAAGCAGATAGAAAGCTGCCGTTACGGTTGTATAAACCACCATCGAGCAGAGCGCGTCGAGGGTCATTACCCGAATCCAGCCTTTTGCCCGTGCCGCCCATTCGGGTGAGTTGTCGTTGATGCCCGAGTAGGCCGCGTAGCCCTTTTCGATGCACCAGTAGTTGTAATACATAATTTCGTCGCCCCCCACGCCGGTTATTCCGAACGCAGCGAGGGAAATGACCACGGTGGCAGGAGGCAGCGAAAACGTTAGTCCTTCGGCCAGTTCGGTGCCGCTGATGGCGTAGGGCGTTTGCTGCAACAGAATGAGCGACAGGAGGATAAGTCCCGTGAACAGCAAAATCATGACGAGCGACCCTTTCTCGACCCAACCGTATTTTCCAACCGCAATCAGCCCTGCCGCCGATGCCGCCGACAAAACGGCCCATGCCCAAACGGGCAAAACGGGCAACCCCATGTACAACACGAGGGCGCATCCACCCACAATGCCACCCACCTGCAACACCTTGAGCAGTTGCAGACTCAGCCAGAGCCAGATTGACCAATGCGTGTTGTGCGGCCCCAGGCGCGGCCCCGGCAAGCGGTTCATCGACTGCATAGTCGGGACACCTGTGTAGATGGCGTTTTTGCCAAATTCCAGTTGCAGGGCCACTTTCACAAAGCAGCTAACCAGGATTACCCAGAACGTAACGAAACCAGCTTTGGCACCGAGGGCCGTGGTCGCAATCAACTCGCCGGAGCCAACAATAGCCGCCGACATAATAAAGCCGGGGCCGAGGTGTTTCAGTGACCCAAAGAAAGTGGTAGGAGCCGACAGAACGCGGTCGGGCGTGAGGGTATAGGGGTCGGGAGTCAAGCGAGTAGGAGTTTAAGCGTAAAAGCCGTTACCCGCTCACACATAACTATGCTCCGTTACGCTACTGCAAAATCAGGGATGAGTTTGCGTCGGTGGGGAGCATGAAAGGCCAAAACAATATCCTGTTTCTCAATTCCTTTCTCGATAAGTAGCGTCGCTATTTTCAGATCAGTTCCGTCATGCTGAATTAGCACTTTATCATCGTCCCGAACATCAATATGAACAAAAGGTAAGTATTCGCGACGCTGATTGCCCCAACCCACTGACACCAGTAAGTAGTGTCCATGATCATCATCAGTAATTTTTTGGGTTTCAGATGACTCATCGGAAGGAGTCATAGCTGCAATTTCGTCAATCAATTCCCGAACAATTCGCTTGTGTTGAGTTATCGTATCCATGAGATAATTTCATTGATTTCTTCGTCAAAAACGATGAGCGACATATTGAACCGTTCAGCAATTTCTACAAAAAACGGATCATCAAAAAAGTCATTGTAGAAGTTAACCGGGACTGCCAAATACAATTTCCTGTCCACTTCTTTTTTCTCCAGTGCGACTTGATAGATCAAAAACTGGCCAAGTGCATCTTCAAACTCATCCAGATTTGAGATTCCCAAAAAACTTTTCACTTCCACGGCAATCTTCCTGCCTTCGCGTTCTGCTGCCAGCATTTTTTCAGCCGCCAAGTCGATATAACCGCGTTTACGACCCAAAACAACTTTGTACGGATCGTGGGTGATAACCCAGTTGTCGTTTTCTAAAGCTGTCCGAACGGTTTGGTGATACTTATCTTTGGCAGGCATTATTGATTGTATTAATCTTCTCAAATCTACTAAACTCACCCCATCTTTACAAACTTAATTCCCTCTCACAACACCAGCACCGGCAACCAAAACACGGCATCGCCGAGCCAGCGATAGCGTTCATATTTGCCATAATACCTCGGATACCGTTGGATCGCATAGAGCACTACGCTCATGATGCCCAGCATCAGGGCCGACCGTTGCGCGAACCGAAGACCACCACCAACGCTTTCATTGTCAGCCATTAAACAAATTCCGAAGGCCGTGGCTACCACCGCAAATGTGAGCCAGCGCAGGAGTTTATCGCAGGTGCTGCTGCCCCAAACCGTAGCCAATGATCGTTGATCGGTGCCCGGACGTTCGGCTTGTTCAAACACTGCAAACAGCAGCAGGTTCTGAAAGGCGATACCCGTGAACATCAACCCCTCGACCCACTCAACACCAGAAATGGCGGGGCGTTGCGCCCAGACGCTGCCCCACACGCCCGCCGAAAAAAGCAGGGCTACCAACGGTTCTTTCAACAACAAAGCCGGGTGGGTGGCCGGTAAACGAAACACGGCAAACACGTAGGCCGCACACATTGCACCCAACGCCAGGCCGAATTGCCACACGGGTTTCGGCAGAAAAAACACCAGAATGCCCGCCACCACAGCCGCACCCGCCACCACCTGCCACAGCAACGTTTTGTGTTGTTGGTGAAACAGGTGCCGGGGTGTTTGCGCCCCGCCGGGTTTGCGGTTGTCTAACAGCCGGTCGAGAGTATAAATAATCCAGACGACCAAAGCCAGCACGAGCGATGTGGCCCAGTGAATAGGCTCCACGTCGGACAGGCGGGCCGCCATCCGGTTCGAGAAAACAGCCCCCAGCACAACGGGCAGGCTGAGGTAATAAAAAGTATATAGTGGTTTCAAATCCAGGTCTCCATTCGTTTCAGCACCTCAATCATATCTCCTACCTGCACCACGCCTTCGCCCCCGGCCATCACATTCTGTCCGAACAGAATTTTGTTGTCCACGCGTCGGTAGGTGGCCAGCGTTTTGAGGGGTTCTTTGCCTTTATGTGCCGTTTGCGGGTCAATGGTTGTCATCACGCAACGGACGCAGGGTTTCACACTGTAAAAGTCCAGTTCGCCCACCCGGAAATGCGCCCAGGCATCCTCATCGTGTGGTCTATCCACGCCCTCGATCACGATGTTTGGCCGAAACCGGTTCATTTCTATGGGTTCGTCTAACCGTCGGTTCAGTTCCGCCAATGATTCTACACTGGCCGTCAGGTACGGAAAACCGTCGGCAAAGCTAACCACAGGGGCGGGGCTTTGGTCGTCGGGTTGGCGATAACGTGAGGTAATGGCTCGTTCGGTGGTGTCGGGCATATAGACCAATCGGCAAGAAGTTTGCAACACCCGGCTCAACCAGGCATCGGCCTTCGCGCTCACGGTTGGGGCGACAAAATCGGCACTGTCCCACACACTCACGACAAGGGCTTCTCCCGTTCGGGCGGGAGTCAGCGGCACCGTCAGCGCATCGGTGGGGGCATTTCGGTGCCACATTCGGAGGGTATCGTTTTCCCCGAAAGCCACGTCAATCAGGGCCATCTCGGTATGTTCGCGTTGGGTCATCATCAGGCCACCAGCCAGTCCGTTGTCGTCAGTAAAAGGTTGAACGAGCATAAATCGCCGGTCGTGGCGAAACCCCCGCGCTTCAACAATCGCTTCGGAAACAGAAATGGCCCCGAGGGATTTAACGGGGTAGAGGAGGAGTTGGTTGATTATGGGTTTCATGGCTTCGCTGTTTCTATGGTTTCAATAACCCCTCTGTTTCAGATTTTGCAAAGTAAATTATTCCCGTGGGAGTGTCCTCACAGGCCACCCGTGCGTCAGCCAAAAGCGACCTGTGAGGACACAGGCCGAGGATATTAAACGATAGAAACGCGAAGCAATGAAACGGCATAGCCATTGAAACAGCGACAGCATTGAAACTAAAACGTCATCCTCGGCAGCGGGCTAACATCCTGCCCGACAAAATCGCCCTGGTCAAATTTAAATTTTGCCGCCATCGCAATCATGGCGGCATTGTCTGTACAGTATTCAAAAGCCGGAATAAATACGCGCCAACCCAATTCGTGTCCGGTTTTTTGCAGAGCCTCCCGTAGTCCGCTGTTGGCCGACACGCCCCCGGCAATGGCAATGTCGCGGATGCTGGTTTCGCGGGCCGCCCGCTTCAGCTTGTTCAGCAAGATCTGCACTAGCGTGTATTGAATACTGGCGCAAATGTCGGGCAAATTTTGGGCAATAAAGTCGGGGTTAGCTTTAGTTTGGTCACGGAGAAAATACAAAATGGCCGTTTTAATACCGCTAAACGAGAAATCTAAACCGGGCATTTCACCCAGTGGCAGCCTGAAAGCCAGCGGGTTACCTTGTTTGGCATACTTGTCGATGAGTGGGCCGCCCGGATACGGCAGGTTGAGCAACTTAGCCGATTTGTCGAAGGCTTCGCCCACGGCATCGTCCTGGGTTTGGCCAATAACTTCCATGTCGAGCGGAGCGCGAACCAGCACAATTTGGGTATGACCCCCGCTGACAGTCAGGCACAAAAACGGAAACGCCGGGTTGTTTTCACCGATGAAATGGGCCAGTACGTGAGCCTGCATGTGGTTCACTTCGATGAGCGGCACGTTTAGCCCCAGGGCCAATGCTTTGGCGAACGACGCACCCACGAGCAGCGACCCCAACAGGCCCGGCCCGCGTGTAAAAGCGATGGCATTGAGCGCAGTTTTGGGTAACTTTGCGTCGGCTAAAGCGCGTTCGACCACCGGCACAATGTGCTGTTGATGAGCGCGGGAAGCCAGTTCGGGCACCACGCCCCCGTATTGTTCGTGGATGAGTTGTGCGGCAATCACGTTGGAGCAAATCTGGTTGTTAATCAGGACTGCCGCCGATGTTTCGTCGCAGGAGGATTCGATAGCTAATAAATTCACCGCACAAAATTAATAGATTTGTGAATCAGACGTTAGATTATGGATGTTAGACATCCGAAATCCAGCGTCCCAAATCCATAGAATGCGTAATGCCCTCTCTATACTGCTGAAAACGGTTCTCTTCGTCCTGATGGGCGCGGTTGGACTGGTATTGGCTGTTGTGATTGGCTTACAAATTCCGGCGATTCAAACAAGAGTGGTGCGGGAGTTAGCTTTGCGAGTGTCGGCCAAATTGCAGTTACCCATTGATATTCAGCACGTTTCGATCAAATGGTTCGATTCGATGGTGCTGGAAGGGGTAAGCATCAAAGACACCGAAAAGAAAAACATGATCGACGTGGGGCGGCTTGAGGTCAATTATAGCCTCCGCAACCTGATTGACTCGTCGGCCCACAACATTCATTTGGATGAGGTGCTGCTTTACCAACCCGATGTTCGGTTGGTGAAACGGCCCAACGGCACCCTCAACATCGACGAACTTATTGACCGCATTGGCGAGCTTTTGGCCGCCGACACCACGCAGCCAAAAAAACCAGACAACAACGTACCGTTCACCATTGGCAAGGCAACCGTGATTGGGGGTGCGTTTCAGTTCGATGATCCCCGCGAACCGTTGATGAACGACCGGCGGCTGTTCGATTATTACCACTTCCGGCTCGAAAAACTCAACGGAAACGTTCGTAATTTTCTCGCCCTCGGCGATACTATTGCCCTGGAAGGACGCAATATCAAAGCTATTGATCGCGGTTCAGGACTACAGGTTCATAAAATAAACACGCGGTTTTTGTGGTGCGCCAAAAAAATGGAACTGGCTGATTTAGAAGCTCGTATTAATCAATCGACCATCCGCGAACAGCTTGTATTTTTGTTTGATAGCCCCTCCGCGTTCGGCGATTTCAACCGCGAAGTGACCATGATTGGGCGGCTCCGAAACTCTACACTGACCTCCGCCGACCTCGGCTATTTTTCGGAGTATGTCCGCAATCTCCGCGAAACCTGGACCATCAACTCCGACTTCGTTGGCACCGTCGATAACTTCAAACTGCAACGTACCGACCTTCGTTTTGGACCCGGTTTGCGGAGTCGGCTGGCAGGCAGCATCGGGTTCAAAGGCTTGCCCGACGTGGACAAGATCATAACGGATTTCGCCTTTACGCCCTCGGAAGTCAACATGGCCGACATCCGGCAGTATTATCCGAATGAAGACTTCAACAAGATTGTCCAGAAACTGGGCACAGTGGGGTTCAACGCCACATTTGCGGGGCCGTTCGATAATTTTCGCACGGCAGGCACCTTCCGAACCGCCATTGGCAACATAACGGGCGATCTGCAATTGAAACTTGGTAACAAACCCGCTCAAACAACATTTGCCGCTACGTTCAAAGGGGATAATTTCGCGCTCGGCGAGTTAATCGACCAACCCGAACTGATTCAAAAACTCGATGGACAGGGGCGCATCAAGGGCCGGGGTGGGCTTGATCTGACCAAAGCTGACATCGACATCGACGGTAAACTGGGCCGGTTTGGGTTCCAGGGATACGACTACCGCAACCTCGTTGTGCGGGGAAATCTCCAGAAAGCGTTTTTCCACGGGCAGGTGAGTCTCCGCGACCCCAACCTGAGTTTCGACCTTGATGGCGAAAGCGATCTCGGCAGCCCCCGGAATCACTTCGATATTCGCGGCACAGTGCAGGAAGCCGACCTCCGAAAATTGGGCTACACCCGCGATTCGCTGACCATAAGCACCAAACTCGACGTGCAGTTGGATGGCAATACCATCGACCAATTAGAGGGCCGGGCACACTTCCGCAACGCCACGCTGGTGCTAGACAAACGGCTCCTTACCATTGACACGTTGTCGTTTTTGTCGGCCATTGAACCCAACGGGAGGCTGCTCAAAGTCGATTCGGATTTTCTGACCGCTGAGTTGCGCGGCAACTTTTTGCCCAACCAAACGGTGCAGGACTTGACGGCCCTCGCAAAAGAGTATGCCCTGTATTTCACCCGCGACGTTGCCACCCGAAATACTTACTACGACCGGAAAATACGCCTGAAAAGACCGGGGTCAGGCGTTACCCCGGCGAGTCGGTACGACATTCTGTATCAGTTCGCCATTCGCGATATTCAGCCCCTGCTCGATTTTGGTTTGCCAATGATGCGGGTGGCCACCGGCACCACCATGGAAGGCCGCTTTTCGGTGGACAAAACGGCCTTGCTAACGGCCACTATCAAAACCGATTCGATCCGGGTAGGCGATGTGCGGCTGGGAGCTACCGAAGCCGACCTGACCACCTCCAAATTCGTTGACAACGACGCGGTGCTGGCATCGGTTGTCGTTACCTCGCAGAAGCAGGCCATTGGCACTATTGCCCCCACCGAAAACCTGATGATTGAAGCTGCCTGGGACGTGGATCATATTGACTTTTCGAGCAGTGTTCAACAACAAAACAGCACCAGTCGAGCTGACCTCAACGGCGAGTTGCGCTTCAAAGGCGACGCGCTCGACTTAATGTTCCACAACTCGACCCTGCGCGTTTTAGACAGTACCTGGACGGTCAGCCCCGACGGCGTAATGCGTAAAATGGGGAACAATTATACATTCACCGATGTCGAATTGTCGCACGGTAATCAGCGGGTTCGGGCTAATGGAAAAATCGGAACCGATTCGCTATCGACACTCCAGCTCAGTGCCGAAAATTTCCTACTGGAAACACTCAACCCGGTCTTATCCACCAAATTAGCAGGTACACTCACGGGAACGGGTAAGTTGCGCAACGTCTACAAAACGCCCATCATCGAGAGCGATGTGGTGATAAACCGACTGAAATACGACGACTTTCTGATCGGGAATATTATCGGTGGGGCCGTGTACGACCCGGCCAGTCAGCGGGTTAACATCGACACGCGCATCAACCGCGACAATGCCGACATTGTGACCGTTCGCGGGACGTATGCACCCCGCCAGAAGGCCGATGCCTTCGACCTGAAAGCCGTTTTCACCAATACCGACCTTAAAGTGCTCGAACCGTTCACAGAAGGGTTATTTTCCAACATCAATGGCACTGCCAACGGCACCCTCGACCTCGCCGGCTCCATTGATTCGCCCGTTTTAAAAGGCGTTCTGGACGTGCAAAAGGGTCGTTTGTTAGTCGATTATTTGAAAGCAGAAGCCAGTTTCGATGACAAAATTTATTTTGGCGAAGGTGAAATTATTGCCCGCCGACTAACCATCCGCGACCCCCTCGGCAACATTATGAACCTGCGGGGCGGTGTTTACCACGACCGTTTCCGGTTTTTCCAGCTTCGATTCGATGCCGACTTGCGCAATTTCCGCATCATGAATACGGCGGCAAAAGACAACGACCTATTCTACGGAGCCGCCGTCGTAACGGGCAAAGCCGAACTCTACGGCCCCATCGACAACCTGACCATCCGGGCCGACGTAACGAGCAACAAGGGCACCCGGATTTTCATCCCGCTCGATGCCGCTGCCACGGTTTCATCGTCGGAAAATGACTTTATTGAGTTCGTCAACCGCGTGCCGGTTTCAACAACGGCCACTTCGACAACGGCAACAGTCGCTGCTTCGACAACGGCTGTCCTTTCTGGTGCCAACAACCCCGAAACCACGTTCAATTTGTCAGGTATCAAAATGGATTTCAACCTCGACATCACGCCCGATGCCTACTGCGAAATTCAGTTGGATCGGCAAACGGGCGACATTATCAAGTCGAATGGCGCGGGCCGGATCAACATGCGGATTGACACTAAGGGCGACTTTTCGATGACGGGGAATTACGAAATTCAACAGGGAGAATACACCTTTACGTTTGAAAATGTCATTAACAAACGGTTCCAGATTCGGCCAAACAGCCGCATTACGTGGACGGGTGACCCCTACCGCGCACTGCTCGATGTGACGGCGGCTTATACCCAATACACCTCCCTGAAACCCCTGCTGACGAGTTTCAACAGCCAGGCACCCACCAGCAACAACAGTGATGGCAACCGGCGGTATCCCGTCGATTTGATCATTAACCTGGATGGCGAACTGGAGTCGCCTGCGGTAACCTATGACCTTGAAATCAAGGAGTACCCGGCTTCGTCGGACTTCCGGCAGGCCGTGACCGCCTTTGCTGCGCGGCTCGATGCCAACGAGCAGGAACTAACCCGGCAGGTGAGCAGTGTGTTGTTGTTCAACCAGTTACTGCCCGAAGGCTCGGGTCTGTTCGATCAGACAAATGTGAATAATGGCCTGTATAATAGCGTGAGTGAGTTGATCTCGAACCAGATCAGCCGGATTGCCTCTAACTTAGACAAGAACCTCGATGTGGGGGTTTCGTTCGGGGGATTTTCGGGGAGCAACACCAATGAGAATCTGCTCAATAACTTGCAATTGCGCTTTTCGTACCGTTTTCTGAACGACCGCTTCCGCATCAGCCGCGACGGTGGATTCACCTATGGACAGAATGAAACGGGACAAGCCCAAACCAGCGCGGCCAGTTTATTAGGCGAATGGACGCTCGAATATTGGGTAACGCCCGATGGTCGGTTCCGGGCCAAAATGTATAACCGCAATCAGCAGAGTGCCTTAAATCAGGGAGCACTAAACTCTACGCTCACCACGGGCGGAGGACTGAGTTTCCTCTATACCCGAACCTTCAACCGGATTTTCGGCCCGGCTCGTAAACCCACACCCGGCGTACCCACATCAACTGCTGTCGAAAAAACGGATCTCACTCCAGGCAGTGAGAAAACGGCAATGGACCAGTAAACTGATCAGTTTAGAACTTCCTTTATTTCCTGTTCCACGGCCAGAAAATGGGTCGTTTCCCCCTGACTGTTCCGGAGTGGGTCAATAGCAATTCGACACAGGTAAGACTCCCCATTTTTACGGCGATTCCGAATCGTCAGCCCAATCGATTTAGCCTGTTTCAGCCGTTCATTGGCACGGCGCAAGATCTGCTCGTTTGTGTCGGTTCCTCGCAAAAAACCGAGCGTTTGACTCATCACTTCAGCGT
This sequence comes from Cytophagales bacterium, assembly GCA_031411995.1. Taxonomy (GTDB): domain Bacteria; phylum Bacteroidota; class Bacteroidia; order Cytophagales; family Spirosomataceae; genus Rudanella. Next base: position 30,422 of record JANOCD010000048.1, read on the forward strand.
TTGTATAGCCCGTGAGGGTAAGAAAATTATGGCTTGTCCAGAGAATGCTTTTCGATAGGTCAGTGAGCACCAACGTGAGGCCGCCATTCAGACTTTTCAGGTAATATCGGCGTTGTTGGCGGGTAAGTTTCCAGTCGAAAATGCAGCACAGTCGTTCAAACAACTCCACTTCCCGTTCTCTGGCCCGGCGTTGAGCCTCTTCGAGCAACATAATTTCCAGACTGGCTACTGGAAACGGTCGGCAACCCTCCAACTGAGATGGTCGCATCGACCGATTCAGCATTTCGATATATGATTCCAAAACGTTCATAGTATTGGTATTTTTGTGTGACACCAAGTTGAAATTTAAGGAGCTATCTAGTCTATAACAAATTTTTTTGACGGAATAATTCGGTGGTTCTCAAACGTATATGCCTTAAAACAACCTGTTTTAGGACATTTTGGGTTATACGTTTCAAATTTTTTTTGGATCTATACTTGCATTGAAATAGTCATAGCCCTACTTTTGCACCACGATAAACGAAAACGGCAACGTTCAGGACATCGCAAAATCAAATTGGTTTGGTAGTTCAGTTGGTTAGAATGCCGCCCTGTCACGGCGGAGGTCGCGGGTTCGAGTCCCGTCCAGACCGCTCGAAAGCCCCTCAGTTTTGCTGAGGGGCTTTTTTTTGTGGATTATGTTGACGTGAAAAATTAACCATCACAACAACGCCACCCGCTTTCCCAACGCAGTGGCCATCCGTTGTAGCGTATCCGTTTTGGGAACTACTACGTTCCGCTCCACTTTACTTACATATTGCTTGGTGGAGCCTATACGCCGGGCCAAATCTTGCTGACTAATCCGGGCCTGATGCCGGGCCTGGCTGATTGTCTCGCCTAACGTTTGGGAATCGAGCATGGCTACATCGAGCAAGCGGCTTTCCTGATAGGTTACGAGCCGGTCAAAGTCAATAGCTTCATCACGCTCTACCCCGTCGAAGGTAAACTGAAACCGAACTGTGGGCCATTCTAGCCTACCCTCGGTGGCGCGAACGCTTTTAAAATCGTCCCACCTGGCCAGTTGCTGATAAATAGGATTATCTGATTTGCCCCACTGCTCTATATCCGTGGCATAGTCATTTTCTCGTACCTCCCCATTTGACCAGAGCGTAACAATACGATACGGTAAAACCGATAGAACACTCACGATCTCGGGGACACTCATCGGGTTGATTGGTTTTTCAGATTCCATAAAGCAAGTAATTTGGTTTGGTTGGCCAGTACGTACTCACGGGCAATACGCAATTTCTTGCCGGGCAAATCCCCGGAATAAACGTTACCCGTCTTGATCTCGATCAGCACTTCATATTCAGCATAAATCGCGTGTATATGAGGTGGGTTATGATCTTTCGAATAAACTTCTATTTTGATGTTTCCCGCTAAGATGATTACCGTTGGCATAGCGGGCTAAAAGTAATCAGACTTGATTACTTCATAACAATCCTCAAAACCTTAAAATTTCCAATTATGCTACAAATCTGATACACTAACCAAATACACCTTCTTAATACATTGACAATCAGCCGTCCAATGTAGTCCCCTTCAGATCGTTCGAACCGTGAAACTTCCCCCTACTGCCGCGCCCAGATTACCTCGGTCAGGTCGTCGGCTAATTTGTTGAGATCGATTTCGGTGCGGGTGCGGTTGGTGGTCAGCACCTGCTCTACCATGTCGGCGGGGAGTTTGGCGGCTCCGTGGTAGGCTCCCAGAATGGCCCCGATTACGGCCCCGCTCGTGTCGTTGTCGCGGCCAAAGTTGATGGCGAATTCGAGGCTCTTCCGAAAGTCAAACTGCCCGTAGAGCATCGCCGTGAGCGTGATCTGAAAAATCTCCCCCGACATCAGGGGCAACTCCTGATTGTATTCATCCAGCAACGTAAACGCATAGTGTCGCCGGGCCAGTTCAAGCGTGTCGGCGTGGCCCGTGCGCGGATACACCAACGGCAATCGGTTTTGGGCCGTGGGTGTCCATTGGCTCGCTTTATAGGCCACAGTTCGTGCGCGTTGCAAAAACCGATAAGCCGCCCGACCGACTAATCGGCTTTTGTAATACTGCTGCGGGTCAACGTCGCGCACCACGCTCAAAATAGACTCCGGTGTCGCATCGGGACTCATAGCCGCCGACACCAGCGCACCCGTCAACGCACTCACATCGCGGGCGTAGCCCAAATCGAACAGCGTTAGTTTAAACGTTTCGGCATAGGCCCGGTTGGGCTGACCGGGAAAAAACGCACCCAAAGCCGGGGCATAGAGCATCCCCGCGCAGGTCATTTCGCCCCCGTAAAAACCGCTGAGGGCATCCGAATAGGCAGGCCAATCCAATGCTGCGTAGGGCTTGGCTACTTTTGCCCACTCCTGCAACCACGCCATTCTGAGCGTGTTAGCCTCAAACGGAGCCGGGTCGTCGCCGGGCGTATTTTTGAGCCGCTGCACATCAGCGCGGTATTGGGTCAAGATGTAGTTGGCAAAGGCGCGGGCATCGAGCGGGTTTTTGCCGTTGCGTTGCGTGAGCAGATAGCCTACAGCGAGTTTCTTCCAGCGCGTATCGTCGGTGGTGCCGCCAGCGGGCAGGTTCATATACCAGGTTCCCTCCGCCGATGGTTCGCGCACCATCGAATCGAGCCGATTCACGGAGCCGTACATGGTGCCGATCATCTCCCGCGACCACATTTCGGTGGGGGCACCCATTGCATCGCCAATCGCCGACCCGACCAGCATTCCCAGCACCTTATCGTGGAGTTGAGCGCGAGTCAGGCGGGCGGTTTGGGCGTTGGCATATGAAAGTAAAAAACTGAAAATCAGAAAATTTAGAAGGCGCATAAATGGGAATGGAAAACTGTTAGCTCTTATCACTGCTCACTGCCCCTACCGTTCCAGCTTAAAATTCGGATCAACTGCGGGGCGTTTGGGGTTATTGGCCACGGCCCAGCCTGTGCGATACATCCAACGGGTTACGTTGGTCAGCTTTTTCAGGTCGATGCGGGCCGGTTCGTCTTTGGCGGTGTGATAATCGGGGTGGAGAAGCGTGGTGAAACAAATTGCCGGGATGCCCGCCCGTGCATAGGGCAGGTGGTCGCTGCGAAAATACCAGCCTTCGGGGTGATCGGGCCGATCCCAGAGTGTGTCGAGTTTGAAGTTGGTGGTGGCCCGGTTAGCGGCCAACGCCATGTTCACCAAATCGGGCGAGTTGCGGTGCGGAACCTGCGACCCCAGCAGGGCTGCACTGTCGGGGGCATTTCGGCCAATCATCTCGCCGTTTAGCACTGCCACAATGCTGTTTTTGGGTACGGTTGGATGTTCGGCGTAGTAGCGCGACCCCAGCAGGCCCCGTTCTTCGGCCCCGTGAAACACAATCAGAACCGACCGCTTGCCGGGTTTCTGCACAAAAGCTCGCCCAATGGCCATGGCAGCCGCACAGCCCGTTGCATTGTCGTCGGCCCCGTTGAAAATGGAGTCGCCTGCAATGTAAGGTCGCCGGAGGCCGTCGTGATCCTGATGGGTGCTGAACAACACATACTCGTTTTTGAGTGTTGGGTCAGTGCCGGGTACTTTGGCCACAATGTTGACGGATGGATAGCTGAAACTCTCCACATTCACGACGTTGGTAAACTGTTGATTGGGCTGTTTAACCCAATCCAGTGCTTTGGCGGGCAACCAGATGGTGGGTGCCTGACTAAAAACCCGCGTGTTGGGGCCACCGGGCAAATCATATCGCCCGGCATCATAACCACCACTCCATCGCTCAAAAACGGCTTGTGCTGCCGCATCCGATACCACCAAAACGGCCACTGCCCCGGCTTTCATCAACGCGGCCGACCGTTGTTGAATGCCTGTCATCAGGAAACGCCGGTAGCTAAGTTCCGGTGGGGCACTCCCCGAAAACTGGATCGCTACGGCCTTGCCCTTCACATCAACTTTGGCTAACTCGTCGGGTGTTCCGGTGCCAACAAACACCAGCGGGGCATCGACAGAGGCAATGGCAGGAGCCAGCACCACCGCATCTTCGCCGTATTCGAGTGTTCGGTTGCCAATGCTCAGGCGGCTGGTTTCGGAAATTCGGGTGCGTTGCAGGTGGAAAAACTGGAAATACGTACCATCATCACCAGCGGGTTGCAGTCCCGAAGCCCGCAATTGTTCGGCGATCCAGACCGAGGCCCGAAGTTCATCGAGCGTGCCGGCCCGGCGACCCCGAAAATGATCGTCCGACAGGTTGAACAGATCGCGTTTAATGTCGGCTTCCTTGATAGAGGCCATGTTGTCGGGACTGTTGGGAAGTGGTTGGGCGGTGCTAATTAAGGTATTGAACCACAGAAAAGCCCCGGCCAGGGGAAGTAGAAATCGGTTTCTCATCGGATTTTATAGGGAACACGCAAGTTGCCGAAAATAGGTGGTATTGCGCTCCATTTGAAAGCCAATCCACTCAATGGCACATGCAAAATCGCCTTAAAATTACGTTGTTTGCGTATTCGTTCAATAAACCTCATAATGACTCTTCGCCCACTTACCCTATTCCTCGCGGCCCTGTTCAGCACAGCCGCCCTTGCCCAACAGCAGCCCATTTCCATTATTCCTCAGCCAGTTTCAGTGCAGGCCCAGCCTGGCACGTTTCGGCTTACTAAAATCACCAGCGTTCACTATGGGCAGCTACCGGCGCAGTATGCCGCCGATGCACTCGTTAAGAAACTGAATCAGGCCACAGGCTATGCCCTCCGCGCTATTCCCGGCGACAAGGGGGCCATTCAGTTTACCATCAACACCACCCCCGACCCCGCACTTGGGTCAGAAGGCTACACCCTCAATGCTACCCCTAAGCAGGTAATCATCAAAGCAAACCAACCAGCGGGCTTGTTCTACGGAATGCAGTCGCTGGTGCAGTTGCTACCCAAAGAAATTGAAGGAGCAAAAGCAGCTTCGGTAGCCTGGACGATTCCGGCGGTAAAAATCACCGACCAACCGCGCTTTGGCTGGCGGGGTATTATGCTCGATGTGAGCCGGAATTTCTTCACCAAAGAAGAAGTCAAACGGTACATCGACCAGTTGGCCGCCCTCAAATACAATACCTTTCACTGGCACCTGACCGACGACAATGGCTGGAGAATCGAAATCAAGTCCTTGCCTAAACTGACCGAAATTGGGGCCTGGCGCGTTGAGCGGGCCGGTAAATTCGGCAGTCGAGAAGCTCCTAAACCGGGCGAACCAGCCAAAGTGGGTGGCTTTTATACCCACGAAGATATTCGGGAGGTGGTGCAGTATGCCGCCGACCGCTATGTGACCATTGTGCCGGAAATCGACGTGCCGGGCCACAGCATGGCAGCATTGGCGGCCTACCCCGAACTGAGTTGTACCAAAGCGCAGGTGATGGTAAACCCCGGCACGGCGTTCTCGGAATGGTATGGCAACGGCACCTTTAAGATGCTGGTAGAGAATACGTTGAATCCCTCCGACGAAAACGTGTATGCCTTCATGGACAAAGTACTGACGGAGGTTGCCGCGCTGTTTCCGGGCCAATATATTCACGTGGGGGGCGACGAATGCTACAAGGGCTATTGGGCCAATGACCCCGGTTGTCAGGCATTGATGAAGAAACTGAACCTTCACCATGTCGAAGATTTGCAGGGTTATTTTATGGAACGAGTCGCCAAAATTGTACAGGCCAAAGGCAAAAAGATGGTTGGCTGGGACGAGATTCTGGAAGGTGGCGTTCCGGGCGATGCCACCGTAATGAGCTGGCGGGGTGTGAAAGGCGGCATCGAAGCGGCTCAGGCAGGCCATAATGTGGTGATGACTCCAACAACCTTTGCCTACATCGACTACAATCAGGGCGATGCCACCATCGACCCACCCATTTATGCTTCTCTCCGCGCCCGCAAAAGCTACAGTTTCGAGCCTGTCCCCGACGGCGTTGACCCCAAACGAATTCTGGGTGGTCAGGGTAACCTCTGGACGGAGCAAATCCCGACGATGCGCTACGCAGAATACATGAGCTATCCCCGCGCCTGGGCCTTATCGGAGGTATATTGGTCGCCGAAGGAAGCCAAAAACTGGGCGGCCTTTGTGCCACGGATGGAAAACCGCTTCGGTCGGGCTGACATGGCGGGTATCAATTATTCAAAAGCGATTTATGATGCCATCATCCGCACCAGCACCAAAGACGGAAAACTGATGCTCGAACTGGAAGGCGAAATCCCCGGTCTGGACATTTTCTACTCCATCGACGACACCATGCCCGACCAGTTTTCACCCCGTTACAGCGGCCCCGTTGCCCTCCCCGATGGCCCCATCAATCTCCGCGTGATTACCTACCGGGCAGGCAAACCAATCGGGCACTTGATCACGCTGAAACGGGAAGATTTAGTGAAACGGCGGTAAGAATCAAAACTTCCTCAATACCTTTTCTAACCGTTTGGTAATCACGGCATAGCCTTTGTCCGACGGGTGCAAGCCATCATACGTCATGTTTATGGCCTCAACGGGATACGGGTATTCGTCAGTTTCGGTGTTGAACGGGACATCAATAAACGCTGGATAGCGGTAGTTGATGTAAGCTCCTGTTTTTGGGTCTTTCAACCGTTTGTAGTTGACGAGTTTCTCATGTCTCAGTTGTTTTGTGTGGTACAAATCAACCACGGGAAACGATTCTAAGCGGCCAATGGAGTCGATGGCGTTGGCAAACGATTCGAGAAACTGCCCATTTTTGGCCTTGTAAGAGCCGTAGGCGTTGTTTTTATGGTTGGTGATGTACACAAAATCGACCCGCTGCATAGGCGTAATCAACACGATTTTGGCTTCCGGGTTAAGGCTGCGGAGCTTGTCAACAATGGTGCGAAACGACCCATATACGGTCGTATTGCCGGTCTTATTCTGGTAGTCTGTCAACGCTCCCAACGGTCTGCCACCCCACCAGTCGTTGGTGCCCAGAAATATAGAGTACACATCGGCCTTGGTTAAGCCCAGTTTGTCAATCTCCGTGGCAATTCGGATGGCCGTCCAGCCATTATGCCCCTGATTAGTGTAGTGAACGTTAGGAAGTTTTTCCGCAATTCGGGTCATGTAGCCCTTCGTAATCCGGTTGCCGGTTTCGTTGGGATGATCGTTCAAATAGGTGATCGAGTCGCCAATGGCCACCCAGGTCAGGTCTTTGGGTTTGAATGAGGTAGTGAGGCCAATGATAGCCAGGAACAGGAATAGCTTTTTCATGAGATCAGATTTCGGAGTAAGCGTAACGACTAGTGAAAGATCATTCTTGGCCCCCTTTACTAGTTTTCCTCACGTTATCTCCACCACCTCATACCCCATTTTATTGAACACCACCATCTCCCCAACGTGCTTCCCCGTGAGCAACGCACCAATGGGTGAGGCCACCGAAACGGCGAAATAATCGGCCCCATCGTAGGTGAGTTTGCCCGCACTGATGGCCAGAAAAAACGTACCCCGTGAGGTCTGCACAAGGCTGCCCGGCACGACTACGGATGTGGTGGTGTTGGGATTTATTTTTTCCAGATCGGCCAGCATTCGTTTGGCATCGGCCAGGAGTTGGGCGTGTCGGTCGCGTTCGAGTTGGGCCATTGCCCGGCCTGTTTCATACTTATCCCCCGCCGAACTTTTCGACTCCGAGTTAGCCGACTCCTGAGCCGATTGCATGGCTTCGGTAGCCGTTCGGATTCGCTCCTGCACATAGGCGAGGCATTGGGCGTAAAGAGCCTGTTTTATTACACTATTCATTGAGTAGATTTATCTGAACAACTGGATAATCCGGTATGTTGGGCAAGAGAAGTTGGATGCATAGTTAGGCAAGTCTAACGTCCCGTATCCAATATCCTAACGTTTTTTATTGCGTACTACGACTATGAGCAACTTTTTGAAGCGTTTCTACAATAGCCTTTTCGCCGACTCCATACCAATGACTACTGAACCGGATAGTCCTGAGAACAAAGGTTTTTTTGCCAACGCATGGATCGTTTTACGCGATTCATTCAACGGTTTCATGGACGACCGCTGTCTAAAATTGAGTGCGGCTCTGGCTTATTACACCATTTTTTCGTTGGCTCCTCTTTTAGTACTGGTCATGTCGCTGGCGAGTGTATTTCTCGGAGAAGAAGCCATTCGTGGTCAGATCTTTGGCCAGATCAACGGGTTGGTCGGTAACGAAGCGGCCAAACAGATTCAGGACATGATCAAGAATACGAGCTTGTCGGGTAAAACCAGCACGGCCCTTGCTGTTGGCATTGTTACATTGCTGATTGGTGCTACCAGCATCTTTGTCGAGATTCAGGATTCGGTCAATCTGATTTGGCGAGTGAAAGCAAAACCAAAACAAGGCTGGCTTAAACTACTGAAAGACAGGCTACTATCTTCATCATTAGTGGTCAGTCTAGGATTTTTGCTCCTGGTATCCCTGGTAGTCAATGGTATTGTGCTGGCCTTGAGCGATCAGTTAACCCGTTTTCTGCCCGGCCTGGGGGTTTATATTATCAGTGGGATCAATTTCGCCATTAGCACAGCCGTAGTTGCCCTGTTATTTGGTGTTATTTTCAAAGTGCTGCCTGATGCCAAAATTGCCTGGAAAGATGTGCGTTTGGGTGCCCTGTTCACGGCCCTACTTTTCATGCTCGGACGCTATGTAATCGGTTTATATATTGATACTACCGGTACTGAATCAACCTATGGCGCGGCTGGGTCCATGATCGTTATCTTGACGTGGATCTACTACACAGCAGCCATTCTATATTTCGGGGCTGAATTTACACTGGCCTATGCCAATCATTTCGGCGTTAAAATCGCCCCTGCCAAAAATGCCGTTTATGTGGAGCAAACCGAACGGGAGCGCGAGGTATCAACCATACCTACAGAGAAGAAAGTGGAACAGGCAAAAAGTTGATTAAACTGGTCATACCCCTAAACCCCTACTCCAAAACATTTTTTCTGCACACGCAGTTAAAAGTAAGCGATAAAGTCATTTTACGCTTCACAACGTTATGAGCGATTCTAAAGTATCGGCGAACCCTGCCCAAACAACAGCAGCTACCTCGCCAGATAACTACACAACCAAACCGGGCAAACCCTATCCACTTGGGGCCACACCCGACAGCGAAGGCACCAACTTTGCTCTCTTCAGCGGAAACGCAACGGCCGTTTACCTCTGCCTGTATGACCCCCAAAAGCCTGACCACGAGATTGTTAGCATTCCCGTGACGGAACACACCGAGTTGGTATGGCATATTCATGTGGCCGACATTGGCCCCGGCCAACTATATGGATACCGGGTCGATGGCCCCTACGACCCCGAAGAAGGGCAATATTTTAACCCTTACAAAGTCCTGCTCGACCCCTACGCCCGGGCTATCCATGCGCCACTCAACCATGACGATTCATTTTTGGGTTACGACCTGAAAGAAGAAGGCGAACACCGGGTGCTGTCAATGGACACCAAAGACAGCGGCCCCACAATGCCAAAGAGCGTGGTGATCGACCCGAATTTTGACTGGGACGAGGATCAGGCACCACAAATTCCGATGTCCCGCTCGGTGATTTATGAAGTTCACGTAAAGGGCTTTACGCAGCAACATCCTACCATTGCGCCCGAAATTCGGGGAACGTATGCGGGCATGGCGACTCCCGAAAGCATTGACTACCTGAAAAAGCTAGGCGTTACCGCCGTTGAATTGTTGCCGATTCACCAGTTCACCAACGAAAGCTATTGGGGCTACAATTCCATTGGCTTTTTCGCTCCGCAGAACACCTATTCGTCTTCCGGGATGATGGGGCAGCAGGTGACGGAGTTCAAAGAAATGGTGAAGGCGTTCCACAAGGCGGGTATCGAAGTCATTCTCGACGTGGTTTATAACCATACCGCCGAGGGCAACCAAATGGGGCCAACGCTCTCGATGAAAGGCATCGACAACCGGGCCTATTATCGGCAGGTGGAAGACAACCCGATCTATTTCAACGATTTCACCGGCACTGGCAACACCCTCGACCTGACCCACCCGCGCACCCTTCAGTTAGTGATGGACAGTTTGCGTTATTGGGTGACGGACATGCACGTAGATGGGTTCCGGTTCGATTTGGCCTCGGCCCTGATCCGCGATGAACTCGAAGCGGGCCGGGTGTCGTCGTTTTTAGATGCGGTGGCGCAGGACCCGATTCTGGCACAGGTAAAACTGATTGCCGAGCCTTGGGATATTGGTTCGTACCACGTTGGCGAGTTCCCGATTAGTTGGGCTGAGTGGAATGGTAAATACCGCGATTGCGTGCGGAAATTCTGGAAAGGAGACGAACATCAGGCTCTTGAACTGGGCTACCGGGTGCTGGGCAGCCCCGATTTGTATGGCAATGATGGCCGTTCGCCCGGCAACAGTGTGAACTTCATTACGGCACACGACGGCTTCACCCTCAACGATTTAGTAAGCTATAACGAAAAGCACAACGACGCAAACGGCGAAAACAACAACGACGGAGCCAACGACAATGAAAGCTGGAACCACGGCATCGAAGGACCAACCGACGACCCGGTGATCAATGACCTCCGCGAGCGGCAGAAACGTAATTTCATGACTACCCTGCTTATGAGTCAGGGAACGCCGATGATTGTGATGGGCGATGAGTGCGGCCTGACGCAGAACGGCAATAACAACGTCTACAATCAGGACAATGAACTGAGCTGGATGAATTGGAATTGGGACGAACGGCAGCAGCAGTTTTTCGATTTCACCAGTCAGGTTGCGGCCCTTCGTCAGCAAATGCCCCTCTTGCGTCGGCGCAAATTCTACACTACCGACGAAGTAATGTGGATTCGGCCCGACGGCAAACAAATGAACGATGGCGACTGGCACAATGGCACCACCCGTTGCGTTGGCCTACACATAAAAGGTGATCAGGTGACCGAACAGGAAGAAGATGGAACGATGGTGGCTCCCGATCACCTGTTCTGGATCATGAACTCCTACTGGGAGGATCTGCCCTTCACCCTGCCTGGGCCGGGCCGTGGTCACCATTGGGCAGTTGTGGTGAATACCTTCGACGGTACTATAAACCAACGGGGAAATAAAATTACGGTTAAGGGACCCTTCACGATTCCGGCCCGCTCGTCGGTGCTATTGAAGGTGGTTTAGTTAAGGTGGTATAGTTCAGCATTTAAACAATGAAAGCGAGCCTCTCGGCTCGCTTTCATTGTTTAAATGCCCAGGTCAGCTCATTAATTGCTGTTTCATTCAAGGCGGTGTACAACTCCTTATCGTCCTCAAAAGCCAGTTGGGTGAGTTGGAATGCCTCAATGTGTACCTCAAATTGCTTACGATCAAAAGGCCACGGGTCAAGACCGACGGTGCCATCCTGTCGCTGAAAAATGTAGTAGGGCGTTCCATCCGGCCCTTTGCTTACCTCTAAGCGACGTTCTTCAATTTGTAATAAATCCCGGCAAAGCACCAGTGAGAGCGCGTCGCACCATTGCAGGAAATCATAGGCGTAGCGAGCCTCGGCAACAGTAGCTCCATATTGTTTGCGCCATTTGCTCTGGTTGGTTTTTTGCTGATCCAGAAACTCGTTTAAAGCCGGGTCTTCTCCGCGTTTCTCTTCATACAAAAATGTGGTGTGCATCGACAGCATCAGCGCGTTCCAGCGACTCTTTTCCAGACCAATCTGAATCATGTTTTTGACCTGCTCAACCGAATAACTCGCTACCCGAAAACCAAGAGGTGCGCCCGTTTCGGTCAGGTGATTGCGGCCCTCCCAGGCATCCTGTCCATCGTCATGTTCAGATAAAGCGACCAGTGTCTCGGCCCAGCGAACGGGCCGTTTTTCGGGTTTCCAGTGCAAGGCCAACTGAATTGCAAGTAATCCGTGCGCCTGCTGGTGAATAAATTGCCAGCCGGTTTGCGTGGGTTTCACAATCATTAGTTATATATTTTCTTGTTCTCCCCTTCCTTATAGGTATCGCCTGTGACGGCGGCACGGGCCATTTCGAGGAAACGAATCATCCGGCTCGATGTGGAATCCCAGTATTCGGCCATGTTGGTATGCACTTTCAGGAGCGTTAATTCGGGATCGTCTTTGCCTTCGGGAAACCAGGGTTTGGCCGCTGCCGACCAGAGTTCATCAATTTTGGCCCGATCATACAGCTCCTGTGCCGACCCACTGATGGAGACATACGACGAGTCACCCGTTTCGGCAAAACTAATGTTGACCTGCCGCTCGTGGCTTTCGATCTGATCAACTTTGGGGGAGCTTTTTTTGGTAAAAAACCATAAGGTTCCGTCTTCATCCATTTGTTGAACAGCCATTGGGCGGCTCACCAGATGCCCGCCTTCGTCAACGGTTGTCATCATGGCAATTCGGATGTCTTCCACCATTTCTTTGACCTTCGACAGGTCTTTGTTCTTCTGTTGCTGCGTTTCCATAACGTGTTTGTTTGTGGGGTATAACTACAAATGGCGGGCAGATGGTTTAAAAAAACCAGCCACCCGCCAGAGGAAGGTATCCAAACTTAATTATAAAGCGTTTCGCGGAGATCTATGCCGTAGAACAGCGATGAAGGGGTTGTTTTAGGATGCAATTTATCCAGCCCCTCTGGCTGATTCATATCCAAAATACCGATGCAACTTCTGATGGTTTGCTGACACATGGCAAACACACGACGAGCTTCCTCGGATGAGATAGTGGCAGCTTCTTCAGCGCATTTCTCGCAAACTTCGATGCAGGTTTGTGCCAAAAGCCGGGTGTTTTCTGAACCGCGCACGTAAAGCATGGCAACCTGCCGGCAGAGGTCGGCACAGTCGAGGTTCAAAAAAATGAAGCGATAATAATTCTCGATGTCAGGCTGGCGAGAAGAGTTGGTTGCTACTTCGTCGCATAAGGCTGCGCAGCCGGTCAGTGAGTCGTAAATAGTTTTCTTCCAGTTCATAACGTGAGTTAGTAGGGCCTAAGAATCAGGCAGATTATGGACGAGGAGAGACAAAAACTATGCTGCTTTCGCTCCCTGCAAATGACTGCCGGGCAATTCGGCGAGCTTCCGCAATGCTCATCATCACGGCTTCCTGCTTGGTTAATTCACCCTGAGCAACCAGTCGGTTAGCTATCTCGATAGCTTTTTGCCGGGTGCTGGGGCTGAGGGAGCGCATAGCCGCAGGAAAGTGAGTATCGTTCCAGTTCATCATATTGTGTGTTTACTATACAGAGCAGAGAAATAATAATGCCAATACAGACGGAAGACGAAGAATTAAGTAACGCTCTTTTTAAAAATGGCTTGTATTCATACAATTAACAGGAAAACACAAAATATTTAATCTTCAGAATTGACTGGCGATTGATAGGAACGTATTGTTATGTAGAAAAAAAAGTTGAGTAGTGGGAAAAAAAATACACAGTGCAGAAAAGCAAAAACCAGTCGTTCGACTGGCTTTTAACACACATGAAGTAAGCTATTAAACAAACGTAGAATCCCGTTAATCTGTAGCGGCTAGCATCTGTAGCTAGACGATTGGAAAACAGACACGGAATGTAGTGCCTTCTCCAAGTTTGGAAACCACTTCGATATTGCCTTTATGACTATTTATTATATTCTGCGTAGTGGTTAGGCCCAATCCCATACCTGTGCTTTTGGCCGTAAAAAATGGGTCAAATAATCGTTGTCGATTTTCTTCGGATATCCCACTCCCGTTATCCTGCACTTCCAGGCACACCTGTTCATCGTCGGTACGAAAGGTAGTCACGTTTAAGGCCCCTTTATCAGGTTCCATAGCCTCAACGGCATTAATAAGAATATTGAGCAAGGCTGTCTTTATTTGCTCCTGATCGAGCAGGGCAATGCAGGGCAACACACAAAAATTCGTTGTCAACTTCATCGACTTCAGTTTCAGGCGGTCGGTTACTAAATGAAGAGTATCCTGAACAATGGCGGTCAAATCCTGCGGTTTACGGTCCAGATCACGTGGCTTAGATGAATTTAGCATTTCGGTGATCAACTGCCCGATCCGCTCCACATTCCGTTGAATTATATCGGTGAAAATGCCCGTATACTCGTCGTTTTCCGGCAGCTCTTCCTTCAATTGCTCAAGAGCCAAACTCAGGTTGGTCAGCGGATTACGAACTTCATGGGCAATGCTCCGGGCAATTTTTCCGGTCATCGACAATTTCTCGGCCACAATCAAATCCTGTTGAGCACGCTTCTGTTCCGTCACATCCCGTATGATTCCCTGATACCAGTTTGGTTTCCCGCTTGTATCATCCACCGACCAGATAGAAATCATACACGTACGTTTTCGACCATTGTTGCTAATCAGCGTTGTTTCATAATCTTTCAGTTGATTGTGTTCACGAACCATGAATCGGATCTCGCGCAGGGCACTGATGTTGGTGAACAGTCGGGCAACGTTGAGGTGTTTCAGATCGTCGCGGCTATAGCCCAGCAGTTGTTCTACGGAGGGGTTGGCATCCTGGAAAACCATCTGGTTGTCCATCACAAAAATGGCATCCATCGACCGTTCAAAGAGGGCGCGGTATTTATTCTCGTTCTTGGCTAATTCGTTCAATGTCTCGGCTTGCCGAAGTGCATATCGGATACTCCGACCCAGCAATTGCGGATCAATCCGGCCTTTCACCAAATAATCGGCCGCTCCCAGTTCAAGAGCCGAATAATCAACGGCCAGATCGTCCTGACCAGTTAGCAAAATCATGGGGGCACTGCTCCCTAAGCGGAATGCTTCCTGAATCAGGTCGATACCTGTGCGCTCGCCGAGCCGGTAATCCACCAGATAAACGTCGAATTCACCCCGCTGAATAGCTTTCAGAGCATCGGCATAATTGTCGATCCAGTCGAGTCGGATGGTCGCATTCTCCGGCGACGAAACCAGAGTTCGGGTCAGCACATAATCGTCTTCATCGTCTTCAACCAATAATACCCGAATTTTTTCCTGTTTAGGTATGCTGATTGGTACATCTTTTTCCTCAGTGGTCATAGCAAAAGAATGGATAGCGGAGAAGGTAGTGGTTTATACAGGAAGTCGTACCGTTTCAAGCCAGTATGTTGTCAAGGCACCAATGATCTCGACCAGACGATAATACTTGAATGGCTTGATAATGAATGAATTAACACCTAAATCGTAAGAACGGGTGATATCTTCATCCGCCGTCGAGGTAGACATCACGACAACGGGCAACCGCTGAAGTTTTGGACTTTCTTTAATCACTTTCAGAGCCTGAAAACCATTGACACGCGGCATGTTCAAGTCCAGAATTAGCAAAGAAGGGTACGGCGCCGTTTTTGGAGTGTAATTCCCCCGCTGATGCAAATAATCCAGCAGGTCTTCACCATCTTCAACGGAGCGAATCTCGCTTCTAAAGCCATTCTCCCGCAATGCCTGTTCCAGAAACATACGGTCGTCAGGATCGTCGTCGGCAATCAGAATCAATGTATTTCCAAACGCAGATGGAATCATAATATATAAATCGACAGAGTATCTTGAGATTGTATTGTAAAATTACCGGATTAGTAGCGAATACAACACAATAAAAAGGGCCTTTATTAAAAAACACTTAAGCAATTGTACAGATTCCCACTTACTAATTGGCCAGAATAAAGCAGTAAATTAACCGAACAAAAAAAGCACTTCGTGTGCCATCTCTACCCCGAAGTGTAGAACCTAATCCGCATTAAGTTCTACTTTATAGGGCAGAAGCAATCTATGGAAAGTCCTGAAATGTGGTCCTAAAAACCACCTAATCAGCCTATAATCGCACTTTTCGGTATGGTCTAGTGCAAATTGGCACGATAATGACCCATACTATTTCAGTTGCAGCTACCAAACAATGCTGCCCACTCAACTATCAACATTATGAAAAAGGCAATTAATTCTTATCTGGCTATTGGCCTGTTAACGGCTGGCATCAGCCTGATTCAAACATCCGACGCAACGGCACAAAGCCGGGTTCGTGCAGGCCTGAAAGGTGGTTTCAACGCCAGTTCGCTTTTCTACGAAAATGCCAATGCTAACGACCGCAAAGAACGCTACGGCTTTCACGGAGGGGTTTACGCCCAAATTCCGGCGGGCGATTTTTTCGCCATTCAACCCGAATTGCTCTATTCAACAAAAGGAGCATCGGCTAACTATAATGTGCTTGGATTTCAGGGACGTAACTCATTCCGGCTCAACTATGCTGAGTTGCCTGTGTTAGCCACCTTCAAACTGGGCAATACGGCCGAAATTCAGGCAGGACCCTATGCGGCTTACCTGCTTAACTCGAACATTAGCTCCAACGGAGACTTTGGAAACGGGGTTTCCAGTCTAAATCGCGATGCGTTCAACAAGTTCGATTATGGCGTAGCGGGTGGTTTGAACCTGTTTTTGGGAAAAGCCCTCATTGGTCTGCGTTATGGACAGGGCTTACAGAAGATTGCTAATTCGACAGCCGCCCGTACCGTTTTGGGCAACGCCCGTAATGGCGTAGGAATGGTGTCAGTTGGATTCAGTATCAATTAATCACGTTGTAGAGACGCAAAATTTTTGCGTCTCTACAAATGTATATCGTAGGCTTTCAGCTTGTTATACAGTGTTTTGCGATCAATGTTGAGTACTTCAGCAGCTTTCGTTTTGTTGTACCCTGTCTTTTCAAGAACTTTCAAAATGGCAGCTCGTTCGGCATTCTCCGACACTGATTTGAGGTTATTGGCGGGTTGCGAAATCACAGTTGTTCCAGGACGCAACATATCTGGATAAACCTGTACCTGGTTGATAACCACCGATTCTTCGGGAGAAAAGTAAGTGGGATGAACGATTTCGTGGGGTAGCGAATCTACTGAAATATAATCGCTCTGGGTTAGTAGTACGGCTCGTTTGATCACGTTTTGTAACTCCCGCAGGTTGCCGTGCCAGTAATAATCCCGGAGTTTCTCCTTGGCATCTTCGTCAAACCCGGCAATTTCTTTTTCGAGTTGCACGTTGGCTAATTCCAGAAAATGTTCGGCAAAAATCATGATATCCGCCCGGCGTTCGCGCAGGGGCGGCAACTCGATCCGAAATTCGTCGATCCGGTGAAAAAGATCTTCTCTGAAACGGCCCTGACGCACGGCATCGCGTAGTTCTTCGTTCGTGGCACAAACAATCCGAACATCCACCGGAATATCCTGATTGCTACCTACTCGCCTGATTTTGCGTTCCTGCAATACCCGCAACAGCTTAATCTGATTCTCGTAGGAAAGGTTGCCCACTTCGTCCATGAACAGCGTGCCGCCGTTGGCAAACTCAAAGCTACCGGCTTTGTCGGCAGTAGCTCCCGTGAAGGCCCCTTTCACGTGTCCAAAGAGTTCGCTGCCTGCCAACTCTTTCGACAAAGCTCCACAGTCAATAGCGACAAATGATTTATCGGACCGCTTGCTGCGAAGGTGAATAGCGTTAGCCACAAACTCTTTGCCCGTGCCTGTTTCGCCGGTTATGATCACCGACATATTGGTTGGGGCAATCAGTTCAACATGTTTCTGAAGTTGTTCGGCAGCCCGGCTTTTACCAAAAATAAATCGTTTGCCATTTGGAGCTAACGTGCCGGTCTTTGCTGATTTGGCAATGGTTTGTCGTTCGGCAACGGGTGCAGGAGGTGCATCGGCGGCTCCCCCGTTTGTGGGCTGGTCAATGGTCTGGAGCCGACGTTCAAGCGCACTCTTGATGGTATAGAGAATTTCGTCGGGATAAAGCGGCTTGGTAACGTAGTCATACGCTCCATGTTTTACGGCCTGCACAGCAATCCGAACATCGGAGTAACCCGTAATAATGATAACGGCAGTTTTTGGACTTATCACTTTAATTCGGCGCAACATTTCAAGACCATCAATGTCAGGCAGCTTAAAATCACAAATAACCAGCTCGAATGGATCTTTTCTGACGAGTGCCAATCCGTCTTCGCCCCGCAGTGCCGACGCTGTTTTGTAGCCCTGTTTGCCTAAAAAGCGTTCGAGTAACAGACAGATGTCATTGTTATCGTCAACGATTAGTATTCGTTCCATAGGTAGTAGCGTCGATAGTGATGAAGAACAGGTCGGTGACTTGTTAAAGGCAGTGGGTTGCCAATACAAAATCACCAATACTAATCAATATACCAATGGCCACACAAATTTTTTGCATAACATTGTTTTGATTAAGTTACTTCATTGGTGGTTGAATGGTTGTACAAACTCAAATATACGTCAAACTTGGATAGTTTGCAGAGCTTGTTCTACAGATTTACGGGTAAAAGGTTTGCCAATGAAATAATCAGCTCCCTGCTCTGCAGCCCGTTTGCGTTCAGCTACACCATCGAACGCACTAATCATAACTACTTTGGTGGTACTTGCCCCTACCTTGATATTAGGAAGCAAGTCAAAACCAAGCCCATCAGGCAGGTTTAAATCCAGGAATACAGCATCGAATTCCTGCGAACGAAGACAACGACGGCCCTCTTCCAAAAAATGAGCACATGTGGTGTGGTAACCCAATCGACGAAGCAAACCTGACAATAACAGGCATATATCCGATTCGTCATCAACGATCAGCACTCGTTTCGTAGTTGTCATATCATAATTTACGGAGGGTCGGGTTTTGTAGCCCGTATTTACTCCCATTGCTCGTACCACGTTCAAATCAGTCAAAGTGTGTTCCTTTATCCTACCCTAATTTGATGCCTAAGTATGAATTCGGGTCAGGAAAATGTAACATTTATCTCAAAAAGCACATTGTGAGGGAATTACAGCGTAACTGCTTAAGCATAACTTTGCGTTCAATATACCGAGGCAGCAAGATTATGCGCCAAATATCTACAGTTTTATTCTACAGTTGGGGAAAATCGTCTACAGATTCATTAGCTGATTCTTCTTGCTGATTTGCTGTAAAAATCATATTTCGACACTGTTAATGCTCATTTTCAAGGTTTAGCGATAATTATTGATTACAAAAGAAGGCCGATATTTAGTTTGGCATAAATTTTTCTATACTGTATGTGTAGCTCGATCTGAAATAAGTTCGGCTACTTACAACTCTGATTTACTCAACCCAAATAGTGTGACAGCACTCTTCTGACAAGTAAAATTTAAGAGGAGTAATTCTAAGTACCTCAGTAGGTTTCAACTCAACGTTTAAAGAGAGGTTTCTTTTCTAAAGTAAAGATTTGGTTTAGGTGGTTTCATCGCTTCGGCGAAATAAGTTTAGGTTAAGTACAAGTTACGGTGGGTACGGAATTCCTGTGTCAATATGAACACAGGAATTTTTTTTTGTCTTCTCCCAACTACTTCCCTATTGAACGCTATCTCCGGGCGTTTAGCCACTCCCTCTCCCCAAACAGACTCACAACAGCCCCGTTTCATTCATCGAGATTCACAGCCCCTTGTTTAGACTAATTAAAAATAACGTGTATCTAATTTTTATTCAGTCTAAATAAACTATAGCTTTGTCGCACCATTTCGGTCTATAACAATTGAGAACACCCATTATGAAGCATCTTTTTTTTCTCGGTACACTATTCTCCAGTTTCTGTGCAACTGCCCAGAACGCTACCCTCAAAGGTCAAATCAGTACATCGGACGGGCAACCCGCAGAGTTTGTCAATGTGGTGCTGAAAGGCACCAACCGGGGCACTACTGCCGATCAGACCGGGCAATATGCCCTCATGAATCTCAAAGCGGGTGATTACATCCTACAGGTCAGTTTTGTTGGATTAGAGAGCCAGAACAAACCCGTTACTGTTGCCGACGGGCAAACCGTAGAGGTGAACGTGACGCTTACTGCCGACAGCCGGCAATTGCAGGAGGTTGTCGTGGTGGCGAATCCGAGTAAGTATGTTGCTGATTACCCATCCATTTCGCTTCGGCTGAAAACACCCCTGTTAGAAATTCCTCAGAATATTCAGGTCGTGACGAAACAGATAATCCAGGATCAGCAAATTTTCGATATGCTGGAGGGCGTTACCCGCAATGTGAGTGGCGTAACGCGGGCCGAGCACTGGGATAACTACGCTCAGATTAATATGCGCGGCTCCCGCATTGCTGCCTTTCGGAACGGTATGAACATTGAAATGCCGTTCGGCCCGCTTACGGAAGACATGAGCATGGTGGAGCGCATTGAGTTTGTGAAAGGACCGGCAGGGTTCATGCTTGCCAACGGCGAACCCAGCGGTTTTTACAATATGGTAACCAAAAAACCAACGGGTATCACTAAGGGCGAAGCAGCCATAACCCTTGGTAGTTTCAACCTATACCGCTCGACGGTCGATCTGGACGGCGTACTCAGCAAAGACGGCAAACTGCTTTACCGCCTAAACCTGATGGGCCAATTGAAGGGATCGCACCGCAACTATGAGTTCAATAACCGGGCTTCGGTGGTGCCGGTACTTCGCTACCGCTTCAACGACCGAACCTCGGTCACGGCAGAATATACCTACCAGTATAGCCAAATGTCGATGATCGGCTCCAACTATGCCTTCTCGCAAACGGGATACGGCGACCTGCCCATCGACTTTACCACGGCGGAGCCGAATATGCAACCAACCCGAATAAACGACCATTCGCTGTTTCTGACCCTGAGCCACGCGATCAATGACACCTGGAAATTTACGGGGCAGGTAGCCTACATGAAGTACAATCAGGTGGGGCAAAGCCTGTGGCCATCCGGTATTTCGGGCGACACGCTGAAACGGGGGGTAAGCATCTGGGATACGCAGGGAGCCAACAAATTAGGCCAGTTCTTTGTCAATGGTGAGGTCAGAACGGGTAGCGTCGGTCACCACATTCTGGCCGGTATCGACATGGGTCAGAAAGAATACCTCGCCGACTGGAATCAGAGCGGTTCATTTCCGGGTCTGCTCCTAAGCAACCCGGTGTATGGGCTGGTGCCGGGCAGTGCCTACCCCCAGTATGACCGTAGCCTGAGCCTGCGGGAGCGGGGAGTCAATTACAATCAATCGTACACCGGGGTGTATGCGCAGGACGAAATTCACCTGCTGGCTAATCGGCTGAAGCTGACCGTGGCCGGGCGTTATACGACTTCGCAGGACGTAAATCCGTATTCCGGGGCGGTGAAAGCAAGCCGATTCACGCCCCGATTGGGGTTCAATTACCTGCTGAACAAGCACACCAGTCTCTACGGAATTTATGATCAGGCATTTGTGCCGCAGGCTGGGGTCGACTTCTCGGGTAACAGCTTTAAGCCCGTTACGGGAACCAACAACGAGATTGGGCTGAAAAAAGAGTGGCTGGGGGGACTGTGGACATCGACCCTGTCGGCGTATCGAATCACGAAAAACAATGTGCTGACTGCCGACCCCAATCATCAGAATTTCTCGATTCAGTTGGGGCAAACCCAGACTCAGGGTATCGAAATGGACCTTCGGGGGCAGGTTGCCCATGATCTGGACCTGACGCTTAACTATGCCTATACCGACTCGAAAGTGACCAAAGACACCAACCCCGAAAATGTAGGCGTAGCCGTTCCCGGCTCCACACGGCACATTGCCAATGCGTGGCTGTCCTATAAAGCCAGCCAGGGTAGGCTGCGCGGCTGGGGGGTGTCGCTGGGCGGGCAATACCAAGAAGGTCGTTCGTCGTGGTATGTATTCGATGGAACGAGCCAGGCTATGAAACAATATGTCCGGTTAGACGGAGCCGTATCGTATCAGGCCAACCGATTCTCGATAGCTCTCAATGTCAATAACATCCTCAACAGCTATCTATACGTTGGCGGTGCCTACTACAACTGGGGTAGTTTTTATTTCTGGCAGACCGAACCCCCGCGCAATACCCGGCTGACGGTGGCGTACCGATTCTAGGCAGAACCCATCAATCTCAATACAGGCATGACTGTCAAAAAAATCATCCATGCAGCACATCTCTGGCTCGGACTTGCGTCGGGGCTGGTGGTGTTCATCATCAGCATAACGGGTTGTCTGTATGCCTTTCAGGAAGAAATCCAGAACGTAACGCAGCCATTTCGGTACGTTGAATCGCGGCAGGCCCCGCTCCTACCCCCGTCGACGTTACAGGCAATTGCCACGGCTCAGTTGCCGGGAAAGCATCTTCACGCGGTGTTATATGGCGGGCCAACAAAAGCGGCTCAGGCGATCTTTTTTCAGTTCGATCCGGCCTATTATTATTTAGTGTACCTGAATCCATACTCGGGTAAGGTGCTGGAAGTGAAGGATATGGACCGTGATGTTTTTCGAATTGTTCTCAACGGCCATTTCTATCTGTGGTTGCCTCCGGCAATTGGTCAGCCGCTGGTAGCCACAACCACCTTGATTTTTGTATTCATGCTTATTTCGGGAATCATTTTGTGGTGGCCCCGCAACAAAGCGGCTGCCCGGCAACGGTTTTGGGTACGGTGGAAAGAAGGCGTGCGATGGAAACGAAAGAACTACGATTTGCATACCGTACTGGGGTTCTATTCGTCGTGGGTGGTGATTGTGCTAGCCTTAACGGGCTTAGTGTGGGGCTTCCAGTGGTTTTCCAAGTCTGTTTATTGGCTGGCGGGTGGCTCCAAATCCACGGTGTTTCAGGAAGCTGTTTCCAACGCGACTCAGAAGCCACTCGTTAAGGCACAAACCCCGGCCATCGACCGAATCTGGCACCGAATGCTGGCAGAAAACCCCACCGCCAAAACAATAGAGGTACACATTCCCGAAACGAACACGGCCTCCATTGCGGTGAATATCAACAGCGAAGAAGGCACCTTCTGGAAAATTGATTACCGCTATTTCGATCAATATTCGCTCAGAGAACTGCCCGTTGGCCATATCTATGGTCGTATTGAGGAGGCCAAATTCGCCGATAAACTCCTCCGCATGAACTACGATATTCATGTGGGAGCCATCTGGGGATTACCGGGCAAAATTCTCGCCTTTTGCATTAGCCTGATGGCTGCCAGTTTACCCATAACGGGTTTCCTGATTTGGTGGGGTCGCCGGAAAAAGGCAAAGCGCGTTGGCTCAACACGGATTATGGCCAGTCCCTCAACCGTTCACCAGAATCAATCCTAATCCTCAGTCCGATTTCACATTCTCAAACTTCTCGTGCATTTCTTCGATATCCTCTTCCTCGGGTTGTGGAATATCGTCGGCCCGCTCAGGGTCGGGGGTGTAGGTTAATGACACCAGGATCGGGAAATGATCGGAGCCACAGTTTGGCAAGCGTTTAATGCCGTTCAGAGCGAAGTGATGCGACACAAATACATGGTCTAGCGGCCACCGCAGAAAAAAGTAATGCGCATGGAAGGTGCTGAACAGCCCCCGCCCGATTCGGGGGTCGAGCAAACCACTGATCCGACTGAAAAGCCGCGTCGTGTGCGACCAGGCTACGTCGTTCAGGTCCCCGGCCACAATCACCGGCCCTTTTTGCTGGCGTGCTTCGCGGCCAACCAGCAATAGTTCGGCATCGCGTTCGGTGGAGCGGATATTTTCGGTTGGGCTGGGGGGAGTGGGATGAACGCCATAGAAATTGATCCATTGGCCCGATGCTAGCTGCAATTGCGTGGTGATGGATGGGATCCCATCCTGAATACGATAGTGAACGCGAGTCTGTCGCGTAGGAAACCGCGAATAAAACAACATACCATACGTGTTCTCAAGCGGAATCAATTTCTGGTGGGGATAATCGTCGTCGATGTCCTCTAAGGCTTTTCGCCAAGTTTCGTTGCCTTCCAGCACCAGCAACACGTCAGGTTTGTGTTTCTTCACCAGCATACACACATCGGGGCATTGGGTGTTTTCCATAAACACATTGGCAATCAACAGCCGAATGGTATTGTCAGTCGATTTGTCGTTTTTCTTACTTCTCGGCACCTGCACCCGATGGAAATAGGTATACGGGTACATTAGCCAGGCCTGATAAGACAAAGCGGCTACCAGCAAGCCTGGGGCAATAACCTGTGGCCAGCCAAAGTTGTGCGAAACAATTACCCAGGCCACCAGCCCCGTTGAAGCCAGCACCATCAATTGAAAGTGAGGAAAATCCCACATCCGAATCCACCAATAATCAATTCGTAGCAAACCAATGAATGAAACCGTGGCAATGAACAGGGCGAAGCCCAGAAAGAACAAATCAGTAGAAGTCATTGATCAGGTTGAAAAGGATGGCACGATAATACCGGATTAATCATATAGACTGAATTGCATTGAAATAGTTTTGATGTTCTCTTTTTTGGGCAGGCCAGAGCAAATTAGTTGGAGACCTCTGTTGCAACTTGAGGAATTATGCGGTGTAACTGTGGAAATTCGTTCCCATAGCAATACTATACTAATTAACTGCTATCTATTCGATCCTGTTGATAGTGAGTATTTTACGGGAATTTATCAAAGCTGGTACGTTTTTTTCTTGGTTATAGGATGTCTGAGTAACACACGCAACCACAGACAGAAGCGATGAAATCATTACCAGGAATTTTGATAGGGTTAGCTGCCGGCGTTGTGCTGGGCATGCTCGTGGCACCGGAGAAAGGTAAATCGACCCGGAAGCGTATTTCTAACGAAACTGATTCCTTTTTTAAGGATTTACAGGATCAGCTACAATCGGGCATCGACAACATCAAAACCCAGTACAACGATTTTGTAGAGACTTCGGCATCCCGCACAAAAGATGCCATTGGTCAGGCTGAACGCCGGGCCAAGCGTTAATCGAACACCAATAAATTAGTTAACAACCTTAAAATAACCAACACTATGCGTAGCACACGTGATTTTCTGACAGGTGTATTGACGGGCGTTGCCATTGGCATACTGACAGCCCCACGGAGCGGAAAAGAAACCCGCGATAAATTGAAAGAAGAAGCCGACAAGCGCACTGGCGATTTGAAAGACCAGTGGGGTAAAGGCGTTGACCAGGTGAAGCAGGGCTATGAGCAGGCTAAAACGCAGGTGAACCAATATGCTGACAAAGCAAAAGAGCAGGTGAACCAATACGCCGACAAAGCGAAGCAGCAATACAACGATCTGCGGTCGAAGGCTGAAATAGAGGCTGACAAACTGGAAGCCGATAAGCAGCAGACGAAATCGCAGTATAACGATAAAGTTGATCAGTTGGCCGACAAAACCGAATCGGGTGTAAACTCAGCTCGTGAGTCGTTAAAGGTGAACTAAAAAGTGCAGTCAGTTTTCTGATTTACTCAACATTATGGAAAGTGAAAACCCGGCCAATTGGTCGGGTTTTTTTGTGTCTTTTCCACCAGATTCTCGTCTATACATCAATTTAATAGGCTTTTAACTAGTGTTTAAGAGCCGTTTAATTGACATCCTACAACTTTGTGATACCAAACGCCTAGAGAGCATGTCTTCTTTACGAACAAACAATTTTGAACCCGATTCAGTACTGCGCATTTTGGCTTTACTGACTATGTTGCTCATTGCCTATTTTGCCCAAAATTGATCAGAGCCCTACCGGCCTATCCTTCTACCAACCCCTTGTGAACAGTACCCCATTGAGATGAGAAAACTATACACGACACCACCTTGCTTTTTGCGCCCTAAAATTCGCGATGTTTTTGGTTTCACCACCATCACTACACCGGGTAACTCCTTTGCGTTTGTGATGCCCCGGCGATCGAAACGGGCAACAGCATAAAATTTTGCGATTGGGCTATAAACAAGAAAACCTGCCTCCAGAGGAAGCAGGCTTTCCAATCCCACCATTCACTACACTACCAAGGCTAGTCGAGCCATCGAAGCATGAGCTGTTTCGATGCTCTGTTTTTGCCGCAACAGCAACTCACGGGTGCTGGCGACTAAGTCTGTTTGTTGCAACACGTTGTTGTAATCAGTGAGGGCTTCCTGATCGCCCCGTTGACACTCCTGCACGGTTGCTTTATCATCGTCACTCGAAAAACTCGATTTGATATTGATCCAGGCGCGGTGAAGATCCGAAAGCAGGCTTGTACCGCCATCAGGCTCACCTCCTAACGTCCTGATTTCGCGGTCAAGTTCCATCCCAAACTCAGCGCGTTGCCGCGATTGGGCCAGGAACATACTCTTCAATTCCGCATCTTTCGCATTCTCTGCTGCTTCCTGATACCCTTCTTCTGCATCATGGCTACGGGTCAGTAGCTTATTCAGTGCGTCGAGAATTTCTTCTCTTGTTTGTTTAACGTTCATAATGTTGAGTTGTTGGTATTTACTTAAAGCTAAAAAACTCACTTTTTGTTTGGATCATACCCCAATTTTTTAGCGAGTACTCCGATCACTTCTTTTGACCCACAGCTTTCGACTCGTCACTTTTGAGCCACTTTTCAATCTGTGTTGCCGACATGTTAACAAGACTTTTAAAGGCTTCTTTTACTTCTTTGCGTTCTGCCTTATCAGTTGTGCTTGTTGCCATCTTATTTAACGGTTATTTCGTGGTCACTTCACTCGCCGATTTCACGATCTTTTTCTTGCCCTGACTCAGCACAAGAGCTGGTTCTTTTGCCGAACCTTTTCGTTTCACGGTTGCCCCTTGAACAGTTCTGGTCACGTCTTCTTTGTGAACTTCAGAAACTGTACCCTCGGCTTTGTGTCCGGCGTAGTTCCATTCGACCTTGTCGCCTTTTTTTACCGTCGCCATACGTTTCATGAAAAATGATAATTGAGTAATGGAGGCAACTGATTACCCGACTTACCCAATTACCGGGTTAACTTATTCGATGTTGCCGTTTTTGGCATCGCGTTTCATCTTATCGTTTGCGAAAACAGCAATGTCAACCCGACGGTTTTTCTGACGGCCAGATTCACTGTCGTTATCAGCAATGGGTTGTGATTCTCCGTAACCCTTTTCGTCAAGCCGACCACTGCGTACACCTTGTGTTTTCAGGAATTCAGCTACTGCATCGGCGCGTTGGCGCGACAAACGCAGGTTTAAATCATCGGATCCAGTTGCATCGGCATGCCCTTCGACAACAATGTCGGTATCCTCATATTTTTTGAGCGTTTGTGCAAACTCGGTTAGGTCGCGCCGGGTTTGTGGCTTCAGGTCATACTTATTCACGTCGAACAGAATATCGGAGCCGAACGTGATTTTAATACCTTCGCCAACACGCTCTACGGTCGCATTGGGCAACTCACGCTTCATTTCTTCAGCAGCTTTGTCCATACGGCGACCAATTACTGCACCAGCAGCACCACCCACTGTAGCTCCCAAAATAGCACCCAATACCGTATTACCCGACCGACGACCAATTACGCCACCAACGGCAGCTCCACCAGCAGCACCGATAGCTGCGCCCCGCTGGGTCTTGTTTGTGTTACGTTTTACCGACTTGCAACTCATCAGGACATCGCCTGATAAAAGCGTCACGGCAAGGGCCATCGTAGCCATTCGCTTGCCGGAAATTTGATTGTTCCAGTTCATAATCTTGTGGGATGTTTGGTTAATCAATAGCCAAAAGTTGTACCAGCTAAGTCGTTAATCTTCGGGCGTTTGCGTTTCAATACCGTTAATTAATTAACTGACAGTTAGTTACACTTTGTCTATTTGATTAAAAGACTATTCAATGGTTTAGATCAAGAAGCTACTAAGTTCGTCAGTAGTGAACGGGCTTTCCTCATAACTGTGGAACGGACTCTACGACACAGAAGCAAATTACAATGACCGGGAACGCGAAACGTTTTGATTTAACCGGACGTTATTTTTACATTGACCGGGTTTATTTCTCCTGATTCTCGATAGCTCCCTAGACATGATTTTGACAAAGAGTTTTCTGACTTTTCTCCTGATGACGCTGCTCTCAGGATTGGTTTTGCTTGGCCCGACAGGGTGTAAAACAACACAGACTGACGTAGTCGATCCGCAGCCCAAAACCTTAGTCAGTGCCACGGCAGTTGCTCAGTACACGACAGCCCAACTTTCCACCCGCTACACCGCTCTGTTCGGGAGTTTTGCCCCCCTGATTACCGGGCAGTACCTGAAAAATTCGATCACGGTCTACAAAGTGGTGTATAGAACGACAAATACCGATGGGAAGGAAATTCAGGCTTCGGGGGCACTCATTGTGCCGACGGTGACGGGATCTATTCCGATGATGAGCATTCAGCACGGCACGATCCGCACCGACGACGATGCCCCCTCGAACAATGGTTCGGGAAGTGATACCTACACGTATGGCTCGTTATTCAGCTCCTATGGCTACATTGTTGCCCTACCCGATTACATTGGCTATGGCACCTCGAAAAGCCTGCCGCACTCCTACGAACACCGAAACGGTTTGGCAACGGCTTCGTTAGATATGCTCCGGGCCAGCCAGGAGTTCATTGCTCAGAATAAAGTTAATTGGGATAAACGACTGTATATCACCGGCTATTCAGAAGGGGGATATGCCACGATGGCGCTCCACAAAAAAATGGAGGAGGAAGCTGCGGGAGAGTTCAATCTGCGGGCATCGAGCATTGGTGCCGGGGCCTACGACAAAACGGCGTTTATGAAGTATGTGGTCAACACGGCCGCTACCACTAACCCCAGTTACAACTCACTATATGTCTGGACGTTATTGACCTACGACCGTATCTATGCCCTGAACCGTCCGATGTCATACTACTTTAAAGAACCCTATGCTTCTCAAATTCAATCGCAACGCGAGAATGTGAGTATTGGGTTTAGTTTAAACCAGATTTTCACCGACGGATTCAAACAGGCGGTCAACAGTGGTTCTGATGCCGCTTTTGTGAAAGCCATTGCCGACAACGATGTATTCGACTGGAAACCTGCCGTGCCGGTGCAACTGTATCACGGCAACGCTGACCAGTTGGTGCCCTTTTTTAACTCGCAAAACGCTTTTGATGCCATGAAAAAACGCGGAGCGAACGTGACCCTGATACCCATCCCAGGGGCCAACCACACCGATGTAAACGCCATTAGCACCTACGCCCTGGGCACGGTTGGGTTCTTCCAGTCAGTGCAGTAACTACGGATAACTCACAAACCCAAACCGTTTCCCATCGGGCGACCAGTTGGGCACGTTTTGAGTGCCTTGTCCACCCCGAAAACGGGCTAATTCGCGGATTTTACCCGTTTTCACATCCATCAACCGGAGCATAACTGCTTTATCAGCGGGATGCGTGGCTTTTTGATCTTCGAGGTAACTGATAAAAAGGATTGACTTCCCGTCGGGCGAAGGGTGTGGAAACCAGTTGGAATAGGCATCATTAGTAAGTTGGGTAGGCTGGCTTCCGTCGGCATTCATTCGCCAGATGTGCATGACTCCCGTGCGAAACGAGTTGAAATAAATGTGTTTGCCATCGGGCGAGTATTCGGGGCCATCGTCGAGGCCGGGTGCGGTAGTCAGGCGGGTTTCGGTGGTGCCGCCGGAAATGGGCATCGTATAAATATCGTAATCTTTGGTGCCATCGGCTCCGGCGCGTTCACCCACGTAGGCCAGCGTTTTGCCATCGGGCGATACCCCATGCCAATAGGATGGAGCTTTTTCGGTGATGAGTGTGGGCGTGCCACCCGCCAATGGCAGCGTGAATACCCGCGAGTTGGCACCGGCACCAACCCGTTTGTCGTTGTGGCTGATGATGATCGTTTGCCCATCGGGAGTGAGGCCGTGATCGTTGTTGCAAGCTGTGGCAAAGTCGGTGTTGATCAGTTCTTTTTTGCCCGTCTTCAGCATCACCCGGTAGAGTTTCCCCTTTTCGTTGATAATCAGGAACTGCCCGTCCCGCGACCAGTTGGGGGCCTCGAACCGGACGGTGTCTCGGTGAATAACCGTTCGTTTGCCGGTGGCCAGTTCGTAGGTTTCGAGTTGGCTGGTGATGGGTTGGGCAAAGGCCGACAGGCTAAAAAAACTCAACAGAGAGCACAAGAGCAGGTTACGTTGCATAGAGATTTAGGAATTAGAAAAATCGGTTCACTATCTACCACAAAGGCATCAGGAGCATCGAACTCCTGTTCGATTGGCTAACTTGCCGACTTATGGACACTATTTTCGTTGGCAGTTTAACGTTGAGTTTGCTACACGCGCTGATTCCGAGCCATTGGTTACCCTTTGTGACCATCGGAAAAATTGAGCAGTGGAGCAGTCGGCAAACGCTGACCGTGACGGCCATTGCGGGTCTGGCACACACCGTTAGCACCACCCTGCTGGGCATGTTGGTGAGTTTGGCGGGCTGGCAATTGGCGGCAAATTATAGGGACTTATCGGAGCGGGCTATTCCGTTACTCCTCTTGGCGTTGGGCCTCTGGTATCTTATGCAGCACCTGCGGCACCGTCATACCCACGATCATATTGACACGGGTTCGGTGCGTAAAGCCCGGTCTTTCAGTGCGTTGTTACTGTCGCTGGGGGTAGCTATGTTCCTGTCGCCCTGCCTCGAAATTGAAGCTTATTTTCTGAGTGCGGGCGCACAGGGCTGGAGGGCGGTGATGATGGTAGCCCTTATTTACAATGTGATAACGCTATCGGGAATGCTGCTGATGGTGATGCTCGCCCGGCGGGGAATGCAGCAACTAAACGCCGATTGGTTCGAGCATAACGAAAACCTGATTACCGGCCTGACGCTGGTTGGCCTGGCGATAGTCAGCTTTTTTTTTGAATTCTAACAGGGCATTTTACGTCCCCGGCACATACGATTCAAGCATCGTCATCTCATCATTGGGCACAATCGTAACGGAGTTGATCGAGGCTGGAATCAGGGCGCATTCCCCCAATTTAATGGGCATTTCGTGGCCGCCATTGGTTCTGATGGTCGCGCTGCCTTCCACGCAGACCAGAATCACAAACGAGTCTAAATGGCTGTAATCGTGCATCACCTCCTGATCAAAATGAAGCACGTTGGTCACGAAATAATCACACGAAACCGCGTTGACGCTCTGGTTTAGGGTCTTTTCGTACCGGGTTTTATAATCGTTGTGATGTTGGTAGTCGATGGCATCAACAGCAAGGTCAGTGTGGAGTTCACGCTTTTGGCCTTTATCATCGACTCGGTCAAAATCATAAATTCGGTAGGTGATGTCGGAGGTTTGCTGGATTTCGGCTAGCAGCAGCCCTTTTCCAATGTAGTGAACCCGTCCGGCGGGCAAAAAGAACACATCGCCGGGTTGCGCCGGTTCGATGTTCAGAATATCCATCAGCGTGTT
Source organism: Cytophagales bacterium (assembly GCA_031411995.1). Classification (GTDB taxonomy): domain Bacteria; phylum Bacteroidota; class Bacteroidia; order Cytophagales; family Spirosomataceae; genus Rudanella. The sequence goes on from JANOCD010000048.1 coordinate 61,499, forward strand.
GTCCTGAACGGCTTTCACATATTCCTCGCGGCTCACCGTCCGGGCAAACCCCGAATTGAGCGAGGCCCCTTCGTCGGCCTGCATAATGTACCACATCTCGGTTTTACCGAACGAGTTGTGCCGCTGTTTGGCTAATTGGTCATTGGGGTGTACCTGGATTGAGAGGTCGTCATTCGCGTCGATGAACTTGACCAACAGCGGAAACGTGTCCCCAAATTTTCCATAAACGTGTTTGCCCACCAGTTCGCCCTTGTGTTCGCGAAGCAGGTCGGCCAGCGATTGTCCGGCCAATGGCCCGTCTTTCACCACCGACACATTACCGTCCACACCCGACACCTCCCAGGTTTCGCCACAGTTGGGCAACAGACTGTAGTCCTTGCCCAGAATAGTATGAATTTTCTGACCTCCCCAGATTTTGTCTTTGAAAATGGGCTGAAATGTAAGCGGGTAAAGCATAGTTTATGGGATGTTGTGTCAGGGTTCTAACAGGCGAAAGTACGGATTTGTTGAGGAAGCATGTCAGTTTTCCATCTGATTCAAGGCCGCCCGCGCTTTGTTGTCGATGCTGTTTTTGTATTCGTGCTTTTTGTAGCTGAGAGCCTTCTCGAAAAACTGCCTTGCCAAAGATATCTGACGCTTCTTTTCATAAATGTAACCCAATTGTAAGGCAGCCGTGGCCCCAAACGAAAGTTGTGCATCGGCACTGTCGGCCAGAAAAATGGCCCGGCGAAAGGGGGGAATGGACAAATCGGGGGTGTTGCGTCGTTGATGAATTCTACCTAAGCGGTATTGAAATTCGGCGCGGTCGGGGAGGGCGGGGAACTGGGTTTCGGAGTACGGTTTGAGCACGGTAAGAGCGCGGTCGGTGAAGCCGCCATCGGTGGCCAGCCTTGCCTGCATCAACACCGTTTGGCCGGGCGTAAGCCCCTTCTTGGCGTGTTGCCCCGCAAATTTCTGGGCGGTCTTGTCTGATTCTGTTACAGTGCGGCCAACCTCCATAACGCGCCCGAGATAAGGCAAAGCTGTGTTTGGTTTTCCACTGAGCCAGTAACAAAGAAACAGTTTGTAATGGGCATCTTTCAGGAAATTATGTCCCCGAAACGTCCGCAAAAACTGGCTGTAGTGCGAAATAGCCTCGGTTTCGTCGCCTTTCTGGAGATAGATATCCCCCAAAATATTGTCGATAATGGGCATAGGCAGGTAGGCCGCGCCAGTTGGTCGGGCGGTCAAAAAAGCCAGTGCTTTGTCGCCCTGCCCGTTCTTCATCTGGATGGTGGCCCCAAAAAAATGAAGCAATAAATTGTCCGGGTTCTGCGCGACTAACTGCCCCAGTTGCTTCTCGTCGCCCTCCGAAAATTTCAGCACATAGGCCCGCACCAGGAGCGTGACCAACTCGGTTTCAGTACGAAAAACGGGGTCTTGACGGGCGCGGTCGAGTTCGGCAAGGCCCTGCTTCACATCGCCCCGAAGCCCGATGATGCGCGTCACCCACGTATAATTGTCTGGTACGGAGCCAATCAGAACATGCAACACGCCAAGGGCTTTATAGGTAGGCAAAAAATTGGGAAACTCACGGGCATTTTCGGCCAGCAGTTTATAGGCTTTAATAATGTCCCAGCACGCGCTCACCTCCTGCCCGAATTTTAGTTTCACAAATGCCCCGTGGAGCCTGACCTCCGCCTGTGTCATTCGTAACCAGGGCGACTTCAGGTCCAGCGTTTCCAACTGTTCGAGCCGTTGCTCCTGGATTTTGCTTTTGCGATCGTAGCCCCGTTCATCGTCCGAAATGAGCAGCGTAATCATGTCGGCATAATCGGCGAGCCAGATAGTGAGACCGTTGCGCGGATTTTCGCGGGTGAGTTGTTGTCGGGCATCCGTCACCCGCAGTTTCATAAGGTCGGCATAGGCGCGTTGGAGACCGGGTGTCCACCCGAAATCCTGTGCCCAGCCGCTCAGGGGCAGCACCAGACAGAGCCAGAACAAAAACACCCGGCAGGGGCCGGGTGTCTGAATGCGTTTCATTGGTTTACCGTTTATTTCCCTTTGCCAACCGGCTCAGGAACGCCTTCTACATCGGCGAGAATCCGGCCACAGTGTTCGCAAACGATAATTTTCTTGCGGTCTTTAATGTCGGCCTGACGTTGTGGTGGCACCACATTATAGCAACCGCCACAGGCACCCCGGCGCACCGGAACCACGCCCAAACCGTTCAGGGCGTTGCCCCGAATCCGTTGGTATGACTTCAGCAAACGTTCTTCGATATTCGGAGCCTGCTTGTCCCGCTCAATTTTCAGAGCTTTCTCTTCTTCCTTACTTTCAGCCAGAATTTGATCGAGTTCCTGCTTTTTGACTTTCAGGTCTTCTTTGCGCTCGTTCAAGGCCGCTTGCGTTGCCTTAATTTCCTCATCCTTGGTGCGGATTCGGAACGACGCTTCGTTGATACGTTTGTCGGCCAATTCCATTTCGAGTGATTGCAACTCGATTTCTTTCGAGATCGCATCATACTCGCGGTTGTTGCGCACGTTCATCTGCTGCTCTTTGTAGCGGGCAATCAGTTTCTCGGCATCTTTTTTGGCCCCCTTGTTTCGGTTGATTTCGTCGTCCTGGGTTTTGGCCTCGTCCTGAAACTTACTGATGCGGGTTTCAAAACCGATGATCTCATCTTCCAGATCGCGTACTTCTTCGGGAAGGCTACCGCGAATTTTCACCAGTTCATCAAGCTGTGAGTCAATGGATTGTAATTTGAGAAGAGCATCAAGCTTTTGCGCAATCGTTAGTTCCATGTTGTTATTGTAAAATGGATAATGAGCAGTGTATAATCTAATACGCTATTCATTAAAGAAGTAGTTCACCGGATTGGTGATAGTTTCAGACAAAATTACCGCAAAAGTAGAAAAATTTTCCAGCAAATGGGTTAGAATTAAGTCTTTCGTGAATACCTCGCTCTCATAATGGCCAATATCACAAATAGTTAGGCGATTGTCGGCATCAAAAAATTCGTGGTATTTATAGTCGGCTGTTACAAACACATCGGCCCCGGCCCGCACAGCATCGTTGAGCAAAAAGCCACCCGCGCCCCCGCAAACCGCCACGCGCCGAATCGGTGTGTCAAGCAGGGCCGTGTGCCGAATTACCGTCAGGCCCATCTGGAATTTCAAATACCGAAGCCATTCGCGGCTATACATGGGTGCGGGCAGGTCGCCCACGGCCCCGGCTCCAATGGTTTGGTTCTGGTTGTTGAGGGCATACAGATCGTAGGCTACTTCTTCGTAGGGATGAGCCTGTTTCATGGCAGCCACCATCGCGCTTTCCAAATAAGCCGGAAACACAACCTCCACCCGGTGTTCAATCACACTTTCGTCGTCGCCCACGCTGCCAATGGCGGGATTTGCCCCGCTGAGGGGCCGAAACGTGCCAGTGCCTTGTGTACGAAACGAACAGTGATCGTAATTGCCAATTTTCCCGGCTCCCACTTCGTGAAGGGCATTCAACAGGGTTTGTGTGTTTTCGACAGGCACAAAAACCACCAATTTGCTCAGAGTCTGACTTTTAGGAGAAAGAACCCGCACGTTCAGAAGGCCCAGCTTTTCGGCGATCATGAAGTTGACCCCACCCGTCACATTGTCTAAATTGGTGTGGATGGCATAAAGAGCCACGTCATTTTTGATGGCTTTGATGACTGTCCGTTCCACGTAGGTTTTGCCGGTCAGTTTTTTGAGGCCCTTAAACACAATTGGGTGATGCGATACCACCACGTTGCAGCCTTTGGCAATTGCCTCATCCACAATGGCTTCGGTGGCATCGAGCGAGACCAGCACGCCCGTGATTTCGGCGGTGGGATCGCCCACAATCAGGCCCGAATTATCGTAAGATTCCTGGTAGGCGGTTGGAGCAAGGCGTTCGAGAAGAACCGTTAATTCGCGGAGTTGAGTCATTTCATTTTCTATTAATATCAGCGCAATGTACAGCTTTATCAATCACAACTTCGGCGCAGCGGGGTACAAAGTCTGTACTACAGGCTACTTCATCCCAGTAAGCTAGCCAGCCAACTTTTTTTATGTTTAACGGCCTTCACAGGCCACTCCGGGTGTTTATCCCGAAAAGCAGCCACAATTTCCGGCTCGTATCGTCGGAAAAATTCGGGATCGAAGTTGGCCTCAGCAAGATTAGCCATCACCTCTGCAATGGGTCGTTCTTGGCTGATCCAGCGCGACCAGACGTTTTGCCGCTGCCGGATTCCAAAGGTGTTCATGCCTGCAATGGCCCCGGTGTCGGCATGAAAATAAAATCGCATCAGGAGTTTTTTGGCCTCGTTTTGCCAACAGAACGTGCGGAGGTGGGGATGGTCATTGAGGTGCGCGGGGGCCAATCCGTAGGTCTGGTATTCAATGTCGAAGAACTTGGCCGAGTTGAAAAACACGCCGGGATTGTAGGCTGTTTGGGAGCCGGTGATGGTTTGGGCGAGGGTTTCGCCCATGATCCGGCCTGTATACCAGATTTGCTCTAAAGGCTTGCGGTCTTTGGGTGGATTTCGGTGCTGCACGCAATCGCCAATGGCATACACGCCGGGCAGGTTGGTTTCCAGATGTTCGTTCACCAAAATACCCCGATCTATTTCGAGGGGGGTGTTTTTCAGGAAGTCGATGTTGGGGCTGACACCCACGGCCACACCCACAAACTGCGCCGAGATTATTTCGCCGGATTTAGTCAGTACCGCCCCTACCCTGCCGTTGCCATCGTCCACAATTTCGGCCAATTCAGTGTTCACGCGAAGGTCAACATGGTGTTCGCCAATGTGATTGCCAATCATAACGGATTCTTCGTCAGGCAAAACGCTATTCCAGTAGCTTTTTTCACGTACCAGCATAATGGTCTGAATCCCTTTTGAGAGCAACATTTCGCAGAGTTCAATGCCAATCAGCCCCCCTCCCACCACCACCGCCTGCCGAACATCATTGGTGTCGGCCTGCATTCGTTCGAGGTCGGGCATTCCATAGAGACCCTGCACTCCGCGCAAATTCTGCCCCGGCCACCCAAAAAAGTTCGGTTTAGAGCCAACGGCCAGAATCAGTAGGTCATAAGGCATAGTTGAGCTGCCGAGATGCAATGTCTTCGACTCAAAATCTACGCGCTCAACCTGCGCCCGCAGGAGGTCGATGCGGTTTTTTTGCCAGAACCAGTCTTCGTAGGGCTTAATATGGTGATACTCCATATGGCCCATGAACACATACATGAGGGCCGTTCGTGAAAAGAAATGATCTGTTTCGGCAGAGATAACAGTAATGGTATCGTCGGAGCGTTTGCGAATTTCGCGGGCGGCCGTGATGCCGGCAATGCCGTTGCCAATAATAACGATGGAGCGCATAGTGGTCAAAGATAAACGCAAAAAAACCAAATTTCTCCTTGTTTTCGCTCAATAACACACTTTGTCTCTTTTCTATTCGTCGGGTAAAGACTTATATTTGCCCGCTTAAAAATCGAAGAATACTAAAAATCGTTCAACAAAATTCGCATGAATTCGAGTCTTTACCTTGTCCCTATTCTGGGCGTGATTGGCCTGGTGGTTATGGCTGCCAAGTTTATGTGGGTCTCGCGGCAAGATGCCGGAGATGCCCGGATGCAGGAAATTGCTGGCTACATTGCCGACGGTGCCATTGCGTTCCTCAAAGCTGAGTGGCGTGTTCTAATCGTTTTCGGTCTGGTTGTGGCCGCTATCTTATCGTGGTCAGGTACGCTGGTCGAAAACTCGCACTGGAGCATAGGCATTGCGTTTGCATTTGGCGCGTTCACCTCGGCACTGGCAGGCTATATCGGTATGAAAGTAGCTACCAAAGCCAACGTTCGTACAGCACAGGCAGCCCGCACCAGTCTTACCCGCGCTCTCGACGTATCGTTTACAGGCGGCTCTGTAATGGGAATCGGCGTGGCAGGTCTGGCCGTTCTGGGCCTGAGCGTGCTGTTCATTATTCTGTATAATTACTTCGTGGACGGGGCTGCAACCGTCAATGGCGTTTTGCCCGTTAACGGCATCCCAATGGAACGGGCGTTGGAAGTACTGGCGGGTTTCTCGCTTGGTGCCGAGTCCATCGCGCTCTTCGCCCGTGTGGCCGGTGGTATCTATACCAAAGCTGCTGACGTTGGAGCCGACCTCGTGGGTAAAGTAGAAGCCGGTATTCCCGAAGACGATCCGCGCAACCCCGCCACCATCGCCGACAACGTGGGCGATAACGTGGGCGACGTGGCCGGTATGGGTGCCGACTTGTTTGGTTCTTACGTAGCTACGATTCTTGCTACAATGGTGTTGGGTCGCGAAATCATTATCCCGAACGATCCGATTCTGGGCCACGCCCCTATCGTGTTGCCGATTGTGATTGCCGGTCTAGGCCTGATTTTCTCGATTCTGGCCTGCTATCTCGTTCGTGTGAAAGACGATAACGGCAACGTACAAGCCGCTCTGAACCTCGGCAACTGGGGATCAATTATCCTGACGGTTGTGGCTTCTTACTTCCTGGTAACAAACCTGTTACCTGATGTTACGATGAAAATTCGGGGTGTTGAGTTTGGCCGGATGGACGTGTTCTACGCCATTGTAACGGGTCTGATTGTGGGCGCGTTGATGTCGATCATCACCGAATATTATACCGCAATGGGCCGTCGGCCCGTGTTGTCGATCATTCGTCAATCCGCTACGGGAGCAGCTACCAACATCATCGGCGGTTTGGCCGTCGGGATGGAGTCAACGGTGTTGCCGATTTTGGTTCTGGCTGCCGGTATTTACACCTCGTATCACTTTGCAGGTCTCTACGGCGTGGCTATTTCGGCTGCCGGTATGATGGCTACCACCGCCATGCAATTGGCTATTGATGCCTTTGGTCCTATTGCCGACAACGCCGGTGGTATTGCCGAAATGAGCTATTTGCCCGAAGAAGTTCGGGGTCGCACCGATATCCTGGATGCTGTTGGTAACACCACGGCTGCATCGGGTAAAGGTTTTGCGATTGCCTCAGCCGCGCTTACGGCCCTGGCTCTGTTTGCCGCTTTCGTGGGTCTGTCGGGTATCTCGGCCATCGACATCTACAAGGCCGACGTGTTGTCGGGTCTGTTTGTGGGTGGTATGATTCCGTATATTTTCTCGTCGTTGGCGATTGCCGCCGTGGGCCGCGCTGCCATGGCGATGGTAGAAGAAGTTCGTCGTCAGTTCCGCGAGATTCCGGGCATCATGGAAGGCACGGGCAAACCCGAATATGAGAAGTGCGTGGCTATTTCGACGCAGGCATCCATCCGCGAGATGGTATTGCCGGGTGCCATTGCCCTCACCGTTCCCGTGATTGTGGGCTTCATTTTTGGCCCCGAAGTACTGGGCGGTTTGTTGGCCGGTGTAACCGTATCGGGTGTGTTGATGGGTATTTTCATGAACAACGCCGGTGGTGCCTGGGATAACGCCAAGAAGTCGTTTGAAAAGGGTGTCATGATCAACGGGCAAATGTTCTACAAAAAATCGGAGCCGCACAAAGCATCGGTTACGGGCGACACCGTGGGTGACCCATTTAAAGATACGTCGGGTCCGTCGATGAACATTTTGATCAAGTTGATGTCGATTGTGTCGCTGGTTATCGCGCCTTACATCGCCATCAAATCAAGCGATCAGGCGGGTCATAGCAAAGAAGGTATCGAAGCCGTTGGCGGCATGGGTGGTGTTGATCTCGAAAAATCGACCGCTGCCGACAACGCCAATGTGTCAACTCCAAACGACGATGTTGAATTAACCGACCTGACCCTGGATGGTGGCGTGGCTCTAAAAGGCGTAAACGTAAAAGGCATTGAAGCCAACCTGCTCGATTTCATCAAGTCGGATGCGGCCGTTGACAAAGAAACCTGGTTCGATTTCGACCGCCTGACATTCGAGACGGGCAGCGCGACGCTGAAACCCGAATCTCAGGAGCAGTTGAAAAACATTGCCGAGATTTTGAAAGCCTACCCCGCTGTGAACATCAAGTTGGGCGGATACACCGATAACACGGGCAACGCCAACAACAACCTCAAACTCTCCGGCGACCGGGCTGCTTCGGTTAAGAAAGAACTAACTGGGCTGGGCATTTCCGACAGCCGTCTTGAAGCCGAAGGATACGGTCAGGAACACCCCGTTGCCCCCAACGAAACCGAAGAAGGCCGGGCGCAAAATCGCCGGATTTCGGTGCGGGTGACCAAGAAGTAGAAACCGATAGAAATACGACGCAAAAAGCCAGCCTCTTTTCAGAAGCTGGCTTTTTGCATTAAAGCCTATTTTATCCCCTAAGCCGGAATCAGACCGTGCGGATTCAGCACGAACTTCTTGGCCACTCCACTGTCGAACTCAGCATATCCTTCGGGGGCTTTATCGAGCGTAATTACCTCAACATTAACAGCTTTGGCAATCTGAACTTTATCATACAGAATCGACATCATCAATTGTCGGTTGTATTTGATGACCGGCGTTTGTCCCGTATAAAACGAGTGACTTTTTGCCCATCCCAACCCAAACCGGATCGACAGATTTCCACTTTTGGCGGCTTTCTCCTCGGCTCCCGGATCGTCTGTAACATAGAGGCCGGGAATACCGATGGCACCTCCCGCCCGCGCAATTTCCATAAGCGAATTCAGCACCACAGCGGGGACTTCTTTATGCACCTCGCTGCCATGTCCACGAGCCTCAAAACCTACACAATCAACAGCGCAATCCACTTCGGGAACACCCAGAATTTGAGCAATCTGATCGGCCAGTGACGCATCTTCGTTAAGATCAACCGTTTCGCAGCCAATGGACCGGGCGTGGGCAAGCCGCGCTTTGTTCATGTCGCCCACAATCACCACAGCCGCTCCCAACAGTTGCGCTGATGCCGCAGCAGCCATACCAACTGGCCCGGCCCCCGCAATATAGACGGTTGTGCCCGGCCCAACGCCTGCGTTGATGGCTCCGTGGAAACCGGTTGGGAAAATATCACTCAGCATAGTCAGGTCGCGGATTTTAGCCATCGCCTGATCTTTGTCGGGGAAGCGCAACAGGTTGAAATCAGCGTAGGGCACCATCACATATTCGGCCTGTCCGCCAATCCAGCCACCCATATCCACATACCCGTAGGCCCCACCGGCTCTCGAATCGTTGACGTTTAGGCAGATACCTGTTTTTTGCTCCTTGCAGGTTCGGCACCGGCCACACGCTACGTTGAACGGCACCGAAACCAGATCGCCCACATTCAGAAACTCCACATCAGAACCAATCTCAATCACTTCACCCGTGATTTCGTGGCCCAGCACCAGCCCGGATTCAGCCGTTGTTCGGCCTCTGACCATGTGCTGGTCGCTGCCGCAAATGTTCGTTGAAACCACTTTAAGGATCACCCCGTGGTTAATTTTTTTGCCTTTGGGATTAACCAGTTCCGGAAAGTCGATGCTCTGCACTTCGACTTTGCCCGGCCCGATATAAACGACACCACGATTACTTGCCATGAGAATTTAGGTTTAGATGATTGAGAAATTGAATTACAAAATCTTGTTCATGAGCGTGTTAATATGAATCAACTCCAACCTGAGCAACTGTATGGTCATTATCGACGGTGCTTCCCGACACACCCACCGCACCGATAACTTCGCCAGTACTGTTGCTGATTGGTATGCCACCGGGGAACGTAATAAGCCCCCCGTTTGAGTGTTCGATGTTATAGAGCGCACCGCCCGGCTGCGACAGCTTCCCCAGTTCGCCTGTGTTCATATCAAAAAAGCGGGCGGTTTTGGCCTTCCTGATTGAAATGTCCAGCGACCCTAACCATGCTCCGTCCATACGGGCGAAAGCAACCAGGTTAGCCCCCGCGTCCACAACGGCAATATTCATTTTTAGGTCTAATTCAATAGCTTTGTTTTTGGCTGCCGCTACAACCTTCTCAGCCTGTGCTAAGGTAATTCCCATAATTTTGTGTCGATTGAAATTAGTTTGACTGACTGCCCATCATCTCTATTTTTTGTTAATCTATAGAGAATAATTCATTAACCTCCTGAACGAGGTTTTGTTGGGTAACTGCAGTTAGTTAACTGGTTAAAGACTACCAGCCGTTTACTGGATGAACCCCGTTGAATAGGTTAAATAACAGGCAGATCTTGAGCCGGTTATACGATCATAATCAGGTATTCTAACTGGCTCAATACTTTATGAAGTTTCAAACTGTTTCCCTCCTTCTTCTCTTCTTTGTTGTCAATTGCAGTTTCGCGCAGACTGCTACACCGACCCGCTCCATTACGGTTGGGCAGGGGGCCGTGGTTCGGTGGCCGGGCAACTGCAAACGGTGCAGTCTCGAAAGTCAATCTTGGGAGCCAGTCAACAGCACCTGCTATTATGCCATCGACATGGAGAAAAAACCCGGAACCTACACCCTGTCGCGCCGAACCACCGGTGGCAAACTGGAAAGTGCGAAACTGATCGTGACTGAAAAACCCTGCAAAACAGAAGATATCAAGAACTTCAAAAAGATGGAGTACGTGAAGGTTTCGTCAGCAAATGTGGCCCGGCACCGCAAGGAGATGGACGAGTTGAACCCATTTTTGCTGGCCAAAAATGTGGAGCAACCTGCCGTGTTCGACTTGCCGATTGGCAAACCTGTTTCGGTGATGCCTAAAGGCGTTGGCTTTGGCGATTGCCGTCAGTTTTCGGGGCAACCCGCCGACCGACATACCGGCACCGACTATGCAGTTTCAGCGGGCAAACCGGTGATGAGTGTGGGCAATGGCAAGGTGGTGCTGGCGGCCAATCACTTTTTCAGCGGCAACTCGGTCTATATCGACCACGGAAACGGCTTGCTGACGGAGTATTTTCACCTGAAATCCATCAACGTCAAACCAAACCAGACTGTTACAAAAGGCCAAAAGATTGGTGAAGTGGGCGAAACAGGCCGCACCACCGGGCCGCACCTACACTTTGGTGCCCGTTGGCACGGCGAAAAAATAAACCCTGGTTTTCTGCTGATGGATCCGTCGGATATGCCTCAGGTTAACTAAAGCAAATTCAGTTGCTTCATTAGTTCAGGGCGATTGGCCCGGCTTATGGGAATGACTTTGTCGCTAATTACAAGTGTGTTCTCTTCTATATCAACGATTTTTTCTAAATTAACAATAAACGTTCGGTGAACCCGCATAAACGTTTTTCCTAACTTTTCTTCTAACTGCTTCATTGTACCATACATTATATACGTCTGGGTAAGTGTGACAATTTTGACGTAGTCACCCATATTTTCGAGGTACAGAATCGTGTCGAAGGGAAGTCGGATATAGCGACCATCTGTTTTAATGTATATCTCCTGTAGTTTACTGCCGTTGCTGGTCTTAAGGCGGTCATGAAGGTTCAGCACTTTCTCAACGGCTAAATTGAAGCGGGGGAGCGTAATTGGTTTTTTCAGATAGTCGGTCACCTGGTACTGAAAAGCATCGTAAGCATATTCTGTTTTTCCGCTGGTCAGCACCACAAACGGAATCGATGGAATCTGATCAAGTAAACCAAAACCCGTTAGTTCGGGCATCTCCACATCGAGCCATATCAAATCAACTGCCTGCTCGGTTAAATACGTCACGGCACTAACTGCATTCTCGAACACGGCCAATAATTCTAAGGAGTTGTGCTGCTCACAAAGTCGTTGCATCGACTTACGAGCCATCAGGTCATCATCAACAATGATACAGGTTAAGGGCATGATTCAGGTGTGAACTCGCGAAAACTTCTGGAGTTCATGGTCTAATAGAGGCAAGAGTTCATGAACGCTTACTGCAATTTCTTTACAATATATATCTACCAAATCATATCTCTTATCTTTCGTTAAGTTTCTTTCTATGTGGCTCATTTTTTCTTCCAGTCGGGTTAAACCAACCATACCCAGATTGGGCTTTAGCCGGTGTATCAGGCTGGCGACCTCAGTCCACTTTTGCTGACCCGACAGCAGTGATAACGTATCGAATTCAGGCACCACTTCTGTCAAAAATAAGTGAAACATTTCAGAAGCCGAATGACTATCTGTACCATAGAGTTCTTCCAGTCGCTCCTGATCCAGTTGTGTTTCCGGTTCAAACAAATGCTCATGCCCAGTAGCCGGTATGTACTCGTGCAACAGGGCAAGAAGCTGACCGGGGTCAAAAGGCTTGGTCAGAAAATCATTCATACCCGCCCGAAGGGCAACATCCTTATGGTCGAGCATGGCCGAGGCCGTAAGGGCAATAATCGGAACCTGCTGATTGGGACCATGCGCACTTCGAATGGCCAATGTGGCTTCGTATCCATTCATCACTGGCATTTGAATATCCATCAGAATCAAATCAAACGCTTGCTTTTTAGCCTCATCAACAGCTTGTCGCCCATCAGCCACCAAGACATACGAAACACCCCATTTTGTCAGTAAACTGCCAATATATTTCTGGTTCATCAGGTTATCTTCGGCCACCAGCACCCGCCCGCTACTTAGTTTTTTAGGCGTTGATAGGCTTAGTTTATCACTTTTTGACGAGTTGGGGGATGTCGACACTTTGCCAAACGGAAGCACAAACGTAAATACACTCCCCCGCCCTACCTGGCTCTGAACAGTTATTGTACCCCCCTGAATTTCAACCAGTTCCTTGCAAATAGCCAGGCCTAAACCAGTGCCTTTGTGCTTATGCCCCTGGGGATTTACCTGCCGGAATTTCTGAAAAACAAAGTCTAATTTTTCTTCGGGTATGCCAATGCCAGTGTCGCTCACCGAAAATTCAACCCAGCTTGTTGTGTCATCTTCCTGCCTGATTTTGGCGATAATCTGAATACGGCCCTTTTCGGTGAACTTTTCTGCGTTGCCAACGAGATTTGTCAGAATCTGAGTCAGCATCAGTTCATCCCCAACATAGTCTCCCCTGATGCGGGCATCGAGCATCACCTCAATCTCAATGGGGGTTTGCTGTAGCTTCATCTCGAACACCTTCTGGGTAGCCAACAACAAGCCTGCCATATCGAACGGCTGGGCGTGAACCTCAATCCGACCCGCTTCGATTTTGGTCATGTCGAGCAAATCAGAAATAAGGCTGTGCAAAAAGTCAGCCGACGTTTTCAGAATGTCGATGTATTCCTGCTGCTGACGAGTGGGATGCGTGTCGAACAACAAATGCGACATACCAATGATGGCATTGAGCGGGGTTCGGATTTCGTGACTCATGTTGGCCAGAAATTGCTTTTCAGCCTGCCGGGCATCGTCGGCAATTGTTTTGGCGCGGGCCAGTTCCTGTTCGAGGAGTTTTCTGTCGGTGAGGTCATAGTGAATACCCATTGACCCCACCAGTTTGCCGTATGCGTCGTGGATAGGAACCCCACTCACCAGCACCCAAATTCGGGAGCCATTTTTGTGCATTAATTGTAGTTCATAGGAGCCGGTAAGACCCTGTTGCCGCAAATCCTGCTGATGGTCGACTACGCCCCAAAACTCAGGGGGTGTCAGGAAGTCAGCCGCCTGTTTACCGATCAATTCATCCTCGGTGTAACCCAGCATATTGCAGAAACGCTCATAGGCCCGCAGAATAATTTGGTCATTGTCTACCTCGAGAAGGCCCAGTTCCATGTTATTCATGATGCCCCGGTATTTCTCTTCGCTCCGCCGAATGCGTTCCCGAATAAAGTGCTTCTCAGTCACGTCGCGAGCCACAGCTACCAGCTCAACCAATTGATTATCTGAAACAATCAATCGAACCGTTTGCCCAATCCACACAATTCGGCCATCGTTGGCCACCGCCGGAAACTCAATATAATTACTTGCCTGCTTTTGGTAGATCATCCGCCTGTAAAACACAACAAGCAGTTTCTGGTAGGCTGGGTCAACGAACCGGGTAGCGTGTTTCCCCAGTACGTCACTTTGCGGGTAGCCTAATATTTTTTCGACCGCAGGACTAACAAACGTAAAGATCCCCTCGGGCGAGATTTTATAAATAATGTCTTCAACCGACTCAATAAGCTGTCGATAGCGTTGCTCACTTTCCTGTAGTTCCGAGAGTTTGTCGCGGACCTGTTGTTCGAGGTGTTCGTTGAGGTGTTGAAGTTGCCCGTTGGCTACGTATAATTCGCGGGCTTTGTCTTCTAGAATAGATTCGGCCTGCTGACGGGCTGCCTTCTCGCGATTAAAACGCCGATTTAGTAAGTCGATGTCATTCATAGTCTTACTTTTCAGGCCTTCATAATGTCGAATACAACCACTGTTCCATCAGCAACCAGCTCTGTTTGACTAATACTTGCCTTCTCGCCGTAATACGCTAAACAGCCTTCAATAAGTCCGTGAGCAAAATCGGCCATTTTCCGCTCCGACTCATAGCGCATAACCAGGTGATCAGGCGTGCTTTTCTCAATTGTAAATCGTGGTAACTCAGCATCCGGGTATAATTTGCGGACTTCTACGTGAATATGATGCTGAATAGAGACAAGTAAACCAAAAGCGGAATGAGCATGAGCCATAAAAGGGCTGTAACTCCTGGTAAATGTACCGAACATGTATTGCCCATATTCCCGGAGCAGAGTCGCTACAGACGTTTGAGTATGCTGGCTCAGTCCGTTCAAAAGTGTAACCATCTCCCGGTGATCATAGGTGCCAACCGCTGTATAGATCCCACCCGATGGCAAGTCGCTTTCGATCAGTAGTTGATCAACCAATTCATAGCCAAACCGGGCTTCTACCATCTCCAATAATTCCGTAAAAACCAGTCCTTTCATACCGTTCGTCTTAATATTTGTTCATATACGATAATTTATATCATATAGCTTTAATAACCTAACCATCAGCAGAGATTTATAGCTTAATACGGCCAAAAAACCCGCAAATCATGCAGTTCATCGAAATATGATGGGCCTACATATAATTTAATACCACATTTGCACCGTCGAATTACAGGGGAAAGGCAGGGTAACCGGCTTCTTTCCTGTAATTCAACTATCTAACTCATATAAAACATGAAAAATCAATTTAGTGACGAGGAACTGATTCGCCAGTTCCTCCAGACCCGCACGGGTCCCTGTTTCGAGACACTTTACAAACGGTACGCTCAGAAAGTCTTCAGCCGTTGCCTTTCGATTACCAAAGACACGGAGAAAGCGCAGGATTACACCCACGATATTTTCATCCGCATGTTTGCCCGGATTGGCCAATACAACGAGCGGTCAAGCTTCGCGACCTGGCTGTACTCCATCACCTTCAATTATTGCATGGACCAGGTCAGGGCTTACAAGCGGTTACCGATGATCGCTTTGGATGAGCAAACAGATTATGCGTATGCGATTAGCGATGACGCAGACCTCACTGAATGTAATTTACAGCAACTGTCCCACGTAATGGGGGTAATGCCTACACAGGAAGCTGCGCTGCTCAGACTGAAGTATCAGGACGGGTTGAATATCCGTCAGATTGCTGACCAGCTCAATTTAAACGACAGTGCTGTGAAAATGCGCCTGAAGCGTTCCCGCGACCGGGCAAAACGGCTCTACAATGTAGCCGTTTGTTGAGCCAATACATACCTGTTTTATTTAATCAGCGGCAGCGACACCACAAAAGTATTCTGTGTTTCGCCAACCGTGGGTGCAGCCTGCCCCAGAAGTTGATACTTGGAAAGAATGTTCAACAACCCTTTTTGCGTCGAATTCACTCGATTGGCTGGTCTGCGTTGAAGCGTATTGCTCACCGTAAGCCAGCCAGTTGAGTTAGTTGACAGGGAAATATGCAGGGGTTGATCGGCCGATACGATGTTGTGTTTCACCGCATTCTCAATCAATAATTGGAGCGTGAGCGGGGGCAGCTTATAGGACAGGAAGCCTTCGTCAATATGCTTCATTAGTTCGATTCCCTGCCCGTAGCGCGTTTTCAGGAGGTGATAATAGGAGTCGATAAAGGTCAACTCGGTTTGGAGCGTTGTGAGTTCGTAATCATTTGTGCGAAGGAGGTAGCGGTATACACTCGACATTTCATCCACAAACCGTTCGGCTTTGGCGGGTTCATCGGCAATAAGCGACGAGAGCGAATTTAGGCTATTGAACAAAAAATGGGGGTTCAGTTGAGCTTGTAGAGCCATCATCTGCACAGCCGCCATTTGTTGTTGTAGTTTCTCAGTAACCAATTCAGCTTCAACCCGTTCTCGCTGAATTTTTTCCCGTTCCCGGGCCAGTTTCTGCTCAACAATCGCGCTTTTAATGGCCCCTCTACGTTGCCGGTAACCCAGCACGAGCGTAAAACAGATCAGTTCGGCCATGATCCCGAACATGAAATAGGTGAGGGGTGCGGCCAAAAAAGTGTGTGGCCCATCCGGTGTGATGCCTATGCTGGTTGTCGCCATCGACACTCCCCCCCCAATCAGCAAGAATACCGATCCGAGGGCCACATAACGCGGCACTATGCCATTGAGCCGCCCGATTTTCCAGATGCCATAGATTGCCAGCACAACCATCAACAGGCGCATTACGGTGTGTATGAGATTATAAAGCGGCCCGTTCCAGGGAGCTATAACCTCATAACTCAGCAGGACAATTTCGAATACATAGCTGATTACGAGAATCTTAGAGAATCTAAATAGTCGAAACAAACCCGGCAGACGTTCGCGCAGGTGAACGAGCCAGTCGGCAAAATCGAAATAAACAAAGTAAGCCATCATTGGCACAGCGGCCTTGACAACGTTAAACTCGCTCTTCGACACATAGGGGCTGATTTCACTGACCCGAACGCCAAAATACACCAACCACGCCAGCAAATACAAGGTGTAGAGGCCATAAATACGCTCCTGGTAAATACCCCATTGGACCACGTTCAGCAACAAAATGGAGCTGATCATACCCGTAAATAGCAGGTTCCAGGTGGCAAACGTCATGAAGGTAGTATCTCTTGATTAGGCAAAACGGCCTAAAAATCGGCATTTATGTGCCATAAAATCAATTCATACCTCAATGAAACGTCAAAAGCTCCCCACGAAACGTCACGGGGAGCTGATGAGCCGTTACCCTATCGGCGAAGAAATTGGCCTCTCTACTGCCCTGACGGTTCAGCCCGTATTTGTGTTGGTTCATCGGCCTGTTTGGTGGGTTTGTAAGCCGAACTATTGGCAAAAACAGATTAGACTAATAGCTTTACGTCATAACGTGTTCCCTGTTTCGCCATGAATGTTCTCATCATTGAAGACGAAGAATTAGCCGTCCGTAAGCTGACCAAACTCCTGCTGGACGTAGACCCAACACTCCAGATTGTTGGCACAGCCGCCAGCGTGCGGGCTTCGGTCAACTGGCTGGAAACCAATGCACCAGGCAAACCATCGGCACCCGATCTGATTTTGATGGATATCGAACTAGCTGATGGTCAAAGCTTTGAAATTTTTGAGCAGACAACCGTAACGGCCCCGGTGATCTTCACTACCTCCTACGATGAGTATGCGCTACGGGCGTTCAAGGTCAACAGCATCGATTATTTACTGAAGCCTATTAAGCGGCACGAACTAGAGGCCAGCCTCGAAAAGCACCGGCGACTCAGCAGCGGTGCCACCCCCGACTCAGCCCCGCAAGTATCTATCGACTCGCTCGTGCAGCAACTCCGGCAGCAGGTGGCTCCGACCGAGCATCGTCGTCGGTTTTTGGTACGGCATTTGTCGCAGTGGGTGCCGATTGAAGTGAGCGACATTGCCTATTTCTGTTCGGAGGAGGGGGTGAGCCTGTTTCGCACTCGCAACAACCAGAAATTCTCCGTTGATTATACCCTCGACGAACTCGAAGCGATGCTTGATCCGGGGCAGTTTTTCCGGGCTAACCGCCAGTTTATTGTCGATATAAACTCGGTGCAGCAAATCCACCCGTATTTCAATAACAAACTCAAACTAACGCTCAAACCCAACCCCAACGACGAGGTCCTGATCAGCCGCGAACGGGCCACTGATTTCAAAAAGTGGATGGGGAAATGAGGTAGGACTCTTTTATCAGCGGCAAACTCACTACAAACCAGCCCGACTTTTCTTCAATAGTCAGTTTACCTTCGTTGAGCAGTTCAAACCGGGTGGCGAGGTTATTGAGACCCGCCCCCGCCGTTTCGACACGGATAGTCTTGCGTTGCAGCGTATTGGCTACGTGCAGCAGCCCATCGGGGGTGGTGTGCATCCGAATGTGGAGCGGCTGTTCGGGCAGAATGATGTTGTAGCGCACCGCATTTTCGATCAATACCTGGAGTGTCAGCGGGGGAATCAGCAGGGAATCATGGATGGAGTTGGTGGTCAGGTCGAGGATCAGGCCGGTTTGGTAGCGGGCTTTGAGCAAGTGACAATACGAACGAATAAAGTCCATTTCGTTGCGGAGGGGCACCAGCCGGTGGTCGTTGGCCTGTAGCAGATACCGGAAAACAGTGGTCAACTCCTCCAGAAATGCATCGGCCCGAACGGGGCTTTCGCTAATAAGCGACGAAAGCGAGTTGAGGCTGTTGAACAGAAAATGGGGGTTCACCTGGTGTTGCAGCGAGGTGAGTTGGCTTTGCAGCGATATTTTCTCTAAGGTGCTGGTTTCCACCGTATCGCGTCGCCATTGTCGCAAAATATACCAGCCTTCATAGACGGCAAAATAGATGAAATGATAGAAAATCTGGATACCGATATTCCGGCTCAGTTCAACCGCAGTACCGAAATACAGAAACTTTCCGTCGATCAAATATCGAATGGACAGGCGTAACACCCAAGCTATGTTAACCAGCACCGGCAAGGCCAATGCCAACCACAATAACCGTCGGCGGGTGTTAGCCAAACCGGGGTTACGCGCCTGAATCCACAACACCACCCACCGGGCCATCTGCCAACACAGAATGCCCGCCAAAATGGCAATGGTATCGTTGAAGAGCAACGTTTTTGGAGGTAGTTTAAGGTACCAGTCGAGCCGGAAAAACAGGGCCACAAACAGATACAGGCCAATTGGTCCCAGAACCCGAAGGCGTTTATCGTTCAGTGGTTTCATGAAAGGGCGGTGGTTGTGGGCGGGGTAGCCAGCAAGGGTAATGTCACGATAAACTGGTCGGCCTCCTCGCGGATAGCAATTTCGCGCTGCCCCAACAGGCGATATTTGGTGGCAATGTTGGCCAGCCCTACCTTGTTAGATGGCACGGCGGTGTTCTTACGTTGCAGGTTATTCTGCACGGTCAGCCACAAGCCCCGCGCCCGAATTTCGACAATCAGGGGGCTTTCTGGCAAAATCACGTTGTGCTTCACCGCATTTTCGACCAGCAGTTGCAGGGTCAGCGGGGGTATTTTGCGTTCCAGTTGCCAGTCCTCAACGGCTACGTGCAGGTCGATTCCCGCGCCGTAACGGGTTTTGAGCAGCTGAAAATAGGACTGGATAAACTCTAATTCGCGGTCGAGCGTGGTTAGTTCGTGGTCGTTGGCCCGGAGTAGATAGCGATAGACACTGCTGATTTCGTCCACGAACGCTTCGGCCTGCCGGGGATTGTCGTGAATCAACATCGACAGCGAGTTGAGGCTATTAAATAGAAAATGGGGGTTGATCTGATTTTTGAGGGTCTCAAGTTGCTGTTGCAGCTTCCCTTTTTTGAGTTGTTCATTTTGCTCATAGGTCTTCTGCCAGGCTCTCATCACATAGCTGCCTTCGTAAATAACGAAATAGACCGCGTGGTAAAAAATCTGAATACCAACGGCATAGGTATAATCGGGCAGGGTTAATGAACTCCACGAACCATCGTTAAACGTGATCTGCGCCATTTGTCGAATGAACCAGGCGAAATTGACCAGAATCGGCATTAACAACGCCATCCGCGCCAACCGTTGCCGGGTGTTGGCCAAACCGGGATATTGACTTTGGAGCTGAAGCAATACCCAGCGTGTCAGGTTCCAGCAGATATAACCGGCACTCAACCCAATCAAATCAGACCGAAGCACTACCCCGCCCGACAATTCGACGTACCAGTTTAGCCGGAAGAACAAGGCCCCCATGAAGAACAAAACAATCGGGCCAAAAATGCGAAGGTTCTTATCGTCGAAGGTTTTCACGGCTGGTAGGCAAACGTCAGAACACGAAAATAGATAAAATACTAATCTGCGTTCATCTACCCGGCAACCAGCGGCAACGTCACCACAAATTGCCCGTCAGCCTCTTGAATGGAGGGAGCAGGTTGGTCTTTGATGAAAAACTCCATCTGTCATTCCAGTATTTTATAGGTTTCAATGGCGTTGGGATGGGTATGCACCAACGGGTCTTTCAGGTTGCATCCGGGCACTAGTTCCCAATGCAGATCCAACGATTTTCCGTCTGTATCGGCATTTTTTTGCAGGACCGCATGCCCAGCGGGGTCATGTCCAAGACTTGGTTTTTCGTTGCCATTGTGGTTCAGTGTTTAGGTGAATAGCTCCAAAAATACATTTTATTGCGGTCTTGTCGCCAGTACGTCCCGCACGCTCGTCCAGTGCAAGTTAGGGTATCGGTTGTTGTCAAGGGGGTTCAGTTTGGGAAGGCCACTGAACATGTTGTGCATATATTGCATACCCTGCCAAGGCGGAAACACTTCTTTTTCGGCAGGAAACAGGGTTTTCGTGATCTTGATCATTGTCCCGAAGGCACCGAGACTCCCCACTCGTAACAGCTTGAACGACTTGCCCGTTACCTGAGTCGCGGCATTTTTCAAGTCCATTACGTCAGCCACATCGCCCGCCACGCGCAGGTAACGCGGGGTTGTTGAGTCGAGAGCCGCCATTGCGGTGTAAGCTGCCGTGTCTTCCATCGTGGTGAAGTCGAGCAGTTTGCCCGCGTCGCCCCAATACATAATGCGCTTGGGGCCAAACAGCACCACAGGAGCCTGCCCGGTGAGCAAATCGGTAAACATGCCGTTCAGGATGGAGGTGGCCACTATTGGTGCCTTGTTGAGTTGCTCATTGAATTCCCGGCGAAGGTCGAG
This sequence comes from Cytophagales bacterium, assembly GCA_031411995.1. GTDB lineage: Bacteria > Bacteroidota > Bacteroidia > Cytophagales > Spirosomataceae > Rudanella. The sequence continues at coordinate 82,429 of JANOCD010000048.1, forward strand.
ATTACGGTTAGAGCCAACCGGCAGTTTGGTGTAGTCGATGCAATAGTCGGAGGGAATAAACCGGGGGATACCGGCCTCCAGAGCCGCCTGAAGCAACTGCGTTTGGGTATCCACAATCACGTCGCGCAGCCCCGAAACCGCCGACACAAGGCAGGTTCCACCCGTGCAGGCGTTGGCTAACCCGGCAGCGTCCTTAAAATCGACTTCGACAAGAGTGGCACCCTGCTCACGCAGAAAAGCAAGGGCCGTTTCGCCCGGACCTCCCCGACGAACCAACGCTCGTACCTCGGCCCCGTTCTGACGGAGATGCCAGACGATGCGCTGACCCAGTTTACCGGTTCCACCGGCTACAATAATGACAGATTTGTTCGATTCGCTGCTGTGTTGGACTGACTGCATTTTCATTTGGGTTTATAAATAGCCAGCCAATAGTACTCCGTAATGAAGCAAGTTGTTTGAATCCCTGTGATCTGCCGCTCAAACTGCCTGCTTGGGCGTTGCGCCATATTGGGCTTTGTAGGCTTTGATGAAATGGGACACGCTCTCATAACCAATTTCCATGCTCACCTCCGACACATTTTTGGGCGTGTTACGGAGCAGAAACTGCGCGTGTTCCAGTTTCTTCTGGCGCATCCAATGGCCGGGAGAGGTATGAAAGTGTTCCTCAAAATCGCGCTTGAACCCCGACAAACTCCGCCCCGACAACCGAGCCAACTCATTCATCGACAGGGGCTTGAGCAGGTAGGTATTCATCAAATAATCGAGGTCGATTTTCTGGCCCTGATAAATATGCCAGAGAATAGTGCGGAGTTTCCCCGATTGGTCTAGTTCAAGCAGGTGCAACAGCAATTCCTGAAATTTAAGCCGCAGCAACTCATTCAGAAAGGGTGTTTTGGCCCCAAAATACGGCAACAGCGACTGAATAAACGTCTCGAACGTGGCCGATGGATTGAGCGACAAAATAAGCGATTCGGGCACGGCTTGCTCGCTGTGACGAAATAGGTTAAGATGCTGATTGACAAACTCTTTCAGCATTTTCTCGTTCACAAAAAACACCAGACTCCGGTAATTTGCGTCGATAGACTCGTTCATGGAATAGCACCCCCGCTGGAAGAACAGAATTTGCCCTTTATGCACATGTAGCTCCTGCGTGGGCGAACTGAACTTCTTTTGCCCTTCGAGTACCACTACCACGGCGTGTTCCTCAAAAAAGACTTCGTTTCGTTCGGGATATACATCGCTCCGGTAGGCCACAAACGTCATCTCCGAACCGTCGGACCGCGACCCCTCCCGCTCCAACGATCCAGCCCCGTCCGGCCCGGACCGCTGAATGCTCAGGGATTGAAATTGATTGGGCAGGATGGAGGAAGGAACACGGAGCATTTAAAAGGGGACGTATTCAATTTCATTAGCTACGTGTTTACGCACAAAATCAGCCATTCCTTCCCAAGTTAAAACATCTGTTTTACGACCCATTAATTCCTCCAGATAATCGGCCATATCCAGAAAACTATGGAGTTTTTTCATGCCTGGTTCAAACTCGACGACAATATCAACATCGCTTTGCTCCGTCTGCTCACCTCGTACAAATGAGCCGAACAGCCCAAGCCGGGCGGCTCCAAACTGCTTCAAGGCGGATTGATGGGAGCGTACCCGCTCAAAAATCTGGTCTTTACGTTGAACAGCCGTTATCATAATGCCTCCAATTTAAATCAAAAACTGAAACAAGTCGGGTTGGTCGTTTAGGTATTCAAACACAATATTTTGGGCTTGCATTCGCTCAATGAGCGGCTCAAAATCGTCGCGGTGTTTGAGTTCAATACCCACTACGGCGGGGCCGGTTTCGCGGTTGGTTTTTTTTGCGTATTCAAAACGGCTGATGTCGTCGGTTGGCCCCAGCACATTGAGGAAGTCGCGGAAGGCACCGGCCCGTTGCGGAAACCGGATGATGAAGTAGTGTTTAAGACCCTCATAGAGCAACGACCGCTCCTTGATTTCCTCCGTCCGGGTGATGTCATTATTGCCCCCACCTACCAGGCAAACCACGTTTTTGCCCTTTATTTCGTCCTTTATAAAATCTAAAGCCGCAATACTCAAGGCTCCGGCAGGTTCGGCCACGATGGCTTCCTCATTGTACAGTTGCAGAATGGTGGTGCAGACCTTGCCTTCCGGCACCAGAATGACCCGGTCAAGGTTTTGGCGGCAGATTTCAAACGTAGTATCGCCCACACGCTTCACAGCGGCACCGTCCACAAATTTGTCGATGTGATCCAGCGCAACAACGCGGCCTTCGTCCATCGAGATTTTCATGGAAGGCGAACCAAGTGGCTCAACACCAATTAGTTTTGTCTTAGGACTAAGTTGTTTAAACACCGTTGAAACGCCCGATGCCAGCCCGCCCCCGCCAATAGCCATCAACAGGTAGTCGATTTTGAAGTTGGAGTCTTTGAAGATTTCCAGTCCGACAGTCCCCTGCCCTTCCATCACCAGCACATCATCGAAGGGATGAACAAACGTGCTGTCGTGGGTTTTCACGTATTCGGTGGCTGCGTAATAGGCATCGTCGTAAGTATCACCCACCAACACCACCTCAACGAACTCCTTCCCGAAGAGTTTCACCTGTTTCACTTTCTGGTTAGGCGTGGTGGTGGGCATGAAAATAACGCCTTTAACCCCCAATTTCCGACAGGCGTAGGCCAACCCCTGAGCATGGTTGCCCGCGCTGGCACACACAACGCCTTTATCCAGAGCCTCTTTGGGCAGGGCGGCCATTTTGTTGTAAGCCCCCCGAATTTTATACGACCGAACCACCTGAAGATCTTCCCGTTTCAGGAAAATGTTGGCCCCGTACCGATCCGACAGGTTCAGGTTTTCCTGTAAAGGCGTGTGAGTGGCAACACCCCGCAGCCGGTCGGCGGCTAAGTAAATGTTGTCGAGGTCGGGGAAGGTGATCGCTTCGCTTAATGAATAATGCACAATGAGTAATGGATAATACAGAGCGAAATTACACTATTCACGGTGCATTATCCATTACTCATTGTGCATTATTCATTGTCTCTAACTCCGCTCAGGGCGCAGGTTCCGAACGGCGGCACCGGCTTGCCACATTTCTGACTCGCGGAGTTCGCTCAATTCAACTTCGAGTTTCTCGCGGTAGTCGGGTTGTGAGTTGCGGGTGATGCTGATTTCGGCCTGCTCCTGCGTTTTCACGGAGTTATACAATTGCTCAAAAACAGGCTTGGTGGCATCGCGGAACGGTTTCCACCAGTCTAAGGCACCGCGCTGTGCCGTGGTCGAGCAGTTAGCATACATCCAGTCCATGCCATTTTCGGCCACGAGCGGCATCAGCGACTGAGTCAGTTCTTCCACTGTCTCGTTGAAAGCCTCTGAAGGACTGTGGCCATTGGCCCGCAACACCTCGTACTGAGCCGCGAAAATGCCTTGGATGGCTCCCATCAAGGTGCCGCGCTCACCCGTCAAATCGGAGGTTACTTCCTTGTAGAAATCGGTCTCGAACAAATAGCCAGAACCAACGCCAATACCCATGGCGATGCACTTCTCGCGGGCTTGTCCGCTGGCATCCTGATAGATAGCGAAGCTGGAATTCAAGCCTTTCCCTTCAACAAACATCCGGCGCAACGAGGTGCCGGAGCCTTTGGGAGCCACCAAAAATACATCAACATCAGCAGGAGGAATGATACCGGTTTTCTCCTTATAGGTCACGCCAAAACCGTGCGAGAAATACAACGATTTGCCGGGAACGAGGGCGGCTTTCACCGTTGGCCACAGTTCAATTTGAGCTGCATCCGACAGCAGGAAGCAGATAATGGTGCCGCGTTGCAGAGCTTCTTCGATCTCGAACAGGGTTTCGCCCGGCACCCAACCGTCGGCAATAGCCTTGTCGTAGGTTTTGCCTTTGCGCTGCCCCACAATCACGTTGAAGCCATTGTCACGCATGTTAAGCGACTGACCGGGGCCTTGTACGCCATAGCCGATCACGGCGATTGTCTCGTTACTGAGTGTTTCTAAGGCTTTTTCAAGAGGAAACTCTTCACGGGTTACGACGTTCTCGACCGTACCGCCGAAGTTAATTTGTGCCATGCTAGGTACTATATTTAGGTTGTAAAAAATTAGTGGTTTTCAGGCTTACAGATAATACGCCCACTCCGCTTCGGGGAGGTACTCGACCAAGCCCTGTTCGGTTTTGCCAACGGCCACGCGACCAGAGCGAACAAACTCCAGAATCTCATGTTGCAGGCGGAGGTATGCGAAAAATTCAAAGATTTCGACTTCCGTGCCGGTCTTTTCGATCACGACATAGTCTAATCCCCAATAGACGACCCACGCCTTGTATTTTTTGTTAACTGAATCAACATCAAGGGTTTGCCCACCCAACGGAGTTGAGATTTTGAACAAAGCAATTTCGTTGAATACGATTTCATCATTGAGATAGCCGAACACAGCCAGCACCTCCACGATTTTGCGAATTTGCCGGACGAGTTTCTCGACTTCGTCGCGTGATTCGTGCTTGATAACAATGGTGAACCGCGACACCCCTTTGCGTTCGGTTTCCGACACGGTTAAGCTCTCGATGTTGACCCGTCGGCGCGTAAAAATGATGGTGATGCGGTTAAGCAACCCAATGGTGTTCGACGTAAAAACGCAAATCGTGTAAGTAGTCATGACAGTCTAATCTGTGTAACGGCGGCTCCGGCGGGAACCATCGGGAACACGTTTTCTTCTTTTTCTACGACCACTTCGAGCAGGTACGGTCCGTCGTGGGCCAGCATCTTGTCGAGGGAGTCGGACAGGTTTTCGCGTTCATCGCAGGTGTGCCCATCCATACCGAAGCCCTTGGCAATCATGATGAAATTGGGGTTCTGTAACTCCACAAACGAATACCGACGCTGGTGGAACAACTGTTGCCACTGCCTCACCATGCCCAAAAAATTGTTGTTCAGGATGATCGCTTTCACGGGTTGTTTGTTCTGCACAATGGTGCCCAACTCCTGTAGGGTCATCTGGAAACAACCGTCGCCAATGATGGCTACCACCTGCCGGTCGGGAGCACCCACCTGCGCCCCAAAAGCGGCTGGCAAGGCAAACCCCATTGTGCCCATCCCACCCGACGTAACTAAGCTGTTGGGCCGTTTGAACTTGTAATAGCGCGAGGCCATCATCTGGTGTTGCCCCACGTCTGTTACCAGCACGGCCTCGCCCTTTGTCTTGCGCGAGAGCATATCAATCACTTCGGCCATGCGGATTTTGCCTTCCGTACTACTCAGTTCCGGCTCAGTAATTTTCTCATATTCAATGGCATCATACTTCTTAAATTCATTTCGCCAAATGGTATGATCGTTCTCATGAACGAGGGGCAACAACGCTTTCAGGCATTCTTTGGCATCACCCACAACGGGTGCGTGCGCCTTGATAATCTTGTCGATTTCAGACGGGTCGATCTCGATATGCACCACTTTGGCCTGCCGGATATATTTGCTGGCATCCCCCGTGACGCGATCATCAAAACGCATTCCGATGGCAATAATCACATCGGCCTGATCGGTCAGCACGTTGGGACCATAGTTCCCGTGCATTCCGAGCCAACCCACGTAGAGCGGGTGATCGGTTGAAATGGTCGATTGGCCGAGGAGGGTTGTGGCTACGGGGATGCCCGTTTTCTCAACAAACGCCTGCAATTCAGCTTCGGCTTTGGCGATTTGCACGCCGTGACCCACGAAAATATAAGGCCGTCTAGCTCCGTTGATGAGCTTGGCGGCTACTTCTAATTGGTCGGCTTTGGGAATCAGACGGGGCCGGTAACTGATGATATTCTGGCACTTTTCATACACAAAAGGCTCCGTCATCATCTCCAACTGCGCCGACTTCGTAATGTCGAGCAACACCGGCCCGGGCCTCCCCGACTGGGCAATATAAAACGCCTTTGCTACGATTTCCGGCACCTCGTCGGCACTGGTAATCTGGTAGTTCCATTTGGTGATGGGCATGGTCACACCCATCACGTCGGCCTCCTGAAAAGCATCGGTTCCGAGCAGTTTTTTGCCTACCTGCCCCACAATGCAAACCATCGGCGTGGAGTCGATGAGGGCATCGGCAATGGCGGTAACAAGGTTGGTTGCCCCCGGCCCCGACGTAACGAGGCAAACACCAGCCCGACCCTGCATCCGGGCGTAGCCCTGTGCGGCATGACCAGCTCCCTGCTCGTGACGTACCAAAATGTGGTTTATACGATCCTGAAAGTCGTAGAGGGCATCATAAACGGGCATAATGGCTCCGCCGGGATAGCCAAAAATGGTATCGACCTCCTCAGCCACCAACGAGCGCATGAGGGCTTCCGAGCCAGAAATCATCCGTAGAGACTGGTCCGCCGGTGCGGTCTCTACAACGGCCGGTTTTGTTTTCAATTCAGGAAATACGCTGACCGCTTCCATAAGGTTGGTGCGTTTTAGTGTGTTATTTCTTCGTGGCAATCAAAATCCCCGTTGACCAGGCCATTTTGACAATTTGCAAATCGGCTCGGCTTTCGAGGTCGGCAACGAGTTTGGTAACGTTGTCTTCGTGTCCGGCGGGCCAATTAGGTTGAGCCATCATATCGTCGATGATATACAAACCTCCCACGGCTAATGAACCCAAAGCGGCATCAAGGTTGGCGTATTTTCCGGGCCAGGCATCCGCAAAAATCATGTCGAATTTCTGTTCCTGATTGTCGGCCAACCATTGTCCTGCGTCCGTACATAATAGACTCAGCCGTTTATCGTCGCCCAGAACATTATCTGCTATGGACTGGTAAAGTTGCTCATTATCAATGGATAATAACGATGAATCGGCATCCATACCAGCCAATAGCCAGGCTGTTGCCAAACCCGTTCCCGTTCCAATCTCCAGCACATTGGCTTTTGGTTTCGAGCCGACCAACGCTTTAAGCAAGGCCCCCGTCTGCAAATCAGAGGGCATCGAAAACCGAATCGACTTACTGGCGATTTCGATGGCGGCAAAGCCCTTGGGGAAATTGTGAACGTCGTCGTTGTACATCGGTTTACAAGTTTACTTTACCCCTCATCCGTCACACAGCCTTCACTCGCCGATTTCACACTCCGAATGTATTTGCCCAGAACGCCTTTTGTGAACAGGGGAGCCGGTTGAACCCACTGGCTTTTGCGGTAAGCCATTTCGTCGTCGGAAATGTGCAGCGTCAGTTCGCGGCCAACGGCATCGAGTGTGATCCGGTCGCCATCTTTTACGAGAGCAATCGGACCGCCATCGAAGGCTTCGGGGGTAACGTGACCAACCACAAAACCGTGGGTGCCGCCCGAAAAGCGACCGTCCGTAATCAGGGCCACTTTGTCGCCAAGACCCGCGCCCATAATGGCCGAGGTGGGTTTCAGCATCTCACTCATGCCGGGGCCGCCTTTGGGGCCGCTGTTCCGAATGACGAGTACCATGCCGGGCAAAATCTCGCCCTTAGACAAGGCTTCGATTACTTCACTTTCGTGTTCGCACACTTTGGCAATGCCCTCGAACCGCTCGCCCTCTTTGCCGGTGATTTTAGCGACCGAGCCGGTTGGGGCGAGGTTGCCGCGCAAAATCTGGATGTGGCCCGTTTTCTTGATCGGGTTGCTCAAGGGCCGCATAATGGTCTGCGTCTCGAAATTCAGGTCGGGCGCGTCGGCCATGTTCTCGGCAACGGTTTTACCCGTCACGGTCATGCATTCGCCGTGAATCATGCCCTGCTCATACAGGTATTTCATCACTGCCGGAACACCACCAATTTCGAGCATGTCTTCCATATAATATTTGCCGCTCGGTTTCAGGTCGGCCAACAAAGGAGTCCGGTCGCTGATTTCCTGAATTTCGTCTAAAGTCAATTCGATGCCTGCCGCCCGCGCAATGGCTAAATAATGCAACACTGCGTTGGTAGAGCCTCCCAACACCATCACAATGGTCAGCGCGTTTTCGAGGGATTTCCGGGTGATGATGTCGGCGGGAATAATGCTGCGTTCCAGCAGCACACGCATGGCCGCACCGATCTTTTTGCACTCTTCCTGCTTGCCTGTGTGGGTGGCCGGATAGCTGCTGCTGAAAGGCAAACTCAGGCCCATTGCCTCAATGCTGGCGGCCATTGTGTTGGCCGTGTACATCCCTCCGCAAGCTCCCGCTCCAGGAATGGCATTACGGATTACACCCTCATAATCTTCGTCGGAGATCGTATTGGCATACTTCTTACCGAGGGCTTCAAACGCCGATACAATGTCGAGTTTTTGTCCTTTATAATGGCCGGAGCGAATGGTGCCGCCGTAAACCATGATGCCGGGCCGGTCTAAACGGGCCATCGCCATCACGGCACCGGGCATATTTTTGTCGCAACCTACCACCGTCACCACGCCATCGTACCACTGCGCAGCCACCACCGATTCGATGGAGTCGGCAATGAGGTCGCGGCTGGGGAGCGAGTAACGCATTCCGTCGTTGCCGTTGGTCATCCCGTCGGAAACGCCGATGGTGTTGAAAATCAGACCAACCAACCCGTTTGCTACAATACCCTGCTTCACATAAACCGACAAACCGTTGAGGTGCATGTTGCAGGTGTTACCCTCATAGCCCGTGCTGGCAATGCCAATTTGGGGCTTCTGCATATCATCTGAAGTCAAGCCCACGCCATAGAGCATTGCTTTGGCGGCTGGGTTGTCCATTTGTTGGGTCAGAATGCGGCTGAACTTGTTGAGTTCGGCGGTGGGCTGGTCAAGAGTCATATTCAAAAGTAGCGAAATTTCGCTGATTGCGTAATAACGCTGTAAAGAAACACTCAAATTTCTATATGAGCAACGACTTTTTCATTTTTAACGAAATTTCAGTTCTATAGAAAAGGTCGTAATTTTGGTATTATCTTCTAATCAACAGTACTGAGTTCAGTGCCAATCCCAACCCTTTTATGAGCGAATTTCAACAGCAACAGCCTGATAACGAGTCGATTCAACACCGACTACGCCAGTTGTTCGACCAATTGGGGTTGACTATTTATCAAATAGCCAAAGATACAAACGAGAATCCATCCAAGTTTTATAACATCCTGAATGGGCGGGCAAAGCCTTCTTACGATACTATTTTGACCTTGTTAGATAGATATCCACAAATCAGTGCCGATTATATTTTCCGGGGAATCAAGCCAATCCTGACGATTGATACGTCCACTGTGTTGCCCATTCCCGCTGAACCCGATATGGCTGAGATCCCGTTTGTACCAGTTCGGTTCTATGCCAGTTTCATTGAGTCAGTGAACGATGGGTTGCGGGCAAGCGATTTAGGGTCGTTTCGAGTCGAACGAGCATTGGCAGCTACCTACCCAAGTGCCGTGGTGATCGAGATTGCGGGCAACAGCATGAGTCCCCAATTGGTGAGCGGGGCAAAGGTCATGGCCGAACCCGTTGACGAAAGCAACTGGGTATACCAGTCAGGGGGCGTTTTTGCCGTGATGTACCGCGACTATTTGGTAATCAAGCGAATCCGAGAAAATAACCTGCTCACCCATCAGCATTTGACGCTCTACTCCGACCATCCCAACGGCGGCAGCGTAACCGTAGGCGCGGGCGATTTGCGAGGCTTATGGAAAGTTGTTCGCATTGTGGAAGCACCAGTGGAGTAAATGGGTTTCATCGCTTCGCTGTTTCAATAAGTCGCGTTTCATGGCCGGGCCGCGTTCGGCTTCGCCGTTTCTCGGTTGAACAACAGAAACAGCTTAAGGCAGTGAAACGGCGAAGCCATTGAAACCTGAAACCCAAAAAAAACATGTCCCTCAGCCCCCGTATTATTGCTTTTTTGTTGGCTTGCCTTATTTCGGGGCTAACGGTTGCGTTTTTGAGCGTGGTTGACGGGGTAACGGTAAACATGATTTTTGTAGTAGCCGTGTCGTCGTTCATCGTTTCGTTTTTCCTGATTCTGTATGCCATCGAGTTGCTGGTGTATCGGGAAGTGAACAAAATGTACAAGACCATCCGGCGGCTCAAACTCCGCGATTTCAACCTGTCGAACAAAGCAATTATTAAAGACAATAACCCGTTCAAAAAGCTCAACGACGAGATTTTTGTGTATGTCGCCAAGAAACAGAAAGAAATTGATGAGCTGAAACGGCTGGAATTGTTTCGGCGGGAGTTTTTGGCAGACGTTTCTCATGAACTGAAAACACCCATTTTTGCCGCTCAGGGTTTTATTCATACCCTCATCGACGGAGCCATTGACGATGAGTCAGTACGTGACAAGTTTCTGGCCAAAGCTGCCCGCAGTCTCGACGGTCTCGACGCATTGGTGAAAGACCTCGTGGCCTTGTCGCAATTGGAAACGGGCGAGGTCAAAATGCACCTCGACCGAGTGGATATGCACGCCCTGACGAGGGACATTTTTGAACAACTTGAAAATATTGCCGAGACAAAGGGGACACTGTTGCGCATTAAATCGAGTTTTCAAGGAGCGGTTTCGGTTAAAGCTGATCCTCAGCGGATTAGTCAAGTGATGACCAACCTGATCGAAAATGCGATTAAGTATGGCAAAGAGAATGGAAAGGTGATTGTGGGGTTTGAGGATGATAAAAAGCATATTTCCATCACAGTCCGTGACGACGGGCCGGGTATCCCACAAGAGCATCTGAGTCGTATTTTTGAGCGGTTTTACCGGGTTGAAAAAAGCCGCTCGAAAGAACGCGGTGGCACCGGATTGGGTTTAGCCATTGTAAAGCATATTCTGAATGCCCATAAATCGAAGATTGCGGTTATGAGCAAGCCCGATAAAGGCACTATGTTCCGATTTAAATTAGACAAAGCGGTTGAAACTGAACTTTGAATCCCTCATCGTCTTTGAAAACGACGATTACATTCTGATAAACAAGCCCCCTCGTGTGGCCTCGCTCGATGAGCGTACCCCCGACAAAGGCGGACAAAGTATTTTGCGACTGGCAAAAACCTATCATGCTGATGCTCAGTTGGGACACCGGCTCGACAAAGAGACTTCGGGCATTCTGGCCATTGCCAAAAACCCGGAGGCTTACCGCCATTTGGCCATGCAGTTTGAGCACCGCGAAGTGGCCAAACGCTACCATGCGGTGGTGAACGGCCTGCACGATTTCGACGGCATTTCGGTGTATTTGCCGATTTCGCCTGTTAAAGACGGAACAGCGGTTCGCATTGACCGGGAAAAGGGTAAAGTTGCGGAGACCATTTTCAACACGCTCAAAGCCTATAAGCGGCATACATTGGTGGAATGTATGCCCATTACGGGCCGGATGCACCAAATTCGGGTTCACTTGATGTGTTTGAAAGCCCCCATCGTGAACGACCCGACCTACGGCGGGGAACCGATTTTTCTGTCACAGATCAAGCGGAAATTCAACCTCAAACAAGACACCGAAGAGCAGCCCCTGATTCAGCGGGTGGCCCTGCACGCGCATTCGCTTACGTTTAACCTGCTCAACGGCGAACCCGCCACCTTCGAGGCTCCCTACCCAAAGGACTTCGATACGGTAGTGAAGCAATTAGAGAAAAACGAGTAACTCCCAAATCCAATAACCATGTTTGTACACACAGTATTTTTCTGGCTCCAGAACCCTGCCGAGCAGGCCAACCACGATGCCCTCCACGCGGGTTTGAAAACCCTCACATCCATCGACGTGATAACGACGGCCTACGTGGGTCGCCCGGCCGAAACCCGCCGACCCGTGATCGACCACAGTTATGACTTTGGCCTGACGCTGGTTTTCGCCGACAAAGCCGCCCACGATGTGTATCAGGAACACCCCACCCATTTGCAGTTTGTGGCCGATTGTGCTCACCTGTGGGAGCGGGTGCAGATTTATGACACCGTTGGGTAAACACTAAGCCCATGAACAAAAATTCACTCGCAACCTGTCTGTTGTTCAGTCTGTTGCCAACTCTGCATGCCCAAACTCCTGCCAATGCCGATTGGCAAATCGTGGGGCAAAATATCAATCCGGCCAATTATTACGGCATCACGGTGGCCAACGGCGTGATCGGGTTGGTGTCGTCGCCGGAGCCGATGAAAGTGAAAGATGTGGTGCTCAACGGAGCCTTTGACACCTATGGGCGGGGGCGTGTCTCGAACATTCTGAAGGTGTTCAACTTTGCCAACATGAACCTCGACGTGGATGGTATGCGGCTTGGCCCCAAAGACATCACCAACTACCGCCAAACGCTCGATATGCAGAAAGCTGCCCTCACCACGACATTTGATTATAAGGACAAGGTGAGCGTTCGGCAAACGATGATGGCCCTGAGGCACCTGCCCTTTTCAGAGTTGACGATGGTGGAGATCACGGCGAAAAAAGACTGCGAGATCATCCCGATGGCCGTGATCGAGTCGCCCGAAAATTTGAAAGAAGTCAAGAATTTCTACACCGAAATCGACCGCTCTCACGTCACCATTCGCCTGCTGACTTCGGTAGCCAAAAGCCCCAGCGGACGGCACACGGTGGCAGCATCGACCAGTTTTATTTTTAACGAACCGCACGGGCAGGAGCCGGATGTGATCCACGAAGACTGGGATTATAACATGCACCTTGCCAAGTTCAAAAAGCGTTTGAAAGCGGGTGAAACCTACCGATTCAGCGTGGTTGGTTCTGTTACATCGACCGCCCACACCGCTGATGCCCACAATGAAGCCGAACGCCTGACTATTTTTGCGGCACTCGAACGCACCGAGCGGCTGTTGGCCCGGCACAACGCCGAATGGGAAAAACTCTGGCAGTCAGACATTGTGATCGAGGGAGATAGCGACGATCAAAAAGCGGTGCGCTCGGGTTTGTATCACCTCTATTCGTTTGCCCGCGAGGGTACGGCCTACAGTCTGTCACCCATGGGTTTGTCGGGTTTGGGCTACAATGGGCACGTGTTTTGGGATACTGAACTCTGGATGTATCCTGCCTTGCTGGTTTTGAAGCCCGAAATGGCCAAATCGCTGCTCGAATACCGGTTTGAGCGGATGTCGATGGCGCGGCAAAACGCCTTTAGCCACGGCTATTCAGGCGTAATGTTTCCGTGGGAATCCGACTCCGACGGACAGGAAGCCACCCCGGTTTGGGCATTAACGGGGCCGTTTCAGCACCACATTACGGGTTGCGTGGGCTGGTCGTTCTGGAAATATTACCAGGTTACCAAAGACAAAGAATGGCTGCGTACCCGTGGCTATCCGATGCTAAAAGAAGTAGCCGATTTCTGGGTAAGCCGCGTTGAAAAAGGCACCAACGGTCAACTGCACATTAACAATGTAATTGGCTCCAACGAGTGGCAGGAAAACATCGACGATAACGCCTTCACGAATGCAATGGCCAAAACCTCCCTTGGGTTTGCCACGCAGGCGGCTGGGGAGTTGGGCATTGCGGCCAACCCGCAGTGGGCATCGGTGGCGGCTCAGATTCCGATTCTGAAATTTCCCGACGGCACCACCAAAGAAAACCGGACCTACGATGGCGTGACCATCAAGCAGGCCGACGTGAACCTGTTGGCTTACCCGCTAACTGTGGTGTCGGATGAGGCTCAAATTCGGAAAGATTTGGCGTATTACAGTCCGCGTTATTCGCCCGAAGGCCCGGCAATGGGTTGGTCGGTGCTCTCGACCCTCAACACCCGGCTTGGCGATTCGGAAAAAGGTTACGAGTGGTTCATTCGGAGTTATAAACCCAATATGGTGCCACCCTTTGGCGTTTTGGCCGAAACAGCAGGCGGCACCAATCCCTACTTTGCAACGGGTGCGGGTGGTATGTTGCAGGCCGTGCTGAACGGCTTCGGCGGCCTCGACCTCACCGACAAGGGCATCGTTCAGCTTAAAACAAAGCTCCCCAAGAAATGGAAATCCCTCACGATCAAAGGCGTGGGGGTTGATAAACGAACCATTACCGTGAAATAAGCAACGAAAGCCGGGCAGCAATGTCCGGCTTTTTTGTTAAACTATACGTACAAATTGTCAATATAGAATCAGTAGGCTGCCGTTGAATCAACGATATCTATTTTACGAAAAAACTTGATTGGGCCATAGAATTAAATAGGGGTATGTAGTAGGTAAGTGTGGGAAAGTACGGGATAAGAATATAGCAATATTTGGATAATTGATTGTCTTTTAGATAGTCACTACTGATTCTATCTATTTCTCCTTATACCGATGAAACAACGTTACCAATTGATTGTACTCTGCCTTGTAGGTGGGTGCTTGAGTGGCTTCGCACAAGAGCCAACGTTTACCCCGCCCAAAGGGAGATCATCTGCCAGTGAGTCGCTTCTCGCACTCCATGTTTCAAAATTCAGCAAGCCCGCCCAATTGACCAAAGTTGCCGATGTTGTTGTGACAGGCAAAGTGACCGATGAACAGGGAGCCGGACTACCCGGTGTAAGTGTAGTTGTGAAAGGGTCAAGTCAGGGAACAAACACCGATGGCAACGGCGCATTTCGTATTACAGCTCCAAACGCCAATGCCGTTCTGGTATTCAGTTTTGTAGGATTTGAACGGCAGGAAGTAACAGTTGGCAACCAAACATCATTGACTGTCAAATTATTACCCCGTGACCAATCGCTGAATGAAGTAGTGGTTGTGGGGTACGGCTCTCAGCTAAAAAAGGAAGTAACGGGAGCCGTGCAGACGGTGGGGGCAAAAGAATTCAAGGACATTCCGGTGTCGCAGATTGCCCAAAAATTACAGGGCCGGTTGGCCGGAGTGCAGATTAACCAGACAACCGGCAAACCCGGTCAGGGCATGTCAGTCCGAATTCGGGGGCAGGTGTCTGTGACAGCCGGTAGCGACCCACTGTATGTGGTGGATGGCTTTCCAATAACGGGAACAATTGCCCAGCTCAACCCCGACGAAATCGAAGACATTTCGATCCTGAAAGATGCCGCGTCAACCTCACTTTATGGGTCGCGGGCAGCCAATGGTGTGGTGTTGATTACGACAAAAAAAGGGGCTGCCGGCCAAACCAATGTTAGTTTCAGTGCTTTTTACGGCATCCAGAAAGTACCCGAACGCGGTCGTCTTAAGATGTTGAATGCAGTGGAGTTTGCTCAATTCAAGAAAGAATACTACGAAGATGGAGGGCGGCCCGTGCCGGTGGAGTTTCAGAACCCGGCCCAATATGAAGGTAAAAACAACGACTGGTATGGCGCGTTGTTGCGGGAAGCCCCCATTCAGAGTTATAACCTGTCGATTTCCTCGAACAAGGAACGTTCCAACACCTCATTGGTGGCGGGTGTATTTAATCAGGACGGGGTGGTGCTGAACAACACTTACAAGCGGTATTCACTCCGCATGAACTCCAACTATAATCTTTCAGACAAGGTAGCAGTTGGTTTCAATGTGGCTCCGTCGTATGTGTTTGACAACACGCCCCGCACCGACGGCGACCGGGGTACGGGTATTTTGTTTAATGCCCTGCATACCTGGCCAATCATGCCGATTCGGGATGCCAACGGTGAGCTAACCAAGTTCAACACATTGCCGGGCAGCACCGGCAACATCTTCGCCTATCCAAACTGGGTGCGGGCTGCCAGCGAACTCGTGAACGAGACCCGAAATACCAACCTCCTCTCGAACGCTTATATTCAGTATAGCCCCATCAAGGGTTTAACACTCAAATCGACCATCAACGTCGAGTACCAGAACTCGAAGTTCTTCTTCTTCAACCCGTCAACGGCTACCTCGGCCATCAACGTGCCGATTCCGACTACGGCTGTTTCGATCCGGCAAAGTTTGGAAAACGTATCGTGGCTAAACGAGAATTTAGCTACCTATGGCCGCAGCATTGGCGACCATAATTTCGAGGTATTGGCCGGCTTCACGAATCAGGAGTTTCGGCAGGAGTTTACCCGTTTGCAGGGTGATACCTATTCCGACGACCGGCTTCCTACCATTCAGGGCGCGCTCAACATAAACCGGGCAGCCACCAACAACGGGGTTAACCAATGGAGTTTAACCTCGCTACTGTCGCGTCTGACGTATAATTACAAGGGCAAGTATTTGTTCACAGCCGCCATTCGGGGCGACGGTTCGTCGCGGTTCGGGGCCAACAACCGCTGGGGAACATTCCCGTCGGTCTCGGCAGGTTGGGTGGTGTCCGACGAGGATTTTGCCTCGGGAATTCCGCAACTTTCGTTTGCCAAGATTCGGGCGAGTTACGGCGTAATTGGCAACAACAACATCGGTAACTACACGCAATATGCCCTGGTGAACAACACGACAAACGCTGTTTTTGGCAGCACCATCGCCACAGGGGCCGTTGTTACGTCGTTGGCTAACCCAAATTTAGGCTGGGAAACCACCAATCAGTTTGATCTTGGTCTTGATCTCGGCTTGTTTAATGACCGCGTTCAGTTCATCTACGATTTCTACACCAAGCGCACGACTAACCTGTTGTATGCCGTGCAGATTCCGCAGGAGGCTGGTTTTGCGAACTTCAACGACAACATTGGAGAGATTAAATTCTGGGGACACGAGTTCTCGCTGACCACAAAAAACACAACGGGCAAGCTCCGGTGGACAACCAACGCCAACATTTCCTTTAACCGCAATGAGGTAGTATCACTCGCTCCGGGCATCGACCGGGTGTATGGCACCTTCCACATCACGCAGGTTGGTCAGCCGTTTGGTCAATTCTACGGCATGGTGAAGCAAGGCTATTACATGAATGCCGAAGACCTTAAAAACAACCCCATCATTCCGGGTCGGTCTGCCATTGGCACGATCAAACTGAAAGACGTGAATGGCGACGGGGTAATTACTTACGGGGGCGATGCCGACGACCGGGCCATTATTGGCAGTCCATTTCCGAAATTCGTTTATGGTATAACGAACAACCTGAACTACGGCAACTTCGACTTCTCGGTGGTAGGGTCCGGCTCGTTTGGTAATCAGTTGTGGGTTCGCCATTTGTACTCTACGGCTAACCTCGATGCGGTTTTCAACATGGTATCGGGTGTTACCAACCGTTTCCGGACTCCCCTGAATGGAGCACCAATTCCGGGCGATGGCGTGTTTGGAACGAGCAATGGGGGGGGCAACTTCACCGGCATCGAGCGCGACTGGAACAGCAGCCACTTCCTGGCCAATGCGTCGTATTTCACGATCCGAAACATCACGCTCGGCTACAACATCGGGGCTGTGAACAAATTCTTCAAGTCGGCGCGGGTCTATGCCTCTGCCCAGCAGGTGTTTGTATTCACGAAGTACTCTGGTGGACCCAACCCCGAAACAAGCGCGCAAGGTGATGGCAACGGCGATGGCGGCAACCTGAGTCAGGGTGTCGATTTGTCGAACTACCCCGTTCCCCGCACGTTCACCCTCGGTGTCAACCTGAATTTCTAATTTCCTATCCGAAACCAATGAAAACGAAACATATCATCACCGGCCTGTTGGCTCTTAGCCTCAGTGGTTGCCAGAAAGATTTCCTGACCGTTGTACCTGAAACCTTATTGAGTTCGGCCACCTTCTTCACTAAAGAAGCCGACTTCCAGCAAGCCGTCAACGGGGCTTATGTTCCCCTCCGGCCAATTTTCAACGAGCGGGCATGGATCCTCGGCGAAATGCACTCCGACAATACCTACTACGCCCGAAACATTCTGTTCGGGGCTGTTGACCCAACGGAGAATATTGCCGATTTTGCTGTTCCAACGGCAAACGGTGTTACGGCAAACGATAACGTGCTGCAACAGTATCGGTATGATTATCAGATTATTGCCCGTACTAACCAGATACTGGCCCTGATCGACAAGGTGGACTTTGCCCAGGCTTCCAAAGACAACCTCAAAGGGCAGGCTCTGTTTCTGAGAGCCTTTGCCTACTTTGAACTGGTTCGTTATTTTGGTAAGGCTCCTTTGCATCTTGTTCCGGTTACGGGCCGTGAAGATGCCGCCCTGCCACTGTCAACCGCCGACCAGCTATACGCGCAGATTGAGAAGGATGCAACTGAAGCGAGCAAACTGTTACCCAACAAAGCCAAACAGGAAGCAGGTCGGGCCACATCGGGAGCTGCCAAAATGCTGTTGGCTAACCTGTATGTGGTGCAGAAAAAATGGGCGCAGGCTGAGACTCAGTTGAAAGACATTATTACGAACGATGGCTATTCGCTGATGCCCGACTATAACAATGCATTTTCGTTCAACGCAACCAACAAAAACAATGCGGAGTCGGTGTTTGAAGTACAGTATCTGGAAGGCTCGGCGGGTTTGAATGGAAACCTTCCGTACCGGATTATTCCTACACCAATTTTGGCCACCGAGTTGGGACCAATTACGGGAACGTCGAATCCTCAACCGTTATCGGGCGAGAACAACAACATTCCAACGCCCGACATGATCGCGGCCTATGAAGCAGGCGACATGCGGAAAGATATTTCTATTGGGTATGTCACGCTGAGTCAGAGCGCACGGGACAATAAAGTGTATCCGTATGCTAAAAAACTGGTTCGAACACACTCCCTGCATCAGAATACTGGCACCAACTTCCACGTCTATCGCTATGCTGAGGTGTTACTGTTCATGGCCGAAGCACTTAATGAGCAGGGAAAAGCGGGCGAAGCCGCTACCTACCTGAATCAGATTCGGACGCGGGCCGGTTTGACCGCCACCAAAGCAACGTCGCAGGCCGACATGCGGGAAGCTATCTTCAAAGAAAGACGGGTTGAACTGGCTTTTGAAAACAAACGCTGGTTTGATCTGGTCAGAACAGGCCGCGTAAAGGAAATTATTGGTGCCTATGGCGCACGGGTGAAAGCAAATCCGCTGAACTACTATTTCCCGGCCGGGGCCGTTCCGCCACCCAATGCGTTTACCGTGCTGGATGATTACTACGCGCTGCCCGCTGTAGAAGCGGCATTGACACCACATTTCTGAGCGAACCCCCGAATTTATTCGGGGGTTTTAATTTTCATTCCAAAATACCCAAATGAAGTCGATAGGTAGGTATAGGAAAGCAAAAGCCATCTTTTCGGTAATATTTGACCATCGTATTGACTTTTTTCGTTACGCAAACACTCTATGTTCTCTCAACTCAACACTATAAAGCTCGCTGCTCTCGTGACCGGGCTTGTTCTGGTTGGTGCTTCCTGGATTACCATGCAGGAAGCTGCTACAAACCGACCAGCCGACGACCCGTCTAAAACCAACAAGCTGAAACTGCTGCCGGGCTTCAAAGCCGAACACCTCTACAGCCCTTCCGACAACAAACAGGGTTCATGGGTGTCGATGACGTTCGACGATAAGGGCCGCATGATCTGCTCCGATCAGTATGGGTTTTTGTATCGCCTGGAGATGCCACCCGTTGGCTCAGGGTCGGCCCCGAAAATCGAAAAAATGATGGTCGGGCCAGCTCCCGCCCCCGGCGACACGGCCCAAAAAGTGGGCATGGGATACGCTCAGGGCCTTTTATATGCCTTCAACAGCCTTTATGTGATGGTGAATCACCGGGGCAACAAGGAGTTTGAGAAGACCAGCGGCCTGTATCGCTTGCAAGACATGAATGGCGACGATCAGTATGAGAAAATCACGCTGATTAAACAACTGAAAGGCGAGGGCGAACACGGCCCACACAGCATTGTGCTGTCGCCCGACAAACAGTCACTCTACGTAATGTCGGGCAACTTCACCGATGTACCTGAATTAGATGCGTATCGGTTGCCGCGGGTTTGGAAAGAAGATAACCTCTTCCCCGACATTAAAGACCCACGCGGCCACGCCACGGATCGGATGGCACCAGGCGGCTGGTTAGCCAAGCTCGATCCTGAAGGCAAAAAATGGGAATTGATGGGCGCGGGTTTCCGCAATACCTTCGATTTTGCATTTAATGATGCGGGCGATATTTTCGGCTACGACTCCGACATGGAGTGGGATTTTGGACTTCCCTGGTACAAGCCCACTCGTATTTGTCATGTCACGAGCGGAGCCGAATTCGGTTGGCGCACGGCGGCCTCAAACTGGTCGCCTGCCTACGCCGATTGTTTACCCGCCGTGCTCAATATGGGTCAGGGATCGCCTACGGGGGTTTTTAATGCTCTCAACGCCCGGTTCCCGCAGAAATACCAAAAGGCGATTTACGCCTTCGACTGGAGTTTTGGGATCATGTATGCCGTACATCTGCAACCACAAGGAGCCTCGTACAAAGCAACCGCCGAAGAATTCATTTCAGGCTCTCCCCTACCCCTCACCGATGGCGTGGTTGGCCCCGATGGGTCAATGTATTTTTTGACGGGCGGTCGTCGGTTGGAGTCTGATTTGTACCGCGTTACCTATGGTGGCTCGGAACCAACTGCTCTGTCGAAAACGGCTCCGGTGATTACACCCGAACACAAACTCCGCACCCAGTTAGAGCAATACCATACAGGAGTGAATCCGGCAGCCGTTGATGCAGCTTGGCCCCACCTGAACCACCCGGATCGGTTTGTGCGCTATGCCGCCCGGATTGCCGTGGAGCATCAGCCAGTGAGCCAATGGCAGGCCCGCGCCCTCGCCGAAACCGACCCCGTGCGACTTCCTCAAGCCATGTTTGCCCTGGCTCACCACGGCGACAAATCGCTGAAACCCCAGATGTTGAAAGCATTGACAGGCATAAAGATGAACGGTATGAACGAGGAGCAGGAACTCGCCGTGTTGCGGGCTATCGAGCTGGTTTCCACGCGCATGGGCCTCCCCGAAGGTGCCGACCGCGATCAGGTGATTGCTATGCTGAGTCCGCGCTACCCGGCCAAAACTGCCGACCTTAACCGATTCTATAGCCGATTGTTAGTGTCGATGGAAGCACCGGGTACGATTGACAAAACCCTGAAATTACTGGCTCTCAAAAACGAAGGGGGACAGGGTGCTGTGGGTGGAGAAACCGTTACGGCCTCAAGCGATTTGATCTTGCGTAACCCCCAATATGGCCTCGACATTGCCAAGATGCTAGAAAAACTACCCCCTGCCCAACAGACCTATTACGCGACTATGTTGAGCAGTGCCAAAACCGGCTGGACTCCTGCTCAACGCGATACCTACTTCAAATGGTTTGCCAATGCCTTTAATTATCAGGGGGGGCGCAGCTACATCGGCTTCATCGACAAAGCCCGCAAACTAGCTCTGGCTCACGTACCAAAAGAGCAATTCGAGACCTACAATAAACTGTCAGGAGCTGATTTGTTGACCAAATCTGGTAACGACATTGCCACGAATTTCTCGCCTAAAGGCCCCGGTCGTCCCTGGAAAGTAGAAAACGCGCTTGCCGTGGTTGATACTGGCCGGTCAGCTCTGAACTACGAACAGGGCAAGCAAATTTACGGAGCCATTCTCTGTAACCGTTGCCACTCGATGCAGGGCGAAGGTGGAGACATTGGCCCCGACCTGACGCAGCTTGGCACCCGTTTCTCCAACAAAGACATGCTCGAAGCCATTTTGATGCCCGACAAAGCAGTGTCAGACCAATATGCTTCAACCATTTTCACGCTCAAAAACGGGCAGTCAGTGTTGGGGCGTTTGGTGAATGAGGACAAAACGAGTTATACCATCTCGCAGAATCCGTTTGCTCCCGATCAGGTGCGGAAAATCGCTAAAGCAACGGTGGCCTCCAAAAAATACTCGACCGTGTCGGTGATGTTGCCCGGTCTCATTAACAGCCTGAACTCCAACGAACTCCGCGATCTAATGGCTTATTTAAAGTCGGGTGGGAAGTCAGACAACCCGATTTATAAAGCGGAAAGTGGGGGCGGGAAGTAGCGGTTGCCCCCAGCCCTTCTCCTGCTGAGAGGGGTGAATTACGGCAATAAAATTGTGAGATGTCTTTCCTTGATGCCAATACTACCCTTTCTCGTCACCCCTCTCCTTCGCAAAGAGAGGGGCCGGGGCGGTCCGACGGGTCGGTGAGGTCGATACGCAGCTAAACCCTTCTCCCCAAATGCAAAAAATAACCACTTCAAAATACCCCCTTTTCCTCCTGATCCTGTTCATAACAGCCGGTTGTGCGACCTCAAGCGTAAGCCAGCCTAAACTCAAAAAAGGGAAGTTCGTCTCCATTTTCGATGGAAAAACTCTGGACGGATGGGAGGGCGACCCCGTTTATTGGCGGGTCGAAAACGGTAATCTGGTTGGAGAAATCACGCCCACGACGCTGTTGAAAACCAACTCGTTCATTATCTGGAAAGGGGGTGAACCCGCCGATTTTGAGTTTAAAGGGGAATTCAACGTTACCGAATCGGGTAATTCTGGCATCAACTACCGAAGCGACCGGCTCACTGATGTTCCCTTTGCCCTGCGCGGGTATCAGGCCGACATCGACGGGCGACGACTGCACACTGGCTCAAATTATGAAGAGCGTAAGCGCACAACGCTGGCCTACCGGGGCGACAAAACGACAATCACCGCTTTTAATGGCCCGGCTACCCCGGAGGGAATCCGGGCAAATGTCAAGAACAATGCCTGGCAGGGCCGAACGGTGACGGGATCGGTGGGGGCGAAAGACTCCTTAAAAACGCTGATTAAATCCGAAGACTGGAATTCGTTTCGGTTGGTGGCGAAAGGCAACAAACTACAGCATTATGTCAACGAAGTGCTGATGAGTGAGGTAACGGATGAAGATACTGTCAACGGCAAATCGAAGGGTTTACTGGGTGTGCAGGTTCACGTTGGCCCGCCCATGAAAGTACAGTATAGAAACCTGATGCTTAAGTCGTTGTGATCTCAAAAAATTGGATAGATAAAGTAGGTAACCCGGCTCAACTTGGCGGTATTGAAACATCGGTGCTTGACAATGGTGCAGGCCGGGGAACACGCATTGCCTGGATCAATACCGGCACTGGCTTACGCTACAAAGTGATTCTGGATCGGGCGATGGATATCGGTGAAGCCTTCCACAACCAACACAGTTTGGCCTGGTTGAGTCACGGCGGCATCACCGCCCCCGAACCCCACATCAACGCGGGTCTCGATTGGCTGCGAACCTTCGGCGGGGGCTTGCTTACCACCTGCGGCCTGACCCACGTGGGCGGCCCCGAACACGATGCATTTGGCGAACGGGGCCTTCACGGCCCCATCAGTAATCTCCCCACCGAAATCAAGTCGATCATCCAGCCCGACCCAATGGCCGGGAATCTCGATTTCAGCATCACCGGGCGGGTGCGCGAATCGCGTGTGTTTGGC
Organism: Cytophagales bacterium; assembly: GCA_031411995.1. Classification (GTDB taxonomy): domain Bacteria; phylum Bacteroidota; class Bacteroidia; order Cytophagales; family Spirosomataceae; genus Rudanella. Next base: position 105,588 of record JANOCD010000048.1, read on the forward strand.
CCCAATCTGGAACTGAAACGAAGCATTTCGGGAACGCTCGGCAACCCGTCCATTCTGATTCGGGATACGGTCACGAACCGGGCCAACACCCCGGCCCCGCACATGCTGCTGTATCATTTTAATTTTGGATGGCCATTAGTTGATCAGGGAACCCGTCTTCTGTGGAAAGGCAACTGGCAGGCGCGGGAAGGCGGTATCAACGGCGACATTTTCCGGGACGATTACGATTTTCGAACCTGCCCTGCCCCGTTGGAAACCCACCGTGGCACCGGCGAAGCTGTGGCCTTTATCGACCCAGCAACCGATTCAAACGGGCAATGTGTTGCCGGTTTATTCAACGAATTACTTGGTCTTGCAGTGGCGTTGCGGTTCCAGAAAAGTCAGTTACCGTGCCTAACCAACTGGCAACATTGGGGCCGTGGGGAGTATGTAACGGGCATCGAACCCGGCACGCACCCGCCCATTGGTCAGGCCAAAGCCCGCGCAGAAGGGACGTTAATTTTTCTTCAACCGGGCGAAAGCCGGGTTTATGAGGTGGAGTTGCAGGTGCTGACAGAGCGGGGGGAGATTGAGAAGGTGTTGGGGTGGTTGGAACAAACACCTTAAAATCAAGTGGCTTTATAGCCGGGTCTGCCCCCCAGCCCCCTAAAGGGGGAGCACGCTGGGACTGGATTTCTTCCTCTTTGGGGGGCTGGGGAAGATCCGATTGAACTTAATAAACGGACAGTGTTGCATTAGTTGGCACCAGTTGACAGCAAGAATAATCCGGTTAGGTAGGTTGAAATTAGACATTATCATGATCAAAACGATTGCACTTCTCTGTTGGCTTTCATTCTCTTTCGCTTTGACTCAGAAAGCAAAGCAGCAACCCGAATTTATAGGTGGTGCCACTAAATTCATGCTCTTCATTTCACAAAACTATCGATACCCTGAGCAAATGATTAGAGCAAATGTTTCAGGTCGAACTGTGGTCAAATTCAGAATAACCGAACGCGGAATGGTTGACAGTATCCAAATTATGAAAAGTCCTGGGTTTGGCACCAACGAAGAGATTATTCGTGTGCTTAAACTAACTTCTGGTAAATGGAAGCCCGGTAAAATACGTGGTAAATCTGTTTCTATGTTTTACTATTTACCCTTAAACATAGACCCTGAATAAGCTCACTACGCGATGGTATTGTACAGAGGCCAGCATTTTAGCAACATACATTTTACAGACGCATCCAATGGCAACCAATATGTTCTACGGCGCGTCGCCCGAAATTTTCAGTAGGGCCGACTGGCTGAGGAAGAATTTGACTCCTACTGAGAGCATCCTTTGGAACGCTATTAATGCAAGCAAACTGGATGGATTTCGTTTCAAATCGCAACACCCGCTTAACAACTTTATTGCCGATTTTTATTGCCATAAAGCTAAATTGGTGATCGAATTGGATGGCTCTGTTCATGATTCTCAAGAACAACAGGATTGGGATACCAACCGGACGTTTATGATTGAAGAGTTTGGAATCCGGGTAGTCCGGTTTCGTAATCACGAAGTAGTTAAAAACTTGGAAGATGTACTGAAACAGATCAGACAGTATTTACCAAATCCTTAGGCGTTTTCTGTCACACGTCCCGACCCGTTGGAGCCTCCAAAAAGGGGAGAAACCCAGTCCCAGCGTGCTCCCCCTTTAGGGGGCTGGGGGGCAGACTCGCCTGAACAGCCGGATACCGAAGCAGAGTAACCATACACCCAAACCCTTACCTAAACAGCTAATTTTTCGATAATTTCACATGCAAACACAAACCCTCAGCGTAGCGCAACAAGCTCTGGATCAGGGACAAGGAATTTTACGGCTGGCTCCCACCTGGGTACCCCGCTCGTTTTGCGTACCCGGTCGGCGAATCAAACTCCACCCCGATGATTATTATGTGTTGGGTGGCAACCGGGGCGGCATCGATGAACGGTGGCTGTCGTCAACAACACCCGCTAAAAACGGCCCGCTCACCGGCGAGAATGAAGGGTTGAGCCAGGTGGTTTTCGATGATGGAACGGGTGAAACACAGTTTTTACTCAAAGATGCCGTTGCCGAACTTCAGGGCGAATTGATCGGAGATCGGTTGTGGGATGAGCATCAGTCGTGGCCGATGTACTCGAAGTTTTTCGACAACATGGGGCCGCTGCCGCACCACCTGCACCACAACGACGAACAGGCCGCCCTCATTGGGCAGTTGGGCAAACCCGAAGCCTACTATTTCCCGCCCCAACTGAACAATCATGGGGGCGATTTTCCCTACACGTTCATTGGTATTGCGCCCGGCACCACGAAGGAGCAGATTAAAGAGTGCCTGATGAATTTCACGAAGGGCGACAACAAAATCACGAACTATTCGGCCGCTTACCGGCTCGAACCGGGAACAGGTTGGGATGTGCCGCCGGGTCTGCTTCACGCGCCGGGCAGCTTGTGTACCTACGAACCACAGAAAGCGTCGGACGTGTTTGCCATGTACCAATCGCTTGTGAACGAGGCTATTGTCCCCGAAGAACTCCTCTGGAACGGCACCCCTCCCGACCGCGTCGGCGATTATGACTTGTTGATGGAAGCCATCGACTGGGACTTGAACGTGGACCCGAACATGATGGCGAACCGCTTCATGCTGCCCAAACCCGTTCGCAATCAGGCCGAGATGGAAGCCGCAGGATACGTTGAAAACTGGGTTTGCTACAAGTCGGATGCGTTCAGTGCCAAAGAACTGACCGTGATGCCCGGCCAAACCGTTACCATCCACGACAGCGCGGCCTACGGCCTGATTATTATGCAGGGACGCGGCAAAATGGGCGTTTGGGATGTGGAAACCCCCGCCCTGATTCGGTATGGTCAACTAACCAACGACGAGTTTTTCGTCAGCGAAAAAGCAGCCACCGAGGGCGTAGTCATCAGTAATCACTCCAAAACCGACCCGCTCGTGATGCTCAAGCATTTTGGGCCTAATAATCCTGATTTAACCTTATGATGTATGGTGAATTTGTAATCCGCCATATCCCAAAAAACCATGAACGACAACAACTATCCCAAACTCCACAACGCCACCTGGCCGGGCCTGGTAGGCAAAGGCCCCGATTCGGAGCCACCAATTTCGTTTGATTCAATGCTCGAAATGACCGCTGCCGCCGAGGTAGACGGTGTCCGGTTCGATGGCGTTGACCTGGGTCTGATGGACCCGCACATCAACATCAACAGCTCGGATGACGACATTAAGCGGCTGGCCGACAAAATTGCGTCGCACAACCTCGTCGTCGGTTCGTTGGTGGCTCCCATTTGGGGCAACCCGGCGATGGGTACGAAGGAAGAACGCGCTCAATTTGTCGAGATGGTTCGTAAAGGATGCCATATCGGGAAGGTACTCCGCGAAATGGGCATGCGCCCCAGCGGAGTTGTCCGAATCGACTCGTCGAGTTCGCCCCACGACTGGGATGCTGACCCGGCGGGCAACACCAAACTCATTGCCCAAACCTTCCGCGAAGCCTGCGATGTGGCGGCTGGCTACGGCGAAAAATTAGCTGCCGAAGGCGAAATCTGCTGGGGAGGTATGCACAGTTGGCGCACCATGATCGAAACCCTCGAAGCCGTTGATCGGCCCAACATGGGTTTCCAGGCCGACATGGCCCATACCTTGCTCTATACGATGGGCTACAACCGCGAACAGGATCGGATTTTGCCCGCTGGCTACGACTGGCAGGATCGGCAGGTGCTGACCGATGCCCTCAAAACCCTCACCGACGCGCTTCGCCCCTGGACCATCGACTTCCATGTTGCCCAAAACGACGGAACGGTGTTCGGCTCCGGCTCGCACGACAAAACCGGGCGGCACTGCCAGGCCCTCGACCCCAACGGCAAACTCGACGTGGCCAAAGATGCCGGTTTCTGGCTCCGCGACAGCAACGGCGAACTCACCAAAATCATGCGTCACATTTGTTGGGATGGCTGTATGTTCCCCAACGCGGTAATGACCAACCAGCAAACCTGGAACGATATTTTAGCCACCATGATCAACGTCCGTGAGAAGCACGGATGGAAAGAATAATGAAAAAAGACCTGCGTATTGGACTGATCGGCACCGGGTTTATGGGCCGGACGCACTCCAACGGGTATAATCGAGTACCTAATTTTTTTCCTGAACTGGAATACAAGCCCGTGCTGAAAGCCGTTTGTTCGCGCAATGCCGACAAGGTGCAGGCGTTTGCCGATCAGTGGGGCTACGAATCGGTTGAGACCGATTGGCGGGCGGTGATTGCCCGTGATGACATCGACGCGGTGGATATTTGTACACCCAACGACACCCACGCCGAGATCGCTATTGCGGCAGCTCAAGCCGGGAAGATGATTTTGTGCGAGAAACCCCTCGCCCGCTCGCAGGCCGAAGCCGAGCAAATGGTGGAAGCTATCGACAAGGCGGGCGTGGCTAACACGGTTTGGTACAACTACCGGCGCATTCCGGCGGTGTCGCTGGCCAAGCAGATTGTGGCATCGGGCAAACTCGGCAAGATTTTCCATTACCGGGCCAACTTCCTCCAGGACTGGACCATCAGTGCCGATCTTCCGCAGGGTGGTACTGGCCTTTGGCGCATGGATGCCGAAGCCGCTGGCTCTGGCGTGACCGGCGATTTGCTTGCCCACTGCATCGACACGGCCATGTGGCTCAACGGTGCCATAACGGATGTGTCGGCGGTGACGGAGACATTTGTGAAAGAACGAATGCACCAGCTAACGGGCAAAATGCAGCCCGTTGGTATTGATGATGCCTGTATTTTTCACTGCCATTTTGCCAACGGTTCGCTGGGGCTTTTTGAGTCAACGCGCTATGCACGAGGCCACAAGGCATTGTATACGTTCGAGATAAACGGCGAAAATGCCTCGATCCGCTGGGATTTGCACGATCTGAACCGGCTCGAATATTACGATTATGCCGACGATGGCATTGTGCGCGGCTGGCGGTCTATCCATGTTACGGATGGCGACCAACCTTACATGGACAAGTGGTGGGTGCCGGGCCTCGGCATTGGCTACGAGCACAGCTTTGTGCATCAGGTGGCCGATTTTCTGAAGAGCCTCGAAACTGGCGAACCCTGCCACCCCACCTTCCGCGACTCGCTGGAAACCCAGAAAGTTTGCGAAGCCGTTATCGACTCAGCCAATTCCCGAAGCTGGAAAGACACGGGTGTTGAAAGTTTCTCCATGTGATTATGCCCCAAAGCCCCATTCTCTCCGTTACTAACCTCTCCAAATCCTTTGCGGGAGTAAGCGCCTTGAACAACGTTCACCTCTCAGTGCAAAAGGGCGAAGTTCATGCTTTGATGGGTGAGAATGGGGCTGGTAAATCCACGTTTATGAAAATCCTGATTGGGCTGCTCACACCCGATTCGGGAGAGATTATGTTCGATGGGGAGCCGCTGAAAAGCCACAACGTGGGCGAGGTGATGAAACGGGGCATTTCCATGATTCATCAGGAGTTGCTCACGGTGCCGGAACTGACAGTGGCGCAGAACATTTTTTTGGGTCGCGAACCCAAACGATGGGGCTTCATCGACGAAAAAAAACTGAACGAGCAAGCCGCCGAATTGCTGGCGCATCTCGGCGTGAGCATCCGACCCGATGCCCGGATGAAGCACCTGAGCGTGGCCGAAATGCAGTTGGTTGACATTGCCAAAGCACTGTCCAACGAAGCCAAAGTCATTATCATGGATGAGCCAACCTCGGCACTGTCCGATAACGAAGTAGCTACGCTGTTCGACATCATCCGCGAATTGCAGCGGAAAGACGTGGCCATCGTCTATATCTCGCACAAATTAGAAGAAATTTTTGCCCTCGCCGACACGATTACCGTGCTGCGCGATGGGCAGTTTATTGCCACCAAACCAGCCAACGAGTTCACACCGAACTCGCTGATTTCAATGATGGTAGGCCGTGAGTTAGATAGCTTATTCCCGGACATTCAGGCTCCTAATGGCCCGGAAGTTTTGGCCGTGAAGGGCTTGAGTCAGGCGGGAAAATTTGAGAATATCAACTTTGCCGTTCATGCGGGCGAGGTGCTGGGCATTGGCGGACTGATGGGCGCGGGCCGCACCGAAGTGGCACGGGCCTTGTTCGGGCTTGACCCGCACGAACAAGGCGAAATCTCGATCAACGGTCAACCCGTCACGATTGGGTCGCCACAGGATGCCATCCGTCACGGGCTTGGCTACGTAGGCGAAGACCGCAAAGCGTCGGGCTTTATTCCGGGCCTGTCCGTGAAACACAACATCACGCTGGCTTGTCTGCCAACCTTTGCCCGGCAGGGCTTTGTGGCAAACCAACGCGAAACCGAAGCCGCCACCAAAACCGTGCGCGACCTGAACATCAAAATCTCCGGTCTCAATCAGCGGGTGACAAACCTGAGCGGGGGCAATCAGCAAAAAGTAGTGATTGGCAAAGTGCTGCTTTCGGCTCCGAGATTGGTCATTCTGGACGAGCCAACGCGGGGCATCGACGTGGGAGCCAAAGCAGAAATCTATAAACTCATCAATCAACTGACAGCCAACGGCATAGCCGTCATTCTGATCTCGTCGGAGCTACCCGAACTGCTGGGTTTGAGCAACAGAATTGTGGTGTTGGCTAAAGGAAAACAGACCGCCGTGCTTTCTACGGAAGAAGCCACCCCCGAAACCATCATGCACTACGCCATGCAGGGGAATTAAGCGACGTACCCCATGAACGCACCAAGTCTCAAACCCTACCAAACGCAGTTCCGAAAAATTGGTCAATACGGCATTGTCGTGGCGTTTTTCGTCATCTGTATTGCCTTGGCCCTGAGTACCCCCCGGTTTCTGACCGTTCAGAACCTGATGATTATCGTCACGCAGGTTTCGATCAACGCGCTGCTGGCGTTTGGGGTCACGTTTGTCATCATCACGGGCGGCATCGACCTGTCCGTTGGCTCTATTGTGGCCGTGGTGGGCGTGGTGGCCGCTTCATTCGCCCACCCCGACACCCACCCCATCATCGTTCCCATTGTTGCGGGCCTGCTGACGGGCATTGTGTTCGGCACCCTCAACGGATTTGTCATCACCCGGAGCAACGTGCCGCCGTTCATTGTCACCCTCGGCACCATGACCATCGGGCGCGGTTTGGCCCTGATTCTGAGCAAAGGCCGCCCGGTGTCAAACCTATCTGACTCGTTCAATTTTTTGGGCGGGGGCAAAATCTTCGGCATCCCCACGCTGATTCTAATCCTGATCATCGCGTTTATTATCTGCTCCATCGTTCTCCGCAAAACGGTTTCGGGCCGGTATATGTACGCCGTGGGCGGCAACGAACAGGCTTCCAAAGCATCGGGCATTGGGGTTCCCCGCGTTAAAATGCTGGTTTACATCCTTTCCGGGAGTTTGGCCGCCATTGCGGGTATTTTGCTCACCTCGCGAATTGGCACGGGCCAACCCAACGCCGGCGCGGGTTTCGAGTTAGATGCCATTGCGGCCACCATCATTGGCGGCACCAGCACCACGGGCGGCACCGGCACCATGACCGGAACCCTGATTGGTGCCCTGCTGATTGGGGTCATCAGCAACGGCCTCGACTTGCTCAACGTCAGCTCGTATTATCAATTGGTAATAAAAGGCGTTATTATTGTCGGGGCTGTGATTTTGGATAGTGTGAATCAGAAACGGGGTTGAGGGTTGCGTGTTTGGGAAAGTTGCAAAGGCCCTTACTCAGGCGAGTCTGCCCCCCCGCCCCCTGAAGGGGGAGCACGCTGGGACGGAGTTGCTTCCTTTTTAGGAATCTAAGTCATTGCCGTTTGAGGATTGGTTAGCAGGGCGGATGCCTTTGTCAAGTAAGTTTTTTGCTTCTATGTTGAGGTTGCAGTCAACACTATAAACGTCTATTTATGTCGCGTACAGAATTGATCGATACCCTAAGTGGCTTAACTGAGAAGCAGTTTGTCGAGCTTTTCTATGAGATTGCAAATAACCGACGAGACCAAACCGAATACGACAAAAGCCATTGGACTTTAGTTGAAGCTCGACTTATAGAAACTCTTCATAAAGTAGGAAAAAGATCCCAAACTTGGTACACAGAGTTTTTATGTGTTGCCAACCCAGTCGAATATCCTGATGGCTGGGCAGATGATGTTCCGATTTGCCAAAATGGTACGTGTCATAACTGCGGTTACGACTTTATTTCTTATGCTAAAGAGGCAATATGCGCTGTTTGCGGGGGGAACGTTGGTGGAACCTGATTAGAAAAGTAACTTCTTCGGTTCGCCATCCCGTCCTCGTAATAAACAGGCAAGTTGCCTGTGAACAGAACCAGTACCAAGCCGCTGGTATTTTAAAAGGGGCAACCTGTCCTCAACTTCCTAAAGAGCAATCAACTCCGTCCCAGCGTGCTCCCCCTTCAGGGGGCTGGGGGGCAAAAACATCCAACGTCAAACCCTCAAACCCCTTCTATGAAACTCCCCCTTCTCCTCGCTCTCGCGCTATTAGCCGCAGGCTGCAACCAAACGGCCTCAACGGGCAAAGAAACCACCAATGCCGAGGGCAAAAAGCTGGTGATTGGAGCCACGATGCTCAGTATGCAGCATGAATTTGTGGTGAACGTTCACGATGAAATGGTGAAACAGGCCGAGAAAGACGGGATCGAATTGATCACCGTCGATGCGGAGCGGTCGGCCTTGAAGCAAGTGGAACAGGTGGAGAGTTTCATTGCCCAGAACGTCGATGCCATTATTCTGAACCCCGCCGAGGTGGAAGCCTGTTCGCCCGCTGTCACCAAAGCGTTGGCCGCCGGGATTCCAATCATCAACGTCAACTCCGAAACAACCGCGAAACCCACCGCCTTTGTCGGTTCCGACGATGTGGAAGCGGGCCGGATTGCCATGCAGCACATCGCCGATAAGCTGGGCGGCAAAGGCAACGTCGTTATGATCGAGGGATACATGGGGCAGGCCGGGCAACTCAAACGCGCTCAGGGGGCATTGGAGGTGCTGAAAAAATACCCCAACCTGAAATTATTAGCTCAACAAACCGCCCAATGGGATCGGGCAAAGGGCATGGCGTTGATGGAAAACTGGATTCAATCGTATGGAAATCAGATCAATGCGGTGTTTGCCCACAACGACGAGATGGCCCTCGGAGCCATCAGAGCCTTAACCGACGCGGGCATGAAAGACAAGGTCATGGTGGTGGGTATCGACGCGATTACCGATGCCATGCAAGCCATGAAAAAGGGAACGCTCGATGCCACCGTATTCCAGAATGCCCAACAACAGGGGGCGCAGTCGGTTGGAATTGCTATCAAAGCCGCCAAAAAACAACCCTTTGAGAAAGAGGTGCTGATTCCTTTCCAGTTAGTAACGAAAGCGAATATGGCGCAGTTTATGAAACAGTAATAAAAGATAAACCCGATGCTGAAACACGCCCTTCTCACGGTTCTGCTGCTCCCTGCTAGCCTTGCGTTTTCGCAACCACCCGACGATGTGAAGGCGGTGAAAGCCCAACTTGAAATAGAGCGGGTGGCGGCTCAAAAACAACTTGCCGACCCAAAAGGCAACACCGTAATAACAATCCGGCGGATGTTGACCCTCGGTTTGTGGCCCGAAGCGGTAGAAGCCATCAATACCCAAAAGTTGTTGCGCGACACCGACCGGCAGTTGTTGCGGGCCGAGTATGCCTGGCTGAACAACGATTTCCGGCAAACAGAATCGCTGGTGAAACAGGTGCTGGTGAAAGACCCGGCCAATGTCGATGGCAGGCGCATGAAAGCTACCCTTGCCATTGAGGCCTGGAAACTGCAAAACGCAGCTGATCAATGTAAAGCATTGTTGGCTAAAAACCCTGCTGATGTAGAAACATCGTTGGTACTGGGAAGGGCCTTGCTGTTGCAAAAACGCTACCCTGACGCGCTCGCCATAGCCAAACAACTGCAACAGACCAACCCCGGTTTAGGAGCCGCTTACCTGCTCGAAGCCAACGTTTATTTCTGGGATCAGCAACCGGCGCAGGCCGAGGCCCCGCTTCTGAAATCGCTCACGCTAGACCCCTTCAATGCCGATGCCCGGTTCAGCTATGGCTACGCGATCTGGCGACGAATCAACGCGACCCAATTGAACGCAATGGCCGATCAGTGGCAACTGGCACTGGATCTGAACCCGCTGCATTTTCAGACCCACTGGCATTGGGGTAACGGCCATACCAACCGCACCTATGCCGACTATGTAGACAAAGACGAAAAGGCTATTCGTGATACGCTGCGGGGTGCTGACCGACTTTTTCGGGCCAGGAAACTGCCTGAAGCCGTGGCCGTGACCCGCCGGGTAGAGGCCCAGTATCCGGCTTCGGTGCTGCCCGCCATGCACCGGGCTTCGTTATATTACAGCGAGTTTGATGTCCCGGGGCGGATGGCCAATCTGGATTCGGCGGAGCGTTTGTTTCAGGGGATTCTGGCTCGAAAAGCGCACTACGGCCCTGCTCATAATGGCTTGTCTGCGGTGATCAAATCGAAGCGAATTCCCTATTTGGCTCAGTATGATTCGATTACGAATGTGCTGCGAACCACCAAAATCGCCGACCCCGAAAACTTCGCCAACGTCTTTCCCGACCTGAGTTATTATAGCGGTACGTTTGCGCGCAACATGGTCTGGAATCAGTTGTACACCAGCGTCGTTTACTTCCCATTCCTGTCGAAGCAGAACAACAATTTCGTGATTCCACCCCTACACAACGACCTGTCCATTGCGATGCGATCGCCATTTTTTCGGTTTTCGACCACGTTCGACAACCGGCAGTGGATGGATATTCGGGGCGTGGGCAGCGGGGCAGCGGCCATCGAATATGTGGAGCGGGGAGCTTATGAAGAGCGTAATGTGGTGTTGCACGAATATGTCCACCTGTTTCATGGGCGCGTGTTGACCGATGCCGAAAATCGCCGGATCAGAACACTCTATTATACCGCTATGAAGGAAAAACGGACGCTGGACTATTACTCCCAAAACAACGAATCGGAGTATTTCGCGCAGACGTACCCCGCCTATTTCGAGACAGTGAAAGTGCATCCGCTGGATTTCAAGTCCATGAACATCACATCGGAACTGAAACTAAAAGACCCGGCCATGTATGGTTTTCTGGATTCGTTAATCACGAAAGAACGCGCTTATCTGGCTGGTAACCAGACGGTGATGGCATCTAACTGGGCACACGTTTACCTGAATATGAGTCAGAAACTGGTGAAGGCCGACCCCGCCAAAGCCGCCCGCCTTTTAGACACAGCCCTGGTGTATGACAAGCGGTATCAACCGGCTTATATCGCCTATGCCCGACTAAAACAAAACCAGAAAGACTTCGAGGGGGCCATGACGCTCCTAAAAGCCGCCGAGTCGATCAACCCGACTTATGCCCCCGTTTATGCCGCCTACGCCAGTTTAGAAGAGGCCCGCCAACCGCAACCCACCGACGACATGGTGAACACCCAGGCCAACTGGCTTCAGAAGGCCGTGGACCTCGAAACTGATTTCCAGACCCGAGCCACAATGGCCACTCAATTGCGCGATACTTACGCCCAGAATAGCCGTATGGGTGCCGCCATCAAAGCCGCCGAAGCCTATGCCGCCACCGGCCCCGACGTATCGACCTACCTCCGCGACAAACGCGAGGAAGCGGTTGCCTTTGCAGCCGCCCAACGCGCCATGCTCGGCTACACTGAACCCCTCGATGCTCTGCGTAAATTGGTTGGGCAGCGGCCCCAGAACTTCGAATTGCGGGGCCTGTTTACCGACGCGCTGCTGGCAACGGGGTACTATGCCGAAGCGGTAACAACAATGACTGAAGCCCAGCGGATTCTGGCCTCGAGCAAAAACGGTCGGACCGATTTCAGTTTGCGGCTGGCTGAAGGGTTTGCCGCGCTCAACCAAGCCGACTCTGCAAAGTACCATTTAAACGCAGTGCTGGCTGATAAAGGCGCGTTAGACCCATTGCTCAAACAGCGGCTGGTGCGGTTACTAACAACCACTGGACAGACAGACGAAACTCAAAAACTATTCGCTAGTTTGCCCGTCGACGGAACACCCTTTTACCGATCATCGGCCCTGTTATCGAAGGGCCTGATGCACCAACAGGCCGGGCAAACCACCGAAGCCATTGCATCATTCGGGCAGTCGGTCCGGTACAATCCGTATAATCTGGTCAGTCAAAAACGGCTGGCTGACCTTTACCGAAAGGCAGGTACAGAAACCGAACTTGCCGCCTTGCGCACCGCTCTGGGCCAATTAGACATTAAGCCGGGAAACGCAGCCGGGCTGTAATCAATAAATCACCTTACCAATAACCACCTGTGAACCAATTCATTACCACTTCACTATTTTGCCTGCTTACAATCAATGGTTTGGCCCAACAAGACCGGCGGACTATCCCTGCACAGCCCCAATCCGGGTCGACCACTACCCAAACTGAACCCGGCAGACTGGCCCTGAAGATTGATGAAACCGTAACGACCAGCCACGCCATCACCATCAAAGGACAGCGAGTACCCTACACAGCAACGGTAGGGACTCAACCTGTTTGGGACGAAACGGGAAAACCCATCGCGGGTCTTTTTTATACCTATTACGAACGCACCGATGTGACCGACCGGGCCTCCCGCCCCTTGGTAATCTCGTTCAACGGTGGCCCCGGCACGGCTTCCGTCTGGATGCACCTGGCCTACACCGGGCCAAAATTGCTCAACGTGGACAGCGAAGGGTATCCGCTCCAACCCTATACGATCAAAGACAATCCGCACTCCATTTTAGACGTGGCCGACATTGTGTTCATCGACCCCGTCAACACGGGGTACTCACGCATGGTTAGCCCCGACGGGCCGAAAGAGAAATTCTTCGGGGTCAACGCCGACATTAAGTACCTGGCCGAGTGGCTCAATACCTTCGTTAGTCGCAAAAGCCGCTGGCCTTCGCCGAAGTATTTGATTGGCGAGAGTTACGGCACCACGCGGGTCTCGGGTTTGGCTCTGGAACTTCAAAATGCCAGTTGGATGTATCTCAACGGAGTTATCCTGGTGTCTCCCACCGATCTTGGGGTTGAGCGGGGCGGTCCGGTTGGAGCCGCCAACACCTTGCCTTACTATGCTGCTACAGCCTGGTTTCATAAGGTGTTACCCGCCGATTTGCAGAAGAAAGACCTGATTGAGATGCTGCCCGAAGTGGAGCAGTTCACCAACAACGAACTGATTCCGGCGATGGCCAAAGGCGGTTTTCTGGATGCACAGAAGCGGCAACAAATAGCCCAGAAAATGGCGCGGTATTCGGGTTTGTCGGAGCGGGTCATTCTGGAACACAACCTGAACATTCCCCCGGCCTTTTTCTGGAAAGAACTACTGCGGGATAAAGGCTTCACGATTGGGCGGTTAGACTCTCGCTACCTCGGCATCGACCGGCAGGATGCGGGTGAACGTCCCGATTATTCGCCCGAACTGACCTCGTGGCTGCATTCGTTCACACCCCCAATCAACCATTATTTCCGGCAGGATCTAAACTACAAGACCGACCTTAAGTACTTCATGTTCGGCCCGGTGAATCCCTGGGCGCGGACAGGTGAGAATCAGGATCGGTCGGCGGAGAATCTGCGTCAGGCAATGGCTCAGAACCCCTATTTGAACCTGCTGGTGCAGTCGGGCTATTACGACGGAGCCTGCGATTATTACAACGCTCAGTATAATATGTGGCAAATGGACCCCAGCGGCAAACTCAAATCGCGCATGGACTGGAAGGGGTATCGGAGCGGCCACATGATGTATTTGCGGCTGGAAGACCTTGCCACCGCAAACGAAGACCTGCGGCTGTTCATCAAAAAATCGACTCCCAAAGCAGGGCAAGCTGCAAAATATTGAGGTCATTGCGGGCATTCAGAATCCTTAAAAAAACCAAAACCCCTGATTAGCTTCTTAATAGCTAATCAGGGGTTTCTTGTTGTAGCCCGAGAAGGATTCGAACCTCCACAAACAGAACCAAAATCTGTCGTACTACCCTTATACTATCGGGCTATTCCGCGTTTGCGAGTGCAAAGATAACGGTTTGATTGACGGAAAAGCAAGTATTGGTTTAAGAATTTGTCCGTAGAGACGCAAAGGGTTGCGTCTCGTATGCGCCAGCAACGACGTATAAATTTGATTGACAAGGCATTAAACAGGCTAACGGTATTGAAAAAAAACGCCAGACTAACGCGTACGAGACGCATGGTTGACCAATACAATCCACAGGGTTGACGCATACGAGACGCAAAATATTGCGTCTCTACGGAAATCAGACTCCTGCTACTTCAACACTCGGTGCAATTTTTTTTACTAAACCCTGCAAAACCTTGCCCGGCCCGCACTCCACAAACAGGGTGGCTCCATTGGCGGTCATAGCTTCTACCGATTGTGTCCAACGAACGGGAGCCGTTAGTTGAGCAATCAGGTTGGCTTTGATCGTTTGGACAGCCGTAACGGGTTGGGCATTCACATTTTGATAAATGGGGCAACGCGGCACGCTGAATGGCGTGTCGGCAATGGCTTCAGCGAGTTCTTCGCGGGCAGGTTCCATCAGGGGCGAGTGAAACGCTCCGCCAACAGGCAACAATAACACCCGCTTGGCCCCCGCTTCTTTCAACTTCTCACCCGCCAGCCGAACCCCCTCGTTGCTCCCCGAAATCACTACCTGACCGGGACAATTGTAGTTGGCCGCTACCACCACGTCTCCTCCCGCTGATACTTCGGCACAAATTCGCTCGATAGTCGCATCGTCGAGTGCCAGCACAGCAGCCATTGTCGAGGGATTCATTTCGCAGGCGCGTTGCATGGCTTCTGCCCGTTGCGAGACTAGCCGCAAGCCATCCTCAAACGACAATGCCCCAGCCGCCACTAGGGCCGAAAACTCACCCAACGAATGTCCGGCCACCATCGAAACGGCAAAACCATCTGTCGTAAAATCGGCTACGGTTCTGGACAGCACTACCGAGTGCAGGAAAATAGCCGGTTGCGTAACGTTGGTTTGCTTGAGTTCCTCGTCGGTGCCCTCGAACATGATTTTAGTCAGGTCGAAGCCCAGAATCCGGTCGGCCTGCTCAAATAGTTTCTTCACGGCTGCCGGGCCATTCTTATATAACTCGAGGCCCATGCCCCTAAACTGCGATCCCTGACCGGGGAAGATGTATGCCTTCATGAAGGTGAAAGAGTGACGGTCCGACGTATCGGAGAGTGAAAGAGCGAGACCCAACAAAAGGGAATAGCATTACGCTCTTTCACTCTTTCGCTCTCCGATACGTCGGACCGTCGCTCTTTATAATTCTGCAAAGGAAAGACTTTACTCCTATTCCTTCCAAAAAGTGAGATCGAATTACTACCGCCAAATTTTGTGGAACAAACAAACAAAAAATTTAAACAGTATGTTGGTAATTCAGGTGAGATCACCTGTAAAGACCAGGACAAATGAGTTGATCAATCTGAAAAAACAAACATGCTTTTGGTCGCGTGAGGTTTGTGCTTTAGCTTTGACGCTCAGTCTGAACAGGCTGTCAATCCTACAAATTTTACGCTTAATCAGTGTACTACACGGTATGTCTTGGGTAACACAAACGCTTTCCAGTTCGCTTGGCCGCAAAGTAATCATGTCGCTAACCGGACTTTTTTTGAGTTCGTTTCTGGTCATTCATATGGCTGGAAACCTGCAATTGTTCAAGGGCGACGAAGGTCGTGCGTTCAATGAATACACGTATTTCATGACGCACAACCCGGTCATTATGACCATTTCGTATCTGCTTTATACCTCTATTCTGGTCCATGCGCTGATGGCACTCATTCTGACGCGACACAACAAATCGTCGCGCCCAGTGGATTACGCTTTCAAACGGCCTGAAGCAAACAGTGCCTGGTCGTCGCGCAACATGGGCATTTTGGGAACGGTTCTGCTGATTTTCATTGTGTTGCACATGCGCACATTCTGGTATGAAATGCATTTTGGCTCCGTTCCAATGGCCGAATACGACGGAAAACAGTACAAAGACCTCTATAAAGTGGTTTTAGTGGCTTTCTCGCAATGGTGGTACGTACTGATCTACGTAATCTCGATGGTGGCATTAGGCTACCACCTCGTACACGGTTTTCAGAGTGGGTTTCAAACAATTGGCCTTCGTCACAAAAAGTACACCCCTCTGGTTGAAGCACTTGGCACCTACGTATTTGCTATTCTGATTCCGGCTTTGTTTGCAGCAATGCCTATCTACATTTTCTTAAAGACTAACGGCTTCATTGGATGATGGTAACTGATCAACAATCGACTATGGAATTACAATCCAAAGTGCCCGCAGGCCCGCTTCCAGAGAAGTGGTCGCGGCATAAGTTTGCTCTTAAGTTAGTGAACCCGTCCAACAAGCGTAAATACGACATTATTGTGGTCGGAACGGGCTTGGCCGGGGCTTCAGCAGCGGCTTCGCTGGCTGAGTTGGGCTACAACGTGAAAGCCTTTTGTTTCCAGGATAGCCCCCGTCGGGCGCACTCTATTGCAGCTCAAGGCGGTATCAATGCGGCTAAAAACTACCAGAACGACGGTGACTCCGTATTCCGCTTGTTCTACGATACAATCAAAGGAGGGGACTACCGCGCCCGTGAAGGCAACGTGCATCGGCTCGCCGAGGTCAGCGTAAACATTATTGACCAATGTGTGGCGCAAGGCGTTCCATTTGCACGCGAATACGGCGGCTTGCTGGCCAACCGTTCATTTGGGGGTGCGCAGGTATCGCGGACGTTCTACGCCCGTGGCCAAACCGGGCAGCAATTGCTGTTAGGGGCTTATTCGGCCCTCAGTCGGCAGGTGGCCAATGGCAAAGTGAAACTATTTCCCCGCACCGAAATGCTCGACCTCGTGGTGGAAGGCGGCAAAGCGCGGGGCATCATTACCCGGAACTTGGTTACGGGTAAAATTGAGTCGCATTCGGGCCATGCAGTGCTGCTTTGCACGGGTGGTTATGGAAACGTGTTCTATCTCTCGACCAACGCAATGGGGTCGAATGTGACGGCAGCATGGCGGGCGCACAAACATGGTGCGTTGATGGCCAACCCATGCTTCACCCAAATTCACCCGACTTGTATCCCAGTAAAAGGCGATTACCAATCGAAGCTGACCTTGATGTCGGAGTCGTTGCGGAACGATGGCCGGGTGTGGGTTCCTAAATCGAAAGAAGACGCGCAGAAAATTCAGAAGGGGCAGATGAAAGCAACTGACCTGAAAGAAGAAGACCGCGATTATTTCCTGGAGCGTCGGTATCCATCATTCGGTAACCTTGTTCCCCGCGACGTGGCTTCGCGCAACGCCAAGTATGTGTGCGACGAAGGCCGGGGTGTAAGCAAAACGGGCCTGGCAGTTTATCTGGATTTTGCTGATGCCATCAAGCGCGATGGGAAGAAAACCATCGAAGCGAAGTATGGCAACCTGTTCGAGATGTACTACAAAATTGTGGACGAGAACCCGTATGAAACGCCGATGATGATTTACCCGGCGGTTCACTACACCATGGGTGGCCTTTGGGTTGACTACAATCTAATGACGAGTATTCCGGGTTTGTACGCCCTCGGCGAAGCCAATTTCTCCGATCACGGCGCGAACCGCTTAGGGGCTTCGGCCTTGATGCAGGGTCTTGCCGACGGTTATTTCGTGATTCCATATACAGTGGGTGATTACCTCGCCACCATCGGCCCAGCCGACAAAGTATCGGTTGATTCGCCCGCGTTTAAGCAAGCCGAGAAACGGGTAAGCGATCAGGTGCAGCGGTTATTGGCGATCAAAGGCACAAAACCGGTTGATGAATTTCACCGGGCGTTGGGCCTCATTATGTGGGATTATTGCGGTATGTCGCGAACGGCTGAAGGCTTGAAAAAGGCTAAGGGAATGATTCAGGACTTGAAAAAGGAGTTCTGGACAAACGTGCGTGTAATGGGCGACAACGAGGAAATGAACCAGGCTCTCGAAAACGCGGGCCGCGTGGCCGACTTCATCGAACTGGGTGAACTGATGGTTGACGATGCCCTGAACCGCGAAGAATCGTGTGGGGGTCACTTCCGCGAGGAACACCAAACCGAAGACGGCGAAGCCCTCCGTAACGACGAAGAGTACGCTTACGTGGCCGCTTGGGAATACACCGGCGAGAACCAGCCCGAAGTGCTGCACAAAGAAGAATTGGTGTTTGAAAACGTGAAACTGACCCAGCGAAGCTATAAGTAAGATGAAAGTAAACCTCAAAGTCTGGCGACAGAAAAATAATAATGCAGCGGGGAAATTAGTCGAGTATGGTCTTGACAATATCTCTCCCGATATGTCTTTCCTCGAAATGATCGACGTGTTGAACGGCGAACTAACCCGGAAAGGCGATGAACCCATTGTGTTCGATCATGATTGCCGCGAGGGCATTTGCGGAATGTGTTCGATGTACATTGATGGGCGGGCGCACGGCCCCCAAACCGGTGCTACCACCTGCCAATTACACATGCGGTCATTCAACGATGGCGACACCATTGTGGTGGAACCCTGGCGAGCGCGGGCTTTCCCGGTTATTAAAGACCTGATGGTTGACCGCACCGCCTTCGACCGGATTGTGCAGGCGGGTGGCTACGTGTCGGTGAACACGGGTTCGGCCCCCGATGCCAACGAGATTACTATTCCTCGCACCATCGCCGACGAAGCAATGGACGCGGCTCAGTGCATTGGTTGCGGGGCCTGCGTAGCGGCCTGCAAAAATGCGTCGGCTATGTTATTTGTAGCCGCTAAAGTCTCACACATGGCGGTGTTGCCACAGGGTCAGGCCGAGCGCAGCATTCGCGCCGAGCGGATGGTGGCGCAAATGGATGCCGAAGGTTTCGGAGCCTGCTCGTTTACGGGTGCTTGCTCAGTAGAATGCCCCAAGTCGATTTCGTTGGATCACATTGCCCGCATGAACCGCGAGTATCTTGGTGCCAAATTGACTTCGGAAAACGTGTAGATAAATAATATTGGAACGTGGATGACGCGAATTTTGCATCCTCGGCCTGTGAGGACACAGGCCGAGGATGCAAAAACAAAAAAGCCCCTCTTAAAAAAATAGAGGGGCTTTTTTGTTTATCGTAAAACCACTCAGTAACTCAATCCCTCGCCATATTTGAACAGGGCGTAGCCCGCGCCTTCTTTGTAGCCTGGCACGTCTTCTAACTGGTTATTTACTGCAGCAGCGGAAACCGGTGTGGTGAATGGCATTTTTCCACCGGGCTTAAACTGCCCCGATACAATGTCTAGCAGGGCATCCATCGTGGTGCCGAAGGTGGCGATTACACCTTTGATGTTGCCTGTTTTGGCCGGGCTATAAATCTCATCAATCACCCAGGGGTTGGTGTAATTGATTGCCAGAATCGTTGGCTTTTTGGCCGTTAGCGCATTCACATAGGCCACATCAACTGCGTTTTTCGACAGCGATAGTTCCAGCGGTGAACCATCGGAGGCAAACAGCGACTTGGAACCGGGTGCAATCCAAAGCAAAATCACGTCGGCTTCGTCAGGAGTATTTACAAATTCGAGGGGGTATTTGCCTTCGTTTTTGGTATAAACTTGGCCCGACCCCGAAGCCGGTGCGCCGTTCCGTTTCTGGTAAGTTTCTACGTAAACCTTTGTTTTGGCTTTCAGGGGAAGGGTTTTGGCCTCATTCCTCAACAAAACAATAGATTTCCGAAGGGCAACATCGGCCCGAGCCTGAAATTGGGCACTTCCCACAATCCGTTCGGCGGCATCTTCGTCCACATACGGGTTTTCAAACAAACCCAGTTCAAATTTTTCATTCAGCAACCGCGTAACTGATTCGTCGATGAGCTTCATATCGACCATACCGCTTTTGACGGTTTCGAGCAGATTTGTTGGGTCAGCAGTGCCGGAGTAAAGATTTACACCTGCTTCGAGGGTACGTTTGTAGCGTTGGAGAATGCTCAGGTTTTCCGCCCCCCAGGGCATCATTTCGATGGGGCCGGTGTCGGAATTGATGATACCTTTAAAGCCTAATTTGGTACGGAGCAGATCGTGAATCACGGCCCGGTTGTAGGCATAGGCAATGGGTTCATACTGCGTTCCGGTTGGGATCGAATAATAGGGCATCATGGCCGAAGTGCCAGCCGTAATAGCCGCCTTGAACGGAATCAGGTTGTTTTCAAACATCCCGCCGGGGAACACTTCAGTTTTACCCCACTCGAAATGCGGGTCTTGCCCTTCTTTTCCGGCTCCACCACCCGGAAAATGTTTGGTAGTCATCGCGACCGAGGTATTGCTCAGTTTCGACCCCTGAAAGCCCAGCACAACCTGCGTAATCATTTGCGCGGCCCAGTTCGCATCTTCGCCAAAGGTGCCGTCCACACGCTGCCAACGGGGTTCGGTCGCTAAATCGGCCATGTACATATAGCCCTTTCGGAGACCCACGGCGGCCCACTCCTGCCGGGCAATATCGGCAAATTCGCGGGTCAGTTTCAGGTCGCGCATGGCCGATAAACCCAGTTCGCCGGGCCACGAGGAGAAGGCCGTTTTGCCAACGCTCGTGCCGATGGCCGCTGTAGTGGTCACGTGGTTACGGGGGTTGGATGCCACAATCGCCGGAATGCCCAGTGGTTGACTTTCGCACAGGGCCTGTAGTTTGTTAGCCCATTCGGCGGTCATTCGCGCACTGACATTGGCTCTCAAAATAAAATGCCGACCGTGAAACTGCTTCACCGCTTTGGTGGTGCCTGCGGCATTCATCAGGGGAGTCGGCAAGGGCTTCCGCGTGAACATATTCATGTTTGCCACGAGATCATCCTCATTGAAATCGCTGGTAAGTGGCTCTTTCGATTTGGGAGCCTCAAACGACCAGTCATTTTTGAGCCGGGTGGTGCTGATGAGCATAAACCCAACCTTCTGCTCCACCGACATTTTCGCCAGTAAATCGCGGCTCCGTTCGTCGGCGGGCAACCGCCAGTCTTCGTACTTATCTAACTGGCCATTTGTGTTTAAATCCTTGAATTTCAGTCCGCTGACCTCAATTAATTTAGCCGAACGACTGCCCAAAACGGGTTGTTGGGACTTTTGGTTTTGCTGCCCATTGACAGAATTCGCCAGGCAAAAACAGACAAGAATGCAGGGTAGAAGACGGACGGTGGTCATTTGGTTTAGTGGTTTAAGTACGGTTGGAGAGCCAGAAACTATAGTTTGAGACTTAGCAGTATAAGTACGTCAATCAGAGTGCTTACTCCTCCGCCAACGTCCGTGAAATGTTCATCCGGTAAACACCGATGGCGGGCAAGGCAGCCGCTACTAAACCAATACCGATGGCCGCAACCAGAGTGTACCACTCCTCAGGCTGAATGCCGAAGTTGGCTAAGTTGTAATGGTATGTTCCCTGCACATAGCCCGAAATTAACCACAAGCTCAAGCGGCTGATTAATAGCCCCGCCACAAAGCCAATCAGGGCCAACACCAGCCCTTCCAAAAGCAACATCGTGAATAATTGTGAGCGGGTAGCCCCCATCGAGAGCATCAGGGCCATTTCGTAGCGACGCTCTTTTAGGGAGTTGTAGAGCGACACAAACACGCTGATACCCGCCACAAAAATGATGGCCAACGCCAGATAACGCAGCGTTTCTACCCCAACACCCAGCAACTCAAACAGGCGATTTACCTCTATTTGGGGCATTGCAGCCTGTAGTTTTGAGTTGTTGTTGATGCCCCGCGCCAACATCATCCCCATTGGATTCCGAAACTTGATGAGCATACTCGTGATCTCGCGCTCTTCCTCTTCGGCATGCTCAGCGTGCGCTTCGCCTTCGTGGTCATGATCGGCATCAGCAACTCCTTCTTGCTTTTTATCTTCTTCTTCATGTTCATGATGTTCGTGAATGGCCCACACGCTGGAAACGGGTGTCAGAATCAGTTGGTCGGCGACGGAATTGCTGGGGTTCAGAATGCCGACCACCTTATATTTGGTTTCTTCGTGAGCTTCTCCGGCTTCATCCAACCCGTGCGACCCGGCAAACAAATCACCTATTTTCAGACCCGTTGTTTCTGCCACTCGCGAACCGATAACACACTCTAAATCAGCCACGAATAGTTTTCCCTGACCAACAGTAGCCTCAAAGTGGTCGAGATATTGTTTGTTCGTTCCCACAATTCTGAACGAGCGATAATTGTCGCCGAGGGCCAGCGGAATGGCCGTTTTGATCATAGGATTACGAGTCAGGCGTTCGGCTTCGGCAAGGGGGATGTTGCCCACCGGGGAGTCGATTTGGTAGATGCTCGACAGAATCAGTTGCAGCGGGCTGCCTTTGGCCCCCAGCACCATGTCGATACCCCGGATGTTGCGTCGAAATTGATCGTCTAACTGCTTGTTTAATAAGAGCAACAACGATATAATGGCAATGCCGAGGGTCATCAGCAGACCACTCAGAAAACTGCTCAGTGGCTTGTCGCGGAGGTTACTCCAACTGATTTTGAAGAGGTTCATTTTAGGAACGAAACCGTTAAAATATAAAAATTAACCGCAAAGACGCAAAGGCGCAAAGAATTGATAAACAGACATCTATTGTGCTCGTGTCTTTGCGTCTTTGCGGTTAAAAATTCATCCAAATACCTACAATATAAGTGAAAAATGATGGCTGCTGATACGGAATCGCTTGTTCAGATAAAGCCGATGGGCATCGGCCCGGTCGGGGCCGTGTCCTGAGTCTAACGAAACGGTTTGGCAACCCAATTGGCGGGCCTGCTCAATCACAAAGTCGAGCAGTGCGCCTGCGTATCCCTTTCCACGGGCCACGGGCAGAGTTGACAACTCATCAATATAGATCGTTTTGCCGGAAGCGAGCATAGATAATCGTCGGTAGGTTATCACGGCTGGAGCCGACTCATCGCCCACATCGACAAAAGCAACCTGAAATCGTTCAGTGGCCTGTTGTTCCTGTACCATCGCCAAAATCATTTCCTCGTTTAAATGCGGGCGCAACCCCAACAAAGCTGGCAAACAGTAGTGCAAATCGGCTTCGGTTTGGGCAATTCGGATCGTCATGGTGCAAAGGTGGTTAGATCTGCTCCCGAATGCTTACCAGTATTTCTTGTCCGCCCAATGCCAACACGTGTTCGGCGAGCTGGTTGCCGAGTTGTTCGGCTTCGGCGGGGGGGCCAACAAAGGTTTCGCGAAGCATTTGCTGGCCATCTAAACTAATGATCCCTCCCGTCAATGAAACCGCTTCCCCTACCCACGTCGCCAAGGCGAACACCGGAATGCTGCAACCGCCTTCGAGCCGACGCAGATACGCCCGCTCTGCTTTCAGGCAGGTTTCGGTTGGCTCGTGGTTAGTCAGTTGGCGGATGGCTTCGAGTTTATCCAAAGAAAGCGTATCGGCGGCTTCGATGGCCACACTCCCCTGCCCCACGGCGGGCGTAAATTCCGCAAGCGGCAAGTGTTCGGCAATTAGGTTGTCATACTCCATCCGGTGAACACCCGCGTAGGCCAGCAAAAGCGCGTCGCAATGGCCCTCGTCGAGTTTGCGGAGCCGGGTTTGCAGGTTTCCCCGCATATCCACGACTTTCAGGTGAGGTGCATAATGCCGCAACAGGGCCACCCGGCGCGTTGACGAGGTGCCAATCACAAAGGCTTGTCCACTTGTTAATGAAAGCGTTATGTTACGGCTTACCAACACATCGTTGGCCTGTTCGCGCTCCGTAAAAGCAATGATACTCAGGTCAGTGGGCAACGACGACTGCAAATCTTTGGCACTATGCACGGCAATGTCGATGGTGTTGGCCCGGAGCTGATCTTCGAGTTCCTGCGTAAACACGCCCTTACTCCCAATTTTTGCCAGCGACCGATCCAGAATCTGATCGCCTTTTGTTTCGATCAACACCAGTTCGGAGGTAAGCCCCCCGGTTTGAAGGAGTTGCTGTATGTATTCGGCCTGCCAGAGCGCCAACCGGCTGGCTCGTGTTCCTATTTTAATATGCATCGTTCAAATCAATTTTCCCCACTTCACTTTCCGCTTGAACACGGCAAACGAATCCGTGCCGCGAACATCAATTCGGTTCAGGTCATACGAATCGCGGATTGGTATTTTATTGATCCGATTCCCAATTCGGAACGCGGCTTTAATTCCCAGCCTTTCCATTACCTCAACCATCTGTTGCCGGGCAACGGGTTCTTTAGGTCGTCCCCCATATGGATAGGAAAACGCTGATGCCATTGGCAGGTTCATCCGGTTTGCCTCCTCCACATTTGTGATCAAGTCAGTCTCTATGGTTTCGATTGGATGGTTCTTGTAATTGAGGTGTCGGTGCGAATGATAGGCCAATGTAAAATCCTTATCAATGAGACACTTAAGCTGTTCGCTTGTCAAAATCGAGTCAGTGCTGCCGTCCCATTCATTCATACCGCCCACAAAAGCTGTTGAGACAAAAATAGTGACTGGCACCCCAAATTCCTGTAGAATAGGCAGTGCATTGGTTAAGTTATTTTGATAGGCATCATCAAAAGTGACCAGCATGGCCCGCCGGGGCAGCGACACAGCCCTGTCTTTTTTCAGTGAATCAAGCACGTTAGCTAATGAAACAAACTGGTAGTTGGCTTGCCGGAGGTAAGTGAGATGTCGGCGAAGCTGTTCCGTTGTCACCGTCATAAAATCAATGTTGGCTGTACTGACCTTGTGATACATCAAAACTCGTAAACCGTGGTGGTTTCTGTGGAAATTTAGCCACATAAAAACCCCAAAAAGCAACGCGATAAAAATCCACATAGTGAATGGTCAAAAAAAATTACGGTGGCAAATAGCCAAAACTACGCCAAAAAGACGTATAAGACCTGTTTTTTTGTAAAAATCACTGACAGCTTGTCGGCATTTGGTTGTGAAGGAGCCAACGGCACGGCATTTGAATAGAATAGGGTAATTGACCAGTAAACAACAGATACCGATGAGAGCGATAGAAAATGTGTTCAGCGGAACGGGAGGTCAGATTGATCTTCTCAATACGCTCTATGGCGGTTCGAGCATGACAACGATGAATGTGGAGCGCGAAGAAGAGCGTCTCGTCATAACGTTGTCAGCCCCCGGCGTTAATGCCAATGCCTTTAATGTGTTGGTCGAAGGCAATAAGTTGGTTTTATATACATTGCTTGTTGGCACAGCCAATCGGCAGGACGACGATATTCTTAATCCGGGTGGTAATTCTCAGCGGTTGGCTGTACCCATGTTCCTGCGTGTTCTCGATATTCCAACCTTTGTGGAAGCCGAACAAATCGAAGCTATTCACGAGTCGGGTAAGGTAGTAGTGGTTCTTCCTCTGAAAAACGAAGATTTGCTGCACCGCCGAATCGACATTAAAGACCTTTTTTAATAGTGTAATCAGGTAAGGGGGTAACTTGGTAAATAAGAAGCTGAGTACCAAGCCAATTAAACACTTATTCACCCCCATTACCGAAGTCCTTTCAGAACCGTTCAGGTTCTGTCTTCATATATGCGTGCAGGTCGTTCCTACGGGGACGGCCTTTTTTGTTGTTGGAGTTCGTGCAGTTTGGCGTACTTCATGACCGGGTAAAATGCCGAAAAAAGCGACCATACAAAGCCGGGATAGCCATTCATAAGGTTGCGTTTGAGCAAGTATTCCTTCAAAAACGTCAGCGGTAACCGCCCGACAACTTGCCACAGCGAAGCCCGCCGACCGCGTCCGTTCAGGTCGTGCGCCCCAGCCGTGGTGTAGCGGTTCATTTTCTCGAAATATTCATGCAACGAGCCATAACTGTCGTGGAGCATGTGGTTTTTCAGGGTCAGCACCTGCCCTCCTGTCAGTTCTACGTCTTCGTGAACGCGATTGGTGTTATACGTGCCAAACGCCCGGTTGAACAGTCGCAGGTGGGGCATTTTAAACTCCCCGCCGTGGCTCATTAGCCGACCCAAAAAAATCAGTGAGATTGGTACTTCGTAGCCCACCACACCCGGCTCATTGCCCACCCGCCGACTAATCTCGTCTTGCAGTTCGGGGGTCATTAGTTCGTCGGCATCGACCACCAAAACCCAGTCGTTTTTGGCCTGAGCCACGGCAAACCCCTTTTGAGTGCCAAAGCCATCAAAATCTCGGTGCAACACGCGGGCACCCCATTCGCGGGCGATGGTCAACGTTTGGTCGGTACTCCCCGAATCGACCACCACCACTTCGTCGCACCAGGCAAGTGCGTTGAGAATTGAGAGAAGGAGACGCTCCGAATTGAGCGTAATCATAACGGCACTGATGGGCATAGGAAAGGTGGTACTATTCATAGTGCAAAAATAACAGAAAAGGGGGTAAAGTCTGTGGACAGTACAGAGTATTAGGCGTACAACGGACTGATTATCAACTGAAGGAGTTTTATTCTGTCTATTTTCAACGTACAATCATACAGCGTTTTAACCAACCCCCTGATTCCGTTGTGGTTACAAAAATTGGGGATACATTCGCTGTTTTTCTTCGTAAACCGTGGCTTGACCATCGCCTAAAAACGCTTACTTTTGGAGAAGCATTGCTGAAGTTACCACGCCGTGATGCTTTTTTCCTTCGTATTTTACACGACTAAAACAATACACGCCTGCATGGTACAGACAACTGCAATGGAGCCGATCTTAGAGGAAGACAAAGGCCGTTTTGTGCTTTTCCCGATTAAGCACTGGGACATTTGGGAGTTTTATAAAACCCATGAAGCGTCGTTCTGGACGGCGGAAGAAATTGATCTTGGTCAGGATCTGAAAGACTGGGCAAACCTGAACGATGGCGAACGCCATTTTATCTCGCACGTACTGGCATTTTTTGCCGCCAGCGATGGCATTGTCAACGAAAATCTGGCTGTCAATTTCCTGTCGGAAGTGCAGTATGCCGAGGCTAAATGTTTCTACGGGTTCCAGATTATGATGGAAAACATCCACTCGGAAACCTATTCGCTGCTGATTGACACCTACGTCAAAGACCCCAAGCAGAAAGACCACCTCTTCAATGCGCTGGAAACGGTGCCGTGCGTGAAGAAAAAGGGTGACTGGGCCATTAAATGGATCAACTCCGAGAACTTCACCGAGCGCCTGATTGCCTTCGCGGCGGTGGAAGGCATCTTCTTCTCGGGCTCGTTCTGTAGCATCTTCTGGTTGAAGAAGCGCGGTCTGATGCCCGGCCTCACGTTCTCCAACGAGCTGATTTCCCGCGACGAAGGCCTGCACTGCGACTTCGCTTGCTTGCTCTACAAAGACCACCTGCAAAACAAGCTACCCGAAGCCCGCGTGCACGAAATCATCCAGGATGCCGTGCAGATTGAGCAGGAGTT